>OY760660.1:0-1948504 GCA_963663995.1 Erysipelotrichaceae bacterium | reverse complement strand
TCATGACGAATATTTATATTTTCCATGACTAAATTATATCTAAGAAAAGGTCCAAGCGTAATGCCTGGACCTTTTCCTTTACTTCTATTCTTGAGCCTGTTTATTCGTTACAGCCTCTTTTCTTATACAACATAGTTAATTAATTTATTTTTAACGTGAATAATCTTTCGAATTGTTTTACCTTCTAATGCTGTTTGCATTGCTTCTATGTTATTCGCAATTTCTTCAACACTAGCTTGATCTGCATCAAAGG
The DNA here is from genome assembly GCA_963663995.1 of Erysipelotrichaceae bacterium. Classification (GTDB taxonomy): domain Bacteria; phylum Bacillota_I; class Bacilli_A; order Erysipelotrichales; family Erysipelotrichaceae; genus UBA2212. The sequence goes on along the minus strand of OY760660.1, from coordinate 1,948,251 downwards.
CAACGGTTGCCTTAGCTTTGATTTTTCCATTGACTTGGAACACCATTTCAACTTCATCTTCAATCAAGAATTTCTCATCATAACTTGGCCAAGGTTCATAAGTGATCCCTTCTTTGCCAGTTAATACTGACCATAACTCTTCACCCATATGAGGGGCAAAACAGTTAAACATCTTAACAAATCCTAAGGCATATTCTTTATAAATACTTTCCACTTTATAGCACTCATTAATAAAGATCATCATTTGTGAGACAGCTGTATTAAAGTTCAGTGTTTCAATATCATGAGTAACTTTCTTAACGGTCGCATGATAAACCTTATCTAAGGAATGATCATTTGTGTCTGAAAGCTTTCCTTGTTCAACAAAGGCACGTTCAACTCTTTCAATCCATTTACGTGTTCCGTCAAGTCCAGAATTTGACCAAGGTAGTGTTGCTTCAAGTGGTCCCATAAACATTTCATAGACACGTAATGCATCTGCACCATGGGTAACTAAAATATCATCAGGGTTAATTACATTACCACGTGACTTCGACATTTTTTCACCATTTTCACCCAGAATCATTCCTTGATGGAAGAGTTTACCAAATGGTTCTTTTGTTGGAACTACACCGCAATCATATAAAACCTTGTGCCAGAAACGAGAGTAAAGTAAGTGAAGCACAGCATGTTCTGCACCACCGACATATAAATCAACAGGTAACCAATGTTTCATCAATTCTGGATCAGCAATTGCTTTATCATTTTTAGGATCTAAGTAGCGCAAGTAATACCAACAACTTCCAGCCCATTGAGGCATGGTATTGGTTTCTCTGTGACCTTTAACACCATCAATTTCTACATCTAACCACGAGCCTGCATTGGCAAGTGGTGACTCACCTGTATCAGCTGGTTTATAGTTATCAACAAGTGGTAATTCTAATGGTAATTCATCAATATCAACGGTTCGTTGGGTCCCATCTTCCATTAAGATAACAGGAATCGGTTCTCCCCAATAACGTTGGCGAGAGAAAATCCAGTCACGAAGCTTATAAGACGTTTTCGCTTCACCTTTACCTTCTTTTTTCAACCATTCAATCATGGTTGCGATACCATCTTCTTTATTTAACCCATTTAAGAAATCTGAATTAATATGTAATCCATCCCCTACAAAAGCTTCAAGTTCAACATTTCCACCATCCAAAACAGGAATAATTTCTAAATCAAATTTTTTCGCAAACTCATAGTCTCGCTCATCATGTGCAGGAACGGCCATTATAGCCCCAGTTCCATAAGAAACTAAGACATAATCAGAAATCCAAATAGGCACTTCTTTTTGATTCACTGGATTAATCGCATAAGCACCAGTAAAGACGCCCGTTTTATCTTTGTTAAGTTCTGTTCTTTCTAAATCAGACTTAGTAGAAACTGCTTTGATATAAGCTTCAACTTCAGATATTTTATCGGCTGTCGTAATCTCTTTAACAAATGGATGTTCAGGTGATAAAACACAATATGTTGCGCCAAATAAAGTATCACAACGAGTTGTAAATACTGTGAATTCTTTATTATGATCTTTAACTTTAAAGTTAACATTTGCACCAACTGATTTACCTATCCAGTTGATTTGCATTTCTTTTGTACTAGTTGGCCAATCAACGAGTTCTAGATCTTCTAGAAGTCTTTCAGCATATTCAGTAATACGCAAAACCCATTGACGCATAGGAACACGATAAACAGGGAAATTCCCTCGCTCACTCTTTCCATCAATGACTTCTTCATTGGCTAAAACAGCCCCAAGTTCAGGACACCAGTTTACAGGGATTTCATCCACATATGCTAAGCCCTGATTATAAAGTTTTAAGAATATCCATTGGGTCCATTTGTAATAATCTGGATCTGTGGTCGCAAATTCTTTTGACCAATCATAAGATAAACCTAAACTCTTAATTTGGTTTTTAAAAGTTTGAATATTTTTCTTCGTAAATTCTGCAGGATGATTACCAGTATTTAATGCATGTTGTTCAGCTGGTAAACCAAACGCATCCCATCCCATTGGATGCAAAACATTATAGCCTTGCATACGACGCATTCTTGATAAGACATCGGTCGCGGTATACCCTTCTGGATGCCCTACATGTAGTCCATTACCACTAGGGTATGGAAACATATCTAAGATATAAGCTTTTGGTTTATCGAAATCATAAACATCACATTTGAATGTTTCATTCTCTTCCCAAAATTTTTGCCACTTTTTTTCTATTGAACTATGGTCTTTCATTTCATACTCTCCTTTTAATAAAAAAACTCCACGTCATAACAAAGGACGAAGAGCTCCGCGGTACCACCTTAATTTATACACAGTTTGTGTATACACTTGAATCGTTAACGGCGATATCCGTAAAAGCTTTTCACTTTTATGCTCAAGACTGAGTTTCAATCGTTGCTTATCTGTGTTACAGCACTTCCACAGTTCTCTTTATTAAGCGCTTATTTACTTAGGTCTATCAATGCTTACGCACTCAAGTATACGCATGAGCACAAACTTTTGCAAGCATGCATGCTACAATGTGTGCGTGAACTTGTTTAAATACTCAAATGACAACAAACGCTATCATACTTTTAGCTTTGATACAAAGAATCGATACCAAGAAAAAGTCTTCAAAGTTGGTTTAAACGCTGACTTTACCTGCCCTAATCGTGATGGAAAAAAAGGCTATGGTGGTTGTCGTTTTTGTAATGCTTTAGGATCTGGTGATTTCCAGGGTAATACAAAAGAATCTTTACTTCAACAGTTTAAAAATGGGATCGATATTCAACGTAAAAAGTGGCCAAATGCCAAAGCAATTGCATACTTTCAAGCCTATACCAATACTTATGCTCCGTTAAGCCATCTTAAGGAACTTTTTGAACCATTTATTTACAATGATGATGCGATAGCTTTATCAATTGCGACTCGTATAGATTGTTTAGACGATGAAATTATTCTTTATTTAGAATCATTAACAGAATACAAAGATGTTTATTTAGAACTTGGTCTTCAAACAACACATGATTCAATCGCAAAAAACATGAATCGCGGATACACATATGATGAGTTCCTAGCTGGTTATAAACGTCTAGAAAACTCAAAATTGAAAATTGTTGTCCATCTAATGAATGGGTATCCAAATGAAACAGTTGAGATGATGATTGAAAATGCAAAGAAAGTGGGTCAATTAAAACCATACGGCATTAAACTACATATGCTTAATGTTTTAGATGATTCTGCTTTAGGTAAAGATTATTTGAAAAATCCTTTTAAGATATTGAGTGAAGAAGAATATGTTGATGTAATTGTAGAACAATTAGCACATATCCCAGAAGAAGTTGTCATCTTACGCTTAACTGGTGACTATGATAAAGAACATTTACTGGCCCCTAAGTGGATTCTAAATAAAACACAAGTATTGAATGATATAGATAAAAAAATGGCACAAGATAATCGTTATCAAGGAGATAAACTTTGAAACGTGTCACAACTTTCGCACATGAATTCTTAATGTCACATTTAAACTCAGGTGCTAATATCTGTGATTTAACCTGCGGTAATGGAAACGATACCCTTTTTTGTGCACAACATTTTAAATCAGTCATTGCTTTTGATATCCAAAAAGAAGCAATCATAAATGCTAAAGAAAAATGTAGTGGCTATAAAAATATTGTATTTATAAATAAATCACATGAATTTATTGATCAATACATCTATCAAAACTGCGATGCATTTATGTTTAATAGTGGTTATTTACCGCATTCAAAGTCAAATGTCATTACCCAAACAAAAAGCAGTATGACTGCTTTCACTAAATCTATTACTTTATTAAATAAAAATGCTTACCTTGTTTTATGTTTCTATCGCAAACATAAGGGTGGTAATGAAGAATACTTAGCATGTTCAGACTTTTTATTTAAACAAGACTCGATTAAACTGGTTGAATCATTTAAATATGAAGATGATGATTTAAGCCCTATCTTGCTCATCTTTCAAAAGCTCTAAAAAGGCTGTTAAATCTCTTCGATGCACATAGGCATCGACTGCACTTGCCGCTTTATTTAGAATTTCAAAAGCTTCTTTAGCACTTAACCAAACTATATCTTCGATAAGAATTTTTTCTTCTTCAGTACGACTAAAACCATGATCAAATGATTTTAATTCAGCCACATAGAAACAACTATAAGTTAAACGTTCAATTGGACTTAAGCGATCAATAATTGCACCAATACAACGATAATTTTCAGCGATTGCACCAGCTTCTTCCATGACTTCTCGATGAGCTGCTTCTAAAAACGATTCGTTTTCTTCAACACCACCACCTAAAGTTTCTAGGTGGTTTCTTTTCCCTAGTGCATCTTCACCAACAATCTTTAAAAAAGCGTATTTATCCTTATTGCGAAGAAAAACACGTGATGTGAAACGGATACTTGATAATTTCTCACCTTGCCAAAATGGGTCATCATATACAGCAATAATTTTCATGAACTTTATTATACATAAAAAAAGACACCTAGGGAAAGATGTCTTTGCTAGAGCAATGATTGTATCGGGGGATCATTTTCTAATTGATGGGTGGGGGAAGTTAATTAGAAAATCAATCATGCTCGGGGTCTGAACCCATCTTTATATTACAAATATCTAAATTATTTGTCAACATATATGATTTAAAATATATGACTATATTTAGATTTCGTTATTGATAAAAAGAAATGCGTTTTTGGATGTATTTAGCATTTATGATCTCATCGACTAATGCTAAAGCATAATCTGCATATGAGATATAACTTGCACCTTTATCATTAAACGTTAGGACTTCTCCTGCCACTTTATATGTACCTAATTTATTTCCTTTGTGATCAAAGGTTATCGCTGGACTAATGTATGTCCATAGAACATCATTTCTATCTCTTAAGTATGCTAATGCTTTTGCAGCAGCTTCAGCTGTTGGTCTAACAAAATCTGGAAAATCATCATTTTGGTAAAGTTGTTTACTAAATGTTTCATCTAAATAAAGACTACCTGCTCCACCTACAACAATTAATCTCTTGTCTGTATTTTCAATAAGATTTGACAAATGTACGATCGAATTTTTAAAATCATCAAATTTTGATTCATCTTTAGTCCCAAAGCAATTTACTAACACATCAACATCTTTTATATCTTCTTTATTCAAATCAAAGAGGTCTTTGATGATTGCATCTTTCGATACCGTTTTATTTTCATTTCTAACAATCGCAATGACATCTAATTGTTTATCTAATGCTTCATTAATTATGAGTTGACCAACTCTACCGTTGGCACCAATAACAGCTATTTTCATATGATTAACTCCTTTTCCAACATTTTAAAACATTACTTACCTTTTCACACTAGATATACCCACAGATATGAAAAAAGACGCTTGTAACGTCTTTTTTCATCTGCTTTTTCAAAAGGGGAAAGGATACTGTACGATTAATTCAAAGGAGATTATTATTTGAAGAGAAGAGTTCTTCGTACAGGCAAGTAATTATCTTGCACCTATAATTTAACAATTTAATATGTCTAATTCGTGTCTTAAGTGTGTGAAATTTTGTGATTAAGCATCTAGTTTCTTATAGATAAAAGACAGCGCAATTGGAATGATTAGAATAGAGGCTAAAGCTAACATTGAGAAATCAATACCACCCATTTCAATAAAGAATGCAGTGATTAAAGGGGTAACTGTTGCGCCAATCCCCATATAGATTCCCATACCTAACATTTGACCGGAAGATTTTAGATGTTCAGGTGAATTATCAAAGACTAAAACTTTTGATGTGATCATGACAAACGGGAAAGTTAATAACTGCATTAAAGATGCCGCAATCATAAGTGTTGGTGTATCTGAGAAAGCATACGCTACAAAACGAATAAAATACATAATAATCGCAAACATTAATAAATTGATGGCTTTATATTTCTTCATGAAATAAGCCCCTAAAAACATAACCGGAAGTTCAGCAACTGCCTGAATCGCAAAACGAAGATACTTTTCCATATCATTGGCTTGAAATTCTTCCATCTTAGTGACCACAATTAAACCATCACTATTGGTTAAAATAAAGGTAAAGAATAAAATCATCACGATTAAAACATAACGTTTATTCGTCAAGAGTAATTTAATATCTTTTAAGGTAATTGGTTCACTATGTTGTGCTTTAACTGCATCACGTACAAAATATGCAGTTGATAATAAAACAAGAGAAATAATTGTATAAGTTAAACCTAAAGCTGAGTAACCAAAACTCTCAAGAATTCTAGTGACAACAAAACCACCTACAATCCAACCAATGGTTCCCATACCACGAACCACACCATAGTGTTCTTTGATTTCAGGATCGAGTTCTAATGCCCAAGCATCTAGTAATCCAATAACAACATTCATAAATGCCGCAATTAGCGCAATGAAGATTAAATGATAAAAGAATTGGTGTTGAGTATATGTAAACATTAAGAAAATACCAACTGTTCCAATAATTTGAGCACCAAAAACAAATTTTTTAATTGTTTTATATTTGTCACACATAAATCCAACAACAAACTGATAAACAAATCCTACTCCCGCTTGAATTGCAAAGATTAAGTTCATTTCAGTGTAGTTGTAGCCAATAGAAGCTAAATATGGAATACGTTGTGTCAGTGGAATATAAGCTCCAAAGAAAACAACAAAGAATAAGATCATAACTTTTAACATTAAGTAGTTGTTGCGTTTTATCATATAAAAAAACCCCTTTTCATGCATTATAGCACTGTGCTAGGAGTCTTATTTATCTGTAATGATTTTTTGGCAAGAAATGTCGTAATCGCTTTCAATCAGTGTTTCATCTTTTCCAAAACTATAACAGACACCACATTTAAATCCTTCATAATTTGAAAGGTATTTATCATAATAACCACCTCCATAGCCTAAGCGATATAGTTTCTTATTAAAAGCTAACATCGGAATAATTTGTATCTCAGGATCATCAGCTTTTACATTTGAAACAGGTTCTATAAGACCTCTATTTTCAACGCAATCATCAATTGATTTTAAATCTACAAAAATCATTTCTTTTTGAATAACTTTAGGAACACATACGCGTTTATTGTTTTCTAAACAATATTCAATAATCGCTCGTGTATTCACCTCAGTATCAACTGAAATATATATACCAACTGATTCATATGGCATGATGAAATCAATCACTTGTTGAGTTATCGATAAAGACCGCTCTAAAAGTTCAAAGCGGTCTTTTTCATTTCTGATTTTTTTATGTTTGTGTCGGAGTGACTTTTTATCCACTAACCAACACTACCTTCCATTTCTAGACTCATCAGTTGATTTAACTCAACTGCATATTCCATTGGAAGTTCACGTGTAAATGGTTCTAAGAAGCCCATAACAATCGTTTCTAATGCTTGAGAACGATTTAATCCACGACTCATTAAGTAGAAGAGTTGATCTTCAGATACTTTTGAAACAGTCGCTTCATGTTCAATGGTTGATCTTGGTGTATAAGTGATGTTGTTTGGTAATGTATCTGATTTTGATTCAGTATCTAGAAGCAAGGTATCACACTCTACTTTAGAGAATGCACCTATTGCTTTACCACTATGTTGGACGAGTCCACGATAGTTAACTGTTCCACCATGACGACCGACTGATTTAGAAATAATATTTGAATGGGTGTTGGGAGCTAAATGTACCATTTTTGCGCCAGCATCTTGAATTTGGTTAATGCTTGATGCGACCGCAATCGAAATGGTCATACCGCGTGCGCCTTCACCCGCTAAAATACAGGTTGGATACTTCATTGTGACATGAGAACCAATGTTTCCATCAATCCATTCCATCACACCATTCTCTTCAACATATGCACGTTTGGTTACTAAGTTCATAACGTTGTTTGACCAGTTTTGAATCGTTGTATAACGGCATTTTGCATTTTTATGGACAATAATTTCAACAACTGCTGCATGTAGACTGTCTTTTGAGTAAACAGGCGCAGTACAGCCTTCTACATAATGAACATCAGCACCCTCATCAACGATGATAAGCGTACGTTCAAATTGACCCATTTGTTCAGAGTTAATACGGAAATAAGATTGTAAAGGTTTATCTAGTTTTACACCAGGTGGAACATAGATAAAGGATCCACCACTCCAAACAGCTGAATTTAATGCGGCAAACTTATTGTCTGAATAAGGCACAATAGTCCCAAAGTATTTTTTGAAAATTTCAGGATGTTCTCTAAGTCCAGTATCCGGATCTGTAAAGATAACACCTTTTTCCTCAACTTCTTCTAACATATTGTGATAAACCATTTCTGATTCGTATTGAGTAGCTACACCTGCTAAGAATTTCTTTTCAGCTTCAGGTAATCCTAAACGATCAAAAGTATTTTTAATGGTTTCAGGTACATCATTCCAGTCATTCATCATCTTTTCAGATGGGCGAATGTAATAAGTATAATCATCAAAGTTTAAACTTGTTAAATCAGGACCCCATTTTGGTAAATCTTTTTTCATGAACATTTCATAAGATTTTAAACGGAATTCAGTCATCCATTCAGGTTCTTTTTTAATCGCAGAGATTTCCTTAACAATTTCAGGATTAATCCCTTTCTTAGTTCTATATATTGAGACGTCTTTATCTTTAAAGCCGTATTGATACTCTAACTCAGGTAGTTGGTCTTTTTGACTCATTCTTCAACCTCCTTTAAGATTTGTTCCATGGCTTTAAAACCAATGGTTGCGCATTTTATGCGGTTTGCTTGTTTTCCTACTTGATAAAAAGCCACTGCTTCTTGCAGTTTTTCTTCATCATAAGATTTAAGATCAATCATGTTGTAGTATTCAGTAATTAAAGCTTGTGCTTCTTCAACCGTTTTACCACGAAGTAAATCGGTCATAATCGAAGTAGATGCAGTCGAGATGGTACAAGCAACCCCATCAAAAACAATATCTTTGATGACTCCATTTTCAACTTCAGCCATTACTGTAATATCATCAATACAAGACTCAGAAGCCATATGTACACTGTGATAGTGTTCATCTTCAACGAGTTTGTGATGATGGGGGTATTTATAGTGATCCATGATGATTGATCTTAAAATCATTGGGTCTTTCAATAAATCTGACATAGCTTACCCTCCTTTTATAAATACAAATCAATACATTGTTCTAATGAAATGGTTTTAAGTGCTTCAATGACTCGATCAATTTCTTCTTTAGTATTGTAGAAATTGATTGAAATACGAACAGTTTCACCTGTGTGAATAAGTTCAACTAAGATTTTGGCACAGTGGTTACCTGCACGTACCGCAATATTTTTAGAGTTAAGATAGACAGCCACATCTTGTGCAAAGATATCTTTAACATTGATGGTAACAATTCCAGTTGCTGCATGTTCATTGTAGATAATCACATGATCCATCTTCTTAAGTGCTTCAACTAGATACACTCTCAGTTCATGTTCTCTTTGTTCAATGACATCCATACCAACGGATTCTAAGTATTCAACTGCGGCTTTGAAACCTAAGACAGCTTCAATTGCTGGTGTTCCTGCTTCAAATTTAAAGGGAGCATTTTTAAGTTGGATATTCCCACAAATGTCAAAGCGTGCATTCGATCCACCACCTAACATAAATGGTTTCATTTCTTCTAGTAATTCAAATTTACCAAATAGAATTCCTACGCCAGTTGGTCCAATCATTTTATGAGCTGAGAAAGCTAAGAAATCAATATCCCAATCTTTGACATCCGTTTTAATATGAGGAACGGATTGTGCACCATCAACTGAAATAATCGCCCCATGTTCATGAGCAATTTTTGCCATCTCCTTGATTGGGGCAATAAAACCTAAAACATTAGTAATATGTGCAACCGCGACCACTTTGACTTTGTCATGCATAGCTTTCTTAAAGTTTTCAATGGTTAACTCACCTTCTTCAGTGAGTTCAATATATTCAATAATCGCACCTGTTTCTTCAGCTGCTTTCATCCATGGAAGGATGTTAGAAGCATGTTCAGCTTCAGATGACAAAATGACATCACCTTCTTTTAAGAAAGTTTGTCCCCAACCATAAGCAACTAAATTCAAAGAAGCTGAAGCACCAGAAGTGAAAACAACTTCTTTTTCTTCAGCATTTAAAAAACGAGCGATTGTTTTGCGGGCTTGTTCGTATTCTTCTGAAACTTGATAAGACAAATCATAATCTCCACGATGTATATTGACTGATTTTTCAGTCAAATATGAAACCATCGCATCAACAACCACTTGTGGTTTTAATGTTGTGGCAGCATTGTCTAAATAAGCAACTGCATTCTCAGATGCATCTGCTTTCTTTAACATTGGAAAATCTTGTCTTATCTTATTTACATCGAACATACGCGCTCCACCTTTTGATCTATTTCTAACATGAGTTTATCATGTAATTCTTCATCTTTGATGGCATCTAATATACTTGATAAATAACCTTTTACAATTAATCGAACAGCATCACCAGTACTTAAACCACGTGATTGCATGTAATATAAATGATCAGAGTTAACTTGACCACTACTTTCTGCGTGACTTGCCTTAACATCATTGTTTTCAATAATTAGTTCAGGAAATACTTGAGCTTTTTTAGTTGAGTTGTAATTTAATACACGCGTACTTTGATGCGTTTCTGATAATGCTGCATTCTTGCCAATATGACCAGCTGCATGCATGACTAAACTACCTTCATCAAACGTAACCGCGAAATTTTCCATGTCCCCATAGGTATTACGAGCAACATGATCAAAATTATATTTAATGCGTTTGTCAGATTGAACTAAGACAGCACTTTTTAGATGACAGACAGCACCTTCTTTTTCAAAGATAAAATTGGCATCTCTTTCTAATTGAGCATCATTAAAATCCGCATAAGAGATATTGAGTTCACTATCACGTTTTAGCGTAATCGTTTCCTTTAGTTTTAAGTTTTGACCTGTATTGATAAAGAATAGATTTACTTTTGAATGATCACTAATGGTTAAATCAATATCACATTCACCTTCACCAGATATTTCAACAATGAAATCTTGTTGAGCATCTTTTAAAGAAACAATATTTAACGGACTATTCCCATCAACTACATGTGTCAATTTTTCAATTGAATTAGACACTCGCATCTCCCCAATCTTTAACGGCACATGTTCCTAATGAACCGACTGTAGTTGTTGTTACTTCTGCTTCTTGATCTTTAATTTCGATCCCTAATTCATCTTGAAGCCAGTTATAACCTTGTTCATCAATCTTAGTAACAAGTTCTTTTCCACCTTCATAGACAATTACACCCTCAATAATGATATGGGCATGGGTCGGTTGAACAAGTTGGTAGAAACGTTCATAATGGGATACTAACATTAAAGTTGTATTCGCTTTTTTAGCTTGTTCATTAATTGCTTTTGCGACAATCTTTAATGCATCTACATCTAGCCCTGAATCAATTTCATCTAACATCGCTAGTTTCGGTTCTAGTAAAATCATTTGTAAAATTTCATTACGTTTCTTCTCACCACCAGAAAAACCTTCATTGACATAACGATGAGCTAAGTTTGATTTCATTTCTAATTCACTGATAGCACCTTCTAGTTTACGAATAAAACTAAAGAGTGGAATAGGTTCTGCGCGTCTAGTGTTTAATGCAGCTTTCATAAAATCTGAATTTGAGACACCAGAGATTTCCATTGGATATTGCATCCCTAAAAATAAACCTGCTTGTGCGCGTTCATTAACTTCCATGGCTAAAACATCTTTTCCATCAAACGTTACTGAACCTTGAGTTACTGTATATTTAGGGTGGCCCATGATAGCGGCTAGTAAAGTTGATTTACCATGACCATTAGGTCCCATAATGGCATGAATTTCTCCTTCATTTAAGGACAAATTTATACCTTTTAAAATCTCTCTGCCTTCGATTTCGACATGTAGATTTTTAATTTCTAATAAAGCCATATGTTTGTAGTCTCCTTTATACTTGTGAAACGTTTGTATTATAACATGCTTAAAGTCCTTATTGGGACATCATGCCCCACTGTTTACCTTGTGTCTTTTGGGCATCGCGATTATAATAGGAATGTTAGTTTTAGGAGGAGTTTACATGCTCGACTTTTTAAAGAAACAATGGTTTATTGGCTTAATTGGCTTATTACTTGTTTCAACCGTTGTTTATTTTGTTTATGATCAAAATAAGGATAATTTACCATCCAAGTCTGTCGATGGTAAAGATATCGTTTTTAGTGTGGCAGGCACTGACGTAAGCACTGATGAAGTGTATGGTCAACTATATCAACAAGCAGGAATCGATGTTGTATACATGTTATTTGAAAGAGCTGTTGTCCATGCAGCACTTGATACAACTGATGTTATGCGTACAAAAGCTGAAGTTGATATTGATGGTGTAAAAGCCAACTTCTTAGATTATTATGGTGAGACCCTTTACGAAGAGTATCTATTAGATGCTTTAAAAACAATGGGTTATGACTCACTTGATGATTTAGAAGACTACTTTGTATTTACTTATAAATACCAACAATTGATGAATGACTATGTAGATGCTAACTTAGATACACTCTATGATGCATTTGCAGAAACCTATCAACCACGTGTTATTTCACATGTACTTGTGATGATGGATGATCCAGCTAATCCAACTGCTGAAGAAACAGAACGTTTCGAAGCAGCGAAAACAGCTTGGGAAGATGGCTTAAGTTTTGAGGAAATGGTCACAACTTATTCAGATGATACATCCAACAATGCTTTAGGTGGGAATTTAGGTTATATGGATTCCACAACTCAATTTGTCACTGAGTTCTTAGATGCCGCTTTAACACTATCTGAAGAAGGTCAAGTGAGTGAATGGGTACAAACATCTTATGGTTATCACCTCATTCGTTTAGATTCAATGTCTATTGATACCTTCAAAGAATACCAAGAATTCTATGATGCGATTATTAATTCTGATACAAGCCTTACCCAAACTGTTTTATGGGATAAAGCTCAAGAAATCGGCGTTGATTTTGGCGGTAATGATGAATTAAAAGCAGAAATCTTAACTTATATGGGTATTGAGGAGGCTGAATAATCATGAAAAAACTATTATTAACTCTACTCGTTTCATTAACTTTAACAGCTTGTGGTAATGTCACAACTGAAGTCAGTGATAAAGACAGTGCCCTCATTAGTGTTGGTGGTACTGAGATTACAAATGAAGAAGTCTATACCGCTTTAATTGCTCAAGATGCAGCTGGAATTGTTAAACAAATGGCCACTCAAGTCATCTTAAATGCAGAAGTTGAACAAACAGCTGAAATGATTGCTGAAGCACAACTTGAATTATCAAATTTCCAAGAAACCATGGGTGAGAATGCTGATGTATATCTTCAATACTATGGTTATAAAGATATGGATGATTACTACAATAACGGTATTCTTCCTACCCTTCAACAAGATATCTTAGTTGAAAAATATTTAAGAGATAATTATGTTGAAATCAGCAATAACTACTTACCAAAAATGATTCGACTTATTGAAGTATCTGATTCAGACTTAGCCGATGCTGCCTTAGCAGCTATCCAATCTGGTAGTGACTTTACAACTGTTGCTAGCCAATATACAACAAGCGCTTATCCTGGAGATGAAGAACTAGTGTATACTGCTTCTGATTTACCATCTGTCGTCCTCACTTGGATGAATACACAGGTTTCTCCAACTTTATCACCTATCCTTCCAGATACTGATAATGCGACAAACTATATTGTACAAATCACTGTAGCTGATCCAAATAAGATTGAAGATGATGTTGTAAGTGCTTTTGGTTTCGATACAACATTTATTGAAATGGCTTTAGAAGATGCCTTTATCAGAAATGGTTTCACCCTTTATGACAAGAGCATTTATGATCAATTCATTCTTTCTTTCCCAAATTACTTAGCAGACTAAACCGTGTTCATACACGGTTTTTTTATCGCAAATTTTGTTAAAATTGAACCAAATAAAGGAGTCATATTATGTTTCAAGTTATCGAAAAACTAGATGAACATCACTTCCATCAATTAATGGATCTTTATCAACAATGTTGGTGGGCTAAAAACAGATCCATAGAAGATGTAAAAAAGTCATTAACGAACTGTTTAGTATTTGGACTTGTCAATGATTCAAATGACCTTCTTGGCTTTTCTCGGGTATTAACTGATAGTGTCTTCAAAGCACTAATTATGGATGTTGTGATTGATGAAAAGTTTCGTAAGAAAAACTTAGGACATAGCTTATTTAATTCAATCGTGACTCATCCTAAAATTAAAGATATTAAACATGTTGAACTCGTATGTACTGACGAAATGATCCCTTTTTATGAAAAATGGGGATTTACAGAAAAATTTGATAATCTCTATTTCATGCGAAAAACACATGTATAATAGTTAAAAGCGAGGATCTACTTATGTGCTTATTTTGTAAAATTGCCAATCATGAAATACCAAGTGATAGTGTTTATGAGGATGAACATGTTTTAGCTTTCTTGGATATTAACCCTACTTCAAAGGGGCATACCTTGATTATTCCTAAAAAACATTATGATGACTTTACGCAAGTTTCTAGTGAATTAACAGCACGCTGTCATGGTGTGGCTAAGTTATTGGTTAAGAAATATGATGAAGAACTCAAACCAAATGGTTATAATTTCTTATCTAATGCGAAAGAGATTGCAGGTCAATCAGTTTTCCATGTACATTTCCATCTTATTCCAAGATATATTTCAGGTGATGGTTTAGATTGTCACTTCAATCCAAATGATGACTATAAATTGTCACAAGAACAAAAAGAAAGTATAAAGCTATAAAAAAAGTCCTCATTGAGGACTTAACGGCTTAAACGTTTAATACTAGTGAATAATTCATCGATGATCTCAGGGTCATCATTTTTTATATCACGAACAACACAGTGATGGACATGGTCTTCAAATAATTTCATACCAAACGCATCTAAGGCTGATTTTATCGCTGCGACTTGAACTAAGATATCATCACAATACGCTTCATTTTCAAGCATGCCTCTAATACCTCGAATTTGTCCTTCTAAACGATTTAAACGAACATTTAAATCTTTCTGAATCGAATCATCTCGATGCGTATGTTTCATCTTATTTCCTCCACTTTAAGGTACGTAGTCTTAAGGCATTACTTACCACTGAAACTGAACTCATAGCCATTGCACTTCCAGCAATAACAGGGTTCAATAATACTCCACCTAAAGCATAAAATATACCTGCTGCAAATGGAATGCCAATAATATTATATATGAAAGCCCAGAATAAATTTTGCTTAATGTTTCTAAGAGTTGCTTTTGACAGATGAATTGCATCAACGATGTCAAAGACATCAGAATGCATCAAGACTACATCAGCACTTTCCATCGCCACATCTGTGCCTGTTCCAATCGCGATACCAACATTCGCTAAAGTTAAGGCAACCGCATCATTGATGCCATCACCAACCATGGCAACATTTCTACCAGCAGCTTGTAATTCTTCGACTACAGAAGCTTTATCTTGTGGTAATACTTCTGCGTAAACTTTATCTAAATTCAGTTGTGCAGCAATATGTTCAGCTGTTTGTTTATTATCACCTGTTACCATAATGGTTTGTAAGCCTAAACGTTTTAATTCAGCAATTGCTTTCGCACTATTTTCTTTTAGTGTATCAGCGACAGCCATATAACCAGCATATTGATTATCAACCACAACATGTAAGACCGTCTTACCCTGCTTTGATAGAGTATCAGCTTCTAAATCTAATTTGATATCATTTTCTAGCATCAATTTATCATTACCAATAAAGATAGTTTGACCATTAATTTTCGCACTTAAACCTTTACCAGCAACAGCTTCAAAGGAATCCGTTTTAATCATTTTAATGTCTTTTTCTTTAGCTGCATTAACAATTGCTTTTGCGATAGGATGCTCAGAATTTACTTCAGCTGAAGCAACAAGTTGTAGGAATAGTTGATCATCTAAGTTTTTTGAAATTAGATCAGTTAATCTCATCTTACCTTCCGTAAGAGTACCTGTTTTATCTAATAGAATCGTATCGACGGCTTGTGTATTCTCTAAAGCTTCACCGCCTTTAAAGAGGATTCCTAAACCAGCTCCACGACCAGAACCAACCAAAATAGCAGTTGGAGTTGCTAAACCTAAGGCACATGGACAAGCAATAACTAAAATAGATACAAAGATATTCAAAACAAAATTGAAATCCTTGCCAACCATAAACCAAATTCCAGCACTAATGAGGGCAATAACCATAACCACTGGAACAAAAACACCAGAGATTTTATCAGCTAAAGCAGCAATTGGTGCTTTTTGAGCTTGCGCATCTTCTACTAACTTAATAATTTGAGCTAAAGCTGTTTCTTCACCTACAGCACTCGCTTTAAATTTAAAGGAACCATATGTGTTAATCGATCCACCTAATACTTTAGAATCGATTGTTTTTTCAATTGGTAGTGATTCACCTGAGATTAAACTTTCATCAACAGATGACAGTCCGTCTATAACAAATCCATCAACAGGAATCTTTTCACCAGGTTTAACTAAAATAATATCATCGTGTAAAATTTCTTCTAAACGAACATCAATGACTTCATCACCTTTAACTAAATGAGCTGTCTTTGGTGATAACTCCATTAATTTTTGAATCGCCTGTGATGTTTTAGCTTTAGATCTTTCTTCTAACCATTTCCCAAGTAATATTAAGGTAATGACCACACCAGCTGATTCAAAGTAGAGTGAGTTAACCCATTCAACTTTTCCACTAGCGATTTGGATCGTTGCGTATAATCCATACAGAAAAGCAGAACCTGTCCCAATCGCAACTAGACTATCCATATTTGGTGATAAACTCTTCAAAGTTTTAAATCCTACACTAAAGAACTTACGACCCGCATATAAAATTGGGATTGATAGAACTACTTGTGCTAAAGCAAAATTCAATGGATACATATGATGATTAAGAAAGTCTGGTAATGGTACTTTAACAGAAGGCACCATATGCCCAAAAGTTAAATAAAGAAGTGGTACTGCAAAACTTACGGCTAAGATTAGACGGAAAGTCATATCTTTATAGTGAGCTATTTTTTTGCGTTCTTCTTCACTTAAATCTTTATTCTTTTCCTGTTCACTAATGTGATACCCAATTTTATCGACCACTTTCTCAAGTTCAGATAATTTAACTTTTGAAGGATCATATTTTAAAGATGCAGTGTTAGTTGCCAAGTTCACTTGGATTTTTTCTACACCCTCTTGTTTACTTAATTTTCGCTCGATTGCAGCTGAACAGGACGCACAAGTCATACCTTCAACATCTAAGACAATCTCGCGATGATTATTGATTTCCTCGAGTCCATAGCCGGCTTTTTCAACAGCTGACTTCAAGGTGTCAAAACTGATCTTTGGATCAAACTCAACCAACACTTTTTCTGTGGTTAAATTCACATCAGCTTTTTCTACACCTTCAATTTTCTTAAGAGAACGGGAGACGGCAGCACTACAGCTAGCACACGTCATCCCATTTACTCTAAATTGTTTTTCCATTATTTCTCGAAAACTTCATAGCCGACTTCTTCAACAGCTGCTTTGATAGTATCAAAAGCAATTTCTTTTTCTGAGTCGACAACGGCAGTTTTAGATTCTAAGGAAACTTTAGCGTCTTTTACGCCTTCTAATTCTGTGAGTGCTTCTTTTACGTGGTGCACACAGTGCATGCATGACATGCCTTCCACTCGATAGGTTTTGATCATAAGATTGCCTCCAAATATATAATATACCCATTAGGGGTATATAGACAAGATGGATGCTCAAGAAAAAAAGCGAAATTTCGCTTATTTCTTTGGCTTATAAAAGGAACGATTTTCAAGGGCAAATATACGACCTGTCCATTCACCATCATTCACGTTATCTAAAGCTTTATCAAACATATTCATACGTGCATCAATATTATCAACATAGTTCAATATTTCTGCTTCCATAACCATTGGTTTAACCGGTGAACCATACTCAAGTTGACCGTGATGAGAAAGAATTAAATGTCTTAATAATAGCGCTTGTTCACTATCACCGACATTTAATGTTTTTGCAATTTCTGAAACCTTTGATTCCATTATTGAGATATGACCAATCAATTTTCCTTCAAGTGTATATTCAGTTAAAATTGGACCGGACAATTCAATTGTTTTACCCATATCATGAAGGAGTACACCACCAATTAATAAATCACGATTAAGTTTTGGATATAGTTTACAGATTGCATCCGCTAAATCACACATCGCTATAATATGTGTCGCAAGACCACCGGCAAATTCATGATGATTCTTTGAAGCAGCAGGTGACACATATAAACGATCTTCAAACTCTGAAACAATCGCGACACAGATATCATGATAGATTGGATCTTTCATCGATGATAAAATTTGCCCGATTTGTTTCTTCATTTCTAATTGTGATAGATGTGACGCACGAACATAATCTTGAGCATCAAACTCTGAAGGATCTAAAGCACTTAATGAATATAAACGCAGCTGTAAAGCATTGCGATATTTGAGAACTTCAGCATTAACATTGACAACTTTACCAGCATCAATATTAGCAAGTTGATCTTCTTTAATATCCCATAACTTACCATCTATTGTTCCGGTGTTATCACTTAAAACAAAGGAGGCATAAGGGGCACCTGAAGTGGTAACTCCTTTGGTTAATTGTGTTATTAAAAGGCTAGTTTGAATTTTTTCACCTTCTACTAAATCTTTAATTTGAATACGATCCATCTTAAAACTCCATTTCATTTAATACAACATAAATATCATCTAAAGCATAACCTTTATGGTCTAAGTAGGTAAAGATAGCATTTCTTAAAGCTGTTCCACTATGTTTACTACTGTAACGCTTACGCGCTTTGATTGCTGCTTTTCTTAAATTATCTAATTCAACTTGTTCTTCATCGGCAAAAGATAAAGAATTCATAACTAATTCTATAACATCGAAGTCATAGCCTTGAGTTACCATTCGTTGATTTAGACTCTGTTTAACTTCTCTAAGTGATTTGTCTTTTAAAGTCGGTTTAACTTTATTAGCCCAGGCAATCGCATGTTCTACTTCATCTTCAAGGACATCTTCATTCATGGCTTGATCAATGAGCTTTTGTGGGATGCCTTTTTTCCTTAAATTACGAACAACTTTATGGCGTCCTTGTAGAAGGGATCGATAAGAATTAACCATTGATTGAGCTAATTCTTCGTCATTTAGGTAACCCTTTTCTTCTAAATAATCAATCAATTTATTCACTTGGGCAATACTTAAAGTACTTTGTTCAATGAGAAAATCATACATTTCTTTTATCGATCGATCTTTACTGGCTAGCTTACGTATGCATTTTTGATAAGCTTTTGTAAACTGCTCATTCTTCATCAAACTTTCGATTGTTTCTTTTGTCACAAGATTCCCCTTTCTTAAACCTTCTTCAACAAAGAGTTCTTTTGAAACAACAACATCTAGTTCACGCTTACGATTAACTAAATGACATTCAACCACACTATCAACACTAACAACTGATTCTAGAGTCATTGACTCTTTGACATCCATAATGGCATTTTGATATACCTTTAAAACTTTTTCAATGAAGGCATCACGTTCATATGGCTGAGCCATGATGGCTGATTTTTCTTGAATTTCAAATTGACTATTTTCATCTAATGAAAAGTAATTTTCAATTTTTTGAGCAAGTGTTTTAGCACTATCAAAGAAATAACCCGTTTCATTTTCTTTGATTAATTCTTTTAATACATCATCTTCGCGGGCAAAGACAGGTGTATGGGAAGCAAAGGACTCAACAAAGGTCATCCCTTGCGTTTCCGTTAAGGATGCTGAAACAAAGACATCACACATATGATAATAAAGAGGCACTTCAACACTAGCTTTCTTGCCAACAAAATGAATACAATCGACTGTTTTCAATTTTTTTGCATGTTTCTTAAGTTGCTCTAGTTCAGGACCATCTCCAACAATAACTAAATGACAATTTATTTGATCACAGTTAATTGACTCAAATCCATCTAAAATTAAATCAATTGATTTCTCTTTAGCAACACGGCCTACATAAAGAATGACTTTTTCTTTTTCCTTAATTCCTAAATCACGCTTTAAATTCATGATATCTTCAGCACTTGAATGTTTTGGATTGAATCGATCTAAATCAAGTCCTGTAGGAATTACGTGAATATCTTTTTTTACGCCATATCCTTCCAACATTACTTTTGTTTTCTCACTAGGTGAAATAATCGCATCTGATGTATCAATATAAATTCGTGACAATTTAGATACCGTTTTACGAGCAATCTTTTCAAATTGTTTAGAATTAAAAACATTTACATAATGTGTGTAGTCTTCATAGGTTGTGTGATATGTAATCACTAAAGGCAAAACGAGTTGATGTGAAAGTATACGGGCAAAGATACCAATTCCAAATTCAGTATGAGCATGTATGATATCTAAGTTCATTTCTTTAACAACTTTTTGAGCTCGAATATGAATAGGCGAACTTAATACATAGCCATACATTTTCTTAAGCTCAATGCCGGGCAATCTTAAAACATGATCTTCATAGGATAACTTCATAATAGAATTATTGGTGGTAATGATATATACTTCATGACCTAAAGCTTCTAATCCCTGTTGAAGAGTGACAATCGAGGAAACAACACCATTTATCTCTGGAGCATAAGTGTCACTAAATAATCCGATTCTCATTTATGTTCCTCCAAAGTTTTAATATATAAAGCCTTTAATTCTTGTCCTACTTTATCCAAAGTTCTTTCTTGTGCGAGTTGATACGCATTTTCTCTTGTATCAACACAGTCTTGAGCGAAGAAAGCTTTAATCTTAGTCATAAAATCAATATTATTTTCACCTTTATAACAGCTAACATTATCTTCTAACCAGTCTTCATATACGCCTATATCTCTAACTAGAACAGGACATTTCGCAGCTAAAGCTTCTAAGACAACAATTCCTTCTGTTTCTTCATAGGAAGGAAAGAAGAATAAATCACTATCCATATATGCACCTTCTATTATTGCGCCTTTTACATAACCTGGTAATATCACATTCGGTGCATGATTTTCAATTTTAGTTTTTAAGTCACTTGGAATAGTGAGTGACGATGAATGTCCAAACCAAATAAAGGTAATATTAGGAAAATGGGTCGCAAGATCAAGAAAGTCTTGAATACCTTTTCGTTTAATATATAATCCAACACCAATCACAACTTTCTGGTCTTTTTCTAAACCAAAATAACGTCTAAAAGCATATGCTTTATCTTCATCATATTTGTATTTATCTAAATCAATACCGTTACTAATTGCGGTAATGGGAATATCAATCCCATATCCTTCAAGCAATTTTTTAGCGTATGGTGTTGGTGTCACAATCGCATCAGCTTGTGTATACATTGAAATTAAATGTTTTTTAAATAAGGGTGCAACTTGATTAGAGAAAACAAAAGAATTTCTAAAATCTTCTTCAGTTGAATGCGCATGAAAAAGAATGGCTTTACCGCGTCTTCTTGCTTGAGCAATGGTTGCCATCGAGATTGGTCCGATTGTATTTATATGCAGTAAATCATATTCATCATTTGGATCTAATGTGTATGATACACCAGCACTTTCTAAAGCGACTTTTTGATGAAGTTGTGCCCTGCCAATGCCTGATCCAGATATGATTCTCTCTGCTTCAAAATATAAACAAATTTTCATACTGTACAGTCACAATTATACCATAAAAAAAACAGGGCTCTTTAAGCCCTGTTAGTTTAATTAAGCAGCTAATTTAACTAAACGATCGTAACGACGTCTAGCATCTCTTTCTGATAATCGAATGAGTTCCTCAGCCATTTCTGGGTTAGCATTTGGCAATTGATTGAAACGAGTTTCATTCATAATGAAGTCTCTGAATAAATCAAAGTTAGGTGCTTTCATATCAATAGTGAGAGGATTTTCAGCTTCTGGATTGTAACGATATAGTGTCCAGTAACCAGATTCTACCGCTTTCTTTTGAACCGCTTGATGGTTCATTAAGCCACCTTTAATACCGTGTTCGATACATGGTGAGTAAGCGATGATCATGGATGGACCTTTGTACGCCTCAGCTTCCTTGAAAGCTTTGATCGTTTGCATACGGTTAGCACCCATCGAAATGGAAGCTACATAGACATGACCATAAGCCATTGCGATTTGGCCGATGTCTTTCTTAGCTGTTGGTTTACCACCAGCTGCGAATTTTGCGATCGAACCTGTTTGAGAAGCTTTAGAAGATTGACCACCAGTGTTGGAGTAAACTTCTGTATCTAAAATAAGAATATTAACGTCTAAGTTATTAGCGATAACATGGTCTAAGCCACCGTAACCGATGTCATAAGCCCAACCATCACCACCAACGATCCAGACTGAGTTAGAAACGAAATCACGTTCCATTTCAAGAGCTGTTGCTGCACTTACAGATTTAGATGCTTTAAGCGCTTTAACAAGTTCTTTAACAACTAAACGTTCTTCATTACGATCACCTTTAACAGCTACATAACGATCAACAACATTCGCTAAAGATGCATCTTCAGCTTTAGCAGCAGTGACTAATTCAACAACGCGTTTTGCCTTGAATTCTTGAGCCACTTTCATACCATAACCGTATTCAGCATTGTCTTCGAATAATGAGTTACCCCAAGCAATACCTTCACCGTTTTTGTCAGTAACAAATGGTGATGAAGGAGCAGAACCACAATAGATTGATGAACAACCTGTTGCATTCGCAATTAACATATCTTTACCGAATAGTTGTGATGCAAGTTTGTAGTATGGTGTTTCACCGCAACCAGCACAAGCACCAGATACTTCGAAGTAAGGTTCTAAGAATTGTGAACCTTTGATAGTACCTGAATCAACTAGGTCAGTCTTGTATTCAGTATGTTTGTACATATAGTCAGCCAAAGGAGCTTCGAATAGACGTTCTTTGACATCTTCCATTGTAAGAGCCTTTTGGCCACCTTTTCCTGGACACTCAACAACACATAGGTTACAACCTACGCAGTTGTCAGGTGAAACCATAACGCGGTATTTAAGTGCTTCTAGACCTTTACCCATAGCAGGTAATGTTTCGAATTCCATTGGAGCGTTCGCAACTTCTTCATCAGTTAATACAAATGTACGAATTGTTGCATGAGGACAAACCATTGAACAGAATCCACATTGGATACAGTTTTCTGGATGCCACATTGGCACTTGAGTCGCAGATTGTCTATGTTCTTGATAAGCAACGTTATTTCTAAATGAACCATCAAGTAATCCGTATTTCATAAATTCTGAAACTGGAACATCATAGCCATCTAATGCATTGATTGGATCAACGTGAGTATCAAAGTACTCATCGCCTGTTGTAACACGAGTTTTCGCAACAGTTAAGTTAGCCCATTCTGCTTTAACAGGAACTTCGACTAAACCAGCTTTACCGTTATCGATTGCTTCGTAGTTGAGTTTAACAACTTCTTCACCTTTTTTAGAATATGATTTTTTAGCAGCACCTTTCATATAGTCAAGTGCTTTATCATAAGGAAGTATTTGTTCATTTAGAGCAAAGAATGAAGATTGAAGAATGGTATTTGTACGACGACCCATACCAATAGATTCAGCAATCTTAGTCGCATCAATAATGAATAAACGACCTTTCTTTTCTGCTAATTGTTTTTTAACACGATTAGGTAATTGATTTTCAATTTCCTCTAGTGTAAAGGAAGTATTAAGTAAGAATGTACCACCTTCTTTTAAGTTTTTAAGCATGTCATACTTGAGTAAGAATGAATCCATTGAACATGAAATAAAGTCAGCATTCTTAATATAGTAGGTAGACTTAATTGGAGATGGACCAAAACGCAAGTTAGAACGAGTAACACCACCAGCTTTCTTTGAGTCATAAGCAAAGTAAGCTTGTGAGTAAAGATCTGTGTTATCACCGATAATTTTAATTGCATTTTTGTTTGCACTAACTGTACCATCTGAACCTAATCCGTAGAATAAGCAAGATGTGTAATCTGTTTTAACTCTGAAACTTTCGTCAGATGCAAGAGATAAGTTAGTAACATCATCAATAATAGAAATAGTGAAGCTATGTTTAGGTTCAGCTAATTTGATATTATCGTAAACTGCTTTGATGTCTGCAGGTTGAGTATCTTTTGAAGATAGACCATAACGTCCACCAACAATTTTTTCAATTGCATTAACACCTTTTAAAGCAACATAAACATCTAAGAATAGAGGGTCTTCTGCACCTTGTTCTTTAGTACGGTCTAAAACAGCAATATTTTTAACTGTTTTTGGGAGTACTGAAATTAAACGGTCTTTAGCAAATGGACGATAGAGGTGAACTTTAACAAGCCCAACTTTTTCACCACCAGCATTTAAGGCATCAACCACTTCTTCAGTCGCTTGAGTTACTGAACCCATTGCGATAATAACGCGGTCAGCATCAGGCGCACCATAATATGTAAATGGAGCATAATGACGACCTGTTAATTTTGAAACTTTAGCCATGTAATCTTCAACAATTGGAAGAACTTGGTTATAGTGTTCATTTTGTGCTTCACGTGCTTGGAAGTAAACGTCATCGTTTTCTGCACCACCACGTGTGACTGGATTTGTATGTGGATTTAAAGCACGAGCACGGAAACGTTCTAATGCTTCTAAATCAATCATTTTAAAAAGCTCATCTGTATCAATAACTTCAACTTTTTGAATTTCGTGAGAAGTTCTAAAACCATCGAAGAAATGAATAACTGGAGCTTCTGATTTAATCGCTGTTAAGTGAGCAACACCCGCTAAGTCCATTGCTTCTTGGACAGAGTGTGCTGAAATCATGGTTGCGCCAGCTTGACGAACCGCGTAGATATCTTGGTGATCACCAAAGATAGATAATGCACGTGTAGCTAATGAACGTGCGGATACATGCATAACAGCTGGTAATAATTCACCAACCCATTTATACAAGTTAGGTAGCATCAAAAGTAAACCTTGAGATGCGGTAAATGTAGCGGCTAATGTTCCGCCTTGTAAAGCACCGTGAACGGCACCTGATGCACCACCTTCAGATTGCATTTCAACAACTCTCACAACATCACCAAACAAGTTTTTGCGGCCTTGGTTAGCCCAAGCATCAACATGTTCAGCCATTGGAGAAGAAGGTGTGATTGGATAAATGGCAGCAACTTCTGTAAAAGCATACGCTACATGAGCGGTTGCTTGGTTACCATCCATCGATAAATATTTTTTCTCAGACATGGAATCCTCCTATAGACTTATTAATTATACTCCAAAATGTAAAAAATTTCCGTGACTCTTTCAAAGAATTTCTTTTAGACTTCTATCGCCATCCATTCAGCATTATGAAAGCGTATTCGACTGACTGTATATCGTATAACTTGATCAAGAATTACACTGAACCACGCTCCATAAATCTCAAGTCCAAAGCTATATGCAAGCACATAAGTTAATGCTGGACGAATCAGAGTGACGCTAAACATTGATAGTTTAGCAACAAATTTTACATCGCCTGCACCTCTAAGTGAACCTATAGTGATGACCTGTAATATTTGGAAATTTACGATGACTGCTAAAATCAACATGATATTCGATCCTAATGCGATGATTTCTAAATCATCCGTAAAGAAACCAACAAATTGTGATCTAAAGATAACGATTAATAATGATAGAGAAATGGCTGCAATTAAACCAATGCGCTGTGATACTTTTCCATATAATAAAGCTAAGTCTTTTCGTTTAGCTCCTAAACTTTGACCAACTAAACTTGAGGTCGCAATCGATAATCCATTTCCGACACTAAAACTTAACTGCATCATTTGCATAATAATAAAATGTGTTGCGAATTGAAGTGTACCAAGGCCAGCCACAGCTTTTTGATACATTAAGAAGCCAAAGCGGATAAAGATTTGTTCAACAAAGGCAGGAAAACTTATATCCCATAAAATACGAATCGAAGGAATATCAATTTTCCAATTCTTATGCGAAACAAATGATAGAAAACGATCTTTATGAAGTAGACTATATAACGCTAAAAGAAAACCGATAAAATTACCAATAGAAGTTGCCGTCGCAGCCCCAATCACGCCAAGTTTAGGAAAAATCCATATACCATTGATTAATAAATAATTAAATAGGACATTAACTAAGTTTGCAGTAATGTTAATCACCATTGATACACGAGTATTTCCTACCCCTCTTTGGGCTGATGAAATGGTGAGTGATATTAAAAGAAAAAAGGCACCGATTAGAATGATGCGATAATAACCTACCGCATAATCCATGTAATCAGCTGTTGCCCCAGCAAAGATTAATACTTGTGGCGCAAATATCGCACCAATGATGGTAGTAAGCAAAGAAAAGATGATACTTAGCATGAATGCATTTTTTAATGCGACATTAGCACTTTCTTTATCATTAGCTCCTTTTCGTCTTGCTACAACTACGGTAGTCCCAACATTAAGTGCCATAACAAATGACATCACAATAAAACGAGGTTGTGTAACAATCCCTACTGCAGCAATAGCTTCTGTACCAATGGATGAAACCATGATCATATCAACTATTGAAACAAGTGCAATTAAAAGGGATTCAACCGCTGATGGCCAAGCTGTATTTATGGTATTTTTATAAACTTCTTTCGAAGATGGTAATGGATGTGTTTGGTGTTTTTGGGGAATTAAATTCTCCACTCTAAACAAATTCAAGACTGCATTATATAACTTCATGAGTAAAAGTATAGCACTCTAAAATTCCTACGGACGATAATATTCGAAAATAATGCAATTTGCTTCATTTTGGAAATTTTTTTCAAGATTTGTCGAATTTAATGGCCAAATTGAACCAAAACCTTTCAAATGACGATGAATCTTATATAACTTATTAATTGCTTCATAATGAAAACTCAAAAAATCTGGTCGAACTAAAAAGTTGAGAAGTGAATAATGAAGTATCAGTCGGACTAAAAACGAGTATTCTTTTTTCTTTTTAAAATTCATCACAATTTGGCCACGTAATACTTCTGGCATTTCAAGTTTTATATAGAACAAAATCATTGGATCGAAACTTACAACACAATAATTTCCATGATAGTCTTTAATAGCTTCTTTAAATAATAAAACTAATTTCTTTGGATATTTAGATGTCTTTAACTCAATCATTAAAGGAACTTGTCCATTTACACAAGTTAAGACATCCTCTAATAGTGGAATAGGCTCATTAGTATCTTTAAGTTTCAAACACTTTAAATCCTTAGCTCTAAGTTCATTTATCTTCTTATTAATATTGCACATTCTTGATAGATCATCATCATGAAAGACCATGCATTTATCATCAAGACTTAAAGAGATATCCAATTCTATTCCATAACTATATTTAATAGCTTCTTTAAAAGCAGCCATTGAATTCTCAGGAATACTTTGATCCTTTGCATATAAGCCACGATGGGCAAAATGTGCATTCATCCAAGGATTGTTAAAAATGCGATATCGAGGGACAAATTGTCTATACATCATAATAAATATAAAGATAAGCAATATTATTATTATAATTTCCATAATTTAAGTATAGAGAAACAGTTTAATATTGAAAACACTATAGTGCTATGCTATTATGTTTTAGCACCTATAGGGGTATAGTTCAATGGTAGAGCACTGGTCTCCAAAACCAATAATGTGGGTTCAACTCCTACTACCCCTGCCATTATTAGATTTGAAAGCCAATTGGCTTTTTTATTTTATTGATTTTTATTAATCTAATATGTTTGTGACAAAAAGTTCATGAGCAGTATTATTGACTTAGAATTTTAAAGTTCTATAATTTAAGTACATAGTATATATCAATGTATTTATGCATAGAAATTAATGATAAATTGATATAAGAACATATATCGTGTATCATGTAAACACCAATATGTAAAATGGTAAACCAAGTGAAAGCTTGGGGCACAAAGTTAGGCGTCTAAAGAGTAATCTATGACCGGTCAACTGCACATAGCAGAGGACTGGTCATTTTTTATTAAAAAAGAATGTCTTAATTCCTCTAAAGGAGATTATTATTTGAGAAAAGGTATTAAAAAGTAAATCGTCTTTGTCAAAAGGTAAACCAAGTGAAAACTTGGGGCACAAAGTTAGGCGTCTAAAGAGTAATCTATGACCGGTCAACTGCACTTAGCAGAAAACCGGTCATTTTATTTTCAAAAAGGAGGACAATTTTATGATAAAAACAATTACTAGAATTTCGAAAATCTTAATGGTTTTCACACTTACGTTTAGTTCCTGGAACATAACACCAATATTAGCTTCTCAAAATTCTCCAACATTAGAAATTCATATTAGTATTGATGACTCAATAAATAATGGTCAAGGAAATGGCAATTATGAATATCATTATTTAAATGAACTAGATACTTTATGGACAAGTTCTGGTCTAACTGTTGGATCAAATGCCGATAATTTCGTTCGAGATAATTTCCCAGAAGTTACAGCACTTGAATATTCAGGTTATGTATTTTTGGGATTCTTTGTCGAGGTTGTAATATATGAACAACCTGCAAATACTAATGTGAAATTCGTTGGTATTTCAGCAGTTTATCGTATAAATACAGTTCCGATAGCTAATCCTGATACGTATGCAACACTTGAAGATACTCCATTAACAATTTCTATGCCAGGTGTTCTAGCTAATGATGTAAGTGGAGATGTTGACCCTTTAACAGCGGTTCTTGTTAGCAATACCACTAATGGTAGTTTGTCATTAAATGCTGATGGTTCATTCACATATACACCAAACGCAAATTATAATGGAACAGATAGTTTTACATACACAGCAAATGATGGACATGTCGATTCAAATACTGCTACTGTCACAATTACAGTAACACCTGTAAATGATGTACCAGTAGCTGTTGATGATTCTTACACATTGGTTAAAAACACAACATTATCAATTGTTGCAAGTGGTGTTTTAGGAAATGATAGTGATGTTGATTTAGGAACAGTACTTACATCGACAAAAGTAAGTGATCCCGCAAATGGAACATTAATACTTAATAGTAATGGTTCTTTTGATTATACTCCTTCAGTGGGATTTGACGGAACTGTTACTTTCAAATATATAGCAAATGATGGTACTGCTGATTCTAATGAAGCAACTGTTACTATTCTTGTTACAAACAACAGTCCTGTGGCTGGCACAGATACTTATACCGTAGACGAAGATGGATTATTAAAAGTTACAAATTCTGATGTAAATCATTTATTAATTAATGACAGTGATCCAAATGGTGATCCTTTAACAATAAGTGCTGGTACTAATCCAAGTCATGGTGACCTAACTTATTTAGGATCTGACGGATCATTTAGTTATGAACCTTTTGATGATTTTAATGGGAATGATTCATTTACATACACATTAAGCGATGGTACAACATCAGTTACTGGTACTGTAAACATTACAGTTACACCGATTAACGATGCTCCTGTTGCTGTAGATGATTCAGATTTTACTGATGAAGATACTGCAGTTACAACTAATGTATTAGCTAATGATTCTGATATTGATGGTGATGTTTTAACAATCTCTTCAGTAACACAAGGATCAAACGGTACAGTAGTAATTAATGCTGATAATACAATTACTTTTACACCTGCTTCTGATTTTAATGGTACTGATTCTTATACTTATACAATCAGTGATGGAAATGGTGGAAGTGATACAGCGACTGTCAATATTACTATTAATGCAGTCAATGATGCTCCTGTTGCCACAGATGATAATTATACTGCTGCTCAACTTGTTGAACTATCAATAGCAGCTCCTGGTATTTTAGGAAATGATACTGATGTTGAAGGTAGTTCTCTATCTGCTATATTAGTTGATAATGTTTCAAATGGTACATTATCATTAAATGCTGATGGATCATTCACTTATACTTCAAATTCAGGTTTCAATGGTACAGACCATTTCACATATATGGCTTATGATGGAACAAGTAACTCCAACATAGCTACTGTTTATATTTCAGTTAATAATACTGCTCCAGTTGCAGTTGATGATGAATATACTACTGATGAAGATACTCCATTAACAGTACTTATTGCTAATAGTGTTCTAGCCAATGACACTGATGCTAATAGTGATAGTTTATTTGTAAGTGCTTATGACACTACAACAACCAACGGTGGTACTGTATCGATGGCTTTAGATGGTACATTTACATATACACCTGCTGCAAACTTTAATGGAGTGGGATTAGATAGTGATACATTCACATACACAGTTAGTGATGGTAGTTTAACGGATATAGCAATTGTTGAAATCGCTGTTAACCCAATAAATGATGCTCCTACTGCTAATGATCAAACTGTAGATACAGCTGAAGAAACAGCTTTACTCATTACCTTAACTGGTTCAGATATTGATGGGGATAGCATTACATTCGCTATCGCTTCTCAACCTACAAATGGTACTTTAAGCATTCTAAATGATGATCAAATTACTTATACTCCAAACACTGATTTTGTCGGTCAAGATTCATTCACCTTTACAACATTTGATGGTGTTCTAAGTTCAGTAGCAGCTACGATTACCATTAATGTAACAAACATTAATGATGCTCCTGTTGCTGTTGATGATGAATATTCAACTGATGAAGATACGCCTCTGGTTGTATTGGCTGTTAATGGAGTCATAGACAATGATTCAGACGTTGATGGTGATGCATTAGAAATTAGTGCATATGATGCAACAAGTGTTAATGGTGGTAGTGTATCCATGAATATTGATGGTTCTTTCACTTATACACCTGCTGCTAATTTCAATGGTTTAGATAGTTTCGATTACAGCATTACTGATGGAAACATTAGTGCTAGCGCAACTGTAGAAATCACTGTTAATCCTATCAATGATGTTCCTGTAGCTGAAGGTCAAGAGTTAACAACTCCTGAAGATACAGCACTTCTTATTACCCTCTTTGGTGAAGACGTTGATGAAGATGAATTAACATTCCTCACAACTGCTCCTACCAATGGTGTTCTAAGTGGAACAGGATCAGCAATTACTTATACACCTAACGCTAATTACGTTGGGGACGATCAATTCACTTACACCGTAAGTGATGGTGTTGATACTTCTGAAGTTGCTACAATTTATATTACAGTAACTCCAGTGAATGATGCCCCTGTAGCCGTTGCTGAAGCTTATACAGTCGTTAATACTGCAAGCTTAAGTATCGCTGCTGCTGGTGTCTTAGCTAATGATACTGATGTTGAAGGTGATTCATTAACAGCTGTTCTAAATGTTAATGTTGTCAATGGTGCCTTAGTATTAGGCGCTGATGGTTCATTTACTTATACACCTACTGCTGGATTTGTTGGAACAGATACCTTTACTTATCATGCCAATGATGGTGAAGATGATTCTAATGTAGTTACAGTTACGATTACTGTTACTGCTCCTCCTGCTCCTCCAGTTACACCTCCAACCACTCCTCCTACTACACCTCCAGTTACAGTTACAGTCGTTCCTACACCTACTCCTCTAGCTGCCTTGAATACAGCTCCAGTTGCTAATGCAGGAACATACTCAACTGAATTTGAAACAGCTATTAGTGGTCAAGCAAGTGCAAGTGATGCTGATGGAGATGCCTTAACATTTGCTTTAGTATCATCCGTCTCGAATGGTACATTAGTCTTCAATGATGATGGTTCATTTACTTATACGCCTAACGATGGCTTCGTTGGTAATGATAGCTTTAGCTTCATCGCCAATGATGGTGAACTTGATTCAAATACTGCTTCAGTTGTGATTGATGTGACACAAGGTGTTATCTTGGTTGAAGAACCAGAGGAAACGCCTCTAGCCGCATTACCAATGGACTTTAGTTGGTTATACTGGTTACTTGGATTACTTCCACTTCTTCTAGCCTTTATTAGACCTAATATTAGATACACATTAATCACTAAGGATGGAACAGAAAAAACATTACGACGTCGTCTATCAAAACCTGATGATGATCAAACTGTATTCATTGTTGATCTTAATGATAAAAACTTAGTAGATCTTGCCAAAATTGATGTAACAATCTACAAACGTCTCGCAAAACACTTAGGTAATCTAACCGTTAACTTCGTGCTTCATGGTCATTTAGTTCACACTGTTCTAATCCCTGCTGAACAAGACGAAGAATACAATACAATTATTGAACTATAATGTGTTAAAAGAGCCGCTTAGGCTCTTTTTTTTCAGTGCTATAATTAAATAAAGAAATAAAGGTAAAAATGAATAAACCCATAAGCCATATACTTATTCTATTCTGCATTGTTATTTTCTTAAGTGCATGCAGTAGTGATAAGCCTGCTACAATTCAAGAAAGAACAAGTCCAAGTCAAGCAAGTACAAGCGCTTATCCAGAAGAGGGAACACCCTCTGAAGCGTATAAACTTTCTGACTTACTTTTACCTACTCAACCTGGAACTTCCCTTTTTGAAAACAACGGGATAAGCATTGATTATTCAAATGCGAATTTTGGATATGTTAGTATCAAAACGAGTGATAGTACTTCCAAACAAAAAGTTCAAGTTATTCTAAATGACCAAACTTATACTTATGATCTTCATGCGAATGAATATGTGATTGTTCCTATGCATTTGGGCAATGGCGACTATACCATTCGAGCGCTTAAAAACATTGAAGGTACAAGTTACAGCATTCTTGCCTCTACCAATATCACTGTTAACTTAGAAGATGAAAATAGTCCTTACATTTATCCCAATCAAATGGTTGACTATGATGCGAATACAAAAGCTGTATTAGAATCATTCAATTTAACGCAGGACGCTAATAGTGATTTATTAAGAGTCTATGAAATATACACTTATATCACTGAAAATATAACTTATGATTACGATAAAGCTGAAGTAGCCAAGTCAACATTCATTCTTCCTATCATTGACGAAACATATATCCAACAAAAAGGAATTTGTTTTGATTATGCTGCATTAATGACGGCTATGCTTAGAGCACAACATATACCAACTCGAATTATCACGGGTATGACGGATGTTGGTTATCATGCATGGGTTGAAGTTTATTTAGATGATCAAGGATGGATAAATCCAAGTATTTATTTTGCAAGTGATGAATGGAAAAGAGTTGATCCAACTTTTGATTCAATGGGCGAATATGATGGGTCATATCAAGACCAAGATCGTTATTAAGGAGATTTATGAGAAAACAATATACTGCACAAGAACTTGCCTCTTTATGTCAACAACTTAGTTATTTGTATGCTTCAGGTACTAGTCTAGATAAAGGCTTAAGTTTACTTGAAAAAAGTGAAATCTATGACTATAAATCTTGGCAAACACATTTTAGTGAAAATCCAAGTCTTAGTTATGTTTTCAAACAAGATGCTGCTTTCCCACACTATTTCATTGATGCATTAGTAATTGCTGAAAAAGTAGGACAGGAAGAAAAACTCTTTAAACAAATGGCGAAACATTTTACTCGTCAATCTGAACTTCAACAGTTCTTAAAAGAAATCTTGAGCCTGCCATTAATTTTATTAGCGATCTTTGGGATAATTTTAACTTTAATGTCTTTCACCATTCTACCAATATTTCAAAATCTCTTTACTCAACTTGGTATCGCTCAAAGTGCAAGCTTACGTGCTTTCTTATATGCTTTAAAAGGCTTTAGTATAGCTTTAATGACTAGCTATGCTTTAATCGCTCTTTGGTTTATCCTAGGAGAAATCAAACATCAAAAAAAACCAGAAAGTCAACCTTCTTGGGATACTCGATTATTAAGATTATTCCCAAAAGCATATGAAACTTCACAAGTTGCTTATTATACATCAATGGCGTATATAGCTTTATCTGGCGGTATTGATAATCGAAGTGCACTTAGTATGGTCAAAGCGAATGATACAAGTGTTAAATTTGAAGAAAAACTCAACAAAGCTAAAGCTAAACTTGATCCTTCTGAAGGTTTATATGAACTCTTGTTAAACAATACCCTTTATGAATCAATAGATTTAAGTACGTTAAACATTGCCGCAAAAGCTGGACAACTTGAAAATGCTCTTGATGATTTATCTTATTTACTTAATCAAAGAGCACAAAATCAATTAAACTCTAGCTTAAATAGAATTGAACCTTGGTTAATCACTAGTTTGACTGCAATGGTTTTTGCGATTGTGTTCTCAATGATTTTACCCTTATTAAATGTGATGTCTACCTTAGGATAAAAAATGAAAAAAGCTTCAGTAACAACTTTTATCGCTGCTTGTCTTCTTAGCTTTCTGCTAATCAGTAGAATGGAAAATGATCAAGTTGCCCTTAATCAACAAAGTTTAGAAAAAGCGATACAAAATGCGCTAACGCTTTGTTATGCACAAGAAGGTTTTTACCCTGCTCAACTTGAATATTTAATCAATTATTATGGTGTAGTTGTCGATGATAAGTTTGTTGTGACCTATAAAGTTTTTGCTTCTAACCTTAGACCTACTATCCACATCTATCGTTTGGGAGGGGAAAACTAATGAAAAAAAATAGTACAGCCTTATCCCTTTTGATGATTTTAGTTCTTGTTCTTGCCTCGACTTTACTGATTAGTTTTGGTGCTTCTTTAACACAAGAAATTCAAGCTCAAAGTGACATTGAGTTAAATGATCGAAGTATTCGATTATATTTTAATAATCGATTCAAACAAAATGATATTTTAGACTCACTGTCAGTTAAAGATTCAACCTTAATTTTTGATCTAAATGGTTACTACCTTTTAGTCTATGAAGAAAATCAATCATTGATGGAACAAGTTTCGATTGATCCTGTTCGCTATGGAAATGGTGAAGAGCTCGCTTTTGTTCAAGATTTTAAAGTTGAAATAGACAATCAATTAGTAACAATAACTTACATTAATGAAGCAAATGAAGTCATCACATTGAATTATCGAGTACAAGCTGGTGAATCATATGAATAAACCTCAAAAGAACTTTATGTTAGAGATTATATTGAATGTTATCTTTTTAAGTTTTGGTTTGTTCCTTGCATTTTATCTTCTTTTACTGGCTAATAAAACACATCAGGAAAATTTGGCTTTATCTAAAATTCAAGCAGAGATGATGAATATATCAGAGACACTTAATACTGAAAGTTCATTAGTTCCGATTATGTTTGATGTTAGTGGTAATAGAACAAATCAAAATCCTATCTATACCATTTATCTTAATAAAGAAAATACCAATGATTTCAATTGGATTAGTATTAGCCTAAAAGATGATGAGGGTCAAGTGATCACATCATGGGATGTGGGGGTGTCACGATGAAGAAACGTGGATTTAATCCTTTTGGATTACCAACCTTACTCTCTATTCTAATTTTAATCTTAGTTTATTCCGTTGTATCTGTCTTACTTGTCGATGTTAGACAAACACATAACAGCATTTTGAAAAGTATGGATTTTGTAGCTGATTCATATATGATTGAAAAAGAGACTGATCTGCAAATCGCTGAAGTTAATAAAATCTATCAATCACAGTCAAGTTTTGAAGAATTCTTAATGAAGATAGACAATTTAGAGATGGTGAATTACGATAAAGAAGAAGATGTAATCACAATCGAGACTGTCAGTGAAACACAAATGGTAAAAGTAATATTAGATATTAATCATGAAAATAAAAATTTAATTTTGGAATCAAAACGTTTAAGTATTATAAATACTCAAGATTATTCACTCAATGGTGATCCTGTATATGGAGGTCAATAATGAATTTAAATGAACTAATTGAAAAAGCTATGTTGCTGGGAGCATCCGATCTTTTTATTGTTGCTGGTACTAGTTTAGCTTTAAAAATAAAAAACGAGCTCAAACAATTAGATGGTGCTCGCTTAATGCCAGATGATACCTATGAATTGATTAAGACAATTTATCAAGTAGCTAATCGTTCTATGGATAAAGTGAATACAAATGGAGATGATGACTTTTCATTCTCTATACCTCATGTCGCAAGATTTAGAGCGAATGTTTATACACAACGTTCGAGTTTAGCAGCTGTTCTAAGAATTGTGCGTTTCGATATTCCTGAGCCTAGTATTATGCATGTACCTGAAAATGTTATGCGTTTTGCGAAATTAAGCAAAGGTTTAGTGATTGTTAGTGGTCCAGCAGGTTGTGGTAAATCGACAACAATGGCTATGCTTCTAACTGAAATCAATAAATCAAGAAAAGGTCATATTATTACGATTGATGATCCGATTGAATTCTTATTTAAACATAATCAATCAGTTGTCACACAAAGAGAAATTGGAACAGACTGTGAAAGCACAGCCATCGCTTTAAGATCTGCATTAAGACAATCTCCAGACGTATTATTTGTTGGAGAAATGCGTGATTTAGAAACAATTTCTTTAGCCCTAACGGCCGCAGAAACTGGCCACTTAGTTTTCTCAACTCTTCATACATTAGGGGCAAGTAATACCATTGATCGAATCGTTGATGTCTTCCCATCTGAACAACAACACCAAGTTCGAATCCAACTAGCAATGGTTCTTCAAACTGTTATATCACAACAACTCGTCCCAACTCTTGATCAACAAATTCACCCTGCCTTTGAAGTAATGGTCAACAACACCGCCATACGTAATCAAATACGTGAAGGTAAAACACATCAATTAAATGCGACCATCCGAGTTTCCAAAGATGATGGCATGATCACGATGGACGAAAGTTTAAGGAAATTACTTGAATCAAATATTATTAGTAAAGAAGAAGCTGTCCGTCACGCCTTCGATCCTGAATTATTCAAATAACATATAAAAGGAGATTTCTTGCAGTTGTAAAGGATTTGTAGACATTTAATAAAAAACAGTGAACCCTTGATCAATTAAGAATTGGTTAGGGGTTTTATATTGGAGTTTGTAAGCTGGTCTTTCATTATTAAAGAACTCTATGTATTGATCAATGAAAGTTTCAAGTGAATCCCATTCTTTAAGATTATAATCACATTTTATTTCAGCTTTGATCCAACCATTAAGTGATTCTATAACTGCGTTATCAGTTGGTGTGCCTACGCGCGACATAGATCGAATAATGTTATAATTTTTGTGAGCTTCTTGGAAGCCTTTTGAAGAATAAACTGCACCTTGGTCACTGTGGAAAATGATGGGTTCGGAATATTCTTCTTTTTTGATGATGTGAATGAGTTGATCAAGACAATGGTAATAGGTAGAATTATCATTTCGTCTTGAACTAAGTGATGATGCGATGATGGAGTTATTGAACACATCAACGATGAATGTCCACTCATATTGTTTTCCTCTATGGGTGAGTACAGTCATATCGCTCGTCACGATTTCTAAGGGTCGAGATACCTCCCAGTTTCCTGAAACGACGTTCTTATAAGTGACGTGTTCTTCTCCTGGTTTCTTCCACTTGTAATGCTTAGTTTCTGATTTAACGCCAATCGCTTTACAGGCTTTATGTACCGTTAATGCAGATAATTTCCAACCTGTACGCGTAGTGATGACTGCCGTTATATCGTGATAACCGTATGATGGATGTTCTGTATGTATCTCTTCGATAAGTTTAATAAGATCTTCTCTATTCTGTTCATGCCGATTGAGTGTGTCTAAACGTTTTAACCATTTATAATAACCACTACGACTGACATCTAATACTCCACATAAAAATCCAACTGAATACTCATTACTTAATTCTTTGATGATTTGATATTCGTCTTGGATGTAGGAACGTATTCCTTGTTTGAACCAACTCCTTTCACTGTGTAACCTTTTTTTAATCGTTCAACTTCTAGTTTTAATTTGAAGTTCTCAAGTTCTAATTTCTCAAGTTTGTTTAGGTTTTTCTTTCGATATAGATGAGCCATTATATTACGTTTATTTTCTTTTGGGAGAAGTCCTTCTTCTCCGTTCTCGTGATATTGTTTTACCCAGTTATGTATTTGTGCTAAACCAACTTGATAGTTAATCTTAATTTGCTCATAACTCATGTGATCTATTAAATGTTTATTAACGATCTCTAATTTTTCTTCAACTGTCCATTTATGTAATTTTTTTCCTGTGCTTCCTTTTGGTCTTCCCATAGTTTCCTCCTTTTATTTAGGTATAAGAAAAAAGTAGACTTTAATCAAGAAATTTCTTTTTTCTTGTGTCTACTTTTACTTTACTACTCCAATTTCTCTCCTTTTTCTTTAGATTAATCGATTCCTTAATGTACCGATATTTTCGATACTGACTTCCATGACATCTCCTGCTTTTAACCATATTTTTTTATCTTCAGGATAGCCAAGAATAACACCACTTGGTGTACCAGTGAAAATAATATCTCCTGGTTTTAAAGTCATATATTTTGATAAATAGCTAACAATATACTTACAATCAAATATCATGTCTTTTGTATAACCATCTTGTCTAATTTCACCATTAACTTTCGTTGTGATCTTTAAATTACTTGGATCAATTTCATCACTTGTGACAAGATATGGTCCAATTGGCGCAAAGCCATCAAAAGTTTTTCCCATCAACCATTGACTCGTACGAGTTTGTAGATCACGTGCACTGACATCGTTTCCGATAGTATAGCCAAAGACATAATCAAGAGCATTGGCTTCAGTTACATCACGGCATTCTCTTTCCATAACGATAACTAGCTCTACTTCATAATCATATTGTGAGGCAAAGGCTATCGTTTTAATGTCTTCATTATGAGCTGCGAGTGAATTATTAAATTTGGAAAAGATGGTTGGATAATCTTGTTTAGCCATTTTCGTTTCTTCTTGATGACTTTGATAATTTAAACCAACACAAAGTATCTTTTCTGGATTTGATAGAACTGGAGCAAAAGTAATTTCACTCTCATCACATAAAACGACTTCTTTATTACAAAGCTCTTTTATTTCATCAAAACCTTTTTCAATAATATCTTCTATTGATTGTGGAAAATTGATTTGAGCTAACTCAGCCGTTTTTCTAAGGTGAATAATTCCTTTGTCCGTTTTAATTCCTATTTGTTTTTCATTATTTTCAATAAATACACATAATTTCATTAATTTTTCTTCCTTTACTTCTTTAGTTTATTTTATAGGATAGTCTTATTATCTTACAAATAAGTTTTATGATTTATAATTCTTCATAAATATTTACCCTTTTATTATGAATATGTCTATATATATTCACATTCATATAATCTTTATGAAAACTTTTCAATAATATGCGATTTTCGACTTAAAAAGGCTTGTAGTGGGCATTTTTTGATTCTATAATGGCTCTACAAGTATATATCGGAAGCCTTGATTACAGGGTAAATTTGGACGCTTATCCCCTGTATGAGCTAGTAGCGTAACCGGCCACGTTTTTGGGTCGGTTTTTTGTTTGTTGACCCAGGGGAAGGGTTTTATGAACTGGATCGTAATTGGTTGTACATCATTCATTTTACTAACTCTTTTTGACTTGAATAAAATTTATAAATGGCATCATATTTTGAATGCTTTATTCCCTTTTTCAATCATTCTACTTATCGTTTCATTGACAATGATTTTCATTCAAAAAGATCTATATGGTACATTTTCTTCCAATTATCTTTTCTATTCATTAGTTGTCATTGGTGCAATTGAACAAATTTATGCTTTGTTTTTTGCCCTACCTTATGCAGATACATACACGAAGTTAGATGAAGTAAAATTAGTTGATCATGGTATATATTCACTATGTCGTCATCCTGGCGTTTGGGGATTTATTCTCATGGGGCTTGGTTTTACCTTAGCATCTGGCAGTTTCCTAATTTTATTAACCGCAATTATTTGGTCAATCTTTGATTTAA
Organism: Erysipelotrichaceae bacterium; assembly: GCA_963663995.1. Taxonomy (GTDB): domain Bacteria; phylum Bacillota_I; class Bacilli_A; order Erysipelotrichales; family Erysipelotrichaceae; genus UBA2212. Next base: position 1,908,244 of record OY760660.1, on the reverse strand, counting down.
TTCATGTGGCGATACAAGATACAGTAATTTTTCCGCAATCGATACCTGGTTATCTTGATTATCAAGAAAAAGTACCATTTCTATTTATAAAGTTAAAGGAGACAAGTTCATGTCAGAATCCATCTTAAGTACATCGCACTTAAGTTTTGATGAACATCTGAAACGTAAAAACCACAAAGAACTATGGAATCGTTATTGTGGCTTTTTAGATTTATCAGTTTCTGAGTTTATGGCTATTCAAGAACAACTTCTTTTAGAACAAATTCAACTCTTTAATAAATGTGAATTAGGACAAAAATTATTTAATGGTCAGCAAATAAATTCGATGAGTGAATTTAGAACAAAAGTACCATTAACATCTTATGAAGATTACGCTGATATTCTCTTGAGTAAACAAGAAAATATGTTACCTGCACCAGCAGCCATTTGGATTGAAACAACTTGGGTTGGTGGTAAAGCACCAATCAAACTTGCGCCATATACCGAAGCAATGATTCGCAATTACCGTGATTCTGCTTTTACGTGCATTATGTTAGCATCCTCACGTCGTAAAGGGCACTTTGATTTAAAACCTGGAATGAATTTCCTTAATGGTATGGCTCCTCTTCCATATTTAACAGGACTATTACCTGATGTCATTCGAGATGATTTTAGTGTTAACTATTTTCCACCTATTGATGAAGGCTTAAAAATGAGCTTCTCACAAAGAAATAAAGAAGGCTTTAAAATGGGGATTCAACAAGGATTAGACTTATTCTATGGTTTAAGTTCTGTCATTGTTAGAATGTCTGAACAATTCAGTGAAGGAACTTCTGGTAGTGCAAATTTATTAGATTTTAAATTGTCTCAAATATCAAAATTTGCTCATGCAAAAATCAAGAGTCATTTTTCTAAGCAACCAATTTACCCAAAAGATGTATTTGATTTAAAAGGCTTTGTTTGTATTGGTACAGATACTCTGCATTTCAAAAAGAGAATTGCAGATTACTGGGGTGTTGTTCCACTAGAGGTGTTTGGTGGTACAGAACCTACATGCATTGGTGTGGAATCATGGGAGAAAGACGGTCTAATCTTCCTACCACATATTTGTTTCTATGAGTTCATTCCGATGCATGAATTTTATGCAAATTTGGAAGATCCTAATTATCAACCAAAAACATATTTAATGGATGAACTAAAAGAAGATGAATCTTATGAGTTAGTTATCACTACTTTTAAAGGCGGTGCTTTTGCCAGATATCGTGTTGGTGATGTCTTTAAATGTGAAGTATTAGAACGAACAAAAGATGGCATTGCTTTGCCACATCTAAGATATATTGATCGAGTTGATCCAGTCGTAGACTTAGCTGGTTTTACCCGTATTACTGAAGAAACACTTACCGAAGTTATTAAATTATCACGTTTACCAATATCCAATTGGTTTGCACGTAAGTGTTACGATGATCAACAACGTCCTTATTTGAATCTAGCGATTGAGCTTAATCACAAACAAGATGATTTAGGATGGGATCGAGTTGATTTAATTCAAGCTCAATTAGAATTAAATTTTGCTTATGTTGATCAAGATTTTAAAAATTTAAAGAAAATGTTAGGAATTGATCCTTTAACAATTACTGTTTTACCTTTTGGGACCATTAGTGCCTATCAAAAAACGATTCATCACAAAGTTGCGCGCGTAAATCCAAATCACTTTGATGTGGTAGAAATACTTAAACGTGCCTTTGGGAGGAAAGTTTCATGAGTGATTATGGTTTAACACTATTTTACTGGGGACTCCCTTCAATTGCATTCCTTTTAAGTTTAAGCTTATTAGGCATTCTGGTTTTATCGAAGAAAGATGCCACCATAAAATCTTTTACTTTTGTTGTTTTCTCAATGGCTATTTGGACAGCATCATCACTTTTGATGAAACTTAATTTTTACCCTGGTACTCTCTTTTATAATCATATGATGATTTTAGGTAGTGCTGTTCTACCCTATGCTAGTTATATTTTCTTAAATGTATATATCGAGAGAAAACGTTGGTTACCATTAATCCTTTGGGGGCTTTTAGATGTTTTCATTCTCGGACTAATTTTTACAGGTTTTGTGACGACAGAAGCTGAAATGGTTACATTATCAGTCGCTCCATATACACAACTTAACTACACATTAACGTGGGGAGCATATGTTTCATATGGCATTATATTCCTTCAATTAATGGCGTGCTTCCTCATCGCTCGTAATCATATTAAATCATCCATTTCAATCAATAAAGGTTTAAAACAAATTGTCATTTCATTATTTATTATCTTTGTTGGGATGGGGATTAATCTAGTTCCGGTTATTGGTAAATATCCTTTTGACTTCTTTGCTGGGTCGATTGCTGTGCTTATAATGATGAAAGCTGTTTACGCAAATCGTATTATTGAATTAAAGATTGTAATTACGAAAGCATTAACTTTAAGTGTGGCTTTAGTATTATTATCGATTGGCACATCTGTTCTTTTGAATAACGCATGGGCTTTCTTTCAATCATTAAATACAGGTATTGATGAATCCATCATGTTAGTTGTAGCTATTGTCATCGGTATTCTAATTTTCCAACCTATTTTTATGATTTTACATAAACTTATTAATAAATTCTTTTATAAAGATGAAATCAAAAGAGAAGCAGAAATCCATAATTTCACTCAATCTGTTGCGAATAATTTAAATGCTAAAGAAATTAGTGAAGAATTGATTAGAGTGTCTCAATCCATTTTAGAACACGGTAAGATTCATCTTTACTTGAAAAATACTGTTCAGGAAAAATATGAATGTTATGCATCATCTAAAAAACTAGAGCGAAAGAGATTACAATTTAGTTTAAATCACGCCTTTGCAAAGTGGTTTGAAAATGATGATACGCCAATTCGTGGCGAAGACCTCTATCAACATCCACTCTTTAAATCCATGTGGGAAGAAGATTTTAATTCTTTAAATGAATTATTATTCGAAGTTGCGATCCCTCTTAAAGTTCACCATGATTTAATTGGATTCATGCTTTTATGTCATAATGATCATCGTTCTATTGAAGCCTTTAACCATATTGAATCTATTGAATTAATGTGTTCAACTGCGGCAATGGCCCTCACCAATGCTTTGCTTTTCGAAAGAACGCAAACTGAGGCTATTACTGATTCATTGACCCAAACTTATAATCATCGATATTTCATGGAAGCTCTCAACAAACAAGTTGAGTCTAAACCATTAAGTTTATCTTTAACTCTATTTGGTATTGATTCCTTAACTGTTTATAACGATATTTATGGTCATCTTGCAGGTGATATCGTACTAACAAAAGTCGCTGATCGAATTAAACGTAGTGTTCATGAGTCAACCTTAGTCTTTAGATATGCCGGTGATATTTTTGGTGTCCTTCTGAATGGTGCTGATACTAAACAAAGTTATGATTTAGCTGAAAAGATACGTACTCAAATTGAAGGTTTATCTGTCTCTAACATCAATGAAACTGAACGCTATATTTCTGTATCTGTAGGCTTATGTGTCTATCCAAGTGCCTGTAGTGAAGCCGTCAGTTTATTAAAAAATGCAAATACTGCTTTAATCTATTCAAAACGTAATGGTCGTAATCGAACAACCATTTATACAAATGAAGTAGCTGAAACTCCCGTCGCTGAATTTGATTTAAGTGAAAATCAATGGGCGACAATTTATGCATTAACCGCAACAATTGATGCGAAAGATCATATTACATTTGGTCATTCACAAAGGGTTGCCAAATATGCGACTGCAATTGCTCATGCAGCAGGTGCTAGTGAGAGTGAAATTGAAATTATCCGTCAAGCATCCTTGCTTCATGATATCGGCAAAATTGGTATTCCTGAGCACATCTTAACAAAGACAGATCGTTTAACGAATGAAGAATTTGAAGTTATGAAACGACATGTTGATCTATCTGTCACCATCATTAAATACTTACCAACCTTTAGTAAAGTTATCCCAGCCGTTATTGGGCATCATGAACGCTATGATGGACGCGGTTATCCTAGAAAGTTATGTGCAGAAAATATTCCATTTGGGGCAAGATGTATTTGTTTAGCTGATGCCTTTGATGCGATAACATCTGATCGTCATTATAAAACCAATCATACGGTTGAATATGCGATAGAAGAAATTAGACGTAATGCTGGAGCACAGTTTGATCCAAAACTCGCTGATATCTTTATTAATTTAATCAATCAAGGTGAAGTTATGATTGAGCCAACTCGTGCCCAGTCCTTCGATATTGAACTGAGAGCTTAAAGTGAAAACGCCATGTTTTCACTTTTTTTGTTTTATAATAATACTATTGATTATGAAAAATGAGATTACAGTCCGAATGAATGGTGATTTAGACCATTTAGATAAACAATTAAAAAAACTACATTTCAAACAAATTGAAGATTTTGATTTGGATGATATTTACTTTATTTCAAATACAGTTAATACAAATATCATGAAGTTTCAAGATATTTTAAAACGTTGTCTCATCTTACGAAAAAACAGAGATTCCTATAAAATAATCTATAAAGAAAAAGACTATTCAGATAACGGAGATATTCTTGATCAAAAAGATTTTGATTTCACGATTTATAACCGTGATAATACCATTAAATATTTTGAAAGTTTAAATTATAAAGTATTGATTAATGTCTTTGATCAATGTCGAGTTTACTATAATGGTAAGTTTAGTTTAATTACGCAATGGGTTAATCATGCGTTCTTATTTATAGAAATGGAAAATACGTCCCCGAACTATGACTATGAATTCGAAACAATCGAAGAAATGATATCAGAATTTAAAAAACTAAAGTTAGACTATGATGATACGAATTATTTTGTCTCAAAAGCAGAACTAATCTATGAAAAATAAAGACCCGAAGGTCTTTATTTTATTTGATATTGAGTTTTAAACTTATCGACTAAGTAATCGACATAATATTGAGGATTAAATGCTTCAGTCGTGACTTCATTTAAAAGTTCTTCAGCTTTGTATAATCCACCACTATGATGTATTTTTTCTTTTAACCAATCTAAGATATCTTTGATATTTCCACTTTCTAATATCTGATCTACATCTAGATCTTTTCGCATTTGATGCATCCATTGCGCTGAGTAAGCTGAACCTAAAGCATAGGTTGGAAAGTATCCAAATGCACCACCTGACCAATGGATATCTTGTAGAATGCCTTCTGAAGCATTTTGTGGACGTATGCCTAAATAGGCTTCATATTTATTAGCCCAAACTTCATCTAATCCTTCAACATCTATCACTTCATTGAAGAGATCTTTTTCAATCTCATATCGAACCATGATATGTAAAGGATAAGTGAGTTCATCTGCCTCAATACGAATGAGTGAACTTTCAACAAAATTAACTCCTAAAATAAACTCATCTAAACTTACTTCTTTTAAGCTTATTACCTCTTCTTGAAAGAAAGGATAAAGGCTAGTCCAAAATGATTTAGAACGTCCTAACATGTTTTCAAATAATCTTGATTGTGATTCGTGCATACCATAAGACATTGAATTAGCCACATGGTGACCATTATATTTCTCATCCACTTGTCCATTGTAGGTCGCATGTCCCACTTCGTGAATAAGCGCAAAGAGTGATGATGTGAAATTATCTTCGTGATATTTTACGGTTACACGATTATCAAAGGCTGAGAATCCTTCACTAAAAGGATGTGCACTTTCTGAGATTAAGCCTGTTTCTTTAGAAAACTGTAAAAATTCAGCTAATTTATGAACTAATTTCCGTTGTACATCAATTGTGACTTCTTCATCTAACCAAGCAAAACGTTTTGTCTTTAATTGATTTATTTGATGGATTAAAGGAACGAGATCCGTTCTTAATTTTTCAAAGAATATATCATATTTTTCAACATTAAAATCTGGTTCAAAATCATCAAGCAATTGATCATAAACACTTCGATTATCTTTTCGATAGGAAACAACTTTTCTTGTCATTTCCACTAATTGTTTGAGCATAGGTTTAAATAACTGATAATCTTTCTTATCCTTTGCTTCTTCCCATAGTGTTTCCCCATCATGAAGAAGTTGCGCATATTGGATATAAACATCCTTTGGAATATATTTAGATTTATCTTGGTCTTTTTTGATTTGAATGATCTCTCTTTTGAGCTCATCTTCTAGATCCATTTGGCTTAACGTTTCTATCAGTTCTAAATAGTTTGGATCCGTTTCGATACTAAAGAGTTCTCCTGATAATATCGCCATCATTTGATTTCGATAAGCTGCTCCTTTTTTGGGTGCAACGGTCGCATTATCCCATGAGCTTGTATTTAGTGCTAAGCGATAGGATGCTATTTTTTCTCGAACTTCTTCATATTGTTTTAAGGCTTCTTCTTTTTTCATAAATTCTCCTTCGATGATTTTTTACGTTTGCTTAATGTTAATAAAGTGACTGCTAATATAATAATAAATGCCGCTATTAATGATTGAGTACTTAAGACCTCATGAGCTAAGACATAACCTAAGATTAATGCAACAACTGGATTAATAAAGGCATTAGAACTAGCTAAACTAGGACTAACATTTTTCATTAACCAGATATAAGCACTATAGCCAATGATTGATCCAAATACAATTAAATAGACCATCGCGATGATTGAATTCGTTGTTATTGCATAAACATCAAATGTTTGAGCTTCCTGAATAGTAAATGAGAAAATTAATAGTACAATGCCGCCACTAATCGTTTGCGAAGCAATGTTGTAATAAGATGATTTAGGGACTGGTTTATAGCGAGAATAGAGTGAACCAGCTGACCAACAAAATGCGGCAATAGCGATGATGATCATGCCCATTAAATCTAACTGTTCAACATTGATATCATCACCTTGAAAGATTAATAATAAAATTCCACAAAAAGCGATGAGTAAAGTTATGATTTCAATCCGTTTAGGACGACTATGATCACCAAACTTCCAATTAAGTAAAAGTATCCAAAATGGAGTTGTCGTAATAACAAGTGAAGCAATCGATGATGGAATTACTTTTTCTGCATAAGCAACCAAACCATTTCCAAACATCAACATCACAATACCGACAATAGCGGCATGTTTTAACTGTGTTAAATTAGGTTTTTCTTCCCCTTTTATCAATGCATAACTCAATAAGATTACTCCAGCTGTAAGATGTCTAATCCCTGCCATCAAAAACGGAGGAAAGGATTCTATTGCAAATTTCATACCTATGTATGTACCACCCCAGAATAGATAAACCGAAAAAAAAGCGAGGGCTGTGATAAATGTCTTCTTGTTTCTCATTTTTAACCTACAATTAATCCTTTTTACTCATTATATCACTGCAATTTTGTTTATAATAGAATTTAAGAATAGGGGAAATTTCTACTATGTATAAAAAATTAATCATTGGATTTGTTGTGTTTTTTTCATTAGTGGCCTGTGCTAAAGACGAAGTTGTTGAAGAACCTGTTGTAGTTGAAGAACCTGAAGTCGTAATCAATAGAAATATTTTTGATGGCTCAGCACTTGAAGATGGTGAAACAATACATTACAAGGCATTCGCTGTTATGATCAATAATTCAGCCGTAGCGCGTCCACAATATGGTATTTCAAAAGCTGATATTGTTTATGAAGTCATCAAAGATGAATATTATGAAACACGGTTTATGGCTTACTTTGAAGGTGAGATTCCAGAAAAAGTTGGGCCACTTAGATCTATTCGTGTTCCGTTTGTCAGAATATATAATGAGTGGCATACTGCTTTAGTACATTATGGTGGGTCTGGTCCAATAGCACAAGATGGTACTGCAAACCCTTCAGAAGTAAATGCATTATCAATGTTGCCTGACATGTTTATTCCATATCGTTTTGATGCAGTTGCTGGAATCAATGATGATTACTTCTTTAGAACCACTGATAAACCCGCACCACATAATGCATATATCAAATTAGAAGAAGCATTTGCTGATATTGAAAATGTAGATATGTGGCCACCAAAACATTTTAATTTTGATGAGGAAGATTTCAGTACAAGTTCAGACATTGCCAACACAATTTCAATTGATTATCCAACTGAAACACCAAATTTAGTGACTTATGAATTTGATCAAACGAGTGGTCAATATTTGCGCTTTATCGAGGGCAAAGAACACATGGATGCCTTATACGATGAACAAATTAGCGCAACCAATATAATTGTTCAATACGCTGAACATTCAGAAGTGCATGGTTATGTATTAGTAGAATTTAAATATGCAGGTCAAGCAGATTACTTTATAGATGGAAAACATATATCTGGTTCATGGACAAAAGGTTTCGAAGATGATATCACTCACTGGTTTTTAGATGATGATACAGAACTTATAATCAAACCAGGTAATACTTGGATTCAAGTCGTCGAGACTGATCAAATTGTTGAATGGGAATAATAAAGACTGAAATTAATCAGTCTTTTTCTTTGAAATCTTTTAATTGTATATTCAATGCTTTTACTGAAATATTAAGTTCAATAATCAACAAAGCCAATGAACCAAGAAGTAGTAATACACTAATCCCAAAACTAATTTCTGCAAGCCCAATCAGTTTTACAAGAATCAATAATAAACTTAAAACTGAAAAGAAAAAACTTAGTCCCCCCAGAACTTGCATATTACGAATAATACTCATTCTGCGTCTTAAATTAATGAGCTGATTTGAAATGATTTCACTGGGTTCTTTTTGGTAACGATCATAGAGATCGCGGATAAGATTTGCAATAACAACAAAACGATTTGTATAAGCCAACATTAAAAGTGATATGGCTGAAAACAGTAATGTAGGGGTTGATAAGGTAAATTCAATGGGATTGTTCATAGTTAAAATGTACTCAGTTTAGCTTGTTGATTCAAGTGAAATGACTCTTTTAGTAGGATATGATAAATTATACATATTAATGGAGGATTTATTATGCAAATATCGTGGATTGGCGCAGGCAATATGACTAGATCATTTCTTAAAGGTTTTGAAGGAAATATTTCTTTGGTTCATCATGTGTCATCAAGACGTCAAGAATCATTAGATAAATTGAGAGAAGATTTTCATTTTGTCGCTGAAAGAACTAATGTCAATTGTGTTAAAAACGCAGATATTATTGTTTTAGCAGTAAAACCTCAACAACTTTATGATGTATGTTTAGAAATAAAAGATGCAATCCCTGAAGATGCATATGTTATATCTATTGCCGTTGGGATTAATTTAGAATTATTGGAAACATGGTTGGGTAGAAATCATAAATTGATTCGGATGATGCCAACAACAGCTGTTTCAATTAAAAAAGGTAGTATCGCTTTATGTTGTAATGAAGAAATTAAGACAAGTGATCTGCAAAAAGTACGATCCATTTTTGAATCAGTTGCTTTACTTACACCTATCCAAGAAAGTGATATGAATGTTTTTGTCTCTAATAGTGGTTCTGGTATTGCTTTTGTTTATCGTTTGATGTCTGCTTTTGTTAAAGCATCAATCGATAATGGTATCGATGAATTTAATGCGAAAGCCTTGGTTGCCCAAACTTTTGTAGCGGCAGCTGAAATGGCTAAAGCTAATGACATAGATTTGGATCTCTTAATAAAAAATGTTAGTTCTAAGAATGGGACAACCGTTGAAGGTTTAGCCATTTTAGATAAAGCAATTGATCAATTAGTTTTAGATACATTTAGTGCGACTCAAAATCGAGCAGCGGAAATCCAAGATGAATTGAGTTCTATGTATGCACCAAAGTCTTAAAAAAGCCTTTCCTTATACCTTACCCATCTTAACTGGATATGGTTTTTTAGGTTTAGCCTATGGTTTACTCATGAATCATAGTGGGCTTGATTTTTACTGGGTCATGGCGATGAGTGGCATTGTTTTTGCAGGTGCATTACAATTTGCGGCTATTCCTTTGTTAATCAGTATTTTTAACCCAATAGCGGCGTTTACACTCGCAATACTAGTAAATATCCGTCATATTTTTTATGGCATCTCAATGCTTTCTAGGTACCGAAACATGGGTATTAAGAAATTCTTTACAATCTATATGTTGGCAGATGAAGCTTTCTCTGTTCAAGTAGCAGTTGAACTTGATAATGAAACCAATCATGGCTGGTTTTATTTTTGGATTGGACTAATTTGTTATATGTATTGGAATAGTTTTAGTCTATTGGGTTTCTTCTTAGGACAGTTTGTCCCATCATCCATACAAGGTTTTGATTTTGTTTTAACTGCTTTGTTTTATATTCTTTTCTTAAACCAGTGGGAACATCAAAAACATCGCCCTTATTTGATGATAGGAGTTATCGCAACGCTGCTTTCGCTTTTAGTCTTAGGTCCAAATAACTTCTTACTTGGGAGCATGGTTTTAATATTACTTGCGATCATCTTTAAGAAGGAGCCTCAACATGACTGATATGCAACGTTGGTTTATGGTCTTTGCCTTGGCTGGTGGTACGATTTTAACTCGATTCATACCCTTTTGGTTTTTCCCAGAAAATAAAGCAATTCCTCATTGGCTCAAAAAATTGGGAGACACGCTTCCGTATGCATCTTTAGGGATGCTAGTTGTATATGCCCTAAAGGGTACAAGTTTTAACAGCTATCCTTATGGAGCATCTGAACTAATATCCCTAATATCTATAACATTCATCCATCTTTATAAGAAAAATACATTAGTCAGTATCTTTATTGGATTAGTTATTTATCTTGTCTGTGTTAATATCATCTTTATTTAAAAAGCTTACAAATCTATTGGTAAGCTTTTATTTCTTCAATTCTTTTTTCTAAGCGTTTTTGAAATGTTTGAGCAACTGACATATCCATTGGGATTAAACCTTTTAATGGATATTCAATATTAAGCTTCTCGTACTTAGCAATCCCCAAGGTATGATAAGGTAAGACTTCAATTCGCTCTACATTTTTCAGTTTAGCAATCGACACTGCACTTTGTTCAAGATTAATATCATTATCATTAATACCTGGAACCAAGACTTGTCTTATCCATAACTTGCAATCATGTGCTTGCGTTCTCTCTAAAAAATGATCAGTTACTTCTTTTTGACCTAAAGTAATTGAGTGATACATGTCTTTATCAGCTGCCTTTAAATCATATAAAACTAAATCTGTGTTTTCTAAAATTGAATCAATCAAAGGACTTGCCCCATAACCAGAACTATCCAGTACGGTATGGAAACCTTCAGCCTTTAAAAGTTTAAAACATTCATCCACAAATTCAGCTTGCATTAAGGGTTCTCCTCCACTGAAGGTAATGCCCCCATTTTGACCATAATAATTACGATTACGTCGAGCAATTTTTAAAACATCGTCGGAACTGATAACTTCACCACTTTGGCTTTGCCAAGTTTCAGGATTATGACAGTATAAACATCTTAAAGGACAGCCTGAAAGAAAGAATACTGTACGGATCCCTGGTCCATCAAAGGTTCCTAGTTTTTCAATTTTTTGGATGTAAGCTGTTTTAGATTGACTCATGGAAAGTACGGTTAAGCACTTCGAGTTGTTGAGCTTTAGTTAAGCGATGGAAATGAACCGCATAACCTGAAACACGAATCGTAAGATTTGGATAGAGTTCAGGATGCTCCATAGCTTTCATTAAGACTTCACGAGAATATACATTAACATTTAAGTGATGAGCATTTGATTTAAAGTAACCATCTAAAATAGAAACAGTATTATCAACTTGTTCACCTTTTGTTTTACCTAAAGTTTCAGGCATAATCGAGAAGGTATTGGATACACCATCTTGACAGATATCTTCATAAGGAATTTTCGCAACAGAGTTTAATGAAGCAAGTGCGCCTTCAATATCACGTCCATGCATTGGATTAGCCCCAGGTGCAAATGGTTCGCCTTTATGACGTCCATCAGGAGTTGAACCTGTTTTTAAACCATAAACAACATTAGAAGTAATTGTTAAAATAGATAATGTATGTTTTGCATTTCTATGTAATGGATGTTTCTTTAACATATTTGAGAACATTGTGACAACTTCAATAGCGATATCATCAACACGATCATCATCATTACCAAATTTAGGGAAAGTTCCTTCAATTTCAAAATCTGTAGCAATACCAAATTCATTACGTATTGGTTTAACTTTTGCATACTTAATCGCAGATAATGAATCCGCAACAACTGATAAACCTGCAATGCCAAAAGCCATCAAACGCTCAACATAGGTATCATGTAGAGCCATTTGTGATTTTTCATAAGCATATTTGTCATGCATATAGTGGATGATATTCATTGTATCAACATAAAGCTTAGCAACTTTTTCTAAAGTTGTAGTATAGGACTTCATAACTTTGTCATAATCTAATACGTCGTCATTCATCGCATCAATGCCATCAACAACTTTTTCATTATAAACTTCATCATAACCAGCATTGATCGCATAGAGTAATGCTTTTGCCATATTGGTACGAGCACCAAAGTATTGCATTTGCTTACCAATACCCATCGCTGACACACAACAAGCGATTGCATAATCAGTATTATAAATTGGTGACATTAAGTCATCATTTTCATATTGGATAGCACCCGTTTCAATGGACATCTTAGCTGTATATTTCTTAAAGTTTTCAGGAAGTGCCTCAGACCATAAAACAGTCATATTTGGTTCTGGTGCAGGACCTAAATTAGTTAAAGAATGTAAGTATCTAAATGAGTTTTTAGTAATAAGAGGTGTTTTATTGCGTGACATTCCACCAATTGATTCGGTTACCCAAGTTGGATCACCGGCAAATAGTTCATCATACTCAGGAGATCTTAAATGACGAACTAAACGGAGTTTAATAATGAATTGATCAATGTATTCTTGCGCAACATCCTCAGTGATTTTTCCGGCTTCTAAATCCCTTTGAATATAGATATCTAAGAAAGTTGATGTACGACCTAAAGACATCGCAGCACCATTGTTTTCTTTAACCGCAGCTAAGTATCCAAAGTATAACCATTGAACAGCTTCTTGCGCTGATGTTGCAGGTTCAGAAATATCTAGACCATAAGATGCCGCCATCTTTTTAATGTCACCTAAAGCTCTAATTTGGTCGCTAACTTCTTCACGAAGTTGAATAGTTTCATCATTAATATCTTTAATGAATTTTAAGTCTTGTTTCTTATCTTCGATTAATGCGTCGATCCCATATAAAGCAACCCGACGGTAATCACCAATAATACGACCACGTCCATAAGCATCAGGTAATCCGGTTAATAATCCGGTATGTCTGGCTTTACGCATATCATCGTTATAAGCATCGAAAACACCTTGATTATGTGTTTTTCCATATTCATCAAAGAATGTCATGAATTCTGGTTTGATTTCACGACCATACACTTTTAATATTTTTGCGGCTAAACGAATACCGCCATAAGGATTGATTATTCTTTTTAATGGAGCATCAGTTTGAAGTCCAACAATTGATTCAAAATCTCTAAGGATGTAACCAGGTTTAAAATTATTGACACCAGAAATGGCATCCATCTCTATATCTAAAACACCTAATTTTCTTTCTTCCAAAAGTAGTTCTTCACAACGTTCCCAAACAGCTTTTGTTTTAGAAGTAATTGGTGCTAAAAATGAATCATCACCAGTGTAGTAGGTATAATTTGATTGAATAAAATCTTCAACATTTATTTCTTCTTCCCACGCACCAGATTTAAAATTTTTCCAAGCATTTTTCATATCTTACCCTCTTTTCGATTTAAATCTATCACACTTTCTTTAACTTTAAATGTGATATATATCACAAAACACAAATGTAAGCGAATTCATGTAAAACTTTTTTAATTTGATAAAAAGCTCACCTATTTTAACGCTAAAAAACAAAGAAAAAAGTCTCACTTTTTAACGAGTGAGACTCATCTTATTTAATTAGTCGTCGAACTTTACGCTTGCTTTAACAAGGTCAAGTACATCAGTCATTGTTGTTAAGTTAAGCGCTTTTGCAGATAAATCTTGCATTTCTTTATAACTTAATGAACGAACGATTTTACGTGCTTGTAAGATTGAGGTAGCAGACATTGAGAATTCATCTAAACCTAAACCTAATAGTAGAGGAACAGCATAAGGTTCACCAGCCATTTCACCACACATACCACACCATTTACCTTCTTTATGAGCACCGTCGATGGTCATTTTGATTAAACGTAATAATGATGGATTATAGGGTTGATAGAGGTAAGATACTTTTTCACTCATACGATCAGCTGCCATAGAATATTGAATCAAGTCATTGGTTCCAATTGAGAAGAAGTCAACTTCTTTAGCAAATTGATCAGCAAGAACAGCAGCAGCAGGAATTTCAACCATAATACCTAATTGGTATTTAGCGACTTCAACGCCTTCAGTTTTTAATTCAGCTTCGTTTTCTTTAACGAATTTCTTAGCCGCTCTGAATTCGTCTAATGTAGCGATCATTGGGAACATAATACATAGATTACCATGGACACTCGCACGAAGAAGTGCACGAATTTGAGTTCTGAATAGTTCAGGACGATCTAAACATAAACGAATCGCACGATAGCCTAAGAATGGATTCATTTCGTGAGGTAAGTCTAAGTAACTTAACTCTTTATCTCCACCGATATCTAAGGTTCTAACAACAACAGGTTTTTTACCCATTCTCTCTAAAACTGTTTTATAAGCAGTATATTGATCATCTTCTGTTGGGAAGTCTTTAGCATCCATATAAAGGAATTCAGTACGGTATAAACCAACACCTTCACCACCGTTATTTAATACGCCATCAACATCATTAGGTGTACCAATATTAGCAACAAGTTCAACGTGATGTCCATCTGTTGTGATTGATTCAGCATCTTTTAATACTTTTAAGCTTTCTTTGAGTTTTGCATAACGTTCAGCTTTTTTCTCAAAGTCTTTGATTTCTTCTTCAGTAGGATTTAAGTAAAGTTCACCATCAATCGCATCAAGAGCGATTAGATCACCATGATTAATTTCTTCTAATAAGCCATTAATCCCAACGATTGCAGGAATTTCTAATGATCTAGCCATAATCGCTGAGTGAGATGTACGACCACCAATCGCAGTAGCGAAACCTAAAGTAAATTCTTTATTTAATTGAGCTGTATCTGATGGAGTTAAATCGTGGGCAACGATAATAACTTTTTCATTAATTAAAGATAAGTCAGCCATTTCTAAGCCTAAGATATGGCAAGTTAAACGGTAACTAACATCTTTAATGTCAGCTGCACGTTCTTTGAAGTATGGATCTTCCATACTATCAAACATATTGATAAACATACTTGATACTTCATGACAAGCATAATCAGCGTTAACGCCATCATTCTTAATCATTTCTTCCATTTGGCCTGTGAATTCTGGATCCATTGTAACCATAATGTGGGCATCAAAAATCGCTAATTCTTCATCAGACAATTTTCCAACAGCCTTTGCCTTAATGCTTTCGATGTCAGCACGAGTCTTTAGAATAGCCGCTTCAAACTTTGCTAATTCTTCCTCTACATTGGCAGATTTCTTTGTAATTTCAAAAACGGGTTGAACCATTTTATAGGCTTTCGCGACGACTACGCCACTACTTGCAGCAATACCTTTTAGCATGTGTTTCTCCTTAGATTTGTAATAGCGACTTAAAAAATGTTTTCAAGTCGAAATTTTCACAAACATCATATCATGCTTTCGGAATGTAAACAATGAATAAAACGGTCCATTGCTTTATACTTTATTCGATAGTAAGTACTCTTAGAAAAGTACTCCATCCACCAGTTTTTTGAGACTGATTCGAGGTTCTCTTTGATCAGAATTAATCGTTCATCTTCACTCAATTCTTCTAAGGATTGTTCAATACAATAAACATAGACTTTTTCTAGTGGTTTAACGGTTTGTGCCTCACCGACCTCTAGATGATTAGCGTAGAAGTCTTCTCTACTTTTTTGCTTTTTGTAAAAGCGTAAGTGGAATCGAACTAAGGTATCTAGTTCTTCAAATTGATAGAGCTTCATACTATATATAAATGCACTCATTCTCAAAAGTCCTAAAAAAATACAACATATTGCTATGCTGCATTTTTTGCGTTTTCTTTTTGTGACTTAATAACCTTCAAGCGTGTAAATTCTTCACGTTCTTTTTCTTCTAAACTTTCAGCAATATATTTAATATCCGCTTTTAAATTTGGAAGAACAATGTTTTGTAAAGCATTGGCTCTTTTTTGCGTTTTTTGAATAGCTCTAGCCAAGCGATAAATTGAATTATCAATTTCACTGAGCAAGATGGTCATTTTCTTAACTTGGTTAAACTTAATGGTTGCCTCATCTAACTTTGAGTTTGAATCTTCAAAACCATATTCAAATTCGACAGCTTTATCTGTGCAACTAACAGACGGGATTTCTACCCCCATAACTGAACGATAGACAATATTCACACCTGTTTCAATAGTCACTGCAGATGAGATTTCAGAAACTACCCCTAATGAAATATTGGCAGCTTGTAAAGCTAGATAAGCTTCTTCGTATACTTCAGTAATTTCGTCACGCAACAGTTTAACTTTATCTACCAACATCATCATCTCACGAATCAAAATGCTACGCTTACGATCCATTAGATCATAACCGAGTTTAGCTAGTTGAAGTGATTTTTTTGTATGGAGTAAATTCCCTTTAGTTGGGGATACTTTTGTTGCGGCCATCTGTTAAGCCTCTTTTAGTATCTCGTCAACATCGCCACCCATAGCGGCCATGAAGTAAGCAATCGCATTATGATTATCATAATACTCTTCTACTAATTCCTGGGGAATACGATCGAGTTCTTTCTTTGGTAATAAAGATAATAGATGCCAACCTAAGTTAAGCGTATCTTCAATCGCACGATTTGTATCAAAACCTTGAGCGATATAGAGTTTTTCAAATAGACGACCATAAGCCATATATTTTCTATCAACATTTGATAGTTCTTCTTCACCAATAACGGATGCTAGTGATCTAGCATCTTGAACTTTCGCATAACATGCAAAGAGTTGTGTTGCTAAAGATGAGTGATCTTTACGTGTATAACCTTCACCAATACCATCTTTCATCAAACGAGAAAGGGATGGAAGAATACCAATTGGTGGATACAAACCATTTTGATGTAAATTACGATCTAAAACAATTTGACCTTCTGTAATATAACCCGTTAAATCAGGTACTGGATGAGTGATATCGTCATTAGGAATGGTTAAGATAGGAATTTGTGTTACAGAACCTTTACGTCCTTCAACAATCCCTGCTCTTTCATATAATGATGCTAAGTCAGAATACATATAACCTGGATAACCTTTACGTCCAGGAATTTCTTCTTTTGATGAAGAGAATTCACGTAATGCTTCACAGTAAGATGTAATATCCGTTAAGATAACCAAAACATGCATACCTACTTGATAGGCTAAGTATTCAGCAGCTGACAAAGCACAACGAGGCGTTAAAATACGCTCAATAATTGGGTCATTGGATAAGTTCATAAACATAACAACTTTTTCCATAACACCGGTTTCTTCAAATGATCTTCTGAAATAATCAGCGACGTCATTTTTAACACCCATAGCGCCGAAAACAATCGCAAATTCTTGTCCTGCTTCAGCAGCAATGTTTGCTTGTCTAACAATTTGTACAGCTAATTGATTATGTGGTAAACCTGACCCTGAGAAGATAGGTAGTTTTTGACCACGAATCAATGTATTTAAACCATCAATGCCAGAAACACCTGTGTTGATATAGTTACGTGGGTATTTACGCATAACAGGATTTAATGCACTACCATTAATATCAGCATATTCGTTAGCGAAAACTTCACCTAAACCATCGATAGCTGTTCCAGCACCATTAAAGACACGACCTAAAATTTCTTTTGATAAAGCAATTTGCATTGGGTGTCCTAAAAGTTTAGTTTTTGTGTTGATTTGAGAAAGACCTGATGTTCCTTCAAAAACTTGAACAACAATCTTTTCACCCTCAATCATAATGACACGACCGGTACGTGTTGAACCATTTTCAAGTTCAATCTCGACCATCTCTTCAAAACCTACATTTTGAATATTATCTAAAACAATAAGGGGACCTCTAATTTCTTTTAAGCCTTTATATTGAACGCTCATAATTGTCCCTCCTTACTGTATGCTCGCAAGCGCTTGATCGATCTTTTCAAAGTATCCATCTAAGACTTCGAGCTCACTATTTTTAACATCATATTTAATTCTTACAACATCTTCAAAGATATCTGTTTCAACGATTGAACGTATTGTTTTGCGTTGAGCAATAACTTCTTTACATTTTTCATTAAGATATGAAATAATCAATAACATTTTTAATTGTTTTTCTAATGGAACGAATGTATCTTCAGGGTGGAATGCATTTTGTTGAAGGAATCCAACCCGAATAACACGAGAAATTTCTAAAGTAAGTTTTTGATCATCTGGTAAAACGTCTGATCCAATTAATTTAACGATTTCCATGAGTTGTGTTTCTTCATGAAGAATCGCAATCATTTCTCTTCTTAAATTAACAAAACGACGATCGACATTTGTATCAAACCATTTCTTTAAATCATCTAAGTATTCAGAATAGGATTGATTCCAGTTGATGGCTGGAAAGTGACGTCCATAAGCTAAGGATTTATCTAGTGCCCAGAATGAACGAACGAAACGTTTTGTATTTTGTGTTACAGGTTCTGAGAAGTCAGCCCCTTGTGGAGATACCGCACCAATTAAGGTAACTGAACCTTCATTATGTGCAAATGTTTCAACATAACCTGCGCGTTCATAGAAAGCAGAAATACGTGATGGAAGGTACGCTGGGAAGCCTTCTTCAGCTGGCATTTCTTCCAAACGTCCAGAGATTTCACGCAAAGCTTCCGCCCAACGTGATGTACTATCTGCCATTAAAGCAACGTGATATCCCATATCACGATAATATTCAGCTAAGGTAATACCGGTATAAATACTCGCTTCACGAGCCGCAACTGGCATATTCGATGTATTGGCAATTAAGACCGTACGATCAGTTAATGGTTTTTGTGATTTTGGGTCAACTAATTCTGAGAATTCTTCTAAAACTTGAGTCATTTCATTGCCACGTTCACCACAACCAACATAAACAATAATATCGGCATCACACCACTTAGCAAGTTGATGTTGCGTCATCGTTTTACCTGCTCCAAATCCACCAGGTACAGCAGCTGCTCCACCTTTAGCAATTGGAAAGAATGTATCAATAACACGCTGACCTGTAATTAAAGGCATTGAAATAACCTTACGGTGTGCGGTTGGACGTGCTTGTCTAATTGGCCATTTTTGAATCATCGTTAATGAATGTGTTAATCCATTTGAATCTGTTAATACGATTAACTCATCATTGATAGAATATGAACCATCTTTTTGAATTTTTGTGACGGTTCCAGAAATACCATTTGGAACTAAGAAACGATGTTCAATTAAAGATGTTTCAGGACAAGTGGCGAAAATTTCACCAGACTTTAAAACATCACCCTTTTTAGCTTTAAAGGACACTGCCCATTTCTTTTTATCATCGAGTGATTCAATCCCACGACCTGCAGAAACAAACATCCCTGAGGTTTGTGCCATTTCTTTTAAAGGACGTTGAATTCCATCGAAAATATTTGAAATAATACCAGGACCTAAAGTGGCACTTAATGGATTGTCTGTTTTAAAAACCGGTTCTCCCACTTTAACTGAAGTGGTACTTTCATAAACTTGAATGGTCGTAAAACGGTCATCAATTTTAATGACCTCACCCATCAATTCTTTTTCACCAACGTAAACCATTTCTAACATTTGAAATGTTTTAACGTCTTTAACCTTAACAACAGGTCCGTTTATTGAATAGACTGTAGCTTCCATATGACCCTCCTTAGAAATCTAGACCAGAATTGATTGCAAACCATTCCTTCTGATCCTTTAACTTAACATCTATTGTATTATCCTCTTCTATTCCTAGATTTGGATAAGTAACGATATAACCACCTATAAAAATCGTTTCACGACTTTCTAAAGTAACGATATCTTTATAGTCTTTGCATAATCGTTCAATCATTGGTTGATCAATAGGTTTAAACTCAATAACAATTGGGTTTTCTTTACTTACTTTTTTCAATTCAGCATTAATAGACTCTTTTAACCAAGAATCGTATTTTGTGCTTTGTGAATAAGCTTTTAGCTTCTTTGAAATTTCTTCAAAAAGTTCATCAACCATAGCTTGACGTTTAATAAACAAATCTTTACGAGTTTTCCATTTGGCTTGAGATTCTTTGAGTTGAACATTAATCTTCAATTCATTAAGTTCCTGCTCTAAATAGACACTAGTTTCTTCTCGTGCTTCGTTTTCATATTCAGCGATTAAACGTTTACGTTCGTCGTCAAAATATTGGTTTGAATCTTCTATTAGACTATCGACTTTTCGATTTATTTCATCGACTAAATCTTGTGTTCTTTTTTCTAAATCTTCCATGTGTCTACCTCTTAAATCTTGATGCCAATCGCTTCTGATATATACGAATCAATCACTTCGGATATTTTCGCGCTACCATGACGATCTGGAATTTCCACAATTAGTGGACGTTGTAGGGTTAGTTTTAAATCAGCGACCACATCAGCACATGTGTTTATGGCTAAAGTCGTCATTAAAATAATCGCTACGTCATCCATCGCAATTGCTTTATTGAGCTCCTCTAACACTTCATCACGCGTATGCGCAACAACACCTTCGATACCTGCTAAACGCAAGCCCATTTGCGTATCTGTATTATCACTAATTACGTAAAACTTCATAACGTTTCCTATAATGCGTTGATAATTAAAATTGAGATTAATAAACCGTAAATCGCAACCCCTTCAGCCAAAGCTACGAAGATCATCGCTTTACCAAAGTTTTCACTATTTTCACTGATTGCGCCAATCGCAGCAGGTGCAGCAGAAGCAACCGCTAAACCAGCACCAATCGCAGATGCAGATGTAGCTAAAGCAGCAGCTAAGAAGCCCATACCTTGAGCATTAGATCCAACAAAACCAGTTGTAACGCTTGTTGTTTCAGCCGCTTGAGCAACCAATCCATTTAATTGGAATAAGAATACAGCTAAGAATACAGCACTAAATACAGAAATTTGAGTTAAAACTCTGAATTTTGCATTTTTAGAATTTACATTTCCTTTTAAGACTAAATAAAGTGGAATCATAACTAAAGCAATAATGACCATTGGTCCAATAATTTCAAACAATGTTAACATTTTAAGTTCCTCCTAATCATTGTTTAATAACGTTGTAGGGATATATTTCTTGCCCCCACCTTCGAAATATCGACTAAACATCTCGTTATATTCTAAACGTAGGGTTTGAATACCTACAATTAAACCTTCAAGGCCCATCACGAAGATGTTACCAAGAATGACTACTATAATACCGAACTGACCAGTCATTTCATGAAGTGTCATGACAACCAACATCATTCCGGCGTGACTTAGTACGAAGCCACCTACCCGAAGGAAACTCATTGTGTTCGTTAAGAAACTAAGCACAACTTCTAAGAGTTCAAACAATCCTTCGACGATATATCCAACCCAACCTTCGTGGGGATGATATTTCATTTTATGCATTGCACTATCAAGTGGTGCATGGAATAAGATAACTAGAAGTGGTAAAACGATAAATATCGCAATTGTAAATGAGTTTGAAATTTCATAACCCAAGCCAACCTCTAATACAACAAAGCCAATAATTGAGCCATAGAAGACGAGCCCCGCAATCCCATTTGGGCTGAAGAAGGCATCTCCATATTTCTTATGTCTAAAGTTTAGAATAGTATTTAAACCAATTGCCCCAAAGATAAGAAGCGCACCAAGTCCAACAGCACTTAGTAATAGAGGCATCGTAAATGCATTACTCATAACCTCTATTGGTTTTTCATGGAATCCTAATAATTGAAAGAATGGATCCAGTAAATGTTCAAAACCAAAGACTGAGCCAAAGAGTAAACCAAAGAACATTGATGAAATCGATATTCTTTGAATGATCGCCCATAATTGACCACCACTACGTTTATACATAAAGGCGCCAAACAGGAAGAGGACTGCGCCTTGTCCTAAATCACCAAACATAATGCCAAAGAGTAAGCTATAAGTTACTGCGAAAACCATACTTGGATCAAAGTCGTGATAATGAGGTAATCCATACATCTCCACGAACAATTCAAATGGTTTCGCAAACCAACCATTTCTTAAAACTGTCGGCGGTTCTAAACCTTCTTCCATTGAAGCAGGGAAATCTTGAACTTTAAATTCTTCGACATCACCCTTCTCAGTTGTAACGTTTTTAACGCGAAGAACATGTCCTTCTTCATCTTCTTTTTTAACAATTAAACTTTCAGTTCCTTCATCTTCACGGGTTGGAGGTTTATCCTCGATAACAACATTATGGAGATCTCCAAAGAGTGATTTATAGTACTGAACATTTTTCTCAGGTACAAAACCTGTAATAACGAACGTTTCACCAAAGACAGCAATATACTTATAGTATTTACGAATGTCTGCTTTGTAGTGAACATAACCATAAATACGACCAAGTCTTGATTCACAATCGAAGGATAATTTTTCATCATCAAACTTTGGAACCGCAATGGGTTCAAAATATAATGACGTTAAGAAGTTTCCAATCATTTCTGTTTTTTCATTCATACACATCACTAAGATCCATGCATAGTAATCATTTTCGACTAATGTGTGAACCGTGAAGGCTGAATTTAGTTCATAAAGATCAAGTTTAGCTAATGAATTAACAGGAATTTTACCAAAATGAATTCCTAAAAATTGTGTGTGATTTAAATCAGAAATATCAAATTCACGAAGTTTAGAGATAGCTTGTAAGTCTTCTTTTGAAAGTTTTGATTGACCAAGTTTTGTTTCAGTAATCTTTTCAAAGTTAACTTCTGCTTCATGAATCTCATGTTCAATCTCATCAATTGTAAAGAATGAATGACCATCATATGCACATCGCACTTCTGCATGTAAGTGAGAAATGATATTTTCAATTCGATTTAAGAATTCAGCATAACGTGAATCCTCAGGCATGAGTTTTCCACCATTACCTTCATTAACAACTTTTGATGCAAGTTCTGCATGTAAGTCATACGTTGCGAATGCATGTAATACGAATTCTTCAATATTGTCTTTTGTTCCTGCTAATCTAAGCAGACGCATTTTTTCTATTGCCATTTTTGATCTCCTAATAAATCAATATCTTCGACAAACGGTCACGGTTAATGTGATAACGCACACCTTCAACGATGTCGATGATATTTTGAATCTGAACTTCAAGTAGATTCATATATGCGATGAGTACGATTTCAGCATTACCTGTATGTCGTAACATTTTCTTATTTTGTTTAAATTGAACACGATCAACTAAATTTTCAATATGACCCAAATCATGTAAATCAAATTCAATATGATAGTACGAGTTCTTTAATAAGTCCAAGATATCAACTGCTTCACCAGTTTCAACCCAATGCATGATTTTCTTTTTTGGAATATGCACTGATATCGGGTTGATATACTCTTTAATCTCTTTAGGTGTTAGTTGGAAATATTTCTTTAATCGATAAATATAAGTTAGATGTTCTAATTCAATTCGAGAATTAAAGACATCCTTCAAGAGTTGTTTATCTTTACCAGAAAACTTCTGTTCAATTAATAAATTCATTAAATCAAAGAAATGGTTTTTCAAAGCCAATTCACAGGCTACATAATCAATTTCATCATTTCCAATAATGGGTTTTAAAGGTAAAAGAATTCGATAATAATCAGTGTTTTTTAGTACATTCAACAAATCGTCAAAACTAAATACTTTAACTAATTTTTCAAGTTCGAAACTCATCATCTTTTTCGCAAAGAGTGGAAGTTGAGCCAATTGACTACTTCGATCTTGTTCCTTAAGCGCACGAATCGCAATTAAGATTTGTTTAATTTCAATTTGGACAATTCCAAATCGATAGAAATCTTTTTTAGCCGGATCACCATAACGAATCAATTTAATAAAATCAATATAGAATTCTTGTCGAACAAGCGTTTCTAAAAAACCTCGATGAATCGTATTTTCAGATATCCCCTTGAGTGATGATCTAAAAGCCGTTTCAGCTTTTAGATAACTGGCGATTTCTTGAACCGTATTTTTTCGAAGTAGTTCGATATAATCTGCTTCTTTTAAATGGTGACCATACATTGCGATGGCTTTAGTAGCCATTGCGGAAGAAGCACTGCGTCCCATTTTACTTTTGTTCCCCAACACAAGTATTATAGATATCTTGTGCCCATTGTTCTTTATTCGCATTAAAACGATCTTCAAATTTCTTTAAAGTTGTTTTAAATTCTTTTTCTGCTAATTCTTCTGCGTTCTTAAGACCATTATTTAAACGCACTTTTTCAGATTCAAGATGTGCTTTCGCATCCTCCCAAACTTGTGATTGAATATTTAATTTATCGCGCTGAATCTCATCAAGCGCTTTTGATGTTTCTTCTAGTTTAACTTTTAAACGTTCTTGACCATCTAGGTCTGCGTCGATAACGCTGCGAATACCATCTTTCATATTTTCTACCTCTTACAACTTCTTTATGATACTCCTCTAAAATTTAAAATACAAGGTAACACAAGTTTCAAAGTGACTATTAAAACGCTTTCATTCACAAGAAATTTTTAGTCTTTTTTCACTTTGTGACATTATAATTTTTATTCACATAAAAAAACACGTCACCGTGTTTGTCTTTATTAAAGAAATGGCGGAGGAAGCAGGATTTGAACCCGCGCGAGCTTGCACTCCTATCGGTTTTCGAAACCGACCCCTTCAACCACTTGGGTATTCCTCCACTGCGTTATTAATTATACTCTATCCAAAAGAAAAAGGGAGACTATTTCTCTCCCTTTAAATCCTTTTGGTATTGTTTAAACTCCGCTTCATTACAATAAATGAAATGATTGTTTTTTAATTCATGCATACTTGGTAAATCAGTACTGTAATCGTGTAAACTTGGATCATAAGCGAAACGAGAACGGTTTTTCTCACTTCGAGGATCTGGTGTAGGGATTGCAGACATCAATGATTTAGTATATGGATGAAGTGGATTATTGTAGAGTTCTTCTGCAGCAGCAAGTTCAACAATTTTACCCTTATGCATAACCGCAATACGATCTGAAATATAGCGAACCATACTTAAATCGTGGGCAATGAATAAATAGGTCAAACCAAGTTCTTTTTGAAGACTCTTTAGTAAGTTAACAACTTGTGATTGGATAGATACATCAAGCGCTGAAATAGGTTCATCACATATAACTAATTTTGGATTAGTAATTAAAGCACGTGCGATACCAATACGTTGACGTTGACCACCTGAGAATTCATGAGGATAACGTCCAGCATGTTCACGAGATAAACCAACTTTTTCTAAAATAGTGTATACCATTTCATCACGTTCGTTATTATCTTTAGCTAATTTATGGATATCAATTCCTTCAGCAATGATGTCACGAACATTCATACGCGGATTTAAACATGCCATTGGATCTTGGAAGATCATTTGCATATTTCTTGCAATATAAGCTCGTGTTTCTTTTTCTAGTTTTCCTGATGCTCGATCACCATGGAAAGTTACTTCACCATCAGTGATATCGTATAAACGAATAATCGAACGACCAGTCGTAGTTTTACCACTACCTGATTCACCAACTAAACCAAAGGTTTCACCCTCATAAATATCAAATGAAATACCATCAACAGCTTTTACAACTGTTTTTCGATCTAGTTTGAAATGTTGTTTTAAATTATTAACGGAGAGTAGAGTTTGTTTTTCCATCTTACAAATCTCCTTTCAATAATTGTTCAATACGTTCTTGTAGTAATTCAGGACGACCTTGTTTTGGAGCGTTTGGATGTAATAACCAAGTAGCCGCAAAATGGGTATCTGTAATTTGGAAAAGCGGTGGTTGATATTCAAAATCAACTTTCATACTCCATTCATTACGCGCAGCAAATGCATCCCCTGTTGGCGGATTAATCATTTGTGGAGGTGCACCAGGAATTGCATAGAGTTCATGGTCTTTGGATTGGAATGCTGGAATAGAACCTAAAAGTCCCCAAGTATATGGATGACGAGGATCATAGTAAACATCATCAACCGTACCGATTTCAACAATCTTACCAGCATACATAACCGCAACACGATCAGACATATTGGCAACAACACCTAAGTCATGGGTAATAAAGATAACAGAAACACCTAAATCACGTTGTAAATCTTTGATTAAATCTAAGATTTCAGCTTGGGTTGTCACATCGAGTGCTGTCGTTGGCTCATCACATATAAGGATGTTTGGATTACATGATAATGCAATCGCAATAACAATACGTTGACGCATACCACCAGAGAATTGATGTGGATATTGTTTAAAACGTTTTTCCGGATTATCAATACGAACTAAATCAATCAATTCGATTGCACGTTTACGTGCATCTTCTTTATTCATATGTAGGTTATTGATAAGAGATTCTGTGATTTGCTTTCCAATCGTCATTACTGGATCGAGTGACGTCATTGGATCTTGGAAAACCATCGCGATATCTTTACCACGATATTTTGATATTTGGTTTTCACTTAATTTTAGAAGATCAGTATCTTTATAGATGACTGTTCCGTCTTCAATAATTGAGTTTTCACTCAATAAGCCCATAATAGCTTTTGAAGTAACTGACTTACCAGAACCTGATTCCCCAACAATCGCAAGGGTTTCACCTTTGTGTAAATCGAAAGTAACGCCTCTAACCGCTTGTACTTTTCCTGCAACAGTTTTGAAGGAAACGGTGAGGTCTTTAACACTTAAAATAGTTTCAGACATAATTGTAGCCTCCTAATTGTTACGCATACGTGGGTCTAAAGCATCACGTAAACCATTACCGAGAAGGTTAATGGATAACATTAATAATGAAAGAATTAAACTTGGAATAACGAGTTGATAAACATAAGTCATTGCTCCGTAGGTTGTTGGTAAGGCATTGTTAATTAAAACCCCTAAGGATGGACGAGTAATATCCAAACCAATACCAATGAACGCCAAGAAAGCTTCATAGAAAATCGCACTTGGAATAGAGAAAGAAGCCATAATGACAATTTGTGCAACAACGTTTGGGACTAAGTGTTTAAAAATAATACGTGAACTTGACGCACCCAATGTACGAGCTGCCAAAACGAATTCTTGGTCTCTTAATCTTAAGAATTGTGCACGAACCATACGCGCAACAGAGATCCATCCGGTTAAGGCAATCGCAATTGCAATTGGAACAATACCAGGTTTAATAAACATAAAGAGGATAAATAGAATAACAATTGATGGAATACCGTAAAGTATTTCCAAGATACGCATCATGATGTCATCCACAATGGTTCCACCAAAGAAACCAGCAATACCACCATATAACACACCAATTAGAATATCGATTAACATCGCATAGATACCAATCAATAATGAAATTCTTGCGCCATACCATACACGTGTCCAAATATCTCTAGCTAAGATATCTGTTCCGAAGTAATAGTATTCATCTTCAATATCTAAAATCTTATATGTATATTCTTTAACTTCAACATAGGTATTACCTTTTCTATCAAAGGTTCCTGTGATTTTATATTCGTCTTCTTCTAAACCTAATTCAGGTAATGTTTTAACATTGATTTCAACATTTAATGTTCCATCAAATATGCCAAGTTTTTCTAAAAAAGGAATACGTGGGGGAAGTTGAGCATAGATGGTTAAATCTTCATTAACACGACCAACTAAGTCATATTCAGATACTTCTGGCATGACAATTGACATTGATAGTAATAAACCAATAAAAAATAAGGATACAACTGCAATTTTATTCTTCATTAAACGACGCATTGCGTCTTTCCAGAATGAGATAGGTTTAGTCGTAATCCCTTCTGCATCTTCTTGATTTTGGTAAAACTCAAATAAATCTTTCGGGAGATTATCTAATTGTTCTGGAGTCAATTTTTCTTGTGGACTCATTCTTTTTTACCTCCCACTAAACGAATACGAGGATCAATAATACCATAAGCAATATCGATAACTAGCATTGTGAAAATAAACATAGCACTATATAAAAGTTCTGTTCCTAAAGTTACAAATGTATCTTTAACATTAATTGATTTAATAGCCATTTGAGCAAGTCCAGGAACCCCAAAGAAACGTTCAACAACCGTAGAACCGGTAATTAGAGCAACCATCATTGGTCCCATAATCGTAACAATTGGAATTAATGCATTTCTAAAAGCATGTTTTGTAAATACTTGTCTTTTATTTAAACCTTTAGCACGAGCTAGAAGGATAAAATCTGAGTTATAAACTTCAACAAGTTCCGTTCTTGTATAACGCGCAATACTTGCGATTACCGCAAATGACAACGCTAAAATTGGTAGAGTCATTGAGATGATTTCATCCCAAATTGAAACCCCTAAAGAAGGATTCGCAGGCGTGAAAACAACCGGAATGAAAGGAAAGTTACGGCGAATCATTAAAAGTATCATCGCAATAACAAAGGAAGGGACAGAAACACCTAATACAGCAATAATTGTATTAAAATGATCCCAGAAATGGTTGCGATTCAACGCCGCAATCGCACCTAATAAAATACCGACGATTGAACCATAAAATAATGCGATTAAACCTAATCGAATTGTAATTTGTAATGGTCCTGAAACCATATCCCATACTGGGTAGTTTTTAATCATAATTATGGATGTACCCATATCACCTTTTAATAAATTTCCCACATATAAAAAATACTGAGTGAGTAGTGGTTTATCTAAACCATACTTAGCTTCTAGCATCGCCCTAAGTTCAGGTGTAATCTTAGGATTCAAGAATGGGGAGCCTGGTGTAATCTTCAAAAGCAAAAACAACACAGTCATAATTAGGAACAATGTTAAAGCCATTTGGAGAACACGTCTAGCAACGTATCGAGTCATTAATATGACCTCCTATCACAATACATAAACAAGCATAAAATCTTAAATTTCAGTTTTGCTTTTCTATTATACATTAAAATTCACAAATTATCTAAAATTTGTATGCGTCAAAACCTGTAAAAATGTACCAAGTTTAGAAAAGGGAATCCGACTAATCAGATTCCCTTAAATTTAGCTATTTACTGAATAAATATTATTCAGCGGCTTCTTTATAAGCCCATTTGTATGATGAATCATATCCACTTAAGTAGAAGTAAACATCTTTAACAGCAGGGTTATGTAGAGAAATACCAGCACGTTGGTAAATAGGCAAGATTGCAACGTCATTTAAGAGGATGCCTTCAGCTTTTTGTAGATCAGCAAATGCTTCAGCTACAGTTTTACCAGAAGCAGAAACTAATGCATCATATTCAGCATTTGAGTAACCAACTTCATTATAAGCACCTGTGGTTACCCACATGTCTAAGTAAGTTGTAGGCCAATCATAGTCTGGTCCCCAACCTGAGAATGTGATTTCGTATTCACCTTCTTCAGATTTAGTTAATTTTTCAGAGAATGGTAAAGTTGTAACATTTACAGTAATACCATAGTCAGCAAATAAACCATCTAATTCTTGTTTAACATATTCAATGATTAAACCAGCAGTTGCTGATTCGTAGTTTAGAATATCAACTGTTAAAGCATTATCACCAGGAGCATAACCGAGTTCTGTCATACCTTCAGCAAATAATGTAGCAGCCATATCTTTATCTGTTAACATGTAACCTTCACCACGTTCAGATTCGAATGCAACACCATCGTATGATAGGTAGTTAGCAGGAACGAAACTGTAAGCAGGAACGGATCCATTTTTCAAGATTTCATCAGTAATATAAGATTTTTCGATTTGATAAGCAATTGCTTGACGAATTTTTAGGTTGTCAAATAATGGGTTACCAGCAGTTTCATCGATTAATGGAGCTCCATCAACGATACCAGCACTAGCCATATTGAACATTAAGTAGAATACAGCAGTATCAGGAACTAAAACAGCATCAGAATCATCTTTACGTTGTGTAACGAATTCGCCTGAAAGACCAACACGGTCAATTTCACCAGCATCATAAAGTTCGATACCAGTTGCAACTTCGTAACCTTCGATAACTCTCCAAGTAACTGCAGGTGTACGAACTACGTCTGCATCCCAGTAAGCTTCGTTTTTAGTCCAAATAAATTGTGAACCATGTGTCCATTCTGACATATAGAAAGGACCGTTGTACCACATACCTTCAGCAGTTGTACCGAAAGCATCACCTGCAGCTTCAACAGCTTCAGCAGGAATTGGGTAAGTTGTAGCAAAAGCCATAACGTTCAAGAAATAAGGAACATTTTCAGCTAATGTTACTGTTAATGTTGTATCATCAACAGCTTCGTAGCTAACGATTTTAGCAACATCAGTAATCATAAATGCATATTGGAATGTGTCACCAGCTGTAACACGGTCCCATGAATAAACAAAGTCACCAGCTGTAACTGCGCGTTGTTCTTCACCAGCACTATTAACCCACATAGCTTCTGGATTCAAATTGAATGTCCAAGTTAAACTAGCTTCGTCAAATGACCAGTCAGTTGCAACACCAGGAACCATTTCACCAGCAACAGGTCCTTGCATAACAAGACCTTCCATTACGTTACCAAGTGAATTGAAGGAAACTGTGTCAGTCGCATTGCTTGGATCTAATGATGGAATATCTTCAGCTTCGAACATATTGATGACAGCACCAAGTTCGAGTTCAGGTTCACTTGAAGAACAACCAACAAGAGCCATTGAAGCAATTAGCGACACTACAAAAATTTTAAATAGAGTCTTCATATACTCTCCCTTCTACACAAAAATGTGTATATACTAAAAATTATAACAAGCAGAAATTCAAAGTCAATGGATTTACATCACTTTGTGAAAACTATGTGAAATCCAGACTAGGTGTATAAAACTATGTGAAATCCAGACTAGGTGTATAAAACTCAAATTTAGTGAAGTAAAAGTGTATAATATTCTCATATGAAGCGAAAAGTTTACATTGGAATTGCAATCACTAATTTAGGATCTCTAATTTATATATTTACACAAAGTAACAAACTACTTGCATTTGCAGATGGTATTGGTGTTGTGAGCATTATTAGCCTTTTAATAAGTGGATTTATATTCCTCGAACACTTTGGTTATTTTGATGTTTTTGGATACACATTCAAGAAGACTTATTTAGTCTTATCTAATAAATATTTAACCTTAGAAAGCAGCGAAAAAGAACACTACGCTTCAATGTATGATTATATACAACACAAAAATGAACGTAGAAAAGCACCAAGTCATCAATTTTACTATTTTAGTTTAATAACCATAGTTGAAGGTATAATTCTTAACATAATTTATATATATAGATAGATATAGATATAAAAATGGTCCTTAGTAAAAGAACCATTTTTTATTATCAATATTTTCTCAATATACAACTATATTTTTTTATGATATGAAATAGTTCTCTCATAATTAGTTTATAAGTCTTCCAAACTTTCATGAATGATTTCCCAATCCTTCATAAGTGCCGCAATCTCGTTATGGATTTCATCAATTTGAGCATCAAGTTCTTTCATCTTTTCATGATTGTGATAGTAGTCTGGATCATATCTTAATTCGCGATAATCTTCTAATTCTTCTTCTTTCAAAGTGATTGATTCTTCCACTTTTTTAAGTTGTTTTTCTAAACGCGATTTTGATTGTTTACTTGTTTCTCTAGGGTTGATTACAGTTTCTTTTTCTTCAACAATTGTTTCCTGTTGTTGAATAATTTCTTCAAAACTTAAAGGATAATATGCGGCAATTCCATCTTCAATATTTAAAACAGCTTTTGCCATTTTCTGAATAAAGTAACGATCATGAGAGACAAAGAGTATTGTTCCCTCATAATTTGACAATGATTTTTCCAATGCTTCCTTAGCTGGAATATCTAAATGATTGGTTGGTTCATCTAAAATAAGAAGGTTAGCTTCCTTTAACATTAATTTAGCTAAAGCCAAACGTACTTTCTCACCACCAGATAGTACGCGAACATCTTTAAAGACTTCATCAGCACTAAACAAGAATGACCCTAATACGGTTCTTACTTCTGTTTGTGTTAAATCTGGGTACTCATCCCACAAGTCTTCAAGCACTGTGTTTTCACTTGTGTATTCAACTTGTTCTTGATCAAAATATCCAATTTCTATTTGATGTCCCCAAAGGACTTCACCTGATAAAGGTTTCAATTTACCTATCAATGTTTTTAAAAAAGTAGATTTCCCATGTCCATTTGGGCCAATAATTGCTGTATGATTGTTTCTTAAAAGTTCTAAGTTTACACTGACTAAAGCTTGATCATAACCAACTGTATAATCCTTACATAACAAAACTTGTTTACCACCACGTAATCTCGCATGAAATTCACCATGAAAACTGCGTTTATCTTTTTTTACTGGTTCAATACGATCCATACGATCTAAGTATTTAATTTTTGATTGAGCAAATTTAGCTTTATTTTTCTTATATCTAAATTTCTCAATTAAACCTTCTAATCTTTGAATATCTTTTTGTTGTCGAGCATAAGCACTAGCTTGTTTTTCTAAATCCAATGCTTTTTGTTCAAGATAGTGACTATAGTTCCCTGGATATCTCGTTAGTTCACCATCATCCATTTCAATGATGACTTTCGCAACACGATCAATAAACATTCGATCATGGGAAACTAACACTAAAGCTTTAGGGTAATTCTTAAGATAAGACTCTAACCATTCTATCGTTCTCATATCCAAATGATTGGTGGGTTCATCCAACAACAGTACATCTGGTTTACTTAATAAAAGTCGGACAAAGGCAATTCTAGTCTTTTGACCACCTGAAAATGTATGAAGTGAACGGGATAAATCTTCTTCAGTAAAACCAAATTGGGTAAATACCGTCATCATTTCAGACTTATAAGTATAACCCCCATTTTCTTCAAAACGATGTTGTAGATTAGCATAGGCGTTTAAACGTTCTTCTGAACTATCATTTTTTAAATTATGTGCTAATGTTTCTAATTGTTTTTCCATTTCGAAAAGATCAAGATAGATCTTCTCTAAATAATCTTGTACTTTTTCATCTTCTTGAGGAATATTGGATTGTGACAAATATCCAACCTGATAATCACGAGGTTTAAATAAATCCCCTTTATCCATATCTAATTCAGACGCAAGTATTTTCATTAATGTAGTTTTACCACATCCATTACGTCCTATAATAGCTATTTTTTCGTTCGGTTTTACTTCAAAATTAATATTTGAAAAGATACTGTCTCCGCCAAAAGCCTTAGAAGCTTTAACTAGTTGAAGACTCATTATTTTGTTCCTCTATTCTTAAAAAATCTATTATTCCCTGGGCAATTGCTTTTGCCAAGATTTCTTCATTGTTAATAAAATTTGTAACATCTTCTTCATTTGACAAATGAATCATATCAATACTTATGGTTTGCATACCCAATCGCTCTTCAGCATTAAACGATGCGTTAGTTTTTGATGCTTCTGACATAGTGCCCGCCCCAAGTATTCTTCCACCACTCTCACGAATCACTGGAATCGAATCAAAACCATCATATAAACTGGCTGCATTAACACCTGCAATGTTTGTATTTGAATCACTACCATATGCGCTAATGATATTGGCATTTAAATAAGACTTAAATACAGTTGTCGCAAATCGGTTGGAACTAAAGTGCGAATAAGACATAATCGCCCCTTGTTTCTCTTCTAAATTGCTATAAATCATATTTAGTTCTACATAGTATTTTGCGCTAGAAGCATAGGCATTATATAAACGACCATCTTCACCATACAAATCGATAACATCTTCGCTATCATCACGAGTCATGTAGACTCTTAAACCTGCATTTTCAAGTTCTGCTTGAATGAGAATCGCCATTCTTACTGTCTCGTTCGCTTCAATCACATTGAAAGCAGATCGTCCCTTTTCAACACTATTTCCAACATATGTTGAATGGGCACCATCTAAAACGATGTCATAGATTTCTGCTCTCTCTTCAGCAACACTGTGTTTTACATTGATATAAAGATAGTTCTTATCAAGTGTTATTGTTCGCTCTTCGCTAGACCCTAGATTTTTTTGAGCTAAAATTTCAATAGTTTTCCCTAAACTATCTCTCTGTACAGGATAAAATAATTCATCGATTTCAAACTCTGAAAAAAGTCTTTTTTGAATAAGATTGTCCACAATATAAACCTCGTAAAAACCATTAGGTAAAAGTTCTAACGGGATTTGATTATCGACATAGTTCTCTAACATATAGACCCATTCATAACCATCACAGACATTTTTCAAAACAACTGTTTTTCCAACAAAATAATCTCTTTCACCTAAGACATAAGGTTCAGAAAATAGATTAAGCGTTTCTCCATATAAAAGATAGTCATTCATCTCAATCGAATCTGTATAATTTAGAGACTCAATCGTATCTTGAGTTTGATTAATATCATAAGTACAAATAGTAAAAGGTGATGCGATATCATCCTGATTTGAATCATTAATGTAGGGATAGGCAAAATAAATTGCGATGGCCATTACAACAAAAAATCCAAGGGAAAAAATGACCCATGGAAAATTTGATTTTTTTCTTTTAACTGCGCGTAATTGTGGATTATACATCAGGTATTAGTATAAGAGATTTTTAGGTGTTCGCGCAAATGGAATAACATCTCTGATATTTGTAATTCCTGTAATATACATCAAGAATCTCTCAAAACCTAATCCAAAACCAGCATGTTTACATCCGCCATAACGTCTTAAATCTAAATACCATTGAAGCCCTTCAGCTTCAACACCCATTTCTGCCATACGTGCTTCTAATACATCTAAACGTTCTTCACGTTGAGATCCACCAACAAGTTCACCAATTGAAGGCACAAGCAAGTCACAAGCTGCGACTGTTTTTTGGTCTTCATTAGTACGCATGTAGAATGCTTTAATATCTTTAGGGTAGTCTGTTAAGAAAACAGGACCTTTAACCACTTTTTCTGATAAATAGCGTTCATGTTCTGATTGTAAATCAGTTCCCCATTCAACAGGGAATTCAAATTTTTCACCCGAATTCATTAAGATTTCAATCGCTTCAGTATAAGTCATTCTCTTAAAATCAGAATGCATCACATGAGTGAGTCTTTCCATCAAGCTTGTATCAATACGTTCATTGAAGAATTTCATTTCTTCAGGTGCATTTTCTAAGACATAATCAATGCAATACTTAACCATATCTTCGATGAGATTCATATCATCGTCTAAATCCGCAAAAGAAATTTCCGGTTCAATCATCCAGAATTCACTCGCATGTCTTGGCGTATTTGAATTTTCGGCTCTAAAGGTAGGACCAAAAGTATAAACATCTCTAAAAGCCAAAGCATAAGCTTCTGCTTGTAATTGTCCAGAGACAGTTAAACTAGATTTCTTACCAAAGAAATCTTTGTCATATTTATCATCTTTACGTGTCGTAACAGTAAAAACTTCTCCAGCACCTTCAGCATCATTACCTGTAATAATTGGTGCATGTACATATACAAAGCCTTGATCTTGGAAGAACTCATGGATTGCCATACTCAAAACTGAACGCACTCTAAACACCGCATTAAAAGTATTTGTACGTGGTCGAAGATGACCAATTTCTCTTAAGTACTCAAAACTATGACGTTTCTTTTGTAGTGGATACTCTGGATCACATGCGCCTTCTAGTACAACTTCTTTTAATTCTATTTCAAAAGGTTGTTTCATTTCAGGTGTGAATTTAACTTGACCACTTATGGTTAAAGCTGTTCCTGTTAGGAAATGGCTAATTTCATCAAAGTTTTCAAGTTCACTACTGTAAACGATTTGAATGTTTCTAAAATAAGTTCCATCATTTAATTCAATGAAGCCTACATTGTTATTGTTGCGATTTGTTCTAACCCAACCTTGTACTTGGACAAAGTCTAGACCATCAGCCTCCAAAGACTCACGATCTATCGCTATTTCATATAATTCTCTTGCTGTCATTAATAAGTTCATAATCATTTAATCGCGTTTGTTTCAAACACTAACTCCTGAATCATCGATACAACATCGACTTGTTTAACACTCACTTCTTTAGGGACTTGGATGTGTTCATGGGTAAAGTCCACAATTCCTCTTATCCCTAATTCAATGAGTAAATCTACAGTTTCTTGAATATCACTAGAGATCGTTAAAATCGCAATACGACACCCTTCTGGCATCTTTTCGTGAATTTGATCTAAAGGATATACAGGGATTTGATATACTTCGCCTGCTTTTTCAGGTGCGATATCAAAAGCACATACGATTTCACCAACAACATGGTTCCATCTATTATAATTCATCAATGCTTTACCTAAGTTACCAGCACCGACAATAATAAGTTTCTCGTGGAAATTACCACCTAATTCACCATCAAAAATCTCAATAAGGGAGGTAACATCATAACCATAACCTTGCTTACCAAGAGATCCTAAAAATGAAAAATCACGTCGAATAGTGGTTGGTTCGATATTAACGAATTCTGATAATTCACGTGACATTATGCGTTGCACACCGAGTTTTTCAAGCTTTCTTAAAGCCTTTAAATAAATGGGGAAACGCTGTAAAGTTGCCTTGGGCACATTTGTTTTTTTGTCCATAATTCACCTACTTGTTAAAATTATAACATACACAAGTGGGTTGTGAACAATGAATTAAAATTTCACGAGTAGTTTAAAGATGGGTCTGCACTGACGTCTAAAGTCCCTCTTACACCATGCCGATAAGCAATCTCAGCAACCGCTCCAATCATCGCCGCATTGTCTGTACAACACCACATTGGAGGGATTGTGATTTTAAGATCTGGGTAATCATCTTTCAAATTTAAAATGAGTTCTCTAAGCCGTGAATTAGCTGCCACACCACCACCTAGTACCAGATGTTTTACTTCTACTTTATTAAGTGCTAGTCGTGTTTTACTTAACAGTTCATTCATGACTGCTTCTTGAAAATCATAAGCTAGATCTGCTTCAACAATACCTTCTTTTTCATGACGTTTTAGAGTTTGTAATACGGCTGATTTCAAACCACTAAAAGAAAAATCTAATTCTTTCTGTGTTTTTACTTTTGGTAATGGATAATGCTTGTGTCCTTCTTTTGCTAACTTATCAATTTTAGGTCCACCTGGGTAACCAAGTCCTATGGCTCTTGCTACTTTGTCGTAAGCTTCACCGACTGCGTCATCTTGAGTTGAACCTAATATTTCAAAATTAAACTCTTCTTTAATGTAAACAAGTTCTGTATGTCCACCTGATACAACTAAAGCCAAGAGTGGATACTCAATTTCATCAACAAAGCGATTAGCATAAATGTGTCCTGTAATATGATGGATTGGAATAAGTGGTTTTTGAGTAAACCATGCTAATGTTTTAGCAGCCATTATACCCACATGCAATGATCCCACTAAACCTGGACCTTGGGTAAATGCAATCGCATCAATATCATCAAGTGTACAATTTGCTTTTTCAAGTGCTTCCTTTAATACTATTGAAATATTTTCAATATGAATACGACTTGCAACTTCCGGTACAACTCCGCCAAAAAGTTTATGTGTATCAATTTGTGAGGAAACAATATTACTTAAAACTTTAGATCCATCTTCAATAATTGAAAACGCTGTTTCATCACAAGATGTTTCAACTGCGAGTATTTTCATGAATTAAGTCTCCTTTCATATCACATAACATCAAGATACCATCTTCATCTGGATGTGAATAATAATCATGACGAATGGCAGCTTGTTTAAAATTAAAACTTTCATATAACGATATCGCTTTATGATTTGATTCTCGAACCTCTAAACTCAAAGCATCTACTCCATGTTTATGGGCAAACTTCACTAAATGACTCATTAATGCTTTGGCATAACCCTTATTTTGATGATTTTCATCAACACCTAGTGTTGTTATTTGTATTTGATTTTCGTCATGCCAAAAACCGATATAAGCTACGATGTTATTTTCTTCAATATAAACCCAATAAATCGCAAATGGATTTTCATTAAGTTCATACAAAAAATCCATTTTTCTCCATGGATGACTAAAAAGTTTCTGTTCTAAATCGACGATGATATCAATATCATCTACTACCATTTTTCTTATCATTTTATGCCTCACTTTACCATCGTTAAAGTTGTTGTATCAACATCTGATAAAGTCTATTACCATTTTGACATTAACATAGATTGAAATCAACAAAGACTCTCAGTTTAAAAACAAGCAGGAGAAATTTTCCCCTGCTTGTTATCTTAGAATCTTGAAATATATAAAGCTTTAAACTAATTTTTATTCTTGTTCTAGAGCAAGTGTTCTTGTTGTAAGATCACATACTTCACTAGGACCATAGTATTGAATAGCCCCAGGATAAACATATGCAGTTTCAACAGCCCATGCTTCTCTGTTTGCTTCAAAGAATTTGAATGGTTTACCTTCTAGTTCTACTAAAGCTTTTTTAATAACAGGTTTGTCATGACCATGACGTCTTTCCATGTTCATCATCTTAGTGATTGGCATACCACCTGCAACCCATTCGTTAGCTGGTTTTGATAAGTTAGATACTTTTGATAAATAACCTGTGAAACCATATTGAATTAACATTGTTGCATTATAACCAATTGAGTATGTGTAATCAGCATCGAAGTTTGATGGGAATGCACAACGACCTTCATAACCAAAGAAGTGATGTAAGGCATTAAATTTACCACTATATGTTCCAGCAGCTTTACGAGCAGTTAATTTATCGGCAACCATCGCAGAGAATAGTTTTTCTGATTCGATAAGTGAAACTTGAACGTTACCATGTGGATCTCTTTCAAGGAACAATTGTTGTTGAATTGTTTGAGGAAGTATTGAGAATACATCCATTGAGTCTTTTGTTAGACCTTTTCCAATAAACGCATATTTTTCTTCCCAAGTAGCTAACGCATTGAAATCATCTGCTTTGCTACCAGCTAATAATTCATTGATTTCACCAATAAGCACTGAGAATTCAGGAACAAATTCAACCACACCTTCAGGAATAATTGCTACCCCAAAGTTCATACCTTTTGCTGCACGTGCTTCAACTGAATCTGCGATATAATCTGCAATTTGAGAAAGTGACATTTTTTTAGCTGCAACTTCTTCTGAAATTAAACAGATATTAGACTGAGTTTCTAAAGCACATTCCAATGCTACGTGAGATGCTGAACGACCCATAACTTTGATGAAGTGCCAATATTTTTTAGCAGAGTTTGCATCACGTTGGATGTTTCCAATTAATTCACTATATGTTTTAGTCGCTGTGTCAAAACCAAATGAGATTTCGATGTCTTCATTTTTAAGATCACCGTCGATTGTTTTAGGGCAACCTATGACTTGAATACCTGTATTGTTAGCCGCAAAATATTCTGCTAAAACAGC
This sequence comes from Erysipelotrichaceae bacterium, assembly GCA_963663995.1. Classification (GTDB taxonomy): domain Bacteria; phylum Bacillota_I; class Bacilli_A; order Erysipelotrichales; family Erysipelotrichaceae; genus UBA2212. The sequence goes on along the minus strand of OY760660.1, from coordinate 1,868,635 downwards.
TGCATTTGTATTTGAATCATCACCACCAATGATGACAATCGCATTAATACCATGTTTCTTACAAACTTCAGCCGCAACTGCGAACTGCTCATTTGATTCTAGTTTAGTACGACCAGAACCGATGATATCGAAACCACCTGTATTTCTAAATTCATTGATGTATTCATCAGTGAATTCTAATTTATTATCTTCTATAAGACCAATAGGACCATTTTTGAAACCATAAAGAACATTTTCTTTACTCGTTGCTTTTAATGCATCATATAAACCACAAATAACATTGTGACCACCAGGTGCTTGTCCACCAGATAGGATAACGCCCACAACTTGTTTTTTAGCTACAGAAGTATTTGTCCCTTTTTCAAAAGTAATTTCTTTCTTACCATAAGTGTTTGGAAAGAGTGCTTTAATTTTTTCTTGATCAGCAACACTTTGTGTTTCTAATCCTTCTTTTACGCCGATTTCTGCGATGCCATTTCTAAGCATCCCAGGAAGCTTAGGTGTATACTCGTAACGAGCTAGTTGTAATGGTGATAATTTCATCATATGCCTCCTTGTTTTTATCTATTTTTAAACCACTATTGATTTTAAGGCATTCTATACAAAAAGTAAACAAATTACAGGTATCTCATGCCTTATCAAAGAATAAGGAAGAGGTTTTGAAATGCAGTATCTGATTATTCGAATTAATAAAATAAAAAGTTTAAACTTTTCACATTTAAACTTTCTTTTTATAGGCATCGTGTTCTTTAAAATAAGATGGACTTAAATGATCTAAATCATCAATTTTTTCCCAAAAATCTTTTAATTCTAAATAATGATTAATATAATTTGGCCAACTATCATCTTTACCTAATAAATTCAAATGACCATAAATGACATCTTTTTCTTGAATAAAGTCTTTTGCTTCATTTAAGGTATAAATGCCATCTTCAACAAAGGCAAGACCCTTACTATATCGTGCAAAATAAACTCGCTCTGCTCTTGCATCAATTAAGATAGAAACATTTTCCTCTAGACCTGCTAATAATTGTAAAGATGATATGGTAAAAACTTGAACATTAGAAATTGATCCAATAATCTTCGCGATACTCATCGCAATTCTAAGTCCAGTATAAGACCCAGGACCTTTTGTTAAAACGATTTGATTGAGATCGCTGGGTTTCAAATCAACAGATTTAAAGAGTTTATCTAACTCATCTAAAATTGTTTCAGACTGTTGTTTTAAAGCTTCTTTCTGTAGTGATGCAATAACATTATTATCTTTCATTAATACTAAACTTAAAAAATGAAAGGATGTATCTAAACCTAAAGTAATCATAATAAATGCTCCACTATATTGCCTTCTCTATCACCTGAATAAGTAAAACTTAACTCACGTGTTTCTTCGTCTAAATATTTAAAATCTACTTTAATGTAATGACTTGGCCATATATCAGAAATAAAATCTGGCCATTCAATGACAGTAATACCTTCTTTACCTATGAGTTCCTCAAATCCTAAATCTTGATGTAAACCCTCTAGTCGATAGGCATCAATATGATTAAGTTTAAAGTCACCATCATAATTTTTCATAATCGTAAATGTAGGTGATGAAACTGTTTTATGGATATGTAAACCTAGTGCTAATCCTTGGGTAAAGGTTGTTTTACCTGCCCCTAAATCACCACTTAATAGAAGCGTTAATCCATTAAAAGAATGTAAAGCGATTTTTCGTGCTATTTCTTGAGTCTCTATAGCTGAATGTGTTGTTATTTTCATATTTAATCCTGTTTAGAAATTATAGCATATGTGCTAATAAGACAAACAAAAAGCTCCTATAAAGGAGCTTAATGTAACCGGCAACGTGTTATCTTGACACGGGCACGCCGTGCTATTGTCACCGCTGTAGTGCTTAACTTCTGTGTTCGGGATGGGAACAGGTGTGACCACTACGCTATCGTCACCAGATCTGAGAGTTGATTCTCTCAAAACCGAATAATAGATATGTTTATAAAGGGCTATTTCTCTTTCTGAAATAATTGATGTTTTTTTATTAGTTATGGGTGATTAAATCCTCGACCTATTAGTATCAGTCAACTCCATGCATCACTGCACTTCCATCTCTGACCTATCAACCTCGTCGTCTTCAAGGGGTCTTACTTCACTAGGAATGGGAATTCTCATCTTGGAGCCGGTTTCACGCTTAGATGCCTTCAGCGTTTATCCGATCCATACTTAGCTACCCAGCTATGCTCTTGGCAGAACAACTGGTGCACCAGCGGTATGTCCATCCCGGTCCTCTCGTACTAAGGACAGAGCTCCTCAAAATTCCTACGCCCACAACAGATAGGGACCGAACTGTCTCACGACGTTCTGAACCCAGCTCGCGTACCGCTTTAATGGGCGGACAGCCCAACCCTTGGAACCGAATTCAGCTCCAGGATGCGATGAGCCGACATCGAGGTGCCAAACCTCGCCGTCGATGTGAACTCTTGGGCGAGATCAGCCTGTTATCCCCAGGGTAGCTTTTATCCGTTAAGCGACGGCCATTCCATACTGCACCGCCGGATCACTAAGTCCAACTTTCGTTCCTGCTCGACTTGTAAGTCTCGCAGTCAAGCACCCTTCTACCTTTGCGCTCGACGATTGATTTCCAACCAATCTGAGGGTACCTTTGAGCGCCTCCGTTACACTTTAGGAGGCGACCGCCCCAGTCAAACTGCCCACCTGACACGGTCCCGCACCCAGATAATGGGTGTCGGTTAGAATTTCAAACAAACAAGAGTGGTATCCCAAGGGCGACTCCATGCAGACTGACGTCCACACTTCATAGTCTCCCACCTATCCTGTACATGTTTGCTCAAAACTCAATATCAAGCTACAGTAAAGCTCCATGGGGTCTTTCCGTCTAGTTGCGGGTAACCTGCATCTTCACAGGTACTAAGATTTCACCGAGTCTGCTGCCGAGACAGCGCCCAAATCATTACGCCTTTCGTGCGGGTCAGAACTTACCTGACAAGGAATTTCGCTACCTTAGGACCGTTATAGTTACGGCCGCCGTTCACTGGGGCTTCGGTTCAAAGCTTCGTCTTGCGACTAACAAATCCCCTTAACCTTCCAGCACCGGGCAGGCGTCACCCCCTATACTTCGTCTTGCGACTTTGCAGAGAGCTGTGTTTTAGTTAAACAGTTGCTTGGGCCTCTTCACTGCGGCACTTGCGTGCACCCCTTCTTGCGAACGTACGGGGTAATTTTGCCGAGTTCCTTGGCAACAGTTCTCTCGCTCACCTCAGGATATTCTCCTTGACCACCTGTGTCGGTTTTGGTACGGGCCGCCATACAATTAACGCTAGAAGTTTTTCTTGAGAGCTGGCATCACGTGCTTCGTTACTTGGTCACCCGTTCACTCCTCATCACGCCTTTGCATTGTGTTGCGGATTTGCCTACAACACTGCTACTTCGCTTAAACCGGCACTTCCAATCGCCGGCTCACGTTAGCCTTCTCTGTCACTCCATCACTTGTACGCGGGTACTGGAATATCAACCAGTTGTCCATCGACTACGCCTTTCGGCCTCACCTTAGGTCCCGACTTACCCAGGGCGGACGAACCTTCCCCTGGAAACCTTAGTCAATCGGTGTGTCAGATTCTCACTGACATTTCGCTACTCACACCGGCATTCTCACTTCCAAACGCTCCACTACTCCTTACGGTATAGCTTCAACGCAGATTGGAACGCTCCCCTACCACTGTATTAAAAATACAATCCATAGTTTCGGTATCTTACTTAGCCCCGGTAAATTTTCGGCGCAGGGTCACTCGACTAGTGAGCTGTTACGCACTCTTTGAAGGGTGGCTGCTTCTAAGCCAACCTCCTAGTTGTCTGTGCATCCCCACATCCTTTTCCACTTAGTAAGAATTTTGGGACCTTAACTGATGATCTGGGCTGTTTCCCTTTTGACCACGGACCTTATCACCCGTAGTCTGACTGCTAAATATATCACCATGGCATTCGGAGTTTGATTGAAATCAGTACCTCGAGATGAGGCCATCATCCATTCAGTGCTCTACCTCCATGGGACTTCACTTTAACGCTAGCCCTAAAGCTATTTCGGGGAGAACCAGCTATCTCCAAGCTCGATTGGAATTTCTCCCCTATCCACAACTCATCCGCCAACTTTTCAACGGGGGTCGGTTCGGTCCTCCAATTGATTTCACTCAATCTTCAACCTGGTCATGGATAGATCGCCTGGTTTCGGGTCTACCGCATTGTACTATCGCCCTATTAAGACTCGCTTTCGCTACGGCTCCGTGTTTTCCACTTAACCTCGCACAATATGGTAACTCGCCGGTTCATTCTACAAAAGGCACGCCATCACCCCTTAACGGGCTCTGACTTTTTGTAAGCATACGGTTTCAGGATCTATTTCACTCCGCTCCCGCGGTTCTTTTCACCTTTCCCTCACGGTACTGGTTCACTATCGGTCAATTAGGAGTATTTAGGCTTACCGGATGGTCCCGGCGGATTCCGACAGGGTTTCACGTGCCCCGCCGTACTCAGGATACCAATAGGTCTTATAGGGTTTTCGAATACAGGACTTGCACCTTCTATGGTTGGCCTTTCAATGCCATTCTTCTAACCTTCTAAGTACCACGTTATGGTCCTACAACCCCAACACTAAGTTGGTTTGGCCTCTTCCCCGTTCGCTCGCCACTACTAAGGGAATCACTTTTGTTTTCTTTTCCTCCAGCTACTAAGATGTTTCAATTCACTGGGTTGCTCTCTCATAAGCTATGTATTCACTTAAGGATAATAGCGCATTACCGCTATTGGATTTCTCCATTCGGAAATCTCCGGATCATTGTGTACTTACCACTCCCCGAAGCGTATCGCCGTTAGTTGCGTCCTTCATCAGCTCTAATTGCCAAGGCATTCACCGTACGCTCTTAATAATTTAATCACGTTTGATTTTTTTATATGTGTGTTCACGTATATAAAATATACTTTGATTGCTTTGATTACTGTTTTGTTTTTAACTAAAACAATTTGTAAAAATTGTTTTTTGTTTCTCGTAATGTAAAAATCTTAATTTTTCTAATAATTTTTCAACTATTCAGAAAGATCATGTCTTTTCATATCTGTTATTCGGTTTTCAAAGAACCACTGAGAGCTGAACTCTCAAAACTAAATAGGAAACTAACGTATAGGTTTTTTAAAATGTATTCTTTCTCCTTAGAAAGGAGGTGATCCATCCCCACGTTCCCGTAGGGATACCTTGTTACGACTTAACCCCAATCATCGATCCTACCTTCGACGGCTCCCTCCTAAAAGGTTAGGCCACCGGCTTCGGGTATTATCAACTTTCATGGTTTGACGGGCGGTGTGTACAAACCCCGAGAACGTATTCACCGCAGCATGCTGATCTGCGATTACTAGCGATTCCGCCTTCATGGAGTCGAGTTGCAGACTCCAATCTGAACTGAGACGTACTTTATGAGATTCGCTCCAGGTCACCCTTTCGCATCCCTTTGTATACGCCATTGTATTACGTTTGTAGCCCAGGCCATAAGGGGCATGATGATTTGACGTCATCCCCACCTTCCTCCGGTTTATCACCGGCAGTCTCTCTAGAGTCCCCAACTGAATGATGGTAACTAAAGATAAGGGTTGCGCTCGTTGCGGGACTTAACCCAACATCTCACGACACGAGCTGACGACAACCATGCACCACCTGTATCCATCAACCTAATCTATATCTCTATAGCTTCGTCCGGTATGTCAAGGCCTGGTAAGGTTCTTCGCGTTGCGTCGAATTAAACAACATAATCCACCGCTTGTGCGGGGTCCCGTCAATTCGTTTGAGTTTCACACTTGCGTGCATACTACTCAGGCGGAGTACTTATTGCGTTAACTGCAGCACTGAATTTCTCCAACACTTAGTACTCATCGTTTACAGCGTGGACTACTAGGGTATCTAATCCTATTTGCTCCCCACGCTTTCGTGCCTCAGCGTCAGTAACAGGCCAGGCAGCCGCCTTCGCCACCGGTGTTCCTCCATATATCTACGCATTTTACCGCTACACATGGAATTCCACTGCCCTCTCCTGTACTCAAGTCTATCAGTTTCTGTGCCAATACGGGGTTGAGCCCCGAACTTTCAACACAGACTTAATAAACCGCCTACGCACCCTTTACGCCCAATAATTCCGGATAACGCTTGCCACCTACGTATTACCGCGGCTGCTGGCACGTAGTTAGCCGTGGCTTTCTGGTAAAGTACCGTCACATCAGTATCATTTCCTCTACTGATCGTTCTTCCTTTACAACAGAGCTTTACAACCCGAAGGCCTTAATCACTCACGCGGCGTTGCTCGGTCAGGCTTGCGCCCATTGCCGAAAATTCCCTACTGCTGCCTCCCGTAGGAGTCTGGGCCGTGTCTCAGTCCCAGTGTGGCCGGTCACCCTCTCAGGTCGGCTACGCATCATCGTCTTGGTGAGCCGTTACCTCACCAACTAACTAATGCGCCATAAACTCATCCTCTAGTGCAGAAAACCTACTTTAATAAACAGAAGATGTCTTCCGTTTACCTATCCGGTATTAGCCATCGTTTCCAATGGTTATCCCAGTCTAAAGGGCAGATTATTTATGTATTACTCACCCGTTCGCCACTATGGAGCAAGCTCCATCGTACGACTTGCATGTATTAGGCACGCCGCCAGCGTTCATCCTGAGCCACGATCAAACTCTCCATTTGATGTACTCATAGATTCATATCTCATCCCTGAGATATATAATTTCAATTATTGAAATTGACGTTGTTTCCTATTTAGTTTTCAAAGAACAGCTGCACTTTTTGCTTTCGTTTCTAGCGTTTGTTTCGCTTCTGTTTCTCAACGAGTGCCTACTTATAATATCAAACACCCTAGCCCCTGTCAACGATTTTTTACACTTTATTTTACCTTTTTTTATTTATTTAAAAATCGGCTTAAAACCTGTGTTTTATCGTACTTTATGAGACTATTTTCTCTCTTTTTTAAAAAAAACTTAGACATTAAAACAAATTCTTCTTCATATTCTTTTAACATTCTAATAAGTATTTCCAAGTTCTTTCTTTCTCAGATTAAGGTCATTAAAAGAAGATTTGGGTCTTATCAAAAGTTATTATCGATATGTCAGACTGTTTTAGATCCTTTCTAAAAAAGTGAGAGTAAATCTATAATAAACCTTTTATGTCTATAAGACAAACAAAAAGCTCCTATAAAGGAGCTTAATGTAACCGGCAACGTGTTATCTTGACACGGGCACGCCGTGCTATTGTCACCGCTGTAGTGCTTAACTTCTGTGTTCGGGATGGGAACAGGTGTGACCACTACGCTATCGTCACCAGATCTGAGAGTTGATTCTCTCAAAACCGAATAATAGATATGTTTATAAAGGGCTATTTCTCTTTCTGAAATAATTGATGTTTTTTTATTAGTTATGGGTGATTAAATCCTCGACCTATTAGTATCAGTCAACTCCATGCATCACTGCACTTCCATCTCTGACCTATCAACCTCGTCGTCTTCAAGGGGTCTTACTTCACTAGGAATGGGAATTCTCATCTTGGAGCCGGTTTCACGCTTAGATGCCTTCAGCGTTTATCCGATCCATACTTAGCTACCCAGCTATGCTCTTGGCAGAACAACTGGTGCACCAGCGGTATGTCCATCCCGGTCCTCTCGTACTAAGGACAGAGCTCCTCAAAATTCCTACGCCCACAACAGATAGGGACCGAACTGTCTCACGACGTTCTGAACCCAGCTCGCGTACCGCTTTAATGGGCGGACAGCCCAACCCTTGGAACCGAATTCAGCTCCAGGATGCGATGAGCCGACATCGAGGTGCCAAACCTCGCCGTCGATGTGAACTCTTGGGCGAGATCAGCCTGTTATCCCCAGGGTAGCTTTTATCCGTTAAGCGACGGCCATTCCATACTGCACCGCCGGATCACTAAGTCCAACTTTCGTTCCTGCTCGACTTGTAAGTCTCGCAGTCAAGCACCCTTCTACCTTTGCGCTCGACGATTGATTTCCAACCAATCTGAGGGTACCTTTGAGCGCCTCCGTTACACTTTAGGAGGCGACCGCCCCAGTCAAACTGCCCACCTGACACGGTCCCGCACCCAGATAATGGGTGTCGGTTAGAATTTCAAACAAACAAGAGTGGTATCCCAAGGGCGACTCCATGCAGACTGACGTCCACACTTCATAGTCTCCCACCTATCCTGTACATGTTTGCTCAAAACTCAATATCAAGCTACAGTAAAGCTCCATGGGGTCTTTCCGTCTAGTTGCGGGTAACCTGCATCTTCACAGGTACTAAGATTTCACCGAGTCTGCTGCCGAGACAGCGCCCAAATCATTACGCCTTTCGTGCGGGTCAGAACTTACCTGACAAGGAATTTCGCTACCTTAGGACCGTTATAGTTACGGCCGCCGTTCACTGGGGCTTCGGTTCAAAGCTTCGTCTTGCGACTAACAAATCCCCTTAACCTTCCAGCACCGGGCAGGCGTCACCCCCTATACTTCGTCTTGCGACTTTGCAGAGAGCTGTGTTTTAGTTAAACAGTTGCTTGGGCCTCTTCACTGCGGCACTTGCGTGCACCCCTTCTTGCGAACGTACGGGGTAATTTTGCCGAGTTCCTTGGCAACAGTTCTCTCGCTCACCTCAGGATATTCTCCTTGACCACCTGTGTCGGTTTTGGTACGGGCCGCCATACAATTAACGCTAGAAGTTTTTCTTGAGAGCTGGCATCACGTGCTTCGTTACTTGGTCACCCGTTCACTCCTCATCACGCCTTTGCATTGTGTTGCGGATTTGCCTACAACACTGCTACTTCGCTTAAACCGGCACTTCCAATCGCCGGCTCACGTTAGCCTTCTCTGTCACTCCATCACTTGTACGCGGGTACTGGAATATCAACCAGTTGTCCATCGACTACGCCTTTCGGCCTCACCTTAGGTCCCGACTTACCCAGGGCGGACGAACCTTCCCCTGGAAACCTTAGTCAATCGGTGTGTCAGATTCTCACTGACATTTCGCTACTCACACCGGCATTCTCACTTCCAAACGCTCCACTACTCCTTACGGTATAGCTTCAACGCAGATTGGAACGCTCCCCTACCACTGTATTAAAAATACAATCCATAGTTTCGGTATCTTACTTAGCCCCGGTAAATTTTCGGCGCAGGGTCACTCGACTAGTGAGCTGTTACGCACTCTTTGAAGGGTGGCTGCTTCTAAGCCAACCTCCTAGTTGTCTGTGCATCCCCACATCCTTTTCCACTTAGTAAGAATTTTGGGACCTTAACTGATGATCTGGGCTGTTTCCCTTTTGACCACGGACCTTATCACCCGTAGTCTGACTGCTAAATATATCACCATGGCATTCGGAGTTTGATTGAAATCAGTACCTCGAGATGAGGCCATCATCCATTCAGTGCTCTACCTCCATGGGACTTCACTTTAACGCTAGCCCTAAAGCTATTTCGGGGAGAACCAGCTATCTCCAAGCTCGATTGGAATTTCTCCCCTATCCACAACTCATCCGCCAACTTTTCAACGGGGGTCGGTTCGGTCCTCCAATTGATTTCACTCAATCTTCAACCTGGTCATGGATAGATCGCCTGGTTTCGGGTCTACCGCATTGTACTATCGCCCTATTAAGACTCGCTTTCGCTACGGCTCCGTGTTTTCCACTTAACCTCGCACAATATGGTAACTCGCCGGTTCATTCTACAAAAGGCACGCCATCACCCCTTAACGGGCTCTGACTTTTTGTAAGCATACGGTTTCAGGATCTATTTCACTCCGCTCCCGCGGTTCTTTTCACCTTTCCCTCACGGTACTGGTTCACTATCGGTCAATTAGGAGTATTTAGGCTTACCGGATGGTCCCGGCGGATTCCGACAGGGTTTCACGTGCCCCGCCGTACTCAGGATACCAATAGGTCTTATAGGGTTTTCGAATACAGGACTTGCACCTTCTATGGTTGGCCTTTCAATGCCATTCTTCTAACCTTCTAAGTACCACGTTATGGTCCTACAACCCCAACACTAAGTTGGTTTGGCCTCTTCCCCGTTCGCTCGCCACTACTAAGGGAATCACTTTTGTTTTCTTTTCCTCCAGCTACTAAGATGTTTCAATTCACTGGGTTGCTCTCTCATAAGCTATGTATTCACTTAAGGATAATAGCGCATTACCGCTATTGGATTTCTCCATTCGGAAATCTCCGGATCATTGTGTACTTACCACTCCCCGAAGCGTATCGCCGTTAGTTGCGTCCTTCATCAGCTCTAATTGCCAAGGCATTCACCGTACGCTCTTAATAATTTAATCACGTTTGATTTTTTTATATGTGTGTTCACGTATATAAAATATACTTTGATTGCTTTGATTACTGTTTTGTTTTTAACTAAAACAATTTGTAAAAATTGTTTTTTGTTTCTCGTAATGTAAAAATCTTAATTTTTCTAATAATTTTTCAACTATTCAGAAAGATCATGTCTTTTCATATCTGTTATTCGGTTTTCAAAGAACCACTGAGAGCTGAACTCTCAAAACTAAATAGGAAACTAACGTATAGGTTTTTTAAAATGTATTCTTTCTCCTTAGAAAGGAGGTGATCCATCCCCACGTTCCCGTAGGGATACCTTGTTACGACTTAACCCCAATCATCGATCCTACCTTCGACGGCTCCCTCCTAAAAGGTTAGGCCACCGGCTTCGGGTATTATCAACTTTCATGGTTTGACGGGCGGTGTGTACAAACCCCGAGAACGTATTCACCGCAGCATGCTGATCTGCGATTACTAGCGATTCCGCCTTCATGGAGTCGAGTTGCAGACTCCAATCTGAACTGAGACGTACTTTATGAGATTCGCTCCAGGTCACCCTTTCGCATCCCTTTGTATACGCCATTGTATTACGTTTGTAGCCCAGGCCATAAGGGGCATGATGATTTGACGTCATCCCCACCTTCCTCCGGTTTATCACCGGCAGTCTCTCTAGAGTCCCCAACTGAATGATGGTAACTAAAGATAAGGGTTGCGCTCGTTGCGGGACTTAACCCAACATCTCACGACACGAGCTGACGACAACCATGCACCACCTGTATCCATCAACCTAATCTATATCTCTATAGCTTCGTCCGGTATGTCAAGGCCTGGTAAGGTTCTTCGCGTTGCGTCGAATTAAACAACATAATCCACCGCTTGTGCGGGGTCCCGTCAATTCGTTTGAGTTTCACACTTGCGTGCATACTACTCAGGCGGAGTACTTATTGCGTTAACTGCAGCACTGAATTTCTCCAACACTTAGTACTCATCGTTTACAGCGTGGACTACTAGGGTATCTAATCCTATTTGCTCCCCACGCTTTCGTGCCTCAGCGTCAGTAACAGGCCAGGCAGCCGCCTTCGCCACCGGTGTTCCTCCATATATCTACGCATTTTACCGCTACACATGGAATTCCACTGCCCTCTCCTGTACTCAAGTCTATCAGTTTCTGTGCCAATACGGGGTTGAGCCCCGAACTTTCAACACAGACTTAATAAACCGCCTACGCACCCTTTACGCCCAATAATTCCGGATAACGCTTGCCACCTACGTATTACCGCGGCTGCTGGCACGTAGTTAGCCGTGGCTTTCTGGTAAAGTACCGTCACATCAGTATCATTTCCTCTACTGATCGTTCTTCCTTTACAACAGAGCTTTACAACCCGAAGGCCTTAATCACTCACGCGGCGTTGCTCGGTCAGGCTTGCGCCCATTGCCGAAAATTCCCTACTGCTGCCTCCCGTAGGAGTCTGGGCCGTGTCTCAGTCCCAGTGTGGCCGGTCACCCTCTCAGGTCGGCTACGCATCATCGTCTTGGTGAGCCGTTACCTCACCAACTAACTAATGCGCCATAAACTCATCCTCTAGTGCAGAAAACCTACTTTAATAAACAGAAGATGTCTTCCGTTTACCTATCCGGTATTAGCCATCGTTTCCAATGGTTATCCCAGTCTAAAGGGCAGATTATTTATGTATTACTCACCCGTTCGCCACTATGGAGCAAGCTCCATCGTACGACTTGCATGTATTAGGCACGCCGCCAGCGTTCATCCTGAGCCACGATCAAACTCTCCATTTGATGTACTCATAGATTCATATCTCATCCCTGAGATATATAATTTCAATTATTGAAATTGACGTTGTTTCCTATTTAGTTTTCAAAGAACAGCTGCACTTTTTGCTTTCGTTTCTAGCGTTTGTTTCGCTTCTGTTTCTCAACGAGTGCCTACTTATAATATCAAAGCGTTAACTATGTGTCAACGCTTTTTATAACTTTTTTACATAAGTTTCGTTAAGCGCTTTCATTTACTGATAAAGCCTTATCATTTACTTATTTCTAGGTATTTCTCATGATACTTTTGAATCACCTCAATATCGAACGGAGAATCTTTCTGTTTAATATGTTCTATTAATTCTTCCATCTGGGACTCAACGACTTCTTTCAGTTCATTTGAGTAACCCATTTTCCGTCCATGATCACGATATTCATCTTCATCTAGAATGATATATTTATCATCTGGGAAGACTTTAACATCTAAATCATAGTCAATATTCTTTATTGCTTCTCCATCATATAAACTTGGTGAAGCAAGATTACAGTAATAGAAGATTCCATTCTTACGTATCATTGATATGACGTTATACCATTTATTTGTATAAAAGAAGCAAATCGCCGGTTCTCTTGTAAACCAACGTCGTCCATCAGATTCTATGACCCATGTTTTATTATTGTATACAACCACATAATCATCAAAGACATCAAGGACTGTACTGTATAACCAAGAGCGATGAAGTGAACCATCATGTTTAAAACTTTGAATGATCACATTTTGACCTACTTCTAATTTCATATGTACCTTCCTTTCATACGTGCTTGTATATTATACAAATTTTTTAATGGATAAACAAAAGGATAGTTGCCTATCCTTATATATATACGATTAATTTTTTGGTAATCTTTTTAGAATTGGTGGAACAAGTAATGCGCCAACAATTAAAGTAGGAATCATATACCAAGCATTATAGGCAAATGATCCAGACCATGTTGCACCCCAATACACAACGCCAGCATAAGTATGAATGGCTAAACGAAGTAAATTAACAATAATTACACCCGTGAATAATGGTATTGGCTTTTTATAGTTAGGGAATAAACTCGCAAATCCATAAACACCAAAGGCGACAATATATTCAAAGAAGAAATCTAAGATATCAACTGAATAATATGGTGCAAACATTCCTTGAAGTGGAATCGTCACTAATGCAACAACCAAACCTTTCTTCCAACCTAATTGATAAGAAGCAATGAGTAGAACCACTGTGCTTAAGCCAATCGTTCCACCTTGTGGCATTCTAAAGATACCAATCTGGTTTGAAAAATAATCCAAAACAATAAACAATGCGGCATACAGAGCCATCTGTACGCTTTGATTAACTACCGATCTTTTCATAAAAAAATACCTCCCGTAATGTAAGAAGGTAAAGAGCAGTGAGCTCCCTACGCTAGTCTTAACTAGATCAGGTGATGAGGGTTTTGTGTTTAACACATCTCAGCCCGAATGGGCACCCCTGTTCACGGTATTTATTTTATCACAAATATGCTAGGATAGTTTTATGTTTGATCACACACATACTAACGATACCGACCTCTTACTTAAACAAGCACAAGCACTGCTTGAAGACGAGTCTGACTTAATTGCAAATTGCGCAAACTTAGCCGCCTTAATCTATAACAACATTGAGGGTTTGAATTGGGCTGGTTTCTATATATATAAGGATGGCGATTTAGTCTTAGGTCCCTTTCAAGGTTTAAGTGCTTGCACACGAATCAAAATGGGAAAAGGTGTTTGCGGAACATCAGCTCTTGATAGAAGAGTTTTAAATATTAAAGATGTTCATGAATTTCCAGGGCATATAGCCTGTGATAGTGCATCTAATTCAGAACTTGTTATTCCTATTATTAATAATGATAACTTGATTGCTGTACTTGATTTAGATTCTCCTGAATTCAATCGTTTCGATCATGAAATCCAAATCTTCTTTGAAGAAATCGTTAAACTGCTTATATTAAAAACTGAATTTACTGCTTAATAAAAAAACGGGAACTTGTCATTCCCATTTTTTAATTAATAATATCGACACTATTCGCTGTTTAATCTATGCCTTTATATATTTCAAAATCACCATACCATTTTCAATATAGTTTTCAACTAACTTTAAGGAGATGGCATTTTTATGTGGATAAAATAATGGAATACCTTCCCCTAAAATCTCAGGAATAATACCAACAATATACTCATCTATGAGATCTTTCTCTATGAGCGATTGGATGAGTTTTCCACCACCAAAAAGATAAAGTGATTTTCCCTTCTTTTTCTCGTTAGCGATTCTTGTTTCTATATCAGTTGTAAAAGAAATATTATCGTAATCCTTTTGACTCGTATGGGATGCGACAAGAATCTGTTTATTCTTATGTTCTTGATGCATATTCAAATCAAAACAACGTTTTCCCATCACGACAATATCAATAGAATCTAACCATTTTGGATAATCAAATTTGAGTTTAGTATCAACTTTGCGATCTCCATGACCTTGTATCCAATCATAACTATCATCTTTTCTTGCGATATAACCATCAATACTCATCGCAATATTTAAAATCACTTTCCCCTTCATGATAAAACCTCACTTCATATTTAAAATTATATTACTATTCATAGTTTATTACTTCTCTTATACATCATAAAAAAAACAAGTATTTCTACTTGTTAATGGTATTTTCATGATTGAGTAAAAACTGTTTCAAATCTAAACCACCAGCATAACCTGTAAGTTTTCCATTTGATCCCACCACACGGTGGCATGGAATAATGATTCCAATTGGATTTTTATTACAAGCTCCACCAACCGCTCTAAATGCTTTAGGTTCACCAATTTGCTCAGCGATTTGTTTATAGGTTCTAAGTTCACCAAATGGAATTTTACATAAAGCATCCCAGACTTTTAGTTGAAACTCAGTCCCTTCAACAAAGAGTGGAATATCAAATGCATGACGCGTAAAATGCGTATATTCATCAAATTGCTTTTGTAGCTCAATTAATAGTGGTTCATCTTTTAAATCAATTTCGTTAGCATCGCAAAATTCACATCCAACGATGGCACCATCTTTAACTTCAACTTCTACATAACTTTTAATAACTCTTAATACACCCTTCATAAGACCTCCTCAAAGTAAGCTTTACACACTTGTGTTGCCGCTTCTAATGTAAATAACTTTACCTTAGCTTGGCCAATTTGTCCAAATCTTACTAAACCGTTTTTCTCAAGTCTTTTTCCTGGCTCAATAAAGTCATCAGAGTTATAATCAGTCGCATTAAACTTTACCCACTTGCTTTCACCATGAACTAGAATACGTGCACCTTGTAAAATGTGTTCACGCTTCGCACTGAGATGTTCACCTAAATGCATACCTGTTGCATTGTCATAATCGACACCGATTAAACATATCTTAGATTTTAGTTCTAACATTTTCCCAAGCGGAGAGTCTGGTCCTAATTCTGCATTTAAAGGATGGTTTTGAGTAATCCACTTAGCATATTTACCCATTGATATAAACGCATCACGTGGATGTTCAGATATATAACTATTCGGACGAGCCATCAAAGCCTTCGCAAGTTCACCCATATGATTAATATTCTCTAGTTTATTGCGATTGACAGGTCGTGATTCTCTAAAAGCTTTATAATCTTCAACAGGAATCGGAGGATGTTCAAAGAAAGCTGGTTCTGAATTGTCATAGGCTTGTGCAGCCATAACTATCGTTCCTTCAATTCCTATTGTATCCACTAAAGCATCCAAAACAACCTGTGGGCCACCAACAATATAGCCAATAGATTTTAAAGAGGCGTGTACTTCGACGATATCGCCTTTGTGAAGTCCACACGCCAAAAATTGTTCTTTTAATTTATTTCTAGTGATAATCGAAACTTCTTTTTCACTACTCACTCACGAGTACTCCATCCGCTTTTAAACGGTCTATAAATTCAGTTTCTGTATCTGTTTGTTGAAGTGAAAATTGATCAATGATGACCCCTTTATCAACAACATATAAAATCGGGAAAGTATAACTAAATGCTTCATTTTGTTCAAGAAAATCTGGAATTAGTTTTTCTAAGTCTGCTGCATCTGATTCATTTTCCATCAATTTATCATATTCTAAATAAAGAACATCAAAATCTTCTGTTTGCAGAGCTGTTTCAATGACAGATCTAAATATTTTACACGCTGAACAATAAGATAAACCTAGATATACAATAAAACTTTCTTCTTGTTCAAATTGATTTAAGATAGCACTTGGTTTAACATCTGTTATCCCTTTTTCTGCACAGCCTGTTAATAATAGGCTGATAACCATAACACTTGCGATTAGTTTTTTCATTTTTATAGCTCCTAACTATTATGCGCAATTTTTGATGCGACAGCAGCTGCAATCGCACCGACAATATCATCTAAGAAACAATTACATTGATTTTTATCATCGTTTAACTCACCAATAATACAAGGCTTTTCTTTATCAATGTAGCCATAATTTGTCAATGCGATTGATCCATAGAGATTACAAATACCATATGCCAAAACTTCATCTATTCCATATAATCCTTCATCACTTTTTAGGATTTCTTTTAAATTACCGACCATTTCATGATTTGAATCAGCCATAATATCTAATTGAATACCCGTTAAGATAGCATGTTGTACTTCCCTTTTCGCAATAACCGTATGGACCATATCAATGCTTTCTTCAAGTGTAATTTCTGGATGATATTTCTTTTGAAGATGCATCGCACAGTCTGCGATATCTTCAACTTTTACACCTCTTTTTTCCAAGAGATCTATACACGTTTTCTCGTTGTTTAAATTCATAACTTTCTCACTGTCTATGCTACTTATTATACAAAAAAAAGCATGTATGTGATATACATGCTCTCTCAAGTTTAATCGTCGTCGTCTTCGTCGACTTTATGATTTGATTCTTTAATAACTCTATCTGCAATATTAGGTGGTGCCACGTCATATCTTTCAAAGCTTTGTTTATATATACCAACCCCCTGTGTGAACGATCTTAATTCAGTTGAATAACGCATCATTTCACTCATAGGTACTTCTGCTGAAACAATTTGTTCACCATCTTCATTAAAATCCATACCTAAGATAATTCCGCGACGTTTATTAAAATCTCCAATAACTGTTCCTGTAAATTCTTCAGGCACTGTGACTTCTGCTTTTACAATTGGTTCAAGTAGAACAGGTTTTGCCTGTGGCATTCCTGCTCGATAAGCTTTCTTAGCTGCCATCTTGAAGGCAATTTCCTTTGAATCAACATCGTGATATTTCCCATCAACAAGTGTACATTTAACACCCACTACTTTGTAACCTGCTAATACACCTTTAACCATGGCTTCACGTAAACCCGCTTCAACAGCTGGGAAGTATTGACGAGGAACTGCTCCACCAAAGATTTTTTCTTCAAAGACCATATCTTCATCATCACAAGGTTCAAAGGTAATAAAGACATCACCAAATTGTCCTGCTCCACCCGATTGTTTCTTATGTTTACCTTCAACTGTAACAGTACCGCGAATTGTTTCACGATAAGGAATACGAGGTTCCTTAAGTTCAACATCTACTTTGTATTTATTTTTAAGTCTTGAAACAATAACATCTAAGTGTTGATCTCCTAAACCATATACAACTTCTTCATTGGTTTCCGGATTCTTAATCACTTTACATGATGGATCTTCTTCTTCAATTCTTTGAAGAGCTCCACTCATTTTATCTTCATCATTTTTAGATACTGGCCAAATACTCATGGCTAAATTACCTTCAGGGAATTCAATAGCTTCATATATGACAGGATTTTCTTTAGTCGCTAAAGTGTCATTTGTATGAGAGTGTTGAAGTTTAACAATCGCACCTAAATCGCCGGTAAAGAGTTTTCCTACAGCAATTTGATGTTTGCCCTTAATAATGAAGACTTGTGATATTTTTTCTGCTTCTTCTTTATTAGCATTATAAACGTGGGTATCTGAACTGAGTGTTCCACTTAGAACTTTTAAAAGCGATATACGACCAACAAATGGATCAACAATCGTTTTATAAATTTGAGCTGAGAAAATTTCTTCTTCATTTGTATGAAGTTCGACTTCTTCACCTTTTAAATTTTTCGCTTTAATCGTTCCAAGTTCTCCATAGGATGGGAAATATTCACCAATTAAATCCATAAGTCTACGAATTCCTACCGAATGTGTAGCGCTACCTGAGTAAACAGGATGAATATCACCATTTCTAACCCCAATACGTACACCTTGGAGAAGTTCTGTGTCACTAAATTCTTCACCACTAAAGTATTTTTCCATTAAGTCTTCGCTTTCCATTGCGACGGCTTCTTTAATCATTTCCACATATTCATCAACATGTGACTTTAAATGTTCAGGAACATCTTTTGGTGTTTCAGGATCACTTAAATACCAAGCTTTATCTTTAAGAATATTGATGGATCCAATAATCGCACCATTTTCCATAATTGGCATTTCAAAGGGAATAACACTTTTACCAAATTGTTCTCTTAATTGTTCTAAAACTTTTTCAAAGGATGAATTTTCTTCATCAAGTTTATTAATAAAAAATAGAATTGGATATTTTAATTCATTAGCTGCTTTAAAAGAGCGAATCGTTCCAGTTTGCACACCATCACGGCCATCAACAACAATCAAAGCGTTATCCGCAACTGATAAACCAGCTAGCATTTCTTGAGCATAGTCGAAATAGCCTGGTGTATCAATAAAATTAATTTTATGATTTTTCCATTCAACAGGTGCAATACTTGTAAAAACGGAAGTTCCACGTTTGGCTTCTTCAGGATCAAAATCTAATAAGGATGAACCATCTGCATTTTTACCTAAGCGATCAGAGGCATTCGTAAAGTGCAACATTGATTCAACTAAGCTAGTTTTACCAGCTCCTGAGTGACCTAGTAAGACAACATTTTTAACATCTTGGGCTGCATAATCTTTCATCTATCATTCCTCACTTCAGTAACGGTTTAAGTTCCGTTAAACAATCTTGTCTTACATAATGCATGGCTTTATTCCCATCTGCATCCAACACTTCTTTATTAGCACTATGATCTAGTAAATACTCAACCATTTGAGCGTAGCCTGTATAAGCAGCTCTCATTAGTGCAGTGACTCCATTAGCATCTTGTACATTCACATCTGCGTCTGCGTTTATTAAATGTTTAATTACTTCAAATCTAAAGGCATTACATGCTTCCATTAAAGCTGTACGACCCATTTCATCAATTTGATTCACTTTTGCGCCAGCACTTACAAGTAAATCGACAACTTCATCATGTCCTAGTAAACTAGCTCTCATTAAGGCTGTACGACCTTTAACATCTTGGGCATTCACATCAGCATCAAGATCTAAGAACATTTTAACGATTGATAAATGTCCTTTTTTACTTGCACCCATCAGTGCAGTTTTCCCATTATTATCACGGGCATTAACGTCTGCGCCTTTATCTAATAGATAACGAACAACCTTTTCATGTCCACGTTTAGAACTACGCATTAAAGCTGTTCTAGCTTCGCCATTGCGAATATTAACGTCTGCACCTTGATTAATAGCTGCGACGACTTTCTGGAAGTCACCTGCGGCTGCAGCGTCCCAGAAAAGTTGATTTGTTTGATCCATTTGTGTTTTCCTCCTCATTTCTCAAACATTCGTAAAAAAAAGATGGACACACTTAACCCATCTTTAAAATACGATTTGATTTCAGAATTCCACAAGTTAAGAGCGCATCCTCGTGGAGCGCTAAATGAAGTGGATCGATTGTCTTTTTGACCCCTAACATAATGTGGACCTTCTTTCTAAAATCTTGTTAATTCTATTTTAGTCCTTTGATATTGAAATGCAAGCGTTTTCATCTATTTTCATAAACTTACATTATTCATTGAAGAAGACATAATTCGCAAAAGCAATGTATTCATCAGCACTTAAGCGAGTTTGAGCACTTTTATCAAATTCATGTTTTTTATCTCTTAAAAATTCTTTTTCATCCAATAAGAAATAGGTATATAAAACTCGCCCTTGGCGATCAGGAATTGGATCATCCCAAGTTGTATCAATAAATACCCATTCATCACCATCGTAGACTAAATTCCATGCATGCATCATCGTCTCTGATGAAACTATAATACTTGGAATATTCATTGCAGCACTTAAAGCATTAAAAGCCCGCGCATAACCTGAACAAACTGCGGTATTCTCTAAAAAGACCCCAAGTGAATCAAATGACAGATGAGTCGTTGGTTTCGTTAAATCAAGTTGTAGCACTGATTCATCGTAAGCTGTATTTAATACAACCAAATCATGAGCCCATTCAAGCTTTTCTAAGGTCGTTTCATTTTCTAGGTCTTCGTCTTCAACGATTGATTCAGCATAGTTATCTACTAATGACCATTCTGAAAAAACAGGTTCAACATGCAAAGTATTAAGCACCATCACAACTTCATCATTTTGTGTATACGATAATTGCGATGAACTTAGATTAAATGAAAAGGCTAGTAGCGTTTCTAAGAAGGCATATATTCGGTTAATATCAAGCTCATTTTCACTAATATAATTAAAATCTAATACTTCATCCATAGAGTGAATATAAGCTAATAAAGCAACTTCCTCTTCCGTATTAACTCGATATACATCTTTCTCTTTGACGTAGCTTGGCATCCCTGCAATCACAAACTCATGGCTTGTAAAATCAAACTGAATCGCTTGAGGAGTATCGACAGGAATGACCTCTTCTTTAACACAAGCGCTTAATAAAATAATACTCATCATGAGTATAAAACTTCGTTTTAAATTCATGCGCCCATTATAACACAGCACTATGTTAAAGTAATCTTATGCACATGAGTGACAAACAACTGCAGTTTTGGGATGAATTCATCCAATTTCATCATTTGAGTAAAGAGACAAAATGTTATGACTTTTGTGTATTTGGTATCCATAAAGAAACAATTGATGAATTAACTGATCTAGTTTTGTCAGGAAAAAAAACTGCAACCACAAGCGCAGTTGATGCCTATGAAGATGCAGATCACTTTCCAAAAGTAGGCGACTATAGTTTAGTTTTAGATTTTGATAAAAATCCAGTTGCGATTATAAAAACCATCTCAATTGAAGTTATCCCGTTCAATCAAGTAACTTGGGATTTTGCCAAACTTGAAGGAGAAGATCTTAATTTAGAGTCCTGGCAAAACAATCACCGTAAGTTTTTTAAAGAAGAAGCGATTGAGCTTGCTTATGAATTTAAAGAAGATATGCTTGTGCTGATTGAGACCTTCGAACGAGTCTTTAAAAAATAGTTAACTATAAATATAAAAAAGCAGACTCTCTCTAAAATGTCTGCTTTTTAAGATTCATTATAAGCAAAGAATTTTAGGCACCTTGTTCCATCAATTTATCAACTTTATCGATTAAAATATAGCCAATCACAAAGAAGACAACTAAGAATAAAATAGCGTATTTTGATTGTTTAAAAACAAAACCAGAAATTGCCATTAGAATAGGACCTAATAAATCCGCGTACTTACCAAAAATATTAAAGAAGCCAAAGTATTCATTTGAATTTTCTTTAGGAACTAAACGACCAAAGAATGAACGAGATAGTGATTGAACACCACCTTGAGCTAAACCAACGACCGCCGCAAGGACCCAGAATTGCCATTGAGATTGTAAGAAGAATCCAAACACAGCCACACCAGCATAAATGAGGATATAGAATTTTAAGAGTGTTAGTACTTTAATTTTCTGTGCTAATTTACCAGCTAAAATCGCAAATGGGAAAGCAATAAATTGAGTAAACAACAAAGCCATAATCATACCTGTTGTTTCTAAACCAACTTCTGCCCCAAAAGAAGAAGCCATTGAAATGATTGTATATACACCATCAATATAGAAGAAGTAACCAATAATATAGAAGAACATTATTTTATTAGCTCTAATTTTATTAAATGTTTTTCCAATCGTTTTAAATGATTTTGAAATAAGACGTTTTTCTGATTCTGTATAGTACGTTTGTTTTACATCCCGTAAAAGTGGAATCGTAAATGCAAACCACCAAACAAAGGTAATCACAAAGGATATTTTCATACCAAGATCCGTTGAAATACCAAATAAATCAGGCATAATTACAAAAATTAAACCAACAATAAAAGGTATCGTACTTCCAACATAACCAAATGCATATCCATAAGATGAGAGTTTATCCATATTCTCATCATTCGTTACGTCAATCAACATTGAATCATAAAAGACATTCGCTAAAGAATAACCTGTTCTTGATAAAATATATAAGATTAAAAACGCGACCCATTGATTCACTGCGGTAAAGGCAAAACCACCTAAGATACCTAAAGCAACTGAACCAATGAATAATTTCTTTTTCATTCCTTTATGATCAGCAATCGCACCTAGTGCTGGGCTTAATAAAGCAATAATCGCTACTGAAATAGATGTCGTAATCGCAAAAAACGTGGTATGAGGAATATCTCCTACTGGTTCTAGTGAATACAAGTAAGCAAACCAAATGGGGATCGTAGCGGATGTGATGAGTGAAAATGCAGAGTTAGCCACATCATATTTTATCCAGCTCTTCTCGGTTTTCGTGAGTTTCATAAAAAAGTCTCCTTATCCCTATTATAAAGTAAACATCCTTTTCAGGATGTTTTTTTTACTTAATAAATACCAACATTGCGATGATATGACTAATCGCCGCAAAATCGATGAATAAATGCCAGATAAAATGGAAGTATGGTCTGTGTTTTTGGCTATAAAACCAAGCACCTATACTATAAAATACTCCACCAATAATAATCCAAATTAAAAATGAGAAATCAGCATTTTGAATGAGTTTAGGGATAAACAATATCGCAACCCAACCCATCGTCATATAAATCGTAAGTGATGCTTTTGGGATTCTGTGTTTGGCAAGAGATTTATATAAAATACCACCAATAACCATTGTCCATTGAACAATTAGAATGACAATACCTTGCCATCCTCTTATCACTGATATCGCAACGGGTGTATAACTTCCTGCGATAGCGATGTAAATCGCTGAGTGATCTAGAATCTGCATGATTTCCTTATGTTTTGTATCATGTTCCATGGCATGATAAAGCGTTGACATAATAAACATAATGAAGAGCGAAATTGTAAATACACTAATTCCAAAACTGTATTCCCAACCACCTTTTAGATATGCAAATACAGAAAAAATCGGCAGAGCGATCAGTAAACCCACAGCCATAACGCCATGAGTTACTGAGTTACCGATTTCTTCACCTAAAGATAGTTTTATATTTGTTTTCTTTGACATGCGCTCATTATAACGCGTTGTTTAGTCGTTTTTCAACTTCATCCCAATTCACGACATTGAAGAATGCTGTTACATAATCAGGTCTTCTATTTTGATAGTTGAGATAGTAAGCATGTTCCCATACATCTAAAGCTAGTAGAGGTGTTCCTTCTGGAACATCTTGATTAGCGGTAGATGTTACTTCTAATTTCTTATCAGCATTTAAGACAAGCCATGCCCAACCTGAACCAAATCGAGTTTTTGCTGCATTTGCGAATGTTTCTTTAAATGCATCCACTGAGCCAAAACTTTCTACTAATTTAGCCTCTAATGAAGCGGAAGGTGTTTGACCTTTTGCTGGTGTTAAGACTTTCCAGAACAACGCATGGTTAAATGCTCCACCACCATTATTTCGTACAGCTGTACGAATATCTTCTGGTACTTTTGTTAGATCTTGTAGATAAACTAAGAGATCTTCTGTTAACTCAGGATGTTTTTCCATCGCTGCGTTGAAGTTATTGACATATGCTTGATGATGTTTACTATGGTGTATTTCCATTGTTCTCGCATCGATATGTGGTTCTAATGCATCATATGCATAGTCTAATTTTGGTAATTCGAATGACATAAGTTTTTTCTCCTTTTTGTGTATAACTTATGTCTTCACTCTACAAAGTCAATTGTGAAAAGTCACTCAATATGCTCAAGCAAATAAATTTGGTCTGACTTTTTTAATGGCAGTCACAACAGCTGGAACTAAGATAATTGCGGCAGATAGTTCAAGTAAACCATTGGTTGAAATGACGATAGTATAAATTGTCGCAACGGCTTGGTTAAAGGAAACTAGTCCCGCTGATTCAAATGTGAAAATAGCACTTAAAACTAAAATTGTGTTACTGAGTGTTCCAAGTCCTGCAACAATCGCATAACGAAGTAAATCTTTTATTTTTAAATTCTTTATCGCTAATGCTGTATAAGACACAATTAAGCCCACTAAAATTCTAGGCACAATGGAAACCATTGGGTTTAAAAAGATCATTGCTTCAATTGTCCCAAGTGTTAATGCATATAGGTAAGAGGTAACACCCCATGTCAATCCTAAGATTAAACCACCTAATGGGCCAAAAATAGCTGCTCCAATAAGTACTGGTATATGAATAATCGTAATGGAAAATAAACCAGTTTGAATATACCCAAAATTTGGAGTAAAAGTCATTAAGATAATTAAGGCAATTAATAGTGCTAAGCTTGTCATCTTTACAATTCTTTGTCTTTGTGTGTTCATAAAATGTCCACCTTTCTTAAATCTCAACAAATATAACATACTTTAAAGAAATTTTTATCCATTTTCTCCATATAAAGAGTGTTCGACTTGTTTGTAAACACTTCTTAAGGTACATTTATTTTAACAGTCGAGGGAAAAATATGCATTTCTTACAACCAACAAAAATTAGAAACACTGAATTAAAAAATAAAATTATTATGCCACCTATGTGTATGTATGAAGCAGAAAATGGACAAGTCATGCCTTTTCATCTTCAACACTATGGTTCAAGATCATTAGGTGGTGTCGGATTAATTATCACTGAAGCTACCGCTGTTTCACCTGAAGGACGTATATCGGATAATGACTTGGGTCTATGGGATGATAGTTTAATTGATGGTCAAAAAAGTTTAGTCGATGAAATACATCGTTATGGTGCAAAAGCAGCCATTCAATTAGCCCATGCGGGACGTAAAAGCGAATCCAGTGCCTCCCCACATCTCGCTCCATCTGCAATTGCATTTGATGAAAAATATATGACACCTGTTGAAATGAGTATTCAAGAAATCAAAGATATTCAAAGTGCATTTGTTCAAGCAGCTTTAAGAGCTGAAATGGCAGGTTTTGATGGGATTGAAATTCATGCTGCACATGGTTATCTAATTCATGAATTCCTGTCTCCCCTTAGTAATCTAAGAAGTGATGAATATGGTGGTAGTCTAGATAATCGTGCACGCATCTTAAGAGATCTAATTAAAGAAATGCGCTTAGCTTTAAAAGATGAAACATTCTTAATGGTTCGTATTTCAGCCAGTGATTATGATGATGATGGTTTAAATCCAAGTCATTTAGCCGAAATCTTAAAACCGGTTAAAGATTCATTGGATGCAGTTCATGTCAGTTCGGGTGGGAACGTTCTTCGTAAAATTCCACTTCGCCCTTTGTATCAAGTCGAATTTGCGGCCATGATTAAAACCGCTTTAGATGTTCCCGTTATTGCGGTTGGGCTCATTACTCAAGCAGATGAAATTGAATCTATCCTTATTGAAAACAAAGCAGATTATATTGCTTTGGGACGAGAACTATTAAGAAACCCTTATTTTGTGAATGATCAATATAAGAAAGCTGGCTTAAAAGATTTACTTCCAGAACCTTATTTAAGAGCATATAAATAAAAGATGTTAGCACTAGCTAGCATCTTTTTTTGTTTTCTTAACTTTTGTCTTGATAACTCTCACTCGATTAATTACTTTGTCTTCAACTTTTAGTATTTTAAATCGCATGTTATTGTAGTTGATTTCAATCTGTTCTTTCTCATTAGGAATGCGACCAAGTTGAGCAATCAATAAACCACTTAAAGTATCATAATCTTCTAAATCTTCACTTGGTAAATTCAAAGCTGCACGCTCATCTAATTCATCTAATTCAATTGAACCTGAGACGTCATAAGTATTTGCATTGATTTTAACAAATTCATTTTCTTCTTCATCATACTCATCTTCGATATCACCTAAGATTTCTTCAATGAGGTCTTCAATTGTGACAATACCGGCAGTGCCACCGTATTCATCGATAACAATCGCAAAGTGTGTCCGATTTTTTTGTAATTCAAAGAAGAGTTCATCTAAATGCTTTGAATCTGGCACAAAATAGGGTTTACGCATCACTTTCTTCAAATTGAAGTTTGTATGTTCTGCATCCATATAACGCATAATGTCTTTTAAATGAATCGTCCCAACAATATGGTCAATACTATCTTCATAAACAGGGAAACGGGTAAATTGTTCTTCCAGTAATATTTTCTTAACTTCTTCTAAACTTGATTCAACATCAATACCGGCCACATCAGTACGATGCGTCATAATATCAGCAACTTCAGTATTATCAAATTCAAAGATATTGTTAATCATTTCCTTTTCAGTTTCTCGAATTGTTCCCTTTTCTTCACCAACATCAACCATCATTCGAATTTCTTCTTCAGTGATTTTTTCAGGCTGAACATTAGGATCAATGCCAAGGATTCTTAAAATTGTCTTGGTTGAAAAACTTAACAACCTAACTAAAGGTTTCGTTACTTTACCAACCACAAGGATTACACCAGATGTTCCAAATGCAATCTTTTCACTAAAGTGCATGGCGACTCGTTTTGGGACAAGTTCTCCAAAGACAAGCGATACATATGCTATTGATAATGTAATAAGAACCATTACAATCGGTGTTAAAGCATCTTCTGATACAGGAATATATTTCACCAAATAAGCAGTTACAGAATCACTAAAAGTTGCAGATGCGATGGCACTGGACATAAATCCAGCTAAAGTGATTCCAACTTGAATCGTTGATAAAAACTCTGTAGGCGTCTCTAAAATCTTTACTAAACGTAAAGCTTTCTTGTGGCCTTCATCAGCCATAACCTTTATTTTTGTATCATTGATGGATATGATAGCCATTTCTGCTGCGGCAAAAAAGGCATTGGTAGCTATTAGAGCAATTAAGATGAAAGTATTAAGCATACATAATCTCCCATCTAGTTATATGGACTGAATTAATCTGGTAACAGTCCGCGTCCTCTTTCATAAGCTTCCTCCTTAAAATATAGATATCATACAAAACAGTCACCCACTCGTCAAGGTTTGACCTTTTGTACAAACGTTAATAGTACTTCTTTTTTATTATGCAGATTCCCCTGCATGACTTCATCTAAAAGCAGATTAAGCATATCACTTATTTGTTTTTCTTTTAGACCTAAATCAAATAAATCTTGTCCGCGAATATCAAGTTGTTTTAAAGATATACACATATCCTTTTCTTTTATTTCTCTGACCAAGTCTATTAAAGTTAATGCATTATCATTTATATTTAATAATTTTTGAACATATAGACTATCTATTACTAAGTCAAAATCATTTTTAGAACAGAGTCGTTTCACATCTAATAAATCCTTAGGAATTATATCCAAAAGTTCTCTTTCTTTAAGTAACGTTTGGATAAACTGATTAGAATGTCTAAGATACTTCAAACTTAAGACCAAGTCATCTTTTACACTTTTTGAATAAATGATTAAGCTTTTCTGATGCATATTTTGAGCTTTATCAATTAATAAGATTTCTTCTTCACTAAGTAAGCCTATTTCTGGTAAAAACAATTTTATGACATCTTTAAATTCATAGATGATTTTTGCAGACTCTTCAGCCTGAAGAATTTTATGAAATTCAATCACGACTCTTTCAATCGCAATCATTTGAATCAGTGCTGCATCTTTATGAATTGCGATGGCAGTATTGTCTTCAATTTCAAATTTTAATTGAGCAGCTAGTCTTAGCGCTCTAAGCATTCTAAGTGCATCCTCTTTAAAGCGTTTATCCGGATCTCCCACACAACGAATACGTTTATCACGAAGATCTAGTTCACCATTGACTAAATCAATGATTTCACCTTTTATATTGAGCGCGAGCGCATTGATCGTGAAATCTCTTCGAATTAAATCCTCACTTAAACTTGATACAAAACTAACTCCATCCGGTCGACGATAATCTGAATAGGCTTGCTCACTGCGGTAACTTGTAATTTCAAACCACTCATCATCATACAAAACCCCAATGGTTCCATGTTTTTTTCCAACCAAAGAACACGTATAATCTTTAAAGATTTTTTCAATATCATGTGGCTTAGCATTTGTCGCAATATCGATGTCATAGGATTCTCTGTTTAATAAGGCATCACGAACAAAACCACCGACCACATAAGCTTCAAAGTGAGCGTCATGTATTTTACTTAAAACTGCTATAGCTTTTGGTGATAAATCAATCTTCATACTTAAAGTATACCTTTAAATGAAATAAAAAGACCATCGCTGGTCTTTAGAATATTTCGATACTGACTGGACAATGATCTGATCCAAAGACATCATCATGAATCAGAGCTTCATCGATATCAGAAGCAATGCGATCTGACACAACAAAGTAATCAATTCTCCAACCGACATTTCTTTCACGAGCCTTGGTTCGATAACTCCACCAAGAATATTGTTCTTTCTCTGGATATAGTAATCTGAAACTATCGACAAAACCTGCTTCTAGTAAGTTAGTAAATTGAGCTCTTTCTTCATCCGAGAATCCAGGGTTTTTATGATTTGAATCTGGATTCTTCAAGTCAATCTCTTCGTGCGCTACATTTAAATCTCCACACATAATAACAGCCTTCTTCGCATCTAAGTTTTGAAGATAGGCTCTAAAAGCATCTTCCCAATCCATTCGATAACTGAGTCGTCTTAAACCATCTTGGGCATTTGGGGTATAGACACAAACAAGATAAAAATTCTCATATTCAAGCGTTACTACACGCCCTTCATGATCATGTTCTTCTACTTGAATACCATAGTTCACTGATATTGGTTCGTGTTTTGTATAAATAGCGGTGCCAGAGTAACCTTTCTTTTCAGCATAGTTAAAATACTTTTGATAACCCTCTGGGCTAAAATCCAACTGTCCTTCTTGCATCTTTGTTTCTTGTAGACAAAAAAAGTCAGCATCGAAGTCAGCAAAGATTTTAGGGAAATCTTTTTGATAAATAGCTCTTAAGCCGTTAACATTCCATGATACAAATCGCATAAATTCACCTCTTTAACAGTATAAATTAGACACTGTTGTTTGTCATCCATGATACAATGAGCGCATGTTAAAATGCCCAGTATGTAATAACGTTATGAATCGCAATAATCAACAGTTTATTTGTGAAAATAACCATAGTTTCGATATCGCAAAAAATGGATCTGTTTACTTAAGCACTCACCATACGCATAAAGAGCGCGGTGATAATAAATTCCAAATAGAAGCACGTCACAAGTTTCATCAAAAAGATCATTATCATTTAATTAAAGAAACCCTTAAACAATTCTTAGAAGAGATTTCTTTTAATTCCTTATTAGATCTTGGTTGTGGTGAAGGTTATTATACAAACTATATCGCTGAAACATTTACTGAACAAAATATTTATGGTCTCGACTTATCAAAAGAAGCTATCCATATCGCCTCAAAACAAAAGAGAAATGTTCAATATGTTATTGCGAACAATAATGATTTACCTTTCATTGATCATCGCATCGATGTCATTACAGCTTTATTTACACCCTTATATCTAGACGAAATTAAACGTGTTCTTAAGCCTTATGGTTATCTTATAACCGTTCAGGCAGGCGCAAGACATCTACTTGAACTTAAAGAAGAACTTTATGAAAATGTCATTTTAAATGAAGAAAAAAGGATTCAAGATCCAAAGTTTAAATTGATTCAGTCTCAACGTGTTTCCCAACGTTTACACTTAGATAAAGAAAGCAAAAATCAACTTTTAGAAATGACACCTTATTATTACACTTCACCAAAAGACAAAGTGAGTGCTTTTTTAAAAAAAGATGAATTTGATGTGACAATCTATGCAGTTGTGACGATCTATCAAAAACAACCTTGACCCTTATAGTGTGCAAAAGTATAATATGTTCGCACGCAAATTAAAAAGGAGTCTATACCGTGAATAATTTACTTGGTTTTTTTATATCCATTTTATATTTTTTAGGCATCTTTTTTATTGCCATAAAACTCAAAACAAAGAATGCTGAATACCCTCGACTCTTTATTCATATCATGAGCGCTAACTGGTATATCTTGGCGCAGTTGATCATTAGTGATAAACTCATTGCCTTAAGCATTCCAGCACTTCTTTACCTCTTTTATTTAATCAATAACTATATGGTTCTATTTCCACAAATATCTAGCGCATCTGAAAGTAGTCGTTTTGGTTTCTTATATACTTACTTAGCGATGATGTTACTTATTTATTTTACTTACGATAGTTCAGCAAGCCAATTGATTGCTGGGGTTGGTATCTTGTGTTTAGGTTATGGTGATGGACTTGCATCAGCCATTGGAATGAAGTTTGGTAAACATCAATATACAATTTTTAAGGGATCCAAAAGTGTTGAAGGATCACTAACAATGTTTTTCTCAGTTATCATTGTTCTATATTTATATTTAACCCTTATGAATGGCATAGAGGCCTTAGACTGTATTTTAGCACTGGCATTATTGTCAACTCTAACGGAAGCTATTTCCCCACATGGTTTAGATAATTTATTTATTCCGATCTTAACCGCATTACTCTATACGATTTGGATATTTTAAAAGCTAGTTCATTGAACTAGCTTTTCTTTAGACACATTTAGTGAGAGCCATATCCAAGACACGTCTAACATCTTCTTTCCCCATTCGTCCTTCTAAGAGTTTTTCATCTTGGCAGTAAAAAGTAGGGACTAGATAATAGTCGTGCGCATTTGCATAATCTCTTTCGATTCTCTCATCGATTTCCTTTATGCTTATCTGTGAATATTTTTCTTCCTGAAGTAGCTCTTTTAGAAATTGCTGCACTTTAATACAGTATGGACACATCTCAAGGATGAAGAGTTCTAACTCAATTCTTTTCATGGGCAAAAATATAACACAAGTTTCTTTAAAAGTATATCAATATTATCTTTTGTGCATTGACATAAATGTTTTTTATGTATAATAAGAACTAATAAGGATGAAGAAACCGGGAGAGATCTTATGAAGATAAGACGCCGAAGGCGCATACGCGCAGCTAACGCTCAGGCAAAAGGACCGGTTTTGGACACACTTCGTAGAGAGAGTCAATCCACCGAAGAAGCAATCGTAAGAGAATCTTTCAGGTAAAAAGACGAAGGCGCATCAATTTTTTGAGGCGCTTTTTATTTTGAGAGGAGAAACGATGGATAAGAAAACACCCTTAGCTTTGTGGCATGAGACACATGGTGGAAAAATGGTTTCGTTCGCTGGATTTTATATGCCGATTCAGTATGAAAATGGAATCATCCACGAACATACAATTGTTCGTGAAAAAGCAGGATTATTTGATGTTTCCCATATGGGAGAATTTACTCTTGAGGGGAAAGATGCTTTGGCGAATATTAATTACTTAGTCACGAATGATTTCACTGACTTAGCCATTAATAATATCCGCTATGGTGTGCTAGTTTATGAAAATGGCTGTGCTGTTGATGATGTGCTCATATATCGTCTATCAGAATTTAAATATTTATGGGTCGTTAATGCCTCTAATATTGAAAAAGACTTTGCCTATATTCAATCAAAAATGTTTGGAGAAGTTGAATTTAATAACTGCAGTGATGATTTTGGACAAATTGCTTTACAAGGCCCACAATCAGAAAAAATACTGGCGAAGTTAACTGATCAGATTCCAAGTGATTATTATAGTTTTAAACAAGATGTCAATATCGATGATATGAACTGCATAATCTCAAGAACAGGTTATACCGGTGAAGATGGATTTGAGATATATACTCAATCTACTGATACCACAAAAATGTGGGAACGCTTATTAAAAATTGGTGTTGATGAGGGTCTAGAAGCTTGTGGTTTAGGCGCAAGAGATACATTAAGACTTGAAGCAGCAATGCCACTCTATGGACATGAGTTATCTGAAAGCATCAATCCTCTTGAAGCTGGACTAAAACGATTTGTTAAGTTAGATAAGGAATCCTTTATTGCCCAAAGTGCTTTAGAGAAACCTCTATTAAGACGAAGAATCGGTTTAGAAATGCTTGATCGTGGAATCGCACGTGAAGGTTATAAAGTCTTCTATCAAGGCAATGAGGTTGGAGTTATTAGTTCTGGGACTCACTCGCCTACTTTAGGAAAAGCGATTGCGATGGCTTTAGTTGATGAAAAAGTATTTAAGGAAAATGAATTTGAAATTGAAGTTAGAAATCGTAAGTTAAAAGCACAAAAAGCTAAACTTCCGTTCTATAAACGTTAAACAAGGAGAAACAAATGACTAAATATTATGCAGAATCCCATGAATGGGCCCAAGAAAACGAAGGATTAGTAGAAGTAGGTATTTCCGATCATGCTCAACATGCACTCGGAGATATAGTCTATATTTCCTTACCAGAAGTTGGATCACAAGTAGTTTTTGGTGAAACCTTTGGTGATGTTGAATCTGTAAAAGCTGTATCAGAACTCTTTTCACCAGTGAGTGGTGAAGTTGTTGAAGTAAATACAGCCTTAGAAGATGAACCAGAAAAAATCAATCAAGATGCGAATGGGACATGGATTATGAAAGTTAAAGGCAATTTAGATTCATCACAATTAATGGATGAAGCAGCTTACTTAGAATCGGCACAAGATTAATATGCCAAAGTATACATTACATACAGATAAAGAACTCAAGGAAATGATGGAGACAATTGGGATCCAATCCCTTGATCAACTCTATGCTGACCTTCCTCAAAGTTTAATCTTAAAAGAAGATTTAAAACTTGAAAAAGGTCTTAGCGAATTTAAAGTTCTTGAAGATCTCAAAGCATTAGCTGCTCAAAACAAAATTTATAAAACCATTTTAAGAGGTGCAGGTGCAGAACTTCATTTGATTCCTTCGGTGGTTAAACACATGAGTCGAAGAGAAGAATTCGTCAGTGCTTATACACCTTATCAATCTGAGTTTTCACAAGGGATCTTACAATCGATTTTTGAATATCAAACAGCTATCTGTGAACTTACGGGTATGGATGTTTCAAATGCTTCTATCTATGATGGGGCATCTGCTTGTGCAGAAGCCATTGGTATGGTTATCGAGCGTAAGCGTCATCAAGTTTTGATCCCTGCAAATACTAACCCTCACTATTTAAGTACAATTAAAACCTATACTCAATTTCAATCTGATATTGAACTCATTGAAATCAATGTTAAAGATGGACTTATTGATGAAGATGATCTACAAGCAAAACTCAATGAGAATGTTGCGGGAATATGTGTTCAACAACCTAATTACTTTGGCTTATTAGAAGATTTAGAAGAACTATCTCGTTTAGCTCATGCAAATGGATCTAAAGTCATTTCCATTGTTAATCCAATGACTTTAGGATTAATTAAAAGTCCACGCACATGTGGAGCTGATATTGCTGTCGGTGAAGCACAAGTTTTAGGAATTCCCCTATCCTTTGGTGGACCCTACTTAGGCTTTATGGCTGCCTCTTCAGAACTTGTACGTCGTATTCCTGGACGAATTGCTGGAGAAACAATCGATAGTGAAGGAAGAAGAGCATACGCACTCACCCTGCAAGCTCGTGAACAACATATACGTCGGGAAAAAGCTTCATCTTCCCTTTGTTCAAATCAAGCTTTAATGGCTTTAATCGCATCAATGTATTTAACAGCCCTTGGACCTCAAGGCTTAGCTGAAGTTGCGCAAAATTCATTAAATATGGCTCATTATCTACAAAGCGAACTCGCAAAAATTGGATTTGAAAGAGTCCACAAAGATGAATTCTTTCACGAATTTGTGACCAGTCATCCACGTTTATCTGCTGATAGAATCGAAGAAGTTTTAGATCAAGCTAATATTTTATCTGGGTTTGTGCTGAATGAAAAAGAAATGTTATGGTGTGTTACCGAGGCTATCAGTAAAGCACAATGTGATGAAGTTATTAGTACATTGAAGGAGGTTCTATGAGTCAATTAATCTTTGAAAGAAGTGTCAAAGGTCGTCGTTGTGTGACATTTGATGCATCTGAAGTACAAAACATTGAATTAGATTCAAAATATCGTAGAACCGTCCAAGCTCGATTAGCTGAAGTTGGTGAAGTTGATTTAGTTCGACACTATATGGACTTATCACGTAAATCCTTTGGAGTTGATAATGGTTTTTATCCTTTAGGATCATGTACGATGAAATACAATCCTAAATTAAATGAACTGACTGCTTCTTTAGATGGATTTGCAAATATCCATCCCCTTGCCCCATTCAAATCAACAGAAGGTGCTCGAAAATTAATGAGAGAATTAGATACTTCTCTTCAAGCAATTACAGGTATGGATGCTTTCACCTTACAACCTGCAGCAGGTGCACAAGGTGAATTTACTGGTTTATTAATGATTGAAGCTTATCACGCTTCTCGTAACGATCAAAAAAGGACGAAAGTGATTGTGCCTGATTCAGCCCATGGTACTAATCCTGCTTCTGCAAATATGGCTGGATATTCAGTCGTTTCCGTTAAATCAAATGCACAAGGGGGCGTTGATATTGAAGCTTTAGCTGAAGTCTTAGACGATGAAGTTGCAGCACTCATGTTAACAAACCCAAATACTCTTGGTTTATTTGATCCAAATATCTTAACCATTTCTAAAATGGTTCATGATGTAGGTGGTTTACTCTATTATGATGGTGCTAATCTAAATGCCATTATGGGAACCGCCAGACCTGGCGATATGGGTTTTGATGTCATACACCTTAACTTACATAAAACCTTCTCTACCCCACATGGTGGTGGTGGACCAGGTAGTGGTCCGGTTGGATGCAAAGAAATATTAAAACCTTTCTTACCAATTGGTTCTTTAAAAGACGATTTAAGTTTTATCGAAGAGAATGATTTGAGCATTGGTCGTTTGCGTTCCTTCTATGGAAACTTCTTAGTCAATGTTCGTGCTTATACGTATATCAAATCCTTAGGCTCAGATGGCTTAAAAGAGGCCAGTGAAATCGCTGTTTTAAATGCAAACTACATGATGAAAAAATTAGAAAAACACTTCACTGTCGCTTATCCACATAACTGTATGCATGAGTTTGTTTTATCCCTTGAAGAACTTAAAAAACAAACAGGTGTAAGTGCTAAGGATATATGTAAAGCACTCTTAGATTATGAGATGCATCCACCAACCATGTACTTTCCACTCATAGTGCATGAAGCACTAATGATTGAACCAACTGAAACTGAAAGTAAAGAGACGATGGATCAGTTTATTGAAGTATTGATTCAACTGAAAGAGAAAGCTTTTGAAAATCCAGAAAGTTTAATCAACGCTCCATTTAAGACTCCGGTATCACGGGTAAATGATACCCAAGCAGCTCGTCATCCAATTTTGAGTTATCAATACAAGTAGAACCTAGAAATAGGTTCTTTTTTTGAAAATATTTTGTTAAAAAATAAATGAACAGGTGTATACTAATATTAGAAATAATGAACGAGTGTTTATTTATTATAGAGGAATATATGAAAAAATTAATTTGTTTACTGTCCATCCTATTTTTAACTTCTTGCGCAAATGAAGTTGAAGAAGAATATGTAGAAACCATCTACCCTGTTAAAGCTCAATACTTAGTTTTAGAAGAAAGAACTGAGTTTGTTAAGTATGTGGGAATTCTTCAACCAGAAAAAATGGTTCAGAAAACATTTGATAATCTTGCGACCGTTGAAAAGATTTATGTTGAAGAAGGTGACAAAGTTAAGGTCAATCAATTGCTTGCGAAACAAGATACAAGCGATTTAGAAGCTACAAAAGAAGAGGCAGCATTAAATGTTGATAGTGCTAAATCTGATGAAGAAGCAGCTTATCAAGAAATGTTAGCAGATAAGGCGACTTATGATAAGGCTCTTGATACCCAAGCAGTTGATTTAGCTACATTAAAACAAACTCGTGATGATGCTTATGATCAAATGATTGCTGATGAAGCAAGCCTTGCCGATGCACAAGCAGCATATGATGCCAACCCTGGTACTACTGAACAAGCAGCTCTAACTTCAGCACAACAAGATTATAATCAATCAGTGATTGAATATAATGCAGCTGATCAACAGTATCAAGCCTCAGTAGATAATGGCACAACCACAGAAGTCGAAATTGCTGATGCGAACTATCAAGCATCACAATCGCGTTATGAAGCGGCTCAAACACAAACTAGTCTAGCTCAAACTCAATACGATAATATTAATGATCAAATCACCAACAGTTATCTTTACTCTGATATTGATGGTTATGTTTTAGTCCTAAATGCCGAGGAAGGAGAAACCGCAAATCCACTGATTCCGGTAATGGTTTTGGGAACATCTGAAACTGTTGTGACGATTGGTCTCTCACAAGATAATGTACGGAAAGTCGAAACAGGCATGGCGGCTAATGTTAAGATTGGCGATTTAAACTTTGATGGTGAAGTTTTAGATATCTCAAGAATTCCAGACTCATCTTCGCGTACGTATGAAACAAATATTGCCTTTCCTGAAGACTTATTAAACTTTTACATTGGTGAGAGTTCAGTTGTAAATATTGATGTTGGAAAAACACAAGGCATCTGGATTCCAATTCGTGTTATTCAAAATGATGGTGAAGACTATGTATTTGTTATTAAAGATAATCGTGTTAAAAAGAAAATTATTATAACGAAACACATTGATAATGATTATGTTTTAGTCGAAGGCTTACAAGCGGGTGATTTACTCATTACCAGTGGCATGAAGTCTGTTAAACCTGGTAATTTAGTTGAGGTCATAAGCGAATGATTAGAATCATCAATGAGATGATCAAGCGTAAAGTCATTGTTTTCATTTTGCTTGGTCTATGGGTTTTAGCTGGAATTTATAG
This sequence comes from Erysipelotrichaceae bacterium, assembly GCA_963663995.1. GTDB lineage: Bacteria > Bacillota_I > Bacilli_A > Erysipelotrichales > Erysipelotrichaceae > UBA2212. The sequence continues at coordinate 1,831,427 of OY760660.1, read as the reverse complement.
TTACTACATCATTCCAAAACAAGAAAATCCTGATACTTCTTTACCTGGCGCAATCATCAGCACCGTGTATCCTGGGGCAACCGCACAAGAAGTTGAGAAAATGGTTACCACAAAAATTGAAGATGCGGTCAATGAAGTAGGAAGTATTCAAACATTAGATTCAATGTCTATGAATTCTGCTTCTGTGGTGGTTGTACTTTTTGATACAGATGCAAACCCAGATGAAGTTTTACCATTACTTCGTCAAAAAATTGATGATGTGAAAAGCATATTGCCTGATATGGCTTATGAGCCCAATGTAACAACTGACCTAGCTGTTAACCCTCAATTTATTATCGCTTTATCAGGTGAAGATTATTCCCAAGAGGATTTAGTCACTTATGCAGAAGAAATTAAAGAATCTGTATTAGCCGTTGATGGTGTGGAACGTATTGATATTGAAGGACAATTAGATAAACAGGTCAATGTTGTTGTTGATATCGATGACTTAAATCTCTATAACATTTCAATTGAGAATATTGCCGACTTAATGAAGGCACAAAATTTATCGATTCCATCTGGTTCTATTCAATATGAGTCAGGCATCATAAATGTCAATACGCCTTCAACCTTCTCTTCTTTAAAAGATATTGAAAACATTGTTGTTGCAGGTAGTAGCGAAGATACGATTGGATTTGTACAACTTAAAGATATTGCCGACGTCTATATTGATTATGCTGAAGGCTATTCTTATATGCAAGATGGACAAAGCGCCATTCTTTTAACTGGGTATTTTAGTGACAATGTAAATGATGTTTTAATTGGCAATGATGTCCGTAAAGTGATCGATCAAGCTAAATTAGAATTACCTCCCAACATTGAATATCATGAAGTTCTCTATTCTTCAGAGGATATCGATCAATCCGTTACAGATTTTATCATTAATCTACTACAATCAATTGCCTTAATCATTATTGTCGTAATGATTGGTGTAAAACTGAAAAATGCGATTGTTGTATCTATTGCCTTACCTTTATCCATATTTGCGACATTCTTTGTCATGTATCTTCTTGGTATTGAATTTCACTTTATTTCTATTATGGCTTTGATTGTCTCATTAGGTATTCTTGTTGATAATGCGATTGTCGTCAGTGATGCTATTCAACAAAAACTGAATGAAGATTACACTAAGAAAGAAGCTATCGAATCAGCTATTCATGAAACGGCTGCTCCAGTATTTACTTCCACTCTAACTACCATTATTACCTTCGGTATCCTTTTATTCATACCTGGAGCTGTGGGTGATATTGTTGCGACAATTCCAATTGTTGTTATCACTTCATTAGTAGCCTCATATATTGTCGCAATGTTTATCTTGCCTGTTTTTGCAGCTGTCTTTTTTACTAAAGAAGCAGAACATAAAATAGAAAAGAAAGAATCATTAATCAAAGGTGCTTTTAATAAGACTTTAGCTTATGGCCTAAAGCATCGAAAAATTACGATTATTACTTCTTTTTCAACTTTAATTATTGCGGTTATTTTAGTCTTTAGTTTAGGAATGACGTTTTTCCCTTATTCTGATAAACCAATCATTTATGTCAACATAAAAAATGAACGAATGAATTTTGATAAAACACAAGAAATAGTAAATGATATTCAAGCTATTCTTGAGGAAGAGACACTTGTAAAACATTATACGAGTTCTGTGGGTAAAGGTTTACCAAAATTCTTTTTAACTGTACCAACCCAAACTGAATCAAGTGATACGTCCCAAATTATGATCGAACTGGATGAAGAGTCTAGTGAATACACCTCTAACCAAGCCTTTGGCTCATATCTACAAGAGCGTTTTAATCAAGATATTGTTGGCGCAAAAGTTGAAGTAAAATACTTAGAAATCTCGATGCCAACTGATGCGAAAATAGCCATTGAACTTTATGGTGACGATTTAGATGTATTACAAGATTTCGCATTAGAATCTGAAGCGATTCTTAATTCTATCGATGGAACGATCAATGTTCGTGATGACTTTGTTGGAAAAAATTATGAATACAATGTCGTCATTGATTCAGATGTTGTTAACTTAATGGGTGTTTTAAAATACGATGTTGTTAAACAAATTAATACAGCTTTAATGGGTGCAGAAACATCCAATTATATTGTTGGTGGTAATGAAATGCCGATTATCGTAAAGAGTAATATTGAAAACTTAGATGATCTCTATCGCTTACCCATCAGTTCATCGGTCACTGATACCCAAGTCCTCTTAAATCAATTTGCAGACATTGAACTTAGTTCTTCTATCCCAATTATTCAAAGAACGGACAGAGAGCGTTCAATCACGGTTATGAGTGACTTAAAATCAGGCTATAAATCATCAGATATCGAAGCAACTTATAAAAAAGAGATTGAAGACATTATGCCAAATGGTGTTAATGTAAGATTTAATGGTGAAATGACACAAATGATGGCCCTCATATCTAACTTAGCCGTGGCAGGTGGAATATCCATCATTCTGATTTATATCGTCTTATTAATCCAATTTGATAAGATGCTTAAACCACTGATTATACTTGTTAGTATTCCACTTTCTTTTATTGGCTCATTCTTAGGTTTGTATATCTTTAACATCGATTTACAAGCCATGGCATTACTAGGACTAGTTAGTTTAATTGGTATAGTTGTCAATAACGGAATTATATTAGTAGAGGTTATGGATTCACAAATTAAATTAGGCTATTCCGTTCATGATGCTTGTGTGACAGCTGTTGATAAGAGATATCGTGCGATAACATTAAGTACCATTACAACTTGTATTGGTTTAGTACCACTGATTATATCCAATGATCCACTCAGTGCTCCAATGGCATTAGTACTTCTATTTGGACTACTTTTCTCAACTATTCTAACGATGGTTGTCGTACCAGTGCTCTATTCCATGGTTGTGGTGGACCCAAATGACATGAGCTCTTTCCACAAACTCCAACTCATTCAGCTTGCTCAATCTTACGGGCTAGACTTACCTCTAAAAAAGTCAAACAAAAATCTACGAGAATTAATTAATCAATACTTAGAAAATAAGAAAGGAGAAAATAATGGCACGACTACTCAACCCACAATCGAGAACGAAGATAATTAAGAACGCAATCGAAATCATGCATAAAGAAGGCTATCAAGCTCTATCAATGCGCAAGGTTGCTCTTAAATCAAATATGGTTGTCGGAAATGTTTATCGCTATTTTAAAAGTAAAGAAGAGATTGAACATGAAATTTTTAATCCAGTATTTGAACACTTAGATTCTTTTCTTAACATGCCTTTTGATCAAATCAAATTGGTTCATCCAACCACTAGTGATGTTAAAGCTTTCATTGTTTCAAACATAGAACCTGCAATTGAAAACATTAGTGGATTACTACAGCATCATTACAAAGAAATCCAAATCATTTTTAATGAACCAAGTCTTTCTAACAATATTTCTCATCGTGTTTCATTATTCCTTCAAGCTCTACTAAAAAACTACTTTCCAATCAGTGATGAATTGGATGAAGAAGGTCAACAACTTTTAAAAATGTTTTCCAGTTCTTTAATTGCAGGTGTTATTGAAGCTATTAATAATTATCCCCATAATAAAAAAATCATTTCAAAATTGATCAGTAATTACCTCATTATTTACGTCAACTTAATCGAAATTGATATCTAAAATTAAAATCGTGCAAACGCACGATTTTAATTATAAGATTAAGTTTTTGTTTACAATATCATAAATACTTGGCAAATCAGATACAGATATAATTCCAATCGGTTTCTCGTGTTTTTCGCCATGTTCAGTTATTAGAATTTCATTTAAGCGCATCCCTGTATGAAGTGCCTGTTCAAATTCCATCATGACTTCTACAAGAGTGGAATTTTTTGAAATAAAGCGAACATGTCTTCCCTTTTGGTCAAATTCAATAACTTCTTTAACTTGTGCATCAGGGATTTCACACATTACATCTTTAATATGATCAACCACAAAATAACTAAAGGCGTCTGTTGTTAGTAAACCCACATAGGCACCATGTCGATCATATACTGGCAGTTTAGAGAAACGTTTTGGTTTCATGCGATTGATAACGTCAGACAGTTTTTCATCTAGATAGGCAATTTCAACTTTCTTTTGAAAACGAGGAAACACCATTTCTGGTTGAGTTAATATCTGTGCAATTTGTTCGATTTTTTCAACTTCTTTTAAATGTGGTTCAGCAATCACTTCGCCATCAATTCTTTCATGAACAATCGCATTCCTTAAATCACCAAACTCTTCAAGATAACGACGATAACGGCGATAAGTTTTATCAACTTTTGCCAGACTTCTTGCCATTTCAGCATAGGAAATATATCGCGTTGAATGCATACGACGTGCCATTTCATTCTCAATTTTACTAAAGGCATTTAAAAAGCGTTCTGAATTTTGTGTACTCATTTTTGTAGATCTCTCAGATGTTTTTGTGAACTCAGTTGATCAAGAATTGCATTGATCAATCCATGTAATCTTTGATCTTTTCGATAGTCCGCAGGTGCAATAAAATTTACACGTTGATGTTCTAAAAGTTGTTCACTGACATCTTTTTGATTTTGTCCTTTATGATATACCGCAATCGCATATCCACCATTTGAGCGAATCAGTTTCATACTTGGGACATCAGTGAAACCATCACCAATATAAATCATATTTGTAAAAGGCATGTATTTTAAATGTTCTTCTAAATGTTGATTTAAATCATTGTCATTTTCAATCTCTAAAATATTCTTATTTATCCTAAAAACAAATTGCGTTTTCATGGTGTAGTTAACAGATAGTTTTGGCCAAATTGCTTCACCTTTTGCATCGTATAAAAACTCACATGCAAATACTTTTCTAAAATATTTTGCGATAGCTGTGTTTTCAATTATTTCAGTTAAACCAGAAGAGATAATATAGTGTTCTATTTCTATCCCTCTTTTTAAGCCTTCATTGTTAATCAATTCAAACCAATCTAAAACACCTTCAAAGAATTCAATTTTTGGTCCATAACTGGCTAGTCTTTCCCGGGTAATCGCAATTCCTTTAGCTTTAGAAGATTCAACCATATGGTAGAGATAAGTTAAAATGTGATCCATATGTTCCTTTTGACAAAGTTCTTCGACTTCTGCCCAAAAGTTATCGGAACTTTTTAAACCTAAGTCATCAAAATAACCAAACTCTTGCATATCATGCGTTGATAATGTTTTATCGAAATCGTAAATTAGCGCAACTTTCATTATAATTTTCCTTTGTTTTATTGTACCATGTGCGAAGTCTTATGTTACCCTTTAACCATGGTTGATGTTGTGATTGCCTTAATCGAAAAAGATCAAAAAATATGTATTGGCCAAAGAAGGTCTGAACCTTTTAAAGGTTTTTTAGAATGTCCAGGTGGAAAAGTTGAGAATGGTGAATCCTTAATCGACGCTTTAAAACGTGAACTTAGAGAAGAAGGCAATGCAATGATACATCAAGCGGATTATATAACACATTACATCGTTTCCAATCAGCATGGTGATTTTAGATTACATTGGTTTAAAGTTGAATTATTAAATGAATTTGACCCAATAATCTATGAAGAAATAAAATGGGTTAATGTCGATGACTTAAATCACTTAAATTGGATTGAACATAACCGTCCTTATATACCTATGATGAAAAAGGCAATATCCCTTAAATCAACTGATTTGTTTTTAAAAGAATCAACCACAGAAGAAGAACTTGTAAAAATACTTCAGGATGATAATGTTTTAATAAAAAATATCCACCTTAAACAAGATGGACATTTAATAGAGTCAAAAACAATTGATTTATATTCTATAAAATTAGTTTAGTTATTCGGAAATACAAGTCCGATTTTTTCTCTAGCGATTTCAATAACAGTTAAGACATCCTTTGTGATGGCCATCCATTGATCGTAGAGATCCCAGTCATTTGACTTAATCACATCAGCGAAATCTTGCATTTCGTGTATCATTTGATTAGGTTTTTGAGGCAGTGACAAATCTTCACTTACTTTTTTATTAGAGAAAACAACTGACTTCAAGAGCGAAGCAGGACCTTCACAGAGAACTGAACCTTTTTCTCCCATAATAACTGTATTATTAACTGCCTGGGCATCTTTTCCAATCAAACAAACTGCAGTCATATCATCGTATTTTAAAGTTAAAACACCTGATAAATCTATGCCATTTTCATGTTTACGACAACTATAGTCAACATCTTTTGGTAAGCCAAATAAAGCAACGACGTCAATAATTGTATAAACCCCTAAATCCATGAGCGCTCCACCAGCCATATTTGGATTAAATATATTCGCGACATTACCCGCTAATAGTGCATCATAACGTGATGAATATTGGACTTGGGAAGTCGTCATCATATGGACTGGTTTAATTTTTTCTACAGCGGCTTCTAAAGCTTTAAAGTTTGGTAAATGCAAAGGCATAATTGCATCAAAACAAAAACGTTTTGAATCATGTGCAGCTTGTACTAAAATGCTATATTCTTTTAAATTAGCCACAAAAGGCTTTTCAGTAATAACATGTTTACCAGCTTCAATCAGTTCCAGGCTTTGTTGAAAGTGTAGACCATTTGGTGATGCCACATAAACAACATCAATGGTTTTATCATTTTTTAATTCATCGAAATCTGTAATGATTCTTGAAACATTAAATTTTTGTGCAAAATCAACTGCACTTTCTTTTTTGCGTGAGTAAATCCCAACAATTTCATAATCTTCAATTTGATTAAAGGCATCTAACGCTAAACCTGTAATCATTGATGTACCAACGCTTACAATTCTTAATTTATTCATGACCTTCTACCACACTTGAAAGTCTTGGAATGACTTGTTTCTTTCTAGACATTAAGTTATCAACTAAATGTAATTCTTTTTGATTAGCTTCTGGATAGGCATCTTCAACAATCCAGTTTTCTTTTCCAGTCGATAAAATAGCTGAACCATGATATTCAAGATTAGTAAAAATAAGCATTAATACATCGATTCGTTTATCTAAAACGTACTTATTCATTTCTGCTTCTAAATCTTCTCTAATATCAACAACTTGGTCTAAATCATATAAGCTTATTTGACCAACCATAACTCGATATTTACCCATGGCGAATTCTTTTATGTCATTCTCAATAATATCCAGTGGTGTTTTTGTCTGTAGACCAGATCCAATTGTGAAAATCTCACGAGCTAGTTCTTCTTTATCTACATTTGCTATTTCAGATAAATAGTCTGCTGTTTCAATATCAACAGCTGTTGTTGTTGGTGATTTGAAATTCAGTGTATCTGAAATAATTGCAGCACACATTAATCCAGCAATTTCAGGACTAGGTTCTACACGATTTTCAAAATACAAATTCGCAATAATCGTATTAGATGATCCAACGATTTGATTTCTAAAATTAATGGGTTGATTGGTTTGAATATCACCAATACGATGATGATCAACCACTTCTAATATTTCAGCTTCAAGCAAACCATCAACTGATTGAGAGATTTCATTATGATCTACTAAAATTAGTTTTTTCTTACGTGCATTTAGTAAATGATAACGGGAAATTAAGCCATAAATAACGCCATGATCATCGGTAACAGGATAAGTTCTGAATCGAGTTTTCATAATTTTATTTAAAGCATCATCCACATATTCTGACTTATCAAAGGTGATTAAGTCTGTGTTCATAATATATTTAATCGGTGTTGAATAGTATATATACCGGGATGTATTTAATGTCCCATGGCCAGATAAGATAATGGCACAATTATGCGATTTAGCAACTTCAATGACTAATGATTGAACTTTATCAGCCCATACAATCACAAGACATGCTGCATCTTTTTCAATCGCTTGTAGCTGTGCCTCGCGATCATTTCCAACAATGACTAAACGATCTTTAAGTTCGTAATTATTGAGTTTTTGTTCAGCTACCGCTACAATACTAACTTTCCCGTTTAATCTTGTTTTCTCTGGTCGGTAAATGATTTCACCATTAATTGTTTTCGCAACATATTCTATAGGTGTTTTAGCTAAGAGCTCAATTGATCTAGCCGTATCGCCCATTGCAACTTTTGAAACATCTGAACTTGATAATAAGCCAATTAATTCATTATTTTCTTTGACGACACATAATGCTTTCTTATGTTTTAAAAATAACTGCCAAGCATCAAAAATAGTTGTTTCTTCATTGATCATGACAGGGTCATCAATATCAATTTCACTTATTTGCATACGAGCATCATCTAAAATAATTGGCTTTTCAAAACCAAATCGTTTTAAGACATACTCCGTTTCATGATTTATTTCACCTAAGCGACATGCGATTGATTCATAGCCTAATGTGCGCTTAAGTTCAGCGTAAGAAATGGCCGCAACAATAGAATCTGTATCAGGGTTTTTATGCCCTGTAACATGAATTGGATGCGTGATGTGCATATTAAAAAACCTCCACGTATGTTTCTATTTTAACTTATAAAGCGAAAAAGGTCATCCACACATATGTGACAGTTTAACTAAAAAACCACTAAACAAGATGTTTAAGTGGTTTGTTTGTTCGATATGCTTTGATATTCTCAATAAATAGTTTGATTAACCTAATGCCTGTCTTTGATGAAACACCAGAATCATGTGGTGTAATCAATAAATTTTTAGCATTCCAAAGAGTACTTTCTTTAGGTAATGGTTCTGTTTCCATCACATCAAGAACTGCATAAGCTAGGTGTTCATTCTCTAAAGCTTTAACTAGCGTCCTTTCATCAATAACTCGTCCTCGTCCAATATTAATAAATATCGAACCTTTCTTCATTGATTGAAAATAAGTTTCATCATAGAAATAGCGGGTACTATCATTCAGTGGTAAAGTCATTACAACAATATCACTTTTTGAAAGAACTATTTTTAAATCTTTTATTGCATAGCATTCATCGAAATGCTCAACAATTCTACCAGTGGTATTGATGCCAATGGTTTTAACATTAAATGCTTTGAATCTTTTTGCGATGGCTGAAGCAATGGATCCCGTCCCTAAAATACACACTACTTCATCTTCTAATTCTTTATTATTTAAGCGAGTAAAAATTTTGTTTTCTTGTAGTTTTAAGTGATCTAAACCTTTTTTATAAAACATCAGTGTATAGAAGATAACATGTTCAGCTATTGGATCTGAGAAGACATCTTTGGCATTCGACACAAGAATACCATTGTCTTTCCACAAATCAATGGGTAGATGATTATAGCCCGCTGAAGAAACTTGTATCCACTTAACATTTTTAAAAGCTTCTAAGCCTTTGTGTTTAACAATTAAACCACCAAAGACAATATCATATTTTGCACAATCAACGACATCATCCTCTGATTCAAAAACATCATAATTAAGATTGAGTTTATCTAACTCTTCTCTAAAGCTTTTTGATAATGTTTCTGTTTCAGTAATTAAAATCATATTTAGAATTTTGTAGCGTCAATATTGAATGATTCAACCGTTTTTAAAGCTGTTGATTTTTCAGAACTTCTTGAGTAGTTTTGAACTTGTCGTGCTGATTTAGTTTGATTAACAATGGTTCCAGCTCCACCAACACATCCACCAGGACATGCCATACCTTCTAAGAGATAACCATCACGTTTACCAGCTTTTGCCATCAACACCATCGTCTTACAGTTTTTAAGAGTTTCTGCTTTTTCCATCTTAACCACACGGTCAGGATCTAAACGACGAATAACGTTTTCAACAGCTGCCGCAACTCCACCTGATATTGCGAATCCACGTCCATCAAATGAAGCATCTCCAAATTCATGAACAACGACTAAGTCTTCTAAAATGATACCACGTGAATGGAACATTGCATTCACTTCTTCAAAAGTTAATACATAATCAACAGATTTAGATACATCAGCAAATGTTGCTTCTAATTTCTTCGCAGAACATGGTCCAACGAAAACAATCTTAGTATCTGGATATTTTTTACGAATAGCTGAAGCTGTTTCAATCATCGGAGATGATGATGGAGAAATACAGTAAGCTTTTTCTTTAAGTTCTTTATTTGCCATCAGTAACCATGCAGGGCAACATGATGTTGCAAGGAATGGTTGATCGAGTGGTACATGTTTTAAATAGTGTTTTGCTTCATCAACAGCTGTAACGTCTGCGCCATAAGCAACTTCTTTAACTTCGGTAAAACCAAGTAAGAATAAGCCTTCAATGACCTGTTCAGGTGTAACTTTATCACCAAATTGTCCAACAAAGGCTGGCGCAATAATTGCTGAGATTTGTTCATTATTACGGAAACTATCAACCACTTGGTAGATTTCAGATTTATCCATAATTGCTCCAAATGGACATGAAACCATACATTGACCACAACCCACACATTTCTCTGGAATAATGACTGCACGATCTTGATCATCTTTTGTGAAGGCATCAACACCACAGGCTGCATTACATGGTCTTTCATTCTTAACAATTGATCCATATGGACAAACATCAAAGCATTTCCCACATTTAATACATGCTTCTTGATCAATATAAGATTGACCATTTTTAATACTAGTAGCCTTTACTGGGCAAACAGAGATACATGGTTGAGCTAAACATCCATGACATGAGTTTGTGACGAAGAAACTTTTTTCTTCACAGGCTTCACAGGCAGGTGGTATAACTTTTAACAAATCTTGAGATACTCTACGAGAACCTAATTCTTCTAGGTTCATATCATCGACAAAGTTATCTCCACATTCTGCATGTAAATCCATGTTCATCGCTAAACGAACACGTGCACGAACAATGTTTCTTTCTCTTTCGATGGAGTCACGATATTTAGGAGTGTCCCCTTCTATGATTGTGTAAGGAATTTGCTTAATTTGTTCTGTATCCCAACCTTCATAGGATGCATCTGCTACATTTTTGAAAACTTCTCTTCTTAAGAAAGTAATCGGTGTTGCTACGCCTCTCATTTTTTAATCTCCTTTAATTTGTTAAATTTATCACTAATACTTGTTAATAATATCACAAATTTATGAAAATGTTACATAATTTTTTAATCTTTATTGTTTTTTACCGTTATAATAAGTACATGTATAGGAGCCAAATATGTTTGATTCACCAGAAACTTTAAAAGTCATTTTACTCGGTATTATCCAAGGGATTACTGAATGGTTACCCATATCATCGACGGGTCACTTAATTCTTTTTGAACATTGGTTCCCACTAGAGTTTTCTACTCAATTCAACAATTTATTTTTTATCTTTATTCAGATTGGTTCAGTGTTAGCGGTTATTCTTATTTTTATAAAAATACTGAACCCATATCATCCATCACACACCCCTCAACATCGCCAAAAATCATTTGTGCTTTGGATAAAAATTGCAGTTGCTTCATTTCCAGCAGCAGTTATTGGCTTCATGTTTGACGATATCGTAGATTTATATTTATTTAAACCTGAGGTTATCGCATTCACACTCGTTCTTTATGGGCTTTTATTCATTTACATTGAACGTCGCAACATTGAACCAACCATCACCAAAATCACAGATATTGGCTATAAGGAAGCATTCTTGATTGGTGTATTTCAAACTTTCGCAATCATACCAGGTACCTCACGTTCTGGTTCAACCATTATTGGTGCACTGTGGTTAGGATGTTCCCGCACAGTTGCGGCTGAATTCTCATTCTTTATGTCTATCCCTGTTCTTCTAGGATATGGAATGGTTAAATTTCTTAAAGCTGGCTTTAATTGGAATCAAAATGAATGGTTGATGTTAGGCTTAGGCTTCGTTGTTTCATTTATTGTTTCTGTGATTGCCATTAAAGTACTTATGAATTTTGTTAAGAAACATAGTTTCACCATCTTTGCTTATTATCGTATCGCCTTAGCGCTACTAGTTGTTGTTTTATTAGTTTTTATTGGTTAAAAAATAAACGCTCTAAAATACTAGAGCGTTTTTTCTATTTCTTTCGCAATGTAATCACAGATTTCATGACTTCGATACGCATCATCAATACTAATTGTTTGTTGATTATTTCTAAGTCCTTGGATAAAGTCTTCAATTAAATCTTCAAAGCCACGTTTTTTTAAGGTAGGTTGCCAGTCTTTAGGTAAAGCAAGATGTTTTTCATCATCGATATACCATTCTAGCTCCGCTAGATTCTTTACGACTGACTTTTCATATTTATGCATCACATCAATTATTTCTTCTGTGCAACCATTTAAATAGTTAGTTATACAAACTGCAGAATTAACATCGGTTATTAAATGTATCACTACATGAGCTAACTTCTTATCCTCAAGCTTATAGTGAACACGAATATCTTTAACTTCTGCTTGAAGCAAATAACGTGAAGTATCAATCACGTGAATAAAATCTTCAACTAAAAATCTACGAGCTGTATCAGCTTTTAAATGTCGATTCTTTTGATAGATAACAATGTCTGGTACACCTTTATCATGAACCTCTTTAACAATCGGTACGTAGCGTCGATTAAATCCAGTCATAAAAATAATATTATTTTTCTTCGCTAGTGCGGATAGATCTTTGACTTCATCTAAATTCATAGAAATTGGTTTATCGATGTATAAAGCAATTTTTGCATCTAAAACTTTCTTTGCTAAAACATAATGTGCTTCTGTCGCGGCAGAAAGAAAAATTGCAGTTGGTTTTAGATCAATCAATTCTTCTATGGTTTTAACACCCTCAGTTAAATGGTACTGAGCCTTTAATTGATTGAGTGTTTCATCATTTCTTGTGCATAAAATTAAATCTACGTCTGCTCTTTGCGTTAATACTGGCAAGTAAGCTCTTTGCGCAATACTACCACATCCGACAATTCCAATTCTCATTATTCTTTTTCCCCTTCTAATTTTGCGAATAAATAAGCTCCATAAAGAGGAGGATTATCACTCAATTCAACTTTATATTGATCACCTAGATGTTTCTTAAGTGGATCTAAAATTATTTCACCGGCCTCAAAAACTCCTCCAATACAGCGAACAGGAATACTAGATGGATTATCATAGGCTAATGATTTAACTAATTGCGCTAATTCATAAGCTGCATCTTCAAAGATATTGTTCGCATAGGTATCACCCTTCTCACAAGCTAGGTAGGCTGCTTTTGATAGAGATGCGATAGCTAATTTAGGATTGGGATGTTTATAAAGATGAGAAATTATTTCACTTGGTTCATCTAAGACTAATGCATCCATCACCACATCATATAATTCTGTTTTTTCTAATCGTCCGTCAGCCATTTTACTGAAATGTGATAATACACTTCTACCAATCCAATAGGCAGATCCTTCATCACCTATAAGATATCCCCAACCACCTGATCTTTCAGTTATATGATTATGACTTCTTAATCCTATTGAACCTGTTCCAGCCACTAACATTATTCCATCTGTCTGTTGAAGAGCTGCCATTAGCGCGCATTCAACATCATTATGAATAATGAACTTTTCTTTAAATAACAGTTTAATCGCTTTTTCAATTTCAAGACGAACCGTTTTATCTTGTCCATAACCGGCCAACCCAAATGAAATCATTTCAAGTTTACTTGGGTGCTTATCAATTATTTCATCAACACCCTGTCTTAAACCTTTTGACATTTCTTGATAACCTACTTGTAAAGGATGTAGACTTGGTCCTTCAAAGCCGATTAAAAGACGCCCTTCTAAGTCATAGAGCGCAAAACGTGATTTTGTACCACCAACATCGATAGCGATGATCGCCATAATCATGCCTTCTTTCTTCTTACTTCTATTATAACGAAAAAAAAGCGTTTCCGCTTTTTATTCCCAAGACTTACAAACATCAATCCATGCTTTTGATTGAGAAGTTTTCTCTAAAGTATTTAAATCCATTTTAATCGCTGAATTGGATGAACCTACTGCTGGAAATACATGCTCAAATCGTTTCATAGAGACATCAAGATAAACCTGACATCCTTCTTTAACTCCAAAAGGACACACACCTCCCATCGCATGACCTACATCTGCAATTAACTCCTCAGGTGACATCATTCTAGCCTTCATTTGAAATTGCTGTTTAAACTTCGCATTATCCACTTTCGCATCCCCTGCGGCTAAAATAAGGATTGGTCCATCCTCATGTCTAAATGCGAGTGTTTTCGCAATGTGTTTCCCATCAGTATTCAATGCTTTAGCCGCATCATCGACAGTTGCACTTGATACATCAAACTCTAAGACTTCTTCATCTAATCCAAATTGTTTTAAATATTTTTTTGCTTCTATTAACGCCATCATTAAACCTCTTAAATACTAGGTTATCACAAAAAAGAACAGTTTAACTGTTCTCTTCACTTTCAAAACCAAAGACTTCATTGATGTTAACATTAAAGACTTCAGCGATTCTAAAGGCTAACTCCAAACTAGGTGAGTATTTATTTGCTTCAATCGCAACAACTGTTTGTCGAGATACGCCTGCTCGATCAGCTAGTTCTTGTTGTGTCATTTCATTTGCAAAGAATCTGAGGGTTCTGACATTATTGTTTAGTTTTAATTTCTTGCCCATAAACTAGAGTCCTTTACGATAGAAGTATAGACTTACCGCTTCTTCGGATAATGATCCAATACTATAAGCAATATAAGTAATATTCAACATGATTGCGACTGGATAGTTAAAGGCAGCTAGAATTATACCAATAAAGAAACCTCCACCTGCAATCCACCAACCAACTCGTGATGATTTTAGTTCAATTAACTGATCTCTTTCATCCTCTACGAATTCTGCATTAATTCCTTTTTCGATATCTTCTTTCCCTAAATCTCTGTTCTTTAGTGCGTAAAACACTGAATACAAAATATGGAAAGAAATTTGTAGAATAATTGTAGCGACAATACTTACTCCAATATACTTCAACATCAACGTCGCTGTTGCTTGTAGATTATTTAAATCATAAGCATTTGCTTGAACTAATCTATAGACTTTAAAACAATAAGCTAATAAAATAACTAAGGCTAATCCTAAATTGGCGCCTCTTTTCTTTTCTTGATAAGACATAAGACAATCTCCTTTTACAATATGTAATATATTTCATACATATAGTAATACTATTAATACATAATATCAAGTATTTTAATCATTTTGTTATTAAAACATAAGAGAAGGACCTTTTTAGGTCCTTCTTGACGTCAATTATTTAACTTCGATTTGTTTTGCTTCAACCTGACCATTGTGGATTGGTAATACCACTTTCAAGACACCTTCATTGAAGTTTGCATCGATTGCTTTCGCATCAATATTATTGAATCTAATTTGACGAGTAAAGCTTGATGTAGAACGTGAACGATAAACATAACGTTTATTGTCTTCATTCTTTTCTTCTTTGTGTTCTGCAGAGATGGTCAATAAATCTTGATCATACTTAACAGTGATTTCTTCTTTCTTGTAACCAGGTAGATCAACTTCTACGATATAGTCTTTTCCTTCTTGATACACATCAATATGATTTTGACTTGGTAATGAAGGTAAGAAGAATTCATCATTGAAAAAATCATCGAGTAAATTTGTTGGGCGTCTTACAATAGTGTTTCTAATCATGCATTTGTCCTCCTGGCACTCTCTTATCTTAAGTGCTAATGATAGTATAAACCTTCTTTTTAGCACTGTCAACTATTGAGTGCTAATTTCATATATCTGTCACATAAATGATTCTTACTTGTTTATTCTTAGCTATTTTGTTTAATTTGTTACGCTTATAATAGGAGTATGAAGAAACCCACAAACTGGAGTTATTTTCAAACACTTCAAGAATGGACAGATTGGTTAGAAGAAAATTTTACTCAGAAAGAAATTTGGATTGAAATTCAAAAGAAGAAATCAACTAAATTAGGAATCAATCTAAATGATGCAGTTACTGAAGCTTTATGTTTTGGTTGGATCGATGGTTTGATGTATTCTCTTGATCAAAATTCATTCATCATTCGTATGACTCCTCGTCAAAAGAAAAGTCCCTGGTCACTAATCAATAAACAACGTGCGCTTAAACTTATTGCAGAAGGTCGTATGAGAGCAGCAGGATATAAGTGTATAGAGCAAGCAAAGGAGAATGGTTGGTGGGATAAAGCCTACAGCAGTGCTCACCACAACAAATAAAAAAAGACCTCATGGTCTTTTTTACAATGCTTTTACACCTTCTTCTCCAGTACGCACTTTAATAACATTCTCGACAGGATAGATAAAGATTTTACCATCTCCAATTTCACCCGTTCTTAATACTTCCATAGCAGTATCAACAACTAACTGAACTGGTACTTCGCAAACCACAATTTCAACCCGTGCTTTAGGAAGTAAATCAATCTTGTATTCAGAACCACGATAATATTCTGTTTTACCTTTTTGAAGTCCACAGCCCAATACATTTGTAAAAGTCATTCCTGTGATGCCTATGTTATTCATAGCCTCTTTTAATGCCTCTAATTTACTTGGTCTTGTGATGATATCTATCTTAGTAATTTTATCCATTTTAATAATCTCCTTGTTTTAATAAAAATTTTAACAAAGACCCCTTTTAAAAACAATTCAACTTATCTTTATCGAAAAAAAAGAATCCCCTTTCGGGGACTCTTCAAATTGTTTTATGGAGCAGATGAGGGGAAACCCAAATTATCTTTACAAACAGTTATAAACGCTTACAAACCTACGTATACTTCATCTCCATTATACATAAGTTTACATAAGTTCGATAGATACTCAATTTAGAATGACCCGCAAATGACCCGCAACAGAATTTGATAGTTTTAGATAATATTAATATCGCATAATTGTAATAAATAACTGAAAAAGTTTAGAAAAAATATCACTAAGAAATCTAGTTCTTCTATATGTTTACCAGGATAATTTCATAACCTTTTCAACAAATATTCGTGCAATCTCTGGATCAAACTGAGTTCCGGCATATTTCTTTATTTCAGCAACCGCTTCAGTTTCACTCATTGCGTCACGATAGCTTCGTGATACTGTCATCGCATCAAAAGCATCCGCAATCGCAATAATTCTTGCTTCAACAGGAATTTCAATCCTCTTTATTCCATTTGGATAATCCTTACCATCCCATCTTTCGTGGTGATGTAGTATACCCTTGTAGATACTTGATAACTCTGGAATTACCATTAACATTCGAAAGCCCTATAGAAGGATGATTTTAAATCTCTTCATATTACATTTCTGTTAATTTCCACAGTTTTTCAAGTATCTCAGCAGAAATAATGATTTTCCCAATGTCATGTTATAATCCTGAATTTTCGATATCATCAATTTTATGTTTAGGAAGATTGTAACGTATAATTTCAAAGTGAGGGTTAAATCAATCAGACCATTAGAATCTGGAATTAGACTTTTAATGCTTCAAGTTTAAGGGGCGTTGTAATACAGGTATCACTTTCACTAAATGTAGAAATAGGATATTCTACAGATAATCCATAATATTCAACTTTTAGTGTAGCATTGATGCCTTTTGGTAACCATATTCCGATAAATCCATTATCTTGAGTAATTCGATCTTCATCTACAATGATTTTATTATTCGCATCCACAATTTGAATATGCATGGATTGATTAAAAACTTCTCCACGACAAGTAACTAGATTATGAATGGTACATGGGTGCACTTCATTAATATAAGGTGCTATAGACACAAAGAATGACTCAGTTGGTAGATCGATACTATACTCTTTCTCGATATCATAAAGAAATAGTTTATCGCCTGTTATTCTTGCGCCAACATTGCTCGGTTCATCTAAACGTTGATCAAGATTATTAACAACTTCTTTTATTTCAGTGTTTTTTAAACCTAATTGATCTAATACTTTTCCAGCCCCACTAGGTAAAGAAAAATACCATACTGCAACACTCACAAAAACTATTCCTAAGACTATTAAATTTAATAACCTACTTTTCATTTTGATTACCTCCTCCTAATTTTAGAATAAGGTTATGAAGAACTTATGAAGATTGTTTGATTGGTAGGATAATTGTGAAAGAAGTCCCTCTATTGAGTTCACTTTCTACATCAATACTTCCGGAATGAGCTTCAATAAATTGTTTAACAATGGTTAACCCAATTCCACTTCCACCACTTTCACGACTTCGAGATGCATCTACGCGATAAAATCGTTCAAATATAAATGGTAATGATTCTTCAGGTATCCCAATGCCAGTATCCTTAATTTGAATAACTACTTCTCTTCCTTTATTTATTATCTCGATAGACAAAGTTGATTCATTATTCGAGTAATTATACGCGTTTAAGATTAAGTTATAAAACACTTGATAAAGGCGATTGCGATCAGCTTCAATCAGAAGAGTTTCAACAATTAATTCAAGACTAATTGATTTGACTTTGCGCTTTATCTCTAAGGAATATATACATTCATCAATGAGCTCTTTTAAATCAAATGTACTTAATTCTAGTTGAGTCAGATGTTCTATTTGATTTAATTGTTCTAAGTCTTTAACTATATTCGATAATCGTAGAATTTCATCGTGAATACTTTTAATTCGACTATCATCTAGCTTAATTATCCCATCCATGACAGCTTCTACACTAATTTGAAGAGTCGATAACGGTGTTCTAAGTTCATGCGCAACATCAGAAGTGATTTGTCTTTTAACACGATCTTGTTCATGAAGACTAATCGATAAATGATTGATTGATTCAATTAATTCGCTTACTTCAGTTATATTTGTTTTATACTCAATTTCGCTACCATAATGTCCTTGTACAATATTCTTTGTCGCATCAATTGTTTTTAAGATTGGTTTACTTAACGTTTTAGCGAAAGCGATTCCAACACCAACACTGGATAGAATACTGATTAACGCAATGATTAATAAAACAGATTGAAGTTGATTAATAAATATTACGTCATCTTCTTGATAGAAGTAGGGTCCAAAATAACTAATATTAACCCTTCCAACATCTGTATTTTTAAATTCAAGCAAGTAGTCATATGATACAAAAACACCTGTTTGAGACGGGAATTGACTTAACATACGATGTGAAATATCATCAATTAATTGTACACAAGCATTCATATCCCATACTTCCGCGTCCCACACAGAATTCATCTCATTATCATAAACTTTTATAATATATCCACTGTATAAAGCAAACATACCTACTTCATGTACTTTTTCTTGGTCCCAGACTGAATTATTAACGTCATATTGAAGTGAAATTTGAGCGATGATTTGATTAATCGTTTGTTCTTGTTTATCGATTATATAATCTTTAAATCGATCATGTATAAAGTAACTCGAAATCGAACTAACTAATCCAACCGCAATTAAAACAGTTAATAATATGACTGATGTTAGTTTACGACTTAAAGATTGTTTCATTTTTGTGTGCCAAAGCGATATCCTAATCCAAAAACAGTTTGAACATAGACTGGTTGTTTAGGATTATCTTCAATTTTATTTCTTAAATTTTTTATATGCGTATCAACAGTCCGATCATATCCATCAAAGTCAGATCCAAAAGCATAATCAACTAATTCAACCCGTGTGAAAACTCGGTTGGGATGATGAATTAAAATGGATAATATTTTAAACTCATTAGGCGTTAAATGAATGATGATATTATGTTTAAAGACTGACTTCTTATTTAAATCAATTTCTAAACCATTCTCGAATTTCATAATTTGAAACAACGGAAAAATCGAAGTTTCTGAACGTCGTAATATACTATCTACTCGAGCATTTAACTCTTTTAAACTAAACGGTTTCGTAATGTAATCATCTGCGCCTAACTTTAGACCATCTATAATATTCTCTTCACTTGATCGAGCTGTCAACATGATTATTGGTACTCTAGAAAATTGACGTATGTTTTGACAGACTTGTTCTCCACTTAGTTTTGGTATCATTAGATCAAGCAAAATAAGTGAAATAGATGTGTCTTTCGCAAGGTCAATCGCACTCAATCCATCATGCGTTATCATAATTTTGAATCCTTGGAATTCAAAATTCGCTTGTAGAATTTCTACAAGTTTAATTTCGTCTTCAACAATTAGTATTGTCCCTTTTCCCATACAACCTCGCTCAATGTATTTATTTATAACATTATTTCTATACGATAAACTATTTACCATTAATTTCGAATGGTTTTAATAATTTTTCTAATTCAACCATTTTACCATCAGCACTACAACTTCAACTTTAGCTAATAACCAACCTTCGATTGCTTCTACTTCTACACCGGCATAAATATTTGCGGGTTTAGTACGAATACGATGTCTTTATCGTTTGTTGTGAAGTCTTTAGCCCATTCAAACGCATTACCATTCCCAAAGCTCAACCCATAATGATCAAGCACTGCATGACATCCCATTTACGTTTAATTTAACGCTTTTCATTTTTCTCTCCTTTTAAAGTATTGTTATACTACTTCTAATCATACCCATCCAACATGTAAATGTGATAGTACCTTTTCTTTCGGGCACAAATTCAACAATATTATCACCGACTTGAAGGGGTATTTCTATTCCTAAACTTTGAATAACAATTCGATTATTACATCCTGTTAACTCACCTTGATCCACATGTATGGTCCATTGTGTAATGGTTCCTGATTCAACAGAAATGGATTCATAACTATTACTTGTAATATTAGATGTTACTCTTTGAATCCCATCTCCATCTATAGTTGATACATTATCAACGGATTGAGAACCACCAAAAATAGATGAAATAGTTGGAAGTTGAATACCAGAAACACCTAAACCTGTTTGAAACATTACAAATCCTAACACTACTACCAGAACAGCACTTACTTGTAGCATTTTACTCGTAAACTTCTTGCTTAATAATGAACTAATCGCCCCTAATCCAAACATTAAGGGGGTTGTCCCTAGACTAAAGAAAAGCATTGATAGAGCACCTTTTATGGGGTCGCCCGTCGAAAGTGCATAAAGTTGCATCGCTTGTAGTGGACCACAAGGCATTAATCCATTTAACAATCCTATATAAAATTGACTATGTTTACGATGTTTTTCATGGCTTACTAGAGCTCCTAGAAATTTTGGTAAACGAGGATTGAGTTTTTTAAGCCATGGAAATATGTTTAACATATTTATCCCCATGATTACCATGAAACCACCTGCCAAGATTGCAACAATTCCTTTTGCGGAACCTGAGAAACTAACAACAGAACCTAGTGCCCCAACAATTCCACCGATAATCGTATAGGAAACTACTCTTCCAGAATTATAAAGAAAACTTGGCTTTAAACTTGAAAACGTTATTTTCGAATTCGAAGCATCAGGGTTGGATAAACTTTGTGATAAATTTATTCCACCACACATCGAAACACAATGAATTGAGGTAAATATCCCTACAATAAATAGAACGCCATAACTCATCCCTACTTGAGCTTGAGGAAAATTGTTGAAAACATTTAATAGACCAAATCTAAGTGCGAAATGATAAATGAAGTAAAGTACAGCTGCGATCGTAAGTGCATCTAGAATTTTATCCAATGTATCGTCTTTGGAAATATTTTTTAAATCTTTTGAATCAACAATCTTATAATCAAGTTGTTCAATAATCCTTTTAATTTTCTTTAACGAAATGATATTTTTATCATATGTTAACTTTAAAGTACCGTTATTATAACTTGCTCTGCTTATTATTACCCCGTCAGTCTTTTTTAACTTACTTTCAATTTTATTCTCACAGCCTACGCATGTCATTCCTTCGACATTGAGTATTACTTTTACTAAATAATCCAACGTTCATCCTCCGACTTTGTTAAATACGATTAATCAATACTAATGACAACTCTTACTATTCTCTTGATCCTTATCTTCATTTTGATTATGATCATGCGAACCTTTATGCATATTCATCATAAACAAATGAGATAAGGGACATAATAACAATAATCCATACGGCAAATATCGACTATAACTGCTGTTCTCTCCTAAATTTGAAACTAATATATAAACCCCAATAATTGCGGATATAGAACCAAACCAGAGTAACCATTTGTTAAAACGATTCTTTTTATCTTCCATTTCTAACCTTTCTCTGTTTGAACAATAACTCGACTGTTCGAATCAATTCATCAATTCGCTTATTTTCTTCATCTTCATTTAATGTAATCCATTGCTTAAGTGTTTCTCAAACATTATACGTTTGACTGCACTCAATGCAGCTTGGACAGAAGCTACTTGATTAAGTGCATCATTATATGGTTTATCTTTTTCTATCATGACTTTAATACCACGCACTTGTCCTTCAATTTGATTTAATTTGTGTATGATATCTTCTTTTTCAATCCCTATACTTTTATGCATAATCAAGTATCTCCTTTCTATATCTTACTTATAAGGTCTTACTTATAAGCTTTAAATGATTTTAATCTTAATGCATTGGTTAATACAGATACCGACGACAAGGACATAGCGGCTGCAGCAAAGATTGGGTTTAGAATTGGTCCACCGAATATGAACAACAATCCAGCCGCAATGGGAATTCCTAAAATATTATATGCAAATGCCCAGAAGAGATTTTCTTTTATATTGCGAATCGTACTCTTACTCAATTTAAGCGCTGTAGGTACATCCATTAGATCACTTCGCATTAGGACAATATCAGCTGATTCCATTGCGACATCTGTTCCTGAACCAATTGCAATACCAATATCTGCTTGCGCCAATGCAGGAGCATCATTTATTCCATCTCCTACCATCGCGACTTTTCGACCAGCATCTTGAAGTTTCTTAACTTCAGATGATTTATCTTGAGGTAAAACTTCTGCTAGAACTGTTTTAATACCAACCTGTTTAGCGATAGCAGCAGCTGTTTTTCTATTGTCACCAGTAATCATTGCGACTTCAATTCCCATTTCATAGAGCTTTTTAATCGCTTTAGCACTGTTTGGCTTCACAGTATCTGCTACGGCAATAATCCCTACAAGTTGTCCATCAATCGCGATAAACATTGGCGTTTTGCCTTCTTCTGCTAATTTATCAGAAATCAATTCACTTTCTTTTAAGCTAATACCATTAACATCCATTAGTTTTCGATTGCCTAATAATACATTTTTTTGATCAATACTAACTTTTATACCATGCCCAGGAATTGCTTCAAATAAATCAATATTTAATAAATCTAATCCTTTTGAGATTGCACCTTTTACAATCGCATCTCCTAAAGGATGTTCTGAGCCCTTTTCAGCTGATGCGGATAATTGTAATAAATAGTCCTGAGAGTAACTTGATAATGCGACAATATCTGTAACAATCGGCTTACCTTCAGTTATAGTTCCAGTTTTATCAAAGATAATTGTATTAATCTTGTATGCTGTTTCTAACGCAACTCCACTCTTAATTAAGACGCCATTCTCTGCTCCTTTACCAGTGCCAACCATAATTGCTGTAGGTGTTGCTAAACCTAATGCACATGGACATGCGATGACTAATACTGAAATAAATATAGTTAATGCGAATGTTATTGATTGACCGCTAATTAACCAAGCAATTGCAGAGAGTAAAGCAATTAGAAATGCTACTGGCACGAAATATCCAGATACTATATCTGCAAGTTGAGCAATGGGAGCTTTAGAACCTTGCGCATCTTCAACTAATTTAATAATTTGAGCTAAAGCTGTATCTGAGCCTACTTTTGTTGCTTTGAAATGAATCATTCCATTGCCATTGATACTTGCTGCATACACAGAATTTCCAGTACGTTTCTCAACTGGAATACTCTCCCCTGTCAACATGGATTCATCAATAGAGGTATGCCCTTCAACAACTTCACCATCTACAGGTATTTTTTCGCCTGGTTTAACGATGATTACATCACCAACTTCAACTTCATCTACAGAAATGATGACTTCTTTTCCTTCATGCAATACAAGAGCTATTTTAGGAGCTAATCCGATTAATTTTTTGATTGCTTCAGATGTTTTACCCTTTGATACAGCCTCTAAAGATTTACCTAACAATATAAGCGCAATAATGATTCCAGCAGTTTCAAAATACATGTTATCTACATTTGTATAATCACCTTGAAATATTTGGTAAGCTGTATAACCACTATATATGACAGCAGCAGATGTCCCCATCGCTATTAATGAATCCATATTTGGCGATTTCTGCCAAATAGCTCTAAAACCAACAATATAGAATCGATACCCCGCTAACAATATTGGAACAATTAACACTAATTGAGCTAAGGCATAATTCTCTGGATTCATCATTGGCTCTAACATTTCAGGCAATGGTAAATTTAATACTTTTAACATTGGTGCCATTGCTAAATAGAGTAGAGGAATCGCAAATACTGTTGATATCGTAAATTTAATCCATAGAATTTTAATCTCTAATTCTTTGCGTTTCTTATCTTCATCAACTCGATCCGCGCCAATACTTTCTAAAGGTGTATACCCTATTTTTAGGATAGCTGATTTTATTTCTGAAATACGAATCTGACTTGGATTGTATTTTACACTGACTTTTTCTGTCGCATAATTCACCGATGCAGTTACTACTCCATTCAAGTGACTTACTGTCTTTTCAATCTTTTGAGCACATGCAGCGCATGTCATTCCACTTATTGGAATAACGATATCTTTTTCAATCGTATCAACTACAACTTCATAACCTGCTTTTGATACAGCTGTATGTATATCTTGTGGAATAAAAATTGTTTCATCATAATTTAACAATAATTTTTCTGTTGCGAAATTAACGCTTGATGATGTTACACCGACTAATTTAGATGTAACCTTTTCTATCTTCTGTGCACAAGCAGCACATGTCATACCAATAATTTTATAACTTTGTTGCATATTTCCTCCTTATGTCAACACAATTCATTCTTAGACTAAACAATATTCATTTAGGTCTTATACGTATATTAACAAGCATATATGTAGATATTATGAAGATTAAATTTACTAATTCAGTGTTTTTTAACAGGCTTGAAGCCGAGCGTAAACTTAAACATTAATAACCTATAAATTTTCAATATTTGTTAAAATTTCCCTGAAATTTAATTTTCATTAAAATTAATTTCTTCATATTTTCTACACATTTTGATTATAAATTTAATGTATTAACAAAGGTGGTGATGGTATGTTCGGATTGTTACTAGTAAATTGTATTACTACAAGTGGATTACGTGGTCAAGAATTGGCTGATTGCATTCACATGATGTTAAAAGGATTTTAATTAAATCTATTATTATAAAACCTAGCTTTTTATTCACAAAAACACGCTTCTCTAAATAGGCGTGTTTTTGTTTCTATATATTTGTTAGGATTAAACAAGCTAAAATAAAGGACTTGTGTTGTTATGGAGCAGATGAGGGGAAATTGAAATTATCCATATAAAAAGCAAAGAAAGCCGACTATAAGCAACTTTCTTTGCAACAACCAAGTAGCTTTTAAACTTCTACTAATTTTGCTTTGATGCCATCTAATTTGTTCAATTCATCAACGAATGAATCTGCGTTCGGTTGATCAGGAATCAATTGAAGAATTATCAAGCCTTCGTCTGAGCACAAAGGACCTGCCTCATGCAGTCCAAGACGTGCCTTTACCTCGCAACCATGTTCTGTAAGCACTTTTTGGAGCTTTTCAGCCTCTTCTCTTCTGTGTTGAATACCGATAACAACGACTTTTTGGCCCATTTTTGGAACCTCCTTAAATTAATATTGTCTATTCTCAATAAGATATGACATAAAAATTCAGAGAACCCTGATGAATATTTCACTCTACATACTGGTTATTTGATTAGATAATCATTAGTATAATGAAACACATCATTGTTTATTTAATTCTAACACTGTTTCTATTTATGACAAAAATATAAATCGAACATGATTTTGCTTAAATCCAACATTGTATCCTCACCTTTATTCTAATAAATCTAGTTTTTGTATGCTCACAATTACTAATGATTGAGTCAAGTCATATTGATTGATAACAATACTTTTATAACCTATGCTTTAAATAGGAGTAAGATCATGAAAACAAATAAGATTTCTATCATAGGATCTGGTTTCGTCGGTTCTACATCTGCCTTCGCGATTATTGATGCAGGACTTGCAAGCGATATCGTTCTTGTAGATATTAATAAAGAAAAAGCAGAAGCAGAAGCTATGGATTTATCACATGGAGCTGCGTTTGTAAAAACAGCTAATGTGACATCAGGAACATTAGAAGATACAAAAAATTCAGATCTAATAATAATAACTGCCGGAATCGGCCCAAAACCTGGAGAGTCTCGTTTGGATATTTTGAATAAGAATATTCCAATATTTAAGGATATTGTCCCAAAATTAACTCAATATAGTCCAGATTCAATCCTCTTAGTCGTATCAAACCCTGTCGATATATTGACATATATTACCTATAAATATTCAGGATTCCCAGCAAATCGCGTTATTGGATCAGGAACAGTACTGGATACTTCACGATTTAAATCCATTTTATCTAAGAAATTTGAAATTGATGCACGAAATATTCATGCCTATATCATTGGTGAACACGGTGATTCTGAGATAGCGACTTGGAGTTTAACGAAAATTGCTGGCATGAGCATCGATGAATACTGCCAAACAATTGATCAAATCTGTAATGACGAATTTAAAGATGATATTCACTCTGAAGTTAAAAATGCAGCCTATGAAATAATAAATCGAAAAGGTTATACAAATTATGCAGTTGCATTGGCTGTTCGTAGAATTACCGAAGCTATATTAGATGATGAGCAGTCTATCTTGACTGTGAGTGGTCTCCTAAATGGGGAATGCGATATCGATGATGTTTATATGGCCATGCCAAGTATTATCGGTCGGGATGGAATTCGTAAAATACTTCAAATTCCATTATCAGAAAGTGAAATGGATAAGTTGAAAGATTCCGCACAATTTCTAAAAGATATCATAAAAAATTCAAATCTTGATAAATAGAATTTTGTTTTAATGCAGCTTATTGAACTTTACCTTTATATGACTTATCTTTTGTTATTACTGATTTTCTTTCTTTCATGAAAGGAACCCTTTTAATTTCGACTTTTTTTTGAAGTCAAGTTTCAATTTATTTAAATCCGTTTATTTTTTTTAAGTAATCAGGATTTAAGAATATTTTTGATTTAAATTACAACTTATCCAGAAAAGGAATAGATTTTATAAGTAAAATTTAATTACTCATTGTGTTCGAGGAGATAACTTTAAGGAATACATCCACAATTTCGCTATCAAATTGTGTATCTCTATTTCTTGTGATTTCATCGATAGCTTCGTTTTCGCTCATTGCTTTTCGATAGGGGCGATTAGTAGTCATTGCATCAAATGAATCAGCAATAGCAACAATTCGAGAGCCTATTGGTATTTGTTCTCCCAAAAGACCATCTGGATATCCTTTGCCATCATAGCGTTCATGATGGTGTTTTATTATTGGTAATGCCTTTTCGAGAAATTCAATTCCTAACAAAATTTCAACACCTATTTCTGGATGTTTTTTCATCTGAAAAAATTCTTTTTCAGTGAGTTTATCTGCTTTGTTTAATATAAGATCTGAAATTCCAATTTTACCAATATCATGGAATAATGAAGCATATTCTAAAGTTTTTTTATCCCCGACTGTGAATTTCATTTCATGGGCGATTGCCAATGATATTTCTGAAACTCTTGATGAATGACCAGCAGTGTATGAGTCTCTAGCATCTATTGCATTTGAAACAGCTATTACAGTATTAAGGTATGATTTATCAATAATTGCATATGCAGTTTCAAGTTCTCTATTCTGACGTTGAAGATTGTCATTTTGACTTATTAAAGTTTTTGAAGTTCTAAACATGATTCCAATCATCAAGATATACAGTAAGAATAGCCCACCAATCATGATACCTACTATAACAAATACCAACTCTCTAGCATGTGTTGTTATTGTAGTATCAGAAAATCTAATTACAATAATGGATTTTGATTCAAAATTTTTATTAATGGGCAAATACAAATTAAAACTTAAACCATTTGTAGATTGATTTAAATCATTTGAATTGAATGAATCTGAATTCACAAATGTTAGATGATCCTCAAATAGTAGTTTTTCTATAATCAAGATATCATCCTTGACCAAAACAGCTGGGTCGTCTAACATAATTAACTCACTATTGTTGTTTAAAATTGAGATAGATTGTACATCGTAATAAATAAGATGGTCTCGTATTTGAGTTTGGATAAGTTCTGTTATTCTTTCTGTTAAAAGATCATTAGAATTTAAATCAATATCAATATTTTGAAAAGTTGTATCTACTGACATTCTAGAAACTTCGTACAAGTTTTCAAGTTTATCATTTCTGATATGTAGGTAAGTTATTGCTGAAAGAATAATCCCAGTTAGAATGAATGCAAGAAAACTAAATATCGTAAATGATCGAATAAGTTGATATTTTTTCATTTTAAATCCTTTCGAACTAGGTGAGTTTAAAAAATACTATATAAGTAATTTAACATTTTTTACAATCAAAATGCGATTTCGCTCAAATTACATCATTTCAATTTAAGTAATAATTAATGATTATTGTTAACTCATAGTCTGAAAATTAGATTGATTAGAATTACTCTGAAACTTATAAATTAGAGCAATGAGTCATTTATTATAATCTTAATTTTTTCTTCAGATAAAATCATCGATAACACTTAATATTATTTTGAAAAAGAGAAGAAATTTCTCCCTTCTCTTTCGTTTACATTTAATCTAATATTGTTCTTTTTCTTTAATAGAGCACTAATTTAAGTGCTTTTACAATCGCTTATTATTTAATCGTACTTGATATTTGTATAAACTCTTCTCGTGTAATTTCACCACGAGCATATCTTTCTTTCAAGATACTCATCGCATTATTGCTTGTTGGAAACACTTGGTTTCTATTATTCGAAGTTAATAAGTAAAATAACCCAATTATCAAGACTAAGAAAACTAACATACCCATAATCATTCCTCCTGAACTAAAGTTGTTCATCATTCCATAATATCCATTTGTTGGATTTGTAGATGCATAATTAGTTTGAATTTCATTTGATTTAATTCTTCCCATCATCCCACCATAATATCCATTTGTATTTAATTGATCACTATAATCATAGTAAGAACTCATCATTCCAGTTGACCCATTAAAATTATGCCTTCCAATCATGCCACCATAATATCCGCTTGTATTTAATTGTTCACTAGAACCATAATTCATAAATGACATCATTGTAATCGGATAACCATTTAAATAATCTTCGCCTAATTGAATGTGTAAGTTTGATAAAGAATCAGAACCTTCGCCACCTAAATACTCATCCATACGCTCATGTATTACTGAATTTCCAATAGTTGCTTCCATGACAGAATCACCTAATTCTTCAAGTAATTCAACTTTTACTAGACTTGGATCAACCGATGCATTTGAATCTAACTGAAGATTCGTTCTAATTTCACTTACGATGCTATCAATAGAGCGCATCTCAACTTCTTGAGCATTAACTCCAATAACTGTTGTCATAATAAATAGAAATACGAATACTGATGTTAATATTTTTTTCATTGTTCGCCTTTATGTTTATAAACTTTTCTTTATTGTTTCGTATTCTTCTTTAGTAATTTCGCCTTTAGCAAGTCTTTCTTTAAGTATTTCAATACTTCTATCTGAACTTGAAAAATTTACTCTATTCGAATGATTAACTAAACTTCTGATAAGAAATACGATTCCAATAATTACTAATATACCAATTAATATCATTACACAAATTCCAAACCAACCAAAGCTACCCATCATTCCATAACCACCTAATGTTTGATAACCATTAAACCCACCAAATCCTCCCATCATAACGATTCCTCTTATTAAGAAATAACAATTAAATTTATTTCTTATTATATTTATACTTTCTGTCATTTGTTCTGACATTGGTATCATGACATCTAAATGTTACAAAAGTATGTCTTTTGCTCATCATTTTGATGAATAATTAATATTTCATAAAAAAATACTCTAACTAGCTTATTTTTGCGTGTATTAGAATTATATATTAGTCTATTTTTAACATTCTTGCGTTTATCGCAACGATAATTGTGCATAAAGACATGAATACTGCTCCTAAAGCTGGCGAAATTAATATACCTTGATTGTATAAAACACCCTCCGCATGATCATGCATCGAGTGATTCATTTTTGCATGATCATGATCTTCCATGTGGTTATGCATAGAGTGTTTATTATCTTCCATAAAACCTCCATATTTAGAATTTAAAGCTGAATTTTATTTTCTTAATTATAATGATATTCAAATGTATCTTTTAATTGTGCATTTAAATAATTTCTGTATTCTTTAGACACATATTTTGCCAAAGGCAAGTTATGATCAAGATAATTTCCGCAATTATGAGCTGTTGCGCCAGGTATTTCATCTTCGAAATTTGATATAAACTCAAACATTTCAATAATAAGATTTTTTATAACAAGATAGTTATCTTCACCCTTCAAAATAAGATAAAACCCTGTTCGACAACCCATTGGTCCAAAATAGATAACTCTTTCTTTGAATGATAAATGATTTCTTAAAAAAGTTGCGGCCAGATGTTCAATTGTATGAATTTCTGCTGTATTTAAAACGGGTTGATCATTAGGTTGCGTCACACGTATGTCATAGGTTATTAAAACCTGATCCGCAACTCTATCAGTTCTTGATATATAAATTCCTGGCAATAAATTAAGATGATTAACTTTAAAACTATCTATTTTTTCCATATTTCCTTTACTCCTTAGTATAAATATTTTGAGATAAGTAGCGTTCACCTCGATCAAAGAAAACGGTTACGATATTTCCTGATTCTATATTATTTGCTAACTGAATCGCTGCCACAAGATTTGCGCCTGATGAGCTCCCAACAAATAAACCAGTTTTTAATGCGATGTCTTTAACCATACTATATGCTTGATCATCTGTAACTTTTATAACTTCATCTATATAATCTACATTCATTGTATCTGGTATGAACCCATTTCCAATTCCCTCGATTCGATAATCAGAATGTTCGCCACCGCCGATGATTGAACCTAATGGGTCCGCGAGAATTCCTTTTATTCTAGAATTTCGTTCTTTAAAATATCGCATTATTCCACTAAATGTTCCGCCTGATCCAGCCCCTGACACAAAATAGTTAATATTTCCATCTAAATCTTTAAATATCTCTGGACTTGTTGTTAGATAGTGTGCTTTAGGGTTTTCGGGATTACTGAATTGATTAATACTTAAACTATTTGGAATTAATTCTCTAAGACGATTAGCTTCTTCTATCGCACCTTCCATTCCTTTAAGTGCTTCTGTATTCACAATAGTTGCACCAAGTGCGCTTAGTAACTGCTGTTTTTCAATAGAAAATTTATAAGGAATAACAAATATTAAATTTACACCCGAATTAACTAGCGCAAAAGCTAACCCAAGTCCTGTATTCCCCGCCGTTGCTTCAATAACTGTCATACCTTTTTTTAATTTACCGTCTTTAAATAAATGATCTACGATATGAATACCAATTCTATCCTTTATTCCGCCAGCCGGATTTTGACACTCTAACTTAGCATATATTTTCACATTTTCATTATTATGAAATCCATTAAGCAATAAGAGTGGTGTATCCTTCACAAGATCTTTAGAATCATGATAAATAGCCATTATCGTATCGCCTTTTCAAATGCGTCGTTTAAGTCGTCAATTAAATCTTGATAATGTTCAATCCCAATGGATAGGCGCACTAGATTATCACGTATCCCGATCAATTCGCGATGTTCTTTGGGATAACTTGCATGTGTCATAGTGGCTGGATGAGATATTAAGGATTCCACTCCTCCTAAACTTTCTGCGAGTGTAATCACACGAAGTGATGATAAGAAAATATTCACATCTAATAATTGGTTCAATTCGAATGACACCATCGCACCTCCACTCTTTGCTTGTTTGCGTGAAATTTCGTGATTTTGATGACTTGTCAAATTAGGATGAAACACTTTTATAACATATTTATGATTAACTAAAAATTTTAGTACTTCTTGCGCGTTTTCAATATGACGATCCATACGTAATGCGAGCGTCTTTATTCCTCGAATCAACAAAAATGAATCTTGAGGTCCAAGTATCGCTCCCATTGCATTTTGAAGAAAACCGATTCTCTGACTCAATTCAGGTGATTTGGTGATAACTAATCCGGCAATTAAATCACTATGTCCGCCAAGATACTTTGTACCACTGTGAATTACGATATCTGCGCCAAGTTGTATTGGTTTTTGTATATAAGGCGACATAAATGTATTATCTACAATTACAATTGCGTTATGCTCATGAACAATTTTACTTATTTCTTCTATATCACTAATACCTAAAAGAGGATTAGTAGGCGTTTCAATTAGAACTGCTTGATATGTATTGTTCATTTCTTTCTTAAACAATTCTAGATTTGTTGTGTCTACCATTGAATACATAATTCCAAATCGTTTAAACACTTTATCTAGAACTCGATATGAACCTCCGTATAAATTATCAGAAATTAGAATTTTATCACCGTGACTCAAAAGCGATAAAACAGTTGTTATTGCGGCCATTCCTGAACTAAACGCAAATCCTTCATCCCCTTCTTCAAGTTGTGCGATTAATCTTTCTAACGCGCTACGTGTTGGGTTTTTTGTACGTGCATATTCAAATCCTCTATTCTGTCCTAATCCTTCTTGTTTGAATGTGGATGTTTGATAGATAGGCACATTCACAGATCCCGTTAGTGTGTCCTCTGTTGAACCACCGTGTATTAATAATGTTTCAATCTTCATTTTTTAACCTTCTTTGCGATCACAATGAATATATTTGGATTAATAATTTCACCATTTTGACTAGATGCGATTGCTTGAAAATTAGTTTCGATAAATTCGATATCGATAAATCCATTTTCACTCAGCCAGTATTCTACTTGATCTCTATTAAACCCAAGCCAAACATCATGCATTTCTTCAATTGCCCATTTACCGTTATGGCTCATTACGTCACTGATTATAACTATGCCTTCATCATTTAATAATCGATACATTTCTTTGATAATTAAATTTGGTTCTAACATGTGATGTAGTGCCATATTCATTGTCACGATATCAATTTGATTTGATTGGAATGGAATTGATTGAATATCTGATGCCAATGTATAAATATTATCAATCTTCTGATTATGAGCTTTTTCCTTGATTTGATCTAACATGTTTTGAGACTGATCAATTGCGAACACTATTTTCGCATGCTTAGCCAACTCTAACGCTAAATATCCCGTACCAGCCCCTAAGTCCGCAATGGAAGTATTTCTAAAATCGATTCTTGAAAATATAATTGGTCTTATATCTTGATTAAAATATTGTTGTCTCATCGTATTCCATTGTGGGGCAATACGATCAAAATAATTTTGTGAATTCATGGTTCCTCCGCATTAACAAAAAAAGACTCTCCTCTAAGAGGCGATAGTCTTTCGCGGTTCCACTCTTGTTAAACTAATATTATTAGTTCATCTCTATCGGATACAAACATATCCTAACGCTTTAACAGGCGTACCTGTCAGTCTCTACATTTTCGAAACTGCTGCTCTAAGACGCATTCATACTACATTCTCCAAAGATCACTTTCAGCTTTTGGATCTCTCTCTTATGGATTCAATATTACTACTATTTCTTTTCAACGCATTTATTTATTAAATCTATAATACATTTTGATTCAATTAGCGTCAATAGTTAAAACAGGTTGTAACACGTCATTTTAAACGCAATAACTTATTGCGTTTACCTAGAAAAAGAAAATTATAATAAAAATACGTTAAGATCTTGAGGTTTTGAAGAGAAAGGAGTTGTTTTCTTATGGGAAAACATTTAACCACACGAGATCGAGTTATCATTCATTATCAGATTGAACATAATCGTGATACCAGTCTTAAATCATTAGCTTTAGATTTGAATTGTAGTGAATCAACTGTGTATAGAGAGTTAAAAAGAAACGTGATTAATCGAGGTTCTAAACAGCGAAGATTTATGAAGGGACAACCAGAACCTTGTCCTAAACTTCAAAGATTTCCTTATGTCTGTAATGTATGCACACATAAATCACGCTGCAGTAAAGATATCTTTGAATACGATGCTTATGAAGCGGATAAGAAAGCGTTCTATTTAATGAAGGATTCAAGAAGTCATCCACAAATCACAACGAAGAAACTCAAAGAACTGGATGACTTAGTGAGTGATAGAGTCATGAATCATCAATCACTCTTTCATATCCTTCAAAGTGATGAAAGAATTAGTGTTTCTGAATCAACACTTAGACGCTATATTGATAAACAATATCTTCAGTGTCGAAACATTGATTTACCACGAACAGTACGCTTTCCTAACTCTAAAACATCGACTAGAGTCTCTAGACACCGCATTAATGTTGAGTTTCTAGTGAATCGTACCTATCAGGACTTTAGGGATTATAATCATTCAAGCTCAAGAGTCACTCTACAAGTCGATACCGTCATTGGTAAGAAAACGGATAAGAAGTGTTTACTGACTTGTTTCGAGCCACTCTCGAGATTTCAATGGGGATACATTGTCTATAAATCAGCGACCTCAGTCAATAATGCCTTGGCTGATTTGATTCAAACGCTTTACACATCAAACCATTTATTCTTCGATTGTATACTCTCAGATAATGGTGGAGAGTTTCAATCACTACCTCAATTAGAGATGACTGATGAAGGAGAAATACTGACACGCATCTTCTACTGTGATCCCTATTCTTCATTTCAGAAAGGTGGGTGTGAACGTAATCATTCACTTATTCGTTATGTCATTAAAAAAGGAGAAAGCTTTGATTTTGTTTCACAAGACGAGATCAATCAGCTATTCTCCCACATCAACTCCCAGAAGCGTAAAAGCTTGGCTGGGAAAACGCCTTTTCAGGCATTCACTGAACGATTTCACTTTCAACCTAGTGAATTCATTCAAGTCTTTGAAGTACAACCTTCAAAGATTAAACTAAAGAAATAATCTTCAGCTGCCTTTAAGATCTTAACGGCCCACATTGCGTTTAACTTGAAATAACCACAATTTCAAGTTCCTTTTAGTGCGGTCAAAAGACCTTAATAAGTACCTTTATTATAATCTTTTCAAACAAAAAGTGATATCCAAGACTGAATATCACTCATTTTTTAACGAAATTAACTATTCTTCTATTTTTATTGCGTTAAGTTTAAATACTAACCTAGTTAAAACAGGTAGTTAAAACATATTGTTACTGCTATGTATTATATGTTTAATGATTAATATCATGCTTTTATTATTGAAAATTAATGGTTATAACCAAAAAAAACTCTATATGGTTTTTTAAAGAGTTATCGATTTGTTGTATTTCTATTTCAGTTTTCTGTGAATTTTTGCCTACATCTTCTAATAGTGCTTGCACATTTAGTTCTACCAAAAACATTATTTTAATAATTCAATCGACAAAAAAACATCAATCTTCTTCTAACCTCCGTTTTCATAGTGACCATGCAGAAATAACTACTTTAATTTGTCAATTCCAATTTTTTTTAACAAATTAAAAGGAAATCCATGGCTTCGGATTTCCTTCAGTTACTTTTAATTTTTATGATCTAATCAATTTTTAGTAATCGAGCATTTATGGAGACGATAATTGTACTCAATGACATAAATACAGCACCCATAGCGGGACTTATTACGATACCTTGATTAATCAAGACACCAGCGGCCAAAGGAAGCGCAATGACATTGTAACCAGTTGCCCAAATAAGGTTTTGAATCATTTTGCGATATGTCGCTTTGGATAGTTTAAGAATATTGACTACATCTAGCGGATTGCTTTTAACTAAAATAACATCAGCTGTTTCAATGGCGACATCTGTACCAGCACCAATCGCAATACCAAGATGTGCTAACGCTAAGGAAGGAGCATCGTTGATTCCATCACCTGTCATGGCAACTTTTTTGCCCGATTTAATTAATTCTTTAATCTTCATAGCCTTATCTTGAGGGAGTACTTCAGCAATAATCTGATCAATACCAATCTTCTGACCAACATAGTTCGCAACTTTTGTATTATCTCCAGTAAGCATGATGGATTCAATATGCATTGTTTTTAAAGTAGCTACTGTTTCTATAGCCGAGTCTCTTATAATATCAGAAAGTGCTACATACCCAATTAATTTACTCTCTTCAAGCACAAAGATAACTGTCTTCCCTTGAGCAGCAAGTTTTTCATAGTTGATCGTATCAAAAGCAATTTTTTCCAAGATCATGTAACCTGGGCTAACAATTCTAATCTCTCGACCTTCTACGTTTGCAACAAGTCCTTTTCCAGGTAACGCTTGATAATCCTTTACATCTTGAAGCTTAAGATCGCGCTTTTTACCCTCTTTCACTAAACCCTTTGCAATAGGATGTTCTGAGTTTGATTCTACAGAATAAATAAGTGATAATAACTCATTTTCATTTAATCCAGTCGAGACAATATCAGTAATCCCAAATTGACCTTCAGTTAAGGTTCCAGTTTTATCAAAAACAATGGCATTTAGCTTTCGCGCCTCTTCAAATGCTGATCGATTTCTAATCAATAATCCTTTTTTAGCACCAATGCTCGTAGAAACAGCTGTTACTAATGGTGTTGCTAGTCCTAAAGCATGCGGACAGGAAATAATAACAACTGTAACCGCGCGTTCGATGGCAAAGCTTAAATCTTGGCCTAATAAAATCCATACTGTAAATGTGGTTATTCCACTAATAACAGCAATATAGAACAGCCACTTGGCTGCGATATCAGCAAGGCGTTGTGTGTTGGATCGAGAAGCCTGCGCTTCTCGTACTAATTTAATAACTTGAGATAAAAATGTTGCTTCACCTACTCTTGAAACTGTAAATTTAAGAACACCTTCCCCATTGATTGACCCACCAATAATTTCATCACCAGGATTTTTTTCAACGGGTACAGATTCGCCTGTCATCATGGATTCATTAACAGATGAAATCCCTTCATAAATAATACCATCAAGCGGTATTTTTTCGCCCGGCTTTACGAGTACATTGAATCCTTCTTTAAAATAATCAACAGGATGATCCATAACATCCCCATTATCATGAATCATATGAGCAATAACTGGCATTAACTTAACAAGTTCTTCTAATGCTTTCGATGCGCCCATAATAGACTTCATTTCAATCCAATGTCCCAACAACATAATTGTAATTAGAGTCGCTAATTCCCAAAAGAAGTCGCTCCCTTTTAATACAAAAACTGTAAGTGAACTATAAATATAAGCAACACTAATCGCCAAAGCAATCAATGTCATCATGGCTGGTGATTTCTTCTTCAATTCATCAACAGCTCCAGTTAAGAATGGTTTACCACCATAGATAAAAAGTATCGTTGATAAAATGAAAAGCAAGTAACTATCTCCAGTAAATCGCCATTCCACACCCATAAACATCTGAATCATGGGCGACAAAAGTAATATCGGAGCAGTAAGGAAAAGCGATACAAAGAATCGTCTTTTGAAATCTTTCACCATCATCATGTGATGATCATGATGACCTTCATGTCCTTCGGTTCCGTGATCCATTTGACTATGGTCCATTTCGCTGTGATCCATCTTACTATGATCCATTTGACTGTGATCCATCTTACTATGATCCATTTGACTGTGGTCCATTTCGCTATGATCCATTTGACTATGGTCCATTTCGCTGTGATCCATCTTACTATGATCCATTTCGCTGTGATCCATTTTGCTAGATTTGTTATTATTATCTTTATTCATATTGATTACTCCTAGGTAAATTAATAGTATGTGAGTTCTAATACTTTTAATGATTAATCGCTAATACATAATTTGGCAAATTATTACATGAAAATGATGAAGAATTTAAAAATATAAAACTAACTCTTTACTAATTGTATATTTCAAGTATATGCCAGTTTTTATATCAAGTCCATAATCTGAGTTTATGATATAACCAATATATGCAAAACAAATTTAACATAAATGATTCAATAGAATATTTAAAACAAGGTCAAGTTTTAAAAACAATCTCCACCCCATTATCATTTTTTGTTCTTATCGATGAAAAAATCTGGGTATATAGTGAACAAACTAGATTTCATATGAGTGTTGAAAATTTTTTGATCCTTTATCAATTTGAGTTTTTCTTGATCCATACTAAGAAAAAAGTAGAAGAAATGAGTCTAGATAATGATGACGAATATTATCGTTGGCGACAGTAAATGAGGATTATACATAGTTTGTTACTCGTCAAAGTAAATACAACAAGTTATGACGCTTAAGTAAGAAGAATTATTATTATAAAGAACCAAACTCATTCTCATCAATTATATTTTTTCTTAGTGGTTTTCTTAGTTATTAATAGTACGAAAATCATTTGCTATATTATTAAATTTCTACCGTTAACTGAAATAATTTTCTGATATTTATCGATATATTCTCCTTTGTTTTTTCCCAATTTTTCCCCGCTCGTTGTTCAACCATTAAAAAAGCCCTAAAATAAAGGACTTGCGTTGTTATGGAGCGGATGAGTGGAGTTTAAGAATTAAACTCAGAAACTTCATATAACGCAGTAAAACTAACTAAAATCCCATAAAATCTTAGAAAATATCCCAAGTAAAACAACTATTAACCACTATTAACTGACATCCGCGACCCAGCTGTGACCCAGTAAGTATTTTGAAAGTAGTTCAACTCAGTGATGCGTACTACGTTTATCACTTGGTAAAATAATTAGTAATACTTAACCAATATCATTGAAGTAGATAATACTCATCGCAACTTACAAAACTTAAATTAATGATTTATAATGTTCTATCGAAAGTTTAACAACAACCAAGCGGGTTTTAGAATCATAAAGATTCCAAGTAGAATCATTAGTATCCCCCCAATAAGATGTGCATTGCGTGCGTATTTCGTAGAGATGCCGGTAAGTTCTGCAGTTTTCATAGCTATCACAAACACGATAATATCGTCCAGCATAAACATCGCTAAATAAAGGAATAAATACATCATATATTCAAAACTACTAAGATCATTTAACGTTAAGATTTGTGTAAATAATACCGGTAATCCAGCGGAACAAATTAATTCAACTAAGTTTACAGAAACCGCAAGCACGACAATCCCAACAGCCGCAAGCGCGAATACCGGTTGTGAATAGATGGCTCTCAAACGATCTCTAATCTTTAATCGTTTCGATTCATCAACGATTTCACATCCTGGTTCCATTTGGGTATAACGACGAATATTAAATATTCCCCCACCAATACTCAGACCTCCAATTAACCATCGGATATAAACTAATGTGCCGAATAGAATCGTTATATTTAACCAACTCAACATAAAGAAGAAATACATAATCGCGCTTGTTAGGAGGAATAATCCACCTAAGAACCATTTTTTCCATTGTTCTTCAAGATGGAATAACATACTGATTAAGAGGAGTAATACCCACATTGCACATGGATTAAAGCCATCTAATCCACCTAATACAATTGCTAATATCGGTAATGATACACTCTTAGCGTCAACTTCTCCAAAAAATGGTAAATTGACTTTAGATCCTTCATTAATAATATCTACGCCTTGTCCAGGTTCTACAATGCCTAACATTTCACCTACAACATCACGAACGTTGTTATCTCTTACGAAAGTGATTGCTTCTTCAATGGTCTTTTCAGTTGAACCTTCTTTAAATCCTACTATTACTTCTCTACCAATAATTAAGGTTGGAGTTGAGTTAATCGGTTGGTTTAAGAGTTCACCTACATCTTTACTTAGCTTTTGATTTTCTTTATCAAATGCGATTTCATACTTATGTAGTACGAGATTCGTATCCTTCGAAGTAAGTTCTTCGAGATATGTCGTTTCAAGTGCACATGTTGGACATCCTTCCGCATGGAAGTAATATAAGTTGACTTGTTTATCACTGGCTGACACATTGGTAAACCCAAATAGAATTAATAATAGACTAACAATAATCGTGAATTTGAAGCGCATTATGTATTTCCTTTTCTAATTATTTATTTTCAATCTAAATTTTTGATAATATATGTTTAATTGAACAAATATTCATGTATACTAATATAGTATTCTACATGATACTTATAGTCAATAAATATAAGTAAGAAAAGAGGAAAATATGAAAAAATTGATAGTTATAATGCTTAGTATTTTATTATTTTTTGCAGGTTGTAAGTCATCTGGATTTATCGAAGTAGATACGAAAACAGTTAACGACAAATTGGAAAATAGTGATACCTTTATACTATATATGGGATTATCGTATTGTTCAGCGTGCAAAATATTCCGCTCTGTAGTTAAGAGTTCTATTGAAAAGGAGAACTTTGATGTATTTTATTTAGAATTTGATAAAGTCCCAGAAAAAGATCAAGAGCTTCTAACGACAACTATAACAAGTTTTCTAGAACAAAATGAAACTTTTCCTTATTCATTTCCAATACTATTTGTAATAAAAGACGGAGTAATTCTTGATCAGTTTTCCCTTCAACAAGCAGATACTGAAGACAAATTTATTAAAAGAATTAATAATTCTGGTATTTTTGAATAAGAACATTTATTTGGATTATTAAGTAAATAAAACGGAATTATAAAATCAATTAGATTTATAATTCCGTTTTTATAAGGATACGCACACATTCATGAACTATATCAAAATTTTGTGTATTTATAATCAAATTAAGCATTTTTGAAAATTAATCCATTGTATGTGCATTTAAGATTTAATCATTCAACTAAAAGGAAACAGATGTTTAAACTCAACTAGACTCTTAATACACTCTATCTATTATTACTCAATAGATTGGTATGACTTACAAATCACGCGTATTCATAACTCTTAAAGCATTGAATACAGCTAACAACGCAACACCTGTATCAGCAAATACCGCTTCCCACATGGTAGCTAGTCCAAACGAACCTAATACTAAAAATATACCTTTTACAATCATAGCTAATGCAATATTCTGAAATACAATTTTTCTTGTTTTCTTAGCAACTCTAATCGCTGTAATAATTTTAGATGTTTCGTCTGTCATTATTACAACATCTGCCGCCTCTATTGCTGCATCAGATCCAAGTCCACCCATTGCAATACCAATGTTTGCTCGAGCTAGTACTGGTGCATCATTAATCCCATCTCCTACAAAGATAATATTGCCCTTTGTTGTTTTCTGTTTTTCGATTTCTTCGAATTTAGTAATTTTGTCCGTCGGCAACAACTCAGAATAAACCTCATCCATGCCAAGATAATTACCAATTTCTTCGCCAACTACTTTTCTATCGCCAGTAAGCATTATGGTTCTCATAATCCCTAATTTCTTTAAATCTGCAATTGTCTGTTTAGAATCTGCTTTGACTTCATCTGATACAACGATATAGCCAATATATTTTGAATCACTAGCTACATATACGATACTTCCATTCGCACTAATTTCTTCGAAAGGAATATTCTCTTTTATCATTAATTTCGAATTCCCAACAAAAACATTTATATTATCAATTTTTAAATTTATTCCATACCCTGAAATTTCTTTATAGTCACTAATTCTATCTAAATCTATTGTCTTAGAATATTTATTCAGAATAGCTTTAGCTATTGGATGATTAGAGTGATTTTCCGCATATGCCGCAAGTTCTAATACATTCTCTGTGTTAAATCCTTCTTCCGAATTAATATTTGTAACAGTAAATATGCCTTTGGTTAAAGTGCCTGTTTTATCAAAAATAACCATCTCAATATTATTTAATGCTTCAAGATAATTACTACCTTTAATAAGTATTCCATGTCTTGAGGCTCCTCCAATACCCCCAAAGAAACCGAGTGGTATCGATATAACTAATGCACAAGGACAAGAAATAACTAAAAATACTAATGCTCTATAAATCCATTCACTGAAACTTTGATTTGGTATTAATAATGGTGGAAGAATTGCTAATGCTAATGCTAGAAAAACAACAATAGGAGTATACACAGCTGCAAACTTTGATATAAACTTCTCGGTTGGCGCTTTTCTACTGCTCGCATTTTCAACCAATTCAAGTATTTTCGACACTGTTGAATCTTCAAAAGATTTAGTTACTTTGATTAATATAAGTCCATTGAGATTTATAAAACCACTTATAGCTTGATCATCAACAAACAATTCTCTTGGTACCGATTCACCTGTTAATGCAGCAGTATCAACCATTGATGAGCCTTCAATAACAACCCCATCCAGCGGTACTTTTTCACCAGGATTTACAATGATAACATCTCCAATTTTAACGCTTTCTGGCTTAACTTTAACTATTTCATTGTTTATTCTAATGTTAGCGTAATCAGGTCGTATATCCATCATCTTTCTTATTGATCTTCTTGAATTATCAACCGCTATATCTTGAAATAATTCACCAACCAAGTAGAATAACATAACTGCAACACCTTCTGGATATTCACCGATGAAGAATGCTCCAATTGTTGCAATACTCATCAAAAAATTTTCACTAAAGACTTGCCCACTTCGAATACCTTTTAATGCCTTTAAAACGATATCGCCACCAATAATAATATAACTTATTAGAAATATAGCTAATTCAATATTTGATTCAAACTTAAAAATCAATCCTATTGCAAATAATCCTCCACCAAAAATCAATTTAAATATTTGTTTATTTAATGAAAAATCATTTTCTTCATCACTTTCAAAATCATCATTTTTAACATCTTCCGCTAATAAAGTATTCTCTTTGTTATTTGGAAATTTCATTCGAATATCTGGCTCAATTGTTTTTGAAGTCCTAAACAGCTTCTCATTCAATTGATGTATATTTATATTTTTGTCAATTTCAACAATTATATTTTGATTCGCAAAATTAACAGACGCATATTTTACACCTTCAATCTGCGTGATTTTCTTCTCTATTTTGATCGCACAATTAGCACATGATAGTCCTTCAAGTTTAACTTCTTGTCTAATTACATCATTACTTTTCATTTCCACAACATTAATTTGAGGTTCAATTGATTTAATATATCTTTTAATATTTTCCATTGTA
The DNA here is from genome assembly GCA_963663995.1 of Erysipelotrichaceae bacterium. GTDB lineage: Bacteria > Bacillota_I > Bacilli_A > Erysipelotrichales > Erysipelotrichaceae > UBA2212. The sequence goes on along the minus strand of OY760660.1, from coordinate 1,788,240 downwards.
CTAACTAGATTTACATCCACATCATAATCAAATGAAAGTTTTCTATTCACGAAATCAACACTAACATTCGATAGTCCTGAAATTTTTTGAACATATATTTCTATTTTACTGGCGCAATTCACGCAATCTAATCCTTCAAGAAGTACTTTACTATTTTTCATTTTATTTTCTCCATTATTTTTCTCTAATATGCAAGAATCCTTGACTAAATATATCTTTTACATGCTTGTCTTTGATTGAATAATAAACAACTTTTCCATCTTTCCTATTCTTCACAAGATTCGATTGTTTTAACAATCTTAATTGATGAGAAATAGCTGATTGGGTCATATTTAATAAAGCTGAAATATCACAAACACACATTTCTGACTCATTTAGAGCCCATAAAATTCTCACACGTGTTGAATCACCAAAAATTTTAAACAACTCAGCTAAATCAATCAGTGATTCTTCTTCTGGCATTTTGCTCTTAACATTATTTACAACATCTTCATGAATAATCGTACAATCACATTTAGATACTGTTTCTGAATTTTTCATTTTAATCCCCTTAGATGAACGATTGAACATCTATTCATATAATAAATCTTTTTAAGTGATTTTTCAAGTATAATAATTCGGTCTATTCGAAATGATATCTTGAATCTGTTCAGTATTTAAATTCAGATTGATTTGGGCCATAGAGTTCTTCCTTTTGAAGTGTAGTAACTAACATAATAAAAGACCACTATGGCCTTTCTATTTTGCACAATTATATAGCCTCTATCAATTTAGGAAAAAATAATTATGAAATACTGAATAATTAATAATAAAGTCAAAATGAAACATGAATATTCTTAATAATCCGTACTATTTCTAAGTTTATAATTAATTCATCTATCCTGTTTGTTCTCTATTAGTCAATTTATCGTTCAAAACCACCAAATTATTGGGGGTTTTGAATTAATTTAAGTAATTGAGTGGGTTTTGAAAAGCACCATTTTTGATTACTTCGAAATGTAAATTTGTTCCGGTCACATAACCTGTTTTACCCATGCCGGCAATATTATCACCAGCACTGACGCTGTCACCAACGGATACATACATGGCATTAAGATGAGCATAGCGCGTTACTAAACCATTTCCATGATCAATGATAATGCGATTACCTAATTGTCCATCCCATCCCACTTGCGTAACCGTTCCTGCTGCATAAGCATAGATAGCTGTGTTTTTTGAGTTTGAAATATCAATACCGTTATGGAAGGTTTTAACACCTGTAATTGGATGCGTGCGATATCCAAAATAGCTTTGGAAGTTACCGTTAGTTACGCCAAAGCGTCCACCCGTATTACGCATTACAGTTGCTTTTGTGCCAACTTTTACAACCCTTTTACTGGCTTCTGACAGAATAACTTCATTTAGAATTTGGGTATCTTCAGCAACGCTATTCATTAAAGTGATGTTATACGTTACAGTCTTTAATCCTTCAACACCTTCTTCAATAACAACACGCTCATCGGCATATAGTGAGCTGTCTTTAATCGTTTCAACATCATAAGGAATAGTTTCTTCAACGGTGTTTTCAAAAACAATTTTTACATCAATTAAAGGATCTGCAGCTTCAATTAAGATTTCATCTCCAGGATGAATTAGTTCGGGATCAAGTGAAGGGTTAAGAAGAATAATGCTGTCGATAGAGACTTGATAGTTTTCGGCAATTTTCCAAACATTATCACCTTCTTGAATGATGACGATATCTGCAGCAGTTGTTGTTTGTGCTAAATAACTTCTGAGTAAATCTAAATTATCATAACTATTTCCATCAATCTTGGTTTCTCTAATTTCTATTTTTTGTAAGAATTCCATAGAAATTATAGTTGCATTTTCATCCACTAAAGATAAATAACTCATTTTATATTCATCAATGACTTCTTGAACTTCCTCTACATTTTGAAAGGTAAATAAGATTTCATCATCAACAACAAATTGGTAGGCAGGATTTAAGATAAGTGATCTTGGTTGTATTCCTTGTGATGGAATCAACATCAACACGAATATTATAAAGAAAATACTAAACAATAGATGCGATTTCTTCGTTTTGATTAATGTTAGCTTAAGATTTTTTTTCATGGGTTAATTATAAGGGATACTTGTTAAAAAAAATATATCAATTTTCACATAATTATATGAAATTAAAAATCAAATCTAATTTCTAGGGTAATTATAACAATTGAACTAACTATCGATGAAATAGTTAACATATTTTTATCATTTTTTCCATTTTAATTAGTTATTAATAGTACGTAAATCAGATATTTTGATATCAAGTTTTAACCTATTACTTAATTATTTTTCAGATATTTATCGATATATTCTATTATGTTTTCCCCATTTTTTCCCAACTCGTTGCTAAACCATTAAAAAGCCCTTAAATAAAGGACTTGCGTTGTTATGGAGCGGATGAGGGGAATCGAACCCCCGTGTCGACCTTGGCAAGGTCGCGTTCTACCATTGAACTACATCTGCAACTGGCGGTCCAGACGGGAATCGAACCCGCGATCTCCTCCGTGACAGGGAGGCATGTTAACCGCTACACCACTGGACCATTTGCTAAAATTTCTGGCGGGGAAGGAGGGATTTGAACCCTCGCGCCGGTTTCCCGACCTATACCCTTAGCAGGGGCACCTCTTCAACCACTTGAGTACTTCCCCAGGGCATCATTTTTATTAGTGCCTTACTATACTAGCATAGAAATAATACTCTATGCAAGTAGATTTTAACACAAAGCACAATTTGTGCTTTGTGTTAAAACATTTTTATTTATTCGACGCTATAACCAGCTTCTCTTAAGGCTATTTTAGCCGCATGAACGATATCATTTCGACCATCAACAATGACCATATTATCAGCTTGTTTGATCTTATAATCAACGCGTGTGTCGTTTAAAGCATCTTCAATGATGCTAATATCCTTGTCTTCAAGTTTTTGCTTAATAAATAAAATGGTTTGCATATTATTTTGCAAGTCCTAATGCAATTTCCATCATGTTGGTAAATGCATTTTGTCTTTCTTCTGCTGTTGTTTCTTCATGTGTAACAAGTGAATCTGAAACCGTTAATAAACATGCGGCTTTCTTACCTAGATAACGAGCATTTGCGAATAAAGCAAATGATTCCATTTCAACCGCAAGTAAATTGTGTTTTTCACTCTTTTCTTGCCAAGTTGTCGCATCTTTTCCAGAATAGAAAGAATCACTAGAGTGGATTCGTCCTTGATGAACTGGAATGTTTAATCCTTTGGCAATATCTAAAAGTTCAGTATTAAGTTCACTTGATGGTTTTTGAACATCTTCTGGATAATTAAATGAGTTCTTTGCATAGCTAGATTCACTGTATGCTTCACTTGCGAGAATGACATCATATAGTTTAGCTTCAGCTTTATAAGAACCACATGAGCCAATACGAACGATTGTTTCAACATCATATTGATCAAATAATTCGAATGAATAGATACCGATACTTGGCATCCCCATTCCTGAACCCATAACTGAAATTTCTTTTCCTTTGTATGTTCCTGTAAAACCAAACATATTTCGAACACTGTTAAATTGTTTAACATTTTCTAAATAAGTATCTGCAATCATTTTTGCACGAAGTGGATCTCCCGGCATTAAAACAACTTTTGCGATTTCGCCTTTTTTAGCGGTATTATGAGGTGTAGGCATATTATATTTCTCCTTATGTCTTTTTATATTTTAACACAATGCTTAAAGTTTACTGTGTTTTCCCTTACTCGAAGTGCTGGAAAAATTAGCGAGTAAATTAGTATCAATTGAGGTGATTCGTTTTTCTTTTTGTGAGTGTGAACGGATGGCTTGTTGAATAAGTGTATCCATTAAAGTCGTAAATGATTTACCACTCGCTTCCCATAAATAGAAAGACAATGATCCTGGAATCGTATTGATTTCATTCGCATAGATTTTTCCTGTTTTTGAGTCCATTAAAAAATCCATTCGCGCAACACCATTGCACCCTAGTGATTTAAAACATGCAATCGCAAGATCTTGAATTTCTTTTGTAAGCTTTTCATCAAGTTTAGCAGGACATTCGCGACTAGTACTTGCCATCCCTTTACTTTTACCAGAATTTCCTAAATATTTATCGCTATAAGATAAAATTGCATCTTTCATATAAACTTCTTCTAAAGCTGAAGCTAGTGTATGTTTACCATCACTTAGAATCGAACAATTAATTTCTCTTAAGTTTTCTACTGCTTTTTCAACAATCACTTTTGCATCAAAACTAAAAGCTGTTTGAAGTGCTTTTACAAGTGTTTCACGATCTTTCACATAACTAATTCCGACTGAAGAACCTAATGAAGCAGGTTTTAAAATAACAGGGTATTTTAAAGTCTCAGATATTGAAATACAGTTTTCTTTGTTTTTCAAATATTCACTTTGAGTAAAGGAAACCCATTTAACTGTTGGTATTTTTGCTGTCTCAAAAGCTAGTTTCATAAATACTTTATCTTGGCCAATCGCTGATGCCATGACATCACTACCAGCATAGGGTATACCAATGCTTTCTAAGAAACCTTGGATACTACCATCTTCAACTAATCGACCATGAACAACCGGGATAACCAAATCTATAGGAATACGTTTATTTCTAATCCCCTTCAGTTCAATTAAATAGTGTTTTTGTTTTTCTTTCACAAAAGACACTTGTGGTGTTTTCTTTAATAGATCATCAAGATTTTTAAAGTTCTCGATTGATTTTAAAAGCTCTCCTGAATAAAAAATAGATTGCTTAGATTGATAAACTGGTATAACTTCATATTTACTTTCATCAATGGCAGCCATAGCTTGTAAAGCTGAAATAATACTTACTTCATGCTCAACAGATACCCCACCAAATAGGACGACAACATTTAATTTCATAGTTTACTCCTCTTAATCAATATAGATTTCTGAATGATTCAACGCAACACTTAATGCAGTATGTAGCTCAAATTCACTTGTTTTACCTGACAATATTGGTAAATCATCTAAATCATAATAACCAATTCCAATTAGTTCATGATTATGCTCAAGTTTCCCACCCGTTGCAGTCGCTAGAAAATACATACAATACTCGGAAATCATGGTTGGTCTATCTTTATAGTTATCACGCATAAACACACCTAATAATCGATCAATACGTGCATCTAAACCGGTTTCTTGTTTCACTTCTTTTAAAGCATTTTCTTTAGGTGACTCAAAGACATCACACCATCCCCCAGGAGGAGCGAATTTATGGTCTTGAGCCTCTTGAACCATAAGTAACTGTCCCTTTTCATTAAAGATAATAACTCTTACCGATACATTTGGAGTTGGATAAGCATCTTTAGGATAAAGTGTTGTTGTTTCACCAATTAATCTTTCTTCAGAGATTTGAAGTGAAGCAAGTTCATATAACTCTTTATAGTTTTCTAATGCATACGGGTCTTGGCTATACTTAATCCCCGTTTTTGAAAAAGCAAGTATTTTACTAACAAATTGATTCCATTCCACAAGCGTGCTCCTTAGCGATTAAAGGCATCAGGCAAATCATTCTCTAAGAGTGTGATATCGGTTCTAGATGCATTTCTTTCTATATAATCAAAAGCTTGTCGAACTCGATCAAAGACTTTGACATTATCCATATTAAAACCACTTTCTTTTAAACCTTCAAAGATGGCGGCTGTTTGCGTTTGTCCAATCAGTAAAACGGTATCTGTTTTACCTAACATATATTGACCAAAAGCTTTATTGTATTCATCTTGTTTATGTCCTAAATCAATCATGCCAGGCGTAATTATTGTTCGATGCCCTGGCATTAATTCTAAGACATCTAAACTCATTTTAGAACCTTCAGGATTTGAATTAAAGGCATTGTCTATATATTGAAAACCATTAATCGTTTTTAATTGTAAACGGTGTTCTATATAGTTCACTTGAGTTACTGCATGTTGAAGTTGTTCAAAGTTAATACCTAAATATAAACCCACTGATATCGCAGATAAAATGTTCGCAATATTGTGTTTTCCTAATAGTCTTGTCTTAAATGGCACGACTTGATCTTTATAACACACATTAAACTGAGAGCCATTTGGACTATATTGAATGTCTTTAGCCATTAAATCAGCTTCATGATCAATGGCATAGCTAATTACCTGACAATTATTTTTTAGTTGGTAGTTTCGAATATATTCATTATCCATATTTAAAACAGCTAAGCCATCTTCTGGAAGATTTTCAGCTAGACGCATTTTTTCTTTAATAATATTTTCAATGTTTTTAAAGGTGTTGAGATGTTGAGGACCAATAGATGTAATAATCCCAATTTTGGGTTGAATAAATTTACTTAAGAATTCAATCTCACCCACTTTATCTGCACCCATTTCAGCAATAAATACTTGATGAACAGATTTTAAGTGTTCACGTATGGTAATGGTTAAACCCATTGGCGTATTAAAACTAGCTGGTGATGCTAGGGTATAGAAGCTCTCCGATAAAACTTCATTTAAGATGTTTTTGGTTGATGTTTTCCCATAAGATCCCGTCACCCCAATTTTAATAAGGTTCACTTGTCCCTTTAGGATATTTCTTGCTTGTTGAATGTATGAACGTTTAACCATCGCTTCAAATGGAGCTGTGATGATTGCGGTTAAACCCAATAATAACCATGTACTCAACATCAATAGTGGAGAAAAAATAATTCTAATATTCCAACTATACGACCAAATCAACATGATTAATAAACTTGAAAGGATAAACATCACAACACTTTGTCTTTTAACACGATCTGTAAAAACTAATGGTTTAATTTTTACTTTTGAACGATCTTGATAATGTAAATATAAGGCGAGGGCTAAATTAACGCCAATGGCCATTGCTGGTGCTAAGATGCTTGAAAAATGTGCAATTAAAGCCAAAACACCATAGATTCCGACAATGACTATCCAAAGTTTATTATGCTTAATTTGATATTTAATTTCACCAAATAACCATGGGAAATATCTTCTTAGCTCATAGCGATTTTGTTGAAACATATGAAGTGTATTTTTAGTTGGTGTTAAAAGAAGAGCATAGAGTGAAAGTATCATTAAAAAACTCGCAAAAGTTTGAATATATTTATCCATGAGCATCCTCCTTTAAAAATGTATCAACAATTTTATGGAATCGATCTATTTGATTCCAATAAGCATAGTGACCTTCATTCTTAAAGACCACTAAACCTGCATCTCTCATTTCTTTTTCCATTACTTGACCCATCCACAAAGGTGTCGCATCATCTTTTTCTCCCCAAATCAGTAGAGTAGATGCTTTAATCTTTGTTAGATATTCTCTTAAATCTTCATTTACAATTCTTACAAAGCTTTCTTTAAGTGGCCCAGAAATGGCTTTGTAGTCACTTGAACCAAAGTTCTTTAATACTTGATCTTTATAGTTTTTAATAAGTGGTAATTTAAATACTTGCTTAGCCGCTTTGAAACTATACACTTTTGCATAGTAATCCAAGCCATGTTTTGGTTTTAAACCAGCTGCGCCTGTTAATACCATTTTTCTTACTGGATACTCACTCGCATATTTTATAGAGACCCGTCCACCAAAAGAATGAGCAATTAAAATAGGGTTTTCGATTTTTTGATCTTCAATAAAAGCTTTCAACCAGTTAACATAATCGTCAACGGACCAAGCATTACTCATCATACTCGATTGACCAAAGCCAGGTAAATCTAGAACTGAAACTCTAAACCGATCTGAAAGGTGTTTTAAGGTCGGTTCAAACATGCGAACATCCTGTCCCCATCCTAATAAACAGATAACATCCTTGCCTGTTCCTTCTTGAATATAATAGGTATTAATACCATTAAGTTGAACCATACTCATTAGAGAAAATCCTCCTTAATAGCGGTTGCGACAACTAAGCGCTCATCAATAATAAACTGAACGCCTTTATCTAGATTAATCGCATGAATGTTAAAACAGTAAGCATCTAATACACGTTTGACAATCGCTAAGCCTAAACCAAACTGTCCACCCTTACCTGTTTCATAAGGATTAAAGAGTTGTTTTAATTTATCTTCAGGAATAGGATCTCCATCATTATAGATTTTTAGACTTGTTGCGCTTAGATCAATCACAATCTCTGACTTGGCATAACGTAAAGCATTATCAAGTAAATTCTCGACAACGACTCGCCATGGTTCTTCAGACCCAACGAAGCTGCATGCAACTAAGTTTGTTTTAAGATGAATTTTGGGTTTGAAAACTTTTAAGGAAAGAATAACTTTTTCAACTAACTCTTTCATTTCTACTCTGTTTTCGCCTAAATCTTCAGAAACTAAATAACCCATACGATTTAAAAGTAAAAGTGAATGTACTTTCTTCTCTAAACGATTGGCATGTTCAATAATGACATCAACACTTTTCTCAAGTGTTTCATATGGATAAACACCATCCTTTATACTTTCACCATAGGATTTAATCGTTGCAATCGGTGTTTTTAAATCATGTGAAATGTTTTGAACCATTTCTTCTTTCAACATTTCTTGGCGCTTAATTTCATTATTCATGGAGACAATAGCTGAAGCGAGTTCTCCCACTTCATCATGTCGATCAATTTTAAGTTCAGGATTTTCACCTTTACGATAAGCTTCAATATAATTTTCTATTTGCTTTAGACTATGAATGAGATATCCCACCCACATCATTAAGAGTAAGAAAAGAATTCCCACAATGATTAAGAGAATATTAACAACACCATTTACAAGTGACAATCTAAACTGATTCATTGCACTGGCAATCACAAACGAAACAATGACATTATGTTCATTGAAATATTGAACAGAGTAGAGAATTTCATTCCCACTTGAATCTGTTTCATAATCCATGACTGGTTCAATTTGTTCTTTAATCATCAAATCAAATTCTTCACGCAATAAAAGATCGATGGTTGTCGTCGCATTTGTTTTTATCTTACTTGGATCATTTAGATCATAGATAATATGAACAATATTAGGATCTGCACCTCTAAAAATTAAGTTATCAAACTGTTCTTGGTAATTCTTGATAATCATTGATTGATCATCATGAATACTCTTAACAAGTTGTTCTTTAACCAAGGTATTAATATTTCCAAAGATGAATACAAAGACAAAGACAATAAAAAACGACAACGAGACCAAAGTAACGGTCATCAGTTGCTGAGTTAAGGTCATCTTTTTGAGGATGGAACCTATCCGCTTCATAAATTAACCTAAACGGTATCCAAACCCATAGATCGTATGAATGTTTAAATTAGATAATTTTTTACGTAAACGACGTAAGGTATCATCAACAACACGATCACTACCGAAGTAATTTGTTTCCCATACACGATCTAATATTTGTTCACGGGAAAAAGCTGTTTGTTTATTTCTAACAAACAACATCAGTAAATCAAACTCTTTTGTGGTCAAATCAATTTCTTGAGAATCACGATAAACTTTACGTTGATCTAAATCAATTTCATAGCCGTCTACTTCTAAACGATTATCATCTTTATAAACACGTCGTAAAATATTATTGACTCTTAAAACAAGTTCTTTTGGTGAGAAAGGTTTAGTAATATAATCATCACTACCTTTTTCTAAACCAATAATTCGATCAAATTCTTTATCTCGAGCACTCATGAAAATAACTGGAATGTTATTTGATTGCATTTTAATTTCTTCAATCAAATCAAAACCACTCTTATCATCTAACATGATGTCTAAGACCCATAAATGCACATCATCATCAGATGCATGCATACTTGCTTCTTCATAAGTTAAATACGAACGAACCTCATAGCCTTCTTTTTCAAGGTAACGTTTAACCAGTTCGTTTAAGTCTTTTTCGTCTTCAACCACACTGATAACACGTTTAATCATCATAGCCCCAATCCTTGTATTTTCTCTACAACTTCATCAACAAGTTGATGACAAATATCATCACTAGCTGCTTCAACCATGACCCGAACTAAAGGTTCAGTTCCACTTGGACGAACTAGGATTCTACCATCACCTTTTAAACTTGCTTCTTTTTCATTAATCAGTGCTTTTAACTCACTGTTTTCAAGTGCTTTTTTCTTATCATTCACTCTAACATTCTTTAATACTTGAGGATAAATAACTAAGTCTTTAGAAAGTTGAGCTAATGATTGTTGCTTATCTTGCATAACTTCCAATAATTTAAGTGCTGTAAGAACCCCATCACCTGTGGTCATATGTTCTTTAAAAATGATATGACCTGATTGTTCTCCACCAATACTAAAATCATTGGAAATCATACGATCATAAACGTATTTATCACCAACTTGTGTTTGCTCAGTTTTAATATTCTTATGATTGAGTGCTTTATGCAGACCTAAGTTAGCCATCACAGTAGTCACTAACGTATGTTCTTTTAATTCACCTTTTTCATTCATGTGAATTCCACAAACATATAGCGTTTTATCCCCATCAAATAATTCACCATTCTCATCGACCGCAATTAAACGATCCGCATCACCATCAAAGGCAAAACCAACAGCGCAATTGTGGCGAGTGGTAAAACTCTGTAGTTCTTCAGGATGCGTTGACCCACAATTTGTATTAATATTAATTCCATTTGGTTCTTGATTTAAGGCAAAAAGTTCTGCCCCTAGATCAGATAGAATAGATGCGGCTGTCACAGATGCTGAACCATTCGCACTATCAATCGCAATCTTCACACCTTTTAGGTCTAGATTAACGATATCTTTCAAATATTGTTTATAGCGAATTAATGCATCTGAATAGACATGCACCGTTCCAATTTTTTCATCAGAAACCAAATGAACTTGACGTCCATCAATAACTTCTTCTATGAAACTTTCTGTATTTTCATCAATCTTTACACCATCATGGTTAAAGATTTTTATCCCATTATCATAGTAAGGATTATGAGAAGCTGAAATCATTACACCAGCGACAAAATCTTCATGTGATGTGATATAGGCAATACATGGCGTTGGTACTACCCCACAATCATAGATATTTGCGCCAGCAGCACATACACCAGCTGAAATTGCGTTTTTAAGCATACTCGAAGATAATCGAGTATCCATCCCAACGCTAATTCGTTTGCCAATATAGCGCTCACCAAGAGCTAATCCAATTTTAAATGCTATATCACCTGTTAATTCTGTATTCGCTTTTCCGCGAACACCATCTGTTCCAAAGTATTTTCCCATTTATTCCACCACGTTAATCATTATTGTTTGTTTTTGTAGACTTGCTTTAACTAAAGGTTTATATGATCGCATATAAAGTTGTACTTCTTGTTCACCTAATTCAATGTTAGTCATATCAAAGTAAACATAGAAATCATCTGTAGAGAGCAAGTCTAAGTTTGTTTGTGTCCCAAAGACATCGATCGATGTTTGTGTATCTTCAGGGTTAACTAATGTAAATCGATATCCTTTAACATTGTTTACGTATTGGATAAAGACGTTTTCAACAACCGAATCAATGCCTTCACCTAATGTAATTTGCATATTTACACGCGAAACACTCGATAGACGTATACCCGTTGGTAAAGGTACATCCGCAACTAGTGAAGTATCACTACTTAACTGTGTCGCATCAATTGGTACTTGAAGAGAATCAATGGAGTTCAAGACGGTTTCACGACCATAAATGGTGACGGTTTGTTGGTCTAGAACAATGCTTTCAATTGCTTGATTGTTAGGAATTTCACCTTGAGGTAAAACAGAAATATTAACTGTCTTATTTGGTGATGTAACACCTACTGATACGTTTACTGAAGCCGGCATAATATCGACATTCATACGATTACCATTTTGATCATAGGCAACAATTGGTGCATTTTGACTAAAGTCAACTGTTACACCACTCGCATCTATTAAAGCCTTAACAATCCCAATTTGGTCCAATGTATCTTGAGAAGCACGAATAATAATTTCACTATCACCAAATACTGGTTCAGATAAAACATATTCTTGAGACATCTTATCTGTATTAATAAAGTCATACTCTAAATCGAAATGTTGTGAGATCTTCTTTTTAATCGTCACAACAGCTGTTGATGGTTGTAGTGCGACATCTACTCGAGATGAGAAATCTTTTGGGCTTAAATCAACTTCGTGCACACCTTCAAGCAGACCTGAAAGATCAGCCACAACAGAATATGCCTTTTGTGTACGAATTAAAGTAATATCAGATAAATCACCAACGACATAAGCAGTAACTTCATCTGGCAATCCGCTGACTTCGTAAACTTCTTGGTTAGAAATAACCGTAACAGGAATATTATCGATGGTTACCCCTGAAGTAATCGGGGATTCAAAGATAACTTCACCTATATTAAAGTTAATCGCAACATATAAAATAATCGCTAGAATCAAGGAGATAACTTTACCATTTCGTTGATTGAAAAGGATACGGTCAAACCATGAACTAAAGAACTTCCCAAATCTTAAAAACATAGACTCAATGCTTGTATAAGTTTTAATAACTTTTTGACTTTGTTCAGCAATTGCTTTTGCTAATTCTAATTTCTCAGGATTTTGTTTGTGTTCATCATCTTTTCGAGGTGCAGTCATGATTATTTGCCTCCTTTCGATTCATCAGAAAAATCGTCATCATCCAATAATGATTCATCGGAGACACTGTATTCTAAATTAACATGTGGCGTATCTTTAATTGGTTCAATATCATCCACATTAAGTTCTTCTTTATCTTCTTCAACCTTTTTGGTTGTTTTCTTTTTAGTTGTAGTTTTCTTAGTCGTTGAAGATTTTTTTCGAGTGCTTGTACTTTTCTTCTTTGTACTTGTAGTATTGTCATCTATCTTTTCTTCAACTTCTTCGACAACCACAGGTTCTTCAACTTTAACTTCTGCTTTTTTACCAAATAAACGTTCAAAGAAACCAGGGGTTTCCGCCTTAGCATCAACTGTAGCTTTTAATGCTACTTCTTGTTCAACTCTCGCCTTTTCATCAGCTTCTTTTTGTGCTTTATCTTCAGCTTCTTTTTGAGTATCCGCTAGTACTTTAGCTTCTGCTTCTTCTTTCGCCTGCTCTTCAGCTTTTATTCTTGCTTCTTCATCCGCTTTAGCTTTTTCTTCGGCTAATCGTTTTGCCTCTGCTTCAGCTTGTTCTTTAGCTTCAGCTTCTGCCTTTTCTTTTTCTTCAGCCAAGCGTTTAGCTTCTTCTTCGGCTTTTATCTTTGCTTCAGCTTCTGCTTTTATAGCATCTTCTTTAGCTTTCTTTTCAGCTTCTTTTTTAGCTTTTTCGTCAGCAAGTTTTTTCGCATCGGCCTCAATCACTTCTGGACTAGGTTTAATACTTGGGTTTGGAGAGAATAGGCGTTTGAAAAATCCACGGTTTTCAACCATTGAATCCTCATGAAACACTTCAGGTGAATTATCTGGTGCTGCTGGGATAATTTTCTTGGTTGACTCAGCTGTTACTTCTTCTTCGCCATGGAGAATAATTTGTTTTAAGAAATTGCGTAATTCTGTTTGATTGACTGGAACAAGTTTTCCTTCTTCTGCAATTGAAACACGACCACTCTTTTCGGATACAACAATTGTAAATGAGTCAGTGATTTCACTGATCCCAATCGCTGCTCTATGACGTGCGCCAAATCGGGTTGGGACAACCATATTGGTTGGTGGGAAATAGGCAGATGCACAGGCAATGCGATCCCCTTGAATAATGACTGCACCATCATGAATTGGTGTATTAGGTAAAAAGATGGTATTCAGCAACTCCGCATTAACTAAGGAGTTAATCGGCGTTCCTGTTTTGATAAAATCGCTCAGTGAAACACCTTGTTCAATGGTGATTAATGCACCGACACGATTGGCAGATAAATTCATGGTTGCTGAAACTAGTTCATCAACTAGACGTTCACGCTCTGTTCCAGATAAGGTTGATAAACGTGAAAAGAAGGTATTCTTACCTAATCTTTCAAGTATAGTCCTAATTTCTGGTTGGAAAATAATAATGATGGCTAAGAAACCATAGGTTACCAAGACACCTGCGAGCCAATCAACTGCTTTGAAACCAAAGTAGTTTGCGATTGCTCTAATGATTAAAATAAGTATGATTCCTTTGAAAATTTGAGCTGTTCTAGTATTATTTCTAACGATTTTTATTGTGTAGAACAACAAGATCCAAAGGATGCCAATATCGGCTACCATCCGCACCAACTGAATGAGCGTTTGGAGTGTTGAATAATTGAGCATGAAACATCCTCCTAAGCCCACTTATTATATCACATAATCTTATGTGATTATTTGATAGAACAAGTTCATTTCAAGGGAAAAGATGCTATGATGTACAGGTCCTATGAAAACCGAAATACAATTAAAAAACAAGAAAATTACAATTGTGGGAACTGCTCATGTTTCCCAAGCCTCAATTGATGAAGTAAAATCAGTATGCCAAGGACTTCAACCTGACTGCATATGTATTGAACTAGATGAAGAACGTTACCAATCCATGGTCAATACAAAGAAATGGGAAAACACTGATATTGTAAAAATTATCAAAGAAAAGAAGGTCGCTTTCCTACTTTCTCAAATGATCTTGTCCTCTTATCAAAAAAAGATTGCCAATAAATTTGATGTTAAACCAGGTGATGAAATAAAAGCTGCTGTTGATTTTGCTTTAACACATAATATCCATTTAGAAAAAATTGACCGCTCGATTCAAATTACTTTGCTAAGAATCTGGCATTCATTAGGTTTTATTGAGAAATCAAAACTGATGACAGAAATGTTTGGATCATTCTTCGAAAACGATATAAAAGAAGAAGATATCGAAAAACTAAAAGAACAAGATCTTCTCCAATCTGCCTTAAAAGAAGTTGAACAAACCTTCCCACAAATAACGACAACACTGATTGATGAAAGAGATCGTATTTTAGCTGAAAAAATGAGACGTGCTAAAGGCGAAAATATTGTTGCTGTCGTTGGTGCTGCTCATGTTCCGGGAATCTTAAAATACATTGAACAACCCCACAGTATTTCCGCTTTATTAAAGAAACCTCAAGCCAAAAAAACATCAAAACTAACACAATGGATTGTCCCACTACTCATCTTAGGATTAATTGGCATAACTATTTTTAAATCACCTGAAGTTGCCCTATCAACCATTCTAAAATTCTTAGTGATTAATGGATCACTCGCTGCGCTTGGAACTGCACTAGCATTAGGTCATCCCTTAAGCATTATTACAGCATTCTTTATGGCACCCATTGGAATCTTAAGTCCTTTCTTAGCTACTGGTTGGTTTGCAGGACTCGTTGAAGCTTGGGTCCATAAACCAAAAGTAGAAGACTTCATGAATTTATCAGATGACGTATTACATCTAAAAGGTTATTGGAAAAACAGAGTTGCTCGAATATTACTCGTTGTTGTATTCGCAAACTTATTTACTAGTTTTGGAACAATCTTCTACTCATTTGATTTAATTAAAAACTTATTTAACTAAAAAACGGAATTGCTTCCGTTTTATTTTGCCCATAAATCAAAGGGATATACTTTTTCATCTTTTAAACGTTTAAAGGTTTCAACCACACCCGGTTTATCTTCTTTATAAGTGACTCCATACCAAGTATTCTCAGATGTGAGTGCATTCATCTTATATAAATCTTTATTTAATGTTTCACCAATCATCGTTGGGATAACATGTTCACACTTCATGGGGTTAGCTTCTAAATCACGTTTTAGAAATGCAATGAATTGTTTCTCTGCAAGTTCAAAGACTTTAGGTGTGAAACCCCAGAAGTTCATGGAGACTAAACCTTGTGGATCAAGTTCTGACCAATCTACTCCATTTTCACTGGTAATAACTTTACCACTGTCTTTCTTGATCTCTTTGCGTTCAACCACATCAACAAGACATCCATCTTTTACTGCACAAACCCCACGTGTCACTGAACCAGAATCAGAGAGTGTATTGACTAAACGATAGCCAATAAGTGAATAGTTTGTATCACTGACATCATTGACTAAAAAGTCATACATTGTTTTAAAGGCATCTACCCCATAATAGTCATCTGCATTACAAATCATAAATGGTTCTTTGACTTGATTTCGACATGCCCACATCGCATGGGTTGTTCCCCATGGTTTTTCTCTTCCTTCAGGAACACTAAAACTAAGTGGTAAATCACTTAGATCCTGAAAGACATATTCAACCTCAATAAATGGTCTGATCTTCTTGCCTAATGAATTTTCAAAGGCTTCTTGATGTTCTTTTCGAATGATTAAATAAACTTTCTTAAAGCCAGCTTTGATCGCATCATAAATAGAGAAATCAATAATTGATTCACCATTATTTCCCAGTGTATCAATTTGTTTTAAACCGCCATAACGACTACCCATTCCGGCAGCTAAGATTACTAAACTTGGATTATTCATGTAGTAAATACCTCGTGTTTTAATTATAGCGTAAAGCTTCAATTAATTTAATTGAAAATCCATTTAAACTTTTAAAAAATCTATGATTCTTCGATAAGATCTCCATCGAATCCTGAGAGTAATCCTCCAAATAATGCATCAACAAAATCGATATTTTCATCATCTGCAGAGAACTTCCAGTCACCTTCAATTTTTATTAAATGGATATCAGCTGTACTCACTCGATTTTTACTATAGTTTTGCGCAACTTCATTAAACCACTCTATGTATTTTTGATTGAGTTCTTCTTCACTTAAACCACTTATTGTAGGATCAAATAAATTAGTAAACATTTGCATCATCCATGCCATAAACATTTCAGCAATTGGGTAAGTCGTAAACTCAACACTTACCACAGCTAAATCATCAGTAACAGTACTATCTAAAATTGTATAGTCAAAATCTTGCATATATTGTAGATAGAGTTCTGTATATGCATCATCATCAGAATTTAGTTCTTCAACAGTATCCATGTTTGAACTATCACTTACCCAATAATCTTTCAACGACTCATCAAACAATCCATCATCTGTATTTTTAATCGTATCTAAAAATTCAGTTACAGTATCTTCAGGTTTAGCACTTGTACAAGCACCAAGAATTGTTATAAATAATAAACTGATCAAAAAAATCTTTGTGAATTTTTTCATTGTGATCTCCTCAATTTTATTATCTTAAAGTTAACATCATAAACCTATACAAACAATTAGACTTTAGTGCTAATCAAGGTTTGATATAAGCAAAACCATCATTTTGTTGATAAGCAAGATAAGCTACACCTGAACTTACAATTGAGATATAGTCATCAATTTCTTTTGCTTCAATTTTTAGTGATTTCATTGAGTTTCTGCATACACAAAACTTAACTTTATTAGATAAAGCCAAAACTTGTTCTTTTAAATCACTATTATCATTCTTAAAAAATAAAACAGCTTCAGAATTAGCTAATACTTCAACTTCACTTAAGACATCTTGCATTTCATTGATTAAATTACGAGTATTCGCAAGCACCAATGGCCATTTAGACATTTCGTCTATATGGAATATTACTTTAATTTTCGACATAAATCCTCACTTATTTTTGTGTAAAAAAGAAGCCAAACTTCTCATATTCATATTCGTATTTATAGGTGTTTTCGTAACTTGGGACAAGTTTATACGTAAGATCTGTTTTATCTAAGTAATTTTTTATTTCGGAAATCATGACTTCTTTACTCTCATAGAAGTAAATAAATGCTGAAAAGACTGCCATATTAAATAAACAGATGTCTCTCATTTTTGTATACTCTTCACTAATCTTATTAAATTTATATTGAAGTAATTCACGTGTTTCTTCAGTCATAAAAAAACTCGTTTTAATTTCATTAACAATTGAATTAAACGCCGCTAAAATACGATCTCGATTTTGATCATAATACTGATCATTTTCAATAAATTTATCAACTAATAAATCTAGTTGTTCCTTAATTTCATTATTCCTTAATTTTGATAATCCATTATTCTCTAATACAAAATTAATCGGTGATAATCCGTCTTCCTTTTTCTTTATTTTAGAAGGTCTATTAAACATCGAAAGCTGTTTCTTTATCTGAGCTTGTTTTTGTTCTAGCTCAATGAGTTCTTTAAAAAAGGATTGAAAATCTCCAGTTTTACCCATTAGCTTTTTTAATATTTTTATATGCTTAAAATTCATATCTTTATGATAGATGATTTTAAACTAAATATAAAGTCGTTATAAATTTAATACCTTCATTAGTAATTATTGTTTAACACATAAAAGAGAAAGTAATTTAATCACTTTCTCTTTAAGCACTTAATATGAATTATTGTACTAGTCTAAATTAGTCCCATTTGATTCAATGACTTTTTTATACCAGAAGAATGAATCTTTCTTACTTCTAGCTAAAGTACCAGTACCATCATCGTTTTTATCAACATAAATAAAACCATAACGTTTACGCATTTCACCCGTACCTGCACTAACTAAATCAATGCAACCCCAGGTTGTATAACCAATCAAATCCACACCATTATCTACAGCTTTCCCCATTTCATCGATGTGTTTACGTAAGTAGTCAATTCGATATTGATCATGGATTGAACCATCTTCTTCAACTGTATCAAAAGCACCTAAACCATTTTCAACAACCATAAGTGGTAGTTCATAACGATCATAAATCATTTCTAAGTAATAACGTAAACCCACTGGATCTAATGCCCAACCCCAATCAGAATATTCAAGATACTCATTACGAGCACCAGCTGAGAAATTACCTGATACAGAATCTTTAACTTCATGGGTTGTGACAATGGTCGACATATAATAGGAGAATGTATACATATCAACTTTACCTTCAGCCAAGTCTTTTAAATCAGCTTCAGTAATATTTAGCTTAACATTATGTTCATCCCACAAACGTTTAGCATAAGTTGGATACTTACCCTTACATTGAACATCACCACTATAGAAAATGCTTTGTTCCCACATATGGCGATTCTTAATAATATCCTTAGGATCACAAGTAGCCGGATAGAAAGTAATACCGCAAATCATACAGCCAATCATATTATTTGGATCAACTTCATGACCTGCTTTGACAGCTCTAGCACTCGCAACATATTGATGGTGTAAATGTTGGTAAGCTTCTTGATAATCCTCATCTTTACCTTCAGCACCAAACAAATCTAGCATCATGACTGTATTGTTAATTTCATTAAAGGTTAACCAATATTTAACTAAACCTTTGAACTCGACAAAACAGGTACGAGCAAATCGTTCATAGAAATCAATTAAGTCACGATTTAACCAACCTCCATAATTCTCTTCCAGATATAAAGGTGTATCAAAGTGCCAAATAGAAACTAAAGGTTCAATTCCATATTTGCGACATTCTTTAATAACATTGCGATAGAATTCAATACCTTTTTGATTTGGCGTTTTTTCATCCCCATTTGGATAAATTCTTGACCAAGAAATAGACATCCTAAAGAGTTTAAATCCCATTTCAGCAAACAAAGCAATGTCTTCCTTGTAGCGATGGTAGAAATCAATCGCTTCATGATTAGGATAAAGGTGATCCTCTAATACTGCATATTTTGCACCTTCAGGAATCTTACCTCCATGGGCACGTACTTTCCCTGGTTTTCCATCTTTATCAATATATGTCACATATCGATGTTCCTTAACGGAACCTCCTGTTGTGACATCGGTCATAGCTGGACCACGACCATCTACATTCCATGCTCCTTCAGCTTGGTTGGCCGCAATTGCGCCACCCCATAAAAATCCTTCTTTAAAGCTCATGTTCTTTGGCTCCTTTTAACTATATGTTATACTTACAAAATTAATTCTTCAAGGTTATGAGATATTGTTGAAACAAAAAATCAAAGGTTGTTTGTATTCTCTAATTTGCTTTATATCTAGGCAGAGTTAAGTAAGTCATCTCAACTGTCGCAAATTTTGCGATAGTTGAATTAATGCCAACTCCTAAGTATTTCTTATTAGTTCAGATACTCAATCCAACTACTGAGTAATAATAGGTAGTTGATTTTAAAAAAAGACCCAAACTGGGTCTTGATTTGTAAATGGTGCCGACACCGAGAATCGAACTCGGAACTGAGCATTACCATTGCTCTATTTTACCGTTGAACTATGTCGGCAACTGCTTTCATATAATACTTAAAATAATGACTTTATGCAAGTATTATATGCTTTGAATAAACTGATCAAGTTCACGTTTTAATAAAGCTACAGGCAAACCCATAACGGTATAATAATCACCTTTAATTCCTTTGATGAATAATGATCCCAAATCTTGTATTCCATAAGCGCCAGCTTTGTCATATGCTTCACCTGTTTCAATATAAGATTTGATATTTTCATCCTCTAATTCATAGAATTCAACATCAGTTATAGATGTGAAAGTATGATGTTTGTCTTTATACATTAAGCACAGTGAAGTCATGACTTGATGTGTATGTCCACTCAGTTCTTTTAACATCGTAAATGCTTCATCAAAATCAGCCGCTTTTCCATAAATTTTTTCATTTAAAACAACCACTGTATCAGCTGTCACAATAATTGATTCTGGGTGTTTTTCTTCTACAGCTTTTGCTTTTCTTAAAGCTAAAGCTTCTACAGCATCCTGTACACTTAAATTTAAATCTAGTGTTTCATCAATATCGGCTGAGTCTGTGGAAAATGGATAGCCTAAACGAGTGAAAAGCTCACGACGACGTGGGCTTTGTGATGCGAGTACAATTTTTAAATTCATTTAAATAATCCTTTATCTAAGATATCAATAACATCATCCACAATGTTATCAAAATTATCTGTGTTAGAGAACATTACATAATTCAAACCAATGAAGTTTGAAATACCCATCAACATATAAGCAACAACGGTTGGATTATGTTCTGTCATCTCACCAAGTTCTTGTGCTTGTAAAATGTGTTTAATATAATATCTTGCAAAGTCAGTGTAATACTCAATAAATAATTGCTTATCAATATAGAGTGATTCCCAAATAATATTATAGATATGTTTGTTTTGATTAATAAATTCAAGATAGGCACGTAAACCTTCTCTTTCAGCTTCTTTACGCGTCTTACAATCTTTAACACATATTGCGATATGTTGTCTTATTTCATGACTATAAGAAGATAATAGATATTTATATAAACTAATTTTATCAGTGAAGTAAATATAAAAAGTTCCTGGTGCAACTTTAGCTCGATAAGTAATATCATTGATAGAAGTTGCATGATAGCCTTTTTTATAAATGACTTGTTCAGCTGCTTCACAGATACGATTTAAAGTTGCTTGACCTCTTTTAGTTTTTGGTTTATTAACGAGAGTGTTTTTATTTTCCATGGTCTTTTCTTCCATGTTTATATTACATCATCTGTCAAGGAATTATTGACAAAACCTAGGATTAAACTTGTAAATAAGACTGGTTTTTCATACATAGATGCATGACCAGAGTCAGGTATATAAATAAGATTAGCATTAGGAAGAGCTTTAGCTAAATCTACTTGATTGTGAAAGGGCGTAATCATATCAAACTCGCATCCCACCACTAAACTTGGACATGTGATCTTTGATAAATTTTTTCGTTCATCATATGAATTTGCACTATTGGTTAAACGAATCATCGCTTCAATAAAAACTGGATCAGAAAATACATTTAAAAGTATCTTCTTTCGATTTTCCATCCAATCGATTCTTCTCTCATAAAATTTTGGACTATAAATGACAGGTATCGTTGTCGAATAATAATTTTGTGGATTATGAGCGGCCATATTCCATGCTTCACCAATTTCTTTTAACCAAGGACTTGTATAAGCAGCTGTGTTAAAAAACAGACATCTTTCTACTAATTCTGGATATCTAGCAGCTAATTGTATCGCCACTTCTCCACCATAAGATATCCCAAAAAGAGCTAAATTGTTTAACTGACATTTTTCAATCAAATGCTTTACAGCCTCAACCTGAATGCTTTGATTATATTCAATATCATTTAACTTAGATGATTGTCCTTGATCAAGTAAATCCATTAAGATCAACTCATTATGTTGACTAAATGTTTCAATGAATGCTTGCCAACTCTTGGTTGACATCATAATTCCATTCAAGATTAAAATGGGTTTCCCTTGTCCATATCTTTCATAGTAGATTTCATAATCCGAAAACTTGAGCGTTGCCATTAGATAATGATCCCTAGGTCAACGGCTTGTTGTCTTAACTCATCACGATATTTGGGATGAGCGATTCCGATAAGCAACTCAACACGTTCACGAATATTCGTACCTTTTAAATGTGCTACACCATATTCGGTCACAACATAATCTACGTCATTTCGACTTAGAGTAACTGCTGCCCCTTGTTTAAGTTGGGGAACAATTTTTGAGATTTCTTCCTTTTCGCCCGTTTCTTTATTTCTCACCATCGCAGTTGAATATAAAGCAATGAATGATTTACCATTTTTAGAATTTTGCGCACCTATAGCTGTATCAGCTTGACCACCCGTTCCTGAAAATTGTAGTGATCCAATGGACTCAGAACAGCATTGACCGGTTAAATCAATTTCCATTGTTGTGTTAATTGATATTTGATTATCATTTAAGCCAATAATGTGTGGATCATTCACAATCGCACCATCCATAAAAACAACTGCAGGATTATGGTCAACAAAATCATAAAGCGCTTGATTTCCTAAAGCAAAAGTACAAACCATTTTCCCGCGTTGTTCTTGTTTCATTTTGCCAGTGATAACACCTTTTTTAACTAAATCCACAATTCCAGATGTCAACATTTCAGTATGAACACCCAAATCTTTTTTGTCTGATAAAAATGAGGCAACTGCGTTAGGAATTCCACCAATACCAAGTTGAATACAATCACCATCTTTTATATAGGATGCTATATATTGACCTATTTTTTCATCTTTTTCATTTGATTCTACATCAGGTAGTGCTGGTGGCATATAATCCGCTTCAATAATGATATCGATTTCTGAAAGTGCTAATTCTACATCCCCATAGGTATAAGGCATGTTTGGATTAATTTCTAATATGACACAATCTGCTTCTTCAATGACGCGCTTTTCATAAGTATTACTTAAGGAAAGCGATACGTAACCATGTTTATCAGGCATTGAACAAGCTCCAACATAAATATCTGTATGTACATGAGCTAGACGTTTAATCCCAGCTAAATGTAAATGATTAGGAATAAATGAAATATTGCCATTTTTATGTGCTTTTCTTAGTACTGGTGAATAAAACCAGCCATCAACAAAGAATGAAGATTTATATTCTTCTTTCATAAAAGACTGATCCGACATTGGTAAGCAGTTGGTTACGGTCACATTTTTTACATGATCTGCGACTGTGTGTAGTTCACTTAAGAATAAACGACCTTCTGCAGCTCCTAGTCCTGTCACAATGTTCATATTTGATTTAACAAGTTGCACAGCTTCTTGTGCTGTTTTCACTTTATTTTGGTATTCCATTTGAATCCTCCAGATAATTGTTAGAAAGGTAGGGGGAGAGACTCCCCCTTTTAGTTATTATTATTCACCTAAAATAGAAGTAATTGAAGCTAGAGGTTCAACACCTTCCCAAGTGCCTTCAGTTGCAGATGCACCGACAACAGCTTTAGAAAGATTCATTTCTTGTGTACCTAAACGAGCTCCATTACCAAAGTCAATGACGCCACCAAATGGGTTGTTAATTGGTGCAGATTCCATCGCATCAATAAATTTAGCCCATGTAACTGTTCCTTCAACTCTGCTTAAGCCTTCAACAAAGAAAGATGCTGCAATCCAGCCAGTCATCGCAAAGGCATTACCTGCATATTCAGCATCGATGTTTGCGACATATTCGTCAATCGCTGCTTGATGATCAGCATCAATCGCTACCCAACCATTACCATAAACATCAAATTTACTTTGAATGTCTGCAATGAATGTTGAAGCAATCGCTGGTGATACGTTAACATAAGTTGTAATCACGTCTTTATTAACGGCTTGATTTGCTAATTCTTTAATAATTGTAGGAATCGTTGCTTGAATAGCAGCACCTACGATAAAGTCTACATTTTCATCTTTAATCTTTGTAACAGCAGCACTAACATCTGTAGCACCTGGTTCTACTTGTGCAGATACAAGTTCTACACCTAATTCAGTTGCTTGTTTTTCAGCACCAAATAATAAGTCTTTACCAGCATCATCATTGGTATAGATAACACCAATTTTTTCAGCTCCAAATGTACCAACTGCACGAGCAACCATGATTTGACCTTCTGTCTTATAAATTGGTTGAACTGGCATAATATTACGATTCATTTCTTCATCAGTTGCTTGATCATCATAAAGTTGACCAATACCTGTTGCGAAATAAACAGCTGGAATTCCTGCTTCTTTAATATCTTCTAAAGTAGCACCAACAACTGGTGTACCAAAGTGACCAACAAGTGCAAATACTTGTTCATCATTAATCATAGAAGCAACACATGCTTTCCCTTTTACAGGATCAAATTCATCATCTTGATGTAAGAACGTAATCGTACGACCATCAATACCACCATCAGCATTCACCATATCGAGATAAGCTTGAATACCTGCGATAAATGGAACGCCAACAGGTGCAAATGCACCTGATGTTGCAGCACAGTTTGCGATTAGAACTTCTGTGTCAGTAACACCTTGAGCAGCGACTTCTTCCTCTTCAGCTGGTGAACAACCGACGAGTCCTAGTACTAGTACTAGACTAACTAATAAAACTAAAAACTTTTTCATTTTTCCTCCTATTAACAATGCTTCATGCATTATTAGGTTAATTTAGTGCTTACCTAAGTAAGCTTGAATCAAATTAGGATCATTCAATAAGTCAGAAGCTAAACCTTCTGTATGAATGGTTCCTAATTCTAAGACATAGGCATAATCTGCAATTTTTAATGTTTGAGCTGCATTTTGTTCAACAATAATAACAGTTGTACCTTCCTCTTTAATTTTTGAAATGATTTGCATAATATCGCGAACAATTAGTGGTGCTAAACCGAGTGATGGTTCATCCAATAAGAGTAATTTTGGAGAACTCATGAGTGATCTAGCGATCGCCAACATCTGTTGTTCACCACCCGACAATGTAGATGCAATTTGTTTTTTTCTTTCTTGTAAAACAGGAAACATACGATAGACTTTTTCAAAATTTCTCTTAATTTCCTGTTTGTCTTTTAAAACAAAGGCTCCTACTTTCAAATTCTCTTCTACACTTAAATCCCTGAAAACCTGCCTCCCTTCTGGACTCTGAGAAATCCCTAGTTTAGTGATTTTTTCAGCTTCCATGTTTTCAATGTTTTGATTTAAAAACTGTATGGTTCCACCCGCTGGTTCAATTAAACCAGAGATGGTTCGAAGTGTACTTGTCTTACCAGAACCATTTGCGCCAAGAATTGCCACAACAGATCCTTCTTCAACCTTTAAATTAATGCCTTTAACAGCTTCAATTGCACCATAGCGAACGACCAATTGATTAATCTCGAGTAATGTACTCATGATGTTTCCTCCACCGCGCCAAGGTATGCTGCTTGTACATCCTTATTTTTTTGAATTTCTTTTGGTTGACCAATCGCCATCATGTGACCAAAGTTTATGGCGCAGATTCGATCACAGACTTCCATAACAAGTCTCATATCATGTTCAACCAGTAAGATACTGCAATTAAATTCATCTCTAATCGTTTTAATATCTGCAGCCAAATCCATTGATTCTGTATCATTTAGACCAGCCGCCGGTTCGTCTAGAATAATGAGTTTTGGATGACACATGAGTGTGCGTGCTAATTCAACTTTCTTTAAGACACCATAGGGTTGTCCTCCAACAAGTTGATACATACGATCACTTATGCCAACAAAGTCTAAGATCTTGATGGCTTCTTTACGTATCGCTTTTTCTTCAAGACGAGCTTTTTTGGTTTGGAACGTTTGCTCAAAGACATTACTTTTAAAATCAACGTGTGCACCAATCATGACATTATCTAAGATTGTCAGTTCACGAATAAGTTCTAAATTCTGGAAGGTTCTAACAAGTCCTAATGGAATAATTTCATGTGATTGAAGTTGAGTTAATTCAAATTCTTGATCATTCTTTGAAATAAATTTAATCGATCCTGTATCAGGTTTATAAAATTGGGTAATACAATTAAATACGGTTGTTTTTCCAGCACCGTTTGGTCCGATCAAACCAAATATTTCACCTTCTTTAATATCAAAACTTAAGTTATCAACCGCTTTAATCCCACCAAAGCTAATCGCTAGTTCACTAACTGTTAATACAGATTTATCTAAACTCATGAGTTTTTCCCCTTTCGTTTAAATAATGCTTTAACATCATTCACAATGCTGATAGCCCCAAGTGGGTAAAACATAATAACTAGAATGATAAGAATGCCATTTACGATATAAGCAAAATTTGGAATGGTTCCAAAATATGGAATTTGTTTGAGTAGTAGATCGGGAAGTGCAAAGACTATAAAGACGCCTAAGATCGTTCCATAAATATTTCTGAGACCTCCAATAACTATTGCGGCTACTAAGTTTAGTGATAAACCTAGCGTCCATGAGGCTGGATAGGTATAGCGATTAAAATGGATATAGAGTACACCCGCAAGGGATGCTAAACCCGTTGAGAAAGCAAATGCCATTAGTCGAGTTCGAATTAAATTAACACCCATCGCTTGAGCTGCTGCTTCACTACCACGCATTGCATTCATCGCTCTACCGGCTTGCCCAGAGACGAGATTATGAATCAAAATCATAACGATAATTAGAATTAAAACAATAAATCCATACATTAAGAACTGGTTCGTTTTGACAACCATTAAGAATTTAACCCAACCAATTGATTTGCCAGAGAAACCATTGGTGATCGTGTCAAATTCAGAAAATGATTTACGTAGTATTTCTGAAACTGCTAAAGTAGCAATCGCTAAATACAAGCCTTCTATTCTTAAGGATACTAAACCAACTAAAATACCTAGTAGGGTTGGAACAGTAATGGCTAACACAATAGATAACTCAAATGGAAGACCTAGATCCATGGTGATATAAGCAGACATATAAGCTGCCATACCCATAAACCCTGCTGTTCCAAGTGAAATTAAACCTGAGTAACCAAGTAATAAATTTAACCCTAAAGCAGCGATAGAATAAATCATGACAGATGCCATTATTCCTACATAATTGCTTCTTAGAATATTCGCATTGACTAGAATTGGAATCATCATAAATCCAAGTCCTAATACGATATAACCAAAATAGGGATGTTGAACAAGTTGTTTAAAATTTATTTTTTTCATACTAAACCTTTTTCACAACTTTCTTACCAATCAATCCATATGGTCTAAAGGCAATAAAGACAAGGATGAATAAATACAGTAATTGCTCACCCCAAACATCTGACACATAGTAAACAAATAAGTTTTTAAGAATACCAATAACATATGCTCCTAAGACTGGTCCATAGAAGGTTTGAAAACCACCAAGAACACAAGCGACTAGAGCATTAATTTGAACCCCATCCATTAAATTAAAATTAACAGACGTTGTTGGCGCAATAAGTACCCCAGCTAATAAACCAAGGATCCCTGCAACACCCCATGCAGCTAAAGTTACTGATTTTGTTGGAACACCCATTAACCGTGCGGTAAATTCATTTGATGCGGTGACTCTTACCGCAAGTCCCCACTTTGTATTCATCAAGACATAGAAAGCAATCCCCATCGCTCCAAGGCCAAGTGAGATATTAAACAAACCATTATAAGAAATTGATGCACCTAAGATATGAAAATCTCCACTATTGAAAAATTTAGGAAGATTCAGTGGGTCAACACCGAAAAATAGAGGTGATATTCCTAAAATAACCATAATTAAACCTAATGTAATGATTTGTTTTGCTAAGGGTGAAACCTTCTTTGAATGTCTAATAATAAGGAAATCCACTAAGAAACCAATAAACAATGCAGACATTACACCAACTAGCAAGGAAGCCCATAAGGGTAGATGTACTTTTGTAAACATCACGGTTACAACAAAAGTATTAAACATCCCCATTACACCTTGCGCAAAGTGCGTAATATTTGAAGTTCTAAAAATAATGATGATACCTAAAGCAGCTAGTGCATAAACACTACCTGTTTCTAAACTTCTAAGTATAAGTTGAAGGAAAATATCCATAATTTAACCCCAACGAACAATATTGGCTGCCCATACATAACCAATACCAGCCGCAATCATACAAACAACCGTTCCATCTTTTACCTTTTGGTTTTCAAGCGCTAAAGCTAAGGATAGAACTTGATCAACTTGTCCAATATGACCATAGTGTTCAAGATAAATTGATTGATCTTCATTTAGATCTAAATCCTTTAACATACCCATATGAGCTGATCGTTTAATATGTAAAATATCTAAGTAACCAATGTCTTTTCTTTCAAGATTCGATTTTTTTAAAGCTTTATCGATACATTCCATCCAATTATTTTGAGATACTTCATTTAAACGATTCTTCATTTTTTCAGCATCTAATAATCTTAAGGATTTATAACCTTCTTCAATATTATTTTTTGTAAATGGATGACAAGTCCCACCAATTTCAACACCAGCTGTACGAGCCAATGATCCATCAGAAATAATATGCGTCCCTAATAATAAGTTTTTAGTCATGCCTTTTTGAAGAATAATGGCACCGCCACCTGCTCCAAGGTTATACATCATTGACATTTGTTTATCACTATAGTCAACAAAGTCCCCATTACGATAGCCTCCACAAACTAAGATTGTATTAATATCTTCATCAGCAATTAACATATCTTTTGCCATTTTCAAAGCTGTTACAGATGTGCAACAACGGTTTTGAACATCCACACCCCAAGCATTTTTTGCGCCAATTCGATCTTGAATATAAAGTGCAGAAGTGGTTAATGGATATTCTTTCCATTCTTCACCAAAACACAAAATAACATCAATATCTAAAGGATCAATATCTGCATTCTTCAACGCTTCAAGTGAAGCCAATGCACCCATTTCTTGAGTGCCATCTTCATCAGAAGCAATTGTCTTTTCAATAATTCCAAGTTTTTCTATGACAGCTGATTCTGCCCAAACACCATTTGTTTTTTGAGCGATTTCAGCAGCACTCATGCGTCCTTTTGGTAAATAAATACCTAGACCACGAATGCCAATATTTTCATTTGTCATAAAGCAATTTGTTCCTTAAGTGTTGAAACAAACAAGTCGATATCATCTGTTAAACAAGAATGCCCAACGTTTTTTAAAGGGATAAGCGTAGCTTGATCTTTAAATGCTTCTTTCATTTCTTGAGCATACATAAATGGAACTACAAGATCATTTTCACCATGCATAATTACTACCGGACATTTGATTAAAGCAATACGTCCACTACCTTCTTCAATGCCATTACTTGTATTGGTCATATTGAAATGAACAAGCGCATAGTCTACATCCACTAAGTTTCTTTGTTTAAACATCGCTTCTAAATATAATTCGTAATCTTCATCACTAGGTTGATGGGTATTATAAATCACTGCATTCCAGATCATTTTCATGATGTCTTTGTTTTTATTCGCATAAGCATTTAAAACAGGAAGTACTTGGACAGGATCTGAGGCAATTTCCTCTTTTGTATGAATCATTTGAGTTAAAATGGCTTGCCCTTTATCATCCTTTTTAAACATAGGATAACCTTTGATACCAACTGAATCTAGTAAGAATACTTTAGCTATACGCTCTGGCATATCAGCGGCAACTTCTAGAACAACTCCACCTCCCGTAGACCAACCACAAAGATTTACATTATTTAAATCAAATGCTTCGATGAATAATTCAACATCTTCAGCAAAGTCTTTTAAACTAGTAATTTCATTAACAAAACTACTATCACCAAAACCTCTTAAATCAAGTGCATAGACAGTATAGTCTTCTTCAAATTTTTCCATCGCAATTTGATAATGGACAGATGAACTCATGTTTCCATGGACTAAAACTAAACATTTATCAGCATTACCGCATTGACGATAAGCAATTGTTTCAGTATTACTTAGTTTTAATGTTTGAACATCATATTGTTTCATAGACGCATGCCTCCATTGACTTCTAGTACATGACCTGTCACATATGACGCCTCTTCACTTGCTAGAAATAATGCAGCATTAGCAATTTCTTCAGGTTGTCCTAAACGCCCGACCATCGTCATAGCTGAGAATTTATCTAGTAAATCTTGAGGAACGGTTTTTAAGATATCAGTCATAACATAGCCTGGTGCAATTGCATTAACGCGAACATTACCACCTTTAGCAGCAAATTCTCTCGCCCAAGTCTTAGTCATACCAATAACACCTGCTTTCGATGCTGCATAATTAGCTTGACCATAATTCCCATAAACACCAACAATCGATGAGATATTAATAATTGAACCTGATTTGTGATCCTGCATATATGGTCCTACAAGGCGTGTTAAATTAAAGACACCTTTTAGATTGACTGATATAACAAGATCAAACATTTCATCTGTCATTTTTCTAGTAGTTGAATCACGTGTAATTCCAGCATTATTAACTAAGACATCAATACGACCATATTTTTCTGTAACATCATCAAAGAATTTTTGACACGCTTCAGTATCCGTTACATTTAGCTTATAACCATCAACATTTGTATATTCATAAGCTAAGTCGCTCATATCTACAGCGATAACTTTAGCTCCTTCATCGGCAAATCGTTTTGCCATGGCTTCACCAAGCCCTTTTGCTCCCCCTGTAACAATCGCTACTTTACCTTCTAATCTCATCTTAAAATTCTCCTTTTTCTACATTTTTTACAATGACAGCAGTTCCCATGCCACCACCAATACATAACGACGCTAAACCATAGTTTTGTTCAGCTTTTTTCATTTCATGAATCAAAGTGACAAAGATTCTATTACCTGATGCACCTACAGGATGACCTAATGCGATTGCACCACCATTTGGATTAGTCTTTTGAAGAAGTTCATCTTTTGTAACTTCATACTCATTTACTAATTCTTGAATAACACCTAAGGATTGAGCCGCAAAAGCTTCATTTAATTCCAGTACATCAATTTTATTAAGATTTAAGTCTGCATGTTTAAGTGCCATACGTATTGCCGGAGTAGGACCAAGACCCATGACAGTCGGTTCAACCCCACCCTCGCCAATACCTATGATTTCAACAAGAGGAGTTAGATTGTATTTTTTTATGGCTTCTTCAGACGCGACAAGCACTGCACTTGCTCCATCATTAATACCTGAACTAGAACCAGCTGTAACAGTCCCATCTTTCTTAAAGGCTGGTCTTAAACTAGCTAATTTTTCTAAATTAGTATTTCGATTGGGATATTCATCTTGATCAAAGATAATTTCACCTTTACGACTTGGAATATGAATAGGGACTATTTCATCTACAAATGCACCATTATCAATTGCTTTAATTGCTCTTTGTTGAGATTCATATGAGAATGCATCTTGCATTTCACGGGTAATATTGTATTTTTGCGCTACATTCTCAGCAGTAATTCCCATATGTTGATCATCAAATGCATCAAGCAGTGCATCTCTTAACATATGATCTTGTGCTTTTAACTCACCCATTTTTTGACCGTTACGAAGTGATCCTGACATCAAAAAAGGAGCTGCACTCATCACTTCAGTGCCACCAGCAATGATTAAATTAGATAAACCGGATTTAATTTGAACATAAGCCAACATAACTGTTTTTAAACCACTGCCACAAACCATATTTACGCCAAAGGCAGGGACTGTAACTGGTACACCTGCTTTTATCGCAACTTGTCTTGCGACACCTTGTCCTTGTCCAGCAGGTAATATATTGCCCATAATCACTTCATCTAAATTAGTTGGATCAATTTTACTTTCATCAATAATCGCTTTGACAACAGCTGCACCTAAATCTCCTGCACTTACATCTTTTAAAGAACCAAGGAAAGATCCAATGGCTGAACGTTTTGCACTTACAATAAAAACTCTACTCATTATGTCTCCAATCGAACCATACATGAAACATGGTTCATGTTTTACATTTCTAGCATATAGTTTAAAAATCAGACTGTCAACAAAAATATGTAAGCGTATTCAATAATTTCATTTTTCCTAAATAAAACCACCTACATTTAGGTGGCTATTAAGTTATTTTATGAGAGTTTATCATAGTTGTGACTTACTTCAGCATTCTTATACCAAAGATAGGCCATGACAACTAAACGGATATCTTCACTTTCTTCTAAATATTTAATGATGAAAGTCATTAAATCTTCTTTATTTTGTTTGCCTAAGAAACGCATTAAATCAAACTTTGGATTCTGAGAAATTTCTTTAATGAGTTCTCTTAGTGTATCTTCATACCCATTCTCTTCGAGCACTTCAGCATCTTCCATCATAAAGTCTTCTGCTTCTAATTGATTAAAATCAAAGCCTTCAACCCTTAACATATCCAATAATGCAGCTGCTGTATGTTTACATAAGCCAACACCACGGTAAGGACATTCACAATGGGTAAAACTCACTTCATCGTGATCATTTAAACGGATTTCGACACGATAATAAGAACCACTGTTGTTTTCAACACGATAAGATGCATGTTCATCGTTATGTTCAATCACTTGTAGTTTGTTTTCTTCAGCCAAATTTAGTCCTCTTCGAAGGACTAAGGCTCGACATCGTTTTGTGAAATCTCTCAATTTAAAGGGCATTGTTATCTTCCTTGTTTTGTTTATTTTACACTACTTTGTTTCAAATAAAGATAGGAAGTTCTCATAGCCTTTATCTTTCATTTCGTTTTTAGGAATGAATTCGATCGCTGCAGAGTTGATGCAATAACGTAATCCACCTTTATCTTTGGGACCATCAGTAAATACATGTCCTAAATGTGAGCCTTTTGATCTTACTTCAGTACGTACCATTCCATAACTTAAATCTTTAATTTCAATTAGTTCATTTAGTGGTTTTCTAAAACTTGGCCATCCACAGTGAGAATCAAATTTATCAAGTGATGAAAATAAAACTTCTCCTGATAGGATATCAACATATATTCCTTCTTCAAAATGATTATAGTATTCATTCTCAAAAGGTCTTTCTGTTGCACTTTCTTGTGTTACTGCAAATTGCAATGGGCTTAGTTCTTCTAGTTTTTTCATACTTTTAGTATAAAGAAAAAGCATCCTAATTACTTCTAGGATGCTTTATTGAATTTTAGGGTAAAGGTTGATCCTTCATTTAACTGGGATTCAACGCTAATACTTGCGTTTAAATGATCTGTGATTTCTTTTGCGATCGATAGACCTAAACCAAATGATTTCATTGTTCGTGCCTTATCAACAGTATAGAAACGTTCAAAAATAAATGGTAGATCTTTGTGAGCGATACCTACGCCACTATCTTTAAGTTCAATAAAGATTTGATTTTTCTGATTAAACACATGCATATCAACTGATCCTTTTTCAGTGTACTTAAATGCATTATCTAGAAGGATTGTTAAAACTTGTTCAACCCGATCTTCATTACTTAAAAGTTCTTCCTGTTTTAAGTCAATTTTTATATTGAAGTCAATCTTCTTCTCTTTAGCTAAAAATTGATATCTCTCACTTAAATCAGTAATGAGATGTTTTAGATTAAACTTGCTCTCTTTAAAGGCTACATCAGTATTTTGAAGACGTGAGAGTTCTAGTAAATCATTAATTAATCGATTTAATCTTTCGATTTCCTTAAGAATATTATTATAGTATTCATGTTTCTTTTGATCATCTTTTATTAAATTATCATTAAGAGGTTCAATAAATGCTCTCATTGCAGTTATTGGAGTTCTGAGTTCATGTGAGACATTTGCCACATAATCTCTTTGCATCTTTTCAATGCGTTTAGCTTCTGATTGATCAATAAAAACTGCGACAACACCGCTTACTTCGTTTTCATTCGTATAGATTGGTGATACGGATAAACCTATCGTATTTTCTTTAACATTTAATTCACTTATGTTCACTTCACCTTTTTTCGCTAAAACTAAAGCTTCTTGAATAAATGCTTGGCTTAGAATATTCTCTAAATCTTGAATTGTATCTACTTCCAGTAATCGATGCACTGCTGGATTTGTAAGTAAAATATGATCATCCATATCAAATGAGATGACACCCTCATTCATACTTGTCAGCATTAATTCCAGTTTTGATCTCTCAGATTGTATTTCGTCTAGCGTTAACTTCAATGATTCAGACATCCTGTTCAACGACTGTCCTAATGCCCCAATTTCACTTGGGTCATCTTCATCCGCTTTCTTGTCGAAAGATCCTAAACTCATTTGGTTAGCTACTTCTACCATATTTATAATCGGTTTCGTGAGTCTCTTTGAAAACAGATATAGAACAAAGACACTGAACAACATAACTGCTGAAGTCGATATTGCTAGTGAAATCATAAGTGTGTACACCGCTTCATCTAGTTCATAGATCGGTACAATTGCCGCAACTGCTCCAATAAGATTCCCATCACTATCAACAATCGTTTGACCTATAACCATTGATTCAAACTCTGATCCATCAAACTTTAGCACTTTCACAAAAACATCTTTATCTAGTAATACTTCATCTAATATATCTGAATTTGAGAAGTCAAAAAAACCATCAGGATTTTCAGGCATGCTTGGACTTACTTGATCGTTTGGTTCATTACGATTATCTTTAATGCCTCTGGATGAGAAAATCAAATTACCTTTCTCATCAGAAATAATAATTTGTGTATTTTTATCTAATGTTTGCGCAAAAACAAATCGTTCAAGAAATGAACTATCAAGTACTCCGTTTTCAACATCGATGACTAAACTTTCAATAGCTGATAGTGTGGGTTGAACTTCTCTAACCTTAAGATTCTTAAAATAAACTCGCGATACGAAAGTATTGATAGTCATCGTTAAAATTAATGTCCCTAGCGACAATAAAATAAAGATTTTTAAAATCCTTGAAAACAATGATTTTCTTACTTTCATTTAATCGCCTCAAATTTATAACCTACTCCATATACAGTACGAATAATATCTTTTAAATGTTCAGGCATTTTAGATCGAATTCTTTTGATATGTGTATCTACTGATCTTGTATCACCATAATAGGTATAACCCCATACATTGTTTAAGAGTTGTTCACGTGAAAAGACTTGTTGCGGATGAGATGCAAGTAAGTGTAATATTTCAACTTCCTTAGGAGTCATATCACAACTCTTTCCATCATAACTAACTGTATAGGTCGCAAGATTAATAGTCAGTTTATCTTGTTTAATAACTTTATCTTCCAAGCTTTGGTTTTTACTTCTTCTAAGAATAGCTTTAATTCGAGCCACTACTTCTCGAGATGAGAATGGTTTAACGATATAATCATCAGCCCCTAGTTCAAATCCTAATATGCGATCAATTTCTTCACCACGAGCTGTCAACATCAATACAGGAACCTGGGAAGTTTTACGGATTTCTTTGCAGACGTCTAGTCCATTAATTTTAGGCATCATTAAATCTAAAACTATAAAATCATAGTCTTTTTCTCTAAATTTATACAAAGCCTCTTCACCATCCGATGCAAAATCACTCTCAAATTCTTCTTGAGAAAGATACATTGATAAGGTTTCTTTTACAATTGATTCATCATCACAAAGTAGTCCGATCATATACACCCGTCCTTTATATGCAGTAGTGTAACCCATGAATGTGTCATAAATATGTCATTTTTAGTTTATACGAAAAAAGCGTGATTTCTCACGCTTTTAGATAAATAATGTAGTACCAACGTTTTCGTTAGCAGAAATATAAGTTGCAACACCACCCAATTCAACACCATCGATGAGTTCAGCTTTTTGAATGCCCATTAAATCCATTGACATGTTACATGCGATAAATTTAACACCCATTTCTTGAGCAGATTTCATCATGAGAGGAAGTGAATCAACATTCTTTTGTTTCATAACACTTTCAATCATAGCTTTACCAGCCCCCAACATATTCATATTTGAGAGAGGCAACTTTGTTGAACCACGAGGCATCATCATGCCAAACATTTTTTCAACCAATGTCTTCTTAACAGGAACATGATTACTTCTACGTAATGCATTGAGTCCCCAGAAAGTAAAGAAGATAGTAACTGTCTTGCCTTGAGCAACAGCACCTTGAGCAATAATCATTGAAGCTAATGCTTTATCTAGTTCTCCAGAGAAGAGAACGATGGTCGCATTTTCTTGGTTAACAGTTGATCCATCAACCTTAGCTCTTTGACCTTTTACGATATCGGCAACAATTTTTCCACCTTCACGATTTAGGCTAACAAGTGTATGACCGTTGGTTTTACACCAACTTTCAACATCTTTGGCATAACCTACATCAGTCGAAATAATTTGCACTTTTTCGCCATCTTTTAAATTACCTACTGCTTTATATGTCGCAAGTAATGGTCCTGGACATTGAAGACCTGAAGCATCGATGACTTGTTTAGGGTTGCCATCTAACCCACTAGGCTTTGGGTCAATAACGTCTCCAGTATCAGTGACTTCAATATGTTCAATATTATGCATTTCACTTGGACAGGCACTATTCATAACATAGTTACGAGTGTTATAAGTCTTCATACCACCTGACATGTTATGTAAGTTTGTATAACCATAATTACGTAAAATCATGGTTGCGACGTGAGCTCTTAAACCTACCCCACAAATGACAGTAATTGGATCATCCTTTTTAACTTTTAGATTATGGATTGTTTCACGTAAGTGATCAACTTCCATATTAATTGCACCAGCAACGTGACCTGTACTAAACTCAAGCGGTGTACGTACATCTAAGAATGTCATACCTTCTTTAGTCATCTCTTCAATGTCTGAAGAATGTACCATTGTATAGTGTCCATCAACTAAGTTTTCAGCAATATAACCTAATACATTAACTGGATCTTTTGCTGAAGAATAAGGTGGCGCATAGGCTAATTCTAAGTCTGATAAATCAGTTGCTTTAAGTTTACCTTTAATGGCTGTCGCAATAACATCGATACGTTTTTCTGTACCTTCTTGACCAACTGCTTGTGCACCTAAAATTTCTAAAGTTTCAGGATTGTACATCAATTTGAGGGCAATGTTACTTGCTCCTGGATAATAACCAGCATGGTTACCACGGTGCGCATGAATCGCAACATAAGGAATGTTCTTCATTTTCAGTGAACGTTCGTTATTACCTGTTGCAGAAACAGTTAGGTTAAAGACTTTAAGAACAGATGTTCCCATTGAACCATTATATTTAGCATCTTTACCATGAATGTAATCAGCTAAAACACGTGCTTGACGATTAGCAGGCCATGCTAGGGCAATCGCAGTATCTGCACCCGTAATGAAATCTTTTACTTGAACAGCATCACCTAATGCATAAACATCTTTTGCAATCGTTTTGCCATCTTCTTCGAATGTTTCCATTCTTTCGTTTACCATAATATGACCACGAGGACCAATACCAAGTTTACCTGCTTTTGCTAAAGCATTTTCAGGGGCAACACCAATTGAGAAAATGACGATATCTGCATCAACAACTTTACCTGACTCTAAATGAATCTTGTGGCCTTCTTGAGTAAATTTAGATAAGCCATCACCAAGTTCTAATTTAACGCCATTAGCATTCAATTCTTCATGAACGAGTTGAGCCATTTCAAAATCGATTGGTGCCATAACTTGTGGAAGTTTTTCAACTAAAGTTACTGCAATACCACGATCTCTTAAGTTTTCAGCCATTTCAACACCGATGAAACCTCCACCGATAACAGCTGCTGTTTTTGGTTTATTAGCTGCAATATAGCTATAGATACGATCTGTATCTGGAATATTACGTAAAACAAATAAATTAGTAGCTTCTTTTAATCCTTCAATAGGAGGTTGAATAGGTTTCGCTCCTGGTGAAAGAATGAGCTTGTCATAAGACTCTTCATAAGTAACACCCGTTTGAGTTTTCTTTACGGTTACGATTTTCTTTTCTCTATCGATATCAACGACCTCTGAGAAGTTACGGATATCTAAATTAAAACGTTGTGACATACCTTCTACTGTTTGTACAAGTAAATTATCACGATCGGTAATCACGTTACCGATATAGTAAGGGAGACCACAGTTTGCGAATGAAATGAATTCATCACGTTCAAACATAATAATTTGATCTTCTTCACTGAGACGGCGTAAACGAGCAGCAACAGTTGCACCACCAGCAACGCCACCAACAATAAGTATTTTATTCATATGCATCCTTTCTTGTTTTTATTAACACACCTATAAAGTATAGACCTGTCCCCATTGACTTTCAACTATTTTGCGAAAAATTTAACAAATGATAAATTAGCTGTTTTTCACAAAGTAAATTATGCACATAAATGGTCAATAGTTTTCTTGAAATCTTCCTTATTTTCGAGTGTAAATAACAAATCTGATGATGGATATTCATAGCCATTTAAAAGTGGCATGAGTGAAGGTTTTCGCCAATGTAAATTATTTCTAATAGCTTCATGATTTACATCGTTAACTAATTCTGACAATAAAATACTGACTCGACCAAGAGAGTTCATTAAATACGACTGTGTTTTTTCGCTTAAAACTTCATTAAAAGGACCGGTAATACTCATGATATTCATCCCTTTTGATCCACGTTTAAATCTTGGATTATATTTCTTTATCGCATTTTCTAAATCCTTTGTAACTGGACCTCTAAAAACTACAATGCAAGGTATCCCTTGTTTTTGACATTCTAAAAAGATAAGGTTATCCATCAATGTATTAAATTGAATTAAGATGACATACTCCGATCCTTTTAATTGCCTTACACATTCTAAAGATTGATTGATATATTCATCTGTACTCTTTGAACTACTAAAAATAGAAATCTTTTTATACTTACGCTCTAAAACATCAACGCCTCCACTTAAATAAATAAACATGGGTGCTTCATCTCTAAAATCCTGAAGGATTGATTTCGGATAACGCTCATCAAATTTATGAATAATATGTACTTTATTTGAAATACGTTTAAAAGCAGCTTCAGTTTCTCGTTGAACAAGTTTAAAAAGCATAGGAAGTTGCGACACATTGTGTTGCGGTTCAAAGTATTTATCATAAAACTTTTTCGCATCAACAAGTTCAGCAATATTATCCTTATTAATCTTAGAATGAAGTTTTACATCATCTTGAATTAAACGTCTAAGGATATGATACTGAATCGCTAATTGTCTGTTTTGTTTAGGATTCATAGTTCTCTAGATTCTTTCTAATTAAATCTCTGGCTTCATCAATAACTTCTTGAGGTCCAAGAATTTTAGCTTGATTGCCAAATTGAAAAAGCCAAGATAAAAATGTTTGTGATACTAAAACTTCTTCTTCAATTATAAAGGATTTTTCTTTTTCTTCTTTAATTTCAATATCAAGTCCAAAACGATCAAAGACTACTGATACTAAAGACTTATCAAATTCTAAGCGCACTAACTTTGCCTCACCTTGAAACATACTAAAGATACGTGTACAGTATTTTTCAAAATCTTCTTGTGACCGCTCACGCTTATGACTCTTATACATGACTGAGACTTCTCGCATCTTATCGACTCTAAAGATGACATGATCATCATGTGTTTGATGATACATGACACAGTAATATTTCTCATCATCCCAACATAAGAATTCTGGAATCAACGTATAGTAATCACCATTATGGCGATAATGACGTTCTTTATCTAAACCATATTCAAAATATTTAAACTGTAACCAACGTTTATTCACAATGGCTTCATGAATCGCATCCACATTGAAATAGATAGAAGAGTTCGTTGTTTTTAGGCGATCTGAAATCATGTCATCACGGACTAATTGTTGTGCTTGATAAATAGACGCTAAAGACTTTATTTTTTCGATAAGTTCAGCACTTTTCTCTTTTGTTATAAACTTTGAAAATTGTACAGCATCGACCAAAAGTTTAAGTTCCGCTAATTGAAATTCACGCTCTCCTATATGATAGTAGTTCGCAATTTTCTTTGTTTTAATAATATCTAAGCCATAATCTTCCAACTGATCCATGTATTGATAGATACTTTTA
The DNA here is from genome assembly GCA_963663995.1 of Erysipelotrichaceae bacterium. Taxonomy (GTDB): domain Bacteria; phylum Bacillota_I; class Bacilli_A; order Erysipelotrichales; family Erysipelotrichaceae; genus UBA2212. Next base: position 1,748,065 of record OY760660.1, on the reverse strand, counting down.
CGCTCACTCTCAATACCGAGTTGTTCGAGTTCAAAAATAATGTCTTGTACACTTAAAGGATGTTCATCGTCACTCTTATTCAAAAGCAAACGCATGACCTCTAAAATTTTAACGGATTTCTGTGAACTCATACTGACTTCCTCATTAAAATTATTGTACAACTTTATGTACAATTAAGTCACATGACCTTTAGGTAAAATTGCGTTAGAATAATGATACGAGGTAATTTTTTTATGGAAACTTTATTAGAGCGATTTATTCGTTATGCAAAAATCAATACACGATCAAGTGAGGAATCAGATACTATTCCTTCCACCCAAACGCAAGTTGTATTCGCTAAAATGTTAGCGAATGAATTAGAGGATTTAGGGTTCAGCGAAGTCGAATACAATGAAAGTAATGGCTATGTCAGCGCAACCATCCCAAACAATACAGACCATACACCTGACATAATCGGTTTTATTGCTCACTATGATACAGCTGATTTTAATGCTGAAAATATCAGTCCAAGAATCATTGAAAACTACGATGGAAAAGATATTCAATTGAATCAAGATTTATTGATGAGTACCAGCGATTTCCCACGTTTATTAGCTTTAAAAGGTCATACATTGGTTGTGACGGATGGGACAACATTACTTGGTGCGGATGATAAAGCTGGTTTAGTTGAAATCATCGAAGCAATGATTACATTAATCAATAATCCCGATCTCAAACATGGCGAAATACGTGTTGCCTTTGGTCCAGATGAAGAGATTGGTCAAGGGGCTAACCACTTTGATGCGAAAAACTTCAGAGCGAAATTCGCTTATACTATGGATGGATCTGTCTTAGGTGAATTAGAATATGAAAGTTTTAATGCGGCAGTCGCTAAAATCACACTGGCAGGTGTATCTGTTCATCCAGGCAGTGCTAAAGATACAATGGTTAATACCGCAAAACTCGCAATGGAATTTGATGCTTTACTTCCACAATCTGAAGTACCTGAGCATACTGACAACTATGAAGGTTATTATTTCCTAATGGAACTGCAAACCAAAATCGATACAGGATCAATGACTTATATTATTCGTGATCACGATAAAGAAAAATTCTTAGATCGTAAACAAACTCTATTAGACAATGTTGCTTTTCTTAATAAGAAATATAAAGCTGAACGTTTCAAAATAGAAATGAATGATCAGTACTACAACATGGCTGAAGTCATAGAAAAAGACATGAAATCAGTCAACTTAGCTTTAAAAGCTATGGAAAACTTAAACATAAAATCAACTGTTCAACCAATCCGCGGTGGGACAGATGGTTCAAAGATTTCTTTTATGGGAATCCCAACACCAAATATATTTACAGGTGGTGATAACTATCATGGGCCTTATGAATACGCAAGTTTAGATGTGATGCAGAAAGCCGTTCAAGTTATCTTAGAGATCGTTAAGATAAACGCAGAAGAACTATGAATATCAAAGACTATATCCTTTTAATAAAGGAGAAAAAATCTACATTAAGTGACTACAAGAAAATAGAAAATCAATTAAAGAATATTCAAATTATTGATGTATTTGAAACATTTAACTCACTTTTAAAAGAAGGCGAAACAGTCGAATCAGTAATAAACTTTGTAGATCCATTTGTTCATGCAATCGATCAACATCTCAGAGGTAAAGAATTAGATTTACCCAGTGATGGCATCCTCCATTATCTAGACTTAGAAAACAAAGCCTTAACAGAAAAACTCAATTTACTCCAAGATTATTTTAAAGTGAATGCTTCAAAAACATTGGATATTGACTATTTGAAAAAAGAATTAAAGCAACTTGAGATGTTTTCTGTGCATTACACTAAAACACAAAACTTACTGTTCCCTTCATTAGAAAAAGTAAATAGCCATTTTGAAGGACTCAAGATTTTATGGACAATGCAAGATGCATGTCGAAATGCTTTAAAAGCATCTATCAATGCGCTTAATACAAAACCCTTTGATTTCAAACTTTTCTCTTTTGCCTTAGGTTCATATTTCTTTAAAGCTTTTGGACTCATTCAAAAAGAAAATCGCTTCTTACTTCAAGCATCTCTACAGTATCTCAGTAAAGAAACACTTGATGACTTAACTCAACAAATCTTTGAATATCCTTTTATCTTTATTGATAAACCTAAACAACCAAAAGTTGAGACAAAACCTTTCATAGATTTAGGCGGTTATATTAAAACAGATACTGGCGAACTTAACTTTGAACAACTCGAACTTTTACTAAATGCTCTGCCCTTAGATATCACTCTAATAGATGAAGACAATAAAGTACGCTACTTCAATAAAGCTGTAGATCGCGTTTTCCCAAGATCACCTGCAGTTATTGGAAGAGATGTGCGTAATTGTCACCCATCCTCAAGTGTCGATGTTGTTAATAAAATCATTGAAGCTTTGCGATCAGGCGAAAAAGATCAAGCTCAGTTCTGGATTCAAATGAAAGGCCACTTCGTATACATCAAATATATCGCATTACGTAATGAACGTCATGAATATAAAGGTTGTTTAGAAGTGACCCAATTAGTTGAAGATATTCGTGCTCTTCAAGGTGAAAGACGACTCTTAGAGTGGGATTAAAATCCCACTTTTTTTATCTCAATGCATCTTTCATTGATTTAACATACTCACCAATATGCTTTGGCGCATCTTGTCCATATTTCTCTAATAATTTGATAATTGCTGAACCAACTATGGCACCATCAGATATGGCTGCCATTTTTTGTGCTTGTTCTGGTGTTGATATTCCAAAACCAATTGCACAAGGTGTATCTGTGTTTTCACGTACAACTTTGGCAATCGCAGCTAAATCAGTCTTGATTTCAGAGCGTGTACCGGTAACTCCTAAACTAGATACTAAGTAAACAAACCCTTCAGCTTCTTTTGCAATCATCGCAATCCGATTTTCAGAAGTTGGGGCAACTAAAGAAATGAGATCTACATCATATTTATGACACAAGTCTGAAAACTCTTCTTTTTCTTCATATGGACAATCCGGCAAGATTAAACCATCTATCCCAATTTCCTTACATGTGCTTATAAACTTATCTGAACCGTATGAGAAAACAACATTTGAATAGGTCATAAAAACCATAGGTATACTTACTTCTTTTTTGATATCTCTAACAAACTCGAAAATATCATCCGTTGTGATTCCATTTTTAAGTGCTCTAACATTAGCAGATTGAATGGTCGGTCCCTCCGCCATTGGATCAGAGAATGGAATACCTAATTCAATTAAATCTGCTCCATTTTCAACCATTTCAAGAATTGCTTTTTTAGATGTTTCTAAATCTGGATCTCCTACGGTAATGAAGGTAATAAAAGCTTTTCCATTTTTAAAAGCGTTCTTTATTTTACTCATGAAGATCTTCTCCTCTATATCGTGCGATCGCAGCACAATCCTTATCACCGCGACCCGATAAATTGATGACTATAATTTTATCTTTATCCATCGTTGGAGCGATTTTCAAAGCATAAGCTACTGCGTGGGCTGATTCAATCGCAGGAATTATACCTTCTGTTTTGGAAAGATATTCAAACGCGACGACCGATTCTTCGTCTGTAATCGGAACATATTTAGCTCGACCAATATCATGTAAATGGGCATGTTCAGGACCAATTCCTGGGTAATCTAAGCCAGCTGAAATAGAATAAACTGGTGCTATTTGTCCATATTTATCTTGGCAGAAATATGACTTCATCCCATGAAAAATACCTAGTCTACCGACATTAATCGTCGCAGCTGTTTCTAATGTATCAATACCACGACCAGCTGCTTCAGTTCCAATCAATTCAACTTCTTTATCATCGATGAAGTGATAGAAGGCACCAATCGCATTTGAGCCACCGCCAACACAGGCAATAACACTGTCAGGTAATCGTCCTTCTTTTTCTAATATCTGTTCTTTAATTTCCTTGGAAATAACTGCTTGAAAGTCACGAACAATAGTAGGAAATGGATGTGGACCCATAACAGAACCCAAACAATAATGAGTATCATCAATTCGACTTGTCCACTCACGCATGGCTTCAGAAACAGCATCTTTTAAAGTAGCCGTTCCACTCGTAACAGGAATAACGGTTGCCCCAAGTAATCGCATACGATAAACATTCAAAGCTTGTCTTATCGTATCTTCTTCACCCATGAAAACAACACATTCCATTCCCATTAAAGCGGCTGCCGTTGCTGTCGCAACCCCATGTTGACCAGCTCCCGTTTCAGCAATTAAACGAGTTTTACCCATTTTTTTCGCAAGAAGCGCTTGCCCTAATACATTATTAATTTTATGGGCTCCTGTATGATTTAAATCTTCACGTTTAAGATAGATTTTTGCGCCACCTAAATCCTCAGTCATTTTTTTCGCATAATATAAACGAGAAGGTCGACCAGCATATTCATTAAAAAGTTCATGAAGTTCAGCATTAAACTCTGGATCATTTTTAAAATGATTATAAGCTTTTTCAAGTTCAATAACCGCATTCATTAAAGTTTCTGGAATATATTGACCACCATGTATACCAAAGAGACTATTTTGATTTCTCATCCATTTTCCTCCTTAATTGCTTTTCTAACATTTTCGACAAATTCTTTCATTTTGTCTTTATCTTTTAGACCATTTGTTTCAATGCCTGAACTGACATCAACCGCAAATGGATTTATTTTCTTAACAGCTTCATAAACATTTTTATGATCTAAGCCACCGGCTAAAAAGTAATCTTTTTTAAAATCTTTTAATAAGCTCCAATCAAATTGTGTTCCACTACCGCCACTTTTTGAATCAAGTAAAATAAAGTCAGCGTTTGATTGCTTAGCCTCCAATAAATCATCTTGTGTAACAATACTGAAAGCTTTTATGACAGGTTTTTTACTTATCTCTTTTAAGTTCTCAATATATTCATTACTCTCAGATCCATGAAGTTGGGCAATATCAATAATCCCTAGTGTTAATAAGTCATTTACAATTTCTAGTTCTTCATCGACAAATACACCAACAACCTTGATCTCTTTATCAAGCTTCTTTTTAAGTTCATTCGCAAAAATTGGATTAACATAGCGTTTACTTTTTTCAACAAAGATAAAACCTATATAATCAGGTTTTAGTTGATTCACAACTTCAATATCTTCATGTCTTGATAATCCACAAAGTTTTATGTGAGTCATAATCCTTTTAACTCCTGTAATTTTACCTTTTTATCACTTGCTTTCATTAAAGCTTCACCAACTAAAACAGCATCTGCTTTCATTTCCAATACGGCTTTAACATCTTCATGTGTACTGATACCACTCTCTGAAACAAATATAATATTTTTGGGAATGAACGATCTTAAACTGGCTGATTGGTTTGTATCAACACTGAAATCTTTCAAATTTCGATTATTTACACCAATGATACGTGCGCCACAATTAATCGCTCTTAACACTTCTTCTTGATCATGAGCTTCAACTAATGCAGATAAAGCTAAATCATCACAAATATTTAGATATGTTTTTATTTGCTCATCATTTAAAATTGAACAAATGAGTAGTACAGCAGAAGCCCCTAAGCATTTAGCTTCATAAATATTATATTCATCCACAGTAAAATCTTTTCTTATGACAGGAATCGAAACTGTCTCACAAATTTCTTTAAGATAGGTATCTGAACCTAAAAACCATTTAGGTTCAGTGAGTACAGAAATACAATCTGCACCTGTTTCTTCATAGTCTTTAGCTATTTTTAGATAATCAAAATCTTTCGCGATTATCCCCTTTGAAGGTGATGCTTTTTTTACTTCGCAAATAAAAGCTAATTCACTTTTACTTAGTGCTTTTTCAAAGATTAAGTCACCTTTAGGTAGTGCATATGCTTTTTCTTTTATTTTAATTAAAGAAACACTTTTTTTAGCTGCACTCACTCTATCAATGGCATGTTCTGCTAATTGATCTAAAATATTTTTCATTATGAATTACTTACTTCAATAAACGCTTCTAATGTTTTTAGAGCTTCACCAGAATCAATTATATTAGCTGCAAGATAGACTCCTTCTTTAAGTGAATTGGCTTTCGAACCAATATATAAAGCTGCACCTGCATTTAATAAAATTGCATTGCGTTTATGACCTTTTTCACCTTTTAGTATATCCAAAGTGATTTGAGCGTTTTCGGCAGGACTTCCACCAACTAAATCATCTTTACTACATCTTTCAAAACCAAAATCTTCTGGTTGAATAATATAAGTTTTATGTAAGCCATCTTTAAATTCACAGATTTTAGTTGGGGCTGATAAAGAAATTTCATCTAGCTTATCTAAGCCATGAACAACCATCCCCTTTTTAACACCGAGTTCCATTAAAACTTCAGCCAATGGTTCAACTAAGTATTCATCATAAACACCTAAAAGTTGGTATTTAGGACTAGCTGGATTAGTGAGTGGTCCTAAGATATTAAATACTGTTCGAATACCCAATTCCTTACGAATCGGTCCAACATGTTTCATCGATGTATGGTATTTTTGAGCAAAGAAGAAACACATACCCACTTTATCTAAAAGTTCTACACACTTTTCAGCATCTTGTTGAATGTTTACTCCAAGGGCTTCTAAGCAATCAGCTGTACCACTCTTTGATGAAGCTGCACGATTTCCGTGTTTCGCAACTTTTAAGCCACCTGCTGCAGCAACAAGAGCGGATGTCGTTGAGATATTAAAACTGTTAGAGTGATCTCCGCCTGTCCCAACAATTTCAAAAACATCATAAGGAACATCTACTTTCGTCGCATGTTCACGCATCGCTGTTGCGCAACCCGCTATTTCATCTGTGGTTTCAGCTTTCGCACTTTTTGTAGATAATGCGGATAAAAAAGCAGCATTTTGAATAGCACTTGTTTCTCCACTCATAATTTCGTTCATAACTGTATAAGCTTCTTTAAAACTTAAGTCTTCTTTATTAACTATTTTTATAATCGCCTCTTTAATCATTTGCTTGCTCCTTTAATATTGATAAAATTCTTCAACATGAGTTTACCTTGTGGGGTCATAATGGATTCAGGATGAAATTGAACACCATAGATTGGATAATCTTTATGTTCTACTGCCATGATGACACCCTCTTCCGTGAGAGAAGTAACTTTTAAGAAATCAGGTAAAGTTTGTGGATCTACGACCAATGAATGGTAGCGAGCTACATCTGTAACTTTCTCACAGTCTTTAAATAACTTTGAACATGTATCTAAACTTACTTTTGATTGTTTACCATGCATAAGCTTATCGGCATAAGTTATGGTTGCGCCAAAACTATCACAGATTGCTTGATGACCCAAGCATACGCCTAAAATTGGGATTTCTTTACCTAAACTTAATGCAACCTCTTCAATCACACCAGCATCCTCAGGGCGTCCAGGACCTGGCGATAAAATAATATGATCAGGTTTTAGAGCTTTAATTTCTTCAACTGTTAACTCATCATTTCGAATGACTTTAATGTCAGGATTAATTTCCCCAATTAATTGATACAAGTTGTAGGAGAAACTATCGTAATTATCAATGAGAAGTATCATTACTCAACTCCTTCTGCTTGTTTTAAAGCATTGATGACTGCTTGTGCTTTATTAATACATTCTTGGTATTCACTCTCAGGAACAGAATCAGCTACGATTCCTGCTCCACTTCTAACAAAAACCGTATTGTTTTTCTTATAAGCAATTCTTATCGCTATACAGGTATCCATGTTTCCTGCAAAATCGATATAGCCAATGGCTCCACCATAGATACCACGTTTATTATTTTCTAATTCACCAATAAGTTGGCAAGCTCTAATCTTAGGAGCCCCTGATAAGGTACCTGCGGGTAGGACTGCACTGATCGCATCTAAGGCATCAAATTCATCGCGAATTTTGCCTTTCACAGTTGATCCAATATGCATGACATGTGAGAAACGTTCAATAGAATGAAGTGTTTCGACATGTACTGTTCCAAATTCAGAAATCTTACCTAAATCATTTCTCCCTAGATCAACTAACATATTATGTTCAGCAATCTCCTTAGGATCAGCTAAGAGTTCTTTTTCTAACGCGATATCTTCTTCTTCAGTTTTACCTCTTTTACGAGTTCCTGCAAGTGGAAAAGTATAGAGATCTTTGTGATCTAGTTTAACTAAAGTTTCAGGTGATGCACCCGCTACCTCTACATCTGTTCCTGAGAAATAGAACATATATGGAGAAGGATTAATTGTTCTTAAAATTCGATAAGTATTGAGTAAACTTCCCATAAATGGAGCACTTAGTCTATTAGATAAGACAATTTGGAAAATATCTCCTTCATGAATATAATGTTTTGCTTTTTCAACCATTGAACAAAATTGTTCCTTATTAAAGAGTTCAGTGACTTCACCTGTAAGCTTGCCATTTTCTTCTTCAATCTTATGACCCTTTTTAAGTAAAGATACGAATGCCTTAATACTTTCAATAGCTTTGGCATATTCACCTTCGATATTCTTGAGAGGAATATTTACAATGAGAATAATTTTTTGTTTAAAGTTATCAAAGGCTATAACCTTATCAAACAACATTAAATCTACATCTTTAAAACCTTCTGTGTCATCCACTTTTACTTTAGCGCTTGGTTCAGAATAATTGATAAAGTCATAGGAGAAATAACCAACTAAGCCCCCTGTAAATGAGGGTAAGTAATCAAATTTTGGACTTCGATATTGAGCTAAGATATCTCTTAGTACTTGTGATGGATTATCTGTATAACTAGATACATCTTTTATCGTCATGACATTATCTACACAATTCAAATCAAACTTAGGATCATAACCTAAAAACGTATAACGTCCCCACTTCTCTTGACCAGCCACAGACTCAAGCAAAAAGGCATGTTTTGATTTTTTCTTTAGGATTTTTAATACTTCTAAAGGTGTAGTGAAATCAGATAAAATCTCACAACTTAAGGGTACGATATCAAAATCTTTATTTGATATCTTTCTAACTTCTTCTAGACTTGGAACAATTTTCATAAGTTTACCTCTTTTAAAGTGCTTGTGATTTAACTGTACTAGAGAAATAAAAAACGTCCTCGACAGAAAAATCTTCTATCAAGGACGTATATTTGTGTACGCGGTGCCACCTTGAATTCATAAGTATACACTTATGCACTCACTTTCAGGATACTAACATATCCCTGGCCAACTAACGTATGCCATTCACGTTGCAGAATACTAGGCTATTGCTTTTCACTGCACCCTCTACGGTCCATTTGATAAACTGTGTCTTACCCAAATCGCAGCACCCTGGGCTCTCTGTAAAGTCATACTTACCGTTATCTCCGTATCAACGGTTTATTTATTTTTCACATTATACCATACCGAAAACCTATGTCAAAACATCTTTGTTGAATGTTTCTCTTAGTATATATTTAAGCTCTGCTTCTGCTAATTGATAATCTTCTTCGTATATCTTTTTAAATATTTTAGGTATCTTTTTAATACGTGAATTCATTTCATCCAAATTAAATGCATTTAAATCTATTTGATCAGTTGCTAACCAATCGACATATTCTTCATATTTCTTACCAGATTTTCTTTCAAATGCTCGATATATACTTTCAAGTCCACACACTCCACCACAATTTTCAATAATGCCAAAGCCTTTTCCTGAAAGTACATTTGGATAGTTTTTCGAAGGGAGATAGCTTGTATCAGAAATTATGATTTCTTCAAGAATAAGATGAATATACCAACTATCGCCAAAGTCATACTCAAAATCTATAAATTCTTTCGCTTCTAACATCACATCTTTTATTGCCATAACTGTCGCATCCATATTTTGATAGTGTGGTGCTGGTGGTATGAATTTATTGGGTATTTCTATTAAGCAAAATTTAAGAAAAGGTTCTTCTTTAAATCGCTTCAAAACTTTTTGATTTACTTCATTATGAATTAATTCATTTGTATTACGAATAAAATTTGATTCTACGTCATAGATAAATCTAAATTGATGACTAGCCTTCATTTCAAACAAAGTCATAAGCACATATCCCAGTTTTGCGAATGAATCATTTGCCTTTATTTGAAATCTTCTACTACATCCATACTTGTAATCACTTAATTCTGCATAGATTTGATAGATAACTTGTTTTGACATAATTGTGCCTCTTTTTATTATTATGGTGCACCAGACGGGACTTGAACCCGTACGACAAAGTCACACGCTTCTGAGACGTGAGCGTATACCAGTTCCGCCACTGGTGCATATAAACAAGTTTTACTTGTTTATTGTTATTTGAGTTTGCCTTGGAATAGCGTACTTTTTTGAAGTTGTGTACTATCTAAACCTAATGCTTCAACAAAAGCAAATCCTAAGTATAAAGCCGTTCCAACGCCTCTTGAAGTGATTATCTTTCCATCCTTAACAACTAACTCTTCACTGTAGTGAGCATCTGGAAAGATTGTTTTAGGATCACCCATTGGATATGAAGTAATAGCCTTTTGATTTAGCACGCCTGCTTCTTCTAAAACGAGTGGTGCGGCACAGATAGCTACGACCCATTTATTTTGTGAAACATAATCTTGAACAAGTGATAAAACACGTGTATCTGCTTTAAGATTATTGGTTCCCGGCTGTCCACCTGGTAAAAATAAAGCATCATATTGATTCATGTCTTCAAACAATTTATCAGCTACAAGTTTAATGCCATGGGAGCTTTCAACCACTTCATCTTTTATTGAGACAAGATCAACCGTGATATTGGCTCTTCTTAAGATATCAATGACTGATATCGCTTCAGTTTCTTCAAAACCATTTGCTAGTAATGCCGCAACTTTCATAAACAATCTCCTAAAGCGAATCAATCGCTTTCTTTAAATTATTCATCACTTTTTTAAGTTCAGATAAAGGAAGGGCTATGTTAATACGCATAAAACCTTCACCCCCTTGACCAAAAAGCGATCCGTTATTTAGCCACATCTTTGCCTCATTTAAACAGAATTGATCCAAGTCTTCTTGTTTCATATTCAAAGCTTTAAAATCTAACCAAAGAATATATGTCCCTTGTGGATTAACAAGTTTAACTTGAGGCAACTCAGTTTTTAAGTAATCTTGTAGCCACTTAATAGATGTATCAAGATAGGAAACAATGTTATCAACATAAGCATCACCATAAGTATATGCTGCTGTTGATGCGATTAATCCCATTGTATTGACACCATGTAATCCTAAAATCATATAAGTATCTTTAATTTTCTTTATCATTTCAAGATTTGAAGATATCAACTGAGATACTTTCATTCCAGCTAAGTTAAATGTTTTAGATGCTGCATATAAAGTAATAATGTGATCTGCATAATCTTTTCTAAGTTCAGCCGTAACAATATGTTTATTTGGCGCAAATACAAAGTCCATATGGATTTCATCAGAAACAATAATGACTTCATATTTCTTACAGATATCCACCATTTGGCTAAGTTCATTCTCTGTAAAAACTTTCCCAACAGGATTATGTGGTGAACATAGAATAAAGAGTTTTATATCATTCTCTTTAATTTGTTTTTCAAAATCGACAAAATCGATAGAATACTCGTTATCTTTATAAACTAGTTCATTAATTGTAACTTCACGTTTGTTTGTTAAAATCGAGCGTTTAAAAGGATAATAAACCGGTTCTTGAATAAGGATATGATCCCCAACATTTGTGAGTGCAAGTATGGCTGCATTTAATCCTGATACGACTCCAGGCGTTGATGTTATCCATTCTTTTTGAGTGTGATAGTTATGTCGGCGATCTAACCAATTGATAATAGAATTGGTATACTCTTCGCTTTCAAAAGTATAGCCATAAAGCGAGAGATCAACTTCTTTATGTAATGCTTCTACGATTTCTGGCATGACTTTAAAGTCCATGTCTGCCACCCATAATGGATATGAGTCACTTGGTTTCTTAAGCATGTCATGAGCATCCCATTTCATGCTGTTGGTGTTGTGTCGATCATTAATTTGATCAAAAAAATCTGGATAATCAATCATTCTATAGTTTCCCTAACTCTTTCAATTTACCAAGATAATATGGCATTTGAATTTTCCACCATTTCCAATCATGTTTGACGTCTTGCCCCCAATAGTCAATCCATGCCGGAATTCCTTTTTCATTCAAAACCGATTGAAGATGCTGTGTATCTCTGAGTGAATCAGCTTCAAAATCACCTTGGCCTGTACATACAATTATATTCCCTTCTTTAATTCTGTCCAAATAATATGGATCATTTAAATCTTTTAAATAATCCACTGGAGAATTAAAATAAACATCTGTATCAGAAATATTGTCGCCTACAAAAAATCTTGCATCATAAATGCCACTTAAAGCAATCAATGTGTCAAAAACATCTGGATGTTTAAAAAAGAAATTAGCTGAATGATAGGCACCCATTGAACAACCTGTCACGATCATTTGATAGGACCATCCACTTTGCAATCTAATATAAGGCACAAATTCTTCGACAATATATTGGTCATAGGCATTATGATAACGCGCTTTATCCCCAGCCCATTTGTCATCTGAAAACCATGTTTCAGCATCTATTGAATCAGGTGTATACACTCTGACTAATCCTTGATCAATAAACCATGCAATAGAGTCAATCATTTGAAAATCTTCATACTCGTAAAAACGTCCTCCTGAAGAGGGGAAAACTATGATTGGTTTTCCAGCATGGCCATAAATCTTAAATGCCATATTTCGACCTAAGCGATAGCTATAATAATCATGATATTCTACATGCATACTTATGATCTCTTTTCCAATATGGCTTTCGCAATATTTTTTAATTCATCTAAATCTTGACCTTTTAAAATGTAAGCATAATTACCAATCGCTTTCGCAAAAATTGATGCTATTTCACCATAGAAAACAATATGTGGTAAATATTTTTGTCTTACTTCTTCTTTGCTTAATTTATATTCATTTTCAAAATGTGCTTTTTGTCCAATATATAAACAAACATATTTATTCCCAATCCGTTCGACTATTTTTTGACCAGCCACAAGTTTGGCATATTCTGCATAATAATTAGTATCATTCGCAAAGTTAAAAATATCGACAGAATAACCACCAGGTGGACGTACGTTGATTTCTAATGCATATAAATTTTGATTTTCAGTTCTAAAGAATTCAATATGAAAGAATCGTTCTTTAAGATTAAAAGCTTCAACTATTTTATATCCAGCTTCTTTTATGTCCTCTGGAATACTAGCTTGAGTATAGTAAATCATATCTAAATCAGCATTTACTGTTTCCATCACACCAACAGGAAAAATAAAAGAATTGGCATAAACGATATGCCCATTACGATCAACTAAACCATCAAAAGTATGGATTTCACCTTTGATATATTCTTCCATGACATAAGCAGTATGGATTCCCTTTTTAAAGAAATTCTTTAGTTCTTCCTCATTATGAATTTTATAAGTACCACTTGCGCCAACACCAGTATCAGGTTTAGCGACAACTGGATAGTTAACTTCTTTAATAAATCTAGAGGTTTGTTCAAAGTTCTCAATTAAAATACCACGTGCAGTTTTAATGCCATTTTCATTAAAGACTTCTTTCATTTTTAATTTTGATTGTATCGCTTTTAAATCTTTTGGTTTAAAACCAAAGACGTTAAAATCTTCTCTTAACTTCGCATCCAACATCAACCAATGTTCATTATGAGACTCAATGCGATCAATTTTTCCATACTTATGGGTAAAGTAAGCAACCGCTTTTAAAACATCTTCATAATTTTCTAAATCTGAAACTTGATAATACTCAGTTAATGATGATTTTAAATCATGAGATAGGTCACTGTATTGTTGATTATCTATCCCAAACACACGAATACCTTCTTTAGATAATGCTAATGAAAACAATCTAAAGTTATCTGGAAAGTGGGGTGATATCACAATAACATTCATAAACGTATCCTCTTATCTTATAATCGTATGAGCTGCCTTCTTAAGCTCAGACACCTTTTTACTTCTCAAAAAGAAGCAGTAATTTCCAAGTGCTGGCGATAAAATATCAGCCATTGAACCCTCATAGACAATTAAATCACCATACTGTTCTTTAATTTGATCATATTTTAATAAACGTTTATCATCATTTTCTGTTTTTAACCCAACATGACAAACACTGTAAAGTTTCTTTTGAGGAATCGAAAGTTCTTGATTAGCTACTATTCTGGCATAGGCATCATAGAAATCAAAGTCATTCGCAAAGTTGAACATATCCATTGTTTTCCCACCAGGTGGACGCATATTCACTTCTAAGAGTGATAGTTTTCCATCACTGCTCTTAAAAAATTCAAAATGGAAGAAACGAGAATGAAGTTGATACGCATCACAAATCTTTTTCCCCATTTCTTTTAGTTCTTTATTTACTTTCAATTCTGTATAGTAAAACATATCTAAATTACTATTCACAATATCTATGACGGGTTGTGAGTAAACAAGTGAATTATCAAAAACAATCTTACCTTCTTTATCTAAAAGCCCATCATAAGTCATAATTGATCCTTCATTATAGGGTTCCATAATGAAAGTTTTATCTGGTTTTGAAGCATAGAATGATTCTAAATCTTCGTTTGAATTGATTCGATAGGTATAAGCTGCGCCAACCCCAATATCTGGTTTAACACATACAGGATATTTATATTTCTTAGCTAATTTCTTCGCTTCATTTAAAGTGTTAAAAGTTGCGCCTTCATCATGAGCTAAATTTAAAGACTCAAAAATCTTTTTCATTTCTGATTTCTTTTTGATTCTCATAATCGAATTATTTTTTATTCCATCAACATTGAAATCAGTTCTTAGTTTAGCGTCCAATTCCATCCAATGTTCATTGTGTGATTCAATATAGTCAATCTTCCCAAAGCGATAAGCAAGATATGCAACTGCACGATAAACTTCTTCATAATTTTCTAAATCATTCACACGGTAATAATCACTTAAATGTTCTCGCAAGTCAGGATCAAGCGCATCAAAGTTATCGGAAGCAATTCCAAATACGTTAATACCATACGAGTTTAATCGATTAACAAAATACTTAAAATTATCCGGAAAGCTCACAGAAATAAATACATAGTTCATAGTCCACCACCTTATGAAAACATTTACACAAATCCTGAAACAATTTGTGTTTTATTTTCATTAGAATAGCATATTTTAGGTCTTATGATGAATACAAATACTTAAGTTTCACATAAGATTCAAGTGAACTTTATAAATTTAAACACAAGTATTAAAAAAAGATACGAAACGTATCTTTCTAGTTTTTAATGGTGCACCAGACGGGACTTGAACCCGTACGGTTGCCCACACGCCCCTCAAACGTGCGCGTATACCAATTCCGCCACTGGTGCATTTTATCTATATAACATCACTCAATTATGAGCTGGTGCGACTGGCAGGAGTTGAACCTGTGACCTAGCGCTTAGGAGGCGCTCGCTCTATCCAGCTGAGCTACAGCCGCGTAATGGTCGGAACGACGCGATTTGAACGCGCGACCCCTACCACCCCAAGGTAGTGCACTACCAAGCTGTGCTACGTCCCGATGCTAGACTATTATACACGATAGGTTAATGCTTGTATAGACTATTTGACTTGCCCTTTCCCTATGGTATTATAGGTTCATTAGAAAGGGGGAAATCAGTAAAAAACAAACAAAAGATCATAAAGAATTATAGTTATAGCGCCCGACTTATAGTGAGATAAGTGACGAGGAATGAGGAGTATCGAAGTTTTCGGCGGATGCCTCATCGGTGAGTGTGACATCGTTAGGAATGGGACAAAGAAACAGAACCCAAACTGAACACAACATTTGAAAGGATCATAAATAATAATGTGCGGAATTGTTGGTGTAATTACAGACAAGAATGCGCCTGACCTTTTAGTTGCGGGATTAAGACAACTTGAATACCGTGGCTATGACTCAGTTGGAATATCCGTTTTTGATAATGGCGAAATTTCAACCGTTAAGACAGTTGGTCGTATTGATAATATTGAAAAGAAATTAAAGAACTATAAACTAGATCATTGCCAAGTAGGGATTGGTCATACAAGATGGGCGACTCATGGTGAACCAAGTGATATCAATTCACATCCTCATGGAAATCATCGTATATCTATTGTCCATAATGGAATTATTGAGAACTATCTACAAATTAAAGAAAGAATGATTCGTAAAGGTTATACTTTTGAAACTGAGACAGATACAGAAGCTCTCGCAAAATTAGTTGATTACTATTTTGTTCAAAAAGGTGATCCGCTTGAAGCGATTCGTAAAGTCTTAGAAAAAATCAGAGGTTCATTTGCGACTGCAATCATCTTCAAAGGTTACGAAGATACAATTTATGCGATTCGTAAGGATTCACCTCTTATTGTTGGGATTGGAGAAGATGAGAACTTCGTCGCATCTGATATTACTGCGATCTTAGATCGTACACGTAATTACTATCTTCTTGAAGAAGATGAAATAGCTGTTATTAAACAAGATTCTATTAAAATCGTAAACCTTGATTTTGAAGAAATTAAAAAAGATGTTCAACACGCATCATGGGATCGCCAAACAGCTGAAAAAGAAGGCTATCCACACTTTATGTTGAAAGAGATTTCTGAACAACCTAAAGTCCTCTTAAGTGCAATCAATCCTAGAATCAAAGATAAGATGATTGATTTTACAGAAGCTGGTTTAACAGATGAAATCTTAAATGATATTGAACATATTCATTTAGTGGCATGTGGAACTGCCATGCATGCAGCCATGATTGGTAAACAATTGATTGAAAAGTATGCACGTATTCAATGTGAAGTTGATGTCGCATCAGAATTTAGATACAAAGACCCAATTTTAAACAAAAAGGATATCGTCATTGTTATTTCACAATCGGGTGAAACAGCTGATACTTTAGCAGCGATGAGACTAGCTAAAAAGAATGGTGTTAAAACCATAGCGATTGTAAATGTTGTTGGCTCATCAATTGCTCGAGAAGCTGACCATGTTCTCTATACATGGGCTGGTCTTGAAATATCAGTTGCTTCAACTAAAGCCTATTTTGTACAAGTTGCTTTGTTTATTCTCTTAGCTAATAAATTAGGTCAATTAAAGGGTCGTTTGAACGCTAGTGATATCGAAAAATTAGTTGATTCATTATTGTCCGTACCAAAGTTAGCTCAAAAACTATTAGACGAACAAGAATCCATCAAACAATTAGCTTCAGAACTACAAAACATTCGAAACATCTTCTTCTTAGGACGAGGCATGGATTATGCAATGGCTTTAGAAGCTTCCTTAAAACTAAAGGAAATTTCATACATTCACTCAGAAGCCTACCCTGCTGGTGAATTAAAACATGGGACCATTTCTTTAATTGAAGAAAATTTCCCAGTTATCGCTTTAATCACACAACATGATACTGCAGAAAAAATGGTATCTAATATTAAAGAAGTAAAAGCACGTGGTGCAAAAGTAATCACAATTGCAACACCAGGTATCGAATATTTGGATGATTTCAGTGATACAACTTATGTCTTGCCTAATAGTCATATTGATTTAGTACCACTTCTATCTATCATTCCCTTACAACTCTTCGCTTACTATTCAAGTGTATTAAGAGGACTAGATGTTGATAAACCACGTAACTTAGCAAAATCAGTTACGGTAGAATAATTAAAGAAATGAGATTCACAACAGAGTCTCATTTTTCTTTATATCTAAGCGAAGTGTATACAGTGACTCTCCTGGTGGATAATCCTTGATTTCACCAATCACATAAAACCCAAATTTTTCATAAAAATTACGGGCTTGAAATGAAAATGTCGAAAGAAATACAAATGATTTATTCTGTTTAATCGCCTCTTCTATGGCCATTTCAAGAAGATATGATCCTAAACCTTGAAATCTAAATTCTTGTTCAATAAAAAAATCATCAACTTCCATACAATCCCAATATAATCGAGCGCTTAGTCCTGCCACAAAACCATTATCTTCAATTTGAACTTGATAGTATTGAACATAATCTTCTTCACGCGAAATTCGATGATAATAAGAAATCGTATTGTTTAAACTTTTTATTTTGTCTTTTAATAATGTTCTGAAATGATCATCTCTAACATGTGATTCAGAAATTTTATAGTTTTTCATACTATAATTGTGACTCAAATCAAAAAAACATTCAATATGGATTCAACCTTTTAACCATTGCATCATTTGTGTCATAGTCATACCATAAAAATAGGAGGCATATCTTATGAAAAAACTATTTATTTTAATCATTGCATTGCTTCTATTAACTGCTTGTTCACCAGCAGATGATAACGAATACGCTAGTGAAATGGATGAAGAGGACGAAACTGAAGAACCTATCAATACGATTGAATTCTTACCAAGTAGTCCAGTCGTGGAGTTTGATCAAAGCATACTTGATAAATTAAACATCAATCTTAGTGGAACAGATGCTGAAATTGCTCAAGGTATTTATGATTGGCAAACCGAGAACATGACTTATGTTGCCTTTGGACCAATATTTGACGCGATGCGTTGGAACTATATATTACCAGTTATTTAGACAACGATTGAAATGTTAGATGTGACCAACTCTGAAGGAAAAATCGAAGGCTTATGTTTTAACTTTGCAACGATCTATTGTTCCATTGCTGAAGCATATGGTTTAGATTGTCGAGTCACTCAAATGGCAGAAAAGCCAAGTGAGCTTGATTCTTCAATTGATCCTAAAACAACAACGGGTTTAGGACCAGATGAATATTCTAGACTTGAAATGATGTTGAATCGTAAAGGCTATAATTATGACTATGAATTGATTCGATCAATCGCTAAAGAAACGAGTGCTCACTATCGTGCAGAAGTCATGATTAATGGAGTGTGGGAAGTTTATGATGCATCCACATACTTTGTCGGTGATGAATATAATCGTACTTACGAGTTTTCCGAAGTAGATTGGTTTGAAGGTTTTGAAGAAAATATAGTGAATCCCTAATTAAACGAAAAATCATACCCAAGAGTATGATTTTTTTACGACTATTTCAATGCTTCTAAACTTGCTTGAATAAGTACCTCAGAAATTACCTTTAAGTTCTTATTATCAAAGGTAAAGTCACAATGATGATGACTAATTAAATGATCCTCATCTTTTGCTATACCTACATAAATGAAACTTGCAGGAACATTTTGAGCCACGTAGGCAAAGTCCTCTCCACCCATACTTGGCTTTTTAATATCAATGACATGATCAGCTGGTAAAAATTTTAAACATGCTTTTTTCGCAATCGCTGTTGCTTCAGCATCATTCACACAAACAGGATATGCCATTTCAAATGTTACTTCAGCACTTGCCCCCAAGATAGCTGCCGCATGTTGGGCAACGGATCTAATATCATCAGGCACTTTAGCACGTAAATCATTATTTAAAGTTCTTATTGTTCCAATCATTTCAACTTGATCAGGAATTATATTGGGTGCACTTCCACCATGGATGCTTCCAACTGAAATAACAAGCGGTTCTAAGGCATCATTTAAACGAGAAACGATGGTTTGTAGAGACATAATTATATTGGCGGCCGCCACAACAGGATCAATCGCAATATCTGGTTTTGAACCATGACCACCTTTGCCTTTCACAACAATCTTAAAGGTATCTGGTGAAGCCATCATTGGTCCAGATTTTAAGCCTACATGACCTTCAACCATCATTCCTTGTAGATGTGCACCAAAAGCCATATCTACACCTTCTAAAATGCCTTCTTCAATCATTGGTTTTGCCCCACCAATGGCTTCTTCAGCAGGTTGAAACATAAATTTAACTGTTCCCTGTAATTCGTCTTTTAATTCATTGATAACAGCTGCACTTAAACACAATCCTGCAGTATGTCCATCATGACCACAAGCATGCATTTTCCCATCTATTTCAGAAGCGTTATAATGCTCTTTGTTTTCTTGCATTGGTAAGGCATCCATATCAGCTCTTAACAATATTGTTTTCCCAGGAAATTTACCTTTAATTTCAGCAAGAATTCCCGTTTTAGCGATTGGATATTTATATTCAATACCATGCTTATCTAAAAAAGCTCTAACTTTCGCAGAAGTTTTTACTTCTTCAAACGCACATTCAGGCTCAAGATGTAAACTATCTCTTAAGTCAGACGCTTCTTGGTAATGTTTTTCCAACAATTCTTTTAAATTCATATTATCCTCCGATATCAATGCTTCAATTGTAACGCTAAAAAAAGAAAAAGCCTTACTGCTTTCTAGTTTTCATTCTCATTTTTTATCTTTTTATCAATATCATTTAATATATTAGAATCATATTCTCCAAACCATAGCTTTAAACGCTCTTTGGCTCTTCGCTTATCATCTGCATCCACATACATCGCAACCGCTATTAAAACTGAAAACAAAGCGGTTAAATCATCTGAAAAACCAATCGCAGGGATTAAATCAGAGACAAAATCAAAAGGTAATATGAAGTAAGCAAGTCCTCCAATAATGGCTGACTTTGCCTTTACTGGTGTTGTCTTCTTTTGTAGTGTATAAAACAAAATCAAAACAAGATAGATAACTTTTATGCCTGCTTTTTTCGCAACCTTGAAAATCTTCTTTTGTAATGTGTCTTCAGAAAACTCTTGTATGTTATTTTCATCATCCATAACACAATTATACATCACATAAAAAAGCCCGAAGGCTTTATTTACAAAGATGGTGCCGGCTACAGGACTTGAACCCGCAACCTACTGATTACGATTCAGTTGCTCTACCAATTGAGCTAAGCCGGCGTGATTAAATCGTATAAAAAGAAAAGATTGATGTCAACGCTTTATCACAACAAGTTCATCATAGCCCGTCGCTTCATCAAATTCACGATTGTTTTGATATTCATCACTGAAATCTAAAATAACTATTTCCATAGTCGTATTCACAATACAGCCATCCATTAGATGTCCACCAAACATTTCCATTTTTCCATTAATACCGGCAATATGAATATGTAAATTTTTCTTTGTTAAAGTACCACTAAAACTAATAATTTCCATTGGTTCATGATGTTCTAGGACAGTGACACCATCATCTATTCGACAACACATTTTTGAAACGGAACCAACCGCGCTTACGACAGATCCTGAATCAATATCTAAACTCTTTAAAGCTTGTTTTATGTCTTCTCTTGGCTTTAATCTTAAGACTACAGTTTTACTCATACCCTAAGTATAAAATAAAAATCGTACGCTGCCAGTACGATTTCATTTTAACAAGGATTATTAATTTTATTTAATAGGGGGAACAATGAAATTTGCACAAAATTTGATACAGGTTTCCTTGTTATGTGTACAGTATACTTAAGTAATATGAAAACACAATGTAAGAACTGTGAAATTTTTGTGAATTGTTTCAGTTTTGTGCACAATAATTAAAATTCAAGATCTTTTAAAGCTTGAACATCCGCAAATCCACTTAATGTTTCATTATGATGTCTAATGATTTGATCAACCGTTAAAACTTGATTCTTCACGCTAGAATGTCCATCAGAAATTAGGTTCACTTTAAAGCCAAGACGATGTGCTGATCTTACAGTAGTATCAACACAGTATTCTGTTTGTACACCACAGATAATAAGCTCATTAATATCATGATTATCACAGTAAGATTTAAGTTTAGTATCCCAAAAAGCATCAGAATGATGTTTAGAGAAAACAAAATCATTTTGTTCTCTATTCAATCTTAAATCTAATTGCCAATCACTACTAAATTCAACTAAACCTTGTTTTTCAGTGTGTTGAACAAAAAGAACTGGCAAGTCTTTTTCACGAGCTTTTTCGATTGCTTGATTTACCACTGCAAACAACTGATCTTGGTTTTCAAGAACATAAGCTGTGTCTTCAAAGATTCCTCTTTGCATATCAATGACTAGTAAAGCTTTTTGACTCATCGTTTATCTCCTAAATCGACTAAACACTGAGGGATACTTCGATACAAAATAAGCAGCCATTATCGCTTTAATTGTATCTAATACTATGAATGGGATCACACCTATCATAATCGCATCCATCATGTTTATCTCTAATACCCATATTAAACCTATTACACCAAAGATATACACTATGATGACTCCACCCATAAATGCAGATAAGAATCGACTTACCATATTTTTTGACTTAAACAGAGCCATAAAGGCAGTCGCAAACACAAAACCAATAAGATAACCACCCGTAGGTCCAAAGAGCGTTGTAAGACCAGCTTGCCCATGTGAAAACACAGGTAAACCAACGACACCCAAAAATAGATATAAAAGAACTGAAGTAACTGCCACATCAAAAGGCATGCTTAAACCAATCAACATTAAAACCAATGTTTGAAGTGTAAAGGATACTGTGAAACTAGGAAGTGGAATACTGATATAAGCTGAAATACTTAGAATAATCGCAAACATTGCGGCATATGTTAGTGTTTTAATATTTCTCATGTGACCTATCCTACTTTGTTCAAGCAGGATTTTCAATTAATATCTTCTTGAAAAAGCTGTGTTAGAATAGGAATATGCAAGAAATAATCAAAAAACTAGAATTTTTAATGGATCAACTTAGTGAAAAAGAACAAAAAAAGTTGTTTATTCACAAACTTATTAACTTAGCTAATAAGTTGTCAGAAATGGGAATTACAGATAATAACATAATTAGTAGTTATACTCATATAACAAGTCTTTTACAGAATAGATCATTTAAAGAGGTCAAAAAAACATCGGTTAAATTATTCAATTCTGTTAAAGAAAAATATGGATTGGTTGAAAAAGATTATTATCGAAATACTTATTTAGCACTCGGTTTAACAATGGGTACAGGAATTGGAGCGGCCTTTTCAAGCAGCAATTCCTCATCTATTGCCCTGGGTATTACATTTGGCTTAGCAATTGGTGTCGCAATCGGGACTGCAAAAGACAAAGAAGCAATCAAACAAAATAAGGTCTATTAATATAAAAGCTCAGCAATGCTGAGCTTAAGTTTTTTTTGATGGTGGAGATTATGGGACTCGAACCCACGACCCCAACGCTGCCAGCGTTGTGCTCTTCCAGCTGAGCTAAATCCCCGCAATATTTAACCCGTTAAATGGCGC
This sequence comes from Erysipelotrichaceae bacterium, assembly GCA_963663995.1. Classification (GTDB taxonomy): domain Bacteria; phylum Bacillota_I; class Bacilli_A; order Erysipelotrichales; family Erysipelotrichaceae; genus UBA2212. The sequence continues at coordinate 1,724,914 of OY760660.1, read as the reverse complement.
GCCCGACAGGAGTCGAACCTGCAACCTTTTGAATCGGAATCAAATGCGCTATCCATTGCGCCACGGGCGCATAAAATAAATGGTGGACGCTAAGGGACTCGAACCCATGACCCCTACCACGTCAAGGTAGTGCTCTCCCAGCTGAGCTAAGCGTCCATAAGGCTTTTTAAGTTTATCATTTAAGATAAACAGAATCAAGCCTTTAAAGAGTCAAAGAATGCAATCATTTCTGAGTTTACTAAATCACTCTCAGGATAGATACTTTTTAGATTAAATACATGAGGTAATTCTAAGGATTTATCAAAGAAATGTTGCTTAAAATGACAGCCTTTTTCACTGAGTTCCTCAACAAATCTTTTTGACTCATGTGTTAGTGGATCAGCTAAGGATGACACAACATAAGCAGGTGTAAAATCACTGTTTAAATTCTTTGATACGGATGCATATGGATAAATTGGATTATTTCTAAAATCAATTCGTTTAAACATAACTTCTAGCAATGTCTTTTTTAATGGTAGTTCATTATCACCTTCCATTAATTCATCAAAATCATAGACACCTGAACTTAAACCTAATCCACGTATCGTAAATTTTGGCTGAGTTACTTGATATTGTTTCAGTAATATATCAGACTGTGTAATTTGTGCAGATAGTGCCGCTAAATGTGCCCCTGCAGAATCACCCACTAAGAAAATATTGTTTAAATCAAAATCGTAGCTTGTTTGATTTTCTAACCATGCAAACACCGCAAAGATATCTTCAATCATTGAAGGAAATGGCTCTTCAAAAGCTAAACGATAATTAATACTAATAACAGCATAATTAAACTGGGCAAGTTCCATACAATAATATTTGTAATACGAATCTTTTTCACCATAAATCCATGCCCCACCATGAATATTGATAATCACTGGTAGACACTGATTATTTTCATTAGGCAATACTACTTCTAACTCATGCATTGGATTATCATCATTAAGATAATTAATACTTTCAGAAACAAAAGCACCCTTTGGTTCAACTGCATTTTTATAGTAATGACGATCTAGTTGACCAATCTTCTTCCAGATTAATTTAAGTTGTTTTTCTTCAGTTCTCATACGGACATTAATATACCACAAAAAAGACAGTTCAATTTGAACTGCCCTTTAGTCTTATAAACTTTCAATTTGATCTAAGAAAGCTTCAATAGGTTGATTACCAACAAGTTCTAAAGAATCGTTGATAATAATTTTTGGTACACCAGAAACATTGAATTTTTGTGATAGCTCATAGAATGTTTGTGCTTCAACCATTTCGCCGGTTACATTAGGATTCAACATTGCAAGTTTGTGTGCTTTTTGAACAGCTCCTGGGCAATGTGGGCAAGATAGTGTAACAAATACTTTGATGTTAACAGGTTTGTCAATTTTCGCAATACGTTCAATTATTTCAGAAGGTACTTCAGATGCAGCCCCTCCCATTTCCATAATTGCACTTACGAATGAGTTGATTTCATGTCCAGCAGGGATACCATTGAATTTAACCCCTTTGTCTTCACCTTTGTCATTTAAAACAACAAATGATGGTACACGTTCAATATCATATTTCTTCGCATCAGCATCTGTAATATCTTTTAATTCAACATTAATTTTGTCAGATAATGCAGCGACTTCAGTTAATAATTGTTCTGTAGGTTCACAAGTTTCACACGCATCTTTTGATGTGAATAAAACCATTGTGATTTCTGATGTCATACCATTGAAGACATCTTTTAGTTGATTTTCTACTTCAGTGTTTAATAATTTTTCCATTGTTTTTCTCCTTTGTTAATGGTGTATTACATATTCACTTGCAGCAAGAGCGGCTTTTGCGCCATCAGCTGCAGCTAATATAATTTGTTTATAAGGCGTGTTTGTGACATCCCCTGCCGCAAATAAACCTTCAATGTTAGTTTGTTGTTTTTGATCAACAACAATTTCATTTTGTGAATTTAGTTCGACTAAATCCTTTACTAAGTTTGAATTTGGTACATGCCCAATTTCAATAAATATGCCTTCTGTTTTTATTAATCTCTCTTCACTTGTTACTTTATCAATTACTTTTATTGCTTCTAATCTTTGATTACCAACAAGTTCTAAGATTTGTGTTTGCTTATAGATTTCGATGCCTTCAATCGCTTCCATACGCTCCATTAGAATTGCATCAGCTCTAAATTCTGAGCGATGTACAACAATAACTTTCTTAGCATATTTCGCAACATCTATTGCTGCTTCTACAGCTGAATTTCCACCCCCCGCAATCACAACAATTTTATCTTTATATAAGGGTGCATCACAGATAGCACAATAAGCAACTCCAGTGTTTTTAAAGGTTTCTTCGCCTTTAACTCCTAAGTGTCTTGCTTGTGACCCTGTCGCTACCATAACTGTTTTACTATTTAATATTTCACCTGTTTCAAGTTCTATTTGAAACAAATTATTTGCCTTTGATAGACTTTTTACCAAAGTATCACTGATATACTCAACATCTAATGATTTTAGATGATTTTCGAAACTTTCTGTTAAACCTTCACCACTAATCATTTTAAATCCTAAATAGTTTTCGACTTGATCGGTATCTAATAGATTACCACCTATTTTTTTTGCAATCATTAACGTTTTTAAACCTTTACGTTTTGCATATAATGCAGCATTGAATGATGCAGGTCCACCACCAATAGTTACAAAATCATAGGTAATGGAAGTATCAACAGACTTCGTTTCCGTTTTAAAAGCAAAGTTGAAACTCATGTGTATTCCTCCTACAATGGATAGTATAGGGGACAGAACTTGAATTGTAAAGAACTTTGCTTCCGTTTTTTTAAAATTGTTTAAGGATTTTTGAAATAGTCGATTCCGATAAATTAAAGGCTATTGATAGTCTCTTTAATGTACAGCTCGAATTTTGTCGTAATTCAAAGATTGCCTTGTTACGTAAAACTTTATCTTTTAATAAATCTTCAAAAGTTAATCCATGCTCATCAAGATACTTTTGCAGATAAGTTCGACTATTGATCTCATGTTCACTACGAGCGAATTGAGTTGCATCTAAATTCACTTTTCTCATCCATGAATGTGTTTCATCCTTCATAAAACAACAGCCTGCAAATTGCGGATCTTTTAATCCTATTTCTTGAATCTTTTCTTTGAGCTGCTCAACCGAATAAAGTGGATAAGATTTATACCGTTGCTCAAATAATCTTTCTTCACATTTACGATACATCGCATAAGATATTTGAATAGATTGCATAATTCGTGATAGATTCGCACTCTTCGTATCTAAAACTATTTGGAAACCAAAATCCTCAGAGCAACAAAAAGCTAATATATTACAGTTATACTGGTTCTGTGTTTTTTCTATTAAAGTTAAGAAATGTTCACGATCACTATCATCACGAAAAACTTCACATTGTGAAACTTGGGTAATTAAAACAAGATTTGAATCTAATGTATTTCGTGCTTTTCTCGCCATGATTACTTAACAATAGCATATGGCCAATCTATAATGCCACCAAAATCATAGACATTTGTATAGCCTAAATCAGCTAATTTTGCTGCTGCTTGAGCTGAACGATTGCCTGATCGACAATAAACTAAAATCGTGGCCGATTTATCTGGTAATTCAGCAGGTTCCGAATCAATTGTCTCGTTTGGAATTAATATTGCATTTTCAATATGAGACTCATTGTATTCTTCTTGAGTTCTTACATCTACAATAATAACTTCTTCAGTATCGATCATTTCTTTTGCTTCTTTTGCGCTAATTTTTGTGACATTCGCACTTGAAGTACAGGCAGTTAATGCTAATAGCATACTTAATAATAAGAAGATTTTTTTCATCATCTGTCCCCTTTTCTTATAATATACATTATTATCTTTGTCTTTTACAATGAACATGCTATAACTAGATTATGTTATTGAGTTTAGCGATTATTTTATTAACAGGATTACTGTTTAGCGGCATTTTAAACCATCTTAAATTACCTGGATTAATCGGTATGATGATTGCAGGTATGCTTTTAGGTCCTCATAGTTTAAATTTAATCGACTCAAAAATATTATATATTTCAAGTGAACTAAGACAAGTTGCTTTAATCGTCATTTTACTAAGAGCTGGCTTAGCTTTGGATATCGAAGATTTGAAGAAAATAGGACGCCCAGCTATATTATTATCCTTTTTACCGGCAAGTATTGAAATAATCACCATCACTTTATTAGCTCCCATTTTCTTAGGTCTATCTACCATTGATGCAGCACTACTAGCAAGTATCATTGCGGCTGTTTCACCAGCAGTGGTGGTACCTCGTATGCTGAAACTCATCAACAATGATCAAGTTAATCATAAGAAGATTCCACAATTAATCATGGCTGGTGCATCAGTCGATGATGTATTTGTTATTGTGTTATTTAGTTCATTTCTCGCATTAGCACTTGGACAAAGCATCAATGCCATGACCTTTATAAAGTTACCGATTGGTCTTTTAACAGGTATCTTAATGGGTATTCTAATCAGTATTTTATTAGTCAAATTTTTCAAGAGATTTCATATTAGAGATACAGTAAAATATCTAATCCTATTAGCCACTTCATTTGTGCTTGTTAATATTGAATCTTATTATGGAGACTTTATCCCTTTTTCAGGTTACATTTCAATCCTAGCAATGGGCATTGCTTTACTTCAACATTACCCAATTTTGGCGCATCGTTTATCTTCAAAATTCAACAAAACATGGGTTGCGGCAGAGTTATTACTCTTTGTCTTAGTTGGAGCAATCGTAGATTTAAATCATCTGCAATACATCGGATTAAGTGCTTTAATCTTACTTATGATTGGTTTATTCTTTAGATCTATTGGTGTTTTTATTTCAGTGTCAAAGAATCATTTTACATTTAAAGAGAAACTTTATTGTATGGTCGCTTATTCACCTAAAGCAACCGTACAAGCAGCGATTGGTGCTATACCACTTAGCGTTGGACTAGAGAGTGGTAATACCATCTTAGCAATGGCTGTACTTGCAATATTAGTGACAGCTCCTCTTGGTGCAATTGGAATGGATAAACTACAATCCTTTATCGAAAAGTAATAGAAATGCAAGTAATAACTAAATAAATATTAATCATTCTAATTTTTACTTATTATGGAAATAATATAAAAAGGATAGTTAGTTTTTTAACGTCTAAAAACCATTAACTGAATATATGTTGTTAAGATTCTAAGGATATAAATTACTTGAGCAAATATACTACAATAAACATACATAGAACAAATGTAAAATCACTTACTTTTATTGTTTGATGAAAACGCTATATTACCTTAAATATCAGAAATTAATGAAAATTGTCCCTATGGATTGTGAATCTTTTTGAAAAATCATTGACTGAATCCAAAATTAATAAAAAAGATTTTTTATGGATAATTTTAAACTTATTTTTGGAAAAATTATTTTCCATATTACACCACTTATATCAATCGTATTATGATAATTCATCCTATATTCACATAAGTAATTGCAAATTATTCTTATTGTCTTGAACATACTCATTCAGTTATATATTGGTAAGATATGTTAAGAAGCTCTATTTATTAGACTGATCTATAAACACAAAAAAGTAAATATTTATCGGCTAAGTTATTTTTTGAATTATTCCAACATTTGACCTAGAGCTTACATTTAAAAACCTCAGATGGATCTTATCAGTCCTTCTCTTGAGGTTTTTTTAATAAACACCAACCAACTATTTTTTTAGATACAATTTATACACGCATAAAACCCATCATTTATATTATTTGAAAGAATTATTGGAGATGTTCCTTTTACTATACGATGTACACCATTGATAGTTACGTCTGCTGAAATATTATTATTTGCTGGCGAAAAAGCAACATATCCTGCTTTCCCATCAACAACTGTAAATGTCTTATCGAAATAAGTTATACTTGAAGCGAAGTTAACCCATGTAAACGAGGCATTATCTCTAAGTAAATTTCTAATAGGTTCAGTCACTGTTACAGGAATGAAGTCAAAACTTTCAGTTGTTGTGATTGAATTTCCGTAGGAAATTGTAGCTGGTCCTACGATCGTTGGTGTTACTTTAAATTGATTTAATTTCCACGAAACCCATTCGCGCCGTTTATTAAAATTATATCTTGCTTCAGAGTTTATGTTGAAAATAGGACAACTTGCTAATTTCTCTTCAATAAATATAACTTTGGTAAATTCAACTTCGTAATTATTGAGTCTCTCTTTCATTTCATTAATCGAAATACTTTCACCACTTACAGATATAAAACCGCTCATAGTTTCACCTGATATTATATTTACTAAATATTCTCCGTTTTCATTAATTTGTTCCACCCAGATATCATTTTTGTTTTTGGTGGAATCATTAATAATTTTAGCAACAACATTTAAAGTTGATGTTTTATTAACTATAACCAAGTACATAGTTGCCAATAACAATTTTCTTAATGACTTTTTCATGAAATCCCCTTATTCATAAATAGTATATTTATTCTAATAAAATTCGGTTTATTATACATTTCACCCCACTTAATCTGCTGAATTGTGACAATTAAAACTATATTCAAATTTGTAATTACAAATTTATTTACTTACTCAAATATACATCTAAAGCATTATTTTTTCAAATTATGTCTAATTGTAGTTAACTTCTCCTTTTAAATGAAATTATTTATTACCTTAATCTTTATATTTATTTATGGTTGACTGACTATTTTCTTGTAGTCATATATTGAATGGATCTATTCTGCTAATTTCACATAGGTCTTTCAGTTTGTGACGATTCAACTTATACTCACATTTGTACTTATAAATTATTCATATTAACTTTAATATACCCTTACAATTATAAATTAGTAAGTTACGTTTATTAGCCATTTAATATGAAATAAGTTCAAGGAAGTAGACATTTATAGACACAATGATTTATTGGCCAATCATCCATTTAGCTATAAATTTAGTCCTATAAAAACATCACTGGCACAAAGGTGATGTTTTAAAACTATTATATTTTATGGTGAGAAAATTGATGCGTTAAATAAACATTAAGTAAACTGTTACTCTTTTAGCCAAACTCTAAATTATATTACTTCAACATGAACTGTCCCCTTTGTCAAGGACACTTAAAAAAAGGACTTTAGAGAATTAGATAAAAGGAACAGAATTTCTGAATAGAAAATATGTTCCTTTTTCGTTTGATCATAATAAAAATATGTTTAAGAGAAACGATTGAATTATAGGTATATTACTGGCTGATGATAGAGAACAGGTAATAATAATGGAATATCATCTGAACGATCTAAGTAACTTTCATATTTATGAGGTGTCATACGATGTAACCCCCATTGTGGGCGATCATAATTATAGTAGTTGATATAGTCCATAATCGCTTCAACACATTCAATATAGGTCTTATAATGCTTAAATTTTACTTCATCTTTCATGTGCCCAAAGAAACTTTCTTGAGCTGCATTATCTAAACAATTTCCACGTCTCGACATTGAACTTTCAATTCCTAGTTCATCTAAGACTTGTTTAAAGGCTCTTGATGTATAATGTGAACCTTGATCTGAGTGAATGAGAACCTTTAGATTTAAATCACCCATTTGTGTTTCAATAAGCCCTTGAACGGTCTTTAATACAAACGAGACATCTAAGGATTCTGATACCCTATAAGATAATATCTTATTACTAGAGGCATCTTTGATGACAGATAAATAAGCTCGCTTATGAGAACCATAAGTAATATACGTAATATCTGTGAGAAGTATTTTACGCGCAACCCCTTGTTTGAATTGTCGATTAACTCGATTGACTGATATATCGTTAGTTGCCATATCTCTCATCATTTGTCGATATGGATTTGCTTGTCTAATCTCACACACTAAGCCGTATTTACGCATTAATCTTCGTATTTTCTTAAGATTCATACACCTATTATGTTTATCTTGAAGATACATCTTAATGGGTCGTGCACCCTTATCATAGCCACGATAGTTGAAGGCTTCTTTGATGTAGGCAAAATCAATCTCATCTTGAATGTCTTTAAAATTAAGGCTTCGTTTGCGTTTGATAAAGGCGTAATAACCTGATCTGGATACTTGTGCGATTGTACACATATAATTTATATCTAAACGATTTTTACGTTTTGAATTAAGGTTAAAAATTATTTCGTATTTTTCTTGTGCGCTAAGTTGTATCTCACACTCCTTTCCAGTGCGTCGAGCTTTTTTAAGAATTCATTCTCCTGTTCTAAGTATTCATTTCGATCTTTCAAATACTTAAGTTCTTCTTCTAGTGTTCTTGGCTTTTGTCTTGAACGACCTGAACTTCCTTTTCGCGTGTCTTTAAACCCTTCATCGCGTTTACTCATCTTTCGCCAACGCTCTAACGACAAACGGATACGATTCATTCCTAAATCTTTAACACTTAATCCTGCATCTTCGAAAATCTGTCTAGAACTATATCCTCTCTGATACAAATCAACTGATTTCTCTCTAAAAGCCATCGTGTAAGTTATCGACTTTTCACTAATATTTTCTATATACGGATTATCTTTCAATCGTTTAATCTGTTCTTCTGAAAATCGGACTTTACTCATAACTTTTCCTCATTTTCTTTATTATATTTAAAAACCCTATAGGGTGAAGTAGTAAAGTAAAAGTAGACACAAGAAAAAACCATTTTCTTGAATAAAGTCTACTTTTTTCTTATACCTAAAGAAAAGGAGGTTATATGAGAGGAAGACCAAAAGGTGGGAAGAACAGAAAATACGAATTAGAATTTATGATTGAAGTAATTAATCGTTATTTAGAAGATAGAGTTTCACTACCTCGCTTAGAATCGGAATTAAACATTAGTCATTCCGTCATCAGAAACTGGATAAGACATTATCGAGAGAATGGAATTGAAGGTCTTAGAACCATTCACAAGGGCAAAGGCAACCCTTATTCAGCCCTGTATACAAGTAAAAATTTAACTGAAGTTGAACGTTTAAAACTTGAGCTTATGAAACGAGACATTGAAATTGAACGCTTAAAAAAAGGATACACCGTGAAAGGAGTTGGTTCACAGAAGGAATACGTTACACTATCCGGCAAGACTATCAAATAGCTGATGGATTAAAAGATAAATATTCAATTACTCAATTACTTAAAGAAATGGGATTGAATCGATCAGGGTACTACAAATGGTTAGAGCGCAAAGATAGACCTAATCAATACATCCAATATCGAATGAAGTTAATACCATATATTACGCAAATACATCAAAAACATAAGACTTATGGTTATCATCGAGTAGCCTATGAATTACGTAATCAAACAGAGTTTGTGTTCTCTGATCACTTGGTTCATAAATGTATGAAACAGTTGGGTTTAAAATCAAGTGCGAGAAAGTATAGATATCGAAAAGTTGGTGATGAGCATGTCATTTACAAAAATGAAGTGGCTGGGCATTGGAATGCCTCAAAACCTTATGAGATTGTCGTATCAGACATGACTCAGATTCGTAATCGAGGGAAAGCATATGAACTCACATTGTTTATCGATACGTTCAATAATGAAATTATCGCTCAATCCATGTCATCTCAAAAAGGTGATATTAAACCTTATTATGATTGTTTATCCCAATATTTAAAGCAAATAAAAGGAATAGAATACCCCATCATCCTTCACACAGATCAAGGGTCAGTCTACTCCAGTAAAGCTTTCAATCAAGCTCTTTCAAATTATAACATTATTCGTTCGATGAATCGCTCAGGTACACCTACGGATAATCCAGTCAATGAAGCACTTAATGGATGGATGAAAGATGAATTGTATATAGATTTTAATATCTCTCGTTCAAATGATGTTTATCAAACAATTAAAGAATATATTCATCATTTTAATCATGAACGTCCTGCATATACCTTACAATATAAAACCCCAATTCAATATAAACATGACTTAGGGTTCTAATTGTTTTTTAAACTTGTCTAATTTTCCTTTACAAGTTCAAGGGTAACACTTTTTTATCGTGTCTACTCTATAGGGTACAGTTTAACAAGTTTAGTCTTTTTTTCTTTTAATTTTAGTCAACAACACCATACTCATTAGATATAAAACAAGTAGATTCAGCCAATTCATATATAGCCAAAAATATCCACCAAATAATTCTTTAATTGTTGCGCCAAAATCGTCAGTATAAACGGCAAGATTCCAAAATAATTTCACAGATATAATTAGCGAAAAAACACTAAAAATAAGTAATAAGACATCTATTTTTTCACTAGCTGTTCTACTAAAATTAAAGACCTTTGCATTTGAAAAAATGATGATTAAAATGAGTATTATGGTAAAAAGTAAAAAATAAAAAGTTAATGGCATAAACCACCTACGCAACAGGCTTTAACTCTGTTTATAAAATAGTAATTTATTAAATTTGATTCCATTTATTATACTTCACTCAGGGTTGCATAGCGCTAAAACAGTCAAAAAATATAAAACATGCGGTCTGCCACGCTCTATGTCCCAATCTTCTTCAACAACAAGATCAAAATGACACATATATTGGTTATATAAACTACCACCATCAATAGAGATGGCATAATATATACCTTTTAACTCCTCCCAACCTTCGATTGCTACATAACGTAATAATCTAGTTGATGATTTTGGCTGTAAACTATATGTCCAATACCCGTTTCTAAAATGATAAATATTGTAATTAAAATAGTCAGATACAGATCGAGAACTCATATAATTATCATCTTCCAACAAATATTTATTGATTGATTCACTAATAAGATTTTTTAAAATAGTAGTTCTCATATATTTACTATCGGAAACCAATGAAATATAATTTTCTAATCTAGAATTAACATCCTCAATCCATTTTTTATTATCATTTTGAAATTCTTTTAAATCACTTATATCAACACTTTCTATTAATGCAATGTCTTGTAAAAGTTGTTCTCGCATATAATACAAAGATGTATTATTGGTCAGCTTTGTAATACCGTAAACTGGACTTGATAAACTTAATACCATTAGTATAGAGGATATGATTTTAATTATTTTTTTCATAAATTTTCCTTTCAATTTTAATATACTAAATCATCCAATCACTACAGTTCAATTTCGCATAAGCCTCCTTTCTAAACCTTTATAAAAAACATAGGTTTTTGTATAACAAAAAAATCAGTAACGATTGTACTGTTAGTTCTATGTATATGATTTGTATTCCCCAGTCCCAATAATTATAAGTCCCCACTTACTTCTATTATTTGCGATAAATTATAGCATACTCACATTTGTACTTACAAATTATTCTTATTAACTTTAATATTCCTTTATAATTATATCTTGACAAGATACGTTAAGTAGCGTGTATTTACTAGACTTCTCTATTAGTGCAGAAAAGTAAACATTTCCAGACTCTGTGGTTTATTGGCCGAGCACCTATTTAGCTATTAATTTAGTTATAGAAAAACATCACTGAGCTTTGCTAATTCATCTTGGGATAACTTTTTTTCTTTCCGCAATTCTCGAATTTTATTATTCATTATCAATAACCATATTTTCTTCTATGCTATTCTAATGAAATCAAAAATATAATGGCCGTTGTGATGAGTAAATTCAGATTAGCTGAGGTGTTGTTGCTTTGATTGCTGGGATTAAAGATTTGAAACAGACACGTATTACCAAGGCACCAGCAGTTGAAATAAAAGAATCTCTCATCGCTTTTGTTTTTATATATTCATATCTTTCGTCACCTTCATTGAGTAGTGAAACTAAAAACACAAAAATCAGTATTACCAAAATAACAAGTACAGCAATTAATGTAATAAATGACCAATCCATTTCATACCTCCTATAATGTAAAATATTTTTTACTTTGTTGCTATAACACGCTTCTCGATATATGTAAAACATATATAACACTTTGTTTTATATTAAGCTAAAAATGCAGTCTATTGACTTCCATTTTATATGTTTCAAGCATCTTCTTAATACTCTATTACTTATAATCAAACCTTATTAAAATATAACTACATTAAAATATAACTACTGCGAGAGATAAAGAAAGGTGGTAGCATGCTACCACCTTCAGAAGACTTTTATTTCTAATTTCAGATTTATCCTAAAACAAGATACTTCTTCTTTTTTGTTTAAACTAATCCTTGAGCTATCATCGCTTCTGCTACTTTTTTAAATCCAGCTATGTTAGAACCAATGACTAAATTCTTTGGATGTCCATATTCTAGCGCTGTAATTGAAGCATTAAGATAAATATTTTTCATGATGCCTTTTAACTTTTCATCCACTTCTTCAAACGACCAAGATAGTCTTAAACTATTTTGACTCATTTCTAAACCTGAAGTTGCGACACCACCCGCATTAGCTGCTTTACCAGGCGCAAAATAAACATTGTTTTTAATAAATAAATCAATTGCCTCTAAAGTTGATGGCATATTTGCGCCCTCAGCTACCACAATACATCCATTATTAATAAGTGTTTGTGCTGCTTTTTTATCTAATTCACCTTGTGTTGCACAAGGAAGGGCAATATCGCATTTAATGTCCCAAATATTTGTGGAACCTTCATTAAACACAGCGTTTGAATGAGTATCACAATACGTACTAATACGTGCACGTTTTACTTCTTTAATATCTTTGATGCTAACTAAATCTAGTCCATTATGATCATAGATATAGCCATTCGAATCTGAACATGCGACAACTTTCGCGCCAAATGATTGACACTTTTCAATCGCATAGATCGCAACATTTCCTGAACCAGATACGACAACTGTTTTGTTCTTAAAGTCTGTATTCAAATCATTCAACATATTTTCAACAAAATAAACTAAACCATAGCCGGTTGCTTGAGTTCTAACTAATGAACCACCCCAACCAACACTTTTACCTGTTAGGAAACCTTGAGCGTGAACATCTCTAATTTTTTTATAATAACCATATAAATAACCTATTTCACGTGCTCCTACACCAATATCACCAGCTGGGATATCAAGATCAGCTCCAATATGTCTTTGAAGTTCGGCCATAAATGCTTGGCAGAAACGCATGACTTCGTTATTACTTTTGCCTTTAGGATCAAAGTCACTTCCACCTTTACCACCACCCATTGGTAGGGTTGTAAGTGAATTCTTGAAAACTTGTTCAAAACCTAAAAACTTAACAATACTTTGATTCACACTTGGGTGTAGTCGTAAACCACCTTTATAAGGTCCTAAGGCTGAATTAAACTGGACACGATATCCACGATTAACTTGGATACTATTTTGATCATCAAGCCATGTAACTCTAAAACTTATGATTCGATCTGGTTCAACCACTCTTTCCAACAAAGCCTCATCAATTAGTTCCTCATGTTTTTCAAAATATGGAACTAAACTCTCAAAAACTTCTTTGACGGCTGTTTTAAACTCCGATTCATTTGGATTTTTTTCATTTACAGCATTAATGACTGATTCTACATATTCTTTAGCATTCATTATTAGCTCCCCAGATATTTTTAAAATTTTTACTTAGTTTAATTATACTGGAAAAAGAATAGCAACCATCAAAGGATACTATTCGTTTCATTATTTAGGAACTGCCCAAATATATTCATATGGACTTAAAGTAATACTATGCCAGTTCATATCAAATTCTCTGCCTTGAATGATATCTTCATAATGACTTGCACTTAAGACTTGTCTTAAAATATCAGTTTGAATAATTTGAGTATTCTCAGAAAAATTAAACAACATAAACATCGCATTATTGCCATGTCTTCTAATTAGGCATAATACAGCATTATTATGAACATCTAAAGCAAACTGTACAGCTTGTCCTTTTAAGAAAGGTAGTTTCTTACGTTTTTGAATAAGTGTTTTTAAACTTTGATAAACTTCATATTCAAAGGTACCTTTTTCATCCTTATTCTTAGAACGTTTCCAATCAAAGAATGGACGATGTACCCAACGACCTTCACGTGATTTAGCAGAATCATCTTTATAACTTTGATCATTTAATGTTGCAATCTCGTCGCCTGAGTAAATTAATGGAAAACCACGATAACTCATAATCAAAGCATGGGCTAAATTAATCCTTCTTACTGCTTCATATTGACGATATGTTTCTTTAAAATCAATAGCTTTTTCAAGTCCCAATAAACTAGCTAAAGTACCATTGGTTCGAGCATCTCTTGTGAGCGGATTATATTGATAGTATTCACCTTTAGAGAAAGTTCCCTCATATGAATTTCCATAGAATTGGATAAGAAATTGTTTATGTGCGTCAGGATCTAAACCAAAGGATTGAATGGCTTCATTATTAAACCCCCAACCAATATCATCATGACATCTAACATAATTCATCCAACTCGCTCTTTGTGGTATTTGGAATCTATTTGCATCAACAGATATAAGACGCACATCACGTGTTGCGAATGCATTATAAATATCAACCATCAAATTAGCGTTATACATGATTTCACATTCAGATTCATGGTCATTTCCAAAGTATTTTACAATTTCCTCAGGTTCCACAATCGCTTCACCTAAAAGAGCTAAGGATGGACAAACATCTTCTTTTATATGATGGAATAAGCGCATTAAATCATGGATAGGAGCTAAGTTTCTGCATGTCGTATCTAATTCTTTCCACATAAATGGAATCGCATCTAAACGAATCATGTTGATACCTAAGTTTGCTAAATACAACAAATTATCAGTCATTTCATTAAATACTTCAGGATTTTTAAAGTTTAAATCCCATTGAAAATCTGAGAATGATGTAAATACATGTTTGCTGATTTCAGGATAAAACGTAAAGTTACCAGGACATTTATCAGGAAGCACTTCAGGAACAGTACGATTATATCGTCTTGGCATTTCATCATTATCAAACATAATGAAATACTCTTGTTTATGCTTATCTCCACTTAAGGCTGCTTGTGCCCAAACATGTTCTTTAGCCACATGATTGATAACGTAGTCAATACAGATATAAATCCCATTCTTACGATAGACATCTAAAAGTTTAACCAAATCTTCATTAGTCCCTAGATTAGGATCAACCAGTCGATAATCTTCTACAGCGTATCCTCCATCATTTTCACCATCACGAGGTTTCAATAAAGGCATTAAATGAATAAACGTAATTCCTAAATCATTAAAGTAATCAATCTTACGTATCAGTTTTTTTATATCACCTGCAAATAAATCAATATAAAGTGTCATCCCGACTAATGATTGTGAAAAATACCAATTTTTTTGTTTACTATCAAGTTGAACGAGATCTTTCTTACGATTGGCTTTCGCATCATCCATTATTTGATAGAGTTCTTCTAATTTAGGACGGGCATATTCACCATAAACCTTTAAATATAACCGTTCTATTTCATTTCTATGATTCATTCGATGTCACCAAAATGACCTTTTATCATTTCTTCAGTTGCGAGTGCACCAATTGCACCTTTTTTAGTGGTCGCAATTGCGCCACATGCATTCGCAAACTTAGCAAATTTACATAATTCTTCATGACTAATAGAAGCAATAATTTTATTTGATTTTAATACTTTAGCTAAAAAAGCCCCAAAGAAAGCATCCCCTGCCCCTGTGGTATCAACTGCATTGACTTTAAAGGGTTTTACTTTCGTAAATTTAAAGTGTGAATATACGGCACAGCCATCTGCTCCATATGTGACTAATAATATCTTTATAGGATAAGTATCCATTAGTTGTTGACAAGCTTTTTCATCATCTTTCTCATTAGTCAAAAACAAGAGTTCTTCTTCTGATACTTTAACAATATCGGCATATTGCATACCTTTTAAGATTTGTTTTTTCGCCTCACTTAAATCACGCCACAATAATTCCCTTAAGTTCGGATCATAACTCACTATTTTCCCTTTTGTCTTAGCGTAATTTAAACAATCGAATGAGGTGCTTCGACTTGGTTCATCACTCATAGAAACTGAACCTAAATGAAATACATTGGCTTCATCAATTTTATCTTTGAAACCTTGATTCATTTTAATCATGACATCTGCGCCTTCTTTACGATAGAAGCTAAAAGAGCGCTCACCATTGTCAGCTAAGTTGACCATTGCTAAAGTCGTTAAGTAGTCCTTTGTTAAAAGTAAACCTTCTGTGTCCACTTTCTTCTCATCTAATACAGACTTTAAGAAATGACCCCAATGATCATCACCAACTTGTCCTAAGAAACTTGCATCAACACCTAAATTAACTAAAGCAACTGCTACATTAGCTGGCGCACCACCAGGATTAAATTCTGAGACAGGATAACCTTTATCAGATACACCATAGGGTGTGACATCAATGAGTAATTCTCCAAATGTACATACTTTCATGTCTTTTTACCTCGAAACATATTTAAAGAAAAGGGCATATTGCTATGCCCTTTAATTGCTACTTATTTTAAAGTTTCAATAGCAGCTGTAACTTGTGTAATAAATTCAGCTTTATCAATAGTACCTTGAGCAAATAATCCGTAGATAGGACCTAAAGTATCCATACCGAAGCCTGAAGGCATATCATTTTGCCACCATGCATACATTTTACCAGCTTGAACCCATTGAACAACATTAGCTGATAATGGAGTTTTTGGTAATAATGTTACAGAATTGAATGCTGGAACCATGTTAGCTTGGTTAACCATGTAATCATGACCTTCAGCAGTTGCAGCTAAATCTTCTAAGAATGCTTTAGCAACATCTTGCATTTCAGATGCATTGTTAATTACATAGTATGATGGAGCACCGATGAAGATAGAATCATTACCTTCAGCCATTGTAGCATGTGGTAAGTAACCCATTTCGAAATCGGAATCACCGTATGAACTATCTGTCCAGTTACCTTGGTGTAAGAATGCAGCTTTACCAGTTGCGAATGCACCAACTTGTTCATCATAACCACCAGTTGTTAATACTGTAGGATTAGCATACATGAATAATAATTCAACCCAATCAGCAAGTTGAGCTAAACGATCAGCATCAGCCATGCCCATATTTAAGTTATCAATAACAGTTTTGTCTGTGTAATCTAAACCAGCTGATAGATAACCATTAAAGTTATGTAAGCCGGTAACCCATGTCATACCTGAGCCAGCAGCCATAGAAACTACAGTGTAGTCTGACATACCATTAGCGTCATAGTAATCTTGAATTTGTTTAAATACAGTAGCGTATTCAGCTTGAGAAACATCTTTTAAGGCTTCAATATCAACACCAGCAGCTTCTAAGATTGTTTTATTGTAAGCCATACCCCATGCTTCAACAGCTACAGGGAATCCATAAACCATACCATCAACTGTAAATTCTAAGCCAGTGTTGTCAATCCAAGCATCACCTTCGAATGCAGCGATATTATCTTTATAGATATTATATCCGCCCATACCTTCGATAACAAAGATGTCTGGTTGTCTTTCACCTTGGAATTCAGCCAAGATTTGGTCACCGTAAGCACAACTATCACCACCACAGGTTTTAACAGTGACTTCAACGTCATTTGCTTCACCCCATGCAGTAGCGTATGCAGATAACACATCGTCAATTTCAACTTTGTTTTGGAAAATTACGAGTGTTTTTGCGACTTCTTCTTCAGCAGGTGTAGATGAGCAAGCTACTAAACTACCCAATACAACTAGAGAAGCCAACAACAATGCTAATTTTTTCAATTTCATGTCCTCCTTTATTGAAAAAAGTGTGTATCAATCTTCAATGATTGATTAATACCAAATTCTTGATTTACACCGATGTGAAGCTACTTAAGCAATTCGGTGTTCATCTATCTAAACGATTTATCTTTTATCGTTTTGACCAATTTATTTAATCGCCCCAGAAGTCATACCTTTAATAATATGTTTCTGTGCAAAGATAAATAGAATAAGTACAGGAAGCGCAGCCATTAAGACGGATGTCAGAATGAGCGCCCATTCTTTATCATAGAAACCAGCTAATGAAGCCACTGATAATGGTAATGTCTTCACATCACCACCGACCCCGATTACAAGTAATGGAAGTAGATAATCATTCCAGATCCACATGCCATTAATAACTAACATGGTCACGAAGATTGGTTTTAGAATAGGAAGAATTATTTTGAAGAATACTTGTGGACGGGTACAGCCATCAATAATGGCTGCTTCTTCAATGTCCATTGGAATGGATTTGATAAATCCATGAAACATAAAGATGGTAAGTGGAGCACCAAAGCCGATATAAGCTAAGATAACGCCTTGATAAGTATCCTTAAATGGAATACCCGTTAATTGTTTAAGTGTTTCAAGTAAACGTACTAGTGGCAACATGACCACTTGGAACGGCACAACCATACCTGCTAGAAAGAACATAAAGATAACAGTTGAATAACGAGTCTTTGTTCTAACTAAGACCCAAGCTGCCATAGCACTTAATACCCCAATCGCAACTAAGGATGTTGTTGTGATAATAGTTGAATTTATAAATGCACTAAAGTAATTAATTTTAGGACGGGTCGCAATCTCAATAATATTTCGATAGAGATTTCCCCAATCTGTTGGTAATGATAGAGGTGTTAATGTGATTTCGTAAGCTGTCTTTGATGAGTTAATGAAAACTAAAACAAAGGGTGAAAAGAAGATCAACATTAAGACAAAGGCTAAAACTTCCAGTGGGAAATATTTACTGAAGACAAAGGAATACCATTTGCGTTTTGTTTCCATTAAAGTTCAACCTCCTTACGTTTGTTGTAATAGACTTGTAAGAGTGAAATAGCCACTAAGAAACCAAAGAATATAACTGCTTTTGCTTGACCAACACCTAATTGATAATTAGTGAAAGCCTCACGATAGATATTCATTGCGATTAATTCATTCGCATTGACAACAGGAGTGAAAGTTCCTAGACCAAACATTTGACCTAACCATTCAGGCAATAGAGTTCCAGGACCACCTTGTGTTAATGAAACGATGGTATCAAATTGTTTAAATGAAGTAACAAGGGTTAAGAACATGGCGACAGTAAATGCTTGAGCAACTAATGGCATTGTGACTGTTTTAAGTCTTTGCCATGCATTTGCGCCATCAATCTTACTTGCTTCTATTAAATCCTGAGGAACATTTTGCAGGGCTGCAATATAAATCATCATGATGTATCCAGCATATTGCCATGTAACAACTATTACTAAGCCCATTAAAGCTGTATTACCAGTAATCAAGATACTTGTCGCAAATACTCCACCAAGAGAAACAATTGCTTTATTGAATACGAATTGCCAGATATACCCTAATACCAATCCACCAATAAGATTTGGTAAGAAGAAACCAGCTCGATATAAATTTTTAAGTTTTAAGTTTTGGGTAACCATCATCGCTAAGAAGAAGGCAACAATATTTATCACAAAGATTGAAATCAGTGCATATGATGCTGTTCTAAAGAGTGAGTAAGCAAAGCGATAATCACCGAAGATCTCTTTATAGTTTTCTAAACCAGTAAAGATTTCTTTTCCGGTATTTAAACCTGTCCAGTTTGTCATAGACAAGTAAATGCCGTGGGCAAAGGTAAACATAACAAATAAGCTAAATGCAAATAGAGTTGGCATTACAAATAATGCAAAGGTTCTATTTTTTTGTGCCGTATCTGAGATTCCCCACCAGCGACGAATGATATGATTCATTACCTTGCTTCTATTCTTAGTCATATCAAAGTTATAGAAATCTTTCTTTGTAATCCGTTTAAATACAAAAGCATAGATCGAGACAAACGGAGTAAGTAGAAACATGACTAATGAAACAATTGATAAGAATACTCTTTCTATCATCGTAAACTCCCTTCATATATTTATGGAAACGTTTCCATACGATTGGCTATAAAATAGAGAACAAGTCTCTATCTTTAACCTTACAATGTGATTATGAATCAAAGTGAAAGCGCTGTCAACACTAAATATACTAAAATTTAGCCAGTCTCTCCATCCGATAATGTTACTGGCACTATTTTATTAGTGGTTTTATGGTACTTGATAAGATCAATTAAGCTAGCAACCAAGGCAATAGAAAGCTCATGTGTGTCTTGGACAACTGAGGTTATGCTACGTCCCAAATTAAAGCCATATGCTCCCCCATCAAAACCAATGACTTTCACATCTTTGGGAACTATTCTATTTTTGCTTTCTAAGTGCATAACGAGTTCTGAAGCAATATTGTCATTATTACAAAAAATCCCATCTAATTCTGTATGTTGCAAAACCGTATCGTAAACATACTCTGGCACATAATTATAATCCCCTAGTGGATATTCAATATTTAAAATGTTTTCGATCCCTTGTCTTTTTAACTCTTCCATAAAACCAAGACGCCGATTACTAACATCCGTTTGAACTGTTGTGTGTTCTCCTTGAGCATCATCTCCAACAAAGGCAAAGTTCTTACAGCCTTGTTTTATCAAACGTTGCGCCGCAAGCACACCACCTTGATAGTTGTTTGAAGCAACATAGGGTAAAAAATCAAATTTACGATCGAATGTCACAATCGGCATTTTTTCATTTAAATAAGATTCAATATCATTATTTGAAAGTAAGATAATCCCATCAACTCTTCTTTTCTTAAGAAGATCTATATAGATAATTTCTTTTTCAAGTTGTTCGGAAGATTGACATAACATCAAATGATAGCCATTACGATAAAGTTCTTGTTCAACTTCATGAATTAAACTTCCAAAAAAGTAATGGGTTGAATTTGGCAGAAGAAAAGCCACGATATTATTGTGTTGAGTACTCATACTGCGAGCTATTTCATTTGAATGATAACCTGTATCTGCAATAACCCGTTCTACTTTTTCTCGCGTTTTTTGGGAAACGTAACCTGAATTATTTATAACCCTGGAAACGGTTCCAACGCCAACATTTGCCTTTTTCGCAATTTCTTTTATATTTATCACATTTCTATTGTAAGCATATTTTTACGTTTTTTTAAATAATCTGTAATAAAATGAAATTACTCACCTATTTTTTATGGAAGATGAATCGAGGAATTCTTATGCGTATTGGAATAATTGACTTAGGCTCTAACACTATTCGTCTAGTTGTCTATACCTGGGATGGACAAAAACTAGAGAAAACGACGAATATAAAAAAACAAACTCGAAGTGCTAAATATATCGAAGATGGACGCATGTCAAAAATTGGTGTTGAGACAATTGTTGAACACTTAAAAGAATTAATGATGATCGCAAGAACTAAAGATGTTGTTGAACTACATATCTTTGCGACTGCATCAATTCGTAATATTCAAAACTCCGATTCTGTCAAAATTCAAATTGAAGAAGCCATTCAACATAAAATTGATGTCTTAGATGCTAAACAAGAAAGCATTTATGGTTTTGAAGGATTAAAGAGAAACATCGAACTACCACTTGAAGGGGTTAGCGTTGATGTAGGCGGTGCCTCTACAGAAATCACCTATTTTAAACATGATAAAGCGGTTCATACTATCTCTATTCCAATGGGTAGTTTAAATATGTATATCAACCATGTTCAAGAAATTATGCCAAGTAATGGTGAAATGATGTTGATGCGAATTGAGATACAAAATATCCTAAATCAAATAGAATGGTTAGATAATGTAAAAGTCGAAACCATGTTTGGAATTGGTGGATCTGCTCGTGCATTAATGCGAGTTCATCAAGCTAAATATGATATTCAACAATCAATATTTGATATGCAGATGTCTGCAGACATCGTAAAGGCTTTTATGGATTCAGCAAGCACTGACCCAAAAGCTTTAGCACAATTAATTGTTAATCATATACCTGAACGTTTAACCACACTTGTACCTGGTTCAATGATTTTATTTGAAATTATGAAAAAAATACATGCTGAAAGTTTTAGATTATCCTCTTATGGTGTGCGTGAAGGTTACTTCTATGAGCGCATCCTAGAAGATGTTAGTAAACATCAAACAAAATGAATTTCTTCAACGGTGAGACATATAGTTTCACCGTTTTCTTTTACTGCTTGCATATATCCTTCATCATCAATACCCAATAATTTAGCTTTGTACAGTTGTTTTTGATGTTGGATATTCACAAAATGCTCCGGTATATATAAATAGTTATTATAGTTTTCCTTGGATTGTTCATTAAAAGGACATGTTTGATAGAAATCTAATTGTTTCAATATTTCAATAATAATTTCATTTCGATCTAAAGCAAATGGATAAGCATCTTCGATACTGATGACTTTTTCTTTTAATTCATCTGCAAAATCTTGATGATAAACATTAATCCCAAAACCACAGACTATGCTTATTTCTTGGTGGTCTGGGCTAATTTCGCTCTCCATTAAAATGCCTGCACATTTCTTTTGATTTAATAAAATGTCATTTGGCCACTTAATTTGAAACTTTAAGTTTGTCTTATTAATCAAAGCTTCTACAAGCGCAACCGATGTCATCAATGAAAACCATTGTACCTGTTTAGGATCGAATTTCAATTTCCAAACAAGTGAACAAAAAATCCCTTTGCTTTTATTTGAAATAAATTGTCTATTTTGTCTTCCGCGTCCAAAAGTTTGTTCCTCAGCGATTAAGACAGTTTTATGTGGAAGTGATTCTAAATCATTTTTTAATTTAGTATTGGTACTCTCAATCGATTCGACAACATGAATCGAATAACCTAACTTTAAACATTTAGAATTCAAGTATTTTTCATTTAATAAGATCATTTTATCTTTACTCATTTGTGAAATTATACCAGTATTTTTCACAACTTATTTCGTTTTTTTTATTCATGTAAGCACTAACACATTAAAAAATGATGCATTTCACATGTTTTTCACAATATCAACTTGTTGATGCTTATACATCTTAATAAACTACCTATGTGCCTATGGGCTAAACGCTAAAAGCGTAAGGAGAATATTTATGTTTGAACAAATTAAAAATGTTTTAGTGAATGCGATTCACGTAGATCCAGCTGCAGTTACACCTGAAGCAAAAATCCGTGAAGATTTAGATATCGATTCTTTATCAGCTGTTGAACTTGCATTAGAACTTGAAACAGAATTTGATGTTCGCATTGAAGACGAAGAACTCGTTAATCTAGTAACTGTTCAAGATATCGTTGATATCGTTACTGCTAAAAAAGCTTAAGTTTCATTTAGTAAGTTACATTTAGATTAAGGAGGATTTTATGGATCTAATAGAACTCAAAAAATTAATTGCCGTTTTTGAAAAAAGTGGTGTTCATGAACTTGAAATTGAAGAAGATGGTCATCGTGTCTTATTAAAGAAAGAAAACACTCAACAAGTGATTACACAAGTTGCAGCTGCACAACCTTCAGTTGTCGCAACTGCTAATAGTACAGCCCCTGTTGTCAGTGTTGAAGATGATTCAAACTATGTAACAGCCCCTCTTGTAGGAACTTTTTACACAGCTCCAAATCCACAAGCTAAAGCCTATGTTGAAGTTGGAAAATTTGTTAAAAAAGGTGAAGTTGTTTGCTTAGTTGAAGCCATGAAAGTCATGAATGAAATTAAAGCACCATGTGATGGAACCGTTAAAGCAATTCTTGTTGATAATGGTGGCATGGTTGAGTTCAATCAACGCTTGATTGAACTTGGAGCGTAATATGATCCATAAAATACTGATTGCGAATCGTGGAGAAATTGCAGTCCGTATCATTCGAGCTTGTAAAGATATAGGGATTAAAGCTGTCGCGATTTATTCCGAAGCTGACCGTGATTCTTTACATGTTCAATTGGCGGATGAAGCCTATTGTGTAGGTTCTGCTTTATCCAAAGATTCTTATTTAAATATGAATAATATACTCACAGCCGCTCATTTAAGTGGCTGTGATGCCATTCATCCAGGTTTCGGATTTCTATCTGAAAATGCTCACTTCGCACGATTAGTCGAAGATATGGGATTAATCTGGATTGGCCCTAGCTCAAAAGTTATTGAAATGATGGGTAATAAAATTAATGCTCGTCAAATTATGCATAAAGCCAATGTTCCTATTATTGCTGGTTCGATTGAGTTATTACAATCAATGGAAGAAGGTTTAGCGCAAGCTAAAGAAGTAGGTTATCCGATTATGCTAAAAGCGGCTGCTGGTGGTGGCGGTCGAGGAATTCGTCGTATTGATGATGAACAAGGCTTTAAGGATGCATACCCTATTCTTAAACAAGAAGCTCAAAATTACTTTGGTGATGATGGTCTATACATCGAAAAGATGCATGGAGCTGCTAAACATATCGAAGTCCAAATACTTGCTGATAAGCATGGTAACGTCCTTCATTTATATGAAAGGGACTGTTCCTTCCAAAGACGTCATCAAAAAGTCATTGAAGAAGCACCATGTCATATGCTCAGTGCTCAAAAACGTGATGAAATCTGTCGTGATGCTGTAATAGCTGCAGAAGCAGTTGGTTATGACAGTGTTGGTACCGTTGAATTCTTAATGGATGCAGAGGGTCAACATCACTTTATGGAGATGAACACAAGAATCCAAGTTGAACACCCAGTTACTGAAATGATTACCGGTGTAGATTTAATCAAAAACATGATTAAAGTGGCTTCTGGTTTGCATCTCTCACTTAAACAAGAAGATATAAAGATTTTAGGCCATGCGATTGAATGTCGTATTAATGCTGAAGATTTTAGAAATGATTTCAAACCATCAGCTGGTCAAATATCTTTCTCACATATGCCAGGTGGTAAAGATGTCCGTGTGGACTCTGCCATTTATACCGGTTATAAATTACCTCCTTTCTATGACTCAATGATTGCTAAGTTAATCGTTATGGGTGATACAAGATTGAATGCGATTAAAAAGATGCGTTCAGCTCTTGAAGAATTCATCATAGAGGGGATTGAAAATAACGTGGAGTTTTGTTACTTCACCATGCATTCACCAGGCTTTATCGGTGGTCGCTATACCACAGATTTTGCAGCTGGCTGGATCGAGGAGTTAAAACAACGTGAATCAACCCTTTCAGAAACGTAGACAAAAACTAAATCTCTTTCAAAAGCTTTTTGAACGTAAAGGTAAAGAAAAAGAAGTCAATGAAAACGAATTGAATGTTGAGGTTTGTCCTGAATGTCAATATCCTATTCCTTCAACTGATTTAGCGAAACATGTTTATACATGTCCTAGTTGTCATCATCACTTTAGAGTAAGTGCCTATAATCGTTTAGAAACATTACTCGATGAGAAAAGTTTTAAAGAAATTTATCCACGAGCTCATTCAAAAGGTATAAATCAGTTTCCTGACTACAACCTTAAATTAGCTCGTTATACAAAAGACAGTGGTTTAAATGAAGCTGTAGTGACTGGCTTTGGTAAAATCGATGACCAAAGACTTGCCGTTGCCGTGATGGATCCATCTTTTATGATGGGATCTATGGGTCAAGTGGTTGGTGAAAAAATCACTCGACTCATTGAACTAGCGACCCGCAAAAAAATACCGCTTGTGATATTTACCGCATCAGGTGGTGCCCGTATGCAAGAAGGTATTATGTCCCTTTTCCAAATGGTTAAAACATCTGCTGCATTAGAAAAATTTTCTCAAAAAGGCGGTTTCTATACAGTTGTCTTAACTCATCCTACAACTGGTGGTGTTTCTGCATCCTTTGCGATGTTAGGTGACATTATCTTAGCTGAACCAAAAGCTTTAGTTGGATTTGCTGGACGACGTGTTATAGAAAAAACCATTTCTGAACAATTACCAGAAAACTTTCAAAGTGCTGAGTTTGTTTTAGAAAAAGGTTTTGTAGATGCGATTGTTGATCGAAAAGATCATCGTAAAGTATTATCACAATTAATCAAAATGCATACGAAAGGAGCGAAATAGTATGACTAAAAGCGCATGGGATCGAGTTTTAGAAGCTCGTAAAACCAATCGTCTCAAATCATTAGATCTCGTTCCTTTACTCTTTGACGATTTCTTTGAATTATCAGGTGATCGATTCTTTGGGGACGATAAAGCCCTCTTAGCTGGACTCGCTAACTTTGAAGGTCAAGCTGTGACGGTCCTTGCTCAATCTAAAGGTCGTAACTTAGAGGAAAATATGGTAAGAAACTTCGGGATGTTGAATCCAGAAGGTTATCGTAAAGCAATGCGATTGGCTAAACAAGCAGAGAAGTTCAATCGCCCGATTATTACAATTATCGATACAGCTGGTGCTTATCCTGGTAAAGGTGCAGAAGAGAGAGGACAAGCTCAAGCAATTGCAGAAAGTTTACGTTTCTTCTCAAGTTTAAAAACACCAGTTATCGCAATTGTTTTATCTGAAGGTTGTTCTGGTGGCGCTCTAGCTTTATCTGTGGCTGATCGTATTTATATGTTTGAAAATGCGATTTATTCCATTTTATCTCCAGAAGGTTTTGCATCTATCCTATGGAAAGATGGCAATCGTGCTCAAGAAGCAGCAGAGTTAATGGAATGTACAGCTTACGACTTAGATAAAAAAGGTCTAATCGATCAAATCATTAATGAAGCTGAAGAAGGTTTGGGTGATAATCCAAAACCTAGTATTGACCAAATAAAAGCATTACTTAGAAAAGATTTAGCTGAGTTAAATAAATTATCAACAGCGAATTTAATTAATCATCGTTATGATAAATATCGTAAAGTAGGCAAACGCATATGAGAGGCTTAAAAGTCTTAGGATATGGTTTAGCTCACCCTGATAACTTAGTCACAAACAATGATATGGCAAAGTTTATTGATACTTCAGATGAATGGATACAAGAAAGAACGGGTATTCAAAGCCGTTATTTCTCCATCAATGAAAATACATCTGATCTGGCCATTAGAGCAGCCAAAAAAGCTTTAGAAGATGCTCAATTAGATGCTCATGAGCTTGATGCCATTCTTGTCGCAACCTTCTCTGCTGATGGCCAAATGCCCTCAACAGCTGGTCTTGTTCAAGCAGGTTTAGGTGTTAACGATAAGCAAATGATGGCTTATGACATTAATGGTGCATGTACGGGCTTTGTCTTAACCCTACAAACTGCACACGCTCTTATACATTCAGGCATGATAAAAACAGCCTTAATTATTGGGGCTGAAACCTTAAGTAAAATATTAGATTATGAAGATCGTGGTACCTGTGTTCTCTTTGGAGATGGTGCAGGTGCAATGATTCTACAAAAAGATGATGAAGCTAGTGAATGGTATCACTATGCCAATTCAAAGGGTGATGTTGAAGGTGTACTAACCACCGATAAGATTCCTTTAAATGCTAGCATTCAAAATCATCCCGCTAATTTTGGCTACCTTCGTATGAAGGGACAACCTGTCTTTAGATTTGCAGTTGTGGCGATGAATGACGCGATAAATCAAGTCTTATCTCAAGCTAACAAAACACTTGATGATATTGATTGGATTATTCCTCATCAAGCTAACCTAAGAATCTTAAGCCATGTCGCTAAAAAGATGGGCTTTGATGAAAAGAAGTTTTATACCAATCTACAAGAATATGGAAATACATCTAGTGCAACCATTCCGATTGCACTTGCAGAGATGAAGGAAAAAGGAGTCCTAAAGAAAGGACAGAAAGTTATCTTGGTTGGCTTTGGCGCAGGTTTAGCCTGGGGCGCAAGCTACCTTGAAGTTTAAGGAGAAACAAATATGTTATTAAATCAAAAACTTGGTATTGAATATCCTATTGTACAAGGGGCTATGGCCAACATCGCAACTGCAGAATTTGCAGCTGCAGTATCAAATGAAGGTGGTTTAGGGATTATTGGAACAGGTGCAATGACACCTGATTTAGTTCGTGCATCCATCGAGAAATGTCGTACATTAACTGACAAACCTTTTGGCGTTAATGTAATGCTCATGAATCCACATTCAGATGATATCTTCGAAGTTATTTATGAACTCAAACCAAAGGTCGTCACAACTGGTGCTGGTAACCCTGGTAAATATATGGCTAAGTTAAAAGAACTTGGCATTATGATTATTCCTATTGTTCCAACGGTTGCTTTAGCGATTCGTATGGAAAGAGCTGGTGCTGATATGGTCATTGCTGAAGGAACTGAAGCAGGCGGTCACGTTGGTGAATTAACAACAATGGCGCTTATTCCTCAAGTTGTCGATGCTTTAAGTATTCCAGTTATTGCGGCTGGTGGTATTGCTGATGGTCGTGGCTTCAATGCTGCTCTATCACTTGGTGCGATTGGCGTACAACTTGGAACTGTTTTATTAGCCGCTGAAGAATGTCCAATCCATGAAAATTATCGTCAAGCTATTATTTCTTCTAAAGATACAGACACTGTTGTTACTGGACGTAGCTTAGGTGCTCCTGTACGTATTAAGAAAAATCGTATGTCTAATGAGTATTTAAAATTAGAAAAAGAAGGTGCAAATCGTGAGGATTTCGAACGTTTAACACTTGGTTCTTTACGTCGTGCTGTCTTTGAAGGGGATATGGACTCAGGGTCTGTAATGATGGGTCAAATTGCTGGTTTAGTCAAAGAAAAAACCACCTTACGTCAAATCTTTGATTCTATGACTGCTGAAGCTAAAGTACAGCTCAAACACTTAGAAACGAAGTTAAAGGATTTGAAATGAGTTTAGTGTTTAAGAATATAAAACTTGATGTCCCTATTATTCAAGGTGGTATGGGGATTGGTGTTAGTTTATCTGGTTTAGCTGGGAATGTGATGAAAGAAGGTGGCTTAGGTGTCATCTCTGCAGCACAACCTGGTTATGCAAAGGACAACTTTGTTAGGGAGACAGTTAAAGCAAACATCCAAGCTTTAAAAGAAGAAGTCGCAAAGGCAAGAGAAATTTCTAAAGGCAAAGGTGCTTTAGGTATTAACTTGATGGTTGCGATGGAATATTATGGTGAATATGCTAAATCGATGAATGATTTAGATATTGATGTGGTTATTTCTGGAGCCGGTCTACCGCTAGAGCTACCATCCTTTATCACCAACCCAAAAATTGCTTTAGCTCCTATTGTTTCAAGTGCTAAAGCAGCGGTTCTATTATGCAAACGTTGGTTAAGTCGTCATGATCGTTTACCAGACTTCATTATTATTGAAGGTCCTATGGCGGGCGGTCATTTAGGTTTTGATCCAGATCAATTACGTGTAAAGACAACCCAAACATTAGAAGAAATCGTGGTAGAAACAAAAGCAGCCTTAGAAAACTTAGGACATAAAATTCCTTTAGTAGCCGCTGGTGGTGTCTTCACTGGATTTGATATTGCGAAGTTTATTAAACTCGGAGCGGACGCTGTGCAAATGGCTACCCGTTTCATCGGTACTTATGAATGTGATGCCGATATGAAATTTAAAGAAGTTTTCTTAAATGGTAAGGAAGAAGATATTGATCTTGTCATATCTCCTGCTGGTTATCATGGTCGTGCTTGGGTCAATCCCTTTGTTAAGAAGATGAGAGAACAACGTGTTCCGCCAATTCATTGTGTGAACTGTTTAAAACCTTGTCATCCTCCAACCACTCCTTACTGCATTACAGAAGCTTTAATCGAAGCGGTTAAAGGTAATACCGATAATGGTTTAGTCTTTACTGGTTCTAATGGATATCGTGTTAAAAAAATCTACTCAGTTCATGATTTAATGAATGAATTACTATCTGAGATGAAGGAGGGTTTAGACATATGAAAATAGCTTTCTTATTCGCTGGGCAAGGTGCTCAGAAAGTAGGTATGGGTCAAGATTTTTATCAAGATTCTAAGGTTAGCAAAGCTGTCTATGATTCTGTAGATTTAGACTTTGATTTAAAAGAAATCTGTTTTACAGATAGCCAAGAAAGAATCAATCAAACTGAGTATACACAATCTTGTTTACTCGCAACCTCAATAGCCATTGCCAAAGCAGTTGAGTCACTCGGGATAAAGCCTAGTGCTGTTGGTGGGCTGAGTTTGGGCGAATATAGTGCTCTAACTTACGCTAATGCGATTGATTTCAATACTGCGTTAAATATTGTCAGACAAAGAGGCATCATTATGGCGACAGCTCTACCAAGCGGAACAACAAGTATGAGCGCTGTGATCAACGGTGATCAAGCTTATATCGCAAAACGCATTATGGAAGATGATATTCAAGACAAGGGTTTAGTTCAAATTGCCAACTACAATTCACCAAAACAAATCGTATTAACCGGTGAACTTGCTGGTTTAAAAAAAGCTGAAGAAGTTTTAAAAGAAGAAAAGGTTGGTCGTGTTATTCCGCTTCGTGTATCTGGAGCTTTCCATTCAGCACTACTTGAGGATGCAAGTAAAAATTTAGTTAAAGTTCTTGAACCCATCGAATTCAAGACTCCTGATATACCTGTTTACTACAATGTAATTGGTGACACTGCTGAATTCTCAAAAGATCTTCTAACCCGTCAAATATCACATTCAGTCTTGTTTGAGAAAATGGTTTCTCAAATGATTCTAGATGGGATTGATACATTTATTGAAATTGGACCTGGTAAGACACTAAGTTCATTTGTTAAACAAATAAATGAAAATGTAGATGTCTATACCGTTGAATCAATGGCTCAATTAAATGAACTGAAAGGACTATTATCATGAGTAAAGTTGCCCTTATAACTGGATCTTCTGGTGGCATTGGTGCAGGGATTGCCCTCGCTTTTGCGAAAGAAGGCTACAATGTTGTCATTAATTATGCTCGCTCAAAAGAAGGCGCAGAAGCAGTTGCGAAAGAATGTGAAGCACTCGGTGTTGAAACACTCGTTGTTGGTTGCGATGTCAGTGATAGTTCCTCAGTCCAAGCAATGATAACTGCTACCTTAGAAAAATTTGAAAAGATTGATGTTTTAGTAAATAACTCAGGGATTACACGAGATGGATTACTAATGCGTATGAAAGAAGAAGATTTCGACGCTGTTATCGATACCAATTTAAAAGGTGCATTCAATGTCACTCAAGCCGTTTTAAAACCAATGATGAAAGCTCGTTTTGGTCGTATCATCAATATGTCTAGTGTCATTGGACAAATTGGAAATATGGGTCAAGCAAACTATGCAGCCTCAAAAGGTGGTTTAATTGCTTTCACAAAATCTGTCGCAAGAGAACTAGCTAGCAGAAATATTACCGCAAATGCAATTGCCCCTGGTTTTATCCAAACTAAAATGACAGATGTCTTAAACGATACTGTTAAAGACGGTATTCTAAAACAAATTCCATTAAATCGTTTTGGAAGCGTAGAAGATATTGCCCATTGTGCATTATTTCTAGCTTCTGATAACGCAAGTTATATTACCGGCCAAGTCATCAATGTTGATGGCGGAATGGTCATGTGAGGGAAAATATGAAAAGAAGAGTTGTTATTACTGGACTTGGGGCTGTTACCCCAATTGGAAATACAGTTGATGAAATGTGGAAAGGCATTGAAGACGGAAAATGTGGTATTGACTTCATTACTCGCTTCGATACAACTGAACACAAAGCTAAACTTGCTGCTGAAGTTAAAGATTTAGATACTGAACAATACTTCACATTACGTGAAAGTAAAAACAATGATTTATTCACTTTATTTGCTCGTATTGCCGCAAAACAAGCTGTTGCCGATGCAAACTTAAATGTCGAAGAAATCAATGCCTTAAGATATGGTTGTATCTTAGGTTCAGGAATTGGTGGTCTTCAATCATTAGAAGATGCCCGTAATAGTTTAACTGAGAGAGGTCCTAGCCGTATCTCACCATTCTTTATTCCTAAAACTCTCATTAATTTAGCTGCAGGTGAAGTTGCGATTGATCAAAAAGCCCAAGGCCAATGTTTTTCAGTGGTTACTGCTTGTGCTGCAGGAACAAACGCAATTGGTGAAGCTTTCCACAAAATTCGTGATGGTTATCAAGACGTTATGTTAACGGGTGGTTCTGAAGCAGCGATTACACCTGTCGGTATTGCTGGCTTTGCCGTTATGAGAGCACTAAACACAACCGAAGATAAAAATCGTGCTTCAATCCCATTTGATGCAGATCGTGCTGGTTTCATCATGGGTGAAGGTGGTGCTGTCTTAATTCTTGAAGAGTTAGAACACGCAAAAAAACGTGGCGCGAAAATCTATGCTGAAATGGTCGGTTATGGAGCATCATGTGATGCTAACCATATTACGGCTCCTTTAGAAGATGGTGCAATGGGTGCTTATGCTATGCAATTAGCGATTGAAGATGCTCAACTTGAACCAAGTGATATTTCTTATATCAATGCGCATGGAACATCTACGCCATTAAACGACAAAACTGAAACTAAGGCTGTTAAAACAACGTTTGGTGATTATGCCTATAAAGTCCCAGTTTCGTCCACAAAATCAAATACAGGTCACTTACTAGGTGCCTCGGGTGCTGTTGAAGCAATCATCTGTGTTAAAGCACTACAAAATGGTTTAATTCCACCAACCATTAACTATCAAAACAAAGATGAACTTTGTGATTTAGATATCGTCCCAAATACGCCACGTAAAGCTGACCTAAAATATGTTATGAGTAACTCATTAGGTTTTGGTGGACACAATGCTTCGATTATCATCAAGAAATGGGAGGATTAAGATGATTTATAATTCAAATCAAATTCAAGAAATCATTCCTCATCGTTATCCATTTCTCTTAGTGGATCGTATCGATGAAATTATCGGTGATGATGAGATTATCGGCGTAAAAGCTGTGAGTGCAAATGAAATGCAATTCATGGGTCACTTTCCAAATCATCACATCTTACCAGGCGTTATGATTATGGAAGCTTTAGCTCAAACAGGTGCTGTTCTTCTTTTATCAAAAGAAGAATTCAAAGGTAAAATTGCTTTCTTTGCAGGAATGGATAATGTCCGTTTTAAACAACCTGTTTACCCTGGTGATACGATGAAATTACACGTTAAACTCACTAAACTTAGAGGTTCAGTAGGATTTGCCCATGCTGAAGCATCAGTAAACGACAAGCTGGCAGCCAGTGCAGATTTAATATTTAAAGTAGGTGTCTAAGTGAAGATTATTCAATGGTTGAAGTTTTCTAAAACCTTGCTTAAGGCTAAACTTAAAACCAAAGAAGCTGAACCGCTTGATTTTGCTGGTCGTTATGCGATTATCCATGACATCTGCAAAGACTTTTATAAAGACCTTAAGATTGAGACAGAGTTTACTGGGGTTGAAAACATCCCCAGTGATGAAGCTGTTTACTATATTTCAAATCATCAAGGTACTTTCGATCCACTCCTTCTCATTGCCGCTAATCCAATGCCAATGACTTTTATTTCTAAAAAAGAAAACTTAAAGTTACCTGTTATTGCTGATTGGGGAAAACTAATTGAGTTCATTACCTTTGATCGTGATGATTTTGATCAAAATGTCTCGATGTTAAGACAAGCAACTCGTTTTCTTAAATCAAGCAAATCGGTTTTAGTTTTCCCAGAAGGAACCCGTGCTAAGGGACAAGCCTTACTTCCCTTTAAAGCTGGTGCAGTCTTACCTGCTTTCTTAGCAAAAGCTAAAATTGTTTGTGTAACTCAAAACTATGGATTTGAATGTGATGGAACAAATCCAATTAAACACACTTTATCTGTTCACTTCCATCCACCACTTCTCCCTGAAGATTTTAGACAGAAAACTCATGAAGAAGTTATGAATGAATGTGTAAAAATCATTACAAGTAAACTAAAAAGCGCATAATCGCGCTTTTTATGTTTTTGATGCATTTTTTAAAATGACTTTAAAGAATTCTATTCCTTTATAAAATGAATCTAAACTAATTCTTTCATCATCGGCATGAACGGTATGTAAATCGGCATAGGCTGATTCAAATGGATTGATTCGATATACACCCTCAGCTAAACCATGATACAAACGAGAGTCTGTTGCGGCAATCATTAAGTAAGGTGCTGTTGCCTTAAAGTTTGGATAGAGTGTATCAATAGCTGCTTTAATTGCATTAAAGGCTGGATGATTGACTGGTGAAATTGAAGTTGGTTCTGTACTTTGAATAGCCTTGACTTCAATGTTTTTTCCTACTCTTGCTTTAATTCTTGAAACAACTTGATCAACACTATCATTAGGTACAATACGACAATTAATCATCACTTTCGCAACTTGAGGTAAAACATTAGATGCTTTTGAACCTTGAGCCATGGTCATAACTGAAGTTGTACGAACGATTGCAGCTGTTTTTGGATCTTTAGCCATAGCACTTAAGACAAATGGTTTTAAAAGTTCACGATTCTTAAATACAAACTTCATTTTTGAATTCATATGAGGAATTAGAGCCTCAAACATAGCATCTGTTGCTTCATTAAAGTCGAGTTTAAACTTATCACTTTCCATCTTGCTAGCAGCTTCAAAAACTTCAAATAAAGCAGATCTCGCAGGTGGCATTGAGGCGTGTCCCCCATTTTGTTTTGCACTCAATTCAACATCTAAATAACCTTTTTCGCCAACACCTATCATCGCAATGACACCATCTATACCAAATGCATTCCCATCAATGAAAGCACCTCCTTCATCGATGACAGAATAGAACTCAATACCTTTTTCTTTAAAATATTCCATGACATTTCGTGCACCTGAATCACTAACACTAGAGCCTGTTTCTTCATTATGTCCAAGCAGTAAATAAACATCCCTTTCGAAGCTATATCCTTCTTCAAGAAGTGATTCAGTCGCTTCCATGAAAGCAATAAGATGTCCTTTCATATCTAAGGTACCACGACCATAAATATAGCCATCCTTTTCCTCACCCCCAAAAGGTTTCATTGTCCAATTATCAGAAACTGGAACAACATCATAATGAGCCATTAAAGCAATTGGTTTTTTATCACTACTTCCTTTTAGATGAAAAATCAAAGAGTAGTCTAAAACTTTTGTTAATTTGGCGTGTTTATGAATCAGTGGATAATTCTTTTTAAGTAATTTTATAAACTTATCATATTCTTTAAAATTAATACGTGAACGATCTAAATAACTAACTGTTTCACACTGTATCACATCCTGAAGATGTTTCTTTGCATTTTCTTGATTCATTATTCTACCCAACCTTTCTTAAACATAAATCGTGCTGCCAACAAGGATAATACTGATGCAACTGGTACTAATGCTGGTTGTACCGTTGGATCTTTAATCACGAAGGCA
The DNA here is from genome assembly GCA_963663995.1 of Erysipelotrichaceae bacterium. Classification (GTDB taxonomy): domain Bacteria; phylum Bacillota_I; class Bacilli_A; order Erysipelotrichales; family Erysipelotrichaceae; genus UBA2212. The sequence continues at coordinate 1,689,784 of OY760660.1, read as the reverse complement.
AATAAAATCAACATCGCTACTAATGGAACAACTGTTAATTTCCAGTTTCTAAAGATAAAAACAAATCCTAATGCGCCAAATATAGCAGGGACTAAATAGTCGGTAACTGGACCAAGAAATTCTTTTATTGTATCTAAATATGGCAATAGAATAATAACTCCCACTGCGATAATAGACATTGTTACCATCGAACTTGAAGCAACAGCTAAGGTTGCAATGATTTCACCCTCATCACTGCCAGCATCAACTTTTGCTTGTCGCATCGCTGCCAATGATACAGGTAATTTCATATTGGCAACATTACCTGTTATATTCGCTAAGTAGGTTGCACCTACTCCCATCATTGGTGAGTAAGTGAAGGTCTCAATAATACCAATAGGTATATATATGACCCCAACTGACATCATCCCAACAATAATTAAATCTAAAGTTGGCCACGCATTATGAATAATACTAAAACTGAGTGGTACCAGTAACATTAATAAACTTGCAATCAACACAAATCTAAATCCATGTTTATGAACTTGTTCTATATATTCGTTCTTCATAATCACATCCCCAAGACAAAGTACATTGCGACCAATGTACCTAAAATTGAAATCGGTAAAGCAAACTCTTCAAGCCACTTATATCTCAGTGATATCGCACCAAGTACTCCCATTATTCCCATGGAAATAAACAAAGCTAAGGTATTATATCCACCTAAAGTAAGTTGTTGTGCTCCAATTGTTCCAACTAAACCCATGAACATTGCAGAAATTAAAATATTCGACCATGCTGCATTTTTCTCACGAATTGAAGCAAGTTTACTTTGATAAGAGCGATAAAAGAAAAGTAGAATTATAGCTCCACTCATAATTGAAATGGTCATTGTCCAAATAGCGGTTGAATAAACTTTTAAATCATCTGTTAAACTAATAATGTTCGCTGCATTTTTAATTGCCAAGGCTGCATATGTTTCATAGGAAACTGAGCCAACAACAGATAATCGAATCCAAGGAATGACCACATCTCCAAAGAGTGGAATCATCGTCACTAAACCAATGAGGATTGGAATCGATGGAACAATTGAAAAGATAACACTCATGCGCGTTGTTTCTTTGAGTTGCATTTCACTCATTCCAATTTCTAGTCCACGTTGATAAGCCTTTTTATAGAAGAGAAATGATTCGTAGAAAACATAAAGAATCAAAACCACCCCAATAATGTAGAGTACTGTAAAATTCATAAAATAAGACCCCCTTTTAATTTTTGTCTGTCTTAAATAGATAGTGATATTTTCTCATTTGTTGAAAAACAATATCTTTAACTCTATTTTTTATCTCGTTAGAGTAAAACATATTTTCATCAATTATATAGTCAACATCGTGTTTATTGAATTTAAATATCACATGTTGTCCATAGAGTTCTTCAATAACATCAAGTTGAATATCAAAGTCTGCGCTAAATGTTTTTGCCTTTACTTTCTTAATCAATGAATAAATATCCTTGTCCAAAGGATAGTCTAATGTTGTATCAGATAATAATGATGCACCATTATCAAAGATAGGACAATAATGATAAGTACCTTTTTCATCCAATAAAACAGCTATATTATGTGTATGTCTATCTTCATTTAGGAAAAATGCATCTATTGTCATTAAAACACTAAGGTACTCCCCAAAATCCGCTAAATTAGTCATTCTAATTGTTTGATCAACAATAAATTTGGCACGATTATATTCAGATTCTATTTTGAAAATACTTTGATAAAGATTTTCTCCATACAAACTCTTAAAAAGTCTTTCCAATGTGATTAGTTGCCAACCATCAGGAAGAAAATTTACACTACTACAACCAATAAACGTTGTATCTTCATACTGTATTTTTACAGATGTATAATCTAAAAAATTAAATGATCCTAATTTAGAGAATGACAATAATTTTGAAATAACAGTTTCAGCAAATCCCTCGTAACCAGTGTAATCAGCTTTATACCAAAAACCATTTACTTTCCATTTCATTTGATTACCCTTAGAAGACTTCATTTGGTTTTCAACAATATTATTTCTATCTAATCTCACCATATTTATGACCTTTCTATTTTTATCCAGAAATCATCATCCGCCATTCTACCCTGTGTTTTTTCAATAATCATTATTGGATCATAAAACGGAAGATCTAACTCTTTCAAATAGAGTTTTAGATTATCTCTTGATTTCGGAAAACAACGACTTTCCACAAATGATTCATAATCATTATATGTTGGAACTTCAATTTTCCCGAATGCCTTTCGAACATTGTCTTCAGTAAAATTTTTGACGATTAAATTTTTATTGACTTCATCGATATCAAGAATTGAACAAACGTCATTTCGATACATGTACCATAATCTTAAATGATATGGTTTTTTATTTACTTTTATAACTTCAACAAACTGAGGATACATTGTCAACATCTTCACTAAGGTAACGATTGGACCTTTTATTTCTCTTCCTTCCACTTCCCAATCTTCTATAGTTTTTTTACCACTATTTACTAATCTAGAAAATTCATACTGTGTTAAACCTAATTTTTTTCTAATTTCTTTGATTTCAACATCTGTTATTTTATCTTGAATTGCATACAACATATTGTTTTTCATATTAACCTCTAGCTAGAGTATACCCTCTTATCCAGGGTTTTACAATATGTATTTACCCTGGAATACAGGGTTATTACAATTGAAACCTAAAAAAAGACCTCAATAACTACTGAATAGAATTGAGGTCATTGTTAATAAAATTAACCGAGTGAACTTCTTAAGTAACTTGTACCCATTAGGAATTCATCGACATCTTTAGCAAGTTTACGTCCATCTGCAATTGCGTGAACAACAAGAGATTGACCTCTTCTCATATCACCAGCTGCGAATACCTTTTCAGCTTTTGTCTTATAAGACTTATCAGTTGAAACATTTCCACGAGGATCATAATCAACACCTAAGTCATCGAGTAATCCCGTATGTTCTGGATGTAAGAAACCCATTGCGAATAAGCAAAGTTCTGCTTCAATAATGAATTCAGTGCCTTCGATTTCAACCATTTGTGGACGACCTCCACCCTCAGGTGTAATCCAATCTAGCTTAACGCATTTCAATCCTTTAAGATTTCCGTTTCCATCATTGAGGAACTCTTTTGTCCCAATCGAGAATAATCGTACATCATGATCTAAAGTCGCCATAGCTTCTTTATGTGATGAACTTGTTTTATATAATCTTGGGAATACTGGCCAAGGTTGTGAGTTGTCTCTTTCTTTTGGAGGCATTGGTAAAACCTCTAATTGTGTGACATCAATGGCACCTTGACGAAGTGATGTTCCGATACAGTCAGAACCGGTATCTCCACCACCGATAACAACCACTTTTTTACCTTTTGCAGTAATCGCATAATCAGTATTTTTTTCACCAGTGTTAACACTATTAGCTTCTTTTAAGAAATCTGTCGCAAAGTGTAAACCATTTAATTCACGACCACTAATGGTTAGATCACGAGGTTCAGTTGATCCGCCTGTTAAACCAATCGCATCAAATTGAGCAAGTAGTTCATCTTTAGTGATATCTACTCCTACATTGGTATTGCACTTTACTACAACACCTTCTGCTTTCATTTGATCTACTCGACGATCGATAAATGATTTAGGAAGTTTATACACTGGGATACCATAACGCATCGCTCCACCAACATTCTCATTTCTTTCAAATAGCGTAACATCATGTCCCGCACGTGCTAATTGTTGAGCAACTGCCATACCAGCAGGACCCGATCCAACAATCGCTACTTTTTTACCGGTCTTAATACGTGGAGGCTGAGGTAAAATCCAACCTTCCTTCCAACCTTTTTCTGCGATAGCTAGTTCAATATCTTCAATCGCAACTGGATCCGCAATCAAACCTAAGACACATCCACCCTCACATAAGGCAGGGCAGATTTTGCCTGTAAACTCTGGGAAGTTATTGGTTGTATGTAGCACTTCTAAAGCTTTTTTCCATTGATCGTTATAAACTAAATCGTTGAAATCAGGAATAATGTTTCCTAATGGACAATTGCTATGACAGAATGGCACACCACAATCCATACAACGAGCTGCTTGATTCTTTATACCTTCTTCATTCTGTGGGATATAGATATCATTCCAATCAAGGACACGTTTTTTGGGATCATAATAATCGCCATTTTTACGAGCTATTTCTTTAAATCCTGTAACTTTACCCATGATGTCCTCCTATTTCCCAGCAGCTTCAGCTGCTTTTTTATCTAAAATTTCTTTATATTCTGGTGCGATAACACGAACAAATTTTGGAATATACTTGTCAAAATTCTTAAGAATTTCTGTTGCTTTAGGGCTGTTTGTATATTCAACATGTTTTTCAATCATAGATTTAACATGGTCAACTTCACTACCTTCTAAAGGTAAATTTAAGACAATTTGTGTGTTTAAGTGTTTCTCAACAAAGTCACCTGCTTCATCTAAGACGAAAGCTTGACCACCACTCATACCAGCACCGAAGTTACGTCCAGTTTGTCCTAAAACAACTGCTGTACCACCAGTCATATATTCACAACCATGGTCTCCTGTACCTTCAACCACTGCATCAACACCTGAGTTACGAACAGCGAAACGTTCACCTGCAATACCGTTGATATAAACTTCACCTGAAGTTGCTCCATAAAGTAATGTATTACCAACAATGATATTTTCTTCAGCTTTATAAGTAGCATTCTTTGGTGGATAAACGATGATTTTACCACCAGATAAACCTTTACCCATGTAGTCATTGGCATCACCTTCGAGTTCGAATGTCATACCTTTAACGCCAAAGGCTGAGAAGGATTGACCAGCACTACCATTAAATTTGTAGTGAATGCTGTCTTCTTCTAAAGTATTGGATTTGTTAACACGAGTGATTTCACCGGCTAACATTGTCCCCACCGTTCTGTGGATATTTCTAATATCATAGGTCTTAGAAACTTTTTTACCATTTTCAATCGCATCTTTCGCATCTTTGATAAGTGTTCTGTCAAAGATTTCATCTAAGGCATGGTCTTGTTTCATTGTATTTTTGCTTTCAATACGTGAAGGTAATTCTGGTTTGTAAAGAATTGAATCAAAATTGATGCCTTTAGTTTTCCAGTTTAGAATTTCTTTATTAGGTTCTAAGCAATCAACACGACCAATCATTTCATCAATGGTTCTGAAACCAAGTTGAGCCATAATTTCGCGAAGTTCACTCGCAATGAAAGTAAAGAAGTTAACAACATGTTCAGGTTTACCTTTAAAGTGTTTTCTAAGTTCTGGATCTTGTGTCGCAACACCGACAGGACAAGTATTCTTTTGACACTTACGCATCATGATACATCCTGATACAACAAGTGGGGCAGTCGCAAATCCAAACTCTTCTGCACCAAGTAAACAGGCAATTGCAACGTCACGTCCGGTTTTTAATTGACCATCTGTTTGAACAACAATACGGCTACGTAAATCATTTAATAATAATGTTTGTTGTGTTTCTGCTAAACCAAGTTCCCAAGGGAGCCCAGCATATTTAATAGAACTAATTGGAGATGCTCCAGTTCCACCATCATGACCAGCAATGAGTACGACATCAGCATGCGCTTTACTTACCCCTGCAGCAACGGTTCCTACCCCTGCTTCAGAAACAAGCTTAACGTTGATACGTGCTTTTTCATTCACATTCTTTAAGTCGTAAATAAGTTGAGCTAAGTCCTCAATCGAATAAATATCATGATGAGGTGGAGGAGAAATCAAAGAGATACCAGGCGTTGAATGTCTAACTTTTGCGATATCTTCAGATACTTTGTGACCTGGTAAGTGGCCACCTTCACCAGCCTTCGCGCCCTGCGCCATTTTGATTTGAAGTTCTGTACAATTTACTAAGTATTCTGTAGTGACCCCAAAACGTCCTGAAGCAACTTGTTTGATTGAAGATCTTGTCGCATCGTTATAGTAACGTTCAACTGATTCGCCACCTTCACCTGAATTGGATTTACCACCAATCATGTTCATTGCTTTCGCTAAGTTTTCATGAGCTTCTTTAGACAATGAACCAAAACTCATTGCCCCTGTCGCAAAACGAGGTAAGATTTTTTCAATTGGTTCAACTTCATCAATCGAAATACTTGGACGTTCTTTGAATTTTAATAAACCACGAATGGTATTTAAATGAGCGGCTTGATTATTAATAATGGATGAATAATCTTTAAAGAGTTTATAGTCATTTGTGCGACATGAGTGTTGGAGTAAATGAATCGTATCAGGATTGAAAAGATGATTTTCACTTCCTCTACGGTATTGGTGAGATCCACCTTCAATTAAACCAATGTATGGATTGTTGATATTGTAAGCTGCTTTGTGACGCATTGCGACTTCTTCAGCTAATACATCAAGTCCAACCCCTTCAACACGGGATACAGTTCCCGCGAAGTATTTTTTAATAATTTCTGAATTTAAACCAACTGCTTCAAAAATTTGAGCACCATGATAGGATTGTAAAGTTCCAATACCCATCTTCGAGAAAATCTTGAGCAAGCCTTTATCAATCGCTTTAATATAGTTTTTATGTGCTTGTTTAACCGTCATTTCTTCGTTATAGATATAAAGGTTATCTTCAACAAGTTTTTCAATTGTATCAAATGCTAAGTAAGGGTTAATCGCATCAACACCATAACCAACAAGAAGTGCCATATGCATAACATCTCTCGCATCAGCTGTTTCAACGATAATGTCTACTTTAGTACGTAGTTTTTTATCAATTAAGTAGTGATGAACACTTGAAGCTGCCAACAACATTGGAATCGCTGCAGAGTTTTTCTCAACCGCTCTATCACTTAAGATAATCATGTTGTAACCTTCAATTACAGCATCCTCGACTTGAGTGTTTAGATTTTCTAAAGCATACTCTAAACCTTTACCACCTTCATTAACATTGAAAATGGTTGGGAATTTAATCGATCTAAAATCTTTTAAACGAACAGCTGCTAATTTTTCTAATTCAACATTCGTTAAAATTGGTTGTTTTAATTCAATGAAATTAATGTCTTTTGTTTCATCGAGTTCTCCTAAGAAACTACCACGATCACCCAATAATTGAATATTACTCATAACTAATTTTTCTCTAATTGGATCAATTGGAGGATTCGTAACTTGAGCAAATAATTGTTTGAAGTATGAATATAGAACTTGAGGTTGTTCAGATAATACAGCTAAAGCTGCATCATTCCCCATTGAACCAATGGCTTCAGAACCATCCACTGCCATAGGTGCAATAATCTTTTTAAGTTCTTCTTCTGAATAGCCAAAGATATTTTGGAAGTTTTGAAGCATGGTATCATCTAAACGAATATGATCTTTAACACCTGCTAAATCATCTAAAGTAACTTTATTTCTCTCAACCCATTCTTTGTAAGGTTTCGCTGTAGCGAGTTGTTCTTTAATTTCTTCATCTGAAATAATACGTCCTTCGACTGTATCAATTAAGAACATTTTACCTGGTTGTAAACGACCTTTTTTAATAATTGAGTCCGTTGGGAAAGGAATAACACCCGTTTCTGACGCCATAACAACGACATCATCTTTAGTGACTGCATAACGTGCTGGACGCAAACCATTTCTATCTAGTGTTGCACCAACTTGTACACCATCACTAAAAGCAACCGCTGCCGGACCATCCCATGGTTCCATTAAACCCGCATGATATTCATAGAAACCTTTTTTATCTTCTGACATATTTTCATGTTCTTGCCAAGCTTCTGGTATAAGCATACTAATCGCATGTGCTAATGATTTACCACTCGCTAGTAATAATTCTAAGACATTATCTAAGTTCGCTGAGTCAGAATTATTTTCTTCGATAACAGGATAAACTTTATATAAGTCATCCCCAAAAGCTTCAGACTCAATAACACCTTCACGGGCATTCATCCAATTGATATTTCCACGTAATGTATTAATTTCACCATTGTGAGCTAAATATCTAAATGGTTGAGATCTTTCCCAAGATGGGAATGTATTTGTTGAGTATCTTTGGTGAACTAAGGCAATCGCACTTTCCATATCTTTATCACCTAAATCAGGATAGAATTCAGGAATTTGGAAGGCTAAAAGTTGACCTTTATAAATTAATGTTTTTGAAGATAAACTACAGACATAGAAACTTTCTGTATACGTACGATCTGCATCATTGATTGCTTTTTCAATTTGCTTACGTACGACATATAACTTTCTTTCAAAAGCTTTATCATCTAAATCACCCTTGGCAATGAACAATTGTTCGACTACGGGTCTAGTTCCACCCGCAACCGTCCCACATGCGTCAACATTTTGAGGAACAATACGCCAACCTAGAAGACTTAATCCCTCATTAGCGATGACTTTTTCACAAACACCTTCACAAAAATTACGCGCATTGGGTTCTTGTGGTAGATAAAGCATACCCACTCCATATTCTCCTGCAGCAGGTAATTCAAAACCACATTCTTTAACTTTCTTAGCTAGAAATTTGTGTGGCACTTGTATTAATAAACCAGCCCCATCACCTGTTAATGGATCCGCGCCAACAGCACCACGGTGATGAAGATTCGCTAAAATTTGAATCCCTTGTTGAACGATATCATGTGACTTTTTTCCCTTCATATGGGCAATAAAGCCAACACCACAATTATCTTTCTCTAGAACGGGATCATACATGCCCTGCTTTGAAGGCACACCATAAGTTTGACTCATAGATACTATCTCCTTAGTTTGTTAAATTAGATACCAACGCACACTTTAGCTCAATAAAGTTATGGTAAAAATGCTTGATATTTGTAACAGTGTACCAAGGTTAAAGATAGATGTACACAGAAAAATACGCGTTTTAAGGTGTCGAATGAAATATTTTCATCATTATGAAACAATGTGAGAATATTTATTTTTATAACAATCGATTTTTTATTAAAAATTCAAATTTTTTTCATATTTCCCAACATTATTTAAAATATTTTTGATGAATTAGCTTTTTAATTTCTAATTATCTACAATAAAATGAAATTTACTTCGATATCTTTTAAATATATAACAGTTTGTCTTGAATTTATTTTCACTATACTTCTTTTATATAGACCTATATCTTTTTGATATAATGGTATTTTTTTAATAAAATAGGTATATTTTACTTATAAAGTACTTTGTAACAATTGAGAAATAAAAACCTGTTAAGATGAAGAATATGAAGAAACAAAATGAAGCATTTGAAGCGATCTATCATGCAAACTTTGAGATTATTTCAAAGCACGTTCTTTTCAAATGCGCTTCCGTAACTGATGCTCAAGATATTGTACAGGATGTCTTCTACGACTTTTACAAACATTGGTTAAAATCAGATTCACCCATTGAACATCCAAGTGCTTATTTAAAAACCATTGCGAATCATCACTTAGCTTCTTACTATAAACAACATCAATCAGAAGATACTCTTAAATATAATGATGATTATATTTTCAACAATATAGAAGATACCGGTGATCTTGAATCAAATATTTTAGATTCATCAACAGTTGATACAATATTTGAAGAAATCAATAAACTAGGCGAGCCCGATAAAACGATACTTGTCGCAAGATTCCGTTTTGACATTAGCTTTAGAGAAATTGCTGCAAAATTGAATATGAAAGAAAGTACTATAAAAAGCATTGCTCAAAAACAATTATTGTATTTAAAAGACAAATTTTCGTCTAAATAATGAAAACTACCCTCTAGTGTAGTGTAAGAAAGAAATCACATGAAAAAGAATAAAAATTTAAAAAACTCAATATTCTTTAACGAAGAAGAAACATTAAAATCCTTATATCTTCGTGCTCAGCGTGATGGATACCCTTCTCAACAAGAAAAGAGGGACACTAACATGAATAACAAATGGTTTAAAGCTTTAGCGACTTTGGCAGTTGTCGCAAGTGCAGTGTTTATTTTTACTTTAATGAATAATCCAAGTAATGAAAGTATTATCGAGTCAAAAACAGTTATTGCATATGTATCAGTGGATATTAATCCAAGTTTTGAAATAAGTGTTTATGACGACAACACCGTTGAATCAATCAACCAATTAAATGAAGATGCACTAACGATCGATGTATCCGACTTAATAGGTATGAATGTTGATTTAGCGATTGAAGCAATTGTTGAAAGAGCAACTGCTGCTGGTTTTATTAATCTTGATGATATTGAAGATGATTACATTTTACTTACGACTGTTGCAACAGATGAGAGTACAGTTTTACAACAAGATCAACTACAAACCATGATTCAAGATCGCATCCACATCAGTGAAACATTGAATTCAGTCTATGTGGTTGAACTTAAAACAGACCTTCAAACTAAATTTGAAGCTGACGGAAAAAATGTCCCAGTTGGTTTATATGTGATAAATGGTGAAGTTCTACAAGAAGATGGATCTTATTTAACTGTTAAAGAAATATTCTCAAATACAGAAAAAATCAGTGAACTACAACATACTTATCAATTCAATATCTCAACAATTTCATCTGAACAACTCATCACTAATATTCGTGCGATCTTAGATAAGTTAATAGAGGAAGGTATTGATGTGAGTACATATGAAATAACATTAGCGAGTGCAGATATTGATGGTTTACACGACCTACATGATTTTCTGATCACTGAATATGCTGCATTGATCCATGGTACACAAATGAATCAAAGCGACAATAATCAACAAAACGAAGATCCTGGTTCAGACAATAGCTCACAAGCTGATCCAAACAAGAGTGAATCAGCACCTGCATCTAAAGAAAATAGTAGCTCTAATCAAGGTGGAAAAAATAGTTAGTATAGAAAAAACGATCTGTAGGAGATCGTTTTTAAGTAATATGAATGATAATAAGAAGAATGCTTAGAAGCGTTAATAAACGATGCATCGGTTTCCACCATTTAGGGCGTGGTTTAGATACAATATATTGACCAATAAACCCTACATTAACATTCATTAAAATGAAACTCGCCGCCAATAATCCGGTTATTTCATTAAATCTTAATTTTAGATTAAAGCCAGTCACGATATAAACATGCACTAAAATAAAAATTAAAGCTGCATAAGCAACAAACGGATGTAACTTTTTATTAAAGGTCATAAGCTTAACCAGATTATTTCTTAAGCTTCCACTCATTTCTTTTCCAAACTTCTGAAAAACAAACTTTAAAACATATCTAAAACTCAATATACCGATTGAACCTATGATTAAAAAACCTGAAAATTCTTTTAAATCTTCCATGAATCCACCTATTTCTTTAAGTAAAATGAATACTTATGTTTTTTGCGATAAACTTTATAAGCAATAATGCCGACGATATAAGTAACTGAAACCACTATACCAAAGATATATGAATCTAAAAATGTTTTTACTCCATATGCAACAAAATAAATGAATATGATAGAGAATAAATCTTCAGTTAAATTGAGTTTCCGTTTCGGGTAAACAAATAACATATATCCAATAATGATGATAAAAATCAAATCTTTAAACATTTCCCAATACGCAGGAATTAGAATTGATTGATAAATATCATAGACTAAAAAAATGAAGCCTAGCAAATAGAATAAATTGATCGTTTTTTTATTAATCATACTTTTAGTCTCTTAGGAACACTTAAAGTATTCACAGGGCAGATAACACACCATGTTCTTGGTGCATAGACAAATCCTAGAATAAATCCAAGTAAAATAGATGAAAACATCATTGATAAAATACGATAACTATAATGGATTAAAAATGGCGGAAGATTAAAGTTAAGTGCTTGGGGCAATACCCAAGGTGTTGGAATAAGCATAAACAAGCGCATATAAGCCATTGGTTGGATACGACCTAAGAAAATCATTGTAGTTGATAAAAGAGCGAAGATAAAGTTTGCACCCATATAATAAAGCATGAACTCTTTAATATTTTCATTATTCATCCATTTTGGGATGGGTCTGTGTAAACCTATTCTTGAGAAAATCGTTTGAAGCAAAGAGGCTCGTGGACAATATTTTCGACAAAAAGTCTTATCTTTATATTTCATAAACAAAATAAAAGGACTGAAATAACAAATCAGTCCAAGCAGTCCAAAAGATATATTAATAAAAGATAAAGCAAAAATACTTAAGGTAAAGATAAAACTGTAACGTTGAATTTGACTCATGAATATTATTCTAGGGACAAATCTTGAATTATGCAAGCCCCTTGCTTATGAACAGTGTGGTCCTTGACCTTTTAACTCTTGATTTAGTGATTGATTAAGATAAGCTTCTAATGCTTCATCAGCACTTAAACCCCGTCCATCAATACATTGAATTCCATTAAGAACAAGTAGATCATAAGCTGTTGCGCCTAAACCACCCATAATTAACGCATTAACACCTAAGCTCTTTAGATAAGGTGGTCTTTGTTTATGAGTCTCAACATCGTTATAGATTTCTTTTATTGAAATAACTTTTCCATCTTCAATTTCAACACATCTGAAATCATTACAAAGTCCAAAGTTATCACTAACCATTTCATTATTTAAACCAATAGCTAATAACATAAATTTATCTCCTTAATAAAAAAGGCTCATCTAAGCCTTTTAAAAGATATATGTTATGGCTGAATAATGCAAGGATAATGATGAGAATTCGGATGTTGCAAGAAGAAATCTATTCTTTACCATTATCCTTGACACCATTTGATTGGTGCTTATGTTTTCCTGAACATTCACGACCTTCTTTGTGTTTGTGTTCATGCTTATGTTCGTGTTTATGATTATGATGACCTGAACATTCGTGACTTTGTAAAGGTGAAGTTAATGTCTTATTTAAATATTGATCAAGAGCTTCATCAATCGTTAAGCCTGAGCCATTTAACACTTCGATCCCTAACGGTACTAAACGATTATACGCACCTTTACCAATCCCCCCTAAAATCAAGACTTCAACCCCTAAATTTTTTAAGAATTGAGGACGATCGTGATGGGTTGAAACTTCATCATGAATATCTTCTGTACTGATAACTTTTCCATCTTCTACATTAATAATTCTAAAATCATTACATGATCCAAAATGCATGGATACTTGATTATTATTTAAACCTATGGCTATTTTCATATTACATTCTCCGTCTTTCCATTGATGTTTACTAAAAGGAATGTTTGCGCCAAAGTTTATGGGTCCACCTTCAATCACTAAACTTGATACATTGACGAGTGCTAGACCAATTTTTTGTCTCGCGCTTGCATAAGCTCTTTGTACTGTTGTTCGTGAGACATTCATAACTGTTGCACAGTTCTCTTGACTTAAACCTTGAGCATCTATCCACTTGATTGTTTCATATTCATCTAAACTTAAATGAATTTCATCGTAGTTCTCGGATTCAGGTATGAATCGATTACATTTTGGTCGTTCACTGATGCATCTTTTTTTATGTGGCCTTGGCATTTTCTTCCTTTATGAACATATGTTCATAATTAATATAACACTTTAAACAATCATGTCAACAAAAAAGGAGTTTATTAATAAACTCCCCGCTAAATTATCCAACTTTAGTTAGAATAGATTTAATGAACCAAAGGTTCTTTTGATAAGCTGCAATATGATCTTCAAGTGTCGCCACTAGTGTTACATCACCTTGTTCATCTGCCTCACGACGAATATCAAAGGCTAGCTCTAACATTTCATCATAATCATCACTGATGATTTTAAGTGCTTTTTCAACACCGATATCTTTAGATTCTAATTCTTTAATACTTGTGCTTTCTAAATATTCTTTGAGAGATGCATGTGGATAATGATTTCTCATCTTTAAGATTTCCGCAATATCATCATAGTACTCAAATAAGGCGTTATAAGCTTCCTCTGTGAAATTGTGAACACTGACAAATTGTGGTCCTACAACATTCCAATGGATGTTGTGAAACTTCACATTTAATACATTTAAATTCGCTAAATACTTACATGTTTTCTTGTACATAATGTACCCCTTTCAATTATTTATATTTAATGACTACAACTAGGACAGATTCCTTTAAAGTAAACATCTTTTTGTTCAATTTCGAAGTTCTCTAAACCTTTAAAAGGTAAGTGATTCATATCAATATCAAAGTTATAGACTTTGCCACAAGAACCACATTTGAAGTGCCCATGATTTTCTAACATACTGTCATAACGTACTTCATTGTTTTCAATCGTGATACGTTTTATAAGACCAGCACTCAATAGAACTTCGATGGTGTTATAGACACTCATCTTAGAGACGGTTGGAAATACTTCAGCTAAGTTTTGATAAAGTTGTTCTGCTGTAGGATGATCTTCATGGTGACTTAAGCATTCTAATACTTTGATTCGATAGTTCGAAGGTTGAACATTATGTTTGACTAAGATTTCTTTGAAGTTCATTTGTATCCTTTCTATAATCATTACAATATTATAATAGTTATAATTCTATAATAAGTCAATCATGATGCTTACTAAAAAAACCGATTATTCTTCAGTTTCACTTGTTTGTCTTTGTAGTGCTAATACAAACGATTCTAAATGACTTTCTGAGCCTGACTTCAACAATTCAAAAACCGTTCTAATATCATCAGGTAAATCCTCTGTTTCTAAGAATGCAGCATATAAAGCAACGTTATTCACTTCTGCTTGAATACCTGTTTCTAAAGCCTCAATGATACTTGCTGGATGCACAACACGAGCATCTGACTCATCTTGTGGAATGACATAAGCGTTGTTGTTGTAGACAGTCATCAAACTTTCAATATGACTTTCTTCTGCAGCCATAATTGAAACAAACGGTGATATTTCACCAAATTCATCTATGATAACTTCATATTCATGTCTTGCTGCAAATTCATCTTGAATGGCATATTCTAACATTTCACCAATGGTATATGTTTCATCAAAGAATACTGTTTGTTCAGGAACTAAAGTCAAATCTATTTCAATTGAATTATTACCCCCTTTGTTTCCTTGTCCTGTACCAGTGCCATCTTGTGGATCTGCATTTTCTTCAACCGATGTATCTTGTGGAATTGATTCTTCTCCACCTGACTCTACAAGTTCATTTTCATCCTCTACAATTTGATTAGTATTACTTGAACAAGCACTTAAGCCTAGTAGAGAGATAAGCAATAGTAAACTACCTAATTTTAATTTCATTTAAGATTCTCCATTAATTGTATTTCTACAGTACCTATCATAGAGAAGAGATGTAACAGTTTTATAACGAAAGTCATACAAAAAGAAAAAATCTCATAAAGAGATTTATTCTGCAATTTTGATTTCAATAACTGTTGAATCAGAAATACTTGTTCCTGCATCAACTGATTGTGATAAGACATCACCAATTGTTGTTTCATCTTCGACATCTTCAAAGACAATCTTACAAGTTAGTTTACTTGATGTACATTCTGATGTGACACCATTGTATGTTCCGATTGCTGAGTCATAACTTACGCCACTTAATGTCGTGAAGTCAGGTACAGTCACTAGATTACCCAGTGATACGATTACATCAATTGTAGACCCTATATGTACTTGATCATCTCTAACAGATTGAGAAATAATTTTATTTAAAGCAACACTTGAAGAATAACTATACGTAATATTTAAACTTAGATTTGCTTTCAAATCATTTTGTGCTTCGATGAATGCTTCTAAGCTAGTGATTGAGCCATTCAGATATGAACCAATGGTTACTTCATCACCTAATGAATAATACAAAGTCAAATCAGTTCCTTGTGATACAATCGTATCTCTTCCAATCGACTGATAGATGACTACATCTTTTGCTGTATCTTCATGGTATTCGTTAATCAGTGTTAGATCGATTCCATTATCTTTAGCCCAATTACTCGCAACAATAGAACTGTAAGTATCAAAATAAGGGATTTTAATAGATGGTCCTATAGATAATGTTACTGTTATTGAATCACCTGGATTCATGATTTCACCATTATCAATACTTTGTGCTAGTACTTTACCATTGGCAGTTGTATCACTATATCCTTCTGCGTAATAAACTTTAACTTCATTATCAGCTGCCCATGCATCAATTTGCGCGACTGTGTAGTTTAAGAAATCAGCCACAATAATTTCAACTTCTATTGGAAGAATGCTCACTTCAAATTCAATACTTTGTGAACGTGAATAATCGGAAACTGTTTCCGGTGTATTGAAACTCAATACTGTACCACTTTCTTTAGTTTCATCTTCAACACTGATAAAAGAGAAGTTTTCTATCCCATTTTCATCTAACCATGTGATGACTTTTGTTTTAGTCCATGTTTCATCAAAATTTGGTAAACTAATCACTTCATTTGGGTCAAAACCCAAAGAAACTTCTACTTCAATTGAACTATTCGCGCTAAGCGATTCACCTTCTAAAATATTTTGCGAAATAATTGTTCCTGCGTCACTTTCATCATAGATTTCATGTGAGACAAGTTGTAAATCATTTGAAGCTGCCCAAGTACGCGCATCACTAATGTTCCATCCAACAAGATTTGTCACTTCAATTTTTTGATTAAACAGGAAGAAAGCGGCCATCAATAGTATTGCGGCAATTCCTCCCATGATGTAATACTTCTTATAGTCAGGTTTTATTTCATGAAACTGTTCTTTTTGAAAACTCTCATTGTCTTCTTTTTTGTGTTTTTCCACTTTAACAACTTCTTTATGTTTTTTCTCTTCTTCAGTGTTGTTAATTGAATCTAAAAATTTGCTCATTTGAGTTTACCTGTTATATCTACAAGTTTTCCATCAATTAGGCGTAATTGGACATCACTCATTTTCGCAACTTCATCTGAGTGAGTAACGACAATAACACAAGTTTCATAATCATTAACCAATTTTCTAAAGATATCCACAATCTCATGTTGAGTGGCCGTATCTAAATTACCTGTTGGTTCATCAGCTAAGATCAGTTCGACACCTGTCGCGAGTGCTCTGGCGATCGCTACCCGTTGTTGTTCACCACCTGATAATTGTGAGATGGATCGTTTTGCTTTTGATTCTACAATTCCAAATGTATTGAGTAGATTTAAAGCTGTTTTCGTCTTATCTTTTGGTAATTCATTTTCGGTAATGTGCATGACATTCTCCACATTTTGTAAAGCTGTCATGTAAGGTATTAAATTAAATTGTTGGAAAACGATGGCTTGATGATTACGTCGATATTTCGTTAGACCAATAGCTTCAAGTTTCTTTCCTTCAAACTCAATACTTCCACCTTGAGTTTTTTCTAAAGCTCCCATCAAAGATAGGAGGGTCGTTTTACCTGATCCCGACGGACCTAAGATACTATAGAATTTTCCTTTTTCAAAGGTATAAGACAAATCATCTAAGATTGTACGTTTACGGTTACCATCAATGTAACCATAGCTAATATTGTTTAATTTTAAGATTGACATATTTCTGGCTCCTTATCCGTTATTCGTTAAGATTTGTTTAGGGTTAAAACGAGTGACATACAGTGCTGGAATCGCAACACTAATCACTGACAAGAGGATTCCTGCCGCAAAGAATTCTACAAGTACAATGATGTCAAAATTAACATCTACATCGACTGGTTCAATGTCTTCAACACTAACTGTGGAACTATTTTTTCCACCGCCACCGCCACCGCTGTATTCAACGGTTTCACTTGTATCTTCACTCGCAAAGGATGCAAGCGTTTGTTCTGAAATGGTAGAACCAATTTGAATACCAGAGAAAATCGATAATGTAAATGCGATAACCGCAATCGTAACCACTTCAACAATAAATTGACTGACTATTTTCGCTTTACTTTCACCAATTGCTAAGAGTATCCCTATTTCATTCTTACGTTGATTAATCGTTAAAGCTGTAATCAGTGATAAAATAGCTGCTCCAGCAATAACAACAATCCAAACCAATATACTACTTAGTTCACCTAAGGACTCTATTGGTCCAGCTAATTCTTCATAGACAGCATCATTGGCTGATAATAATCCATAATCTAATTGAATCAATCCATCCACAGAAGCCATATAAACTTCTACATTCATTGGATCATCTAATGTAATAACTGCTTTATCTAAAATAATTCCATCAATTTCACTTTGACTTACACCAATCGATGACAATGTATTAAATGGTGTATAGAGTCTATTTTGTGCTAAAAGTGATGTGCTTATCGAACTGGATGTACGATCATCCTCAACTTCTAAGGACTCATAAATACCAATGACTTCATAATCAATCGCAATGGTGTTAAAGCCATCCATCGTTGGTGTAAGAGTTAATGTATCACCAATTCTAATATTGTTTAAATCCGCTAACACTGAGTTCACTAATACTACAAAGTCACCAGATTCAATTTCTTTTTGAGTCGCAAAACGGCCTTCGATTAAAGCTGTGAGTTCGTTCTCAAAATCATTCGGTGTTACTGCACTAAATGTTCTAAAACTTAAGTCACCACTTTCTGCATATGAACCTAAAACAACTTTACTACCGCCACCACCACTTGATGTTGTTTCCGTCGTTGTGCTTGATTCATAGATATATGGTGTAATACTGTCATCTGTAAATGCTTCATAACTAGCGACGTAATCGACTGTTTCAATATAGTCTGATCCTAATAATAAATTTGCATTCGCCACCGTTGGCAAACCAAGCAAAGTGTCTGGATTTGTATTCTCATCTAACAAACCATTACGATAGTCGATATTGATTTGTGATGAATTTGTTGAATAAACAACTTCAGCTCCAATTTCTTCACGTGTTAAAATTTGTGCAGTTTCAGTTGCATTGGTGATTGATAAACCTGCTAAGACAATGTTAGCGATAATGAAAAACAGAATTAAAAGCAGAGTTGTCTTTCCTTTTTGTTTCATTACATATGCAAATGCACGATTAAATAAATACATCATGTAATCCTCCCTATCTAAGATGTTTCTTAGTTTATCGGGAAGATGTGACAAAACTGTTAAAGAAAGATAACGTAAACGAAACAAAAAAAATAAGATATCCTAACGGATACCTTATTCACCAAATTCTTCGATTAAATTTTGTACTTTTACTTTAATTTGATCTCTTATTTCCCGGGTACGATTCAGTTTCGCTTCTTCATCACCATCTAATCCAGATGGATCTTGTAGATTCCAATTCATCGTCGCTTTTGCGCCTGGGAAGATAGGACAACGTTCACCATTGATTTGATCACACACTTTAACAACTAAATCGTACTTGCGACCTTCTTTATGAAAATCAAAGACCGAATCACAGGTATTATTAGATAAATCATAGCCTTCTTCTGCCATAGCCTTTATTACAATCGGGTTCATCTTACCAGCTTCTAAACCAGCTGATTCAGCTACAAATTGTCCTGCGCCCATCTTATTTAAATAAGCTTCAGCCATTTGTGATCTTGCTGAATTGTGAATACATACAAATAAAACTCTTAACATTGAATTTACCTCACAAACCTAGTTTACAAAATAATTCTATCGATGACTATCAATATAAAAGATTATTAACAAAACTTTACATTAGTAAATTGGAAACATCATTTTCAATATCTTCTGCAGTCGTTGTTGGTTCATATCTTTTCACGACATTACCATTTTGATCAACAAGGAATTTGGTGAAATTCCACTTAATCACCTTAGGTATGACAAGCCCTAAACCTTTTGCTTTTGGTGCATTGTCTTTTAAATACTTAAAGAGTGGATCGCTTTCTTTACCATTAACATTTATCTTCGCAAAAGTTTCAAACGTCGTGTGATATTTTAACTGACAAAACTCAGCTAATTCTCCATCGTTCCCTGGTGCTTGATTACCAAACTGATTACATGGAAAGTCTAAGATTTCTAAACCTTTATCTTTATATTTAAGATATAGATTTTGTAAACCTTCATACTGTGGCGTAAAGCCACATCCTGTAGCACTATTAAATATTAATAATAATTTACCCTTATATTTATCTAGACTTACGATACTTTGATCAACCTTTTTAACACTTAAGTCATATATACTCATAATTCATCCTCCTAAATAACTATGACAATTATAATTGATTCAATGATGAATTACGCTTAAAATGCCTTTTAAAACTGTATCCCTTTACGATAAATAATAAATGCACTTATACTTTGTGATACAACAATTAATGCTGCACCAAATAAGAAAATACTTTTTAATGAAAAGATATCTCCAACTTGACCCCAAAGAATTCCTCCCAAAAAGAAACCAAAATCTAAACAGACAAAGAGGAAAGCATTAGCAGTTGTTTTATCTGAAAGTGGAACATTTTTAAAGCCATTGTATTAATTAATGTGAAACTAAAATTGAAGAAAAATCCATTAAAGATGGAAATAATTGACCAAGCAAAGACTGAACTAAATACTGTTAAGGATACGAGTACTGTTCCAAAACCAAGTCCCATAATAATAAAGATGCTGGATAAACTCATTCTTGCGACCATTTGTTGAAGGGCAAAACGAGATGCAATCAAGCCAACAAAGTTTAGCAAGAAGAAGAAACCAACATTATTAATTCCAATTTCAAATGCATATAATGATATATACGAGACAATAGCGGCATTCACTAAAGCTAAAAAAGCACCTGATAAGGCAGGAAATAATGCACTGCTTTTATAAATTGGAATACCACTTTTTTGTGTATGAATATCTTTAGGAACAGGTAAATGTACTTTAAAATGCAAGTAAACAAGAATCATAAAACCAATAATTGATGAAACTAATGCTGTTATAAATAAAGGATTAAAATCATCACCAAAAATTAAAAACATCCCAACATAAGGGCCAACTGCACCCGTTGATGCAGCAAATAAGGAGTAGATATTCATTCCTTTTAATAATTCTTCATGCGGGATAATAAGCGCAACCATACCCCCTAGTACAGTGACCCCTAAACCCATTCCTATCCCTTGTAAGACTCTAGCGAATACGACAAGTGGAATATACTTTGTAAATATCAGTATTAAAAAAGCAACACTATATAAAATCGCACCTAACATAGCTGTCTCTACAGAGCCAATTTTCATATTCAAATATGCTGATACAGGTCGAAAAAACATTGCCGCAAAAGCAACCGATAAGGACACCATTCCAATGTAAGCTATAGGAAAACTCAATGAGTTTAAATAAACAGAAAAGCTCGGTAAACTCATTTGTAATGCAATACTTAAGAAAAACGTTGAAGCCGTAATTAACACAAAGGGTATCAATACTCTTTTATCACTCATATATATTCCTCAATTTCACGTGCATGTATTATATGTTCTAGACTACACTCCAGGTCAATATACAAAAGAAATTTTGGTAAATTATTTCACTTTTGCGCGTTTATTTCGGTACATATGTGCATCCGCATTACGAATTGTTTCATCCATACTTGTCTCAAAAGACAAGCGTGTTGAATATCCTGCAGACAAACTTACTTCTATACCATTGGATGTATGAACCTTATGATTATGAATTCTCTCCATAATTTTCTTAACATCCTCAGCTTTTGTGTTAGGAAGAACGATCATGAATTCATCGCCACCATAACGAACAACAATATCCTTTGGACGACAATTATGTATAAGTATTTGTGAAGCTAAAACAATACTTTCATCCCCAGTCGCATGTCCATAATTATCATTGATTTCTTTTAGATGATTTACATCACAGCTTAATATGGATAATGGTAAAGACTTCTTATCTAACTCTAAATGTTTAAAGATTTCTTCAATGTATCGTCGATTATATAAGTCTGTCATCACATCATGATAGGTTAAATATTCTTTTTCAGCTTCAATTTCTATTCGATCAGTGACATCTCTTCCTGTCGCATAGAATTGACTTCCATAGCCTTTTCGAGCACTCCATTCAATACTACGGTATTCATTATTGTTCGTTCGAGTTCGTAACACCAAATGATTAATAATCTCATCTTGATAAAGCTTCACAATCTCATTTTTAACAATTTCTAAATCACCAGGATGAATGTAATCATAGAGACTTGTCCCCGCAATTTCGTCTGCACTAAAGCCTAAAACGGTTGCAAACTTATCATTAATACGCTTGAGTATGCCCCCCAAATCGCCGACAAAGAATAAATCTGAATTCATCGTAAAGAACGCTTCAGTAAGGCGAGCATCTTCTTTTTGTTTGGTGATATCTCTAAAGTTTATAATATAGCCAAAATTTTGATCTTTATTTTCGTTTACAATGATACTTCCTTCAATAAAGCGAATATCACCATTTGGATGTTTGATGTAGATGTTATCCCCTAAGATAAGACTATAATTTTTATTTAATGCTTGCCAATCAATTGTTTTTATTTCTTTTGTATTAAAATCATGCAATTTAAAAGCATCACTGATATTTAAACCATTAAGTGATGCTACTTTAGCACCAACTATTTCTTTAGCTGCCTCATTACAAAATTGTATGCAGTAATCTTTATCAATGATGATGATTCCTTCATTTAGTGAAGTAAGGGTTGCTGAGTAAAGATCTTTTTCCTTATTCAGATTTAACTGATCATCTCTTCGCTTAAAGGCAACCATAATCACATTACTAATTTCACTTAAGATTGCTCTTTCATAATCGGAATACAAATGATGTTTTAATACAGAATCGAAGCCCATAAAACCAAATGGTATATCATTTTCCATCATAGGAGTTGTAAGCAAACTCCAAATACCTTGTGGTTCAAGAATTTGTCTAATGCCACTATCTTTAGGAAGCGCTTTTACATCATAAATGTTAATCGTTTTACCTTGAGAATGCGTGTGAACCCAATCAGGCACAAATTCGAACGGTACATTTTGAAGATTATCAATTTCATGTGAAATGTTTTCTTGACACCATTCATGCGTGTTACTTGTTGTTTTCTTTTCAAAATTATAGGTAAAAATGTATGCTCGATCGGCATCCACAAACAATGCGCAACGTTTTAATGCATCATTAATCTTTTCATCAAAGTTCTCTGGTGTAAGCATCATTAAACTATGGGAAATCTCTGATAATAAATTTTGTAGAGAAACACTCTCTTTCAGTTTGCGTCGATAATGTCCCATATCATTTGAATCAACTGCACCTTTATAATCATCCACAAAAATTAAATTTGCTAAAGGAGCTGTAGGATCATTTAAATAATGTATAAACAGAGAATCATCATACAAAATATGCTCAACGATATAACTTTCGGTTAAGAAATGTAAAAATTCCCCTCTTTTTTTAGGGTCTACTTTTTGAGCCTCAAATAAAGTCGTCACTTTATCTAGTAATTCCTGATGAATATCTGAATGCTTATCTAATTGAGGAAAATCATGTTCCTTTAAAATATCTTCCTCTTCATCAAAGTGTTTTGCAATTCGATCTATCAAGTTTTGATAAAAATCGTTATTAAGCTCATTCTTTTTAGTGATGTCATCCTTATACAGATCAATGAAATTAACAAAGCGATAAAGTTCACGATGTTCGTCATCAATCACATCAATTCCACAGTTCCATTCATTTCTCCAATGGACCGCGATGTTATTTTCATTAAATCGATATACAACTGGTAAACCACCAAATTTTTTTGAATTTTTTAAATACGCTAATGCTTCTATCCTAGGTAAAGGTTTATTGAAGAGGAAACCTTGTATATGATCAGGATTTAAGGCAACAAGTGTTTCAAATTGCTTAATCGTCTCAACCCCTTCAATCACAACTTCTAACTCCAAGCTATGCAAAATAGAAAGCATAGTATCAACAATCATGTATGCTTTTTTATCTGTATCAACATTTAAGATAAGTGAACGATCAATTTTGGCTACATTTAGTGGTAGTTCTTTAATTTTACTAAAGGTCGAGTAGCCTGTTCCAAAATCATCTAACTCGAAACGTATCCCTAGTTCTTTTAATAATTGTATCGCTTTAATTAAATCTTTAGAGTTTTGTACTACCATTGATTCAGTGATTTCCACATAAATTTTCGAGGGTAGAACAGCACTAGCTTCATGTGCATAACGAATATAATTTACTAAGTTTTCTACGCGATTGGTAAAGGCCAGAATCGAAAAATTAACCGACATCGATATGTCTTCGTATCCTTCTTCTTCAAATTGTTTGATGCAATCCAAGACTTCCATATAAACCCATTCCGTAATCGGAATAATATAATTATTCTTTTCCGCAATGGCGATAAATTCAGAAGGACCTACTAAACCAAGCTCTGGATGTTCCCAACGAAGTAAAGCTTCAAATTGATTAATTGTTCCTTTACGGACATCATAGATTGGTTGATAGTAAACGCGCAATTGATCTCTTAATAAGGCATTGGGTAAGTCTTTTTCTAAAATGACTTCACGCCTTTGTAGGTCATCCATGTTAGGTGTATAAAAGCGAACGCTATTATGAACATTTTTCGCAATATGCAGGGCAGATGCGGCATTATTTAAAACACGATCCATGGTGAGATTCTCTTCACCCATCGCAATTCCAATACTTGCGGTCAAGATATAAGCATTGTCATTTACACGTGCTTCTGTTGAAATATATCGGACTAAATCGGATGATATGGCACTTAAGTACTCTTTATTAGCATTAGGAATGAATACGACAAATTCATCTCCTTCATATCTAAAGACACGACCTCGATCAGCCATACTCTTTGTTATTTTAGAGGCGATGTTGACAATAATTGAATCACCTTCACGATGTCCAATCGCATCATTCACCACTCCAAAGTTATCTAAATCAATAAAGAAAATAGAATAATCATTATCCACACTTGAATATTCAAGTTCAAACAATCTAAAAGCTGTCTTATTTAATAAACCTGTTAATTGATCATGGGTATTTAAATACTCAATATAATTCTCTGTCCGTTTACGATCTTCAATATTACGAGCAACACCCACAACACGAATAAATTCGTTATCTTCAACAATTTTACAAACATGTTCTGTCCAAACTTCTGTTTTGTCTTTTCTTAAAAGTTTAACTTCTTGAGTGATTTCAACAGGTTTTTTACCATTACGGAAAAATTTTTTTTCTGCTCGATGCAGACAATCCATAAAAGAAAGTCTTACTTCTTCAGTAATTAAACTTGCATAAGGCAATGTCATTGTTTCTTTAGCTGTGAAACCGGTTATTGCCGTAATAGATGGGCTCATATACTCGAGTTTTTCTTTTTCAAGATCATAAACCCAAATGACATCAGAAATGGATTCCGTCAATAATTGATAGTTTTTCTTTTCTTCAGTCAATTCTAATTCCATGTGCTTACGTTTATTGATGTCATTGATGGAGACAACAATAGAAGGTTTACCTTTAAACTCTATAAAGGTACCTGACATTAAAGCCCAGTATCGATTCTTTTGATAATCATAGAGTTCAACTTCTAAATCAAAGACTGAACCTTCCTGTGTTAGTGTCGTTAAAAATTCTTTTCTATCTTCTTGATTAACATAAAAATCAATACTTGGTAATCCAATCCCTTCATCTTCACCTAAAGCATAGGCATCTCTCGCTCTTTTATTGGCATAGACCAAAGTATTGCTTTCTATATCACTAATAATGATCGGGAAGGGTGCTAATTCTATGATGTCGGATGTTTTTTCTTCAATCTTTTGTTTTTCAAGATCAATTTGTTCACTTACATCCATTTGAGTCATAAAAATAACGAGTGGTCTTTGATCACTATCCTTTTTTTATGACATTTCCATAAATTTGTAAATGTACATAATGTCCATCTTTATGAAGCATTCGTACTGTAATTCGATAACTATCTTGTTTTTTATCTAAACAAGCATCGATGTTTGTCATCATTAATTCATAATCATCAGGATGAATTAGAGTCCGACACGTTTCTAAACACGTTTCACCAAGCTCTTGTTTTGTATAGCCTAAATTATGTGCCCACTGTTCATTAACATTCGTCACATTATTTTCAACATCCCAAAACCACAAACCAACTTGAAGCTCTTCAAGTGCTTGAATATAATATTGCGCATATTCTTCATATTTAGATAGGTAGATACGTGCTTGATCTTTAATCGATTTTTTATTGTTCACAAAAACACCTATAGTCTATTGTTTATAACTATTTTACCATAGACATATTATATAAATAAGTTGATATGTATTTATTTATGCTTTTTAATAATTATATTTCGGGATAGTAGACATCATGAATTTTGAATTGATCATCTTCAAAGTCAAAAATTAATACGGTTCCATTAGGAAACATGTTTGGAAGTATTTCTCTTGGATCATGATAAGTAGATAAAAAGCCCATCGATGCCCCAGCATGTGAGACAACTAATACATTTTGATGATCCTCTTTATTCATGATTTCAGTTATAGCATCCACCATTCTTTTTTGTACGTCTAATCGGTCTTCACCACCATATGGCACAAAGAAATCATGTTGTTTCATTCGATCTTTAGGATTTAAATCTTCACTTTCACCTTCAAATGTCCCGAAGTTCATCTCTTTAATCGCTTTAAGTCTTGTATAAGGTAAACGTCCATTTAAAACAAGTTCAATCGTATCTGCTGCTCTTTCAGATGTAGAAGAGTATGCATGATCAATATCAATCGTGTCGATAAATGTCTTTGATTTTAATGCTTGTTGTTTACCTAATTCGGTTAAAGGCGAATCACAGTGTCCTTGTATTTTATGTCTTAAATTAAACAGTGTTTGTCCATGTCTCATTAAATATAATCTTTTTTTCATATCATAGTACCTCTTGTAAACTCTTTGTTTATTATAAAGAATTCTTGTGAAAAAACATGCCAATTTTACAATATATTAAGAATGTTATAAAGATTTATCAACAAATTTTTTATTGTCAATAAAGATGCTTGTCAGTAAAAGTTAACTATGGTAAACTTTGCCCATGAAACATCACGACTCAAGCGAAATGTACCTAAAAACGATCTTATTGTTAGAGGTTAACAAAGGCGAAGTGCACGCCAAAGAAATAGCAGAAATGCTAAATGTGTCTAAAGCCTCTGTCACAAAAGCCATCAATGGCTTAAAGTCAAAAGGCTATGTACAACAAGATAATTACGGTCCTATATTTCTAACTGATGAAGGCCGTGAGGTTTCAACACAAATCTTGTATAAACAGAAATTGCTGATTAAATACTTAGAACAAGAATTGAACTTATCTTCTGAAGATGCCGAAGAAAACGCGTGTCGTATGGAACATATCATTACGGATGAAATGTTACATGCGATTGAAGAAAAGGTTGAGTCTAATATTGAAGACGGTATGCAATTTGGTTTAGTGAATAAAGGAGTTTAGTTATGTTTGGAAGAAAACATCGACATCATCATGATCATCATGGATTTAAGAATTTAACTAAAGTTCCTTTAAAGCAACAATACATGATTGAAACAATCGAGACCGAGGATCCAGATCTTCAAAAGTTTCTATTTACCTTAGGTTGTTACCCTAAACAAAAACTAACACTAATCTCATCTTTAGGTGAGAATTATGTCATTGAAGTCCATAGTGCACGCTACAGCATTGATAGAGCTTTAGCACGATGCATCTTGGTCAAAGAATTAGATTAGAAATGAGGAAGCAATGAATATTGTTTTAGTTGGAAATCCAAATAGCGGAAAAACAACATTATTTAATGCCTTAACAGGTCATTATGAATCAGTTGGAAATTGGCCAGGTGTTACTGTATCTGCCAAAGAAGGTCAAATAAAGACTAAATATATTAAGGATCAAAACATAAAAGTTATTGATCTACCAGGTGCATATTCTATGTCACCCTTTAGTGCAGATGAACAAATTACATATCAAGCGATCGAACATGCACATCCTGATTTAATTATTAATGTTCTAGATGCGGGCAACTTAACCCGTTCACTCTTTCTAACAACCCAATTGTTAGAACTAAAGATACCCACGGTTATTGCCTTAAATAAATGGGACTTAACCGATGCGCCATCTTTAAGCATTGATATCGAAAAATTAGCTGAGAATTTGAATATCGCGATTTCACCTGTTTCATCACTGAATCGTCATGGTCTCCATGATTTGATGGATACGGTTGATTATTTTGCGAAAACGCCCCAAGTTTATCAACCCAAAATTAAATCATTTGAAAATGATGAAGCACGTTATGCCTTTATCAATCAAATCGTTGAGAAAAGCGCAAAACAAAATGCCTTTACTTCAAACCTACAACTTCAAGATAAATTAGATGGTATTGTGGCGAATAAATTCTTTGGTATACCCATCTTCGCACTCATTTTATACACCGTTTTCTCTATCTCTCAAACATATGTCGGACCTTTCTTAGCTGACTACTTTGTCGCATGGATTGATATCTTCTATAGCTTTGTTGAAGGTTTATTAGGGGATTCAGTGTCACCCTTTATGGCTGCCTTACTTTTAGATGGCATCATTGGTGGTGTTGGCGCAATTGTTGGTTTCTTACCACTCATTATGGTTTTATTCTTTATGTTAGCGCTCCTTGAAGATAGTGGATATATGGCACGTGTTGCTGTATTGTTTGATCCATATATGAAAAAAGTTGGGCTTTCTGGACGATCTATTATTCCTATGGTTGTTTCGACTGGATGTGCCATTCCTGGGGTTATGTCTTCACGTACGATACGCGACGAAAAACAAAGACGTACAACAGCTATCCTTTCTCCTTTTATGCCATGTGGAGCAAAACTACCTGTGATTGCATTATTTGCAGGTGTATTCTTTAATGACTCACCATGGGTAGGTACAAGTATGTACTTTGCGGCCATCGTTGTTGTCTTTATTGGTGCTTTCATTATCCGTTGGTTAACAGGTGATGATTCTAAAACAAATTACTTTATAATTGAATTACCTACCTACCGAGTACCATCACTCATCAATGCTGCTCGTTCAATGTATCTACAAGGTAAAGCCTTTGTCGCAAAAGCTTTTACTATTATCTTAATTTCAAATACTTTAGTTCAAATCATGCAAACATTCGCATGGGATTTATCCGTGGTTACAGAAGGGGCTGCTCATACCAGTATTCTCGCTTCTGTCGC
The DNA here is from genome assembly GCA_963663995.1 of Erysipelotrichaceae bacterium. Lineage (GTDB taxonomy): Bacteria > Bacillota_I > Bacilli_A > Erysipelotrichales > Erysipelotrichaceae > UBA2212. The sequence goes on along the minus strand of OY760660.1, from coordinate 1,660,722 downwards.
AACCCCTATTTCATTTTTATTAATTCCTTTGGGTTTTGGCACATGGCAATTGGCTTCTGCAGCCGTAACTGGTTTTATTGCGAAGGAAAATGTGGTTGGTACACTCGCTGTTGTCTACAACATTACTAACTTTATTGATACAGAAGAACTCGCTTTAGTCAGTGGTTCAAGTGATGTCGCAAGTATTATTGGTTTAACTACGATTGCAGCTCTAGCATTCTTAGTCTTCAACTTATTTACCCCCCCCTGTTTTGCGGCGATTGGCGCGATGAATGCTGAACTTAAATCTAAGAAATGGCTAACAATAGCCATTCTACTTCAACTGGGCATGGGATATAGCGTTGCCTTCTTCACCTATCAATTAGGTTCACTCTTTATCTATGGGCATCTACAAAATGGATTTATATATGGACTCATCGCTGTCAGTTTAATGATCTTATTCGCTTACTTCAAAGGTAAAAGCGAAAGACTAAAAGAGGTTTAATATGCAAGATATACTATTAGGATTCATTATTATCGCAATCGTAGGCACAGCTTCATTCACCATTTATCGCAAGCGCAAGAATGGTGCTCATTGTATGGGATGTTCAGAAACAAAGGAATTTGTCTGTCACTGTGAAGATTCTGTAAATAAGATATGAATGACTTTACCGTATTTATTATCATCATCGTCATTCTAAGTTTAGCTTCTATCCCTATTTTTAGATCACGCAAACGTGGGATAAAATGCATTGGTTGTGCATATGCGAAAGATTCAGCTTGTTCATGTGATGATTCATTTATATCCAAACATCAAATAAACTGGGTCGAAGAATACCGCAAAGACCATAAGAAGGACTAAGGTCCTTTTCTTTATATATTTGCGTTTTCTTGACATAATATATGAGTGAATACTTTCTTAGATCCAAATGTACCTTACATCAAACTATTTGGAATTGAACATTTAAGCTATGTCTTAATCATTGTTTTCTTTACTAATATTAGTCATTTTAAACAGAAAAAGACTAAGGATCTATGCTAAACAACTAAGGATCATATTATTAATGCTTACCCTCTTCCAACAAGTTCTACTTTATAGTTGGTATGTCATAGTAACTGGATTTGACTTTGCACAAGCATTGCCTTTACATCTCTGTCGTATATCAACTTTATTAAGTCTCATTTATTTTATTCGTAAGAATAATGACCTAATGGATATTGTTTTCTACTTTGGTTTATTTGCTTATGGATCATTTGCTTTACCGATTGCAATCCATCCAATAACCCATGCTTTAGGGATCTCTTATCTTATCAATCATTCATTAACTTTACTATTACCATTTATTGCTTATTATGCTTTTGACTGGAAACCAAAACGCAAAAATTTACATTTAGCGATAAGTTATTTTCTGATTTATTTTATAATAGCTGTAGTCGCAAACACATTATTCGATGGAAATTACTTCTATTTGGTGAAAAGACCCTTCTTATCCCAAATGAATGTATATATATATTATTTAATTACCATTATATTTACTATTACTGTATTTATTATAGTTTTTCATTTTATTTCACGTTTTATGAAAAATAATGAAAAATAGCCTTTATTTATCGACTATTTAAGTTGTTTTTTATCATTAAAAGATATACGCTTAGTATATAAAAGTGCATCTTTTTACTGACTAATATGAAACTAAATAGAAGAGGCGAAAGCTTGGTGGAACTGGTGGTAGCCATAGCCTTATTCGCAATTATCGTCCCCAGTCTATATTTTGCACTAGAGAGTTCAATGCGAATCAATCTTTATAGTGATACTGATTCAGATGCGACATTACTCGCGCAAGCTGAGCTAGAAAGAATTAATGCAATTGGACATAGCAGTACTTTAGAAAATACATTTTCAGCATACACCTGTAATGTTGACTATACGCTATGCACATTAACGGTTGGTGATGTATTGTATGAGGCTGAGATCACAACATTGAACACAAGCACTGCTATCGATTCTGTTTTATTACATGTAACTAAAAAAGATGTTACTGCAAGTTTGCAACTCTTTATAAATTTCGGAGACTAAATGAACAAGAAAGGCTTTACGTTAGTCGAAGTGGTGGTGGCTTCTGTTATCTTAGTGATTGCCTTCACCATCCTATCTCAAGTTGTGTCTTTTTCAACAACCTATTTTAAAGATGAATATAGTGAATCTATTTCACAGGAAGACTTAAGACTCTCTGCTGTATTAATTGAAAAAGATATCCGAAGATACGTAGTTGATGTTGATTATTACATTCGAAGTATAACTGGAACGGACAAGCAAATCACTTTGGGAAATACAGAGAACGGAACCAAATACGTAATCTATACATTTAATATTGCTAACGCAAACATTACTCGTACTTTATATAATCCAGATGACACCGTTATATCAACACAAGTTTTAAGTAAACAAATTGTAGACTTCGATATCACATTAAACTCGGCGACTACCATAAATCCGTTTTTAAGTGTTGATATTGAAGCAATTGTTGATGGAAGAATTACCAATAATGATATCCATCTTGAAATCTATTTAAGATTACCGGAGACTAGTTGATTATGAAAATTTTTAAAAACAAACAAGGTGTCTCACTTTTAATTGTTGTAATGTATTTCTTAGTTTTAACTTTACTTTTAGCAGGACTTTTCGCTGTAAGTATGAGTAACTTTAAAAATCAAAATACCGCTGATGCCCATACTACTGCTTATTATGTTGCTGAATCTGGAATTAATGTGACGATTGCACAATTCGAGGACGAAATCCAAGCATTATTCGATTTAGATTTATCAACAGATGATTTTTACACAAATTTAGATACATTTATAGCGAACTTAACAGGTGTATCTTACACTAATGATACAACTGATCATTTTTCGCTTGATATTGGACAAGCAAACGCAACAATCGATATTAACAAACTTGGTGAACAGAGTGGATATTATGAAATAATCTCAACTGGTGTAGTAAACAATGTCAGTAGAACATTAAGAAAAGTACTGTTTGTTGAATATGCTCTGGATCCTGGTAATGGATTTACAATTGATAAAGCAATCCTTACAACCGATATCATTGATATTGATAGATCTTCTTTAATTGATGCGTCAACCTGTGATAATCCAAACATAATTGATGCTAGTTGTGATGGTGCTGATATTTCCACCTATTCAACAATTATAAACACTGTTAATGTAAATTCTTCAAGTGTAATCAACGATATTTACTTGTTACCAGGTACATCTGACAATATAGTCAAAGATATTCCTGATGGTTCATTAATAATAAAAGATCTAGAATATTCACCTTTCCCTCAAATCAATTTCATGAGTGTTGATGGACGAGCTCAAACAGTATTAGATAATCCAGCAAATTCTAAGAGTAGCCTAAATAGTATTATTTCAAATGGTTCTTTACAATCTGGAACATTTTATATAAATACACTAACATTTAATTCGAACACAACAATTAATGTTCCTAGTAATACATTCATCGTGACCAATAGCATCGTTTTTGGATCGAATTATAAGAACATCACATTCACGGGTGAAGGTAAGCTTGAAATATATGTTGGAAATCCCTCTATTCAAACACCTATCAATGCTAATTTATTTGCAAATATTAATAATGGCGTGAATATTGGAAACAGTAGTGACCCAACTAAATTTATAGTATATGTATCTAGCTTTCTTAGAAGCAATCTCATTCCTACTATACAATTTGGGAATAATAGTATTTTTAATGGCTCATTAATGCTTGAAAATACTAACGTTAATTTCAGCAATAATAGTGCTGTAAATGGATATTTGGTCACAGGTGGTAGTCAAGTCACGATTGCCAATAACTCAGCCCTTACTACAAAAGGATTGATTTTTGTACCAAACGGCACAGTAACGATGAGTAATAAGTCATATTATTCAGGAGCTATAGTTTCAAAAAACTTTTATATTACTAAGGGTACTTTGATTTATAATCCACTAAATTTTAGCAGTATTCCTAGCGATATTATCGACCCCATTAATCAAGGTGGATTTACTGGCGGATATGTATTAGGTTTTGATTATGGGTCAACTACAGAAGTAGACTAAGGGAGGCACAATGAAGAGTTATCACATTGTCTACATGGACGCAAAGGGAAAAGAGGCAAAGGATATATTTTTTGCTAATAATCCTACTGAACTCGTCCAACAAGTAAAAGCTAAGAATTGGTATTTGCTGGAATATGTTGAAGGGGCAAGTAAACAAGATCGAGCTAGTAAATTAAAAACCAAGAGTGTTGTTGTGTTTTGTCGTCAATTAGGGACAATGGTTAGTTCTGGAATACCTATTATCCAATCCTTAGATATGCTTCAAACAAAAGCAGATAATTCTAAATCTAGGAAAATTTTTAGAAATATCTACGAAGAAGTTCAAAAAGGTAATTCATTATCAAGAGCTATGGAAATGCAAAATGGTGCATTCCCAGACTTGCTTATCAATATGATTGTCGCTGGTGAAGTGGGTGGAACATTAGATCGTTCACTAACTCAAATGGCTAATCACTTTGATAAAGAAATGAAGTTAAACAACAAGATACGTACAGCTAGTATTTATCCTGCCATATTAGGAATTATATCTGTTGCGGTTGTCTTGATGTTGGTGGGTTTTGTATTACCAACGATTACCAATATGTTTCCTGCTGAAAACATGCCAGCTACAACAAAAGTTATCTTGGCATTCTCTAACTTTCTCACCAGTAACTGGTTAGTGATTATTGCCGTACTTCTTGTCTTATTTGTTACCATAAGAATTGCTTTAAATATAAGAGATATAAGAATTGAATTCGATAAATTTAAATTAAGGTTACCTGTAGTGGGAGTCCTTCTAAGAACGATCTATTCTGCTCGTAGTGCTCGAGCAATGTCATCTCTATACTCAAGTGGTGTACAAACACTATCCATGATTGAAACAACCGCAAAGGTTATCAATAATGCATATTTAGAGGATTTACTTTATGTGGTTATGAATGATGTATCAAAAGGAGAATTGATATCAAAATCCATTCAAGACACAAAAGAGTTTGATCCTATGTTAAGTTCTATGATTTACATCGGTGAAGAGTCTGGTTCACTAGGTGATATTTTGGGAAGTACTGCTGATTACTTTGATGATGAAGCAGATAGTGCAATTCAAAGAATGATTGCGATGTTGGAACCAGCGATGTTAGTCATACTTGGGGTTGTGATTGGATTTATAGTTGTATCAATCATTCAACCAATATTCACGATGTATCAATCAATTGGGTAGAAAGGGAAACATATGCCATTAGCAATAGAAATTAGAAATGGATATGTCAGCTTGGTAGAAGCTGGTGTGTCTAAAACAGATATCTTACTAAAACATACGCATCATTATCGTTTTGATGAATCATGGGTTAGTGAGACAGGTATTATTGAAATTGACAAATTTGCTGATTTATTAAAATCTGAAATGAAAAAAGCTCAGGTAAAAGATAAAAACGCTACGATTTGTATCAACAACAATGCCATTATCTACAGAGAATTAAGTCTACCAGCCGTTGATGAGAGAAAAATTCCTTTATTAGTTCGTTCAGAGATGATGAATAATCTTAATTTAACCAATGATTTTATTATGGATTATGTCATGATTGAAGAAATTGAAAATGACGATATTCATCAATTACGTGTCTTAGCTGCAGCATTACATAAACAATACATTGAAAGTATTATGGAAGTTTGTAAACGTGTTGGATTAAAAGTAAAAGTTATTGATAGTGCTGCTAATTCGATTGTTAAGTTTATAAAGAGCTTAAATGTTTTACCAAAAAATGATCAAGTACTCATTGTTGATGTTGAAGAAAACTATCTTAGACAGTATCTTTTTGACAATGGTCATTATTCACTAACCCGTAATAATCGTATTGATGAAATTACTGAAATTAATAATGAAGAAGACATTATTTCGATCGTTGATCATATTAATAAAATGATTCAATTCAGTTACACACGTGGTGAACAAACCAATTTATCTGAAATTTTGTTAACGGGGAATGATTTTGTCTTAGAAGCGCTAAAGATTCAAATTAAAGAAAGTTTATCGATTGACTGCGAAATCATTAAAGCAGATACACATGTTAGAGGCATAAATTATGAAAACCGTTATGTTAATGCGATAGGAAGTTTAATGAGGGCATCAAAATGAAAAAACTTGATATGAACTTATTAGAGCGCTATTACGCTGAACAGAAGATAAAAGCTAAGAAAGGTTCATCTGCTAGAGCTTTCACCTTAGCCTCCGTTTCATTAATTTTTATTGCCGGAGCCTTTACGGCTAAGTTGTATTTAGATAACAGTTTACTTCAAAATGAAATTGATCGTTTAAATGCTTATTTAAACAGTGGTAATGCGGTTGAAAAATTAGCTGAAGTCAACAGACTGCAAAACAAATTGAGTCAATTAGATCAAATTGAAACTGAAGTAGGTAATCTTGCTGAAGTCATCGATTACATTCCAAAGTTAAATGAATATACCTTAGATATTGTAAATGAAAAGAAACCTAGTACAAGCTATATCATGAATTACAGTTATAGCTCTAATACACTAAATCTTGTAGTTTCATCATACTATGCATCCGATTTCTCAAACTATACCCTACATTTAGTTGAATCTAAATATTTCGCATCTGTTACAAATTATGGTTATAGCTATGATGAAAACCTTGGACGATATGTTGGTACCATTGAATGCATTCTTAAAGGAGGGCAATAAGTATGAAACTATCCATCTCTAAACGTGAACAGTTCTTCTTATTTATTCTCACTATCTTTGGGATTGTCGCTTTACTTTATACGTTTGTCGTTTCACCATTAATGGATGAAAATAGAAAACTTCAAGATCAATACAATGCTTTAGATTCACAAAAATTTATGATTGATACACAGGTTCCTAATTTACATTTATATGAAACACAAGTAGAAAATAGATTAAATGAAGTTGGGATGTTGTTAGAAGCGTTTGAAGCACCTTTACATTCAGCTCAATTTGAACATCGTATTTTAGAGCTTATTACTAAGTACGATATGAGAATTCTAAATACAAACTTCACTGACCCTGAAGCAGTAACCCCTGTCGCTATCGAAACGCTACCTTTAGAAATTCAATATACACTTGGTGATTTAGTAAAAGAATACAAAGATATTGTAGATGAAAATGGTGATGCGCCGGTTGGTTCATCTGTTATTCTAAGAACTCAACAGTCCTATGATTTGTATACAACATATGCTCGTTATGTTTATTTCTTAGAAGACGTAAAAAACTGGAATACATCGATTATTATCTCTGAATCCAGTTATAACGTAGAAGAAATGACAGCTAGTTTTACTTTCGATTTATATTTTGTTGATCAACTACTCTTAGATAATCTCAATGTTTATACTGAAGATGTTAAAGCTGATGGTTCTGGAAGTGGATCTGCTAATGAAGATCCTCACGACTCGTCAGGAAAATAGTGAAAGATACACTGTAAATAGACCTTCACCCCAGATATAAGCAATCGCAAAACCTAAACATAAATAGGGTCCAAAAGCGATGGCTGATGATTTCTCTTTCTGCTTAGTACTTAGTAAATAGATCGCAACGATTCCACCAGTAATACTAGCGATAAAGAACGCAACTAATGTACTTTGAATACCTATTAGTAAGCCATTGACTGCCACTAATTTGACATCACCGCCCCCCATTCCGCCATAGAAATGAGCAATTAAAAAGAATGGAACAGATATCATAAAGAAGGCAATTACGTGGTTGTATAGACTTAAGTTTGTAATGAATAGATTCGATAGGGCTAATATAAGGATTAGTAATTGAAAACGATCTAAGATTTCCATCGTATCTATATCCATCACTGCGATAATGATAAGAATTGAAACATAGATTAAACCAATGAGTGATTGAAAACTATAACCATATTGGTAAACAACGAGTCCATAAAATATCGCTGTAATCATTTCCACGAGTGGATAACGTGGTGAAATCTCAGCTTTACAATAACGACATTTACCTTGTAGAAAGAGATAACTAAATACAGGGACTAAATCTAAGGGACTTAATTTGTGTCCACATGTGACACAATGTGACCCTTCTGTGGATAATGATTCCTTCTTAGGAAGGCGTAGGATAACCACATTAAAAAAAGATCCAAAGACTAATCCAAACGGGATTACAAAGAGTGCATAAAGTGAATTCATACTTCAATTATACGTAAAAAACAAGTTAAGGGAGACTTATATGAAATTTATTCGATTAGGACAGGTTCTTGTTGATGAAAAAATCATCACTACAGATCAATTAGAAGAAGCATTAGCACGACAAAAAGTGACTAAGAAACGTTTAGGTCAGGTCATTATCGACATGGGCTTTACGACAGAAAGAGTCATGCTTCAATCACTCGCAAAAAGACTTGGTACCGACTATGTTGATGCCCCACTTTTTGATATGGAGCTCGATGTCGTCAATGTCGTACCAGAAAGTTTTGCGCGTAAATATACGATTGTACCGTTATCACTAAAATTGGGTGTCCTTACAATTGCGATGAATGATCCACTCGACTTTAACTGTTTAGAAGATTTACGTATGATTACAGGTTTTGAAGTACGAGCTGCCGTATCCCCATTAAAAGAAATTGAAATAGCGATTAATCGTGTTTATTCAAAACGTACAAATGATGAAATCTTAGGTGATATTCAAAGTGATTTAAATCTCGATAACCATATAACGAGTGATGACGCGTTAGCTGCAAGTATTGACTCTGCACCTGTGGTAAAACTGGTTAATAACTTAATCATGGATGCTTATCATCAAAATGCATCAGATATTCATATTGAACCTGCTGAACATACAACCCATGTACGCTTTAGGGTTGATGGTGATTTACAAGCCCAAACTGACTTTACGTCGGAAGTACATCAACATATCAGTTCACGTATTAAAATCATTTCAGGAATGAATATTGCGGAAAAACGTGTTCCTCAAGATGGTTCTTTCCAATTTGCGGCCGATGGGTTAAAAATCGATATTCGTGTATCATCTATCCCTACACCCTATGGAGAAAAGCTTGTTTTGCGTTTATTAGGTGCCGATCGAAATATATCTTATAAACTATCCTCATTAGGCTTATCTCCACAAAGTGAAGAGATTATCTCTAAAGCGGTTCGTTTGCCTCACGGAATTATTTTAGTCACTGGTCCTACAGGTTCTGGTAAAACCACTACTTTGTATTCCATGTTAGCGAAGATTAATGATGTGAAAAAAGCGATTGTCACAGTTGAAGATCCAATTGAACGTAAGTTTGATGGGATTACTCAAGTACAAGTCAATCCAAGATCTGGTTTAACCTTTGCCTCAGGTCTTAGATCTATCTTGCGTCAAGACCCAGATATCATTATGCTTGGGGAAATTCGTGATGGTGAAACAGCTGAAATTGCAATTCGTGCTGCGATCACTGGTCACTTAGTCTTGTCTACTGTCCATACCAATGACGCTTTATCAACGATTGTTCGTTTAGTAGATATGGGTGTTGAACCCTTCCTTGTCGCATCATCTGTTAAATGTGTCATCTCACAACGTTTAGTTAAAAAAGTATGTCCTAAATGTAAAACCGTTCATAAAGTTACGGATGAAGAGAATATGTTACTATCAACTGAATTAAAGGAAACATCCTATGGTCGCGGATGTTCTGACTGCAATAACACGGGTTATAATGGTCGTACAGCGGTCTTTGAAATGATGTTAGTCGATAAGAAAATTCAAGACATGGTTTCTAAAGGTGCTTCTATGGAAGAACTACGAAATTATGCTGCAGAAAAGAAAATGAGAATGTTAAGAGAAGAAGTATTGGATTTAGTCAATGCAGGTCAAACAACTATTGATGAAGCCATACGTCTACTCTACACCGTTGATTAAGGAGGACTTAAATGATAGAAGAAATCTTAGCTTACGCCCAGAAAAATAAAGCTTCTGACATCCATTTAATCGCCAATAAGCCTGTCTATACTCGACAAGTTGGTGATTTAACCATCATGGATGAAAACGTATTAAGTCAAAGTGATTTACTGAATTTCATAAAATTAATGACATCGGATGATCAGTTTGAACACTTCCAAAATGGATATGATATTGATACTGCCTATAGTGATAAAGATGGAAATCGTTATCGTTTAAACATTTATAGACAAAAACAAGTTCCCGCAATTGCGATAAGACTCTTAAACAATCATATTCCATCCATTGAAGAACTTAAACTTCCTGAAGTCCTAAAGTCATTATCCTTGTCAAACAAAGGCATCATCATAGTTACAGGTCCAACAGGTTCAGGCAAATCAACAACTTTAGCCGCTATGATTGACTATATCAACACCAATGAAAAAGCACATATATTAACCCTCGAAGATCCGATCGAATACATCCACAAAGAAAAGAATTGTTTAATTAACCAACGTGAAATTGAACGAGATGTACATAGCTTTAAGGATGGATTAAGATCCGCCCTACGTGAAGATCCAGATGTCATCTTAGTCGGTGAAATGCGCGATCACGAAAGTATCGCACTTGCCTTAACAGCTGCTGAAACAGGACACTTAGTCTTCGGCACATTACACACCACCTCAGCTGCATCAACAATTAACAGAGTCATTGATTCATTTGAACCCCATCAACAAAATCAAGTAAGATCTCAACTTTCAACAAGTTTAAAAGCCGTTGTCTCACAAACACTACTACCTAAAACTGATAAAAGTGGACGAGTGGCTGCACATGAAATACTACTTAATACAGATGCGGTTGGAAACATGATCCGTGAAAACAAAATCGTTCAGATTAATTCAGTGATTCAAACAGGACAAAAATTGGGCATGACAACCTTAGAACATAGTCTAGCCAATTTAGTTAAGTTAGAAATTATCGATAAAGATACAGCCTATGTTTACGCATCTGATCCAGGTTTAATGCAAAGATTAATAGGAATGTAATTCACACTATCTAGTGCATTTAGGCTATAATAGTTTCTATGACAAGCCTAAAAAAACCTTAAAAAATAAAGAGGGATTTACCCTTATAGAATTGATTGTAGTGATTGCAATTCTCTCAATCCTATCGAGTATATTAATACCTAGTGTAACTTGATATATCGATCAAGCTAAAGAAACAAGAGACATGGCAAATACAAGAGTTATCTACACTGAATACGCTTTAGCAGATGCGACTAAAAATGATGCTTATGTCTTAATTTCTAATTTCAAAGCACCAACTGGAATCGCTTCATTCTATTGTACGTGGGACATTGGAACCTATCGAGCATCCAACAATTTTATAAAAGAGTGATCGTATTATTTACACTTATTTTGCAAATTTTATTTAATATAATTGCCTAATAAATCTATATTATGGTACTAAAGTATACTTTTTTCACACAATGTCGATTATTCATTGACATAACAAATTTATTGATAGAAAATTTAATTAAATATAGGGAGAAAACTTATGAAAAAATTATTAAAAAACAAAAAAGGGTTTACGCTTATTGAATTAATCGTTGTTATCGCTATCTTAGCTATCTTAGCAGCTATCTTGATTCCAAGTATTACAAATTATATTTCAAGAGCAACTGAAGCAAAAGATTCAGCTAACTCAAGAGCTTTGTATAGCCAATATGCCATGGAGTACGTAACAGCTGACCCAGCCATTACAGATGATGATTATACTTATGGAGATGATTCTGAATGTGATGTAACTGTTGCTGATGGTGCGATTACTGTGTTCACATGTACCTACGGTTCTAAAACATACGGTTTGCCTGATTTTGCTCCAGAAGACATTGTAGAATAATAAGTCTTTTTGTTTAAAAGGATTTCTTATCAAAATAAGAGCAATATAAAATAACGTGTGGTTTTAAAAAAACACGCTATAAGATATTGTGTGGGTAAAGAGTAGAAAAATTGAAATTTCTACTCTTTTTTCTTTGGGTTTTTATTTTGTTTATCAGAGGTAATTCGATTTGAGATAGCGTAGTGAATTTTTGAGTTTAACGCATAAAGAACTCTTTTTCTAAAGCGAGTAAAATTTTGAGAACCACGAACTAAAGAGATATAAGCTCTTAGGTGACTATTTATATTTTCAGCTAAAGCATTTGATTGTTTACGATCGTTATGAGGACGTTGAAAAGAATTGATAATTTCAGGTTTCCAATTAATTAACATACGAGTAAATTCATCATATTCAACAATCCCAGAATTTTGAAATTTATAAATAAGACTCTCTAACCAAGGACCTGCATTTTCATAAGAAGCTGTGTCATTAAAGAATTGATAAGCTGTTTTAAGATTATAAGCATCTAAGAGTTTATCAGAGATACTAAATATCATTTCTTGAATTTGTCTTTTGGTTAATTTATGATCAAAGGATTATATTGAGGTAGATTATCTAGGTTCACTTCTTTTAAATCGAGTAATTTGTGCCACTTCTTAAGAAGGTAGTACGCACTTGAACCAGGAGCGTGTTGATTCATAATATTGATTCGTATTTTAGTAAAGGCAAAAGATAGATTCTTGACCACATGAAAAGGATCAACCGCTACTCTACAATTCTTAATTTGACGTAATGCGACATCTTTATAGGGTTCCCAAATATCAATGGTCACATATTTCACTCTATCTCTTTCAGCCTTTGAATACTGGCTGAAATGACGATTTAATTGAGCTTTAGAACGAGAATTTAAGATATCAACAGGATATCTATTCTCATTGTCGATAAGCGCACATAAATAGGCAGAATCACGATAAACCATCTTCGAGTGCAATTCATCAATCCCTAGATTCTCTGGTAAAGAAGTTCGTGGGATTGCGACATGACTATCTAAATATAATTGGACAGTCGTTACAGAAATACGATTATCTTCCGCGATTCGTTTATAACTAAGATCGAGTGTTCCGAGCTATTGCATCACTCGATTCATTAGTGCGTAACTATTATTAAAACCTGGATAAGAAAAAGGATTGGTTTCGAAAAATGTTTGATGACAATCCTTACAAATATAACGCCTAGCGTGATAATGAATAACACCATCAAAACCAATAATATTGGGATGATGAATAAGTCTTTCTTTGGTTCCATGAGATATGGCATTCGCACCACACACTTGACAGGTGTGTTTTGTGAGTTTGAGTCGAATATGATAATGAAAAGTATTGTCCAGTTTAAACGATCTAGAGTTTCTATTTCATCTAGTTCTACATTAAACATGGCTGTGATAAAATCGGGCTGTGTGATCATTAGATTCCTTCTTCGTGTTATTTTTAAAGCTCGTAACTCTAAATTAACACGAAGGTTTTTTATTTTCCCACACCAAACCTTAAAGCCCACCCACACAATATCTTATAGAGTTCCCACACGATATTTGAATACCCCCCTAAAATCGCCCACACGATATTTTAAAGCGCTTCAAAAACCCACATTCCTTTCAAAGAATGTGGGTTTTTATTTGTCATCTTTTTGTTTTGTGATTATCTCTCCAATGGTCCTTTACCATTATAGACTTTGTCTCTCATTTTCTCTATACGAGCATACTTAGTAGCTGATTGTTTCGCATCTGCTATGTGCAATATCCATGCTCTTTGACGACCTGGTGTTAGTTTATTGAATGCTTCATTATATGAGTTATCTTTGTCTAGGACTTCCTTTAATTCAACAGGTATTTCGATTGGTTTACGTTCAACTTTTTCGACTTCTAGACCTTTATCTTCTATTTCGATTTCTTGTTTAACATAATCGAGAATTACTTCTTTTTGGTCTAAGATTTCTTGCATCGTTTTAAATCTTAACTGACGTCCTGCTTGGACGTTTTCTGTTTGTTGAATGAGCTTATTATGTGTGTCGTTAATGAGTGCACCTTTAAAGAATAGAATGGCACAGTAATCTTTAAAGCCATGTAATAGAACGATGTTTTTCTTGTTTTTTGTAAAACATGGTTGCATCCATTTAACTTCTTCATTTAATTCAAATGTATTGATATAAGATCTTAGTACTTTAAATTCTTCTGACCATTGTGGGTAATGGTTTATTAGGGCTGTTACTTTAATGTTTTCCATAACTTTAATATACGCTTATTATCGATTAAGTTCATTTAATATAATCTTTATTTTATTAAGTGAATTCGTTTATTAATAATCAATTCTTATGTTAAGGAAAATTATTAATAATTCAAAACAAACTATTGTTCAATAGTTGAGCCTTTGATGATTGTTAATGAAGGTGTTGAACTAGTACTACCACCTGTAATTGGATCTAACACTTCAAATGGGAAATTATCAAAAGCTTCAGCACTAAAATTAACTCGACTTGCTCCTGTGCCATTAAAACTTTTCGCTATAACTGCCCCATTTATATATCCTGATCCAGCAATCTCAAATTCAGCATTAGGGACATAAAATAAAGTAGTATCAACCGTTCCAGCACCATTAATTTTTACACTTTCACCACCGGTCACAACATAGCCATATAGAGATCCGCTTCCACCAGTCTCATAGTTAAAATTCGCACCCATTAATGACATATAATATTTAGCTGATCCACCAATTGAGATATTTATTGGATATGTTTTATTACCTGATTTATAATACATTTCATTAACATAAACAATAAACTTCTCAGGATGATCTATCGCTCCAACATGATTAGAACTTGTATAGTTAAGCTCTACTCGACTTTGATCAGATTTGCTTGCTGTTTTTTCTGTATTACCGGTTACAAATATTGTTAGTGTACCTTCACCAATAATGCTAACTTGTCCATTAAGTTGTAGCTTATCAACAACTAAGAATTTGTCTGTATTCCCTACATCAATGCTAAAGTCATTCCCTGCACTTATAATAAATTCTGGGACATAATACCACGAAGCTGCATCTGGTATTCGATAAACTGATCCATCTATATTCCAACTATTTTGGATGAATCGTCCATCGTTATAAACTAACTGAAAATAATCACTTCCCCATGGTAGTTTTATTGAATAAGCAGGAAGTTTTGCGAGTGTTGATTTATCTGGATAAGTAGGCATTACTATTGGCGGAAATTCAAAAATATTAGCTAATGGTTTAACTGCATCCAATCCACCTTCAGTTATTTTGTTATTGATATTTTTCAAATCATTGAAAATATCAGTTTTTATAAGTTCATCATTGCTATTAAATAAACTAGGATCCAATTCAATTGCAGGAACTTTTGTTGACCATTGAAGATCAATTGTGTTTTTTGTCGTTTGGTATGTAGACACTGGTGCACCTGTAACTTCAGCACTTCCAGACAATTCAATATTCTCTTTAACCATTACAGCTTTATCAACCTGAAAAGCAGTTGATGATTCGCCTTCAATATACTCAAATTTATATTGAGTCACTAAAATTCTGTCATATCCACCATAATGTCCAACTGATGTGATTTCAAAGCTTTCATATCCATCTTCTACCCCTGTATAGACAATGCTTACACTCGCTTTTGGAATATCACCATTATTCTCTTGTAATTCAATATCTTGATTGCCTTGACTACTTACATATGAATTTAAAGCGGTCATAAATGCACTGGCACTAAGCGAAGGACTTTGTTCACTCAAAGCAATTAATTTCTCTTCAAATTCACTAGCGACCATCGTCATACCTGCTTCAGATGCATAATAAGTCGTTGTATGTTCTTGTGTATCTATAGATCTGTCCAAATTATTTTTTGATGAAATAAGCAACGCACCCAATAAGGTTACCATGACTAATAGGATAATCATGACAGTTAAAAGTGCCATTCCCTGTTTATTTTTTAATGTTTTCATACGCTTTATCCTATCTTAAATATATTCGTGTATCTGCAGCTGATGTGTTCCCCTCCTTATCAGCAATAGATACTACATTGATATCAATAAAAGTTGTAGAAACTGAAACTTCAAAGACTTCAATATTATTTGCTAATACGATATCATCTCTTGTAAGTGAGTGGTTATCCAAACAATAACTTATGCTATTTACATAGACACAATCATCTACTTTAGTGACTTCTTGATTAGACCTTCTTAAATCTTTTTCAAAATTGACAAGCACAATACGTACATCTGTCTGCTGATCAATATTTACGGTTTCTTTTGAAACAATATTCATTGAATAAGAAACAATGTTAACAATTCCCAAAGAAACAATTCCAACAATTGCGATCACAATCACTAACTCAATTAAGGTAAAACCTTTTCGATCCATTTTCATATTTAATTACCAAAACGCAATATCGATTCTATTTGACTGCTCTTATTATCAATCGCTTCATTTAGTGAGGATACAGACACATTGACTTTTACAAAATGAGTTGATGCATCACTTAAGTTTATTTCTAAATCAATCTTAAAATCTTCTTCATCCTTAGACAAAAAATAACTATTTCCAGTATTGCTTGATAACGAATATCCTTGATTATTTATTAAAGTATTCACTAGATCATCTTCAGCTATTGTTTGACTATAGTTATATAATCTTTCACTTACATCTTGCGCAATGTAATTAGAGCTTAAGTTTTCCTTTGATACATA
Organism: Erysipelotrichaceae bacterium; assembly: GCA_963663995.1. Taxonomy (GTDB): domain Bacteria; phylum Bacillota_I; class Bacilli_A; order Erysipelotrichales; family Erysipelotrichaceae; genus UBA2212. The sequence continues at coordinate 1,644,098 of OY760660.1, read as the reverse complement.
GTTCATTTTAGACAAAACCACTAATGACGGAAAAATTGAGACTGATATTATACCTAATAATCCAATTGCGATTACCATTTCAACTAATGTCATTCCACTTTTATTTTTCATCGTTTAACCTATCTATTTTTTGTGTGTTTATCAAAACCAATAACTAAATATAGTAAACATAGACACGAGATTATTTCATTAATAATCATTGACAATATATTTTAATATAATCAGTCTTACAAAGACGCTGATGGATACTACTTTTAGTAAATTAATCTTTATTATTATATCATAGTAATAATTTTAGTTTTGACTACCAATTTTTTTTAAAATGCATTTACGAAAGTTAAATATACGCCACTATCTTTAAATAAGGAATTATTCACAAATTAATGGCATATTTGTATATAATAAGTGTACGCGAGGTTAAATATGAAAATAATTACTGACACAGGTTCAATGCTTTCACGTGAAAGAGCAGAAGAATTAAATGTTGATCTTATTCCATTACAAGTAGAGATAAATGGAAAGAACTATCGAGATTACTTTGAAATAGATACAAAGAAATATATTGAAGAAATTGCGGGTGGTATACCACAATCAAGTCAACCAGCCATTGGCGATGTGATGGAAACCTTTGATAAAAATAAAGATGGTTTCTACATTGCGATGACATCAGGATTAAGTAGTACATATGTCAGTGCTGCAGGATTACAAACTGATTATCCAAATATGACCATCTTTAATTCGAAGACTTTGGCAGGTACTCAACAATATGTGGTTGAACTTGCCGCACGACTATCCGATAAATTAGATCATAGTGAATTAAGAGCTAGACTTGATAAAGTACTAGAAGATTGTAAATCTTATTTAATTCCTGTAGATTTTGATTTCTTAAAAAGAAATGGCAGACTTTCAACCATAGCAGCCCTAATGAGTGGATTACTCAAAATTAAACCTATTGTTTATCACAAGCCAGGAATGGAAAAACTAGAGAAATTTGGTGTTGCTCGTTCATGGAAACAAGCCATTGACTCAATCATTGAGGATATGAAGAAAAACAATGTGAGCGAAAAGTTCAAAGTCTATATCTCACATGCTGATAACCCTTCTGTTGCTTCACAGTTTGTTGAAGCCATTAAAGAGAAGATCGATGGCATTGATATTCAAACATTGTTGTTGAGTCCAGTGATGATTACACAAGGTGGTCCTGGTTGTGTAGCAATTCAATTCATTATTAAGGATGAAAATTAATTAATGATAAACTTCTAAAATTTTTAGAAGTTTTTTTATTTTCATGAACTTTAGTTGATCTCTGTTGAAAGTATTCAGTATGTCATCCACTTAGTCTATTTATCTATATATATAAGAGAGCATCAAAAAAGTTTAAATTATATCTGAAACAAATGAAACAATATGTAAACGATATGAAAAAAAATTACACTGAGAATGATGATTTATGATATACTCATTGTTAATATTATATAGATTAAGGATAGGTATGAAAAAATGAATGGTGCAAGATTATTACTAGAATGTTTGGAACGAAAAGGTGTTGATACAATCTTTGGGATTCCAGGTGGAGCAGTCATAAAGCTCTATGATGAAATTGAAGAAAGCCCAATTCACCATATCCTTACACGTCACGAACAAGGGGCAGCACATGCGGCTGACGCCTATGCTCGTGTTACTGGCAAAGTAGGTGTGTGTATAGGAACAAGTGGACCAGGGGCAGCAAACTTAATTACTGGTTTAGGTAATGCTCACTTAGACTCAGTTCCTTTAATTGCGATTACTGGTCAAGTCGATCAATCTGTTTTAGGTCGTGATGCTTTCCAAGAAATTAACACTGTAGGGTTAAGTCAACCTGTGACTAAACACAATTATTTAATTAAGGATGCAACTTTAATTCCTCAAGTGGTTGAAGAAGCTTTCTTAATTGCGCAAGGTGGACGACCAGGACCTGTCTTAATAGACTTAACAAAAGACGTATTTGCTCAAGAAGTCTCAGATGATATTTTAAGAGACATTGAAATCGAAAAACACATCCAAGATAAATTCGTTTTACCAACTGCTGATCATGATGAAATTAGCCAAGTTATCGAAGCATTAAACAGAGCTAAAAAGCCTTTAATTTTAATCGGTAATGGTGTAACGATTCCTATGCATGCTGCTGATTACCTATTTGATTTTGTTGATGGGACTGATTACTTAGTGACTTCTACCCTTCATGGTAAAGGTGCTTTCCCGGCAGGTCATGATAATTATTTAGGAATGCTTGGGATGCACGGTACATTCAGTGCTAACTATGCTACTCAAAACTGTGATTTACTCTTAAATATTGGTTCTCGTTTTGATGATCGTATCACTTGTAAAGTAGATGGTTTCTTACCAAATGCTAAAGACATTATTCATATCGATATTGATGCATCAGAACACAATAAGAATGTTAAATCTACTTTATGTATTAATTCTGATTCTGAAGATTTCTTAAAGAAACTATCCATTAGAAAAAATGAAATTAAAAACACAAAATTTGCTGAGTGGAAAAAAGAAGTTAAAGCTCAAGAAAAAGAATTAAACTCTGATTCTAAGTCAAAACTTCATCCAATTAAAATTAGCCGTAAGATTAATGAATGTATTGATGATAATACAACCATTGTTACCGATGTTGGTCAACATCAAATGTTTGCAGCTTTACATCTTCACCCTAAGAAAACTCGTCAGTTTGTTTCTAGCGGTGGTTTAGGAACAATGGGTTATGGTTTACCTGCTGCGATTGGTGCAGCCTTTGGGAAACCTGAAAACAATATTATTTTAATTACAGGTGATGGTTCATTCCAAATGACCCTTAATGAATTACCACTCTTAGATATTCATAAATTAAATATTAAAGTTATTATCTATGACAACAATACTTTAGGTATGGTTCGTCAGTGGCAAGAAATTTTCTATAAAGAAAACTACTCACAAACTCAATATGAGTATTCACCTTTATGGGATAAATTAGCTGAAGCTTATCGCATTCCTTTCTATTCAATTCAAAAGGATGCCGATATTGAAACACTTAGTGATATTTTAGCAATCAGAGGTCCTGCTCTGATTGAAGTACATGTCGATAGTACATCTAACGTTTATCCAATGGTTGCCCCATTTGATACCTTAGATAATGTGAGAGGAGAGTAATCATGGAACAACGTGTTATATCTGTACGATGTCAAGATCATGCTGGTGTGATTAATCGTATTACAGCTTTATTCTTTTCGAGAGACATCAGTGTCCATAACTTAACTTCTTGTGAAACTGAAGATCCAAATGTGAGAGAAATCTTCATCGAACTCTTCTATGATCAAGAACGGGTTGCTTACGTGGTTAAGTTACTTAAAAAACTGATAGATATTATTGAAGTCGCTGACGTTACTGAAGATATTCAACTTGGTCGTCAACACACTTTAGTACGTATTCAAACAAGTGTAGATTCATATACAAAAGAATTCAATGACATTAATGCGACCTTCTTAGGTGTGAAACATAATTGGATTTATTTAGAAATTACTGATTCAATTGATAACACTAAAAAGACCATTGATAAATTACATAAACTCGGAAATGTGATATTAGTTAAATCTGGCAGTTTATTTTTGAAATAGGAGTGCTTTATGAGACAAGTTAAATTATTTGATACAACACTTCGTGATGGTGAACAAACACCTCGTGTTAACTTCACAACGGAAGATAAAGTAAAGATTGCTTTACAGTTAGAAAAACTCGGTGTTGATGTCATCGAAGGTGGATTTGCGATTGCCTCACCAAAAAGCTATGAAGCTTTAGTCGAAATGTCTAAAGTCCTCAAGACATCAACTTTATGTTCATTAGCGAGATCCATTAAAAAGGATATCGATACAGCTTATGAAGCCATTAAAGCTGCACCAAAACATCGAATTCATGTTTTTATAGCAACGTCCCCTATTCATATGGAATTCAAACTCAAAATGAATAAGGAACAAGTTTTAGCGAAAGCGATTGAATCAGTTGCTTATGCAAAAACACTATGTGATGATGTTGAATTTTCAGCTGAAGATGCAACTCGTAGTGATCGTGATTTCTTAGTCGAAATCTTTAGTGCAGTCATTAAAGCTGGCGCAACTGTCTTAAATGTACCGGATACCGTTGGTTATGTAACACCTAATGAATATGCAGACTTAATGAAATATTTAATCGCACATGTTGAAGGCATAGAAAATGTCGAAATTTCAGTGCATTGTCATAACGACTTAGGAATGGCTGTAGCGAATTCATTGGCTGCTGTCCATGCTGGGGCAACACAAATTGAAGGTTCCATCAATGGTATTGGTGAAAGAGCTGGAAATGTTGCTTTAGAAGAAGTTGTGATGGCCCTTAAAACACGTAAAGATTACTATTCTGATTTGTACACAAACATTACTACTGAACAAATTTATAACACTTCACAGCTTGTTCAATATTTATCTGGTATTAATGTTCAACCGAATAAAGCTATTGTGGGAGCGAATGCTTTCTCACATGAATCTGGTATCCATCAACATGGTGTACTAGCCAATCGTGAAACTTATGAAATCATGAGTCCTCAATCGATTGGTTTACCTGAAAATGAAATCGTACTAGGAGCCTTATCAGGTCGTCATGCCTTTGTTGATCGAATCAATAAACTTGGCATTAGTTACGACAATACTAGAATTGATCAAATGTTTGAACAATTCAAACGTTTAGCTGATACGAAGAAAGAAATCCACGATAAAGATTTAGTGGTTATCGTTAATGGATCCATTGATTCTTCAACTGAAACAAAAGTGATTTCTTATAGCGCTAGACGTGAAAATGATGAATCTCTGGCTGAAATAAGTTTAAATATTGATGGTGATATTATTTCAGAAAAAGGTAAAGGTGTTGGATCAGTTGATGCTTTATACAACGCTATATCTAAAGTCTATAAAGGACAATATCCACTGCATTCCTATCAATTATCAACCGTTACCGATGATGTTGAATCACTCGCAAAAGTTGACATAACAATCGAGTTTGAAAAGAAACAATACTATGGACGAGCTGTAAGTAGCGATATTGTTGAAGCAAGTATAGATGCTTATCTACTTGCGATTGGAAGTACTCAATCATGAAGATAGAGTTGTTTGACACAACCTTACGTGATGGCGCTCAAGCAAGAAATGTTTCCTTTAGCTTTAGAGATAAATTAAGAACTGTTCATCTATTAGATGAATTAGGGATTGATTATATTGAAGCTGGTAATCCTGGTTCAAATCCAAAAGACATTGAATTCTTTGATGCCTTAGAAAATACTGTCCTTAAAAATGCGAAGATTGTTGCCTTTGGTAGCACACGTCGTAAAGGTATTAGCGCAAAAGATGATGATAACTTAAATAAGTTAGCCAATGCTTTCTGTGATATCATCACCATCTTTGGTAAGTCATGGGACTTTCATGTGACTGATGTTATCCGCACGACTCTTGATGAAAACTTAAAGATGATTGCCGATAGTATTCAATACTTACGCGAACATGACAAAGAAGTCTTCTTCGATGCTGAACATTTCTTTGATGGTTACAAAAACAATCCGGAATATGCGATTGAATGTTTGAAAGCTGCTCACAATGCTGGCGCAACACGTTTGGTTCTCTGTGAAACAAATGGTGGTTGTTTCCCTGAAGAAGTGGCTGAAATAACAAAAGCGGTTTGCACAGCTTTACCAGATGCTTTAATTGGTATCCATACACATAACGATATTGGCTTTGGGGTGGCGAACGCCCATGCCGGAATCGATAATGGAGCTATTCATGTACAGGGTGTACTCAATGGCTTTGGGGAAAGAACAGGTAACTGCAACCTTAGTAATGTCATTGCTAATTTACAAGTTAAAAAAGGAATTAAAGTCATCAGTGATGATCAACTTAAAAACTTAACTCATACATGTCGACAAATTGCTGAACATGCCAATGTTCACTTAGATAACGGTATGCCTTATGTTGGTAAAAATGCTTTTGCCCACAAAGGTGGCATGCACATCGATGGTGTCCTAAAAGCAAGTTCATCTTTCGAACATTGCTCACCTGATGTGGTGGGTAATGAAAGAAATATTATTATTTCAGAAGTTTCTGGCCGCGGAGCGATTATGGAACTCTTAAATAAATACGATCCGAGCTTGGACAAAGAATCTGAAACAGCTAAGAAATTGATTGAGACCATCAAGGATATGGAACAACAAGGCTATCAATATGAGAATGCCCCCGCTTCCCTTGAATTGCTCATTCAAAAGCTGCTACAGAAGTTTGATCCGTCCTTCGATATCATTTACTATGAAGTACGTGATGTCTCAACTTTAGGTTTAGATATTCTGTGTACAGTTAAGGTTAGAATTAACGATCAAGTACGCTTAGTCTCCGCTGAAGGTGATGGACCTGTTAATGCATTGGATAAAGCTTTACGTTTAGTTTTAGAAGAATTCTATCCTGAAATTAAGGATGTTATTCTGACTGACTATATTGTTAGAGTTTTAGACCATAATGAAGCGACAGATGCGACCGTTCGAGTTACAATAGTAACGTCTGATGGAGAAGATGAGTGGAATACTATGGGTGTTTCGACAAATATCATCGAAGCAAGTTTACTTGCACTGGTAGATTCATTAGAATATAAATTATTAAAAAAGGAGAACAACTAAGTATGGGGATGACCATTGTTGAAAAAATCTTAGCAAATCGTGCTCACAAAGATTCTGTTAAACCAGGCGATAACGTTTGGATTGATGTTGATAACTTATTAACACATGATGTAACAGGTCCTGGGACAATTTCGATTTTTAAGAGAGAATTTGGTGAAGATGCCAAAGTATGGGACAAGGATAAAGTTATCTTAATTCCTGACCACTATATCTTCACAAAAAATGTACACGCGATTCGTAACTTAGAATATGTTAAGCAATTTGCTTTAGATCAAAACTTAACCAACTATTACGAACCATTCACTGAAAACTATAAAGGTGTATGTCACGTTGCGATTATGGAGGAAGGTCACTTATTACCAGGTGATACTCTATTTGGAACTGATTCACATACCTGCTCAGCTGGAGCATTCGGAATGTTTGCTTCTGGGATTGGTAATACCGATGGTGGTTATATCTTAGGAACTGGTAAACTTTGGGTAAAAGTGCCTGAAACTATGCGTTTTACCTTCAATGGTAAACTCCCTAAATATATTATGGGTAAAGACATTGTCTTAGCGGTTATCAACGATATCGGCTTTGATGGTGCTACTTATAGAACCATGCAATTTGATGGTGATGCGATTTCTTCACTCAATATGGAAGAACGTATGACGATCTGTAATATGGCGATTGAAGCAGGTGGTAAAAACGGCTTAATTCCAGCTGATAGTAAAACGGTTGAATTTGTTACTAACAAATCCAATAAACCATTTACAGTTTATACAGCTGATGAAGATGCGAAATATCACACAGTTATTGAATACAATGCTGAAGATTTAGAACCAATGGTTGCTCAACCTTACTCACCAGGGAATGGGGCTAAGGCAAAAGATTTAGCTCATATCGAACTAACTCGCGCGTATATTGGAAGTTGTACAGGTGGTAAAACATCTGACTTCTTTGCAGCTTGTGAAATCCTCTATGGCAAGAAAGTAGCTATTCAAACATTCGCTGTTCCTGCTACATCACAAGTTTTAGACAACTTACATAACATTACTTATAAAGATAAGACTTTATATCAAATCTTAGAAGAAGCAGGTTGTGATATTGGTTTACCTTCATGTGCAGCATGTTTAGGTGGCCCTGAAGATACATTTGGACGTACACATGCGACTGAAGTTGTTATCTCAACAACAAACCGTAACTTCCCTGGACGTATGGGTTCAAAAGAAGCACCTATTTACTTAGCTTCTCCATATACTGCAGCAGCTTCTGCTTTAACGGGTCATATTACAGATCCTCGTGAATTCTTAGGAGGGCTTAAATAATGATTATTAAAGGCTTAGCTTATGTTGTTCCAGACAACATTGATACCGATCAAATTATTCCTGCTAAACACCTTGTCTATCAAGTTGAGGGTGAAGAAGCAAAACTTTACGGTAAATATGCGATGAGTGGTTTACCTGAAGAAATCCTACAAAAACAACCTTTCATCGAAGGTGATGGATTTGAAAGTAAATATTCTGTCATGATTACAGGTAAAAACTTTGGTTGTGGTTCCTCACGTGAACATGCTCCATTAGCACTAGCGATGGCGGGTGTGAAATGTGTTATTGCTGAAGATTACGCTCGTATCTTCTATCGTAATTCCGTTGATGGTGGATTTATTACACCTTATGAAACACCTGTAAGAATCGTTGAAGATTTTAATACAGATGATGAAGTTGAAATTGATACTGACAGCTACATCTTAAAAAATCTAACAAGTGGACAAACTTATCAACTCAATGATTTAGGTAGTGCAAAAGATATTATTGGAGCAGGTGGTTTATTCCTCTATGCGAAAAAGTTAGGACTCATTAAATAATGGGACAATATAATATAGCTGTTCTTAAAGGCGATGGTATTGGTCCAGAGATTGTTAGTGAGAGTCTACGCGTTTTAGATAAGATTGGTGAAAAATACAATCATACATTCAAATATATTGAAGGCTTAATCGGTGGTTGTTCAATCGATCAAGACGGTGTTCCACTCACAGATGAAGTTGTCAAAATGTGCTTAAGTAATGATGCAGTACTCCTTGGTGCTGTAGGTGGTCCTAAATGGGACAGTGTCCCGGGCGATTTAAGACCTGAAAAAGGTTTACTTAAAATCCGTAAGGAAATGGGCGTTTACGCTAACTTACGTATCTCAAAAGCTTATCCATCAATGGTTGAAGCTTCTCCTTTAAAAAAGGAATTGATTGAAAACTTTGATTGCTTAATTGTCAGAGAACTGACGGGTGGTGTTTACTTTGGTGAACAGTTCTATGAAGGTGATAAAGCTTATTCAGTTATGCAATACACAAAAGCTGAAGTCGAACGTATTTGTCATGTAGCTTTCAAAGCAGCAATGACACGTAAGAAAAAAGTGACTAACGTTGATAAGAGTAATGTCCTAGCTGTTTCAAGACTATGGCGTGAAACTTTCTTAGAAGTTGCGAAAGAATATCCTGAAGTAGAAGTGAATCATCTCTACGTCGATATCGCCGCAATGAAGTTAGTGACTAATCCATCAGACTTCGATGTCCTTGTGACGGGTAACTTATTTGGAGATATCCTATCTGATGAAGCAGCTGTTATGACTGGATCGATTGGTTTATTACCATCTGCATCGGTCGGTGATGGCGTTGGTTTATATGAACCTATTCATGGTTCTGCTCCAGATATTGCAGGCTTAGGAATTGCGAATCCAATTGCGACAATCTTATCGGTTGCGATGATGTTAAGATATAGCTTCAATCTTGAAGAAGAAGCACAAAACATAGAATCAGCGATTGAAGAAATCTTAGTTGAAGGCTATGGAACAAAAGACCTTGTTAAATCAGGTCCAAAATCATTAAATACTGTTGAATTAACAGATGCTATACTTAGAAAGATCTAAAGGAGATAAAAAATGGCAAAAATTTATACAATGAAGGATGCTGATCTAGATATCCTAAAAGGAAAAAAGATCGCAGTTATTGGCTACGGTTCACAAGGACATGCTCAAGCACAAAACTTACATGACAATGGATTTGATGTTGTTGTTGGTTTAAGAGAAGGATCAAAAACTTTTGATCAAGTTAAAGCAGATGGTTTAGAAGCATTAACCATTAAAGAAGCTTGCGAAAAAGCTGATTATATTCACCTACTTATTCCTGATGAAAATCACAAAGCAGTTTACGATGAATTTGTTGAACCAAATTTAACAGCTGGTAAATCATTGGTTGTTTCTCACGGTTTCTCATTACACTATGGTTTAATCACTCCTCCAAAGGATGTTGATGTATTCCTATGCGCACCTAAAGGACCTGGTCATTTAGTACGTCGTATGTTCACTGAGAAAAAAGGTGTTCCTGGTTTAGTTGCTGTTTATCAAGATGCAACAGGTACTGCTTTCGCTAAGTCATTAGCTTATTCATATGGTATTGGTACATTACCTGCTGGTTGTGTTGAAACAACAATCCAAGAAGAAACAGAAACTGACCTATTCGGTGAACAAGCTGTTCTTTGCGGTGGTACTGTAGAACTTATCAAAGCTGGTTTCGATACATTAGTTGAAGCTGGTTACCAACCTGAAATTGCTTACTATGAAGTATTACATGAACTAAAACTGATTGTTGATTTAATCAATGAAGGCGGTTTAGAACGTATGCGTTATTCTGTTTCTGATACAGCAGAATATGGTGACTATGTTTCTGGTCCACGTATCATCTCAGATGCTTCTAAGCAAGCTATGAAAGATGTATTAGCTGATATCCAATCAGGTAAATTCGCTAAAAACTGGATTAAAGAAAATGAAGATGGTCGTCCTTGGTTCGCTAACAAACGTGCTGAAGAAAAAGATCTACTCATTGAAAAAGTGGGCAAAGAATTACGTGCTAATATGGCATGGAATCAAAATAAATAATCTTATTTAATAAGAAATATTAGTGTGGGAATCGTTCATTTTGGATGATTCCCATATTTCTAAATGGAGACAATATGAAAAGTGATCAAATAAAAAAGGGCCCTAATCGAGCCCCACATCGTAGTTTACTTTATGCGATTGGATATACAGAAAAAGATTTACATAAACCAATGATTGGTGTGGTTAACTCATTCAATGAAATTGTTCCTGGACACGTTCACTTAAGAGAGTTAACTGAAAAAGTAAAACTTGGTATTGCGACAGCTGGTGGTACACCAGTTGAATTCCCTTCTATTGCTTTATGTGATGGAATCACGATGAACCACTATGGTATGCACTACCCTCTCGCATCACGTGAACTTATTGCAGATTCAATTGAAGCTGTAATGATTGGTCATCAATTAGACGGTATGGTCTTAATTGGTAACTGCGATAAAACAGTTCCTGGTATGTTGATGGCGATGGCAAGACTTAATGTCCCTGCCATCTATGTTTCTGGTGGCGCTATGCTTCCAGGCCGTGTTCATCATCAAGATTCTGATTTAATCAAAGGTGGTTTTGAAGCTGTTGGTGAGTTTACCGTTGGTAAATTAACTGAAGACGAACTCGAATATTCAGCCTTAAATGCTTGTCCTACTTGTGGATCATGTGCCGGTATGTATACCGCCAATACAATGAACTGTTTAGCTGAAGCGCTAGGGGTTGCTCTTCCTGGTAATGGAACCATCCCAGCTGTTTATGCTCAACGTAAACAACTCGCTAAAGAAGCTGGTGAAAAAATCATGGACCTTGTTAACAATGACGTACGTCCTAGAGATATCATGACTTTAGAAGCTTTCAAGAATGCGATTAAAGTAGATATGGCAATTGGTGGATCATCGAATACAGTTCTACACTTATTAGCGATTGCGAAAATGGCTGATGTGGATCTTCAACTTGAACATTTCAATGAACTATCTAATTTAATTCCTAATATCTGTAAACTAAACCCAAGTGGAGAACATCGTATCGTTGAGCTTCATGAAGCGGGTGGTGTGCAAGCGGTTATTAGACAACTGATTAAAGCTGGTTTAATGGATGGAGATCTTCCTACTGTTACTGGTAAAACACATGCAGAAAACAGTTATTTCTCATTTGTTACTGACAAGAATGTTATTCACCCAATTGATGAACCTTATTCAAAAACTGGTGGTATCGCTATCCTACGTGGTAACTTAGCGCCTGAAGGTGCTGTTGTTAAAGAAATTGGTGTTAAGAAAGAGATGTTAGTTCACTCTGGGCCAGCCCGTGTCTTTGATGGTGAAGAAGAAGCTTATGATGCAATCATCAATGGCAAAATCGTTAAAGGTGATGTTGTCGTTGTTCGCTACGAGGGTCCTAAAGGTGGACCAGGTATGCGTGAAATGTTATCCCCAACTGCTACCATCATTGGGATGGGTTTAGATAAAGATGTTGCCTTAATTACTGATGGTCGATTCTCTGGTGGTACAGCAGGTGCTGCGATCGGTCACGTTTCTCCGGAAGCGGCTGATGGTGGACCTATCGGACTACTTCAAGAAGGTGATATCATTGAAATCGATATTCCTAAACGTATCTTACGTGTAAAACTCAGTGATGAAGAGCTTGCTAAACGTGCAGCTAACTTTGTCCCAAGTCCTAAAGTTGTTGAAATGAAGAACTCTTATTTACGTCGTTATCAACACTTAGTCACATCTGCAAGTACAGGTGCTGTCTTAAAAGACGAATTTGATTAATATTACTAACCTATAGACATAAAAAAGCCCTTAATCAGTTGCTTCCTGATTGAGGGCTTTTCCTTTTATAATTTTTCGCCGTTAGTATCAATAACTTCTTTATACCAGAAGTATGATTCTTTAGCTGTACGTTTTAAACTACCTGTCATTGTTTCATCTTGATCAACATAGACAAAACCATAACGTTTTTGATATCCATTTAACCATGAGAGTAAATCAGTGAAACTCCATGTGCAATATGCCCATACTTCACTACCTTCAGCAACAGCTTGTTTTAACTCTTCTAAATGAGCTTTTAGATAAGCAACACGATATGGATCTTTGATAGAACCATCTTCTTCAACTTTATCAAATGCACCTAAACCATTCTCTGAAATAACGATTGGTAAATCATAACGAGATGTAATCGTACGACAACATACTTTTAATCCGGCAGGGTCAATCGTCCAATCCCAGTCAGTTGTTTTAAGATGTGGATTTTTCATATCTTTATAAACACCCGGTATACCTTGAGATTTTTGAGTTCCTTTTTTCCCTGTTGTATTCATTTCAGTCGAAATGCCAACACCATCGACAGGATTATATTCAACGACGGTTGATTGATAATAGTTAACTCCCATGAAATCAACTTTAGATGCAGCATCTTTCATTGCTTCACTATCACCTTCTTCAAGACTTGGTGCTAATCCTTCAGATTCTAAGTAAGCCCAAGTTGCTTTTGGATAACGACCATAACCATAAACATCCATCCACCAGTAATTACGCATATCATCAAAATCCATGTGAGCTACGAAATTTTCTGGATTACAATCAGAGGCATAGGATGGTCCATAAGCAAAACTTGCACCAATCTTACCATTTGGGAATAATTTCTTGTATTCAATAACCGATAAAGCATGTGCCATATTCGCATGATGATTTACTTGATAGAATGTTTTCATATCATAAGCTTTACCTGGAGGGTGCATAGCTGTTACCCAACCTAAAGTGGTAAACACATTTTGTTCATTCATGGTAATCCAATACTTAACACGATCACCATAGCGTTTAAATAATGTGACTGCATAGTTGACATAATCGTTAACGATTTGTCTTGATTCCCAACCCCTATAGGCTTTATCTAAGGCGAGCGGTAAATCCCAGTGATAAATGGTTACCATAGGTTCAATACCATACTTTAGACATTCATCGATTAAGTTATCGTAGAATTTCAAACCAGCTTCATTAACTTGACCATTTCCTTCAGGATAAATACGTGCCCAAGCGATAGAAAAACGATATGTTTTTAAACCCATCTCTGCCATAAACTTAACATCTTCTTTATAGAGGTGATAATGATCTACTGCAACATCACCGTTAGTACCTTTAAAGGTTTTACCTTCAATGCGAACGAATTCGTCCCAGTTACTTAAGCCTTTTCCATCTTCATTATAGGCACCCTCGACTTGATAGGCTGCAGATGCGGATCCCCATAAGAAATCTTTGGGAAATCCTTTAGAATTTTTGATGTACATGACATCCTCCTTTTATGGTAATTCATTCCAATTATACCAAGGATAGACTGATAAATCGTTCCATTATGATAAGATGAAAACAGTGTTTAAGGAGTGACTTATGAACGAAATATATCAATCATTATGTAATCGAAAATCAGTACGCATCTTTGAGGATAAGAAGATTTCAGCAGATATAAAAGAAGCCATTTTTAATGCAGCTTTTCAAGCACCAACCGCTGGAAATCAAATGTTATATTCAATCATTAATATAACTGATGAAAAACTTAAAGCTGATTTAGCAGCAAGTTGTGATCATCAAACTTTTATCACAACAGCTCCTCTTGTTTGTGTCTTTGTGGCAGATACACAAAGATGGTTTGATTATTATATTGAAGCTGGACTCAATCCTAGAAAACCTGGTTCAGGAGATATATTATTAGCAATTGAAGATACTATGATTGCGGCTCAAAATACGGTTGTTGCAGCTCAATCCTTTGGTTTAGGGTCTGTTTATATTGGAGATATTTTAGAAAATATCGAAGATGTTCGTAAACTTTTAAATTTAAGTGAAAAAATGATTCCGATTTCAATGTTAGTTTATGGTTATCCAACTCAACATCAAATCGATCGAAAAAAACCAAAACGTTTTGATAAAAAATACATTGTCCATGAAAATACATATCAACAATTAAGTTCAAATGACTTAAGAGAAAGCCTAAGTGAACTTGGTGAATTAAACCAAATCGGTTTCGATGAATATGTTAAACGTTTTTATAACCGTAAGTATGGTTCTGATTTTGCGGTTGAAATGACGCGATCAGCTGATCTATACTTAAAGCCTTTTATCGGTACCTTGAATGATGAATAATTATTCTTTAGAATCTTTAAGATGTTTAATAGAAAAAATATATACAAGTTATGGTTTTGAAGTTGATGATGCAAAACTAATTACTGATACTTTAGTCATGTCTGACGCTTATGGAATGAGAACGCATGGGATTAATCGTTTAATGATGTATCATCAACAAATAAAGAATCATTTGGTTGATCGTGAGGCAAAACCTGAGATTGTTTTTGAATCACCTGTTTCTTGTGTCATCGATGGCCATGCGGGTATGGGTCAGTTAGTTTCAAATTTTGCGATGAGACAAACAATTGAGAAAGCCAAAGTTTCTGGAATTTGTCTTACGACTGTTAGAAATTCTAATCACTATGGTTTTGCCAGTTATTATTCTTTACAAGCTGTACAAGACAATCTTATTGGTATATCGATGACTAACTCAATGGCTGCAGTCGTTCCTACTCACGGTGTTAAAGCTATGTTAGGTACCAATCCGATTGCATTTAGTATTCCAACTGGTGATATTCCATTTAACTTTGATGTGGCCACATCAACTGTTCCTCTAGGTAAAATCGAAGTTGCCCAAAAAGAGAATAAATCCATCCCTGATACTTGGGGTTTAGATGAAAACTATCAAGCAAGCACTAATCCAAGTGATGTCCTAAAAGCTGTTTATCAAGAAATTTCTGGCTTACTACCTTTAGGTGGAGCGAGTGAAGAAACTGGTTCACACAAAGGTTATGGCTTTTCATTCTTAGTCGAATACTTGACCGGTATCTTATCCCTTGGGAAAACATCAAATCATATTCAAGATCATGTTCATGCAGGGGTAAGTCATTTCTTTATGGTGATTGATCCAAAGATATTTGGTCCAGCTGATTTGATTCAAAACAAGTTGAATACTTTCATTCAAGAGCTTAAAGACTCACAAAAATCGCAAAGCCAAGATAGAATTTATGTTCACGGCGAGAAAGAGTTTGAATATTTCGAGTCTGTAAAACAAAATGGTTTAGTTATAAATGATGAAGATATGAATGAAATTAAGCAAATTACACAAGAATTAAAAATCGACATAAATAAATACATGTAAAAAGAAGATTCTAATAAAATCTTTTTAGAATAAATCACTATGTGTTCCTATGCCATGTAAGATTAAATGAAATTCTATTTCATCATACTCAAACAAGAGTAGCCAATCATTCTCAATATGACACTCATGTATACCTTTGTATTGTCCAATTAAAATGTGTTCTTTATACTCAAATGGTAAGGTGTATCCACTAGTTAGAATATCTATTGCTTTTTCTAGTTTTGACAAATCTTTATCTCTTTTTATTGATAATTTGAGATTTTTTTTAAACTGCGATGTTTTTACAAGGCTATATCTCTTCATTCTCAATTTCTTGAATGATTTCACCCAATGATGAATAAGTTTTTGAATTTGGATCTTTCGAAAGTCTTCTTCCTTCTTCAATGGCGGCTATCGTTTTTTCATTAGGCACATTAAGCGATATCGGTAACGGAATTCTTTGTTCCCTTACTGCTTGTTTAATAAACATGGTTACTGCAGTCGTCATATTTAAACCAAGTTCACTAAACAGTTTTTCTGCGGATTCTTTTAAATCAACGTCCATGCGGATAGTAACATTTTTAGTAGCCATTTTATCTCCTTTCAATGCACATACTATGCATTGCACTGTACATACACATAATACAACTAATAACTTAACATCACAAATAAAAAAGATTCTCACTATTGTAATATGAGAATCTCTTATATAGTCCTATTTTTTATATGCACATGAACCTTCGACATAAGTCGCAAGCACATCATAGTTATCATTTAAGACCACAATATCGGCATCATAATTTGCCCGAATCAAACCTTTACGGTGATTGAGTTTTAAGACTTTTGCAGGGTTAATCGTAGCCGCGTTTATTGCACTGACTTCATCAACTTGTGCATGTACGATGACATTTTGAAGGGCTCGATTGAATAATAATGTGCTTCCTGCTAAATTACCACTTTCTAAGTAGGCACCACCATTTTCTTTAATTTCAATATTTTGTCCACCAAAGACATACTGACCCACTCCAATTTTTTTCGCTTGAACTGAATCAGTAATAATGACCACATGATCTTTACCTTTTGCCTTAAACAATAAATTAATGGCTGGCCAACTGACATGTACTCCATCTGTAATAATTTCTGAATAACCATCACGAATAATCATTGATGCACCCATAAGTCCTGGTGCTCTGTGATTAAAAGGACTCATTCCATTAAAAGTATGGGTAAATCCACTGGCTCCGTTAGCGAGAGCAAATTGCGCTTCTTCAAAAGTTGAAGCTGAATGTCCGATGTTAACTGCGATATCTAACTTATTCATGTGCTTCGTTAAAGTATGTTCAGGATCATTTTCTGTCGCCATTGTCACTACTTTAATTAAACCAGCAGATGCTTTATAGAACTCATCAAATTGTTTAATTGTACCTTGAACGATGTGTGATTCAGGTTGTGCTCCTTTAAACTTCTTATTGAGATAAGGACCTTCAAAATGAATGCCCGCTATACGCGCACCTTCGTAATCACTGTTCGCAACACTTGCGACATTAATGAGTGCTTGTGTTAATACTTCTTCACTTTGTGTAATCGTGGTTGGACATAAAGCTGTGATACCTTCATCCGCTGCACCTTTAAGCCATTTCTTTAACCCTTCAGGATCAACATCATTTGTGTCAAAACCTAGTGCTCCATGACAATGGGTATCAATGAAGCCTGGGTATATTTTATTGTCTCCATAATCAACATCTACTTCTTTTGTCTTATATGGGAATATTCCTGAAATCTTCTTATCTTTAATTTCAATTTGGGCAGCTGTCCACATTTCCTCAAGATAAACTTTTGTACTTTGAATAATCATATAATTGCCCTCCATCTATTTATCTAAAAGCTTCCCAGCCTCTTTGTCTACAATAACGACTACATGGGGATGTTTTTGAAGGATCGTACATGGAACATCTTCAGTTATTTCACCATGAATTAACTCATAGATCGCTTTAGCTTTCTTTTCACCAGTTGCGATTAAAACAATTTTCTTCGCTCTCATGATATCTTTAATTCCCATTGTAATCGCATGACTAGGAACCTCATCAATTGAAGCAAAGAAACGTGCATTATCTTCTCTTGTTTCTTCTTTAAGTTCAATCACATGTGCAACTGAATCAAAAGAAGTCCCAGGTTCATTAAAACCAATGTGACCATTTGATCCAATCCCTAATACTTGTAGGTCTTGTGGATGTTTCTCCAAATACTCTTCATAAGCTTTCGTCACTTCATTCATTTCACCTGTACCGGATGGTAGATGAATATTTTCTTCTTTCATATCGACATGTTTAAAGAGATTTTCAAACATGAAGTGATAATAACTTTGTTCATTATTTCGATCAATCCCAACATACTCATCTAAGTTAACGCTTGTTACATGTGCAAATGATTGTCCATTTTTATAAGCATCCACTAAGTTCTTATACATCCCTACAGGAGATGATCCTGTCGCAAGTCCTAAAGTAACTTTCTCTTGTTTTAAGACTTCTAAAACAACTTCACTGGCTTTTTTAGATACTTCATCATAAGTATCACACACAAATATTTCAAACATATTTCGCTCCTATTTATATATTATTAAAAAATTAAGTACCAATAACATTATTACAAATTTACTGCCTAACTTCCACAAAAAGAGTCTCTACGAGACTCTTTCGTTGAAGGGAGAATTTGTGCTGATTAGAAGAAGCCTACGAAAGCTCCTACTAAGCCAAGTACTAATAATAATCCAATACACTTAACGGCAGACCAATTCTTATTCTTGATTAACCAATAGAGGCCTGAAGTTAAACCAAGAGGAATTAGTTTAGGTAAGATTCCATCTAAAACACTTTGAATAACAATTGGACTTTCTCCATCTGCGATTGTTAGTGCTGGATTATTATTAACACTCTATCTTGAATATCATTACCGGAAGAAAATGTTATTTAATTACAGATTGCAAAGACCTTATACTCCTCATAATAAAAAAGCACAAACTTCAAAGAATAAGGCTATCCTTAAAGTAGTTCTATATTATCTCTTGTCAATCCTTGTCTTTGTTAGTATCTATTTTGAACAAAACGAAGGAGCAAGTTTAATCATATTGATTGCGATGGCAGCTGTTTCAATAGTTGCAGGTACTCAAGAACTACTCTCATATCTTAAAAAGTAATATTTAAAATTGCTAAGTTGAATTCAAATGGAGTTCAACTTTTTTTAATTGAAAAACCTTTCCATTTTTACGTAATAACCTTTTTAAAATTATCCACATGATAAAATCTAACTATCGAAAGAGAGAGATGTATGACAAAAATTGCTTTTATTGATATTGATGGAACGATGTTAGATTACTCAAAAAATATGAATGAGCCAAGTCAAAATACTATAAACGCCTTTAAACAGTATCGAGAAAATGGGAATATTTTAATCTGTGCAACCTCAAGAGCACGCTTACCTATAACTGTTCAAAAAGAGTGGTTTGATGGTTTTGTTTTAAATAACGGTCAATATGTAGAGTATCAAAACGAGATTTTATTAAATAATATTTTTAATTTAGAACAAATAGAGTTTTTACATCATATTTTTAAGGAAAACAGAGCTGGTTCTTCTTTTCAAGGTGTTAATGGATATTGGTTAGCCGATGAATATAAAGAGTTTGCGATTAAGCATTCCATGCATTATGGTGCAAAAAGAGAGGATTTAGAAAAACTAGCTTTACCTTTTAATCTAAAATTGATAGAAGCCTCTGCAATCACAGCATCTTTTGATAATGAAAGGGATATGCGAAATGTTGAAAAAGCATTACCTGAAGACTGGGAAATTCATGCCTATTATGATCCAAGTGATTTAAGAATAGATATTCATTTACCAGGTCACACAAAAGGATCTTCTTGTATGAAAGTTGTCGATAAAGCTGGTTTAAAACAAACAGATAGTTTTGCTTTTGGTGATGGTTTAAATGATATTGAAATGCTTGAATTAGTGGGTTATGGAGTCGCGATGGGTAACGCTGAAGACAAAGTAAAAACCATCGCTGATGTTGTCACAGATGACCTTTTCAACGATGGTTTAGCTAAAGCTTTTATTAAACTATTCAAATTAAATTTGGATATCAAATAATACAATCATTAAAGCTAATACATCCACATAAAGCATCATGAAATAATAAACCCATGGTGCTTTTCTAATGAATAGGAAAGCATAAACTAGAATTGATACTAAAAGTCCAATAGACAGTGGTATAAGTTTGTTACTCTCAAAGAAAGTAATACCGATGGCCAACATAATACCCATTAAAGGCAGCGTAAATAAAGTTGCAAATACTGTACTTTTATATAGTTTGCGATTTATTGAATAACGAAACATTGCCCAAACTAAAGCACCTGCAACACTATAACCGGCCAATATTAGGAAAGCCTCTGGCAATAGATTATTTTGGATTGCATACGGTAGTCCTAATAGACTAAATGACAAATTAAACAATACTTGTCCACCGACAACAATAGCAATCATGGCAAATACATAATCACGTAGACGATATTGTTTCATACAAACACCTCTCACAATTATATTAATATGCCACCCACATATACACTAATTGTATGCATTTTTAATTTTTTAACAAGTCATAAAAAAGACTAATTTTACTTAATTAGCCTTATACATATTAATTAAACCAATATCACTCCACAACTTTGCATTAACTGTATTGATATAGCATTAAAGACTTCTTTATCATGCCCTTCCATGTCAAACGTATCAACCGCATCCTTCACAACTTTAACTTCAATATCTTTGTTTACAGTTTGTGAATAGGTTTTTAAAGTTTCAACAAATTGAAGCACACAAATATCTGTACAACAACCGACTACCGTTACTGATTCTAAGTCAGGATTTGCTTTTAAGTAATTTTGAAAGTCAGGGGCAAAGAAACCATTTGTTGTGTTCTTTTCGATTTGGATCATGTCTTTTTCGAAAGGTTTCAGTTCGGGTATTAAATCACTTTCACTTGTACCTTTTAAACAATGTGGTGGATAATTTTTAAACTCCAAAGCATCTTCAGTGTGAGCATCCTGAAATGCTAATACATCTTTTTTTTGATGGAGAAAGCTTTCGATTACTTCCACTGTTTTTGGAACAATTTGGTTAATACTTGGGTCTGATAAGGGTCCTTCGTTTATAAAACCATTAATCATATCCACAACAACACATATTTCTTTCATTGATGACCTCTTAAATTTTTATATCATATCTAAAACTGATTTCATCTATTTTAAGATAGATTTCAGAATATTCCAAGACATCTCCCTTTTGGCTTTTAATCACACTCTTAACATTATGTGCATAATCAAAATCAGTTTCTAGTAAAAGCTTTTCTTCTGCCTTTAATAAAACTACATGAAAGTTTTGTTTCACGTATTCAGGAATCGCATCATATTTACTCTTAAGCAAATCCCAAATCGGTCTATCTTTAAATATCTCTTTATCTAAATTAGGGAAAACATCTAAGGGGTAATAGAAATTCGCCAATAAAACAGGTCGACTATCGCCGTAGAAAAGTCGTTCAACATGAACACTTAAACCAACGAGGCTCGGAAAATTTTCCTTTGCACTATCTGGAAATTCGCACACTTCAAAATTTAAGTCTCTAAAAGTTGCCTTATAATTGTTTTTTTCAATAATGTCATAAATGGAATGAACATCATCAAAGAAAATACTTGGAATTTCAAAATCTGTGAAGTAATATTTATTGTCTTTTAATAGAACACATTTTTCGTTAATGAGCTCATCATAAATCCATTTAACTTCCTCTAAACTAATTTGGTATCTTTCAGCAAACTCTTTCATATCAGCAAGTTCAGTATAAGTCGCAAAATGATGGAGAGTTACTTCCTTTTTTATGGCTTCTAAAAGTTGTTCAGGTAATGATTTATTCTTTCTTCTATCAAATTTTAAGTTAAGCATGTCGAATCTCACTTTCGACTTCCACATATTCACTAGGGAAATAACGTACTAAGATTGCGACAATTTTGTCGAACTTATCATAAACCATACTTTCAATACGAGTGACAGGTTCACCAATCCCTATTGAAAATATCTTAGAAAGTTTTGAATCCGCTAATTGCACAAAAATAACATTTTTTAAATCTTTTAAATCATATCTTTCTGATAGATGGATTAATTTGGAGATCCCTTCACCACTTCTAACTTTTCCTGCGAAACGTCGAGTAATATCAGTAACTAGGAAACTTTCTTCAATAACTATAGCGGTGTACTCATCTTGGAAAATACGAATACAGTGATATAAATTAGGATCATCAAAATAACGTGCATAGGAAGGATCTAATTTAGATGAGTTTTTCTTTTCAAACAAAGCAGTGTGAAATGGAATATGTGTTTCCAAATCTAACCTTAAATCAGAGAGTTTATAGAAATGTTTTTCTCTATTTTTAACAAATGAACCTTTGCCTTTTATTCTTAAAACGAGATTTCTTTCTTCTAATAAAGCAAACGCAATTTTCACAATACCAATACTGACATTATAAAAATCAGCAATTTCCTTTTCAGTTGGAAGATGGTAACCATTTGGTAATAAATGATTTAGAATGGCATCTTCAAGTGATCCAGCTATTTGATTGTAAATAGGAATTTTTGATGTTTTATCGACTTGTATATAATCCATAGTAGAATTTTACCACAGCATTTTTTTGCCTTATATCAATGATGCAAAGATATGTTATAAAGCATGAAAAATAACATTCATTTTCTCAAATGTGCAGTATTCTGTGTACCCTAATACTTTCAATGTTTCTTTAACTTCTTTAATATGAGAACCTAAATGTTCTTTGCGATGTGAATCACTTCCTATCGTAATAATTCGTCCACCTAGTTCTTTATATAATTTTAAAATATCAGTTGATGGCATTAAATCATCTAGACCATATTTAAAGGATGATGTGTTTACTTCTATCCCTTTGCCATCTTTAATAACGAGTTTTAATATTTCAGTAACGATCTCTTTTGTTTTTTCAAAAGGATAATGTCCATTTTTATCATAGCGACGCATTAAATCCATATGAGCTAATACACTATAATCTTTATAAAGCTTTATGACATCTAACATTTCTTGGTAATAGCCTAAGTTATATTCATCTTGTGTTTTTGAATCTTGATATTCGAATGTCCAAAACTCTTCATCGTGTACTTGGTGTATTGATAATAAAACAAAGTCCAAGTCATAACTATCGAAAACTTTTTGAAATTGATCAATAGTGTGTGTTTGAATCCCAAACTCTAATCCCTTCCTCAAAACGATTTGATCTTTATATTTTACTTGTAGCTCATCAATTCGCTTGATATAAACTGGATAATCTACATTAGCAATTTTCTTTCCATTAACAACTTTAGCACTTGGATCATGGAAATCTGGATGAACACCATAATCTACATGATCAGTAAAACATAATTCCTCTATACCGAAATTAATCGCATCAACAACCGCTTCTTCCATAGGATAAACTGAATCATCACTGAATTCTGTATGTGTGTGGTAGTCTTTTATTTTCATCATATCTATATTAAAGCATAGCATGTGAAAAAACTTTCCATTTTTGCATCTTACAAAATATGCCGACATAATAGTCGGCATAAATAATAATTGAAAATTTCTACAATTTTTGCGCTGAGAAATAACCATCATGTGTTGCTTCCCAGACGGTGGCAACTTTATTTGCATCACCAATTATATTTGTATCTTGAATAATTCCAAACATACTATTTGCTTCATCTTTCCTAGAACACATACCTGTTGAATAAATAACAGTATCTACATGAATGCTTTGTTTTTTATTTGCACTATTTAATTCTGCTTTGTTATTTTGGATTCTTGTACAACTTGTTGATGTCAATACATCAAGATTATCGTATTGTGACATTTTTTGTAATAATCCTTCTTTTACGTGACGATTAGCATTTGAGATGATTTCATCTGTGAATTCAACTACTGTAACCGTTTTATTTTGACTTGCTAATAATGCAGCAATTTCACAACCTACTAGACCTCCACCAATAACTAAAACATTTTCACCTATGTTATTTTGTTTTTCATAGGCTTCCAATGCTGAGTAGACATAAGGTTCATCTATTCCATCAATACTAGGTTTACTTGGTGAAGCACCTAATGCCAATATAACTGAATCGGCTTCCAACTTTCTAAGCTCATCAGTTGTTAATTTAGTAGCTAAGTGTACTGAGACATTAGACTTATTTATTTGTGCAACTAAATAATCTTTATATCTTTTCAGGTCAACTTTTGTAATATCATAATCTGCACAAACTAATTGACCACCCAATACACTTTCTTTTTCATATAAATCAACTTGATGACCTTTTTCACATGCAGTTAATGCTGCTTTCATTCCTGCTGGACCACCACCAATAACAATAACCTTCTTTCTTACATCAGCAATTTCAAGTTTGACGGGAACTCTATCTTCATGTAAGTACCGTGGATTAACTGAGCAATTAGGGATATTTTTCATTCCATAAGCTGTATTTTTGCCTTGTTGATATGAGTTATAACAATTCATACATCTTAAACAAGGTACAATATCTTCACTTCTACCTTCCCAAGCTTTTTTAACCCAAAATGGATCCGCAATGATTTGGCGACCGATTACCACAGCATCTGCATAGCCCTCGGCAATAATTTCTTCACCTTCTTCTGGTGTCATAATTGCACCAACTACCGCAACAGGAATTTTGACTTCTTTTTTCATTTCTTTTGCCCAATGTGCATTATATTTATGTGCTTTGTAAGTTGGTGTAATCATATGCATCATTGTATGAAGATCTTGTTCCATTCCACATGAAATGTGAACCATGTCAATTTTATCTTCGATCAATTTAATAAATTTAATAACTTCTTTTGGATCAATGCCTCCTTCAATATGCTCAGAGGCACTAATCCTCATATCTAGTGGATAATCAGGCCCGACCGCTTTTCTGACTCTATCCACAATCATTATCGGGAATTTAACACGATTTTCAAAACTCCCACCATATTCATCTGTTCTTTTATTGAAATATGGTGATAGAAATTGTGCAGGTAACCATCCATGAGCAAAATGAAGCATTACGACATCAAAGCCATATTGTTTAGCATCCATTGCACCCTGTGCAAATTTATCTGCAATGTCATTCATCATCGCTTCATCCATAGCTTTAACTTTTGTTCCATTTTCTCTAGTAAAAGAAACTGGTCCAATCGCATAATCATCTTCTCTTACCTTTGCATATAAGCCTACATGGCAAAGTTCAAATTCAGCTTTAGCACCACGTTGTTTAATCGTTGATACTTGTTCTCTAGCTTGTGCACTTGTTTGTATATTCTCGAAACAATATGCACCCGGTGCCATTCTTGCCCTACTATCAGGAACTGAACCACTTGTACCTCTAATAATCATTCCTATTCCACTAACTGATTTATCAGTAAGACTTCCAAGTGGCGCAGAAATAATTCTATTTTGAAGCATCATATTGCCAACTTTCAATGGTTTGAAAAGATTTGGATACTTACCTCTATTTAATCTGTTAAATTCTTTCATTTTAATCTATGCTCCTTTTACATCATCAAATCCAATAAAATAAGTAATCAAACATGCACCAATAAATGAGAAAATCATTAAGCCAGCCCATAGACCAAATGTGTCACCTAGGAATACAGGAATACCACCTAATCCGCATAAACCAAGACCATATGCTTTGACTTGAAACAGCATTGTTGCTGCACCACAGATACCTGCCATAATACCGATTGAAATCAAAGGTTTTTTCTTAGGTAATAGAACACCAAATAATGCTGGTTCTGTAATCCCAATTGTTGCGATAACTGTTGCACTTAAGGCTGTTGATTTTAATTCTTTATCCTTAGTTTTTAAGGCGACACCAAATGCTGATCCTGCCATCGCGATATTTCCGTAAGCTAATAATGGGAATAGAATAGTGAATCCATACATTGTTAATTCAGTTAACACAATAGGAATTGCAGTAGCTTGATGAACACCTGTTAAGACGAAGTAAGGACTTAATGCTCCAATAATTAGACCACCAAAGATTGGTGAATTTGTATACAACCAACTAACTCCCTTTCCAATAACTTCAGAAACGACATTAGCTGCAGGTCCCGTTAACACTAAAATAATTGGAACTGAAATTATTAATGTTAATGCTGGTACTAGTACTGCTTTTATAATATCTGGTGAAATCTTTTTTGAAAATTTCTCAATGTACATTACCAATGGCATTGAAAGTAATATTGGCGTAATACTATAACTATAGTTGACCAAAATCACAGGTATTCCAAATAATGTTACACTTGCACCAGAACCTGCAATCGCAAGTAAACCTGGATAAACCAAGATAGCTCCTACAGCTGCTCCAATATAAGCATTAACACCTAATTTTCTTGCTGAAGAAAAAGCTAGGAATATTGGCAAAAAATAGTAACCTGCTTGTCCACTCGCATTAACAACTTGATACAAATACGTCGTTGTATCAACATTTAAATAAGCAAATAATGCAATTAAACCTTGAATCATCCCTGCACCAATCAATACTGGAATAATTGGTTGAATTGAACCTGTAATGTAATCTACAACAATTGCCCCAAAAGACATTTTCTTAAATTCGATTGATTGATTTTCATCATTAAGTTTTACAATTTTACTTAGTGCATCAAAGGTATCATTACATTTCCCACCCATAATAATTTGAAATTGGTTTCTCATCCAAGTGGTTCCTTGAACACCTCCAAGTTTGCTAATTTCTTCAACATTAACTAAATCTTTATTTTTAACTTCAATTCTAACTCTTGTAAAACAACTTAATAAACTCGTAATATTTTCTTCTCCACCGACATTTTGCAGTATTTGTTCTGCAACTTTTTTAAAATCCATTTAAATTTCTCCTTTCATATCGATTTTCCATTAAGATTCATTTCTTTAATTTTCTATATCCCTCCTTTTTAGCTAGATAAAATAAAAACTCAAGATTAAAGAATCCTGAGTTTAGCCTAATTTAATAGTCACTATCTCTTATTAATTTCTACAATTTCTTAAATGTAGTGTTAAGTAATTTTTTTCTGCATCGGTCATTACTCGACCATATTTTTTCGCAAGATAATTTGATAATTGTCTTACACAGTTCGACTCTTCAATGAATGTATTCTTAATCGTATCATCCATAATTTTGTCAGTATTTTTGCTTTCGTTATTTTTTATATACCTTTTCGCAAAATAGTTCACATGAATTTTTAAGCGATTATACTCAAGTGTTTTTTCGTTTCTACTTAAATCCAAATGCTCTTGAATGAACTCTATAACTTCTTTCATCAATTGATTAACACGTTGGAAATCTTTTCTATTTGAGTCATTACTAGCCTCAAAGATGTGCATTGCAATATATCCAACTTCCTCATCGTTTATTTCAAAATTTAATCGATTTCTTATTATCCTTTTTGCAGTAAGTGCGACATTGTACTCCTCCATGTAATATTGCTTGATGTCAAAGACAAATGGATTTTCAATACTAATATTTTGTTTTAATCGTTCTATCGCAAAATACAAATGATCTGTTAACTGTAAATAAATATTCTTATTTAACTGCATATTAAATTTTGATTTAGCATATTTAACAATCTCTTCAGTTATTTCAAGATAAACCATTGGAATATCATTTATAAGCTCAGATAGTTTAGAATCATAGTCTTTTAATATGAATGTTTTTTCAATTTTTCTTTCATCAATGTTATCTCCAACACTTGTTTTAAATCCCAAACCGTTTCCCATTACTACGACTTCATTCTTTTTTGAATCAATAGCCATAACCACATTATTGTTATAAAGTTTTATGATTTTCATATTTATTCTTTCTTCTTAATTTTCATAATTGGGAATAGATTATTAATATTTCCTCTTATCGGCACTATGCTACTTTCATATTGATCAATGTTAGGCACAACAGTTATGACTGTAGTATCAATACATTGTTTTTTTATCGATTTAAAATCTACAATTGATAAAATATCACCAACATTCACTTTATCTCCTATTTTAACTTTAGTTTTAAAGTTATTTCCCTTTAAATAAACCGTCTCTAAACCTATATGAATGATAATTTCTTCTCCATTTTCCGCTTCTAAACCTAAAGCATGTTGGTCAGGAAAAATGGTTAAGACTTTTCCATTTACAGGAGAATAAATTTTATTTGATGTTGGCTTAATCGCAAAACCATCTCCCATCATTTTTTGACTAAAAACACTATCGTTAACATCTTCTAGTTTCATATATTCTCCATCTACTGGATTATAGATAATACCATTTTTATAGTTTACTTTTTTCTTAAAAAACATACATTCTCCCTAGAATAAAAAAACACCAATAAACGCAAACGATGTTCACGAATTATTGGTGTAGCCTGCTTTACCAGTAACAATCCTATTTAACGTTTTTACAGTAACACAATCAATTCAACTCGTCAACTTAATGATTTTTGATCAGATATTACAAGCTATAGTGTGACCTTCAAAGATAGCTTCCATTATCTTACGCGGATTATTGCAGTCTCCTATCGTAAAGGTACTTGGCACAATCCCAAAAAATGAGTCTACTTCTTTTTGATCTTTTCTAACACCAGTTGCGATAATTACAGTATCTACATTGAGTAATATCTCGTTTCCTTCACTATCACTTAAACGCACAGAACTATCAGTGATTTCTTCACAACGATGCAACATAAATTTTTTAAGATTATCTTGAACTTCCATTTTTTGTCTAAGTGCAATACGATAAAGCATATTACCTTGTGCAGCTATTTGATCTGTCATCTCAATAATATTCACATCTTTATTATGTAACTCGGCTAATTCTAAACCTAATTCTGCTCCGATTGATCCGCCACCTATAATCGCAACCTTTTGACCAATTTTATCTTCAGCATCTATTGCTTCGTGGAATCCCATTACTATTTTTGAATCTATTCCTTTGAGTGGTGGAGTCATTGGAAGCGCTCCAATAGCCACAATTAAAACATCAGGATTATGTGATTTAATGAAGTCTGCTGTTGCTGTAGTATTAAGAATCACTTTAATATTACTTTTTTCAACTTGAGAAGTTAAGTTCTTTAAGAAATAACGAATGTCTTCTTTATAAAATTCCTTTGAAATATAGTGTAGTGCTCCACCTAAATAACTATTCTTTTCAATTAAAGTTACTTGATGACCACGAGTACTAGCTGTTATCGCAGCTTTCATTCCTGCTGGTCCAGCCCCAACAATCACAACATTTTTTGGGTTCTTTGTAGGTATTAAATCCTTAGGAACAAAATCTTCATTATGATATCTAGGATTAACCGAACAACCCACATTTCTTCGATTTGTCGCAATATGGTAACAGTATAAACAACGAATACAAGGATTTATTTCATCTTCTCTACCTTCAAGTGCTTTATTTGGCCAATCTGGATCTGCTACAAAAGCTCGACCAAAACCGATTAAATCAACTTTACCTTCTTGTAGAATTTGTTCTGCTTGTTCTGGATGTAAAACTGCTCCTACTGTAGAAACGGGGATTTTTACTTGTTCTCTTACTTGTTTAGCAAAATCAGCATTCACCATATGACCTTTAAAATTAGTAGTAACCATATGAACGTTTCCTTCATGATTGATATCTAATCCAGCAGAAATCTGTACTGTATCTATTAATGGTTCAACTAATTTTATAAACGCTAAAGTATCCTTAAACTCAATAGATCCTTCTACCCATTCAATGGCACTAATGCGCATATCAATGGGGAAATAGGGCCCTACTGCTTTTCTTACTTTTTCTAAGATTAACTTTGGGAATTTTGCTCGATTTTCGAAGCTTCCACCAAACTCATCTGTTCTTTTGTTAAATAATGGTGAAAGAAATTGTGCAGGTAACCAGCCATGTCCAAAATGCATGAAGATCATATCAAAACCTAAATCTTTGGCATCTTTTGCAGCTTGAGCAAAACAGTCTGCAGTATGTTCCATCATTTTTTCATCCATAGCTTTAACTTCAACACCATCTTCACGAATAAAACCATTTGGACCCATCGCATAATCTTTTACACGTGCATATTGTCCAGCATGGAATATTTCAAGAGAAGCTTTTGCGCCTCCTTGGTGAACTTTTCTAATTCTTCCTTGTGTCTTTTCTACTTCATATTTATGAAACGCATAGGGTTCATCGCCACTAGCGAAACTCGATCTACCAGGTTCAACAATTGTGTGACCACAAATGACTATGCCTGCACCACCAATACCTTTTTCTTCGAATTCATCACCTACTGGTGTCGCAACGATTCTGTTTCTTACAGTCATTTGATTTATTTTAATGGGTGAAAAAAGCTTATTGTATTTCATACATGTCCTCCAAAAAATTAAGGGAATATTTCTATTCCCTTTATGTTCTTATTCAACGTTTGCTTGTTCTTCAGCAGTGATTTTCTTATCAACTAATTTGAAGAATGGGAACCAAATTGCTGTTGTAATTGCAATAATTACTACTTGTAAAATTGCAGCTTGAGGTCCTTGAGCTAAGAAACCAGAAATAACTTGTGGCATTGTCCAGTTAACTTCAACACCAGATAATCTTGGAACAATACCGATTGCGATTGAGAAATATGCCGTTGTAGTCGCAACGATTGGGCTTAAGATATATGGGATAAATAACATTGGATTTAACAGAATAGGAATGCCAAAGATTAATGGTTCATTGATTCCAAAAATAGCTGGAATTAATGCAAGTTTACCTAATGTGCGTAATCTCTTACTCTTAGCTAAGAAAGCTAACATAAAGGCTAAAGCTAGAGTACCACCGATACCACCAGGTTGGCAGAATACGGAGAATGAACTTGTAATAATATTTGGTAAATCTGAACCATTAGCCAAAGCAGCTAGATTTTCAGCACTAGCAGCTAAAGTAATTGGAGTGATTGTTCCAAATACAGTATTACCATGAATCCCTGCAAACATAAGTAATGTTGATAGCATTTGAATGAATAAATAGAAAGGATAAGATAATCCAACACCTTGCAGTGGCGTTTGAATTAATTGATAAATAACACCATGTAAACTACCGAAACTTGTTTTAGCTAAAGTTTGAGCAATAACAATCGCGATAACCATGATGACAAATGCTGGCACCAATGATGCAAATGAATCTTCAACGATTTGTGGAACACCAGCAGGCATCTTAATATATATTTTCTTATCAATTAAGAATTTAGTTAGTAATGGTACTAATGCTCCTACAAACATGGCACCAAATAGCCCAGGATAACCTAACCATGCGAGTGGAATACTTGTATATAATTCTGTTGGTGTAACCAGTAAAAATGCCATAACAGACAATACTGTCGATGTAATAGGATTAATTCCTAGTTTTTGAGCATATTGATAAGGTAAAACCATAACAACATAGAAGGCAATGATACTGAGGGTCATTGATTGTGTACCCATGAGAATCATATTTAATCCTGTACTTTGTACAAAATTTTGCCAGAAATCAACATTTAGGAATGCCCCTAAAGCTGCAAATGATCCAATCATAATGATTGGCAGTAAAATTTGGAATGTTTGACCTAAAGCCATTAGAAATTTGTATGATGTAATTTTATTTGCTAGAGGCATCAAACGTTCTTGTAAAACATCCATTAACTTTTCCATTTTTTCTCCTTTTAAATAGCCTTTTTACTTAAGACTTTCTACTTTTGCGATTGCATCCTTTAAAATTTTTTCACCATCCATCATGCCAAAATCCATCGTATTTATAAGATTGATTTTTTGTGCTTGATCTGGAAATGCTTCTTCAAAATTTCTTTTCTTGAATGCAACTTGTGGTCCTAATAAAATAATGTCTTTGTCTTCAATAATATTCGATAACTGTGAATCAGCATAAGCACTAATATCAACATCAAGTTGTGCCTTTTCTGCATATTCTCGCATCTTACGAACAACTAATCCTGTGCTCGCACCATTTTGACAAATAAGTGAAATCTTAATCATGTTTAATCTCCTTATGAAGCAATATGATTTCCTCTGCCAAAGAACGTACTGTTTCAGCACTACCAAGGTGATCCCCAGCATGCATCATGAGTACTGTGACATTGATGTCTTCTTCATTTGCTTCTGCTACTAAAAGTTTAGTATGTGCATTGTGACTTAACAATAAAGCATCATCTGATTTCTTTAGAGATTCTTCTGCTTCTTGGAATTTCTTTTCACGAGCTTGCTGTATGGCCAATAGCGCAAGACTTTTCGCTTCACCTCCATGAGCAATCATGCTCATGATTTCTTGTAATACTTCCATCTCTACCTACACTTTCTTTTTCTTGCAAGAACAATTAAGTACAGTGTCATTGTGCATCTAAGTTAAGAAAAGTAAAATATTAAAATTTGCACACTATCTGTGCAATTATGATTAGAACTTTTCGATCCAATTTCATACAATAAAGTGGGATACTTTATACTAGAGATAATGAGAAACAAAGAACTAAAAGTCATCGAATATCTACAAGAGCAAAAAGACTGGACAAACTCAAATCAAATTTGTCTAGCTTTATCGATTTCTCGTAGAACCCTTCAAACATATGTTAAAAACATCAATAATGATCACTATAATCTCATTTTAAGTTCACGAGATGGTTTTAAGTTATCAGATAATGAATTAGTAGATGAATTTATAAAGGAAGAAAATAATGATTCGATTCCGCAATCTGTTGAAGAAAGACGTAAGTATATTTACAAATCTTTGTTAATCACTAATTCTGAAAAATCTTTAGATGTACTGGCAGATGAATTATGTATCTCAATCACTACTTTAAATAACGAGCTGGTTAAGCTTAAGCTTGAACTTACTAAATATGATTTAGTCTTCAAAACAAAAAATAATTATGCGTATATCGAAGGATTCGAAAAGAATAAAAAGAAACTTTTAAGTGATTTAATTTATAAAGACTCAGATTCATTTTTAAGTCTAGATCTTATTCAAGCATATCTACCAATCTTTGATTTAAAAGAAGTACGAAAATTAGTACTTGATAGTCTACAACAATTTGAATATTTCATTGATGATTTTTCACTTTTAAATTTAGTTTTACACATTGCCATTACGATGGAAAGACGACGTATTACATCTACACCTGTCATCCATAAACAAGTCTATTCAAAAACTGTTAAAATCAATTCTCATATAAATCAAATTATTTTAAAGATATTAGATGATATCTCTAAACAGTATCAAATCAATTTTACAGAAGCTGATCAATATGATTTGTCTCTATTAATCATGACTCGCGTCTTTAATATCGATCCTCAAAGCATCAGCACTGAAGAATTAAAATCAATTGTTGGTACAGATGTGATGAACTTAGTTGAAGAGATAAAACAAAAAACATTACATAGTTTTTATATCCGTTTAGATAATCATGATTTTGTAGTTCGTTTTAGTCTTCATCTCCGTAATTTACTGATTCGTTTAGATAATCAAATTGCACTTAGAAATCCTCAAATGATTAATATCAAGACAACTTATCCTTTTATCTATGATATTTCTGTTTTTATCGCAAACATCATTCAACAAAACAAAAATCTTCATTTAAGTGAAGATGAAATAGCATATATAGCTCTACATATTGGTGTACTCATTGAAGAACAAAAAGCAATTGAGAATAAATTAAAGGTAGTCATATTAAATCCTAGTTATTATTCAAACTCATATAAAATCCTAAAAAAATGTTTAAAGATTTTCCAAGACTCAATCATTATAGGTGATGTAATATCTGATGAATCTGAACTTAGTGACATTAAAGATTATGATTTACTTATCACTACTATTCAACCATCCTATAGTCATAAAAAGCACTACGTTATCACTACAGACTTTATGAGTAACAAGGATATCGCAAATATTGCCCAGGCAATAGATGAAGTTTTTAATACGCGTAAACTACAAAGACTTGAGAATAAATTAAAGGTTTTATTTAAAGAGGATTGTTTTTCAACAACTAATCAATTTGATAATTGTACACAAGCGATTGAACTAATGACAACTCAACTAGAAAATAATGGCTTTGTAGGAGATGATTTCAAACAAAAAATATATGAACGAGAAGAGATAAGTTCTAGTGCATTTGGTAATATAGCGATGCCACATCCACTCGAAATGTGTTCAAAAAAATCTGCCATCGCTGTTTCTATTCATAAGAAAGCATTCTTATGGAATCAAACAAACGTCAATATCGTCTTCATGTTGGCTATACATGAAACTGACCGTGTACTATTCAAAGATATCTTTGACTTTTTAACTGATATTATTGCTGATGATCGAAAATTAAATTCTTTAATTCAAGTTCATGATTACCAATCTTTTATTAAACAAATTGCATCTTACTCAAATTAAAAGCTGATTAATTTATAATCAACTTTTAATAATCTAAAGATACTTTCTTCTCCGTAATTGGGGCAATATAGTTCGCGTATGCAACATGTAATGGATGATCAAGATAAACTTGAAGCATTTCTTTTATTTGTAGTTCAATAATCAACAATATATCTCCATTTGCGTCGCGATCTATTATATTCTCAATTAATTTAAAAGAATTAACACCACTTATTTTTTCCACCATTTCACTAAAAGCTTCATAAGTTTTATCAAATACTTCTTGGTTGTAGATTCCTTCTTTAAATTTAATGATTAATGTATGTGTCATAAATTCTCCTTCAATCTATTTATAGTTAATCATTCTTTAAAAAAGACTAAAATATATTAAGAGAGGTTCTTATATGAAATATCTATTAACATCAGGTGGAATTCAAAATGAAAGCATTAAAACTGCACTTTTAGAGCTCTTAGAAAAACCAATAAATGAATGTCATGCTTTATCCATTACAACAGCTAGTTATGCTTTAAGCAATGGTGCAAGAATGGCTTATGAATTTATCAATGGTATATCACCCACACCAATGTGTGAATTGGGATGGAAATCATTAGGTAATTTAGAACTAAGTGCGCTATCACAAGTTGATAAGGAAATATGGACAAAACAAATACAATCAACGGATGTATTTTTAGTCAATGGAGGAGATCCACTATTCTTATACTATTGGATGAAAGAATCTGGCTTTGATCGATTGATTCCTACCCTTGAAGCAGTCTATGTTGGCTTAAGTGCTGGAAGCATGGTAATCACACCCCGGATTGGTTCAGATTTTGTCAGATGGAATAAATATGAAATGAGTGATGAGACATGTAATCTTGTCCCATTTTCAATCTTTCCTCATTTAAATCACGAAATGATGCCAGACAATAATATAGAGACCGCTAAAATCTGGGCAGATGAAATAAAGATTGATGCTTATGCGATAGATGATCAAAGTGCTATTAAAGTTGTTGATCATAAGATAGAAATAATTAGTGAAGGCGTTTGGAAAAAATTTCCAATTTCATAGATTTCATTGAGATTTCACAAATCAATGATAAAGTTAAATTAGATAAAAACTTAAAAGGAGCTTATAATGACACCTGCTCAAATTGAAATTGTTGTGGCTAATGACCATAAGAAAGTCGCAGATGCCAAAAAACTTATCCAAGAATATGGCAATGCGATCAAGATTGATTTAAATTTCCAAAACTTCAAAGAAGAACTTAAAAAATTACCTGGAAAATATGTTGCCCCTAAGGGTATTTTATTACTTGCCTATGTAGATAATAAAGCAGCAGGCTGTATCGCTTTAAAAGAACTTAATTCAAATAGCTGTGAAATGAAACGACTCTACGTTCGTGATGCTTATCGAGGACAAGGAATTGGGAAGCAACTTGTTACACGTTTAATTGAAGAAGCACGAAATATGAAGTATGAATTTATGAAACTCGATACCATACCGGGTATGATACGAGCTCAACAAATCTATGAATCGTATGGCTTTGTTGATATAAACCCATTTGTCTATAACCCAACAGATGGGACAAGATATATGGAACTTAAGTTATAAAGAAAATGTCCAGCGCTGGACATTTTTTTATTCGAATTCTCGCATACGATCTAAGAAATGTTTAAGTTGTTTTGACTTTGGATTTTCAAAACATTGTTTTGATGAACCAGCTTCAATGATTGTGTTCTCATCGATAAATACAACTTGATCACAAACATTCTTCGCAAAACCTAAATGATGAGTGACTAAGATAATTTGGATACCCTCTTTTATCAGTTCTTTCAACATTTCTAATACATCAACTGAAATATCAGGATCTAGAGCTGATGTAGGCTCATCTAGAAGAACTAAGCGTGGTTTATGGATAATAGCTCGGATAATTTGAATACGCTGTTGTTGGCCCCCTGATAGGGTTACAATCGATTGATGTGCTTGATCTATCAATCCAAAACGGTGAAGATATTTCATCGTTTCTTTTTCAGCATCTTCCTTTGTATAGCCATGTATCTCAACTAAAGGTAGGGTAATGTTTTGAAGTGCTGTTAAGTGAGGGAATAAACCATTGTTTTGAAAAACAAAACCAATCGTTTGACGATATTTAATAAGTTCACTTTCAATACTAGGGACTGATTGATCATCTAAACTAATCTTGCCTTCATCCAACTCCAATAAACCCGCTATCATCCTCAATAAAGTTGATTTGCCTGATCCACTAGGTCCAAAAATTGCTAAACTTTGAAAGTCCAAGTCATGAGATATCTTATCTAAGACGACTTGTTCATTAAATGATTTAGAAACGTGTTCAAGTTTAATTTTCATACTTAAACCTCTTTTCTAAAGATTTTGATAGATATGATATCGGGAAAGTCATAGCCAAATATAAAGCCGCTAAAAGTAAATATGCTTGAAAATATACCGCAAAATTATTGGCCGTAATTTCCTTGGTCACTTGCATCAATTCAATCACCGCAATCGTAGATAATAGACTACTATCTTTAATCACAGATGCAAACTGTCCTGCTAGAGCTGGCAAGATACGAACAACTAATTGTGGCAATATAACAAATCTAAATGTTTGTTTTGAGTTAAAACCCAAGGATTTCGCAATCTCAGTTTGTTTTGATTCAATCGAAATTAAACCACCACGAATAATCTCAGAAATATAAGCTCCTTCAAAAATTGAAAGAATTAGTACTCCTGCCCAAAAACGATTAGTAATCCCCCAAGCAGTTCCAATAATATAGTAGAAAAAAATAATTTGAACAAGTAATGGTGTGCCTC
This sequence comes from Erysipelotrichaceae bacterium, assembly GCA_963663995.1. GTDB lineage: Bacteria > Bacillota_I > Bacilli_A > Erysipelotrichales > Erysipelotrichaceae > UBA2212. Next base: position 1,607,004 of record OY760660.1, on the reverse strand, counting down.
TAATGAGCTCAACATAACCATTAGCTAAGTAATTTAGATAGTAACTTTTACTTACTTTCGCTCCAGCTACTAAGCTTCCAATTAAGAGTGATATCAATAATGATGCAAGACTTATCTCAAGCGTTAATAAAAAGCCTTGCCAGAAGCGAATTCGATAATCCCAAAGATTAATGAAATCAATACTTATTTTGGCACGAGTAGCACTAAGATAGACAAAAACGCCCAAGCTTAATAGGGCAAAGATAAAGGCGACTATTTGTCTTGAGCGTTTATTTGTTTTCATTATTCGAAGAAGAAAGTAAAGCCGTTCGCATCAAAGGCTTCTTTTTCAGCTTTTAGGTGTGTATCAATTAAATCAGTAAAACCACCATTTGCCTTAAACTCAGCTAAGAAAGTATTAAATTGTTCCGTTAAATCACTACCTAATTTGAAGGCTGCACCCCATTGTTCAGCTGTTTGGCCAGGTATCATAACCCCTTTTAAACTTTCTGCATTAGCTTCAACATTTCTGATGATTGTAAGTTGATCATAAATAAATGCATCTGCGTTTCCGTTTACAACTTCTGCTACTGCAGCACTTTCATCATCTAAACGAAGAATTGTAGCATTGGTATAGTTTGCACTGACGTAAGTGTCTCCTGTACTACCTGTTTTAACAACGATTGTTTTATCACTTGAATCTAAATCAGCTGCTTCATTCACATCGGAATTAATGTTGACTAAGAATGCTAAATAAGCTTGTGCATACCCATCACTAAAATCAACAGACTCACGACGTTTTTCTGTAATTGTCATTGATGAAATAACCATATCAACTTGATCAGTTTCAAGGGCTGGAATTAAACCTGTCCAGTTTGTATTTTGAATCTCAATATCCATTCCTAAGTATTCAGCAAATGCTTTCGCAATATCAACTGATACACCAAGCGCATTCCCTGCTTCATCTTTAGTTTCAAATGGTGGATAAGCAAGTTCCATACCAACAACTAAAGTCTCTTTTGTTTCTTCAGCTGGTGCACTTGAACATGCAGCTAGAAATAATAAACTTACTACAAGTAATGTTAATAATTTTTTCATTTTGTTCTCCCTATATAAAAAATTATAAATGTTTCAAACATTATTACAATTAGGCACAATTAAGTAACTAACACCTACTATGATAAACAAGACAGTCTTTTTCGTCTATAAATGTAACTAAAAGAAAAGCTGTTTTTTCAAACAACTTAAGATGATTTAAATTCAGTAATATAAGTTATCGCATCTTTTTCTAAAAGTGGTCGACTGAAATAGTAACCTTGAATCCAATCACAATCATGACGTTTCAGGTATTCCACTTGATCCTCATTTTCAACACCTTCGGCAATAACGATGTGCCCAAGTTTGTGAGCCATAGAAATAATATCAGCTGTAATAACTTCATTTTCATTTAACATTTCTAATTGTCTTATAAAGGATTGATCAATTTTTAAAATATCGACATTTAAATCTCTTTCACGTGATAAAGAAGAATAACCTGTCCCAAAATCATCAATCGCAATTTGGATGCCTCTAGATTTAAATAGTTTAAGAATACGATTAATTTCTTGATTATTTCCATAGAAGATTGACTCAGTCACTTCAATTTCAACATTATTTGGATTTACATTCATGTCACTCATTTTAGAGATGAATCGCTTTGCAAAATCTTCACTCATCAATTGAGTAATCGACACATTGATTGAAACTCTTAAATCTTCTTGTCCTAAATATTGAAGTTTATTCAAGAAGTTAAATGCTTTCATAATAATTTGATCACCCAAAGGAATAATCAATTTAGTTTTCTCAGCAATCGGTATAAACTCAAGCGGACTAATTAAGCCTAGTTTTTTACTATTGATACGTGATAAAGCTTCAAAACTCTTAATTTTATTTCTCTTGATATCAATGATTGGTTGGAAATTTAAGACAAGTCCTTCCGCTGTTTCACTATTGATAATTGCTTGTAATTCATGTTCAATTTCTTGTTGACGTATAACCGATATTTCTAAATCAGTATCATAGAAAACCAAACCGAATTCATTTTCATCCTCAACAGCTCTTTCAGAAGTCAACATGTGATACTTCAAGTTTTCTTCAATTTCTACTGGATATTCATGCTTTAATTCGACTACACCAACACCAGCTGTTATTCTTTCAGAAGATAAGAATGTTTCTAAGATTTCTATGACATTTTCACAGAAGTATCTCAATTCTTCACTATCTTTATAATCTTTCACAAAGAAAGTAAAACGATTTTCATAAGTGTGGAAAAATTGCGCTTTATTACCTTTATTCTCATCAAGATGATTGGCAATTTTCATGATTAAATGCTGACTATACACAAATCCATAGTTCATACTTACCGCATTTATATTACTAAGATTGATACTAACTAAAGCTCTGTTTAATTTAGCATCCTCTTCCGTTTCATTTTCTAAAATATTTCTTAAGTAATTTAAATTATGAAGAGCTGTAAGCTGATTATGTTCGCTAGAAAATTTAATTTCAGATTCTAATTCTTTACGATCTGAAATATCAATGATAATTCCTTCTAGAGCTTCTAATTCATTTTCTTGATTGTAAATTGCTTCTCCCCACTCAAGAACCCATTTTGGTTTACCTTCTTTAGTAATAATTTCATATTCACCTTTATAGGCAATTTTCTTATTAATTGAAACTTCCCAATCTCGCTTAACACTCTCTTGATATTCGCGACTAATCACATCATTGTAGGCTATCACTTTATTATCAATGAGTTCTTCAGCTGCGTACCCAGTCAACTCTTTAGATCCATCTGAGACAAATTTCATTGTCCAATTATCATCATTAACACATCGGTAAGCCATACCGGGCAAGTTAGATAAAAAGACTGTTTTACTTCTTTCACTTTCACGAAGTTCTTTTTCAGTTTGTTTACGAAGTGTAATGTCTTGAACAATACAGTGTGTCTGTTTAAACTCACCAGCTTCATTCAAACTAATGCGCCCATCAATTTCAACAGTTAAAACTTTCCCACTTTTATGAATCGCTTCAATTTCCGAGTGAACATATCCTTGTTCTTTGAATAAAGGGAAACTATCTAAAAACGATGATTGATCATCAGCTGCTAAAAAATCACCAAACCAACGCCCAATGGCTTCTTCCTTTGAACAACCAAATATTTCAGTCCAACGTTCATTAACATCGATAATCACTCCATCAAAATCTAGTGATTGGTAGCCCATTGGTGCTTCTTCAAATAAACGTTTAAACCGATCTTCTGATTGAGCAAGTCTATCTTTTGATTTTCTAAGTGTTTGTTGATGCAGAATAATAACACTTAATAAAACTGTCACAATCGGATAAATAACCATCATTGGAAAAGCAACGGATCGAATAATATCAAGATAATTTGGAGTTGGAATTAATAATAAACAAGCAAGTACCGCTATATGAACTAAAACACTCATTACATAAACATTTACATAAATGAGTTTAGCTTTTGGAAATACCCACAGACGCCATAAACTACCAATAAATGCGGCAGCTATGACAGTCATAATCCCAGCCAAAGCCCCAGCACCTCCTGAAATCCAACGAATGGTAGAAGCAGTTATAGCCCCCATAAGGGTTGGAATCGGACCAATAAACAAAGCTGTAACACTAATTAAAATAGATCTTGTATCAAAAACAACACCATCTTGAAGTCTCATTGGAAGTGCCATAATAACGGCGACAATTAACGAGACAAAAACACCAATGATGATGGTTTCATATTTTAAATATTTTTTTGGTAAGTATGATACTGCTTCATAGATAACCGCTAACATAACTAAGAGCGCAGCATTATTTAAAAGCGAGATAATTATACTTTGATCCACTATAACCTCCAATAACCCAAAATAAACACTATGTATGTACATTATACCTTCTAATGTGTATGAGTGTAAGTAGACTAAAGGTTTAATTTATCTAATACTTAATACAATATCTACATTTAACTGACGCAACATAGACGTAGATTTCAATTGGATTAAATATTATAGAACTATTTAAATTGTGATAGATCAATTTTTTTCATTGTTAAAAGTTTATCCATATTTGCTTTGGCAATCGTTTCATCATCATTATATAAACGTGATTCTAAATCACTTGATATTATTTGCCAACTGATTCCAAATTGATCTTTGCACCAGCCACATGCTTCAGCTTTTTTCACATACGATAACTTATCCCAATAATAATCAATTTCATCTTGATCATCACAGGAAACCACAAAAGATACAGCTTCGCTATGTTTAAATTGTGGACCACCATTTAAAGCTTGAAAACGTTGATTCATGATTGTAAAATCAACCGTAATAATCGAACCAATTTCTTTTTCACTTGGTGTTTCTGTTGAATAATAATTTATCTCACCAAGCTCGCTATTAGGAAATAATTCAGTATAAAACTTTGCTGCATCAAGTGCTTGATCATCAAACCATAATACCGTAACTAAGTTTAAAGATTTCATTAAAAAACCTCCTTACTTGATTAAAGTTTAGCACTTTCAATGTCAATAAAGAGGTTTGATGCTTTTACAATAAATCTAATAATCTAAAACTAAATACCCAAGCAAAAAAAGTAAAGATGGACATCAGTGTTGAAACAAGGACTGCTTGTGATGCGAGTTCTCCATCACAACCTAACACAACTGCCATTGAGTAGGATGAAACAGCAACTGGTGATCCAAACATTAAAAGTAAAGCGACTAGTTCTATTTCTCTAAAACCTAAACGATAAGCTATTAATACACCAATTAGAGGTAAGATAATTAATTTAACACTAACAATAATACTTAAATTTTTTAGATTCTTTTTAACCGCATGAAACTCAAACATACCACCTAGTATAATTAGTGCAATCGGGGTTGCACTACCTGATAGAGATGAAACAATTTTTGTCGCAAAGACAGGAAGTTGTATACCTGAAAGCAAGACAATGACACCTAATATTGCTCCAATAATAATCGGGTTTTTTAAGGTTTTAATCAAAGTTTTTCTAAGTTTTATTTCTCCACCACTATAATATTCTAAAACTACAACAGCGATGATATTATAAAGCGGTACTATAAAGGCAATTAATAAACTGACTACCCCTACATCATCATAGATATTCATCGCAATGGGTAAACCAAGAAGTATATAGTTACTTCTGAAAGACCCTTGAACCATAACCCCAATTTTCTTTGGATTTTTCTCAATTTTTGGATAAACAATTGTAAATATCAAAACAGAAATAAGGACTGAGACAATCGCAAATATGATTAAACTTGGATTGAATATTTTCTCAATATTTGTCTTAATTAAGCTTTGAAAAAGCGTAATCGGTAATAAGACCCTAAAAACAATGACATTCATCCCTTTTAAAGTATGCTCATCAACTAAGTGAAATTGTTTTAATAAATAGCCTATTAACATCAAGCCAAATAAGGGCAGAACAATATTTAAAGATAAAACAAGTGAATCAAACATAGTTTGATTCTATCACTATTCTTAACACTCTTTAACTTTTTACAAAACTTGGAAACTTTTTTAATGTTTCAACCATAATTTTGGCAAAAATGAAAAGATGAAGCGTGCTATTGTTTAAGTATGATCATAGATCAACTCAAAACCAAATATAATTTTACATTCCAAGAAAAACTTGTCGCTGACTTTATCATCAAGGAACCTTGGTCACTTATTGACATGACGCTTCACGATTTAAGTCTTTCGACTTTTACAAGCGATCCAACCATTATGCGTTTATGTAAGAAATGTGGATTTAAAGGTTACTCAGATTTTAAATATCACTTTGTCTTAGAATACAACTCAATGTTAAATAAACGTGTCGATAAACTAGATGATTTCGATAAACAAGAGATTTCTCAAAAAGAGTTCTTTGAACTTTATCCTATTTCAATAAATCGTAGTATTGAGCAAGTCACTACCAACACTAGCGCAAAACAAATTAATCGTATTGTACAAACGATAATGAAAGCTAAAAAAGTACTCATTTTTGCTACAAACTACTCGAATCATATAGCCCAAATATATCGTATGAAATATGGTGAACTTGGATTAGATGTTAGTGTGCATGACAGTAATGACTTCTATCTATTCTCATATATCCAAACTAACAAAATTCCAACTTTTGCGATTGTGATAACCGTTTCTGGAGAGAATACTCTTTCTCAAGAGATTGTCCCACATTTATTGGAATTCAAAATACCTTACTTGTTTATCTCTAAAAACCCTGAAGCTTTTGGTGCTAAACATGCCAAAGAGTTCATTCATATCAATACCGATCAATCAGAAATTATGGACCGCGGTTTCTTTAGTTTTGGTTTAAATTATGTTTTAGAAATGATTTATCTCTTTGCCTTCATAGGTGAGATTGAAGACCTTCAAAAACGCATTGAAACCACTCATGCGATGTTCCCTGATTTCTATAAAAAACCCTATAATCAAAAAAGAAAAGGTTAACTAAAACCTTTTCTTTATGTCATTTCCCAAGTTCGATATGGATGGTTTGAAGAGCTTGTATACCTACTTACAAGATTTCTTGAACTTGTTAGCTTCATTATCCCTATTCTCATCTGATCCTTCAATGGATTTTAAAAATAAGAAATAAAACTACAAATTTTTAATAAATCACTTTAAATAATTGAATTTTTACTACGAATTTTCCAAATCTTTCAAGATAGTGTCATAGAGATATCGGCCAACACCATCTTCATCGCAAGTATATTCCATCACGACATCAGCATAAGCTTTGGTGCTCTCTAAACCATTTTTCAAACAAACACCTAAACCAGCTACTTCTAACATTTCATTATCATTCGTCGCATCCCCAAAGGCGATAACATCTTTTAAATCAATACCATTTTCTTCACAGTATTTTTTTACAGCCAAGCCTTTATTAACACGCGGATCTTGAAACTCCAACATCATTGGTCCTGTTAAGAATGATTGATAATATGGCTTTGGGTGTGCTTTTGCGAAGGCAACTATATCATCTATTTTACTTTCATCATCTGGTAACCTAAAGAGAAGTTTCGCATTATCTTCTTCCCATAACTCTGAAACATCTTTTGCAGGAATGGCTGGTTCATGGTTTCGTAAAGCAGAAGCTGACATTCTTTCATCTAAGTACTTACTTAGCATATAACCTGTTTTGTATACAAAAGGATTTAAACCAGTTGGTTCCATCATTTCTATGATTTCTTTAATTGTTTCTTTTTTTAATTTATAAAACTCTTCATACTTGCCAGTGATTTGGTCCAAAACTTGTCCACCATTCATCCCAACTAAGACATCTAATTTAAATCCTAAGTCCCAACACTCAGCACGTTTGATTAGTGTTTCACTGGCTGGACGACCTGAAGCTATTCCAAGTTTCGCTCCTCGTTTGTGTAATTCTTGAAAAGCCTTACGAGTAATTGGCATCATTTCTTGACCTTTACCCGCTAGAGTTCCATCAATATCGGCGATAATTAACATTTTTGAAAAATCCATAAAATTTCCCCTTTTTAAAATCTATTGTTTTTATCGTAGCACTCGCACCCAACATAAAAAAGATGTCTAAACTATTTTGGAAATTTTTTTCAATTAAACAATCAAACTTGATTGATTAACTCAAACTACTCATCATCTCTTTTAACATTCTTTCAATATCTAAATTAAAATAGATCTCAGAATTGATTACTAATAACTTTACCTTCGGATACTCACTTCTTAGTTTTTCAATATTTTTCTTAAAAGCTGGCAGCATTGTCACAGCTGGAGATATTAAAACTAAATCAGATTGAGAATATAAATCATTAATAAGTTGAATATTATGTGCTTCAATTGTCCAGTCCAATTCTTTTATTTTTATTCTTTCTTCAATTTTTTTTGCAAATAAATTACTTGAAATACCAAGTTGGCAAAATATATTAATGTTTGTCATCATTAGATACCATATATTTCATTTAATAATCTAATTCCTGTATTAGTTTTAAATACTTTCTCTTTAAATGTTTTTATCCCTTCAATTGATATTTCATCCTCAAAAGCATTCACAAGAAAATCAGCTTCTAAGATGATTTGATAATCAATCCCATCCACATTTTCATATTCATGATGATGAGAAATTATATAACAGACTCTATCTATAATTTCATTACTAATGTTTAACTTATTTAATAATTTTCTAGCTTCATTAGGTCCTTCAATTTGCTGATATAACCCTGCTGAGCTATTATATTTTTTTTCACTAATTTTAATACCAATATCGTGCGTATAGGCTGTGATTTCTAGTATCTCTTGAGTATCTTTATCTAACTTCTCAGCTTCACTAATAATTTTAGCGAAATTATGCACCTTTAAAAAATGATTAATCCTTCTCACATCATTCCCATAATATTTAATCATTGCTTCAGCGACTTTATACATATAGCATCCTCTCTTACTTATTATGTAGAACATAATTATAATAATCAAACAAAAAAGCACTTTCGTACTTTTGTCACAAATATTTGTGGATTTAAAACACTGAAGATTATGTTTATAGTTCTAGCATTCATTATTTAAATTAATGTTTGCATAATCTTTTCTCTCAACCATCTTGTAGATAAAGTTATTATTATTTTAATCCGTTACTTTTCTAATAAACTTTGCAGGCACTCCTCCTACAATGGTATAGGGTTCTACATTTTTTGTGACAGCAGCACCGGCTGCCATCACTGCCCAATCACCAATGTTTACCCCTTGTAATACAACAACGTTCGAACCAATCCAGACATTTTTTCCAATACTTATATTTTTACCAAACTCTGAATAGAATGAAGGAAACAATTTAAATCCATCTCCTATAGACTTTCCAATCAATTTTTCCATTAGTGTTTTTAGTTCACTATCACTGTGATACTTGTTATTGATATCTATCGTAATCTTTTGTGCTTCAACAAATAAGAAATTTCTATCTCTAGCTCTTTCTTCCTTTAAAGATTCATGGATTAACTCATTTCTAAAACCCTTAAGCACTAGTTCTAAATTCATAACAATACCTCTATTAATGTTTTTATTCTAACGGCTGCAGAACTCTAAATCAATAATCTCAAACATGTAAACAAAAAGCACTTTTCAGTGCTTATTTTTCCACATTGGTGGAGATGAGGGGAGTCGAACCCCTGTCCAAATAGTGTCCTCATTCAAACGTCTACAGTTTAGTTTGACTTTTATACGAATCACAAATGCTTCAAACGCGCCATGTGATAAGTTGTCCTACTGTGATTTAGCCAAGGCTCGAAAGAACGGTCTTCCTTAACGATCCCATGTTTATTAGTATCCACCATCAACCCCAGGGGCAGGGTTAATAGCGATAGCTGCAAGCTACGTTAAGCTAATTAAGCAGCGAAACTTAATCTTGAGTTTCCAGTTATTGTTTTTTTGGCAATTAGGTCGCCACTCCACTGCAGTCTGAATCCAACATCAACCTGTCGAAACCATGACATCCCCGTGATTATGTTGTAGCACTGCCGCAACATCTACATTAGGGTTGTAATGCATAATGAAGTATAATCCTATGAAAATTGAATGTCAAATTAGATACATTAATTTAAATCAGCTTTATTACTGTAACCGCGTTGTTCCCAGTAACCTTTGTAATCTTCATCATTCGATAATTCAATTTCATTGACCCAACGGGCCCATTTATAACCAAGTTTGTCTTCCGCAACCACAATAAATGGATAGCCCATTTCTGGAGGTAAATCTATACCATTAGCATAGTAAGCTAAAATAAGTTCATTATCTACAATTGTTTCAAGTGGCAAAGATGTTGTATATCCATCAACAGCTTTAAAGATAACTGTATTCACATCATCTTTCACTCCGGCCAAATTAAGGATATCTGATATCAGTGCACCTTCCCAAAAGATAGTCGCATCCCATCCTTCAACACAATATAAAGTAATAAGTCGTTGATATTTATCTAACGCTAATACATCTTCATACATTAAACTAATGTTTTCATTAACTAAACCTGTAATTTTTAATTGATAAGTTTCAAGATCAACATATTGAACACCTGTTATTGAGTTATCACGTGGTCCAACAGCAGGATCAAGATTCATTCCTTGATATTCTGTTATTTCATTTTCTCTAAAGCGTTCCATGGTTGAGCTAGAAACAGTATCTTCATCTTCAACTACATGACATGCTGAAAATACAGACAAACTTATAAATATGATAATCATCATGGTTATTAGCTTTTTCATGTTTTTATCTTCCTTATCACTATCATAGGTCTAAAAAAAGAATAAGCAAAGAGCTTATTCTTATTCTGAAATAATCTGAATAAATATGGTTTAAATCATATAGTTGAAGCCAATAGCTGACTCAGCTAATTGTTGAAGGTTAATACTTTCTAAATAAGTATCAATGACTTGATTTAAACCTTCCCACATTGGTAGTGTCTTACAAGTGTTACCACGTGTACAATCATAACCTTTATCAAGACAGGCAACTGGTGCTAAAGACTTCTCTGTTAGTTTCAAAATACTACCAACTGTGTAATCTCTTGCTTCACGGTTTAGTTTATATCCACCACCAATGCCATGAGTCGCATCAACAAACTTCGCTTTCGAAAGAATGGTCATTATGCTCTCTAAGTATTTAAGTGATATTTCTTGTCTTTCAGCAATATCTTTTAGAGGAATATAGTTGAATGATTCATGATCATATAAATCAACCATTACTCTTAGGGCATAGCGACCCTTTGTTGAGATCATCATAGTGTATCCCCCTTGTCTTAATCAATTGAATTAATATCGAATGGTGTTGATTGGTAAACATAATAGTTTAGCCAATTTGAAAATAATAAGTTAGCATGTGATCTCCAAGTGACGAGCACTTCATTATTTGGATCATCATTTACAAAGTAGTTTTGTGGTACCTTAATGCTTCTTCCTAAACTCACGTCTCGATCATATTCTCTTTTTAGAGTATATGGGTCATATTCACTATGCCCCATCACATAGAACTCTCTTGAATCTTTAGATTTAATTAAGTATATGCCGGCTTCTTCTGATTCAGCGATAACTTCTAATTCATCTATCTTTTTAACTTCTTCAGGATCCACAGATGTATGACGTGAATGTGGGGCCATGAAACAATCATCAAAACCACGAGTCCACATAGATTTCTTATTATTGACTTTATGAGAGAAAAGACCAAACATCTTCTCTTCTAAAGGTAACTTATCAATTCCATAATTATGGAAAAGAGCTGCTTGTGCTCCCCAACAAATATAGAATTTAGAGTGAACATGTGTTTTACTCCAGTCGATAATTTGTTTAAGTTCTTCCCAGTATTCAACTTCATTAAATTCTAAAGTTTCTACAGGTGCACCAGTAATCACTAGTCCATCATATTTTTTGTCTTTAATCTCATCAAAAAATTGATAGAACGCTAACATATGTTCTTCAGATACATTCTTTGATTTATACGACTTCATTTGTAGAAGTTCTAATTCAACTTGTAGTGGTGTGTTACCTAAAAGTCTTGATAACTGTGTTTCCGTTTCAATCTTTGTTGGCATTAAATTTAAGAGAAGAATTTTAAGCGGACGAATATCTTGATTCATCGCCCTCGCTTCATTCATCACAAAGATATTTTCTTCTTCAAGTATCTTTGTGGCTGGTAATAAATTTGGAATTTTTATAGGCATGATTAACATTATCCTTTCATAAAAGCATAGACGCACAATAAACCGGTTTCCCGGTTTATTTTACACTATTTATTTAATGGCGTTAAATCCATGCTCAAGATCGGCTAGGATATCATCAATATGTTCTGTTCCAACTGATAGACGTACGGTCGTTGGTTTAATACCAATTTCTAGTAATTCCTCTGTTGAAAGCTGTGAGTGAGTCGTTGATGCTGGATGGATAACAAGTGATTTAACATCCGCAACATTTGCAAGTAATGAGAAGAGTTCAAGTGATTCTGTGAATTTCTTCGCATCTTCTTCACTACCTTTTAGTTCAACTGTAAAGATTGAACCAGCACCTTGAGGATAATACTTTTTGTATAGTTCTTGTGTTTTCGCATCTGCAATTGATGGGTGATTTACCTTTTCAACTTGTGGATGTGATTTTAGGAAATCAACAACTTTTAAAGCATTCTCAACATGGCGTTCAACTCTAAGTGATAGTGTTTCTAAACCTTGTAAGAGTAACCAAGAGTTAAATGGTGAAATCGCTGCACCATTATCTCTAAGTAAGGTTGTACGTATTTTAATAATGTAAGCTAAGTTACCAGCAGCTTGTGAGAAAACAACACCGTGATAGTTTGGATTTGGTTGAGTAATTCCTGGGAATTTATCATTTTGTGTCCAATCAAATTTACCACCATCAATGATGACACCGCCTAAAACCGTTCCATGTCCACCAATGAATTTAGTTGCTGAGTGAACAACAATATCAGCACCATGTTCAAGTGGTCTGAAGAGATAAGGGGTTGCGAAGGTATTATCAATAATAACTGGAATACCATGTTTATGAGCTATTTCAGAAACAGCTTCTAGATCAATAATATCTGAGTTAGGATTTCCTAAAGATTCTAAGAAAACAGCTTTTGTATTTTCTTTGATTGCTTTTTCGAAGTTGGTGACATCACTTCCATCAACAAATGTTGAATCAATGCCCCATTCTTTAATGGTATTTGCAAAGAAGTTATATGTACCTCCATAAACGCTTGATGAAGAGACGATATGATCACCAGCTTTAGCAATGTTTAATATGGCATAGTTAATGGCTGCAGTTCCCGATGCGACTGATAAGGCAGCAGCACCACCTTCTAAAGCAGCAATTCTTTGTTCAAAGACATCTGAAGTTGGATTCATTAAACGTGTATAAATGTTTCCACCCTCTGTTAATGCAAATCGACCAGCAGCTTGCGCTGAGTCTTTAAATACATAGGAAGTTGTCGCATAGATTGGAACAGCTCTTGAATCTGTTGCTGAATCTGGGTTCTCTTGTCCTACGTGTAGTTGTAATGTTTCAAATTTATAGTTTTTACTCATCTTAATTAAGTTCCTTTCGAGTGTGTTAAATGTTCATATTAAAAATATGAGCTTCGCATTCGATGAAAACTATAGTGTGATTTAAACAAGGTATTGTTTGAGTTTGCCATGTCTTCACTTTCCTTTCACTAAGATTAACATGAGTTTATCAAAGTCTACCTACCAAGTCAATAGGTAAAAGCAGAAATTTAATACTCTCTTTTTTAATAGTGTCATTTCATAACATATTCACTCTTCCTTTTCATCTTTTAACTAACAATAATCCCAAAACATAAACCATTGTGATTTACTAAATTATTCTTAAGATAAAAAAAGAGGCTGTAACGAATAAACAGGCTCAAGAATAGAAGTAAAGGAAAAGGTCCAGGCATTACGCTTGGACCTTTTCTTAGATATAATTTAGTCATGGAAAATATAAATATTCGTCATGAGCTAAACCACTACCCGAACACTAGTGATTATAGCTCAACCCAAGTCGTTTTGCCACTTGATTGTGGAATTTTAATTGAAACAAATGATCCAGTGATGAGTTTTAATCAAATCATGGATGAAATTAATCTTAAAGTGTTCGTTAAGAGATATACAAAAGGTCGCCATGATTATGAAGAGATCACATTGATTAAGCTTTTATTGTTTGCTTATATGAATCAGATAACGAGTCTAAGAAAGATTGAATCAGCCTGTAAAACAGATATTCGATTTATCTGGTTATCAAAAGGGATACGCCCGAGTCATATGACTTTTTATCGCTTGATGAAGGAAAGACTTAAAGGGCGATTTGAAGATTTGTTTTATGAAATTAATAAAGTGCTTATTCGTAAAGATCACATAGATACCAGTGTTCTCTATATCGATGGAACGAAGTTTGAAGCGAATGCGACGAAGAATAGTTTTGTTTGGAAGAAAGCAGTGTTGAAGAACCAAAAGAAGTTATTTGAAAAGATTAGTGCTTTTTATAAAACTTATTCATTAGAAACAAAGTCTAGTTATCACGCTGATGATTTAAGTGAATTCAAGATGGCTTTATACAATGACTGTTTACTTAAAAAGATTGAGTTTGTCAGTGGTAAAGGACATCCTAAACATCCTTTACAAAAAGCTTATGAAACAATTAGAGATTATCAAAACAAGTTAATCGAATATGAGATTCATCTACAAATCTGTGGAGATCGAAACAGTTACTCTAAAACTGATCATGATGCGACCTTTATGCATATGAAAGAAGACTATTATATGCGAACAGGCATCTTTAAACCTGGCTATAATGTGCAGCTAGGGGTCAGTGATGAATATATCATGATGGCTAAAACTTATCCTAACCCAACAGACACGAAAACCTTTATCCCTTTTCTAGAAGCGTATAAGAAAGCTTATGGTCATTATCCTAAGACACCCGTCGCAGATGCAGGCTATGGAAGTTATGATAATTATCTCTATTGTGTGACACGCGGTATGGAACTCTTTCAAAAATATAGTCTTTATGAACAGGAAAAACATGGAGTTAAGAAGAAACAAAAATTTCAATCTAAATCCATGAGACAAGAAGATGGATCCTTTATCTGTCCTGAAGGGAAATCCTTTAACTACGTCGATTCTCATTTAGATGAAAAAGGTTTATATCCTAAATTGATTCATCATTATCAGTGTATTGATTGTACAGACTGTCCTTTAGCTAAAGACTGTAAGAAAAGTGAAGCTAATCGACAGTTGAGTATTAATCCTGTTCTCTTAGAACTACAGTCCATCGCTAAAGAAAACTTAGATAGTGAGCGAGGGATACAATTAAGAATGAATCGATCTGCACAATCAGAATCAACCTTTGGAATCCTTAAATATAACTGGGGAAAACAAAGATTTACACGTCGTGGTAAAGAAAATGTGGATAACGAGTTATATTGCCTCTGTATTGGCTATAACTTAATGAAATATCATTCAAGAAAACTAAGACATAAACTCAATTAAATAGTTATAAAACCTTAAAAGTTCTTTTTAAGTCGTCTAGTTTTCTAAATTTAATCCAAAAAAATATCAAAACCATCAGATTAAACAAAAAAAGAAGCTGTAACGCCTCTAGTTTCGTTTTCATCCATACCATGGATATTCACTATTCTATTTCGTTACAGCCTCTACAGATTATTGACCGGTTGCGAGTTTCTTTCTTAAACGAGTAGAAATCATCTCAACAATTAAAACGGTAATGATAAGTCCAATTAATAGGGAACCCGCATCACTCCAACGATACGCACTAATCGCAAAGATAAGTGGTGCACCTATACCACCCGCTCCAACCATCCCCAGGATTGTTGCGTATTTAATATTAATTTCAAAACGATAAATCGCAGTTGAAATAAAGTTAGTCATCAATTGTGGAATAATTCCATATTGAATCTTTTGAATCGTATTACATCCAGAGGCATCTAGTGCTTCTGTAATCCCTGGATCTAAATCTTCAATAACCTCAATGAACAGTTTTGAGACCATCCCTATACTTGCGATTGCTAAGGTTAATACACCTGTAAAAGGTCCTGGACCTGTAACACGGATAAACATTAAGCCATAGACAACTGCTGGGAATGTACGAATCACGGTAATCATCATGACACCTAAATGAGCAATTGCCTTCGGCACGATATTACGTGATGATATAAAGGCTATTGGAATTGATACAATAACACCAATAATCGTTCCCAAGAATGCAATGGCCATCGTCTCAAGCATGAGATACGGAACACCGCCTGTACTGTGGAAATCAAATAAGAAGTCTGTATTTGGATTAAAGATAGAACTTAGTATATTAACGGCAATTTTCATACCAGTTTCAGTTAATCCTTTAAATGGCATGTAGATATTTGAAACAACAATAATCGCAATCAAAGCACTAATAGCTAAACCTACTTGTACGGTATATTTAGGTTCTTGTTTTAGTTTATCGAGTACTGCTTGGTTTTGACTCATAATAGTTTCATCCTTATGTATCGACTTGTACTTTCAATGGAATAAACCGTAATCATCATCACTAAAAGAATTAAGCCAACATCATCATAGACACGCCATCCTAAGCGTTCGTTTAAGACAATCCCAATACCACCTGCACCAACATAACCTAAAATCGCAGCGTTACGAATGTTCATTTCAAAGTTATAGAGAACTAAAGAAATATATTGTCCCCAAAGTTGAGGCATGATTGCGACCCAAAATGCTTGGATACGATTCGAACCACTTGATAATGAGGCTTCAAAAGGTCCCATATCAGCTGTATCAATTAGCTCATAAAACATCTTGGTCATAATTGTAAAGGTAAAGACCATAATCGCCATTGTTCCGGCAAAAGCACCAATCCCAAATATAATTCTGAAGAGTAATGCTAAAACAAGAATTGGGAATGTACGAACAATTGACATCGATGATTTAAAGATAAATTTAATAATTGGGTTTTGCATCATTTGTTCTGAGGATAAATAAGCAGCAGGTAAGGCAAGTGCTGATCCAATTAATGTCCCAACAATCGACATTAAAATCGTATCTACCAGTGGTCCAACCACAGAATCAAAATATGCAAAATTAGGTGGAATCATTTGCGAGACAATCACAAAGAATTGATATCCACGATTAATTAACATACCGAGTTTAAAACGAGTTAAGCCAATACTAAAGTAGGTTAAGACTAAAATGATTGGAACGACATAAATAGCTGCACTCATTTTAGGGGTAACAACTTTACCATTACTTAGGGTAATCGGTTTTGGTTTCAACCATTTGAATAAATGTGACACGAACTAATGCTCCATTAGATCGTCATCTGATAATTCACGACCATAAACTTGTTTTAAAATATCATTATTAACATTTTTAGAAGGACCATCATAAACTATAACTCCTTCTTTAATCCCAATAATTCGATCGGCATAATTAAGGGCCATATCTACATGGTGCATATTGGCAATAACCGTAATATTGAGTTCTTTATTGATTTTTAAAAAGTCACCCATAACTTGTTTTGAGGTTACTGGATCTAAAGAAGCAACTGGTTCATCCGCCAAAATAATACTTGGCTTTTGAGCTAAACATCTCGCTAGTGCAACCCGTTGTTGTTGACCACCTGATAATTGATCTGCACGTACATAGGCTTTTTCTAAAATACCCACTTGATCAAGTGCTTCTAAAGCAATAACTTTATCTTCTTTTGAATATAAACTAAGTAAACTCATCCATAAAGGCATATCAGCAACCCGTGCCGCTAATACGTTTTTAATAACGGATGTACGTCGAACTAAATTAAAGGATTGGAAAACCATTCCAATATTACGTCTAAAACGTCTTAGTTCTTTGCCTTGTAAATCAGATACATTCACTTCATTAACCACAAGTGTTCCACTAGTGATTTTATGCATTTGATTTATGGTTCTTAATAGTGTTGATTTACCAGCTCCTGATAAACCAATGATCGCAACAAACTCACCTTGTTCGATGCTTAGATCCACCCCTTTTAAAGCAGTTACGCCCCCAGGATATGTTTTGGTAACATTCTCAAATTGAATCATAATTCCCTCTGTTCCTAAAAACTTAAAAAAGACGAGGCAATCGCCCCGTCTTTAATGATAGACTAATTAACTACCTTGTACAATATCACGTGCAGCACGTGCACCATCATAATCAGCATCAGTTACAACTTGGTAACCTTCGTGATTGTAAATAGCAATCGCTTCTGCACCAGCTTCTGTTTGAGCAATTTCAATGAATGCTTCTTGGATAGCTGTTTTGAGTGCATCACTCATGTCTGGGTGATTTAAACTTACAGAAATTGTGTCATTGAAGATCCCTTGAGTTACACCGATAACATCAGTTTCATTCCAGATATCTTCTGTACGTTCCCATTCACCAACCCAGTTTTCATCATAATCACGACGAATATCAGCATAACCAACACCAACATCACATTGTTCAGTTGCTAAGTTAGCAGCGATATCACCATAACCACCAAGTAATGGTGATTTTTCAAAGTCAGTAATTTTCATACCAAAGTTATCCATTAACCACATCGTTGGGTAAACATAACCTGCAGATGAAGTTGATGAATTAGATACACACCATTGCGCGCCATTAACATCATCCCAAGTTAGAGCTTCACCAGTATTAACTTTATCAGCTAACATACGTCCATAATCACTAGGTCCTGCATAGATTAATGAACGGTAATAAGTGACTTGATTATTTGAGTCACCTTCAGTTGGTAAACCATCATTCCAATCAGCAGCAACTTCACTGTCTTTATTTAGACCAGCACGAGTAGCAGCTAATACGACTTCAACGCCATCTTCTGAGTATGCAACATAAGTACCACCTGGTAAGAAACCAATTTGAGCAGTACCAGCAGCAAGTGCATCACCAGCAGCATTATAATCTGTTGTAACTTCGATTGTTACATTTTCAACAGTGAAGCCTTTAGAAGCTAAACTATCGATGAGTAATTGTTTTAGTGGTTCTGTCGCTTCTTGGATTAGTCCAGGGTCACGGCTAGGAACGAATAAAACAACTAGGTCTGAGATTGTTGTGACTTCTTCTTCAGCAGGTGTAGATGAACATGCAGTTAGTCCACCTAAAACTAGAATAGAAAGCATCAACACAGCAAAAAACTTTTTCATTTGTGTCCTCCTGTAATTGAATAATTACAATTTAAGTGTAGCACTTTTTTTATAGTACTTTAGTAGTAAAGTTGACTTTTACACTAACTTTTCAAAGCTTTGATATAATTTACATATGCTTAACATAACATGTCTATTCACAACCGATATACATGGCACCATTTCAGCCAAATCAAACATCAATAATGAAATGAATCCAAATGGATTATCTCGCTTTTCTACCTATCTAAAATCACAAAGAGAAAACAATGAGGTTCTCTTAATTGATAACGGAGATAATCTACAAGGAAGTCCCTTATTAACTTACTCACATCGAAACAATATTAATCCAAACCCTTTAGCTCAAGTTATGAATCAAATGGAATACAATTTTGAGAATGTGGGCAATCATGATTTTAATTATGGTGAATCAATCATTAATAATTTCTTAGCTTCTATTGATGCATCTTGTATTACCAGTAATGTTCTTTATAAAGATATCCCAATTGGTTCTAGTCAAATTCATCATTTTAAAAATGGAATTAAAGTTGGATTAATTGGTATTGTGACAGATTACATTCCACATTGGGAAAGACCAGAGAACATTAAACATTTCACTTACTTAAATCCACTTGAAGTCGTTAAAAAAGAAGTTTGTGAACTTAAAGAAAACGTTGATTTTGTCTTTGTCATCTACCATGGTGGATTAGAAAAAGATGCACAAACTGGAAAGCCAACAGAAACGCTAACTGGTGAGAATATTGGATATGAATTATGTAAGTTAGATTGCATTGATGCGATTATCTCAGGTCATCAACATCGTACTATTAACACCGTAATTAATGACACTATCTTTTTACAATGCGCAATGAACTCTGCTGAAGTTATGCAAATTGATATTGTTGATCATAAATTAAACGCAAAAATTGTCAGCATGGCTGAAGTAGCTGTTGATCATGAAATCGAAGAACTTATAAAGCCTTATGAAGAGCCCGTTAACAATTGGTTAGATACAGTTATCGGAACGCTTATAGATGGAGATTGTTTTGTCACTGATCCTTTTTCTGCTAGATTAAACAAACATCCAATTATTTCGTTTTTAAACCAAGTTCAACTTGATTGTACTATGGCTGAAATAAGTGCCACTGCTTTGTTTAATCATCCTCTTGGCTTTCCTCAAAATATTCGTATGCGTGATATCGTCAACAACTATATCTACCCTAATAGTCTAGTCGTTAAAAAAATGACAGGTCGTGCATTAAAAACATATCTTGAACAAAATGCTAACTATTTTTCAATGAAGAATAATGAAATCATTGTTAACCCTGAATACGATGCCCCAAAACCCCAGCATTTCAATTACGACATGTTAGATGGTATTGACTATACTTATAAGATTTCTAATCCCATTGGACAGCGATTAGTTGAAGCTAAAGTTAACGGAAAAGATTTAGTGGATCATGATTACTACACGATTGTCATGAATAACTATCGTGCCAGCGGTGGCGGTAATTTTAATATGATCCCAGAGGCAATTACAGTAACGGAACTTCCATTGGATATGACTGATTTAATTGCTGAGTATGTAAGCAAAAATACACCAGTCAAAATTCAACATAATGAAAACATTAAGATAATAAAATAAAAAAACGCATCAAGACATGATGCGTTCGACATATTCTAAAGCTAGTATCATAGACTCATAGAAAGTTTGATCTAGTATATCTATGCCTTCAAATCCTAGAACCTGATATAAATCGGGTTTTTCTTCGCTCTGATTGACTAAGAAATTTTGAATCAATGTCATTATTTCTGCATTTAGTGGATCGTTTTCTTCAGCTATTTTACGAGAAACAAAGACATCATCATAAATAGCTTGTGTAACTCCAATAACATTCACATCAGTAAATATATTGTTTTCACCACCAAAATCTTCACTTTGCCATAAAGCTTCATAATCATATCTAAGTAAACTAGGTCCAACCGCAATATCACAAGATTGGTTGGCAAGAGCTTTTACAACATCTTCATAGCCTCTTACTTCCAATGTATGATCAAAGAGTTCACCCATACGACGATTATATTCATCAATTAACCAAAGACTAGGCATGACATAGCCATCAAGACTTGTCACAACGACATGGCACCAACTCGCTACATTTACATCAATCCAAGTAATCGTTTCATTGTTTTTAAACTTATTATAAATTTCTTGACCATATTCAGATGGACCTGTGTAAATCAAAGCATTCCGATAAGCTAAATTTGAAATAGGTTTAGTCGCTGAACTTATATCGTTATAAACACTTGCCTCAGTTCCCATATCTAATTGTGGATTTGTAATGGATGCCATATAATCCACATCATTCATAATCTTTAAATATTGTAGTACAGGTAGATACGCTACATCCACACTACCATCCAATAATGCTTCACGAGTATCTGCGTGTGTTTCATAAACAACAAAATCTAATTGCTCTACATCATAACCTTGATCATATAAATATGCTCTTAAATCTGCTTTAAAACTTTCGGAAGCATTTAATATTTCACCCGGTATTGCGATGGGCGCAATTGCTATAGATAACTGTTCAATTTTCTCTTTCGTAAACATTGAACAAGAACTTAAAAAGAAACTACTTATCACAAATAACATCAACATTTTTTTCATAGGACTATTATAAACGATAATTTGTTTTATTTAAGATAAACAAAAGTTTTCACTTGTATATCATAAATATCCCTTTTTATAAGGGTATAATTAATTAGTAAGTCTTATGAGGAGGTAATTCATGGGATACTTAGGTTACGGCTTAATCGCCATCATAATTATAATTGCAGGTTATTTAGTAATAGCCTACAACGGTTTTGTTGCTTCTAGAAATAAAGTAGAAGAAGCATTCGCCACCATGGATGTTTATTTAATTAAACGTTCAGATTTAATTCCAAACTTAGTCGCTACTGTAAAAGGTTATGCGAAACATGAAAAAGAAACATTAGAAAATGTTATTAAAGCACGTAACATGGCAGTTAGTGCTACCACACCAGAAGCTAAGATTAAAGCTGAAGGTGAAGTCTCTGGTATGCTTAGTCGTCTATTTGCTTTGTCAGAAGCTTATCCTGATTTAAAGGCAAATGCTAATTTCCAAGAGTTAATGGGACAATTAAAAATTGTTGAAGAAGACATCGCAAACGCACGTAAATACTATAATGGTATCGTTCGCCAATACAATACTTCAATTGAATTATTCCCTGGTAACATCATTGCTAATTTATTTAAATTTACACGTAAACCTCTCTTCGAAGTTGAAGAAGAAAGTCAACGTAAAAACGTTAAAGTTGAGTTTTAATTTATGATCCGTAAACTCAAAGCGATTGCTTGGAGTCTTGCGACCTTAAGTTTATTAGCGCTTAGTTTTACAACCGTATCAGCACAAGAAGATGTGTCTATCACATCTTTTGACATTTCAATTGTCATTGATGAAAACGGCTTGATGCACATTGATCAAAACATTGATGCTTATTTTAATGTTGAACGTCACGGAATTATTGCTTATATTCCACAACGCTATGACATGACTTGGACCCTAGATTCTGGAACAGTTGATAAGTCCTATTATTTCCCAGTAAATAAAGTACAAGTATTCGGTGATAACTACTCCATTGATACTGATGGATATGAAAATGTCTTGATTCAAATAGGTGATGCTGATCGCTATGTGAGTGGAGCTAAAAGTTACCATTATAGCTATGATGTACAAATGCGTGATTTAGACTTAGATGGTTTACAAGCACTCTACTATAACCTTGTAGGTGATGGTTGGGCTATGAATATGGACAAAGTTAAGTTCTCCATTACTCTACCAAAAGAATGGCCAAGTGATATTCGATTCTATAGTGGTGGCTATGGATCAAGTAATGAAGCAAATGTGAGCTATTCAATTAATGGCAACACGCTTAGCGGAACATTGAATGAACCTTTGTATAACTATTCAGCCTTGACGATCTATGCCCCACTTGATAATGAATTTTTTACGTTTATTCCTGCTACTGACTACACAATTGCAGCACTAGCAATTTTCTCTTTAATCAGTGCTCTAACCATCCTCTTATTCTTCAGATTTGGTAAAGATGAAAAAGCGGTAGAAGTCGTTGAGTTTTATCCTATTGATGGTTTATCTTCAGCTCAAGTTGGCTATATATATGAAGGTATAGTCGATACAAGAGATGTTGTATCTTTAATCATCGAATGGGCGTATAAAGGTTATTTAACCATTACCGAAGAAGATAGCCATGGTAAAGATTTTACTTTAACTAAGATTAAGGATATTGATGAAACTGAGATTAGAGCTGAAATCACTTTATTCAATAAGCTCTTTAATAATCGTGAACTTGTGACAAGTGAAGATTTAAAGAATACTTTCTACAAATCTGTTGAGTTTGCAAAACAAGATATTCAACGCCATTTTTATGGTAATAAGAGTAGACGTATCTTTGATCCAATGGCAACTGTTCTAAAAATTATTCTTGCTATCTTTAGTATGATTCCAGTTGGTTTATTAGTTGCAGCACAAATCTACTTAAATACTTATGAACCAGCAACCGCTATTGTTGTCGGGGCTATCTCATTACTATTACCTGTTGGTTTAATGATTGCTTGGATTGTTAGTGTTAAGTTCTGGCCATCACTTCGTAAGTGGCAAAGAACATTTACAACTATCTTTCTAATAGCTTTTACACTTATCTTTGTCATTATTGCTTTCGTTGCTTTATCTTTTGCAGGATTAGCTTTCTGGAAGATATTAGTCATGTTTGTCTTTATAGCCATCAACATTGGCTTTACAACAGTAATGGATAAACGTACTGAACTTGGAACGAAGTACTTAGGTCATATCTTAGGCTTGAAGAACTTTATTGAAGCAGCTGAAAAAGATAAACTTGAAATGTTGATTCATGATGATCCAAGTTACTTCTATCGTATATTACCTTATGCTTATGTTTTAAACATTAGTGATGTGTGGTCTAAGAAGTTTGAAACAATTGTGGTTGAACAACCCGATTGGTATAGTGGTCCACATCCGCTCAACACTTACATCTTTGTGACACACCTAAATCGTACATTAGGCTCAATGAGTCGAGCTATGACCTCAGTTCCACAATCAGCAGGTCGTGGAGGCGGTGGCTTTTCTAGTGGCGGTGGCGGCTTCTCTGGCGGTGGCTTTGGTGGCGGTGGCGGAAGCAGCTGGTAAAGTTTATAATTGAATTAAAGGAGAATCTATTATGAGAAAATATGAACCTCATCGCTCATCCCTTGGAATGGATGCTAACTTATTAGTCGTCTTAGTTTGGTTTGGTGGTACCCTACTTTCATGGATGGATTTAGGTGTTCTAAGTCCACTTGTACCTATCATTATTATGTATATGGAAAAAGAAAGTTCACTCGTTAGATATCATGCTCTACAAGCAACTTCATTAATGATATTTACGGCTTTAGCAAACTTTATACTTGTTGTGACAGTCATCGGAATTATCTTTATTCCGGTATTAAATATTATTCTATTTATCTTTTCCATCATTGCCGCAATGCGCGGATGGAATTATGAAAGTTATGAAGTCCCATTTGTTCAAGGTATCTTCAATTGGCTTCAAAGAACTTTACATATCGATATAAACTGAAAAAGGCTCACGCCTTTTTTTATTGTTTCTCTTTGCTGCGAATGATTGATAAATATAAGACATCTAGAATAAATTGTAATGAAATCAGTTTTTCAATTCGATTTGTGATTCCCGAAGATGAATAAGTATATAAACTTATGTCACATAAGACTTCTAACGAATTATCAATATTATTGGTAATCGCTATTGTCTTAAAGTTTTCGTTCTTCAATGTTTTTGCTAAATTTAAAATCGTTGGATTTTTACCTGTATGACTTATTAAAACACACAATGTATCACGCCTAGAAATATCATTAAGATAGTCTTGATGAATATCATTAAATGCTTGAGCTTTAATATTTAATGCCATTAGTTTAAAACAATATTCTTGGCAAATTAAGAAGTTTTGATTACTTGCATAAAAGTCGATCTTTTTATACTGACTAATCCACCGAACAACTTTTCTTAGTTTTTCTTCATCAAGTAAATCCCGTGTAATTGTTATCGAATTTTTATAGATATTTTCTAAAGTATCCGCACAAGATTCATCTTTTTGAACTTCAGTTATCTTTTGATCCTTTTGAATGCGCAAACCATATTCATAATTGTATTCACGCTGAAAATCTATATAACCTTTATAACCTAATTTTTGTGCAAATCGTATGACCGATGAAGGACTAACATAAGCTTTTTGTGCAAGTTCATGCGCACTTAAAGAAAGAACCTCTTCTTTATTCGCTAAGATATAGCGAGAGATTGACGTGTCACGCCCAGTAAAATATCTTTCTTTTTGCAGTCTATCAATAATCATAAGTATGACTCCTTATTTTAAGCCAGCAATACCTTCTTCTAACATTTGAAGTTGCCAAATAGTATGCTCATCTTTTACAAGTTTTTCAGCACCATTTGCCAATGTATCATAAAGATAATCATAGTATTTTCCATAATCACCTTTTAAAGTTTCAACTTTTTCTTCGTGATAGCTCTTATTTGAATCAATATAGTATAAAGTTCCATATTCATCCCTATCATCTAAGCCAAAGTTTGGCCAATCTGGCCACAAGAATTGTTTTAGTTGATCTTCTTGCTTGTCTTTAGTGACTTTAACATAAGACCCTTTTTTCCCCACTAATACTAAACTAGGTCGTTTGTGCACTCTAAAGAATGAAGATTTTATAGATACTTTTATTTTGTCATAAAACAAATCTAAGTCAAAATAATCATTCATGCGTCCTTCACCTAATAGTTGTCTAACATCGTAAACAACACGATTTGGTTTTCCAAATACATGGATAACTTGATCAATTGAATGACATGCATGACCATAATAGAAAGAATGTATTTTACTAAAATGATGGACAGATTCGGTTACTTCAGGTCTTTCATAATCAAATGATAATTCTAGTTCTAACAAATCACCAAGAATGCCAGATTTCATAATAGATTGAGCTGTAACCAAATCTGAGTCAAACCGTCTATTTTGATAACACTGAACCATTAGACCTTTAGCTTTAGCTAAATCAAATAATGCTTTTGCTTCTTGAAGCGTTTCAGTAAATGGTTTTTCTACAACACAATGTTTGTTTGCTTCTAGTACTTTTTTTGCCATTGAGTAATGAACATTAGATGGTGTAGATATTACAATACAATCAATTTCAGGGTCATTGAGTAAATCGTCTAAATTATCGGTGTAATTAATATCATCAATCTTTTTCCATTCATCATGCTTAACTGTTCTTTGGAAAATACTTTTTACAAGAAACTTTTCATTTCTTTGTAGAATAAATGGTAAGTGATAGCGATTAGCACTTTTTCCGTTCCCGATGATTCCTAAAATGATTTTTTTCATTACAGTCTACCCTTCAATTTTTTTAAATATTGTATTCAATACTTCAACACTTAAAGCATGGTCAGCTTCTTGCGTCATACCAGAGATACTTATTGAACCTTTACATTCACCATTTATCATAATTGGTACAGATCCACCACTGACACAATAAGTCTCATCATCTAATAGTTCTGAATAATCATCTTTATGATTAAAAACATAATCTGAACTGTGTTCAGTTGTTTTTACAACTTTCTCTTTACCCTTAAGGTAAATATCTTCATTTTTCCCATCCATTAGATATTGAAAAACAAGTTTATTCTCTAAACTAATTCTAACTCCGATTCTTCTAAGTTGTCTTTCTTTAACAATTTGAAGAGCTAATGTTCCCATTTCAAAACAATTTTGATGAGAAACACTTTTAAAATTTGGTATATTTTCTGAACTCATAATCTTATTTTACTTCGTCTGACGCAAAAACGACACCTGCTTTTTCACGAGCGATGGTTTGAATTTTCATTGTCAATACACTTAGATCCAATTGTTCCTGAGCTGCTTTTATATCATTTTCATTTATGATACGTACAAACTCAACAAATTCATGGTACATTCTGTGTTTCCCATTATTTTCATCGTGCAAGGTATAATCTGAAGTACCAGGTCCGCGTTTACCGTCATTTTTGAAGTATTTAAAATCAGCCATGACATTTAGTGATGACTCAACGACAATTGCGGCTTTATCACCTTGAATCGTATTCATGAGTGGAGCTTTACAGTCCTTTGCACCAGTACAAACACATTTGAATGTTCCATAATCAAGAATTAAAATACCTGAGGTATCTATCCCTTTTTCAACATTCGCGAGGTATTGAATATCCTTTGGTTCTCCAAATAATGCAGCAACAAAATTCAAGTTATAAATATTTATATCAAGTAAAGCTCCACCAGACATTCTAGGATTAAATGCAGGTGCAACTTCACCTTGTTTAAATTTGTCATAACGAGATGAATATTGAGAGTAGTTGGTAGTGACAATTTTAATATCACCTAAGCTAGGTAATAATTCTTTAATTTTTAAAAAGTTTGGTAAGAAACGAGTAGATACACCTTCAAGAATCATCCTCCCTTGTTTCTTAGATAGATCAGCTAAATCAATTGCTTCTCTATGGTTAGAAGTAAATGGTTTCTCACAGATGACATGTTTATTTGCGAGTAGTGATGATTTTGCGAGAGGGTAATGTAGATGATTAGGCACTCCTAAATAAACGATATCAATTTTTTCATCTTTCAACATTTCATTGAGATCTAAATAGATTTTCTCAACCTTATTTTCAACTGCAAATTGTTTTAAACGTTCTTCATCACTTGGCATCCCGCAGAATGCTTCAATTTTTAATCCTTCTACTTCATTTATAAATCTTAAAAGGTCACTAACAATCATGCCAGCACCAACAATTCCAATATTCAACATAGTGTTCTCCTTATTAATTTAAAAGTAGAAAGAGCTAAATAATAGCTCTTTCTAAGATATTCAGTTGTATTAAGCGCCTTGTTCTTCTTGATATTTCTTTTTGTCAAACGCAGCTACAAATGGGAAGTAGATTAAACCTGAGACAACAAAGTTAACGATTTGTAGAAGTACGAAACGTACATCACCGTTACCAATATAGAAACCTGATAAAATAACTGGCATAGTCCATGGAGCAGCTAAACCTGGCAAATGACCAACAATACCTGATGCAATAGCTCCATAAGAAATAAGTGTTAATGTAATTGGAGCCAAGATAAAAGGAATCAACATCATTGGGTTCATGATAATAGGTAAACCGAATGTGACTGTTTCATTGATATTAAATAGCCCTGGTGCGATTGATAGACGTCCAATTGTTTTGATTTGTTCTGATTTCATTAAGAAGGCCATGATGAAGGCTAATGATAATGTTGATGCAGAACCACCAATGTAAATTAAGTTACGCATAAATTCATATGTAACAATATATGGAATGGTTTCACCAGCTTGAGAAGCTGCTAAGTTTGATAAAGTAGCTGCTTGCCAAATTGGTTGGAAAACTGAACCAACGATTGAGGATCCGTGAATACCAACAAACCAGAAAGCTGAATCAAAGAAAACCGCAAACATTGTACCTACTAAGCCTGTTCCTAAAGCAGTAAGTGGTACTTGTAAGACTTGTAAGATAAAATCTGAGAATGTGATATAGCTTGTATGAGCAAAACCAAAACGAACAACTGTCCAGAATACGATAGCGAGAGCAGCAGGTGTTAACGCCATGAATTGATTGGAAATCGCAGGTGGAACTTGTTCAGGTAATTTGATTGTCCAGCCTTTTTCTAAAACAAAATTATAAATTTCGGCTGTAATTAATGCAACAACCATCCCTGCAAATAAACCTCTTGCACCAAAGAATGTTGTAGCGTAGCCACCAGCTTCTTGTTGGTGTAATAAAATAAAGAATCCAGCTAAAGAAATAATTCCTGCAGGTAATGCTGGTTTTTTATATTGTTCAGTCAATGCATAAGCAACACCGATTGAAGCAATTACGCCAACCATACCCATTGTTGAAGCATAGATAACGCCCCAGTTAAACCATTTCCAGTTCTCACCAAAAACAGATAACATCATGTTTTGATAAGGGTCTACTGGTAATTCCGCGATAACAATGACAAATGATCCAACGATCATAAGTGGTAATGATGTAACTAAACCATTACGCAATGACATGAGATAGCGGTTTGATTGCATTTTTACAGCAATCGGTAAAAACTTCTCTTCTAATATGCGGGTAATTCCGTCCATATTATTCTCCTTTTCTTTTACCCCTTTTAAGGTAATTTCGAGTGAATAATATCAAATTTAACTTACCTTGATAACGGTTTCAGTGGCAATTTACTGAAATATAAATCAAAGCATCTGAAATATTATTTCAGAAAATAGTCATTATTTTTAGATGTGAGTGAATTATTATTTTGACTATTAAACTTGTTAGCTTATTTATATGCTTTTAGTTTTATTAGCTTTTCAATAATTTTAAAAACACCTAACTCTTCATTTGATGCTGTTTTATAGTTAGCAAATTCAGACATTTCAGGATGAGCATTATCTACGATATAACTATGTTCAACTGCTTTGAGCATTTCTTTATCATTTAGTGCATTTCCAAATACCATTATTTGATTCATTTCAATATTTAATTGTTCACTGATCTCAGTTAAAGCAACTGCTTTATTAATATTAATATTCATAACGTCTATCCAACTCACATCACTTAATGTTACTGAAAACTTATTTTTAAGATCTAAAAAAATAATATCATCATAATATGACTTTGCATTGGCTTCAGGAAAATGCATAGATATTTTTACAATTTCATCATTTATTTCATTAATATTCTCTATAGTTTGGATTCTACCTAACAACTCTCCAGATAACATCGGACTCTTTTTATCACTTTTAAATATAAATGTTTTGTTTATACCTGAAAAAACAATGATTGAATCAGTATAGTTTTGACTAAATGCAACAATCTCTGAAATTTTTGTAGTACTAATTTTACTCGCATTTATATCTTTACCCTTTGCCCAAATACTTGCTCCATTATCACCTATAATTATTAATTTATGAATATATTTATTGAAGAGATTTTTAATTGAGTAAAGCGGTCTTCCACTCGCAATTACTAGCTCTATATTCATATTATTTAAGCTTTGAAGATATTAACCAAATTGTTCAGGTATTCTTCCATCATCATGAAGTAGCGTTCCATCTAAGTCAGTTGCTACAAGTTTTATATTTTCCATATTCTCCTTATGTAAGTGACATTATTTCATAATTCTTTATTCTAGATTTAATTTTATTAAACCCAAATGAAATTATAGTTTTACTTTTTTACAGATTGAAATGTTTTCTCAATGTTTATTTATAATAAAAGGATTTCTATTTAAATTAGAAGTCCTTTATTGATTATTTTATCGATGTTGCTTAAGTGCTTTCTGCATTTCTCGCTTTGCAGTTTTAGCTTTATCAGTTTCACGTTTATCATGTAAATCTTTACCAGTTGCTAAAGCAATTTCTAGTTTTGCTCTACCCTTTGATAGATACATGGATAAAGGAATAACAGTATAGCCTTTGAGCTGTACTTTTTTCTGTAGCTTTAATATTTGCTCACGGTGAAGAAGTAACTTTCTTTCACGTGTTTCTTCATGATTAAATTGATTACCTTGTTCATACTGAGCGATATACATATCACGGATAAAAGCTTCATTGTTAATGAAATGAATATAGGCATCTTTGAATTGAACTGAACCTTTACGTATGGCTTTTATTTCAGTACCAAATAAGACTAAACCTGCTTCAAATGTCTCTTCAATGAAGTAATCATGATAAGCTTTTCTGTTTTTTGCGATAACTTTTTCTGACATGCGTATCCCTATTATACAATATGAAAATCAATCGTTTGATTCTCTTTTGATGCAGCAACAACTCTTACTTTTAACTTCTGACCTAAGCGATATTCTTTATAATTACCCATACGCACTAAAGCGAATTTCCGTTCATTATATTCAAAATATCCTTTAAGAGTGGATATATGGACTAGCCCTTCTACCGTATTAGGTAATTGGACAAATAACCCAAATTTTGTGACTGAACTAATCACACCTTCAAAGACATCTCCAAGATGTTTTTCCATGAATTCAGCCTTCTTCATACCTTCAACGGCACGCTCAGCCTCAACTGCTCTTTGTTCTAAGCGCGATGTTTCGACTCCACATTCTTCAACAGTTTTCGCATCTTGCGCTAACATTTCAGGATGATAGGTAAAAACATGTCGTCTTAGCATTCTATGAACAATTAAATCAGGATAGCGTCTAATCGGTGATGTAAAATGACAATATTCATCTAAAGCTAAACCAAAATGACCTAAACATTGATGATCATATTGCGCTTTAGCCATAGATCTTAACATCATGTCATTCATCAATTGATATTCATCGTGATGTTCAAATTGTTTAAGGATACTTTGTAGTACTTTTGGCGTGATATGTTCGTAGCGAATTTTCACATTGAAATACTTTGCGACGATTAAGAAATTATCAAATCGTTTTTTGGTAGGTGAGGAATGGACACGATATAAAGCTGGTACATCTAAATATTTCATATGTTTTGCCACTGTTTCGTTAGCACAAACCATGAAATCTTCAATCAACATTTCAGCATCATCTTGTACACGTGCAGTAATATCTACTATATTTCTATTTTTATCTAAAATAAATTTGGATTCAACAGAACTGAAGTTAATGGATCCTTTTTCGTCTCTTTGGTAACGAATACGTTCTGCACACTCATCCATAAGCTCAATCATCTCAACATAGGATTCATAGCCTTTAGGGGTATTGCCATCTAAGACTTTATTAACATTCGTATAGGTCATACGTTTGCTTGATTTAATCACTGATGGATGGATATCGTAATTGGTAACTGTACCCCCATGATCAATTTCCATTGAGCAGGTAAGTGTTAATCGATTAACACCTTCCATAAGTGAACAAATCCCATTCGACAAAGCGTGAGGCAACATTGGAACAACTCGATCAACGACATAAACACTTGTTCCTCTTTCCCTAGCTTCTTTATCTAAAGGACTATTTTCTTTTATGTAATTTGACACATCAGCGATATGAACATCAAGTTTATAACCATTTGAAATTCTTTGAATGCTTATTGCATCATCAAAATCTTTCGCATCTTCACCATCAATCGTTACTACAATTTGATTTCGATAATCGATTCGATCTCCAATTTCTGATTCATTGACTTCCATTGGTATTGTATCGACTTCTTCTAAGGCTTCATTCGGAAAATTTAATTTAACATTGTGTTGAATAAGAATTTGAGTGATATCCATTCCTGGATCATCTTTATGTCCTAATACTTGCTTGATTTTTACAGTTGTTATTTGTCCATATTCAACAATATCGCAAAGTAAAACTGATCCATTCACACAATGACTCGTATCAGAGTCAATCATTTTAATCTTGTATAAAAAGCGAGGGTCATCAAAGTGGAAACTTTCTTTGTTTCCTTTCTTCTCATAAGTTACTACAACCTGTAATGTATTTCTTTCTAAGACTTTAAGAACCATTCCATCTTTGCTTTGATTCTTAAAGACTCTAGGTTTAACTAAAACTCTATCCCCATGCATAGCGGTATAAAAGTTTTCTTGAGGAATATAAACAGATTCATTTTCCCCATCAACAAAGGCAAAACCTTTTGGATTAATACTGATTAATCCTTCCACTAAATCACTTTCTTCAACTAATTGAAGCTTACCCTTTTTAGTAGTGATTAATTCATAATTTGATTGAAGCTGATAAACCAAGCTAAAAAACGACTCAAGTTCAATATCTTTTAATTTAAGATATTGAGCCCATTCTTCAGCCGAGCGTAATTTATTGTGTTTTTGTATCAGTTCAAATAATGTTTCTTTGTTCATAAAAAATAAAAGGCCCTTTGTGGCCTTTGTCTTAAAGAATGTTTGATAGGATAACGAGAATGAAAAATAATCCACCTAACGCCATGGTTAAGCGAGAGATTGTTTTTTCAGGTCCACGTTCTTTAACGTTCTCAAATAAATTGAGACCACCTTGTCCAGAGAATGCTGAACTGAGGCCTTCAGATTTACCACTTTGTAATAGACTTAAGATAATGAGTAGGGCCGCTACTACCATTAGAATGATATCGATCATACAGCATCTCCTTTATAGTTGCTTTGATATTTTAGCACTCTTAGACTTTAAGTACAAGGTTTTACCCATAAAAAAAGGCTACTCAAGTGAGTAACCTTAGTCTAAGAATAATTGAATTATTTCTTGTTGAAGAAAGCATCCATACCTAAGTATTGAGCTTCAGCACCAAGTTCATCTTCAATACGTAGTAATTGGTTGTATTTTGCAATTCTGTCTGTACGGCTCATTGAACCAGTTTTAATTTGACCAGCATTGAAGGCAACAGCGATATCAGCGATTGTTGTATCTTCTGATTCACCTGAACGGTGAGAAACAACTGTTGTGTAGTTGTGTTTCTTAGCTAATTCCATAGCGTCGAAAGTTTCTGTTAAAGTACCGATTTGGTTAACTTTAATTAAGATTGAGTTAGCTGTGTCTTTTTCAATACCTTCAGCTAAGATTTTAGGGTTAGTAACGAATAGATCATCACCAACAATTTGAACTTTTGAACCAAGACGATCAGTCATAGTTTTCCATCCATCCCAGTCTCTTTCGCCTAAACCATCTTCGATTGAAACGATTGGATATTTGTCGATTAACATTTCATAGAAATCAATCATTTCAGCTGTTGTTTTTGTTTCACCTGAAGATTTTTTAAGTTCATAAACACCTTTTTCAGTGTTATAAAATTCACTAGCCGCAACATCCATTGCTAAGCAAATGTCTTTACCAGGAACATAACCTGCAGCTTTGATAGCTTCAACGATAACTTGTAGAGGTTCTTCGTTGTCTTTAAGGTTAGGAGCGAATCCACCTTCATCACCAACAGAAGTAACATGACCAGCTGATTTTAAAACTTTCTTTAATGCATGGAAAGTTTCAGCACCCATACGTAATGCTTCTTTGATGCTTGTTGCACCAACAGGCATAATCATGTATTCTTGGAAATCGATTTTAGCATCTGAGTGAGATCCACCATTGATAACGTTCATCATTGGTACTGGTAATGTTTTACCATTGAATCCACCTAAATATTTGTATAAAGGCATGTTGTAGTAATCAGCAGCTGCGCGAGCACAAGCCATTGAAACACCTAGGATTGCATTAGCTCCTAGTTTTGATTTATCAGGTGTACCATCTAATTCAATCATTAAGTTGTCAATTTCATTTTGACGAGTAACATCAAGACCAACCACTGCTTCAGCGATTACGTCATTAACATTATCAACAGCTTTTAAAACACCTTTACCTAAGTAACGTGATTTATCACCATCACGAAGCTCTAAAGCTTCACGTTCACCAGTGGAAGCACCACTTGGAACAATCGCACGTCCGAAAGCACCGCTTTCTGTGCTTACTTCAACTTCTACAGTTGGGTTACCACGTGAGTCGATAACTTCACGTGCGTATACATCAATAATATATGGCATTTTTAGTTCTCCTTTTATTACGCCTTAACCGCGTTAATAATAGCGGTAAATGAATCAACTTTCAAGGAAGCCCCACCGATTAATGCTCCATCGATGTCTGCTTGCGCTAATAGTTCAACGATATTATCAGGTTTAACTGATCCACCGTATTGAATACGTACTTCTTCACTAGCTTCTGCACCAAAGTTAACTTTAACTTCATCACGGATAAGTGCACATGTATTTTGAGCAATTTCAGAAGTAGCTGTTTTACCAGTACCAATCGCCCATACAGGTTCATAAGCAATCACTAAACTGGCAACTTGATCAGCACTTAAACCATCTAAACAAGCTTTAGTTTGTGTGCGACATACTGATTCAGTTTCACCTGCTTCGAATTGTTCTAATGTTTCACCAACACACACGATTGGAGTTAATCCGTTTTCTAAAGCTCTTTTTGCTTTTTTATTAACAGATTCATTAGATTCATTCCAATATTGACGACGTTCTGAGTGACCTAAGATAACCCATTTAACATTGATTTCTTTTAACATGGAAACAGATACTTCACCTGTATATGCGCCTGATTCTTCATAACACATATTTTGGGCACTAACGATTAAGTTCTTAGCTGCTTTTACAGAATCTTGTAAAGCAATATAAGATGTCGCAACACCAAAGTCTGCTCCATCGTGACATACACCATCTACTGCTGCAATAAATTCTTTTGCTTCAGCTATGGTTTTATTCATTTTCCAATTTCCAACAATAATAGGTTTACGCATTA
Organism: Erysipelotrichaceae bacterium; assembly: GCA_963663995.1. Classification (GTDB taxonomy): domain Bacteria; phylum Bacillota_I; class Bacilli_A; order Erysipelotrichales; family Erysipelotrichaceae; genus UBA2212. The sequence goes on along the minus strand of OY760660.1, from coordinate 1,571,874 downwards.
CGCTTCCTGAATTACCGCAATACCAGGTAATTCTTTTCCTTCCATAAATTCAAGTGATGCACCACCACCTGTTGAGATGTGTGAGAATGATTCAGAGAAGCCATTTTGGTTAGCTGCTGCAGCACTATCACCACCACCAATAACAGTGAAGGCATCTTTCATATTAGCAAGTGTTTCACATACACCGATTGTTCCAGCAGCATATGGTTTCATTTCAAATACGCCCATTGGACCATTCCAAACAACTGTTTTAGCACCAGCTAATTCTTTTGCAAATAATTCTAATGATTTAGGACCGATATCTAAGCCCATATAACCTGCTGGGATTTTATCTGCATCCACAACATAGTGATCAGCATCTTCAGCAAATTTATCAGCTACCATGTAATCTACAGGTAATACGATTTTGTCTTTGCCTTCTGCCATGAATTTTTTAGTTAATTCTAGTGAAGCTTCGTCAAGTAATGATGAACCAATTTCTAAACCTTGAGCTTTCGCAAATGTGAAAGCCATACCACCACCAACTAAAATCTTGTCAGCAGAGTTTAATAAGTTCTCAATAACAGGAATTTTATCGCTAACTTTTGAACCACCAAGAATAGCCACAAATGGACGTTCTGGATTGTAAACAGCTTTTGATAATTGAATAACTTCTTTTTCAACTAAGAATCCTAAAGCACTTGGAAGTATTTCAGCAATACCTACAGTACTTGAGTGAGCTCTGTGAACTGAACCAAATGCATCAGTTACAAATAGGTCAGCTAAACTTGCCCAATATTTTGATAGTTCAGGATCGTTCTTAGATTCACCTTTTTCATAGCGTGTATTTTGAAGCACAACGATTTCGCCGTCTTTCAAATCAGCAACAGCTTTCTCAACTGCTTCACCACGTGTTTCTGGAACAAATGTTACTTTTGTATCTACTTTTTCTGCTAGACGAGCAGCAACAGGAGCCATGTTGTTTTTCTTTTTATTAGCTTCTGTTTTCTCAGGATCTTTATGATCCACTTTTCCTAAGTGTGATAATAAAATAATTTTTGCGCCTTGTTCTACTAAATAGTTAATAGTAGGTAAAGCTTGTACAATACGATTCTCATCAGTAATGACGCCATCTTTTAATGGCACATTAAAATCGACTCTAACTATTACTTTTTTTCCTTTAACAGCTAGATCTTTAACAGTGCGTTTTGCCATCTAATTTTAATCCTCCTAAAGTTCCACAATATTATAGCATTTACACCTCTAACAAACAATGTAACAAGCCATGTATGTGAAGTTTTTATCATGAAATTTTCATAAACTATAAATCGCTAAAAAATGCACATAATAGTATACAATTTTATATACTTCACATAATTTTCATAAAGAATTTTCTACCCATATTACATATGGGTAGCTATACCTTAATATAGTGCAATATATGCTATTTTGGCTTGTTCAAATTGGTTTTCTGTAAATTCTTTCAGTAAAATAGACCTATACTTGTGCAGGTTTTTACACATAATCTCACAATCGAAATGGAGGGTTTTTTAATGAAACGTTTTTTAAGTATTGCACTATTAGGACTGCTATTTTTATCTGGTTGTTCTAGTGCACCGACAGAGGAAGAAATGCCAACAAGACACATTGTCCTAGCTGATCCAGGATGGGATAGTGTTCGTTTCCACAATGCAGTCGTTGGTAAAGTTGCAGAAGTCTTATACAACACAACATGGGAAGAAGTCCCAGGATCAACAGCGATAACATTTGAAGCATTAAAATCAGGTGAAATTGATGTTTACACAGAAACTTGGTCAGATGGTATTGCACCATACGCAGATGCAGTAGCCAATGGTGAAATTATCGAAAAAGGAACAAACTTTGATGACAATGCACAAGGTTTATATGTTCCAGCTTATATCGTCGAAGGTGAAGATGCTTTAGCTCCTGACCTTAAAACAGTTATGGATTTAAAAAACTATGCTGATGTCTTCACTGATCCAGATGATCCAAGTAAAGGCATGATTTACTTAGCCATTCCTGGTTGGGAAGTTAATGAAGTTTTAAATGCTAAGATGCTTGCTTATGGATTAGATGAATATTACAACTATATGAGTCCAGGTTCAGATTCTGCTCTTGCGGCTAATATTACTGCTTTCTATGAAGCAGGAGAACCATTTGTAGCCTATTACTGGGAACCAACATGGGTCACTGGTATGTATGACTTAGTTCTTTTAGAAGATACACCCTATACAACTGAAGAAGATTACTATAAAGGCATTAATGAAATCCCATCAATGAATGTCACTGTATGTACGCGTGCAGGTTTTGCTGATGATAACGCTGAACTTGATGCATTCTTAGGCAAGTACACAACTTCTTCTCAATTAACATCTAACGCACTTGCTTATATGCAAGATACTGGCGCTAACTATGAAGACACAGCTGTATGGTTTATGATTCAAAACAAAGATTTAATTTCAAGTATGTTGCCAGCTGAAGATGCTGAAGCACTCTTTACAGCTATCGAATAAAATAGTTTAGATCACTTGAAAAAGTGTCTAATAAATCAATCGGTGATTAGGGTTTTGCCAACGCTCTAACACCGATTTTTTAATTTTTTTTAAATTTTTTTATCAGCCAATAAGCCTTATAGAACCTGGGTTTTTTGTGCACACCCGTATCCGTGTGCTTGGTAAAATTGGCATTATTACTAGATTTTAGATATAATGGTTACAGAAGTTGGCAGGTTTTTTATAATCTGATAACAAAAAAAGGAGGTTCTTAATGAAACGTTTTTTACTTGTTTTATTATTAGGAATGGTCGTATTAACAGGCTGTTCAAGTGCACCATCTGATGATGGTGAAACAATGGAGGAAAGACATATTGTCCTAGCCGATCCAGGATGGGATAGTGTTCGATTCCATAACGCTGTAGTAGGTCTTGTAGGTGAAACACTCTACAATACAACTTGGGAGGAAGTCCCAGGCTCAACAAATATCACTATCGAAGGTTTGAGAAGTGGTGAAATTGATGTTTATACAGAAACATGGTCTGATGGTATTGCTCAATATCAAGACTTAATCGCTAATGGCGATATTATTGAAAAAGGTACTAACTTTGCTGATAACGCACAAGGTTTATATGTACCTGCTTACTTAGTTGAGGGTGATGATGCTTTAGCACCAGATCTTAAAACTGTTAAGGATTTAGCTAACTATGCTGATTTATTCGAGCCTAGTGACGAAGATCCTACTAAGAGTACTATTTACTTAGCAATCCCAGGATGGCAAGTAAATGAAATCTTAAAAGCTAAACTTGAAGCTTATGGTTTAACTGACTATTATGTTGGTTTCACACCTGGTTCAGATTCAGCTTTAGCTGCTAACATCTCAGCTCAATACGAAGCTGGTAATGCATTCGTTGCTTACTACTGGGAACCAACATGGGTTACTGGTATGTATGACTTAGTATTACTTGAAGATGATCCGTATACAAATAACGATGACTATATGGCTGGTTTAAATGAAATCCCTTCAAACAACGTTACAGTATGTACACGTGTTGGATTTGGTGATGATAATCCAGAACTAGATGCATTCTTAGGAAATTACACTACATCTTCTCAATTAACATCTAACGCTCTTGCTTATATGCAATCAACAGGTGCTGATTATGCAATGACAGCTAAATGGTTTATTATGGAAAACCAAGACTTAATTGCTGCTATGTTACCAGCCGATGATGCAGAAGCATTATTTGCTGCACTAGCTGAATAAGTATTAAATTATTTTAAAAGATTAACGGCGTTTGAGAATGTCTTAGACGTCGTTTTCTTTTGTTTAAACGTCCATCTAGTTTCACAAAACTACCTTTAAGTATGTACTCATACTTTATGGGTATTCGCTTAACAAAGGCAATTTTGTTAAAATAGATGTATACGTTGGCAGATTTAATCATCTGATAAGGCAACAAAGGTTTGTAAAAACAACTTTTTATTTGTCATATGTAAATTAATTAAAAAGAAAGAGAGAAAAGAAATGAATCCATTTTTTGATTTTCCATTTGTGGTTGAAATCAACACTGGCGCAATTGATACTGCTTTTAGACAATTCGCTAGAGATGCTGATTGGATATTAAGTATCATTAGAGATGTCCTTAATTTCTGGTTAACAAGCATCGGTAACTTACTTCAATTTATTCCGTGGTGGGTATATATCGTATTTGTCTTTGTCCTTATGTTAATGAAGACAAAGAAATTTCTAACCGCAACTTTATACAGTTTATTACTATTCCTGATTGGTTTAGTTGGTTTGTGGGACTTAATGATCACAACCCTCGCTATTATTTTGGCGGCCGTATTCTTATCCTTATTATTAGGGTTTCCAATCGGTGTCTTAATGGCACTATCTGATCGTTTATCTAATATTATTAGACCGATCTTAGATACCATGCAGACAATGCCAGTCTTTGTTTACCTTATTCCAGCCATTATTTTATTTGGTTTAGGACGAGTTCCAGGTACTCTGGCGACCACGATATATGCCATTGTCCCCATTATTCGTCTTACCGATTTAGGGATTAGACAAGTCGATAAAGAATTAGTAGAAGCCGTTCATTCATTTGGGGCAACACAAATGCAGGCTTTAATCAAAGTTAAAATCCCGCAAGCATTCCCAACGATTATGGCTGGGGTTAACCAAACAATCATGATGGCTATGTCAATGGTTGTTACTACTTCTATGATTGGGGTTACTGGTCTTGGTATGGAAGTTTTAATTTCCGTTAATCGTATTGAAGTTGGTCGTGGACTTGTTTCAGGGACTGCTGTTGTTATTATTGCCATTCTGCTTGACCGTTTAAGCCAAGGTTGGTCAAAAATTGAAGCTATACAGGAGGATAATGCATGAGTAAAGAAACTTATTTACGCGTAGAAAACCTTTATAAATTCTATGGTCCTAATAAAGAAAAAGCTAAAGCCATGATAAAAAAGGGCGCAAAGAAATCTGAAATATTAGAAAAAACCGGATGTAATGTAGCTTTAAACAATGTAAACTTTCAAGTTAATAAAGGTGAAATGTTCGTCATTATTGGTCTTTCAGGGTCTGGTAAGTCCACTTTAGTAAGATGTTTTAATGGTTTAAATATACCAAGTGAAGGTACTATCCACTATGAAGGTGAAAGTGTCCAGAAATACACGAAACAAGAACTTTTAGATTTTAGACGCAATAAAATTGCGATGGTCTTCCAACATTTTGGTTTAATTCCACATCGTACAGTTATGGACAATGTTGCTTTAGGCCTTGAGATTAAAGGTACAACTAAAGAAGAACGTGAGAAGAAATCACTGGAAATGATTGAACTTGTCGGACTTAAGGGATTTGATCAATATCAAATTTCTCAATTGTCAGGTGGGATGAAACAACGTGTTGGTTTAGCACGTGCTCTTGCAAATGATCCTGAGATCTTATTAATGGATGAACCATTTTCAGCACTAGATCCACTTGTAAAAAGAGATATGCAGTTTGAGCTTTTAAAAATTCAACAAAAAATGAAGAAAACAATTATCTTCATTACACATGATATTAATGAAGCTTTCAAGTTAGGCGATCGAGTTGCGATTATGCGCGATGGTCAAGTGATCCAAATCGATACACCTGAAGATATGTTAACCAATCCTGCAGATGAATATGTTGAAAACTTTGTTGAAGGTGCCGATATCACAAAGATTGTTACTGTTCAAAATATTATGATGACTCCATCATGTATCTTAAAATATGGTGATGGTCCAAAACGTGCTATCCAAGAAATGAAAGTTAACCAAGTATCTTCAGCATATGTCGTAAATGCTGATATGGAACTTGAAGGAATCATCACTTTAGATGAAGCAACAAAACAAAAGGATAATAAAGTATTAAATAAAGATACTTTCGTAAAAGACTTAACAACTTTAAATCTTGATACGATTATCCACGATGCACTAGCTCCATCCGTTAATAATCCATACCCTCTACCTGTTGTTGATAAAAACAATAAACTCATGGGCATTGTTTCCAAGGCTTCTGTCATCTCAGCTTTGGCTGACAAGGATGAATTAACCGTTGAAGATGAAGAAAAGATTTCAAAATAACAAAGATGTTAAAGGCTTAACTAAATAAAGTTAAGCCTTTTTTAATAGATTACTTTGTGACAAATGCAAACACCTTTTCATGTTCACCTTTTAAGGCATAAATCATATTCATCACTGAAATACGATCACTATCTTGGATGGCTTCTTCTGAGTAAAAAGCTGCATGTGGTGTCACAATCGTATGAGGATGTTGAATAAGTTCCATATCACTTAAATCAGGATTTTCTGATTTAAAGACATCTAATCCAGCACTGGACACAGATCCATTATTCAATGCTTCTATTAATGCTTCTTCATCAACACTTTGACCCCGTGCGACATTGATAAAAATTGGTTGTTGTATGCAATTATCAAAAAATTGTTTATTAAAGAAATTTGTGTTTTGATCACTCGCATTCATGTGATTAGAAATAATAGTCGCTTCCTTTTGAATCTGCTCTACACTAACTAGTTTTACATTAAGTGAATCAGCGATTTCTTGTGGTAGATATGGATCATACGCTAGCACATTCATCCCAAAGACCATTGCTCTTTTTGCGACAGCTTGACCAATACGTCCTAAACCAAATAAAGCTAATGTATGCTGATTTAAACGATGAATCTTTCCTGCACTTGTATAATCCCAATTATGTTCGTTTTTTACTTTTTCACTTAAGATATTCAGTTTACGTGCAAGTGACAGTATTAAAGCAACACTATGATCTGCAACTTCTTCTGTACAGTACTCTTTTATATTTGAAACTTTGATGTTTAAATTATTCGCAACTTCCATATCAACATTAGAATAACCAGTGCTCGCAATTGATATATATTTTAAGGTCTTTGCTGATTCAAGTATTTTCTTTGTGATTGGTATAAAAAATGTAATTAATCCATCAACATCTTTTAAATCAAGTATTAGTTGATTTTCATCACTATAATCTCGCACAATAATTTCTGCTTCATGTAGAAATTCTTTTATTGTCTTCAAAGCATATGGGGTATACATTTTTAATAATTCTGCATAACTACAAATTAAAATTTTCATTTATAAATTCCCTTCATCTTAAAAAAGTGTAAAAACACTTGATTGTATTCTTTACTGTGTTATTCAAAGCAACATTTATCAACATCTTAAAGACTTTCATTGATTAATGCAAACTCTCTCAAATTGGTAATTGAAAGTCCTCTAAGTTATAATTGAACAGTAGTTGTTTAGGAGGTCAAATGAATAATAAACAAAAAACAGGTGCCGATATACTGGTTCAAACATTGGAACAGTTAGGGGTAGACACCCTTTTTGGAATTCCTGGTGTACATAATTTAAAAATTTATAAAGCTTTACTAAAGAGTTCTATTAATGCGATCACTGTAAAAAATGAAAGTGGTGCAGGGTTTATGGCTGATGGTTATTCCCGCATTTCTAATAAAGTCGGTGTTGCATTAACCATCACTGGTCCCGGTTTAACAAATATCATGACAGCTATGGGACAAGCCTATCAAGATTCTATTTCAATGCTTGTTATTTCAACACAGCTTCCAACAAATATTAAAAACCAAAATACAGGAACTTTACATGAACTCAGAAACTCAACCATTATGAGTAGTTCTGTCACCAAAGAGTCACGTAGCATTAAATCAATTGATCAAATTGAATCTGTTTTAAAAGATGCTTATCTTTTATCAATATCAGGACGACCAGGACCTGTACATGTCGAGATTCCTCTTGATATCCTAGATCAAGTAAGTACACATGAACTCATTAAAACTGAGTTAAAAATAAATTTAGAATTTAATCAAAATAAAGTTGATGAAGCCATTCAATTAATTAACAGTAAAAATAAAGTCACCATCATTTGTGGTGGTGGATCCGTCAATGCATCATCAGAGCTCGTACAGTTATCTGAAAAACTGAATGCGGCTGTCGTAACTACTGCAGCAGGCAAAGGTGTGATATCAGATAATCATCCTTTATCGTTGGGAGCACGTTTACATTTTAAAGAGGTTAATCAATTCATTAATAATAGTGATCTTGTTTTAGCCATTGGAACACAACTTGCGCCAACTGATTTATGGGACTCCAAACTTGATTTAAACGGACCATTAATTCAGATCGATGTGGATGCTGATATGTTTTATCGATACCCACAAGCTTATATAGGATTGTGTGGAAATGCAAAGGATATCTTATCTTATATGCTTAATAAGTTAGAATCTAAAAACACTTCAAATTCATCCACTGTCTCAAAATTAATAATAGACACTCAAGCTATCACAGCCGATGTTTGCGGAAATCATACAAGTTTTGAAATGGGATTAGAAGTTTTAGATGTCATCAGTGAAGTCTTAGGCAATGATGGTCATTTATTCGCTGATATGTGTAGTCCTGCATATATTGGAATTAGTGAATACAAGAGTACACATCCCCTAAGTTTCTTGCATCCTGCTGGATTCGGAACTTTAGGTTATTCTATGCCAGCAGCAATTGGCGCAAAATTTTGTAAAAAGGATACTCGAATTATTACTTTAAGCGGTGATGGTGGCTTTCAATTTACAATGCAAGAACTGGCAGTTGCTTGTGAACATAAACAAAACTTGCCGATCATTATTTGGAACAACGATGGTTATGGAGAAATTAAACGAAATGAGAAATACATGGGTTTTGATGAGTTCATTGCTGTTGACAGTGCCCCTTTAAATTTTATGAAATTAGCCGATGCCTACTCTATGTCTAGTAGTCATCCAAACAATAAAACAGAGTTAAAACAGGCATTGGAAACTGCATTTAATAAAGAATATCCAAGTTTAATTGAAATACATATTAATGATTGGATCGTAGGAGGTTAGTATGAAATATAGTTATCAAGAATATGGTGTATTTATTGGTGGAGAATTTATTCCTTCAGTCAAAAAAGAGACTGAGGAAATAAATAACCCAGCTAATGGAAAAGTGCTTGCTAGAGTTTATAGAGGAAGCTTAGAAGATGTTGATGTAGCAGTTCAAGCGGCTCGTAAAGCTTTTAAATCATGGAAGAAAACGAGTCCTCTTGAAAGAAGTAACATCTTACTAAAGATTAAAATGGTTATTGAAGATAATTTAGAATATTTAGCCTACATAGAAACATTAGACAGTGGTAAACCCATTATTGAAACGCGTGAAGATATCAAAGCTATTGCTGATCAATTCGCATATTTCTCTGCTCTTTTGAGGGCAGAAGAAGATTCGTTCACTCGCTTTGATCAAGATAATATGGCATTTGTTATGCGTGAACCTTACGGGGTTGTTGCGCAAATAATTCCTTGGAATTTTCCTTTTCTATTAGGTGGATGGAAAATTGCTCCAGCCTTGGCAGCTGGCAATACTATTATCATGAAACCAGCTGATCTCACTCCCCTTTCAATTTTAGAGTTAGCTAAGTTGACTAAGGACATTATTCCAGCCGGTGTTTTTAACATTGTTACTGGGGCAGGTTCTGTCGTAGGCCAATCAATGGTTGAACATCGTGATGTGAATAAAGTAGCCTTTACTGGTTCTACTGGCGTTGGTATGAATATTGCCAAAACTGCATCACAGAATGTTATCCCTGTTTCACTTGAACTTGGTGGAAAATCGGCGAATATTATATTTCCTGATGCTCCTATGGAAAAAGCGGTTGAAGGAGCAGTACTTGGTATCCTATATGGACAAGGTCAAGTTTGTAATGCTGGTTCTCGTGTCTTTATTCATGAATCTATCTATGAAGAAACGCTTGAGAAAATAATTGAAATCTTTAAAAAAGTTAAAATTGGTCTTCCAGAAAATGAAGAGACACGTATGGCAACCCTCATCAGTGAGAAGCAGATGAATTCTGTTCTAAATTATATTCAGATCGGATTAGATGAAGGGGCAAAACTTGCTTATGGTGGCCATCGCTTAAACAAAGAACCATTCGATAAAGGTTATTTTGTTGAACCAACTATCTTTAGAGATGTCGATAATAAAATGCGTATTGCTCAAGAAGAAATATTTGGACCAGTTCTTTGTGTGATCCCTTTCAAAGATGAAGAGGATGTCATTGAAATGGCTAATGATTCAGACTTTGGCTTAGCTGGCGCATGTTGGACGAAAGATATCAATAAAGCACTTCGTGTAGCTATGGCTATAGATACAGGACTATTCTGGATTAATGAATATCATTTGGCTCCATCAGGTACACCATTTGGTGGTTATAAAAAAACAGGTTATGGTCGTGAGAATCATAAATCAGCACTAGAATCATATAGTCAACTTAAGACTGTTTATGTAAGTTTATCTGAAAATTATACAGCTTATTATGATTAGTACAAAAAAGGCTAGCGTTTGCTAGCCTTTTAGATGATTATTTCTTAACAACAGCTTTCTTAGTTGTTGCCTTTTTAGCTGTGCCTGTCTTTTTGGCACTTGTTGCCTTTTTGACTGGAGCTTTCTTTTTAGTTTCAGCTTTTTTTGTGGCTTCATTAGCTTTCTTGTCTGCCACTTTACGTTCATTTAATTTATTATTAATTAAATCAGCATATGCTTTAGCAGATTTCGACCAAGAAACATCCTTAATCATCGCATTCTTACGAAGTGCTGCAAGTTTTTCTTTACGATAAGTAAAGACATCCCAGGCATACCATAATACACGCTTGAAGTCATTCACATCAGCAGGACCAAAGCTAAAACCTTCACCTTCATCAGTAAATTCATTAAATGGCATAACGGTATCTTTTAAGCCGCCTGTTTCACGAACAACTGGTAGACTACCATAACGCATCGCAATCAATTGTGAGATACCACAAGGCTCAAAAATGGAAGGCATGATGAATACATCACTTGCTGCATAGATTCGATGAGCTAGTGCTTCATTGTATCCACAATAGTAAACAGCTCGTCTTGGATATTTAAATTCAATCGACCTTAGAGATTCTTCAGCCCATTGATCACCAGTTCCTAAAATAACAAGTTGAATATCCCAACCCATTATGTCATTCATCGCTTCAAGAATTAAACCAATACCCTTTTGATTGGTTAAACGTGAAACCATACCTAACAACATGACGTTTTCGTCAACACGTAAACCTAAGTCTTCTTGAAGTTTAAGTTTATTGATACGTTTACCCTTTTCAACAGTCTTTACACTATATTTTTCACTTAGACTATCATCTTTACTTGGGTCCCAGGCATCCATATCAATGCCATTAACAATACCATATAAATCATATTCTCTTAGTCTTAGAATATCTTCCATTCCTTCACCAAAGAATGGTGTAAGAATTTCTTTAGAATAAGTTTCAGATACTGTTGTGACAATGTCAGAATAGGCTATCCCAGCTTTCATAAAGCTAATACCATGTTTGAAACGTAAACGACCATCAAAATACCAGTCATTTCCTAACCCTAAACATGAGCCTAACATTTCATAAGGGAATACACCTTGATAGAGAAGATTATGAATAGTAAAGATAGTAAACATCGGTTTTACACGATCAACATATACGGTTTTAGATAATAATGATACAAACCCAGCATGCCAATCATGAGAATGTAAAACATCTGGTTCTACAATCTTTTCTTCGATCATGCGTAGTACAACATGATTGAAATAGGCAAAACGTTCTCCATCATCAGCATAACCGTAATAACCTTCACGTTCAAAATATCCTGCGTGTTCAATAAGATAGTAAGTGACATTCTTTTCTTGACGGGAGTAGACCGTCGCAATGGTATTAAAATCACCTACTTCTATTGGGAATGTTTTCAAACGAGTTAGCGTTGAATGCTCACTACGAGCAACCTTCAAATAGAGTGGCATAACCACTGAGACTTTAAATTTTTCTTTTGTCATCGCCTCAGGTAATGAACCAATGACATCAGCTAGACCACCTGTTTTAACAAACGGTAGACCTTCCGAAGCTACATAGAGTATATGGGTCAAATTCGATCACTCCTTTTCACATACATGACTTGATCAGTTTTACCAATCAATTCTTTTGTTTTATCCACAATCGCTTCTTTATCAACGATTGAGTTTTTAATAGTCGTGTTTTCAGAAATGATTGCGCCAGCTAAAACAATTGAATTTTCAATCACTACTCCTTTATTGACGACAACCCCACGACCAATGACAGAATTCTTAAGTTCACCTTCAATCAAACAACCATTTGATATCATCGTATTGACAACCTTCGCATCCTTGGTGTAACGCGTTGGGCATGAGTCGTTAGTTCTTGTATGAATTGGCCAATCTAAACTAAATAGTTTAGAAGCTAATTTAGCATTTAATAATTCTTGGTTAGCATCAAAATAGGCTTGAATAGAATTAATACATGCCACATAACTATCTACAGAATAACCCATCATCTTTAGATCTTTTACTTGTTCTTGTAATGCATCTCTTAAAGTATAGAAAGAGGATAAATTGTCAGCTAAGTGCACCATGTTCATGAATAACTCTTTACTCATAACATAAGCTGATAAAGAGGCATGACGATTTTTAAACTTACCACGATTCTTTTCAATATCAATGACTCGTTTATTGGAATCTAAGATAAGCGTATCTGATCCAATAAATGATACATTCGCATTATCAATTGTTTTATATAGGACTGTCACATCGGCTTTTGTTTCATGGTGATAGTCAAAAACTTTTCTGAAATCAACCGTGTAAATCATATGACTTGGCGCAACAACAACATACTCTGCATTATTACTTTCGATATGATTAATGTTTTGTAAATAAGATGTCACATCATGGTTATAAGCTTCTGATTGAACACTACTTTCACCAGTCAATATACGTAAACGTCCATGTTTAGAATTAATGTTGTATTGGCGACCTGTTCCTAAGTGTTCTATCACTGAACGTGGTTTGTTTTTAACATAAACTTGAACATCTTTAATCCCTGAATTGGTATAGTTCGATAAGATAAAGTCAATTAATCGATAACGACCTAAGAAAGATAATGAAGGAATAGGACGATATTCGTCTAGACCTGCAACTCGTACAGATGCATCGTCGAAACTAATGATACCTAAAACGTTTTTCATTTTTCTGTCCCCCTTAAATCGATTTCGCAATTAAGCTAATTTCGCTTTTTGCGTCTCCGACTTTCTGATCTTTACCTATAACAACATCATCGGCGATAATCGCTCTTTCAACTTTCGCACCTGATTTAATGACTGAGAATGGCATTAAAACACTGTCTTTGACCACAGCGTCTTTTTCTACAACTGCGCCAGTAAATAAAACAGAATTAATAACTGTTCCATCAATGACACAACCTTGTGTAATATAAGCATTTTCAACCGATGCATCTGGCCCCACATATTGAGGTGGCATCGTAATATCTTCTGAATATATTTTCCAATCAGGATCAGCTAAATTTAGCTCATCTGAATTGTAAAGTAAGTCCATATTGGCTTCCCATAATGAATCAATGGTCCCAACATCTTTCCAATAACCTTTAAAACGATAAGCAAATAAACGCTTACCTGTATTAATAAATTCTGGAATAATATCTTTTCCAAAATCGTGGTTAGAATTTTCTTTGTGTAAATCATTAATCAAAGAAGCACGTAATTCTTTCCAATTAAAAATATAGATTCCCATTGAAGCTAAGTTGTTTTTAGGATGAGCCGGTTTTTCTTCAAACTCAATGATACGATCTTTAGAATCAGTATTCATAATCCCAAAACGAGTCGCTTCTTCTAACGTAACTTCGAGCACACCGATTGTTACGTCAGCTTCATTTTCAATGTGTTGTTGAAGCATTGCATCATAATCCATTTTATAAATATGATCACCTGATAAGATGAGCACATGTTCTGGATTATATTGATCCACAAAATCAATGTTTTGTGTGATAGCGTCCGCTGTTCCACGATAAAGACCAAAGCCTTCACTTTTCTCACGTGGAGGTAGGACATAAATTCCACTGTCTTTCGCATCAAGACCCCATCTAGAATCTTGAGTAACATAGGAATTCAAAAGTACCGATTCATACTGAGTCAACACTCCTACAATGTTGATATCAGAATTGGCACAATTACTTAGGGGGAAGTCAATTATGCGGTATTTGCCCCCAAAATATACCGCCGGTTTTGCAACTTTATTGGTCAAGTCTAAAAGGCGTGAGCCTCTCCCACCAGCCAATATCATCGCGATCATAGAATTATCTCGCATGATGACCTCCAAACTTGGTACATGTTAACTATATTATACCTTAGAATCGCGGTCACTTATTGCGTCAACTGTAATTAAACCTTAACTTTTGTCAGTACTCTAATTGAAAAGAGTCCGATAAAAGCGCTAAACGGAATCATTAGCACGATTTTTAATAAACGCACTGTTACGCTAACTGAAATCGGTAAACCATACATGATATTTAACCAGATAGGTGTTAATGTTAGATTCACTGCTAGCTCAACTAAAATCACTGAAAATACCCAAAGATAGGTATAATCAAAAATCTCATGTTTGGTGATTGCGTGAATCGCATAAACAAGCGCAGAACTTAAAATTGTTATCCCTAGTGAAACAATAATTTTAGTATTGATATTGACCGCAATCAAAACATCATTGATGGTTACACTTTCACGTGTAAAGACATATGCAATAGCCGCTGCACTGAGTGCCATCACAAACACAACGATTTCATAAAGATTTGCTTTTTCTTTATATTTACGAATAATCCCTGGGATCATCGCGATTAATATTTTATTTAAAGTAAAACCAAAGAATGGTAAAACAATTGTTCCACTCATTAGTTCAATCATATCTGCACTAAGACCCGCTAAAAAACCCCATGAAGGTCCAAATAAGAAACCAACTAACATTAAAGGTATTTGTGAAAAACCAATCTTAATGGCTGGAAATCCCATAATCGGAATAAACCAAGAAAAGAGTGCTAACACAAAGGATACAAGTACTAGAAAACTAACTTTTACTAAAGTGGATACTTCAAATTTAAACCCCTGTTTGTAAAATGCTAAGTATGCTAAGGCAAAAATGCCAACCCCCGATGCTATTTGACCATAAATCATCAAAAAACTCCTTCTTTCTTAAGTTGTTCTAAAATCTCTTGTCTGACTAACGAAATGAAATAAAGAGATCCTGTAATTAATAAAGACCCATTATTACTTAATTCATAAGCTTTTTCAATAGCGAGTTTTGGATCTTCTATGGCTAAAACGTTATAGTCCTTTGCTAGGTTTTCAAGACTTTCTGCACGATAGAATTCAAAGTGAGTTACAATCACTTGATCACAAACCTTTAATAAATCCTCAATCATCCCATCTGTGTCTTTATCTCTTAGAGCACTAAATACGGCAATACGTGGATGTTTCAAAACATCTATACTATCAACTAATGCCTGCATTCCATGTTCATTATGGGCACCATCTAGAATAATTCGTTGTGGCTTCAAATATTCTTCAAAGCGACCTTTCCAAATTGTTGAATGAACACCCTCAATCGCTTTATCTAAGTCATAAGGAAGAATATCCTTTAAACCTTTCGCAACCTCTAAAGCTAAGTGTGCATTGTTTGCTTGATATTTAGCCAATGATTGTAAATGAATTTCTCGACCTTCATAATCAAAACAACAACCCTTATCAATATGCACCTCTTGTGCTAAAGCAACTTGATTAAACTCACAGTTTAATTCTTTTGCTTTATTCTTAAAAACATTGATACATTCTTCTTTAGGTTCACCCACAAAGACTTTTCTAAAAGGCTTAATAATACCTGCTTTTTCAGCACTAATCTTTTCTAAAGTGTCCCCTAAGTACTCCATATGATCAAATCCAATGGTTGTTATGACTGAAGCGATAGGATCAACAATATTCGTCGCATCTAATCTTCCTCCAAGTCCAACTTCAAAAATGGCCACATCAACTTTCTCATCTAAGAAATACATCACCGCAATCAATACATCTATTTCAAACATGGATAAATTAAATGATTCAGAAACTTCATAAAAACGATTTCCATAATCCAGTATTTTTTCATTACTGATATAAATATCATTAATACGAATACGATCATTATGAACTTCTAAATGAGGAGAGGTAAATGTTCCTACTTTATAGTCATTATTTTGATAAATACTTCTTAAAAAATTAGTGGTTGAACCTTTCCCATTAGTTCCACCAACATGGATTACTTTTAGATCATATTGAGGGTTTTTTAAATAATCCATTGCCTTCTTAAAATGATCGATTCCATAGCGACCTTTAGACATCCTAGGCAATAGATAATCTAAGAATTCTTCACTAGTTTTAAATGTCATTTGATACACCAATCTATCATTTCTCTATTTTGTTGATTTAGAAATGCATTTGTTTTTGAAAAAGGTTTTGAACCAAAGAATCCATTATGCGCTGATAATGGCGAAGGATGGGCTGCTTCTATAATGAGATGTCTTGGTTTAGTAATAAAGGCTTTTGCATTTTGTGCGTGTCGTCCCCATAAAATGAAAACACAGGCTTGTGGATGATCATTACACTTTTCTAATACATGTTGGTAAAATGTCGACCAACCATAATCTTTATGAGACATTGGTTTACTGTCTTCAACCGTTAATGAAGCATTTAATAATAAAACACCTTGTTTTGCCCAGTCTACTAAATACCCATGATCTGGACTTTCACAGCCTATATCACTTTTTAATTCTTTATAAATGTTTCTAAGACTGGGTGGAATTTTAATTCCTTTTGAAACTGAGAAACATAAACCATGTGCTTGATTGACTTGATGGTATGGATCTTGTCCGACAATAACCACTTTTAAATCTTCAAAATGAGCATATGAAAAAGCAGAAAACACTTGATCATGTGGTGGATACACCACACTATTTTTATAAGCCTCTTTTAGTTTTTTACTCAAGGCGAGAAAATAGTCCTCTTTAAATTCATTTTTTAAAAATTCTGTCCAATCTTGCATATTATTTAACACCATCATAGCTAATTTTTTGCTCATGTTGATATAACCATGCATCAGATTTCAAACATATTTCAATTTGTGCTTCCTCAGCACTAATTTCGCCATCCCAAAGTCGACGGATTATTTCCATAAAATCAATATCATAATAGATAGAAAAAGCTGATCTTGTTGGATCATTTTCAAAAGCAATTAAAGGTTCAGTTTGTCCATAACTTAAAGCTTGAGAGAATTGTAGTCGTGTACTATCTTCTAAGTTTAATAAAGTATATTTATTGTTTGGGTATAACGGAATAATCGCTGTGTTATTAAAGAAAGCTTCAAATCCAGAAACTGATCTCATTAGTCTTAAAACCTCATGTGCCATACTTGGATATTCAACATCTTTATCTAAAACATAACCATAAACATTGGTTAGAAGTGGACTTAATGGATTATCTTCATCTGTATAAGATGGGAAATGAGAAATTTGCCAATTACCTTCAATTTTTTCTTCTAGCGCATCAACAAACATCCAACTCGCAACAATTGAAAAAACAAAGTCATTGTTTTCCAAAGCTGTGATATATTCCCAATGATAATTATCTGATGTTTGTGCGTTTTGGCCATTCCATTGAAAGTCAGACATCAATTCTATAAATTTTAGACTCTCTAAAAATGAAGCCTCTTCAAAACCTGGATTATAAGCACTATTATCTGCAAATAATTCCCAATTCTTGGCAGTTAAAAAAGGATAGAAGACATAAGGTTCATTTAAACTTAAATGCATGATATGCGAATCAATAGTTAATCCTTGAAATTGTGTTTGAATTTTATTAAAACTATCCAACGAATCCACAAGATAGTCTTTATTTAAGTCTTCCGTAGATATTTCTAATTCTATTAGTTTATCGATATTACTAATAAAGGCAAAACCATCTGCAGCTGATGGGATAAACAAAAGATGATCATAATTAATTTCAGTTGCTACTTTATCTAATGAGTTAAACTTTTCGGGTCTATCTAAAGCCATCCATTCATTCATTCTGAATAATGCAGATGTCATTGAAACATATTTTATATCACTCTCTTGATCTTCCCCAACAACATAGCTTAAAGCATTGAGATGATCTGGATATTTTTCATTCCATAAATCTACTAAAGCTTCACCATATGCTTCTGTTATAACTTCCACTTTTACTTCAGCATTTTCTTCTACATGAAACGCTTGATAATTTTCATCAAAACAGACTAAAGCTTCGCCTTCTTCACACGTACGATCTGCTGTAACCTGTGCATAAGTAAGCATCAAAGCATTAATACTTATTAAAATTGAAAGCCCTAAATAGACACTGTGTTTCATTGTGTCATTTTAACATTTCAACCTAAAAATTCACAACGAATCTTGTGTTATGTGCACAATTGAAAGCGCTTTTATTATGATATGATTAAAAGAAAGAGGTGACTATGAGTAAATACTTAAAAAAGATTGTTAAAGCACTTGAAAACGAAGCGCTCAATCAACCCGAAATGTTTAATTTTGCCATACCTGATACGTGGTTGTACTTTGATTATAAAGGCGAAAAAATCTCAGTTCATGATGGTAACGTCTTAGTGAATCCTTATCATTTTTATCGTTCATTAATTAAAGATGTTTTCTTAAAAGAAAAACCATCTGCTTTGTCTGGTTATTACCTTAACCATGAAGTGCCTTTTGGTTTAGATAATGGTGATTGGATAAAAGCAAGTTCCGTTTATTCAATGATGATTCGTACTTCATCTGCCTATGATCATGATCGTACTGGCTATTTGATGGATAAAAACTTTTATCAATTAAAAGATACAGGTACCTTCATTAAAACCTTAGCTTTACTACCTAATTTAAAACGATTAGGTATCGATGTTTTATACATGTTGCCAATCGCAAAATATTCTCTAAAAGATAAGAAAGGTGAATTAGGCTCACCCTATGGTGTAGCCAATTTCACAGCCTTAGATCCGCTCTTAAAAGATCCAATGTGTGCAGATCATACAAGTGTTGAAGATGAATTCAAAGCCTTTGTCGAAGCTGCACATGCATTAGATATGAAAGTTGTCATTGATATTATTCCTCGCACTAACTCTGTTAACTCGGATTTAATTGTTGATCATCCAGATTGGTTCTATTGGATTGACTACAAAGATCTTAAGAACTATGCTCCTCCAATGGTTGAAAGTTTAAAAGATACTTTACCTGCGAAAAAAGAATACTTTAAAGATTTATTCTCTTCACCAAATGTCGAAGAACACCTACATAAATTTAGAAAGAATCCTAAGGAAATTGATTCTGCAAAATGGGCAGAATTAGTAAAAGAGTATAAATCAGAAGATAACAAAAAAGAGATTCTCGACTTAGTACAGGCCTATTTCAAAATGACAGTTGCACCTGCTTTCTCAGATCATATTAATGATCCCCAACCAGCATGGTCAGATGTTACTTATTTTAGATTGTATTTGGATCACCCTCTTAACTCACAACCCTATCTTAAGAAGCTAGGGGAATTTGAACCATATATCTTATTTGACGTAGCGAAATCATCATATAATCCAGGAAGTAAACCTAATAAACCTTTATGGAAAATGTTAAGTGATGTCATTCCTTACTATCAAAATAATTTTGGGATTGATGGTGCACGCATAGATATGGGACATGCTTTACCGCCTGAATTAATTACCATGATTATTGATAAAGCTAAAAAGATAGATCCAAACTTCTCCTTTATCGCTGAAGAACTTGATCCAGCAAATGCAAAGGCAAGTATCGCTAAAGGCTACAACATGATTATCGGAAATGGTTTCATTATGGAACCTAGAATTAAAGAAGGTAAGTTTAATGATTTCGTATATAAAACACGCACGATGCCTTCCGTTGTCTTTGCTTGTGGTGAAACTCACGATACCCCTCGCTTAGCATCACGTAAAGGTGAAGAAGTGTTAGCAAAAATGTTATCAGTCTTTAATCTATTTGTACCTAATACCGTTCCATTCTTAAACAGTGGACAAGAAGTCTTTGAAAAACAACCAATGAATACTGGTTTAGACTGTCGTCCTAATGAAGCAGAAGCACTTCCTAAAGGTGATCCACTCTTTGGAAAACTCGCTTTATTTGATCGTTATAGTTTCCATTATTTACACCCTCGTCGTTGGGAGATGATTGAGACATTAGAAAACGCAAGTAAGATTCGTCAAACTTTATTACCTGTTCTTCTCAAACCAAAATCAATTATCCCACTTGGCTTTAGTGCCCCTTGGGACTTAGCAGCTGGTTTTGCTTACCCACAAAAAGGTAGAATAACTTTAGTTGTAGCAAACACCAATTGTGAAGAAGATGAAACACATCATATTAAATTAGAAAATTTACCTGATAAATACATTACTGATGGAAAACTTGTTGAACAAATTTTTACATCAGAGAACAATGCCCCATTAAAGAGTATTGTTATTCAATCGGATGGACATATTGATGTAGCTTTCAAAAAAGGTGAAGTTAAAATATTAGTCATTAAGTTATAAACCAGAAGAAATTCTGGTTTTCTTTTACTTGTTTGTCATTTGTAACAGTTTCGTTATAAATAAAGTCTAAACTATGCCATGTAGATAGTTATCTACAAGGAGCAATTAAAAATGAACAAAACATTAACATATGGCTTAGCCGCCTCAACCCTAGTCTTATCAGTCGCATTAGCCTACACAATTGGCGCAAATAATTCAGTAGAAGACTCAGTTTATTCAAGTCGCATGGGCTTTCAAACCGTTCAAGCAAATAGTGAATGGAACTTTAATGATATGAGAAATCATATGAGCACTTATGATAGTGAAGTCGGTATGTACTCTAACAATCAACAATGTGATGAAAGCTTATTCATTGATGAAACTAACTTAGATTTAACAGCGACAGATATAAATGTGTCTGAACTTGAAGAAATGCTTACAGTACTTATCAATGATGAATATAAAGCACGCGCTGAATATCTTGCTTTAGTTGAAGAATTTGGATCTGTTAGTCCTTTTGTACAATTAATCAATGCTGAAACTATGCATGTTGAAGCTTTAAGTAATCTCTTTATAGCTTATGACTTAGCAATTCCAAGTGATAATGGAGCTGATTTCGCTGTTGTTCCAGATACATTAGAAGAAGCATATGCAATTGGTGTACAAGCAGAAATCGATAATATCGCTTTATATGAAAACTATCTCGATTTAGATTTACCAATCGCTGTCCAAACAGTCTTTGAAAATTTAATGAATGCATCTGAACATCACTTAGCAGCCTTTGAAGCACGCGTAGATGGTGATGTAAATACATCAATGATGGGACGAGACTTCAATAACTACTCACGTGGTCGCCGCGGATATTAATAGTAAAAGAATTAAAAAGAAGCAAATCGGTTAATGATTTGTTTCTTGTTTATTTATTAGATCAACACTAAATATCAACGGACAGTCCATTAATGGTATCGTTTGGAAACGAACTTCGAAACACTCACCATCAATAAGATTTGTGTAGCTTCCTTCTGGTAAATCGACTTCAAGAACACCGCGATTGGCACCAACATTGAAGATACCAACACGTATTTCCTTATCAGTATGATATTCAAAATGTAGAACATCTTTTTCATGTGACACTATTTTATAGCCCGAGTTTTGAGCCATTATTGGATCTTTTTTAAGTTCAGCTAACTTTTTAATCAGTTCTACCCAATCTTTTTTAATATGCTTGAAATCGATTGGATCTTTCTCAAACAACATATTTAGATGATCATTGCCTGTTTCTACACCATTATTCAAGAAAGCACAACCCTTCGCAAAGAAGACATAGCCTAACCACTGTTTAGTTTTCTCGTCTGATTGCGTGTAGTAGCGATTACGTGGTTGATCATGGTTTTCAATATTACGCACTTTGACATAGTCAGCTGGGTAAATTTGTTCTTGAAGACGCATGAATTTGCGCATCTCTTCAAGATCACCATCTTGTCTTAAATAGTTTGCATAAGGAACATGTGCATCATAATCATAGAGGGCATCATAATATTGATAAAGTTCAGAATCAGATAAAGCAGTATAACCATGGAATCTTAAAAAATCCTGGAATTCTAAATGGATTGATTCACCTAATAAAATGACATCTTTATTTTTAGCTCTCATTCTTGGTACAGCTACTTGATAGAACTCGTGTGGTAACATACTTGCGACATCAAACCTAAACCCATCACATCCCATGTCCATCCAAAATTCTAACACTTGTGTTAATGATTCAATTAACTTTGAATTATTATCATATTCAAAATCTACAATATCGCCCCATTCACCGACTTTGTTTGATAACTTTCCATTTTTATAAACATAGTAATCAGGATGCTCAATCGTCCAAACATGATCTGGTGCAGTATGATGGAAAACAATATCCAACATCACTTTTAAACCTTTTTTATGAGCTTCATCGCTTAGCTTTTTAAAATCATCTAATGTGCCTAAGTCTTCACTTATGGCTGTGTAATCTTTAATCGCATAAGGGGAGCCATAAGTTCCTTTGCGTCCTTTTACACCAATCGGTTGAACAGGCATGAGATACAGAATATCGACACCTAAATCCTTTAGACGTTTAAGATCTTTGCTGACTTCTTTTAAAGTCCCTTCTTTTGAATAGTTTCTAACAAATACTTGATAGATAAAAGAATTTCTTAATGTGTTCATCATACACTCCTTAAAAAACCCAAGTTAACTTGGGTTCAAATTTAAATAATTGCTTTAGTTGTTTCAGGATCAAAGAAATGCAACTTCGTCACATCCATTGATAACTTAATTGTTTCATGGGCATGGACATCAACACGTGATGCGACTTTCGCTAAAATAGGTTGGCCCATAAATTTACCATGAAGAATGAATTCATGTCCTAAAAGTTCGGAAACTTCAATGTTGAAATCAAATGGTGCTTCAGGGAAAGTTTCAGCCACAATATTTTCATAGTGAATGTCTTCAGGACGAATACCTAAGACAATGTCTTTACCATCAAATGGTTTTAATGCATCATGAAACATTTCTGGTATGAAGAATGATTTTTCTGAAACCGTAATACGTTTATTTTCGTATTTACCGTTTATGAAGTTCATAGCTGGTGCTCCAATAAAGTTCGCTACAAACATATTTGCAGGATGATTATATACGTCTTTAGGTGAACCCACTTGTTGGATATATCCACCTTTCATAATAACGATACGACTAGCCATTGTCATCGCTTCAGTTTGGTCATGGGTAACGTAAACAGTCGTTGCCCCTAAACGTTCGTGTAGTTTAATAATTTCAGAACGCATTTGAACACGAAGTTTTGCATCTAAGTTAGAGAGTGGTTCATCCATTAAGAAGACTGAAGCATTACGAACGATCGCACGACCTAAGGCAACACGTTGACGTTGACCACCGGATAAAGCTTTTGGTTTGCGATCTAAGTATTGATCAATTTCTAAAATTTTAGCGGCTTCTTCAACTCGACGTTTAATTTCATCTTTTGGGAATTTTTTAAGTTTTAATCCAAACGCCATATTTTCAAAAACTGTCATATGGGGATAAAGTGCATAAGATTGGAAAACCATCGCAATATCACGATCTTTTGGCGCTTTATTATTTGCCATTTCATCATTGATATAAAGTTCTCCACCACTGATATCTTCAAGTCCAGCAATCATTCTGAGGGTTGTTGATTTCCCACAGCCTGAAGGACCGACTAAAACAATAAATTCTTTGTCTTTAATTTCTAAGTTAAAATCAAAAACAGCTTGTACATTATTATCATAAATTTTATCAATATTCTTTAATTGTAATGTTGCCATAAGTTCACCTCGAAATTATTCTATCATGAAAGCTCTTTCATGATATGTGCTCTATGCACAAATGTTATTTCTGACAATCTAACCATAACTGAAAGAAAAAAGCTTGAACTTGATCGTTCAATTTTAGATTACTTTTCTCTTCAAATTTCTTCATTCGATAATTAAAAGTATTACGATGTAGATACAATGCCTGAGCTGCTAGTTTTGCATTCCCACCAGCTGCCAGATACATTTTTGCTGTTTCAATTAACTCAGGTTTTAGCGAATAAAACAGATTGTTTAATAAATTCAATAAATGACGATCATTTTGCATCAGTGAATCAAGAAGTAATTCTGAAACATGAGTATAAGTTCCTAATGAATATACTTTCGCTAATTCAAGTGCACAGTCCATAATCGCTTGCTGATCAAAGCCTTCAACACAGACCAATAAATCTTGAAGATCTTCTTGAAAGGTTTCTAGCGTAAGCTTTATTTGTATTCTCTGTTCACCATTGACTTCAAAAACACAATAGTCTCCATCAATTATTGCGTCTTCATTGATGCTTTGACAATAAGCTAAAACATCATTTAAATGCATTTGCTTCTGACTTTTGATAAATATCAATCCCATTGATTACCCACACTTCGCAATCAGTACTTCAAATGGTTTGAGTGAAACAACTTTCTTATCTGTCCTTTTTACATTTGAATAGATAACATCATTTATTATTTCATCACAATCAAAGTCGACAGTTTTTGCCCTGAAGTTTGCGATAATTAATAATTTTTGATTCTCAAAAGATCTTGTATATACCATAACATCTTCATGTTCTTCCGCAACAAGTTTAAAATCACCAAAAACTAGTGTTTGACTGTATTCTGAGAAACGACGAAGTTTAATTAATGTCCGATAAGCATTTAATATTGAATCAGACTCTTTCTCTTGTTTTTCAACATTTATCTCAGGATAATTACTAACACATTTTTGGACCGGTTCATGCGTACTAAAACCTGCATACTTTTTATCAGACCATTGCATTGGAGTACGAGCATTATCACGTGATTTACGTCTTAAATCTCTTAAGACGATGTCTTCTGGATCATGTTTGATCATTTCTCGATATTGATTCTTAACCCAGACATCATTGAAATCATCAATACTTGTGTAATCACAATTAGTCATACCTATTTCTTCACCATTATAAATAAAAGGTGTACCCGGTAAAGTTAATAGAACTGCCCCTAACATGGAACCAGACTCTTTATGGAAATGTTCTGGATTTCCATATTGACTCATTACCCGTGGATGATCATGGTTTAACCAATATTGAGGCAACCAACCTTTACCATCCATCCCTACAATCCATCGATTAAATGTTTGTTTTAAGCCAATGACATCAGTTCTCAGTTGATCATCATCTAAATACTTAGCTTGATGAATGTTGTTTTGCCAATTATGGTCAAAATTAAAGACCATATTAAATGCTTTCGCATCGTAACCAGCATATTTCAAACCAGCTTCAACAGATGCGCCACCACCTACTTCACCCACACTCATACAGTCATATTTTGATAAGACTTCATCATGAAACTCATGAATATAATCAAAGAGTTGTTCACGATTTGAAAACTTCGACCAATCAGGTGCAACCCCAAATTGATTGAGTTCCATATCGGAATCTTCAAAAGATAAATCACGACCTAGATGTGCAATCGCATCGACTCTAAAACCATCAACACCTAAATCCAACCACCATCTAGCCATTTTATATAATTCTTCTCTTAAAGGTTTATAGTCCCAGTTAAAGTCAGGCATTTTATTGGAGAATATCTTCATATAATATTCGCCACTTATTTCATCATAATTCCAAGCAGAACCTTCGAAGAATGATCCCCAATTCGTTGGAGGGATTAAATTCCCGTCTTCATCTTTTTTACCTGGACGCCAAATATAGTAATTTCGTTTTGGATTATCTAATGAAGATCTTGATTCAACAAACCAAGGATGTTCATCTGAACTATGATTTAAAACTAAGTCCAAGACTATCTTAATATCTTTTTGATGGGCTTTTTGAATGAGCTCTTTAGCATCCTCAATCGTCCCAAACAATGGATCAACTTGATAGAAATCACTCACATCATACCCATTATCATCCATTGGTGATTTATAAAATGGACTAATCCAAACTAAATTAACACCTAGTTTTTCCAAATAATCCAATTTACTGATGATACCTTTTAGATCCCCAACACCATCACCATTACTATCACAATATGATCTTGGATAGATTTGATAACCCACTGCACTTTTCCACCATTTTTCTTGTTTCATAAAAAATCCTCTTAGTATTTCAATCGTTAAAGATATTGTACAACAAAATATGGTACCGGTTCCATATTTTTTGTTAGCGTTTTCATTATCTCGCAAAAACAGTCAAAGTGTAAGGGTTTATTGTCGCATGTTCTAACTTATCACCTCTAACCAACCCATATTCATCAGCAATAATTTCAACTTCATCATCAAACTTCTCATAGTAAATTTGATTGCTTGGATTTATATAGATCCAAATTTCATTATAGGGTTCAAGGCGAGGACATTCATAATGTGTTATCAACATCCCATCAAAGTATCTGAAATCAACGTGATCTTCTACTAGTTCATGATTATTAGTGTGGAAAACAGGTAATGCTTTTCTAAGTTCTATTATCGCTTTTGTGTATTCAAAAACTTCTAAGAAACGTTCTTTTCTTTCCCAATCAATTTGATTTATATTATCTGGGCTACGATACGAATTATGGACCCCATTCTTGGTTCGGCAGAACTCTTGTCCACTGTGTATAAATGGAACGCCAATTGATAATAGTGTTGTCCCAATCATTAGTTTTTGTCTTTTTATTCTCACTTCTCGTGAATCTTCACGATTAG
Organism: Erysipelotrichaceae bacterium; assembly: GCA_963663995.1. GTDB lineage: Bacteria > Bacillota_I > Bacilli_A > Erysipelotrichales > Erysipelotrichaceae > UBA2212. The sequence continues at coordinate 1,545,092 of OY760660.1, read as the reverse complement.
ATTCCTTCATCTTATCCCATGTTGTGTGGTTATCATGACATTCAACATAGTTAATACTTTGGGTATTGGTTAAGAAATGTCGGTTGTCACTCTTATCGATACTGTTTCCCACCATACATGCTTTCATAGCTTCAATCATGTTGGTATCACCCGTACAGTAACCTTTAACATTAACTTCTTCAGCATTTGTTTTACCTTTAACAATATCTCTAAAGAAATCATTAAATTGACCCACTTCTGGCATTAAATATTGATTGAGTTTATTCGCTTTCATCTCTTCAGGAAGCGCAGTGGGCATATTCCAACCCTCACCATAAATTAAAGCATCTTTTTTTAATGCTTTAGATTGAGCTACCACTTGATTCATCGTTTCTACATCTAAGACACCCATCAAATCAAAACGGAAGCCATCAACATCATACTGTTTCATCCAGCAGTTACAACTATCAAGGATAAATTTACGCGCCATTAAACGATTTGAATCAAAATCATTTCCACAGAAAGATCCATTCGATAATGCCCCATTATGCGAACGTCTAAAATAGTAATATGGGACAACCAATTCAAAAGGACTAGAATCCATGTCATAGACATGGTTATAGACCACATCCATTACAACTCTAATACCTTCTTTATGGAAAGCTTGTATCATTTCTTTAGCTTCACGAACTCGCTCTACTGGTTCTTGTGGTTTTGTACATAAACTACCATCAGGCACATTATATTGTAGAGGATCATAACCCCAGTTATAGAAAGTTGAAACATTGATTTCATCTACGGTCGCAAAATCAAACATTGGCATGATTTGAACATGCGTAATACCGAGTTCTTTTATATGATCTAAACCGGTTGATACACCATTATTGGTTTTTGTTCCTTTTTCACATAAGCCTAAAAACTTACCGCGCTCTTTTACATTCGAAGCTTTTTGCATCGTAAAATCACGTACTGATAATTCGTAGATAATCGCATCTAAAGGACTATTCATTTCTTTCAGCTGATCCACTGACTTTTCAACATCAATTTGTTCATAGTCGATACATACTGAATGACCATTATTAGCGATTGATGATCTTGCGACAGGGTCAGAAGATACATTCCACTTACCATTTACCAATATATGATAGTGATAGCCAATTCCATGAAGGTTTGCATTGACTCGTTTTCTAAATACACCTTTATCAGTTCTCTCACATTCAAATGCATTTGCCGCATCACTTCTAAAAACTTCTAACACAACACGTGTTGCGGTGGGAGCCCATAAGGCAAAATCAGTACTATCACCACTAGGATGACAACCTAAATCATCGCCTTGATAGTAAAAAGTTTCATCAAATTTATCTGTTTTAGTTATTAAGCTATATTGAATTGGTGTACTAAGACCATGTTCTTCTAAAAGTTCATACGCATCCCCTATCACAATTTCAATTGGGTAAGAAAGTGTATAACTAAAATAACCGCCATAACTTTGGTCAAAATTTAAAATCTCACATTTCGTAAGTTTTCCATTTTTATCTCTGATATAGAAGGCATCACTTCTGCCGTTATAAAAACGTTCTGATAAATAGACGGTTATACTCTTATAATCATCTAAATGTGCTTCAAACTTTTCAACTTTTCGCATAATATACATCCATTATAGCCTAAAAAAAGCTGGTCTTACCCAGCTTAAACTTCAATTGCTTTGATATTCCATATTTCAGATGCATATTCACTAATCGTACGGTCTGAAGAAAAGAAACCTGATTGAGCAATATTGATTAAACACATCTTTGCCCAATAATCTTTATCATTGTATCTCTTTTCAACTTCTATTTGAGCATTTACATATGCTTCAAAATCAGCTAATAAGAAATATTCATCATTTTTAAACATAAGTTCATCATGAATCGGTTTGAATTCTTCTTTAGGTCCAAAGGTTCCATCAATTAAACTATCAATGACACGTTTGAGATTTTCATTCTTTGAATAATATTCCCAAGCATCATAACCATCTTCTTTAAGTTTTTCGATGCCATCAACTTCTAATCCAAAAATAACATCATAGTCACGACCAACATGTTCATCAATCTCAACATTTGCACCATCTAAAGTGCCAAGTGTTAATGCTCCATTCATCATGAATTTCATATTACCCGTACCACTTGCTTCTTTACCTGCTGTTGATATTTGCTCAGAAACATCTGCTGCATTCATCAACACTTCCGCAATCGAAACTTTATAGTTTGGTAAGAAAACAACTTTCATGAATTGAGATACATGTGGATCATTATTCACCACTTCACCAACAGAATGAATGAGTTTAATAACTTTCTTCGCAAAATAATACCCAGGTGCTGCTTTAGCCGCAAAGATAAAAGTTCGCGGTGTAATTGTAAATGTTTTATCTTCTTTCATCTTGTGATAAAGATGAATAATATGCATAACATTCAAGAGTTGTCGTTTATATGCATGTAGACGCTTAGCTTGGACATCAAAGATAGATGTTGGATCCACCGTAATTCCTGTTAACTTTTTAATTTCATCTGCTAAGATTTCTTTACGTTTCGCTTTAACTGCTAAGAATTCTTTTTGAAGTTTCTTCTTATTAACGTGCTTCATCAACTGCGTTAATTTTGAAGGTTCATAGACAAATTCATCACCAATTATTTTATAGAGTAAGTCTGTTAATTCTGGATTAGAATAAACCAACCATCTACGATGCGTAATTCCATTGGTTTTATTATTAAACTTTGCTGAAAAAACTTTATAGAAATCTTTCATAACATCTGTTTTTAAAATCTCTGTATGTAATTTCGCAACGCCATTAACGGAGAATGATGAAACAATCCCTAAGTTAGCCATATGTATTTGACCATCTTTAATAATAGATACACGTGATGCCAACTCGGGATCTTGAGGATATGATTTATGCACATCCACTAAGAAACGACGATTGATTTCTTCAATTATCATATAAATTCTTGGTAGTAAGTTTTGAACAAATTGACTTGGCCATTTTTCAAGTGCTTCTGCCATAACCGTATGATTTGTATAAGCAATTGTTTTATTGGTAATCTTCCAAGCATCTTCCCAATCGTATCCAAACTGATCCATTAAAACACGCATAAGTTCAGGTATGGCTAAGATTGGATGTGTATCATTGAGTTGTATCGCGATTTTATCGGCAAAGTTATCCAAGTTAGGGTAAACACGTAAATGTGCTTTAATAATGGCATTCAAGCCTGCTGATACAAAAAAGTATTGTTGTTTAAGACGTAAATATTTACCACCCTCTGTTGAATCATCAGGATATACATTTTGACAGATTTCACGAACTTCAGAAATGTACTGTCTAAAGTCTTTGTTCGCAGGCAAAAGTTCACTTGCTTCAGCTGACCATAAACGAAGTGTGTTTGTGACATCTGTTGAGCGTCCAACAATTGGCATATCATAAGGAACAGCTAAAACATGTTCAGCATCAACATGTTCAAAAATGGTATTACCTTTATCATCTTTTTTCATTTCAATGCGACCCCAGTATTTAATATCTACTGCATGTTTAGGTTTACGTACTTCCCAAACATTTCCAAGTCTCAACCATTGATCAGGTACTTCAACTTGTGCACCATCAATGATCTTTTGTTTGAACAATCCATATTCATAGCGAATACAATTTCCATGTCCCGGTAGAGATAAGGAGGCAAGTGAATCCATAAAACATGCCGCCAAACGACCAAGACCACCATTTCCTAATCCTGCATCTGCTTCCAAATCTTCTAATTGATTTAAGTCAATTTCCAATTCTTTAAGCCCATCGCGGACAATATCGTAAATGCCTAGGTTCATCATATTATTAGTCAGTAATCGACCAATCAAAAACTCTAATGAGAAATAGTACATTTGCTTTGCGCCAAGCTCAGCTACCGATTCCTTTGATTGTTTCCAGTGAACTGATGCATAGTCTCTGACCATTTCACCTAATACGATATATTGTTCAGTTACATGTGACTGCTCGACGGATCGACCATAGTTCTCTATAACTCTTTGAGTAAAATCTCTTTTAAATTCAATCTTATCTTTGAACATAAAAAACCTCCTTATGTCGTGTGTATTTTATCACAGTAAAAGAGGTTTTTTAGGTGCTTAGTGAACAAAAAGCACTATTTCTTCACTTCAAAATAAATGGTTGAGAACGGCGCAACCCGTATTAGTATGCTATTTTCTTGATGATGAGCTTGAATATCTTCACTCTTCATCGGTTTAAAATTACACATATTACAGCCCATGTAAATATCTTTCTCAGAATTGATAAGTTCGATATATGTTCCTTTTTTAGGTACCCCTAATCTAAAGTTTTCATATGAACTTGGCGTCATATTCATGACGACTACAATCGTACTTTGTGCATTTTCACGATAGAAACTATAGATAGACTGATCCGCATTATCAGCATCAATCCATCTAAATCCTTTGTGTTGATAATCAAACTGAGACAAGGCACTATGGTATTTATAGATATGCATTAAATCTTTGAAATAACGATGGAAAGTCTCATGTCTTTCATAACCTAACAAGAACCAATCCATTTCTTTTTTCTCATCCCATTCTCTAAAATGAGCTAATTCATTACCCATAAAGTTTAGTTTTTTACCTGGATGAGCAAACATATAGCCATAGAGATTTTTAACTTGGGCAAACTTCTGCTCATAGGTCCCCCACATCTTATTGATGATCGTCCCCTTGCCATGAACCACCTCATCGTGTGATAAAGGTAAGATGAAGTTCTCAGAATAGAAATATGCCATCGAGAAAGTTAATTGATGATGATGGAATTTACGATACACTGGATCCAATGCATAATATTTTAAGGTATCATTCATCCAGCCTAAATCCCATTTATAATCAAAACCTAAACCCATATCAGTGGTTGGATGTGTCACTTTAGGATAATCTGAACTATCTTCCGCAATCATTAAAACCCCTGGATAATTAACATTAAGATAATAGTTTAAACGTCTCATGAAGGCTGTTGCTCCTTCATTTGTTCCATTATTTTTATTACCACCCCAGAAGATCATATTTGCGACTGCATCAACCCTTAAGCCATCGATATGATAAGTATCAATCCAAAAAGCAGCTGCAGACATTAAGAAAGAGCGAACTTCCTCTTTCCACAAATCAAAATTCATGGTGTCCCATTGACTATGTGCATCATTATATCGTGGATACTCATAGAGTGGAGAACCGTCAAAATATCTTAGACCAAATGCATCCTTAACAAAATGCACCGGTACAAAATCCATAATTAAACCAAGTTCATTCCGATGACATTCATCCACAAACTTCATGAACTCTTTTGGTGTTCCATAGCGCGAAGTTAAACTAAAATAGCCGTGTGCTTGATAACCCCATGAACCATCAAATGGATGTTCATTTAAAGGCATGATTTCAATATGTGTAAAACCTAAATTTTTAACATATGGAATCAATTTCAAGCTTAAATCTTCATAACTTAACCATTCATGACCATTTTTCATCCATGAACCTAAATGACATTCATAGATGTTTAATTCTTGATTGAAAGCTTTATTTCGCTTTCCAACCCACTGGATATCACCCCAGCTATAACCACTTAAATCAACCACGAGATTACCCGATTTTGGTCGCATCTCAGAATAAAAAGCATAAGGATCACTTTTCTCTGCCCATTCACCACTTAACTGATGAATACGATATTTGTATATCGTCCATTCTTCAAGACCTGGCACAAAAAGTGTCCATGATCCATCTTCTTCGCGATTCATTGGGTGGGTATTATGCCAATGATTAAAATTTCCAATTAAATAAACTTCTTTCGCAGCAGGTGCATAAACGCAAAATCTTACTCCTGGCACTTCATTGTAGTCGAAGTGCGCACCAAAAACCTTATAAGAATCAATACTATGCCCTTGATGGAATTTTTCCAGAATAACTGTATTGCGCATATAGCCCCCTTATATTTAAGAAATATGTTCTTTAATATCTATAACAAGTTGATCAAATTTATTCTTCGCATCATCTTTATCTTTTCCTAAAACGCAGAAATAAAATTTAATCTTCGGTTCAGTCCCAGATGGACGAATCGCAATCCATGTCCCATCGGCTAAGAAATACTTAATGACATTAGACTTAGGGAAATCTAGTGAAGATTTCTTATCACCATCTAAACGTACAGATAGTTCATAATCTTCTTTAGCTTTAACACTAATATTCGCAAAGTTTTCAATCTTAGAATCTCTAAAGTGTTCCAAGATAGCTTTTATTTTATTGCTTCCTTCTTCACCTTTTAAAGTTAGACTCATTTGATCTTCTAAATGATAGCCATATTTTGTATATAAATTATTTAAAACATCAACAAGTGTTAAACCTTTAGATTTATAGTATGAAATTGCTTCAGCAATCAAAACACAAGCTTGTAATGCATCTTTATCACGAACAAACGGTTCTACTAAATAACCATAACTTTCTTCGTAACCAAATACAAATGATTTTTCTTTTGTCTCTTGATACTTTTTGATTTTATCACCGATAAATTTAAAACCCGTTAATGTCTTTTCTACTTGAACACCATAATTATTCGCAACTTTTTCACCTAAATCAGATGTAACAACCGTATTGAAAATAACGGGATTATTTGGTAAAGCATTCAATTCTGTTAGTGTACTTAATACATAATCAATTAAGATTGAACCTGTTTGATTACCTGTAAGTAGTACATATTCATTATCATGTTTAACGACAACCCCTAAGCGATCTGCATCAGGGTCTGTGCTAATTGCCGCATCAGCGCTCTCACGTTTAGCATATTCAATGGCCAAATCATAAGCTGCATCTTCTTCTGGATTGGGTGTTTTAGTGTTAGAGAAAGCAGGATCAGGATCTGCTTGTTCTTTTACTTCGATAAACGGAATGCCCATTCTCTTATATAAAACATTGACACCTTCATGGGCTGTTCCGTGTTGAGGTGAGAAAACTAACTTAATATTAGAAAAGTCTAATTCTTTTCTAAGTTTGATATTTTCTACTTTTTCGTAATAAACTTCATCAACTTCTGCATCAATCGAGTGGATGAGTTTTTCTTGTGCAGTGCTTAGTTCAACTTTAATATCTAAAGCATCTTCTATCTTATTGATTTCATCAATAACTTGTTCAATTAAACGGGGAACTAATTGACACCCTTCTTCATCATATACTTTGTATCCATTATATTCTTTTGGATTATGTGAAGCTGTAATCACTATACCACCTACACATTTTAAATGTCTGACCGCAAATGATAATTCTGGTGTAGGTCTAAGAGATTCAAATACAAATGATGGAATATTATACATCGCTAAAACACGTGCACTCTCTTGTGCAAATTCCACTGACATATAGCGATTATCATAAGCAATGGCAACACCTGTTTTAGTAGCATCTGGATATTGAAGTAAGTATTTCGCAAAAGCAACATTTGCTTTTCGAATTGTATGTACGTTTAAACGATTTGTACCAACCCCCAATAGGCCTCGCATACCAGCAGTCCCAAAGGCAACATCTGTATAAAAGGCATCTTGTAATGTCTTACGATCAGTTAACTCTAATTCTTCTTTAAGTTTCGGATCTAAGTTTGGATGATTCATCCAATGTTGAATAATGGCTTCCATATTTCTCCCGTTTATAAAAAAAACGAAGATGCGACCACCTTCGTTTTTAGACAACCATTGATTATTGAATAACTTTTTGAGTTCTCAATACATCTTCGATAGTTTTGATCGCTTCATCTTCGTCTTCACCTTCACATGAGATTGTGACTTCGGATTGCGTAGGAATACCCAAGGACATAACGCCCATGATGGATTTCATATTCACAGAACGACCTTTAAATGCAACTTTAACTTCGCATTTGAAGCGGCTTGCAGCACTAACAGCAACTGTTGCTGGGCGTGCGTGTAGGCCAACTGGATCAATAACTAATACACTGATTTCTTTCATATATCCTCCAACGATTTTATAAGACTATTTTAACATGTTCTTTTGTAATTACAACGAGGTAATTTCATCTGTGTAATCGCTTTCATCACTTATGATAGGGATGATTGCTCAGAATTCGGAAACATCTATACACTTGTTCAACGCAAAGTAATCGAACTATACCGTGCGGAAACGTATTATCTGACAGCTTCCATAGGCTATTTGCTCGTTTTCTGAGCTCATCACTCACACCTAAAGAACCACCAATCACAAAAACAAGGTTTTTAAATGATTGATTAAAACTAAGTTGAATTCTTTGTGAAAGTTTTTCTGAACTAATCAATTTACCCCTTAAATCCAACAAAATGACATCATCATCACTTTGGATCTGTTTAAGAATTGCTTCACTTTCGTTTTCAATCACCTTTTGATTTAAATAAGGATCGTCAGAACTTGGTAAATCTTTTAGTTCGACAACCTCAAACTTATGATATGGTTGAATGCGTTTTACATAATCATTGATTAAAACCGTTAATTCTTTCTCTTTGATTTTGCCAACGCATATTAGTTTAATCACTGAAGTGTTACCGTTGTGGAGTACATTTCTCCATCACGTTCATACTCAATATAAACTTCATCTCCAACTAACTTATCATACAAGAGTTTCCTAAAAGCTTTGAAGCTCGTTATTTCTTGATTATCAAAAGAAATTAGAATATCCCCTTCTTTTAAGCCAGCCTTATAAGCTGCAGAATTTATATTTACATTAAAAATATATAATCCTTGGTTTAAGTCCAAACGTATTCCATAAAAGCTCTTTTGATACACAGTAAGCTCTTCTAAAGCCACAGCCGAGATACCAATCAAAGGACGTGTAACTTGTCCATTATCATATAGTTGGGTAATAATTGGAACAATTTCATTGATTGGAATCGCAAAACCCATACCTTCAACTGTACTATCAGCTATCTTCATAGATGTAATCCCAACAAGTTCCCCTGCCATGTTTATAAGTGGTCCACCACTATTTCCAGGATTAATCGCCGCATCAGTTTGTAAAACAATCGAATCCCAGTCATCAATGCCATCATTGTTTAAATCAACAGGCACGACACGATCCTTACCAGAGATAATTCCCATCGTAACGCTACCTTGAAATTCTAATCCTAATGGAGAGCCAATCGCTAATACATTTTCGCCTACTTTGATTAAGGAAGAATCACCTAAATCAAAAGCTTCTACATTAAAATCTGCGCTAACACTTAGAAGTGCTAAATCAGTAAATGAATCTGCACCTAATATTTCAGCATCCAATTGTTCACCATTCGCAAAAGTTACTTGGATATTATCGAAATCTTCAATAACATGATTATTGGTGACAATTAAAATCTTCCCATCTACGACATCATAGATAGCACCACTACCAGATGAGTAAACTTCACCATTAAATAAAGCAGACACACCTACAACCTTTTCAATTGTATGATCGACTACTTCGGTTACATCAGTCGTATATTCAGTTACCACTTCTCGAATAACTTTTCCATCATCTGTAAGTGAAACTTGATTTTTATCCGTTAATACTACATACGCTAAAAAACTATTTGAGATGAGCAAAACGAATATCAAGAGTTTCGTTAGTGTATTCTTCATTTAAGAACCCTCCTATGGTTTCACATTTTTGTTTAGCACAGTGAATATGTATTTGTTCACTATCTATAATTTGACTAAATGCTTTTATAGCTAAGTGCTCAGTATTAGCTTCTTCAGATAAATGAGCTAATACAATTTCTTTTGTATTTGGTCCAATAACTCTTTTTAATATTTTCGCACTATCTTCATTACTTAGATGCCCTGTATCTGAGAGGATACGCATTTTTGTCATATGTGGACGAGCACTTTGCATCAATTTATCAACATTATGATTACTTTCAATGATATAAATATCAGCATTACTAATATAATCTAGATTATTGTCTTTGAGATAGCCTGTATCCGTTATATAGACGAGTTTAATCCCATCACTTCTCAATACATAACCATATGTTAGCCCTGAATCATGTGATAAAACAAGCGCTGTAATTTCAATATCTTTAAGCATAAAAGGTTGATAAGGCATTGGATTAATACTATCTCTCTTTAAAGGAACAGGACTAATACATGTCTTTATTGAATCAAAAAGACGCAGTTGAGCTATGTGGTCACCATGGTCATGTGTAATCAACAATGCATCTACTGAGTCTAATTGTATATTGTAATTGTGAAGAGATTGTGACAAATAACGCTTTGTTGATCCGCAGTCAATAATTAACTTTGTTTGTTTACTTTCAACATAGGTACAGTTACCCTTAGATCCGCTACAAAAATTGATATATTTCATTTAACATCCCAAATATGTACATGGATTTTTAGCTGTTCCATTTACATAAATACCAAAGTGTAAGTGTGGTCCTGTCGATCGTCCCGTACTTCCTACGTTACCGATAAAGTCTCCCTTTTCAACTTTTTGGCCTTCTTTTACAGGTGGCCATCTATACATATGAGCATAAAGAGTTTTCATACCATTATTGTGATCAATGTAAACATGATAACCATTTCGCCAATCATAACCAACCTTGAGTATGACGCCTCTATCGGCAGCATAAATTGGTCCATAACGATTGTAGTTATAAACAAGGTCTAAACCTTGATGTCCAGCATAACAATACCAACGACAAGAAATATGTGAGTTCGCTCCAAGCGGCCATCTTAATGTACCTGAACCAATACCTGGAACTACTTTTGTGCCTATTCGCATAACTTCTTGAACAGGATACTTAACAATTGTGGATGAAATAACCGACGCATCAGAGACTTCTCCATTAACATATGTTTCTTCATATAAAACATCTTTATAGCCAAGTTCTTCACGCGTTTGAATGACACTATAACCTTCTTGCATGGTTGGATCTTTAATATATCGTGTACTTGCAGGATAAACCGTTTCTTTTTGAAGCTTTTCGCGAGTAACCACTACATTTATTGGCGAATTGAAATAAGTCACATTTAATTCCATTCCAATTTCAAGAATCTGGGTAGTTGTTTTAATCTTTTCGTTATTAATCGTAAGTATTTGTTGAGAAGATAGACCCGTACGATAAGCAATCCCATCAATTGTGTCATATTCATCAACTGTATAAGTTTCAATTTCTGTTCCATAACCATAACTCAAGAAAGAAACAATTTGATTCACATCAACTAAAATTTTAGAAAGCGGAGCCAAACCTCTTTGATAAGTCGCCGTCTCAACGATTGAGAATCCAATCTCACGATAACCATAAGTTGTTAAAGGGGCAGGCAATTGATTGTTTCGAATTAAATTATAAGCATCTAATGAAATAAAGTTTCCAATATAAATTTCACGTGCTTCTTCAAACATTGAAACATCTTTGACATAGATTACGGCACCATTTGAGAATTCAATTTTATCTACCTCGATAGAGAATAAATCATTGGCGTTTAAATAATCAAAAATTTCCTGATCTTTATTCTCATATTCAAAATAAGATAGTTCTTGTATTAATGTTATATTCTCTCCAAAACCAAGTTTGGATGAAGGAAATTCAGTTTGGTAACGTTCAGCATAAATCGTATTCAAAAATTTTGAAACGTCCGCTTCGCTACTTAAAACACCAATCAAATTAGTACCTAAGTAAATTTTTTGAATGGTTTTTTGAATACTGTAACTTTCTACAATCGCTTGGTTAACTATTGATGCTTCTTGAATTTGTGGTGTATCAGAACTCAGCGCATTGGATTGACTAAAGAAATCAACACTAACAATTGAAAGACTAATTACGAAAGCGATTATAAGGGCACTTATATTACGCATTTTCTCCTTTCGGACTTGTTTCAGAATAATTATAGAAAGCATTAATAGCAGATTCAAACGCTAAATCAACTTGACCAATTGGTCCATTACGATGTTTCGCTATTAAAACTTCAATCTTTTCAGTTTCAGGACGATCTTCGTCTCGCTCATAGTAAGCTTGACGATAAAGGAATAAAACGATATCAGCATCTTGTTCAATCGCACCAGATTCACGTAAGTCACTGAGTTGTGGACGTTTATCTGATCTAGATTCAACTGAACGCGATAATTGTGATAAGGCAATAACAGGAACTTTTAGTTCACGTGCTAGTGCTTTTAAGTTACGAGAAATTTCAGACACTTCTTGTTGACGATTGTCTGATGATCTTGTCCCTGAGCTAATCAATTGGATATAGTCAATGATGATTAAACCTAATGGATGTTCAGTTTGAAGTTTACGACATTTACTAAATATTTCAGATACACGAATCGTAGCTGAATCATCAATGTATATTTTTGTTTCTTTTAAATCTGCTGCTGCTTCATTTAAAGCATTCCATTCATTATTATTTCTGATTTGACCGGTTCTTAAAGCCGAACCAGTTAATCTAGATTTAGCGGACAACATACGTGTAATTAAATGTTCAGCTGGCATTTCTAAAGAAAACATCGCGACTGCTTTTTTAGATATTTGAGCTGCATTTAATGCGACATTACAAGCAAAAGCTGTTTTCCCAACAGATGGACGAGCCGCTAATATAATCAGGTCACCATTTTGAAAACCATTGGTTAAGCCATCCATACGTCTAAATCCCGTTGGCGTTCCGGTAATACTGGTATGGGTTTGTGACATTGTTTGAATATTTTCTAAAACACTAGTGACAACTTCATTTGCATTTTTAAATTCAGCTGCCCGACGTGTACGAGTAACATTAAGCAAATCTTTTTCTGCTTGATCCATTACATCATCAATATCTACACTACTGTCATATCCATCTGCTGCAATTTTTTGAGCAGTAATAATCAAATTTCTAACATAAGCTTTATCTTGAATAACACCTATGTAATATCTTGTATTCGCGCTTGATACAGAACTTTCAGTCAGTTCTAAAATATAGTTTGCTCCACCTATAGCTTGCGTTAAATTTAAATCTTTTAGACGCGCTAAAACAGAAGCCGAATCAATCGGTTTCCCTTCTTCATACATATCCATCATCACTTTGAATAAACGTTTGTTTGCTTCAGAGTAAAAATGATCTGGATGTAAGGCTAATTCAGAAGCAATTTGAACAGAGTTAGGGTAAGCTAACATACTGGACAACATCGCTTGTTCTGTTTCTATACTATTAGGTAGAGTCTGACTCATTGTGGTTTGACCTCAATGGTAAGGGTTGCGACAACACCTTTATAAAGCTCAACTTGAATTTTGCTAAAGCCAATTGAAACAATGGCTTCCCCATGCATTTTGCGCTTATCCACATCATATCCATGCGTTTTCTTTAAATCATCACTAATTTGCTTAGTGCTAATCGATCCAAAAACGCGACCTTTATCACCTTGTTTTAGACTAAATTTTAAAACTAGTTTTTCTAGTTTTTCTTTGAGTTCTTCAGCTGCTTTTTTATCGTCAGCTTCTTGTTGAGCTTTATCTGCTTTTTGTTGAGCAAGGATAGCGTTTGCTTGATCTGTAGCTGCAACAGCTTTTTTATTTCGAATTAAAAAGTTACGTGCATAGCCATCTGCGACTTCACACACTTCTCCTTTTTTACCCACTTTTTTAACATCTTCTAATAGGATAACTTTCATATCTATTCCTCACTTTCAAGTATATCAGTAATCGTACTTTCAAGTTCACTTAAAAGGCTTTCTACATCTGTATTTTCTCGTTGCAAAGCAGCTGCATTAAAGTGCCCACTTCCTTGCATTTTTTCCATTATAGCATGGACATTAACATTCCCATTTGAGCGCGCACTGATTCCAACTAATCGATCATTTAATCGACCAATCGCAAAGCTAGCTTCAATGCCTTCAACCAACAATAATGAGTCTGCAACCTGTGAAATAATCGAACGACTAGTGTAAAGATCATCAGCTGCATAAGTAATAATAAGTGAATTATTAATTACTTTTTGATGACTTAATACTGCAGATTTTTGTTGGAAGTCACGCAAATTATCCTTTAAGAATTCATCACTTTGAGCGCTATCAGCTCCATATTTTTTAAGTAAGCTGGCTACTTCAAAGGTACGTGATCCACTACGATTTCTAAAACGATTTGTATCAACCACAACACCAGTGAAAATAAAAGTAGATTCAATTGGAGTAAGTGGGACTGTATATTGATGATATGAAATCAGTTCAGCCACCATTTCACTAGTTGAAGAAGCTGAAGTTTCTGTATAGACCAACATTGGATTAAACGTGAAATCTTGATTACGACGATGATGGTCTAAAACAACAATATGTTTAACTTCGTGTAAGAACTTAGGTACTTGTGTATAGCTTTCAGCGTGATGATCAACAAGGATTAAAAGTGTATCTTCATTTATCATTTGGCGCGCTTGATGCTCAGTCATAAAATTATGATAAAGCGCTAATTCATCTTTATGTTTAGCAAATGAACTTGATAATTTTTCTTCTTGTTCACCGTGTAATACAATGCCAACAGGTTTTTGATAGGCATAGACAAAACGACTCATAACTAAAGCTGATCCAAAACAATCAAAGTCCATATCTTTATGACCCATCACAATGACATTAGAACTATTCAAAATCGTTTCGCGCAATGATTGGGCAATAACACGTGCTCTAACTTTTGATTTTTTTGCTTGTGCTTCTGATGAACCACCGACATAAATAACATCTTCGTTATAAGTTTTAATCGCAACTTGGTCACCACCACGATTTTGCGCTAAGTCTAAGGCTTGATTAACCATATCTTCTAAGTCAGAAAAGTTGGTACTTCCACGCGAGAAAGCCATTGATAATGTGATCGCAATATCTAAATCTTCAGATTCTTTTCTAATTGTATCAACAATTGAGAATCGATCTTCATAAGCAAGTTGGAATAGTTTTTCATCTAACACTAAAATCATTCGATTGTTTCTAAGACGTTTAGCGAAAATACCCATTTCACTTGCCCAAGTATAAACAGCTTGTCTAATTCTAGAATCAATTAATGTGACACGATGTTCATCCTCAAATTGTGTTGTTTCTTCATAGTTATCGAAGTGAACCATTCCTAATACAATTTGTTTATCATGTGACTCAATTAAAGTTTCATTTAAGAAAGTAATATCTTTTAAAATCAATGTAGAAGCACCACTAACTTTCGTTGCTTCATAAGAATGTTCATTAATATTTAAACGAATGGTTTCAGCTTCATTATTAAAAATCGCCTTTGTTTCAGGTAACCACTGCATAATTTTTTGACCAATGACTTGATAGTTTCTTTGGACTAACAAATCGCTTATCCACATGATTTCAAAATCATCGTTATAAACAACTAGCCCGACATCACCAAACAACAAAGCATCAAATGTACTTTTACCTAATACGTTTGAAATACTAAACTGTCTTTGTTGTGCTTGTTCTTCATAATAGTCCGCCACAAACAAAAACATTAAGATATTACCTAAAACAATCCCAATATCTAAAGTCCAGTGATAACGAATTTGTAATGCAAAACGTATCCCTAAAAGCACTGTATCAACAGTGATAATACTCCATAATAAGGGTCTAATATTTTTGAAATGATGGAACATAATTTTTCTCTTATATCTTTAGAACTCTTTGTCTAAAATCTGTTAAAGAATCAAGTAAACCTACTCCTATGAAAACATAGATACCCATACTTGGCAAGAATACAATCGATAAAACAGACAGTAATGGTAACCATCTCATTTTATATTTTCTAGCGACTAGGACAACAACAATATATGCATCAACTAAGATTACTAAAGTACTAACAGTAATGGTTAACATTAAATACTGTGTCACCAATGCTGAAGGACTTTTAATAGCTGATCCTGCAAATAAACCAACTAGACATAAAATACCTGCCCAAAGAGGTAAACGATAGTTACTTAAATCTTTCATTTTTCGTGTCTTTATCTTTAATCGTTTCAACAGTAATATTGACAACATATGCACCACTAAAGATTGCAAAAATGACATAAAGAGTAAAGCAACTGGATAAATTCCTAAAACTAAACTTTCTAAATTACTTGGAATAATTAATCCTTCTATATTCTTTAAAGCTTCAACAATTTCATGTGTTTCAGCAGCTAAGTCATATCCAAAGAAAGCCGCAAATGCATACATTTCTAAGAACATACTAATGGCTGTGACGACTGTCGTAAAAAACAACAACCAACCATTGTCCTTATCTTTAGATACGCCATAACCATAAACTAATCCGACAACGATTGCTGTTGCGACATAGAAGAGAGTCATAACTGAACCAAGTAAGAAACCAATAATCAAACTTGCGATTGATAATACTAAAGTTGCCTTAAATCCATACTGGACTTGATAAAAAATAAAAGGCAATGGTAAAAGCCAAACTGCATACAACTCTAAAAGACCTGCTGTTTGCAGATTAATAATAAGAAATACTGCAATGATACTTAACATCATTGCGCCTTGTGTGATTTTTCGTACGTTATTTTTGTTCATAGGTTTATAAAATAAAACCTTCACCCTTGTGTATTGACGGGTGAAGGTATGTTTTTAATTAGTCAGCTACGTAAGGCAATAATGCCATTTGACGAGCACGTTTGATAGCTGTTGCTAACATACGTTGAGGTTTTGCGTTTGTGCCAGTTACACGTCTTGGAATAATTTTACCATTTGCTGTGATAAAGCGTTTTAATAACTCCGTATCTTTGTAGTCAATGGTTTTAATGTTATTTTTAGTGAAATAGCAGACCTTTTTACGGCCTACACGTTGTTTTCTAAATGCCATGAGAACTCCTTTCTTTAGAATGGAAGGTCATCACTTGAGATATCAAGTAATGGTCCAGTTTCGAAATCTACATCATCAGATTTACTATCGACATCGGCATAATAGCCAGTCGACGTGCTTTGAGTTTCGTTATTTTGTTGTTCACGTGATGCACGTGATCCAACGAGTTGTAAATTATCGACGGTTACTTCGGTTGTATAAACCTTTTTACCAGTGCTTTGATCATCATAACTTCCAGTTGTAATACGTCCTTCAAGCGCAACAGTGTTACCCTTCTTGACATATTGACTTACAAAATCAGCTGTTTGTCGCCAAGCGATACAACCAATAAAGTCTGCTTCATTATTTTTACTAAACGTACGATTGCACGCAACTGTAAATCTAACAAGCGAGATACCGGATTGAGTTTTACTGTACTGTGGATCTCTTACTAAGTTTCCCACTAATACAACACGATTTAACATCTATGTGATCCTCCTACTCTTCTTCGTTTACAACTAAGAAACGTACTACATTGGTTTCAATACGTGCTAAACGATTGAATTCATCTAAAGTTTCAGGTTTAGCTTCAACTTTGATAACCACGTAATAACCTTTTGTCTCGTCATTGATAGGATAAGCGTATTCCTTAATCCCCCATTCGTCGACCTTAGTTACTTGTCCACCATCATTTGTGATGATAGCGTGTAAACGGTCAACCAATTCTTGACGTGACGCATCGTCTAAATCTGCTTTAACGATGTACATGATTTCATATTTTCTCATGTGTTCACCTCCTTATGGTCTATTGGCCTTGTACAGGCAAGGAGTAAATATATAGGATATCTACCCGTTGTAGATTATAACACTCTTACTTTTCATAAACAATAGGAAATACCCTGTTTTAAGCTGTCATTTCTATTCCTATTAAAACATTTACTTGCTTTTTCATTAGTGACAAATAAAATAGTATTGTCACATTTGTGAATTGTGAGGGAAAATGAGCATCTATCAAGATTTATTAAAATTAGAAAAAAACAATACACCCATTAAAGTAGGTATCGTTGGCGTTGGCCAAATGGGCTTAGGTTTAGTCGCACAAATCGCTACCTTAAATGGCATGATTGTATCCGCTATCTGTAATCGAACAATTTCAAAAGCTGAGAAGGCAAAAGAAATTTACCAAAACTATTCAAATCAAGAACACGATCTTTTTATCACATCAAACTATCATGAATTAATTCAACATAACGATGTTGATATTGTCGTAGATGCGACTGGACATCCAGAGACTGGCGCAAATATCTGTTTGGAATGTTTAAAAGCCAATAAGTCGATTGTTTTATTAAATGTTGAAATGGATATCACTGTCGGCACTTACTTCTATCATGAGTTTAAAAATGCTGGGCTTGTTTATACGGGATCTGATGGTGATGAACCTGCCGCAATTGTCGAATTGTATGAATTTGCGAAAGCATGTGGTTTAGAAGTCTTAGTGGCTGGTAAAGGTAAAAACAACAAAATACGTTTAGAAGCCAATCCTGATACTGTTTTAGAAGAAGCACAAAGAAGAAAAATGAGCGCACATATGTTAGCATCTTTTGCCGACGGTACAAAAACAATGGCTGAAATGACCTTACTCTCTAATTCAATTGGTTTTATTCCAGATCGAGTTGGCATGCATGGTGTTAAAGCCAATTTAAAAGAAACCGTTCAAAAATTACGAACAGACAATGGCGTTTTAAGCCAATATGGAGTCATTGAGTATGTTGATGGGATTGCCCCAGGTGTCTTCGTCATTGTCAAAGGACAAAATCCTTACGTCAGCGAAGAACTCCATTATATGATGCAAGACTTTGAAGATCATCAAATCCTCTATCGTCCCTATCATTTAGGCTCACTTGAAACACCTCTTACAATCGCTAAAGCTTACTTAAAACAAGAAGCTGCAATTGCCCCTTATTTTAATCAGCTTTCAGATACTGTCGCAGTCGCTAAAAAAGATTTAGTGGAAAATGAAACATTAGATTATATCGGTGGTTATTGCTTTCGAGGTGTTATAACGAAGCATAGTGAAGCCTTAGAAAACAATTATGTTCCAATAGGTTTATTATCCGAAAATGTACGAGTTAAAAAAGGTATTAAAAAAGGAACATTTATTACTTATGATGACCTTATTTTTGATACAGATAGTACTATATATACATTAAGGATGATTCAAGATCAGAAATATTAAATAAAAACGGTAAGTTATAGGTAGCTTACCGTTTCTTTTATAAAGCTCTTACCTTATCAATTCCAATCGCCGCATTATATGAACTTCTCACAAATGGACCAGAGGCAACATATAAGAAACCTTTTTCTTCTGCTATATTTTTATAATATTCAAACTTATCTGGATGTACATATTCTTTTACATCCAAGTGTTTAGATGTTGGTTGTAGATATTGGCCAATCGTCATAATATCAACGTTATTCTTTCTTAAATCATCCATTAAAGTAAATACTTCTGGATCTGTTTATCCAAGTCCAACCATTATGCCTGATTTAGTATAGATATTAGGATCCATTTCCTTCACTGTTTTTAGAAGTTCTAGTGATCGATCGTAAATAGCGACAGGTCTAACCACTGAATAGAGACTTTTAACGGTTTCAGTATTGTGATTAATGATATCTGGTTTTGCATCTACGATTATTTTTAAAGCATCCCAGTTACCTTTTAAATCTGGAATTAATACTTCAATCGTCGTTTTTGGATTACTTTTCCGAATTTCGTTTATAACATTCGCAAAATGTTGAGCTCCCCCACCTTTTAAATCATCACGTGTTACCGATGTTACGACAACATGTTTCAAAGCTAATTCTTTACATGCTTCTCCAATATGTCTGGGTTCATCAACATCCACCATTTCCGTTCGCCCTTTAGGGACTGCACAAAAACGACAAACACGCGTACAAACATTCCCTAATATCATAAAAGTGGCTGTCTTATTGCCGTAGCATTCACCAATATTAGGACACATGGCACTATCACAAACTGTATTAAGTGATAAACGTTTTAGGATATTAAAAGTTTCATCTATATTCTCGACATGAGATATTTTCTTTCTTAACCAATCCGGTCTTTTTATTTCAGTGCTCATCTATTTTCCTCACTTAAGTAATCTTCACTTGTTTCTTCAAACTTTAGTTTAAATATTGATTCAAAACTTTGAATTAACAATTCTTTGATGTTTTCAATCGATTGTCTTCCTTTATACTCATCCAATGAAACAACTCTAAAATCCTTTAAGCCACAAGGAGTTATTCGATCAAAATTACGCTTATCCACATTAATATTAAAAGCAATGCCATGTGAGCTAATCCATTTTGATATATGAACACCTACCGCTGCTATTTTTTGATCGTCTACCCACACCCCTCGATACTTTGGTTTTTGAGTAGCTTCAATATCAAAATTTTTTAGTGTCTCAATAATCGATTTCTCTAAATTGTCAATAAATAAATGAATATCTTTCCCCAAATAATTCAAATCTAAGATGGGATATAAAACAATCTGTCCAGGTCCATGAAAAGTAATATTACCTCCACGATTCACTTCCACTACATCAATTCCTTCTTCATTCAAAACATCTTTTGATTCAAGCAAATTATTCCAACCACCATCTTTACCAATGGTATAAACAGCTTCATGTTCAAGAATCAACAATATGCCTTTCGCTTCTTGATTTAATACTTTATCAAAAGCTATAGCTTGTAGTTTGAGTCCTTCAAGATATGGAATTAATGATTTGAAATTGATATATTTGTAAGACATATTCTCTCCATCGATTAAGGGTTAAACAAAGTATACAAAAAATGTTTCAAATCCAAATTATTATCAATATAAAAATAAGCTGTAACAATTTTGTTTTATCAACACTTAATGTTTGATGTCCCCAATTTTTGTTACAGCTTTCTAATAAATAATTTAATATAAAACGACGAGTTCAGGATTCTCTAACAACTTCACTAAATCACTAAGGAATAATGCAGCTGGATATCCATCAATCGCTCTATGATCGAAGGATAAACTGAGTTGAAGATATGTTCGCTCTACAACTTCTTTTTGTTCATTGAACGCCAGTTTAGTATAGGTTTTCCCAACACCCAAAATCGCAATCTCTGGAACATTGATAACAGGATTGAAGTTTAGAACTTCTGTTGTCCCTAGAGACGTAATAGTGAAAGTACCGCCATTTAATTCAGCACTTACAAGTGCATTCGTACGGGCACGCTTGCTTAAATCTTTTGCAATATCTGCAAGACTTCTAATACTTAATGTATCCGCATTTTGGATAACCGGGACAATTAAACCATCATCCATCGCTGTCGCTATCCCTAAATTAACGTGCGCATATTGATGAATACCATCCTCTAGTGCTCTGGCATTAACGTTTGTATGTTTTGTTAATACTTTAGCTGTGTAATAAGCAATAAGATGGGTAAAGCTTATACGAGTATCTGTCTCTTTTGCATTTGCTAATAAAGTTTTACGTAAGTCTACTAAGTTCATTGTATCTACTTCAGCATTAAGTGTTACATGCGGAGCAGTCGCCTTGGATTTAACCATTTGATCAGCCACCATCTTACGAACACCTTTCCAAGGCACAAGAACTTCACTTTGTGTAATGGTTGGTACTACTGTAGTACTTTGTGATTTAGGATTATTGATAGCTTCTTGTACATGTTTTAAATGAACACGAGGACTATCGGTTAAATTCGCATAGACTTGCGAGATATCTACATTATTCTCTCTTGCAAGTTTACGAGCAGCTGGGGTTGCTCGTACATCTCCGGTAGGTTTTGCAATAGGTGCAGAAGCAGCGATTTCCACTACCTCTTCATTAATTGTTTCAACAGCTTTCGATGTGCTTGATTTTGTTGGTGCTTCAACTTTTTCACCAGCATCACCAATATGAGCGATAACCGTGTTTACAGGGACTTTTTCACCCACTTCAACATAACGGCCAAGTAAGACACCTGCTTCATAGGCTTCGACTTCAATTGCAATTTTATCCGTCATAACTTCAAAGATAGGTTCTCCCACTTTGACAGTATCTCCAACATTTTTAAGCCATTCTGTAACGCTACCTTCATCCATGGTAGAGCTAAGTTTAGGCATTAATACTTCTGTTGCCATCGTTATACACTCTCCATAATTTTCTTGCAGGCTTCGACAATATCATTGACTTGTGGAACTGCTGCTTTTTCCATTGTAGGTTGATAAGGAATAGGCACTTCTTGTCCTGCTAATCGAACCAATGGATAATCTAAATAATCAAATGAATCTTCTTCAGCAATAACAGAAGCGAGTTCTGCTGAGAAACCAGAACGTTTTACAGCTTCTGTTACCACGACAGCACGATGTGTTTTCTTAACTGAATTTACAATTGTTTCTTTATCTAATGGAACGATTGTACGTGGATCAACAACTTCAATACTAATCCCATCTTGAGCTAGGATTTCAGCTGCTTCAAGCGCTTTATGAACCATAATTCCTGTCGCAACTACCGTAATATCTGAGCCTTCTTTTTTAATATCAGCAACCCCAATAGGGATTTCATATTTACCTTCAGGTACATCCATTTTTGTTCTATAACATAGTTTATGTTCGTAAAACATAACAGGATTATTATTTTTAATAGCTGAGTGAAGTAAACCTTTCGCATCATATGCAGTTGATGGTTGAATAACAATCAAACCAGGGATATGCGCTGTCCAGTTTTCTAGACTTTGACTATGTTGTGCAGCTGCACCTGTACCTGAGCCACCAGGTGTACGCATAACGAGTGGAATTTTTGCCTTACCACCATACATATAGTGGATTTTAGCTGCTTGATTAACAATATTGTCCATCGCAATCGTAATAAAATCTGAGAATTGAAGTTCGAAGATTGGACGCATACCAGTCATTGCAGCGCCAATCGCTGCCCCTGAAATCGCTGCTTCTGAAATAGGTGTGATTCTTAATCGTTTTGGACCAAATTCTTCAATCATGCCTCGAGTTACCCCAAATGCACCACCATAAACACCGATATCTTCACCCATTAAAAAGACGGTTTCATCTTCACGCATCGCTTCGCTAAGTGCTTCACGTACGGCTTCTGAATATGTAATTTCTCTCATACTTGTCTCCTTCTAATCTGCCAATACATTTGTGTAAAGTTGATCTAGACCAACTGTTTCACCTGCTTCTGCAAATTCTACAGCTGCTTCAACTTCATCAAATGCACTTTGTCTAATTGTTTCT
The DNA here is from genome assembly GCA_963663995.1 of Erysipelotrichaceae bacterium. Lineage (GTDB taxonomy): Bacteria > Bacillota_I > Bacilli_A > Erysipelotrichales > Erysipelotrichaceae > UBA2212. Next base: position 1,522,031 of record OY760660.1, on the reverse strand, counting down.
GCTTCTTCTTCCGTAAAGACCCCTGCTTTTATAAAATCAGCTTTAGCCTTTGCGATAGGATCTTTTTCTTCACGCCAGTAAGCTTCTTCTTCACGAGTACGATATTTTTTCGCATCCGATTTTGAATGACCCTTCCAACGATATGTTTTCGCCTCAATTAAAGTAGGCCCCTCACCTTTGCGCGCTCTTTCAACTGCTTCAAAGGTTGTATTAATAACTTCCATCAGATTGTTTCCATCAATGGTAATCCCTGGTATTCCATAGGATTTTGCTCGTTCTGATAAATTTTCAATATTGGCCATATCTTTAATCGGACCTGACATACCATACATATTATTTTCAATAAAATAGACGACAGGAAGTTTCCAAATTGAAGCCATGTTTAGAGCTTCGTGGAATGAACCTTCATTGGTTGACCCATCACCGGCATAACATAAAGCAACATTATCTGTACCCTTCATTTGTTCAGATAAAGCAGCCCCTGCCGCAATCGCATAACCACCACCGACAACTCCATTTGCACCTAAGTTACCAGTTTCAAGTTCTGCAATATGCATCGATCCACCTTTACCATTATTGGTTCCAGATGTTTTCCCAAAGAGTTCTGCCATCATGACATTAACTTTAGTTCCCTTGGCAATTGTTTGTCCGTGACCGCGATGAGTTGCGGTAATCCAGTCACTTATACGTAGTACCGCGCCTGAACCTACTGAACTTGCTTCCTCTCCTACACACAGGTGAGTTGTCCCATGGATTTTACCTTGAGCGAAAAAGAAATCTACTTTTTCTTCAAAGTAGCGAACTAACCACATTTTGCGATACGCTTCTTTTAGTTGTTCGTCATTTAAATTTGCTTTGTTTTTTAAAGATGTACTCATAATCTTTCCTTTCTTACATATGTATTGGATAGCCTAAACCAACTTCTGCATTATCCATAATTGCTTCCGCAAAAGATGGATGTGGGAAGATTGTTAAGGCAATATCTTCTAGCGTTAAACTGTTTTCAATGGCTAAAGCACAGTTGGTAATCATTTCACTTGCTTGTCCACCAACCACTTGTGCTCCTAGTAATAGTTCGGTTTTTTCTTCAAAAATTAAACGAACATAACCTTCTGTATTTCCACTCGCAATTGATCGTGAGTTTGCTTGAAATGGGAAGTCTGATGACTTAGCTTTTAAGCCTTTAGCTTTAGCATCTTCCAAACTCAAACCAACACTTGAAATTTCAGGGGTTGTATAACAAACAGCAGGTATGCATTTATAATCAACAATGTTTTTTGATCCAGATATAACTTCTGCAACGATTTTTGCTTCATAAGAAGCTTTATGTGCTAAAGCTAAACCTTCAACGACATCACCAATTGCATAAATATGAGGATTAGTTGTTCTGCTTTGTGCATCAACTTTTATTAAACCTCTATCTTTTAATTCTACTTTTGCTTTATCTAAAGAAAGCAAATCTGTATTAGGACGTCTACCAACAGATACTAAAGCATAATCCGCAGTGACTGATTTAATTTCATTATTATGTTTGTATTTGAAATGAATTTGATTATCTTTTACTTCAGCGGATTCAACCATCGCATCGGTAATCACATCAATTCCAAGTTTCTTAAAATTCTTTCCAACAAGACTTGATAAATCTGTTGAGAATCCAGGAAGAATATTAGGAGTTCCTTCAATTAGGGTTACTTTAGTGCCTAACATAGCGAAGGCTTCCGAAAGTTCAGAGCCAATATATCCAGCTCCGATAACAATCATCGTTTTTGGTAGTTCTTTTAAGTTTAAAGCTGAACTAGAATCTAAGATTCTTTCATCCTTGGGTAAGAACTTTAATTCAACTGGTCTTCCCCCAACCGCAATAATCGCATTCTTAAAACTATGTGAAGTTTTCTTTCCATCACTTGTAACCTCAATGGAGTTGGCAGAGGTAAAATCAGCCGTCCCAACAATCACTTCTACTTTATTTTTTTGAAGTAAAGCGGTAATGCCCATTCTTAACTTCTTAACAACTCTTTGATCTTTGAATTTTTGTGCTTTTACAAAATCAAAATTTGAATCACTCACATCAATCCCAAATGTACTTAATTCTTTTAAGCCATGTAGATGATGACCAATATTTAGGAGTGCTTTCGATGGGACACAACCTACATTTAGGCATGTTCCTCCAATGTCTGCTTTCTCAATTAAAGTCACTTTTTGTCCTAATTGGCTAGCACGAATTGCTGCAACATAACCTCCAGGACCTGATCCAATAATAACTGTGTCTAATGAACTCATATATACCCTTTCTACTTATCCAACAGCTGTTTAGCTGTGTTAACGTCAGTAATTAAAACGTTGATTAACTCACCACTAAGTGCTGCATGTATGGCATCGATTTTCGTTGGTCCATAAGCAACTCCAATGACTTTAGGAATCATCATTAAGTCATCAATACTTAAGTTAATAACACGTTTATTCCAAGCTGAATTTGCAGCTTTTCCATCTTGATCAAAGAAGTTGTACAAGATATCTCCTGTGACATATTCTGCTTCTTTAGGATCAAGTGGTTCAATTTTATGTAAATATGCTTTCGTCATTTCATAGTAAGCTGGTTGACCACCAACTCCAACCACTGCAACATCGACATGACGGGCTAAATCTAAGATCTCTTTAATAAATCTTTGTCTAACAAAAACTTCTCTTGAGTTCTCATCATCAACAACCAGAGGGGCATGTAATTGAATCGCATTACCTCCTGTCTTTCTCGCAAAGATATCACAGATAACATTGGCTTGAATATCTGTATGAGCCATTCCTAATCCACCTACCATAGGTACAAAAGTAAGATTACTCATATTTAGATTTAGATTCATTGCTTCAGCCACTTCGTGAACCGTTGTTCCAGCAGAACAACCAATAAACATATCTGGTGTAACAATTTTAGATAAATATTTAGCTGCCGCTAGTCCAACTCTAAATTTAATTTGAGATGTATCAGCACTTGAAACACAAACGACATCTTCTAAGTCATATTTCTTTTGAATACGATCTTCGATGACTTTAAAAGGTTGAATACTTTCATCGTGAACAACAATTTCAACTAATCCTTTTTCTCGAGCTAATGAAAGATGCTTAGAAACTAAAGATCTTGAAATATTGAAACGTTGAGCAATATCTTCTTGGGTTGCCGCTTCGTCATAATACATTTTCGCAATATCTATGAGTAAACGATCATTGTTTTTTTCTCCCATATATCCTCCGCTTAACATTTGTTACTAATACGTAACATATTCTATTATTAGTTTAGGGTTGTGAAATTGCCATGTCAATTAACAAAAACTAATTTGACAATTGTTATATTATGCTGTGTACATTGTTATTATATTATTCACATATGTTATAGAAAGCGTTACTAAGTGATTCTTTTACCACATTAATACTGACTTCTTTTCCGAGTAAATCAGATAATGTTGTCATACTATTGATATCTATTAAAGGGTATTGTTGTTTGCTGCTTTTATCAGCATGTGCAGCCAAATAAAAATTCTTAATCGTTTCAGATCTTTTAGCTTGATCGCCACTCACAAATAAACTTACACTGACGACAATAACTTCTTTGTTTCGATATTGAGCTATGCCAGCAAATTTCAATCCATTAACACTCAAGTCATAATCACCAGGACAATAAGAGTCATCAATACTTTTAATATCTACATGTAAATCTAATTCTTTAAGTGCACTAGCTATCGCATTTGCTACACATTGATAGGGTTTATGCAAATCATGAAAATCACTTGTTTTAAAAATAAAACTAATATTTAAATTATCTTTGTCTGAAACAATAGCTAATCCACCTTGTTTTCTAACATCAACTCGGTAATCTTGTTTAATTAGATAGTCCACTCCACTTTGATATTGAGGTAATACTGTATCCAACTTACCTAATAAAACTGCATTAACTTGCCAAAAATGAATTAAAACTGTATTGGGTTTCAAATCAGCAGATAATTCAAGATCATTTTGAATGGAGTATTTTTCTAACACTCCACTATCCTTATAAATAATATTCATTTCTTTAATGATAACAAAAAAAGAAGCAAGAGAACTTGCTTCTTAAATCACTATTTTCCTATCTATTAATATAGACCGAAACTTAATAGGTATGCTACTAGCACTGATACTGGACCAGTAATTAATCTTGAGAACAAGACAGCTGGAACACCAATTTCAACCGTTTTAGGTTCTGCTTCACCCAATGTTAAACCAACAGGAACGAAGTCACAACCAACTTGTGCATTAATAGCGAATAGTGCAGGTAGTGCCATTGATGGAGCAATGTGGCCTAAACCAATTTCAACACCAACTAGAACACCAACAACTTGCGCAATAACCGCACCTGGGCCCAAAACTGGACTTAGGAATGGAATTGCAGCAATAAATGATAAGACGATCATTCCCACTAAACTTGACGCGAGTGGAACAACAGCTTTAGCAATAACATCACCAATACCTGTGTATAGAATTAACCCAATCATCATTGAGATAAATGCCATAAATGGCAATACATTTTTAATTGTAATATCAATAGATTCACGGCCAGCTTGGTAGAATGCACCAATGACCTTACCAACAGCACGTCCAAGATTACTGATTACAGCTTGGACACCACTTGTATTTCCCATATTTTTCTCCTCTGCTTTTCTTTCAGCAACGACTTTTTTAGCTTCATCTTTTATTTCTTTAGCTTCAGCAGTTGATGTTTTCTTTGGTTCTGCTTTAGGAGCTTCTGCTTTAGGTGCAGGTGTTCCTTCTGACATACTAATTTGTTCAACTGTGACACCAGATACAAAGTTATCTTCTTTCATGAACTTCATAAGCGGTCCAGAAGGTGTGATTGCATGTAGATCAACTGTTAATACACCAAGTTTTGGATAAACACCACAACGAGCTGTACCACCACAGTCAACAACTGCGACAATCATTTCATCTGGTTCAACTTTAGAATTGAAACCGTCAACAGCTTCAACACCTAGAAGTTCAGAGATTTTAGCAGCAACTGGATGGATACCACCACCGGTAACGGAAGCAACAACACTACGTTTGCCTTCTGCTTTTAAATAAAGCGGACCGCCCCAGCCTTTACCACCAGCAACAACTTTAACGACTCTGTCAGCCATATGACTAATCCTTCCACATCATTTTTGTGAGAGTTTCAGTAACAAGACCACGGATTAAGATAACGATAACCCCAGCAAAGAAATAACGTAATGCTAAAGGAGCAACACTTAAACCTAATTGTGTAATACCAACAGAAATACCGGTCCAAACGAATAATTCACCAGCATTTGCATGTGGGAATAAACCTAAGATTGGGTGAACAAATGATACCGCTGCGTCATAGAACGCTGGTTTTTGTTTTTCTTCAACGAAACGTCCAAATGTATAACACATTGGGTTTGTCATGAAGAAGACAGCCAATACAGGGAATAATGTGTAACGTAAGAATATGTTCTTAGTTGTCATTTTGGCAAAGTTTTCAACTTTTTCTTCCCCAACTAATGCGATGATCGCATTAACGAAAGTAAGCAATACAATTAATGTTGGTAGAATACCAGTGATTAAACTCATTAATACACTACCACCTTGATTGAAGATTCCAATGAAACCTTCGGCTAGAGATACTAGAAAATCCATAACTTCCTCCTTTTGAGAATTTAAATTTTGAAAGGTTCGAGCTCATGATGTTTACGTTCAACATTAATGCGACTCACAGCTTCATCGAATGCGGCAAGCAAATTTTTCTGCTTAATGGCTGCACGAGCTTCTGATACACTTAATCCCACAAGTTTTTCATATGGTTTAAATCGAGCTGTAACGAGAAAGCCTGATAAGAGTTGAACATCTTTGAGAACACCAACTTCATCTGTAACCAAGATTATGTAAAACCCTTTCCCAACATTCCATTTAGCTTTCTTGATTCCCACACCAAGATGCCCTGATGTATGTTTTCTTTGTAAAGTCGTTAGCGTCTTCGTCATGGACCGATTTTGGACGATCGCTAAGTAGCCTTGAACAAACCATACAGCCGCAAATGCAATTATCAGTTTTGTATAATCCAAATTACACACCCTTCCTTTCTGTAAAGAGCAAAGCAAGTGAAAGCGTTTTCCTTGCCTTAGCTAACTCGATTTTATGTAAGCGCTATATCAATGTCAATTCAATTGTGCCAAAAGTGACTCTTTTTTCACAAATGTGACAAAAACAACTTGATAAATCTTTTCATCTATTCACAATATTACCAAATATTCACATTTGTTACATATGCATTAACAAAATTGACATCGAAAAATCATCGTTCTATGATGAAGGCGTTTACAGATGATTCTTTATCATGGAAAGGTAACTATATGACAATTTATCAAGAATTATTAGAACGCGAAACTAATAACAATCCAATTCGCGTCGGAGTTATCGGTGCTGGCCAAATGGGTCGAGGCATGATCTCTCAAATCGCTACAATCCCAGGCATGGTGGTAACAGGTGTTAGTGATATTAACTTAGATAACGCTAAGAAAGCTGCTGAAGAGTTTGCAAATAATGCAACAATTAAGGTAGATACACTTACAACTACAAACTTTAGAGAAGTTATCCAAAACGAAAATGTGGATGTTGTAGTTGACGCAACAGGCGTTCCTGAAGTCGGTGCTAAAATCTGCATGGAGTGCTTAATCTCTAAAAAGCACGTTGTTCTACTTAATGTAGAAATCGATATTACAGTTGGTCCATTACTTTACAAACTATTCCAAGCTGCCGGACTATCCTACACAGGATCCGATGGTGATGAACCTGCCGCAACCTTCGAATTATATGAATTCGCTAAATCAATGGGTATGGAAGTACTTGTTGCTGGTAAAGGAAAAAACAACAAATTACGTATTGAAGCAAATCCTGATACGGTTGCTCAAGAAGCATCAGATCGTCACATGGCAGCTCATATGTTAGCTGCATTTGCTGATGGTACAAAAACAATGGCTGAAATGACTTTATTATCCAATGCGATTGGTTATAAAGCTGATGTTACAGGTATGCATGGTGTATCTGGTGACTTAAAAGGAACTGTTGCCCAACTTCGTACTAAAGATGAAGGTGGCGTCCTTAATAACTATGGCTGTGTCGAATATGTCGATGGTATTGCTCCTGGTGTATTCGTTATCGTTAAAGCTAAAACAAAAATGGCTGATGAAACATTCCGTTATATGAATAAAACTGACAATGATCATCAAATCATTTATCGTCCTTATCACTTAGGTTCACTTGAAACACCTATTTCAATCGCAAAAGCTGTCCTTAAAGGTGAACATTCAATCGTTCCATTATGTGGTCAAGTATCTGATACAGTCGCTGTTGCGAAAAAAGACATTAAAGCTGGAGAAAGACTAGATGGTATTGGTGGTTTCTGTGTACGTGGTGTAATTGAAGATCACGTTGTTGTTAAAGAAAAGAATTTAGTTCCTATCGGTTTAATTTCTGGAAATGTTGTCGCAAAACGCGATATCGCTAAAGGAACCTTCATTAGTGAAGAAGATGTAGCATTAGATACATCAACAACTGTATGGAAACTTAGAAAAATGCAGGATGAAATGTTAGGATAGTAGTATGAGTATTATAAAATCTAAAATCACAGATTTAGGACCAGATTATTTCTTTGAAGATTATCCTATTCTAATTCTATTCAATGACACTGCTCCTCCAGGACTTAGAGAAGTTTGTGTCATTCACGAAACAGAAATGCAAATACCATTAGACTTCTTAAAGAAAGGCAGCAAGATCAAGTTTGGTGATGTTGAATATGCTGTAGAAGACATTGGTGAAGTTGCAGGCACAACATTAAATGAGTTAGGTCATATTTCTCTTTACTTTGGTTTAGAGGAAGGAACTGAACTGATGGCTGGTGCCGCATTATTGAGTCCTTATAAAGTACCTGATCTTAATGTCGGGGATGAAATTCAGTTTATTCAATAAAAAAGGAGCATTGCTCCTTTCAGACTGTAGACAAATACGGGGTTAAACGTTGAAAGAAAACGATAACCTCGTTTTTCTTTGGATCAATGGCTTTAAAAATGAATAAAACAGCGAATTAAGTGTGGTAGCGAGTGCTTTACGGTCACTCCAAATCGCTATTTTTTTCATATTCATACAAGCGAAAAGCAGATACGTATAATCTTGTACCTTCTTGAGTCCTTTATAGCGGGTATATCTTAGTCCATGTTTCTCTTTCCCATCCCCAAAGATACGCTCAATGGTTTGTTTTCGTTTGGGATAATAGAGCGAATGATATGAAGTATGACGGATCATTTCTACTTCATCCATATAAGACTGCCATAGATGTCTTTGGACCGTTTTAGTTGAACTGCTTTTAGATAGACAATGATCTCTGAGTGGACAGCTCTTACAGTCTTTTGTGGTACTTCGATAAGTGATATAACCTGTTTCTTTATTTATACTTCTTGGACTTAAACGCTTTCCATGTGGACAAAGATAGACATCTGCACTCTTATCATATTTAAATTCTTTCTTAACGACTTTCAACTCATCTTCATTATTCTTTCTGCCTTTAGGTCGACTATAAGGCATTAAAGGCGTAATCTTTCGTTCTATTAACTCACGTGCGATATAGGGTGCTTTATACCCAGCATCTAGTCCAATACTTCGTATGTTTTGACCATAGACTTGATGGACTTCATCAAAAGCTTCACTAAACGTCGTACTGTCATGAAGATTCCCTGGATTCACTTTGACCCCTAGAATAAAGCCATTCTCATCACAGGCTGTCTGCGCTAAATAAGCAAATTGTTTCTCGTGTTCACCTTTATGGAAGTTTCCACTCTCAGGATCAACCGTACTTTGCTTGATTCGTTTTTCTTTAAGAATGGGTTCCTTAGCTATCTTAATTCCTTTATATTCACTATACTCATCACACTCTTGATTTAAGGCATCTTGATAGTGTTTTCGTTCTTCGAGAATCTTAACTTCTTCTGATTTTCGTTTATTCGCATTCGCTTTAATATGGGTTGAATCCATATAGATATGAGCCGCTCGAATAAAGTCCTTCTCGTGCGCTTGAAGTAGTATTTGATCAAAGACAGCTGCGAAGACCGTCTTGACTTCAATGACACCTGTTAGAGGATGCATCACTTCTATCTCTTGAGAGAACTTACGTGTATAGTTCTTTGAGAAATCAGAGAAGTGAGGTATCTTTTCATCTACACTAAGCCCAATAAACCAACGATACGCTAAGTTTACTTTCGTTTCTTCAATCGTTCTTCTCATACTGTTGTATCCATACAAATGATTTATGAATAGAAGTTTAAAGAGAATGACTGGTTCAATACTAGGACGTCCAATCTTGGAATATAAGGGTTCCACTAAATCATAAATAAAACGGAAGTTAATCCATTGATTAATTTTCCGTAGTAGATGGTTTTCTGGGATGAAATTCTCTAAGATGATGACACTCATCTCTTCTGCTTTTTGATTGGTTTTAGTGATCATAGATTTATACTCTCTTTGATACCTCTATTTTACCAAATCATTAAAAAAGACTGCCAACTATTTTGTCGACAGTCTGAAAGGAGCATTGCTCCTTTTTTTAGATTAAATCATGAATGGTCGTAATCTTGGTATTCGTATAAGATCCCTCAACCATTTTAATCGGGATTGCCGAGAAGTTTTCAACGAGTTGAGCATCATCAGTCGCATGGAAGCCAGCCTTTTCTGCTTTTAAATGACATTCCATTAACAAGCCAATATGGAAAGCTTGTGGGGTTTGTGCATGATATAAAGACTGTCTTGGGATTGTTTTCTTAATATATCCCCCGTGAACTTCTTTAATCGTTTGAACAGCTTTAACACCTAAGATAGCTGCTTTTTCAGTTTTCATCGCTTCTAATAAATTATTGATATCAGCTAAAGGTAGCCAAGGACGTGCACCATCATGAACAAATACGATCTCTTCAGTCACAGCTTTTAGACCATGATAGACAGATTCTTGACGGGTTTTACCCCCCATAACATAAACGATACGACCTTCTTCATAACGGTCGATCAGTTTTGAAATATCCTCAGGATTTGTTACGATGACGATTTGTTTACATCTTGGATCATCTAAGAAGATACTTAAAGTTTTTTCTAGGATTGTCTTGCCGCCTTCAATTGGTAAGAACATTTTATTGAACTTTAGACCCATACGAGTCCCTTTACCGGCAGCCGCAATTACAACGGAATAATTCATTTTTCAATCACCCACTATGCTATGAATTTTACGCTTTTTTAGAGAAGGGTCAAGTTTTTATGAAATTTCACATTAATTTACCACAATATGCTCTATAATTAACATGCTTACTTTGGTGCTCTAAGAGCTCAATAGGGAATTTGTAATAAACAAAGCTGTCCCAGCAACTGTAGGTCGTGACGATAAGCAAGATACCACTGAAAGAGAATTTCGGGAAGGTGCTTAAAGGATGAACGATCAGCCAGTAGACCTGCCAACAAAAGCAAATCCATTATCTTCTGGGACTTAAGATAAAAAGACACAAACCGTCTTTTTTACACATCTTAAGGATGTGTTTTTTATTGAAAGGATGTGCCTATATGAAGAAAAATTATATTAGAGCGATTATCGCTTTAACTTTAGCAGCCGTTGTTTATTTCGCATTAAAACCCATTATTTTCCCAACCATGCCTGGGGAAAAAGATATTCAACTATCAATCGTAGTTGATAATGAAAATGGTGATGTTGTCGTCTTTGAAGAAACCGTTCATACAGATTCAGAAACACTGGGAGAATTACTGGATGAAGTCGATGAATTCTACGACGAACTTAGTTTAGATTACAGTGGTGAAAAATCAGATGCTTGGGGTCGTATGATTATATCTATTAATGAATATGCGACTGAAGATATGAGTACTGGCCCATGGTGGTTAGTTAACTCAGAAAACAATAAAGATTGTGTCGAAGCTGGTTTCTGTAATGGTATTGATTTACAAAGTATATACGATCAAGATAGCTTTGAATTAGATTTTACTTCAGCTTACTAAAATGCGTTCTTTAAAGCGTTGGGTCTTATTAGCCCTTATCGCCGCCACCGCCTTTGTGATACAAATAGCTGCAGCCTCGCTTCCCAATGTTGAACTTGTAACCTTGTGGTTCTTGATCATTGCTCAATTTATTACTTGGAAAGAGTCGCTGATTGTGGTTTTTATATTCACTATTTTAGAAGCACTAGTTTGGGGCTTTGGAGATTGGGTTATTGCTTACCTATGGATATGGACATTATGGATGATTATTGTCCAAATATTTAAAGCTTTCTCAAGAGATAGAGAACAAATTTGGGCCATTCTTGGAGCTTTGTTTGGTTTTATGTTTGGCTTTCTATTCGCTCTTCAAAATGCACTGTTATATGGGTTTACGATGGGATACATATATTGGATACGTGGCCTGCTTTTTGATTTAGTTCACGCAACAAGCAATTATATCCTTATAATACTCTTATACAAGCCACTCTACTTAGTTGTAGAAAAGCTGATGAGAAAAGCAAAATATGACAATCACTACTAAAAAAGGCGACACTGGTCAAACTGATATCAAAAATAAACGCTTATCCAAAAGCGATCCTTTAATAAACCTTATTGGTGAGTTAGACGTATTATCGAGTGAGATCATTTACTTCCAATCCAAACATCAGCTTGATAAACAGGAATGGGAAATGATTGTTCAAGACCTCTATCAAATAAGTAGTGTTCTTTCAGGCTACTTAGTTGATATTGATTTAAATGAACATATCCACTATTTCGAAGATGAAATCGCAAAAAAACAGAATTTAACGCATCAATTTATTTTCCCTTTCGATGATGAATTAAAAGCTCATTTACATGTGTTGAGAGCTAAGGTTCGTACAGTCGAGAGAACTATCATTGCTTATTCATTATCACAGAGTATAAATTTAGATATACTAAAATATATGAATCGATTATCAGATTATATTTTTTCAAAAGAGTTATAAATGTAAATCATTTTCATGAATGCTATATAAGGGTTCATGATAAAATAAAACGTATCAATCAAGAGGGGTTTTTAATATGAAGTATTCAGATGTAACAGTACAAAAGCTGAATGCGGACATCAGTACGCATTTTCCGCATATTTATCCAATTGAAAAGGATGATAACTTAAGTCACCAAGGTGTGTCTCGTTTAGTCATGCTTGACCGTTATGCACAAAAAGACCGTAGTCATAAAACTTTAGGTGTGGGTGATATCGTTGTTACAGTTGTAAAAGAAGACCCTAAATTCCCTTCACGCGGTATTGGAACTGTTCAAGCTATTGAAAATGAAATCGTTTCAATCGTACTTGAAGAAGAGTTTAGAGGATCATTAGATGATGAAATCGAAGCCGAAACCGGCCTTATTAAGCGTCCTCTACATCAAGTTGATAAACCCGTTGAAATATATTATGAACAAATTGCACGCCGTGTCGGTAACGCATTAGCCTCTACTGAGAAGTCTGATGATGATAAAGTAAAATTTGGAAAACTCTTTTCTGAACAATTAGAAAAGATGAACACTATTCCTGCTGGACGTGTTTTATTTGGTGCCGGTTCTGGGACACAAGTTACTTACTTCAACTGCTTCGTTATGCCATTTGTGCATGACTCACGTGGTGGTATTTCTGAACATCGTAAAGAGGTTATGGAAATCATGTCACGTGGAGGTGGTGTTGGGACTAATGGTTCTACCCTACGTCCAAAAGGTGCCCCTGCAAAAGGGGTTGGTGGTAAATCATCTGGTGCGGTTAGTTGGTTAAATGATTTAGCTAACTTGACTCATCTTGTTGAACAAGGTGGCTCACGTCGTGGTGCTCAAATGATCATGATGGCTGACTGGCATCCAGATATTATTGAATTCATTATTTCGAAAATGCAAAATGCTAAAGTCTTAAAATGGCTTATTGAAAATTCAAATGATGAACAAATTCGTAAAGAAGCTGAAAAGCATATTAAATATAAAGAATTCTCTCGTTTAGAAAGAGAAATGTATGAAGAGTTAGCTGAAAGCAAAACTGCTGCTCAACATATTATTAATCACGCTCGTGAAAAACTAGCTGATGGTGGTACTTTAGAAGTACTTAACCCTGAATTCTTAACTGGTGCTAACATTTCCGTTACCCTAACCAAAGAATTCATGGATGCAGTTAAAAACGATGGTGATTTCGAATTACGTTTCCCAGACCTTCAAAACTTCTCGAAAGAGGAAAAAGAAGTTTATGATCTTAGATGGCATGAGATTGGTGATGTTCGTGAATGGGCTGAAATGGGATATCCTGTTAAAGTTTATCGCACCATCAAAGCACGCGATCTTTGGGATTTAATCAACTTCTGTGCGACTTATTCTGCAGAACCTGGTATCTTCTTCATTGATAATGCTAACGATATGACAAACGCTAAATCTTATGGACAAAAAGTTGTCGCAACAAACCCTTGTGGCGAACAACCATTAGCTCCATATTCAGTATGTAACTTAGCGGCTGTAAACCTAGCTAACTTTGTTAATCGTGAAACTGGCGAAATTCTCTATGAAGAATTAGCGAATACTGTTTCCTTAACCGTACGTATGCAAGATAACGTTATCGATGATACTCCTTATTTCTTAGAACCTAATAAGACACAAGCTTTAGGCGAACGTCGTGTTGGTTTAGGCGTTATGGGTTTACATGACTTACTAATTTGGTCACGTACTCGTTATGGTTCACCTGAATCATTAAAAACTATTGATCAAGTCTTTAAGACGATCGCTGAAGCCGCTTATATGACTTCAATTAAATTAGCTTCTGAAAAAGGTTCATTCCCTTTCTTAGAATCTCGTGAAGATTTCATTAACACTGGTTATATGAAAGAAATGAGTGAAGAAATTAGACAAGAAGTTCTAAAACACGGTATCCGTAACTCACACTTATTAACAATCGCTCCGACTGGTTCTACCGGAACTATGGTCGGTGTGTCGACTGGTTTAGAACCTTACTTCTCATTCAGTTATTATCGTTCAGGACGCTTAGGCAAATTCATTGAAGTAAATGCCCAAATCGTCGATGACTTCTTGAAACTTAACCCTGAATATACACGTGAAAATTTACCTGACTACTTTGTCGCAGCTATGGACTTAGCTCCTGAAGAGCATGCTGATGTTCAATGTGCAATTCAAAGATGGATTGATTCATCAATCTCTAAAACAGTTAATGCACCTCGTGGATTCTCAGTAAGACAAGTACAACGTATTTATCAAAGATTATATGATGGTAAAGCAAAAGGTGGAACTGTTTACGTTGATGGATCACGTGATTCTCAAGTTCTAACACTTACTAATGACAGTGATAACAACTGGGCTCAAATGGACTTAGTTCATGACTTCGGTGTTAATGTCAAAGAACAACAACCTGAAGAAAAGAAAACAGATTTGAGAGCTGACAGACAAGATCGAAATATCGGTGTTGAAGTTGGTGATATCTGTCCTATCTGTTTAGAAGGTACCGTTGAGGAAATTGGTGGATGTAATACATGTACCAACTGTAATGCTCAACTTAAGTGCGGATTATAAAATAAACTAAAAACTGGAAATCAATCATAGAATTCCAGTTTTTTTATGTCTATTAATATCTTAAGCTCTTCTTTATGAAAAGGATTGAAGAGTAACTATGTTGCTTGACTAGTATTTATTTAGAAACATCAAGTACAATTTTCCCATCTTTGATCTCAATAATTCGATCTGCTTTTTGGGCAATCGCTTGATCATGTGTGATAATCAGAAAACTTATATTATATTTTTCATTAACAGATCGCATCAATTGATAAATACTTTCTGCTGTATCACTATCCAAATTACCTGTAGGCTCATCGGCGAGGATCATCTTAGGTTTATTCATTAGTGCCCGTGCAATAGCCGTACGTTGTTGCTGACCCCCAGACATTTTTAAAGCATTATTATTTTTAACCTTACTTAATCCCACAACTTCAATCAGTTCTTCAGCCCATGCTAAGTCGTCTTTTGTGACTTTACCTTTTTGAATTTTTATCGGCATCAAGATATTTTCAATGGCAGAAAACTCTGGAAGTAAATGGTGAAATTGAAAAATAAAACCAAGTGTATTGTTTCTTAACTCTGCTAGTTTTTTACTCTTTAAAGTTTTAACATCTGTGCCATCAATTGTGACGTCACCTCGACTTGCATTATCTAATGTTCCAAGTATGTTCAACAATGTACTTTTACCAGAACCTGATTGACCAATAATCGATGTAAATGATCCTTCTTCTAATTCAAAACTAATCCCATGTAATACTTCTGTTTTACCATAAGATTTATAAATGTTTTTAAGCTCTAATATTTTAGCCATTACGTATTACCTCAATAACTGTTAGTTTAAGTGATTTTCTTGCAGGGATTAGTGAAGCGATAAATGATGATATAACTGCAATTGATCCTGAGAATAAAATAAATTGTAAATCAAAGGTAATTGGAATAATTGGATTCCCATCTGCTCCCTTCGCAAATGTTGAGAACATTTCTAATAAACCATAACCTAAGCCCATCCCAAGAAGACCACCTAAGAAACCTAGAATTATTCCTTGAAATATAAAAATAAGGGATGCTTGAGTATCAGGAATTCCCATCGCTTTTAAGATTCCAATTTGTTTAGACTTTTGAAGCACAGTAATCGCAAGAGTTGAAGCAATGCCTAAAACGACCGAAACCAGTACGAAAACTTGAATCATATACGTAGAAACACTTTGTCCATTTAAACCAGAAAGTAACTCTGCGTTTTGTTCTTTCCAATCAATTACTGATAAACCTGTTGGTATGCTTAAACTCGCAGCGTATAAATCAGCATTAAATACTTCGTCAACTTGTATTTCAATTGCTGAAATTTGATCCGCTAATTCTAAAATATTTTGGACAACAATTGGTTTAGAGATAACCCAACTATCATTGAGTGCTGCGACTTTAAAATCAGCAATTCCAGATACATTAAGATTATAAGTATTGTTATTAATTGTTTGAATGATTAATTCATCATTCACACCAATCTCTAACTGTTCAGCTAAACCTTTACCAATAACAATTCCTCTATATAGATCTAATGTTCCTTCTATGATTTTGCCTTCTAAATTGTTGATATCAAGCACTTCATCATCTAAACCTCTAAGAAGTATGGATTGACTTTTCTCATCATAGACACCAAAAGCTGGACCACTAACACTTACTCCAACATGTGTAAAATTTTCCATATCTTTTAGTTCGCTTAAATAATCAGCATCGAAGTTAAAGTTTTCACCTCTTGTTTCAGAACTGATTGTAATGTGTGCACTACTACCAATCGTGCTATCTATTAGTGAATCTTGTAGACCAGAAATGAGCAGACCAATAAAAATTTGAACTGATATTCCAATCGCTATACCCAATACAATCAGCAGTGTTTGACCTTTGTTATAAGCTAAAAATCGTCTTGCAATATTAAACGATAATTTCATTTTAAATTCTCCAATGTACTCTTCAATTGGTCAAAAGTCGTGCAGAGCTCACAATTTTCTCCATGGATTTGTCCTGGATTTTGATTAATTGCTTGACCACCAAGAATAATCTTTAAATCAGGTTTTATTTTATTTATTTCATCTATGACGGTATTTATTGAATGCATTGTAAAAAAGTTGGAAATACTGAAAACAATTGCTTTTAAATCAGATGCTTTTACCAGTTGGACAATATCTTTATTAGGCAAACTATTACCTAAGAAGAGCGCGTTATATCCTTCTTTGCGTATAGCTTCGCTGACAAATCGTGCGCCTAATTCGTGATATTCTCCATTTGGGCAAATTACCGCTATTTTTTCGTTATTTTTTAGTGGCGTTTTTTTCACAATATGAACTGATAATAGTTCAATACTTGATCTAACAATTTGTGTTTTTGCATGTTCTGTCCAAATTTCATCAGTCTCACAATTCACGGAAAGTGAAAGAGCATGTGATACTAAATCAAAAGTATCATCAATATTTGCATCTTTATGACTTAAATACTCATCTAGAATTAATATGCACTTATCATGATCAATTTCATTTAATGCATCAATATATTTTTCTTTTAAATTCATCATCTTCTCCTTATTGATTAATTTCCACTATCATGTAGATTCATGAGTTCCTTTGGAAAGGGATTTAAAATTGATTGGTTTAATAAGTAATCATTTTTGAAACGAAGCGCCCACGAATTAATAATCGAAATGGGTACTGAAAAAGGAATTTGTTGGTTTTTGTATAATTTAAGTGTTGTGAAGTAATGTTCCTTTTCTAAATCATTTAAATTATCTTTGAAATAACCATAGAGGTGACTTAACGTGTTTACATTACGTCCAATACTCGTAGTTTCCGAAAGTAATCGATAAAGACTTTTTTTATAATCTTCAATATCATTTCTTTGTGTTTTCTTATTCGATTTTGCGACAATTTGTCCTAACTCCGTCATTTTCAAGGGTTGATACGACATCATCGCATACTTATGTTTTGTATGAAACTTAACTAAATCATTCACTGTTTTAACGGACTCATCAAACTCAGCTAGTGTAAATATCTTATAAAAGTATTCCTCTCTAATCGCAAAGTTAGTTAGTCTACCCTCTTCTTCAATAGGATGATTTGGATAGTGATTATAGACTTCTTGGGCAAACATTCCTTTACCCTTACCGATTGCACTTGATACTCCAAACGTATGATATACTTTAACATCTTTCGTTCCACATGAGGGTGATCTGCTTTTCAACAAAAATCCATGAACCATGGGTAAATTACCCAAAAATTTATTTGAAAAGTTCTTCATATCATCCGTTAAATCATTACCTGATTTTGAGACAACAAGTTTTGGATGATCAAGATCTTGTATCAGCCTTAAACTATCTCTAGGTATCGGCAATCCTATCGCCACTTCTGGACATACTCTTATATACTCAACATAAGGCTCTAACGCTTGTATGAGTGGTGCATTTATTTGTGATGCGTCATATCGACATGCTTTAAATCCAAGACAATCACTTACTAGAAGTTTAGGTTTTGCGAACATATTTGTCTCCCTTGACTAATTATGAAATTAATCTGATTAAATAATACGAAATACTAGAAACAAGCAAAGATAAACTAGTTCCCCAAATCAAATCAATTATTGTTATATTTAATGGCCAATCTTTCAAAGTAGCAAGACTGGTTAGATCAAATGTTGCATAGGATACAAATCCAAACAGAGCTGACGCAATAAGAAGCTTAATGATATCTTGATGAACAAGTGCTGGTTCAACGACGAAATATAAAATACCAATAACAAAAATAATATAGAAAATTATTGCGGCTGACCAATTAACGTTAGGACTCATTAGATGCCCAATAGCATTAGCATAGATATCTTTTGCGATAAATCCTAACCATAATAGATCTACACCGAGAAATACAACAAATGTTACTGCAAAGTGAAGAAAAAATTTCATTTTTTTAGTGTTCCTTTCAATTTTGGAAAAAAAATTGGTACTACTTTTGCATAAGCTTCAAAACCTTGATACTCACGAATTCTCTTTTCCATTAATGGTGTGCCTGATAAAAATCTCACTAAATAGAAAATCGTAAATGCGCCTATCATTGCGACAAAACTTGAGCCAAGAGATAAAGAAGATATGGCTATTCCAAGCCACAGCGTTGCTTCTCCAAAATAGTTCGGATGATGACTTAATGACCATAAACCACTTGTCATTAGCTTCCCTCTATTCTTTTTATCTTTTTTAAACTGTTCCATTTGATAGTCAGAAATAATTTCAAAGATTAAACCAACTATATATAAAGTAATACCACAGAATAAACCGATAAGAGATCTAAGTTCTGCTTGCATTATCCCATCAAGAAACGAAGTCGAAACAATTAACATCAGTATTGCTTGTAAGCCATAAATTTGAAAAATTGAGCGAAGCAAATAGGATTTTCCCCAATCTTCTCGGAATTTTTGATAACGGTGATCTTCAGGTTTATTTATGTTTCTTTTCCCTATATGATAACTTAATCTCAATCCCCAAATGGCTACCATCAAAAAGAGGATTACTCCTAGTGAACTAGGATATTTAATGAGTTGTGTGATCGCTAATACGACAAAACCAGAACCCCATGCAATATCAATTAGACCCGCATTTTTTAATTTAGTGTTTATCACAAACCAAATTGTAAAATAAATCATAATGATTAAAATCAATGTCTCATTAATCATTTACTTACTCCATTCTTTAAGTACGCTATCGCAAACGCACCCTTACCTGCATTCAAGCCAACAATCGGTGATATACACTCTACATATTCAGGTTTTTTGCCGATGATTTCTTCAGCAACACGCTTAAGTTCGCTAAGATCTATTTCATTGTCTGCATAAACTAACGAATACTTTGAAATACCAAATTCTTTCATATCATTAGATAGTTTTTTTGAAATTGCATTAATAGCACTTTTTTGACTTAATGTTTTATAAGGAATAATACCTTTCCCATTTTTATCAATCGATATTACAGGTTTTAGTTTAATAAATGAAAGTAATTGACCTGTCACTTTTGAAACTCTTCCACCTTTAATCATGTACTTTAAATCTTTAACACTGACAAAAATTTCAGACTTCTCTATTAATCTCTCAATATATTCAACAAGGTCGTCAAAATTTAATCCTTCATTCCGTTTTAATACAGTTTCGTAAACAATCAATCCTTGAGCAGCAGAATTACTTTTTGAGTCTATTATTTTTATCTTTTTATTCTTTGTGTCTAATTTATCTAATGCTTTTAAAATATTACTGTAAGTACCACTCATTTCAGACGATACAAAAATTCCAATAACTTCATCATAATTGTTCAATATTTGTTTTAAATAACGTTCTATACTCTCAGTATTAGGTTGAGAAGATGTTGGACTTAATCTGAAATCATCAAGATAATTATAGAAGTAGTCAGCTGTCATCGTGATTTTATCCTTATAGACAATTGAGTCGATAATAATATTTAAAGGTAATACAGCGACTTGGTTATCATCAATTAGTGTAGAAGGTATATCTGCAATAGAATCAGTTAAAATAGCAATTTTGGATTTTGGCTTATGCTTCATATGAGTTTGCAAATACATGTCGTCTATCTTGTGTTTTAGAACAGGACCTATAGATAAAAGTTTTTGCATAAGCATTGCAGGATCATTTGCATGCATATGAATACTAATGTTTGAATTATCTTGATGGATGACAATTGAATCACCATATGGATTAATCTCTTTTTCTAGTTCTTTAACATCAATATTTCCTTTTACTTGATATTGACAACAATATCTATAAGCACCAATATCAAGGGACTTTAACGGTTCACTAATCAATTCCATTTTTGATGCTTTGAATTCGAGATTCATTGATAATCCATTTTTCAAGAACTTAGTCATTCCTTCAATAAAAAAGAAGAAAGCCATAGCGCCGGCATCTACAACATTATTGTCTCTAAGAATTTTCATTTGATTTTTTGTATTTTCGACTGACTTATAAAGTTTTTCCAGATTACTGTTAAATAAGTGTTCTAATTCATCATGTATTGAGGTTTCTAATAATTCGGACCAAATCTTCATAACACTTAAAATTGTTCCCTCTTTAGGTTGTGCTACCGATTTATGTGCTTTAGAATACGCATTTTTAAAGGCTTTTATCAAATCAATTTTTAGTATCTCTTTTTGGTTTATTAAAGAATCTGACATACCACTTAAATATTCTGCAAAAATCATACCTGAATTACCATATGCATTTTTAAGAGCAATCTCTGCAATATTTTCGATTTGCATAAAAACATGTTCAAATTCTTTTGCCTCAAGAAGAATCTGATTCATTGTAAGCGATAAATTTGTACCTGTATCCCCATCGGGTACTGGATAAACATTTATCTTATTTAACAAATTTTCATTTACTACAATATTATTTGCACCAGATAAAATTAACCCATAAAGAGTTTTCCCTTGAATTCCCATTATTTATTCTCCCAATTTGGCAAAAGATTATTTGATACTTTCTGACTAACCTTTAGATAAACTTGAAGCTCATCTTCTTTTATTCCTGAAAAAAGAATCGATTCCCAAGCACTTAAAATTTCATTCATTTTAGGCACGAATTCATTGCCCTTTTCTGTCAAATAACACTTGTTAATTCGTTTATCTATTGCATTATGATTTAAAATGATTAAGTTCTCATTAACCATCTTTTTCAACAATTTTGAAACATTAGCTTTATCTGTCTGTAAAAAAGGAATTAATTTATTTTGCTCTATTCCTGGTACTTCTGACACGACTAGAATAACTGTCATTCTTGACCAGTCTAAACCATACTTAAAAAGCATTTCATCCAATTTATTTTTACCGTATCTATGTTGAATACTAATATCACAAAATAGCATAATAAACCTCTTTATTCGTATTATTACATGTTTTGTTGTATAAAACAACTAGTTTGCTTTTTTGATAATTGTACTTGGTAATTAATAACTTCGATACATTAATTTGTCTTTATTAATTAAATAAAATCATTTATTAGTTTATTCGATAGTTCGATAAGCTCTTGAGCTTTAACATAATCTCGCGCATGATTCGCTGCGATTTCTGGTATTGTTAAATGATAGAATTGTTCATGTTGCTCTCGATAAAATGGATCTGATAATAAACAATGAATAGCTATCGCACTTGTTTTCGGATCTCTGAGCATTGGTTGTATAAATAATTTACTAAATAGACGATACAAGAACCCATTATTTTTGCCAATATCGCTTTTAACATCCCCAGGATGCATGCACAAAAATCTCATGTTTTTATAATTTTTATCTTCATTTAATACTAAAACACTCAATAGCTGAGCTGTTTTTGAAGATCCGTAAGCCCTTAATCCAGTATAGTGATGTTTATTGAAATTATAGTCAGTAACATCAAAACTTGAAAATCGATGTCCTTCAGAATTAACATATAGTATCGTAGACTCTTTAGATGTATTTAATAATGGCAAAAGTTTTTGAGTTAGTAAATAAGATGCTAAATAATTAATTTGAAAGCATTGTTCAAACCCATCTTTTGTTATTATTTTTTTTGTCGAATGAATTCCTGCATTGTGTATTAATACATCTATATGATCTAATTTTGTTTTTATTTCATCCGCAACTTTTGAAACAGATTTTAAATCTGAGAAATCAGCAATAAAAACACTAACTTTTGATTCCGTTAAATGTTCAATCGAACTCTTTAATTCCATTCCTTTTTGAAGATCTCTTATGATAATAGCTAAATGTATTGAATCTTGAGCAAGACGAAAAGCTGTTTCTCGTCCGATTCCTGAAGTAGCACCCGTTAATACAATCGTTTTCCCATTAAGTGAAAATTGACTAATTCGTTGCTTTGCATTTCTATTCTTTAAAAAAATAAGTTCATCTGGATAGTTCATGATTAACCAAATCGTTTCTTCATAAATTTTCGATAATGAGGTTTGAATTTTGGTATACCGTTAAAGATGTCACCCCATAAATCATAATAATCGCGTTGTGAAACAATTTTCCCTTTGTCATTTAAACGTAAAAAACTTGCCCCGAAAATCGGAGTGCTTGGTGTCTTTTTAAATTCCATGGTCATTTTCCATTCTAAGATAATGAGATCACCTTCTTTAATAACTTCAGACAAATCCATGCTTAGGGTTTCGCAACGATCAGTTAATCGCTCACACATCGCCTTAAAGTCTTCAAACCCCTCGACTTTTTGAATGGAATCCATGAAAACAATATTCTCATCATAGTAAGGAAAGATATGCGACCAGTCTGGCTTATCTTTATCGTTATACGTTTTTGACCAGAGATCTCTAACTGTTTGTGCATTTAAATCTAACATTTATTTTAGTTCCTTTATGATTTGATCAGCTGCTAGTTTACCCGTTAATATTGCCACTGGGACACCTGCTGGGTTGAAGGCAAATTGTCCTGCTTGTTTAATATTCTTAAATGGTGTTTTAACAGATTGACTTACTTTTAAAAATTGATACTCTGCAGGGAACGGATGATTAGAAAAAGAATATCCTGAAACACTTCCTTCATGAGCATAAGTCTTTTTTTGTATGGTAAGTGGTGTTGAAACAATTACCTTTAAACACTTATTCTTTAATTGTGGAATCTTTTTACTAAATATTTGAATAATTTCATCCGCAATAAAATCCTTAAATTCTTCATAATAGCCACTTTCTTCGATATGTTTAGTTAATCCATAATCTAAAAGCGTTGATATTATTAAACCAGTTTTCCCTTTTGGCGCGAGATTTGCATCTCTTAAAACAGGTATAGAGACTTCAAAGGTATTATATAAGAGATAATCTTTTAGCCATTTAAATATTTCTCTCTTATCATTAATGAAATCTTGACCATTTTTAATATCTTCTAATTTTATATGACTCAGTCCC
Source organism: Erysipelotrichaceae bacterium (assembly GCA_963663995.1). Lineage (GTDB taxonomy): Bacteria > Bacillota_I > Bacilli_A > Erysipelotrichales > Erysipelotrichaceae > UBA2212. Next base: position 1,498,484 of record OY760660.1, on the reverse strand, counting down.
TTTTTTCGTTCAGTATAAAATGAATGGGGTCCAAATAATTCTTTAAAATATGATGGATCTATTTCACATTGTACAAAAGTGCTTAATATAGAATCTGCTCCTTTTAAACTTTTATATTTTTGAAGCATCTTCTCTAGATTTCTTAAATTTCTGCTTTCTAAATCAGATTGATTAATGAGTTTGTACATTAAATTTACATCAGCTGCCCAAACAATCTTTTTAAATTGATATGAGTTCAGATTTGTTGAAAGTACAGAGTTTTTTATGTCAATGCTTAAAACTTCTTCACTCGTATGAATTTTTGTGTGGTTGTTTAAAATAACTTTTATAAGCGCATCAACTAAACTTTGAGTTGAACCTTTAGGATATTGATATTGAAGAAAGAGTGAGAAGTAAGATAATGCAAAAAAAGTTGGTGTTTCTTCAAAGAAATGTTGGGTAATAATATCAACTAAACTCTCTGATTTTGAAATTTTCTTTAGATATACATTTATCGGTTCCATCATTTTCATTGCCTTATAAATGTTTGGTAAAAATTTAATCATCCATGGCAATAAAGTTTCTTTTAAATATTCCTTTGAATATGGTTTAGGCATAAATAATGGGTTTTCTATTCCATATAAAACGTCCATATAAGTCATTACTTTTTGAATTTCTTTAACAATCTGATCAATTTCACTTATTTGATCTGGATAAACTCTTTTAAGCAAATCACCGTACTTTATAATATCTTCTTTGTTTTTCAAATCAACAGATTCTTCTTCAACTATCATCTTAATTGGATTTTCTAAAAAATCTATTTCAACGCCTTGTTGTCTTAACATCGGCATAACAATTCCAGAATCTATGATTCCTCTTGCACCTTTGTCAAATACAAAACCATCAAGTTCAAATGAACCAACAAGTCCACCTAGAGTTGATTCTTTTTCAATGAGAATAGTCGAGTATTTTGAACTTAAATAACTGGTTGCGGTCAATCCAGCCATTCCGCCACCTACAACAATGACATCATATTTTTCCATAGATTTAAGATATCACAAGATTATCCGAATTTTAATAAATATGAATAAAAAAAAGTGTAGAAATACCATTCTACACTTAAATTTATAAGTTACTAATCTCTATGTTTCATATGTGGGAATAAGATAACCTCTCGAATACTTTCTGTATTCGCAAGTAACATGACAAATCGGTCAATCCCTATTCCTACACCACCGGTAGGCGGCATTCCATATTCTAATGCTTCAACGAAATCAACATCCATTTCATTCGCTTCATCATTACCTAAATCTTTTTCCTTCATTTGATTTTCAAATCGTTCACGTTGATCAATTGGATCATTGAGTTCACTAAATGCATTTGCATACTCACGCCCATCAATAAAGAGTTCAAAACGATCGGTAAAACGAGGATCCTCTGTATTTTTCTTCGCTAAAGGTGAAATCTCAATTGGATGGCCATAGACAAAGGTTGGTTGAACCATTTTCTTTTCTGCAAATTCTTCAAAGAATAAGTTCAAGATATGACCATATGTTCTTTGATGTTTTTCTACATGTACTTCATGTTTCTTTGCTATCTCTAAAGCTTCATCAACTGATTTAACTTGATAGAAGTCTACTCCACAAGCTTCTTTGACCGCATCCACCATATGCACACGATTAAATGGTCCTTTGAGTGAAATTTCTTTTTCATTCCAATGTATTTCAGTTGTTTTTAAAGTTTCCATCGCCACAAACTCTAAGCAACCTTCAACTAGTTTCATCATTCCTTGCATATCACTATAGGCTAAGTATGCTTCAACAGTTGTGAATTCTGGGTTATGTGATTTATCCATCCCTTCATTTCTGAAGAGTCTTCCAATTTCATAAACACCTTCAAGACCACCAACAATTAAACGTTTTAGTGGTAATTCAGTCGCAATACGAAGGTAGAAGTCCATATCTAATGTATTGTGATGAGTCACAAACGGACGTGCAGCAGCACCTCCTAAAATTGGTTGTAACACAGGTGTTTCAACTTCAATCATGCCTAAACCATCAAAGTAATGTTGAAAAGCACGAATAATTCTTGGTCGAAGCATTGCGATTCTTCTTGCTTCATCATTGGCAATTAGATCAACATAACGTCGACGATATCTTTCTTCAATATCATTCAAACCATGAAATTTATCAGGGAGTGGTCGTAGTGCTTTGCTTAAGTGAGTTAATTTAGTTGCTTTTACGGATAGTTCACCATGGTTGGTTCTAAAGATAGTACCTTCAACCCCAAAAATATCTCCTAAATCCGCATTTAAGAATAAATCAAAGTCCGCTTCACTTAAAACATCTTTTCTTAAATACACTTGTATTTGACCATCACGATCAAGTAAGTGCATAAAACCCGCTTTACCCATTTCGCGTTTTGTCATAATACGACCTGCAATAATTGCGTTTTGATTGAGTTCAGCTAAATCTTCTTTACTGTGTTCTCCATAAGCTTCTACAATATCTGAGCTTCTGTGAGTTCTTGAAAAAGCCGAACCAAATGGTTCAATGCCTTTCTCTTTCATCGCATTCATTTTCTCAATGCGAACTAATTCTTGTTCTGTACGTTCAATATCCATCATTTAATCCTTATTTTTTAATTCATTTTGATAATTCTTAACTATTCTATCAAAATCTTCCAAACTTATCATCTTTGCGATTTCATCCTTGACTCTGTGAGAGTGCGGAAGACCTTTTAAATACCACCCTAATTGTCCACGCATTTCCTTTATCCCAAGGACTTCACCCTTCAGTTCTATTAATCTTTTCGCATGTAATAAAGCTATCTCAAAGCGTTCATCAATACTAATATCTTCAATTTCTTTACCATCTAAAGCATCGACGACTTCCTTAACAAACCAAGGACGTCCTAGAACTCCTCGCCCAATCATCAAAGCATCAGCGTGAGTAAAATCTAAAGCTTCTTTCGCTTTATCAATATCGGTAATATCACCATTTACAATAACAGGGATATTTAAAGCTTCCTTAACTTCCTTAATCAAAGTATAATCAGCAGATCCTTCATACATTTGAACACGTGTTCGACCATGAATCGCAATTGCCTTTGCGCCTGCTTTTTCTAGTCGCTTCGCTAATTCAACTACATTCATATTCTTAGAATCCCAGCCTAAACGTGTTTTAACTGTCACTGGTTTTTTAACATTCTTAACAATCGATTCTACAATTGCCACTGCTTTATCAGGATCCTTCATCAAGGATGCACCACCAGAACCTTTAACAATCTTAGGAACAGGACAACCCATATTAATATCGATAATATCGCAATTGGTCTGCGTATCCAAATAGATAGCCGCTTGTGTCATAGACTCAACATCTTCGCCAAAGAGTTGTAAAGCAATCGGGTGTTCACCCTCATAGACTTCACACATCTTCATCGTTCTTTCATTCTTATATACAATTGCTTTGTCACTGACCATTTCAGTATAGATAATACCAGGTTTATAATGAGCAACTAGCGATCTGAACGCCCCATTACTAATCCCAGCCATTGGCGCAATGGTCACTTGATTCGCTATTTCAATATCGCCAATTTTCCATTTACTCATGATGATTTAATAAGCGATCTTAGCTCATCCTCACTAAATGCATATTTTGTATTACAAAAATGACAGCTGACTTCAGCTCCGTGATCTTCCTCAATCATTTCAAGTAATTCATTTTCTTTTAAACTATGTAAAGCTTCAAACATTCTTTCCTTGCTGCAATCACATTTAAAACTAACTTCCTGTGATGATAAAATCGTAACATCTTGAAAAAGTGCTTCCGCAATTTCTTGAGGTTTCATGCCTTCATGAATCATTGTTGAGATCGGTTTTAAGTGCGCAACGACATCCTCTGCAATCTGAATATCTGCTTCAGTCGCAAATGGCATCATTTGAATCATTAGTGCACCCGATGCGATTACTTCGTTGTGTTCATCAACCAATACACCTAATGAAACAGCCGATGGTGTTTGTTCGCTGATTGTAAAATAATATGCAAAATCTTCAGCAATCTCACCGCTTTGTAATTCTACCGTTCCGGTAAATTTATCTTTTAACTTTAAATCTTTAGTCACTCTTAAAGTACCATTGTTCCCAACAGCCCTTCCAACATCTAATTTATTTGTCTCTTCGTTAACTAAATATATTCCAGGATTAGCGACAAAACCACGTACTTCACAATTTGAATTGACATCAGCCATGATTGTTCCTAATGGACCACCACCATTGATTTGAATGGTAATCTTAGTATTCTCATCTTTTAATTGACTACCTAATAATGCTGCCGCACTTAAAGTTCTGCCTAAGGCTGCAGATGCGGTTGGATAGGTATGATGTATTTGAGCAGCATGTTTTACAGTCTCAGTCGTATCACAAACAATAATACGAATTGCGCCTTGATGCGCAAGTGCTTTTATTAAAATGTCCATATCGATATAAAACCCCTAAAGATAGGGGTTATTCGCTTTCCTTTTCAACTGTTGGGGTAACAAATTCATTAAACTTGCGACCTTCCACAATGTTTTCAATTTGTTCAGCGGTTAATGTTTCTTGTTCAATTAAGACATCCACAATTTGTTCCATGAGTTTTCTATTCTCTTTAACAATTTTCTTTGCAGTGTCATATGCTGAATCAATGAGTCGACGTACTTCTGTATCAATCTCAAATGCAATTTGACCAGAGTAGTTACGGGAAGCACTATAATCACGTCCCAAGAATACATTTCCACTTGAATGTTCATATTGGATAGGACCTAGATCACTCATCCCATATGTCATTACCATTTCACGTGCAATTCTTGTCGCACGTTCAATATCATTTGATGCGCCAGTCGTTTGTTCATCAAAGAACACTTCTTCAGCAACACGACCACCAAGTAATCCTGTAATTTTCGCTAAGAAATCTTTCTTTGTAGAAACAAAGGTTTCTTCACGAGGAGTCATCAAGTTATATCCACCAGCTACGCCACGTGGGATAATCGTAACCTTTTGCACAAGATCACTACCATCAAGTTTTAAACCAACAATCGTATGTCCAACTTCATGGAATGCGATTAAGCGTTTTTCTCTATCAGAATATTTTTTAGATTTTTTAGCAGGTCCACCAATAACACGGTCAATCGCTTCATCTAAATCTTCCATTAATACAATATCTCTGTTTGAACGCACTGCTAAGATAGCTGCTTCATTTAGAACATTTTCTAAATCAGCTCCAGAGAAACCTGGTGTTCTTTTAGCGAGTGCTTCAAGATCAATATCATCACCTAATTTTTTATTTCTTGCATGAACTTTAAGAATAGCTTCACGACCCTTACGATCAGGTAAACTTACTGTAATTTGACGATCAAAACGACCTGGTCTTAATAAAGCTGGATCTAATACGTCAGGACGATTGGTTGCCGCAACAATGACAATCCCTGAGTTATCTGTAATCCCATCCATTTCAACTAAGAGTTGATTTAAAGTTTGTTCACGTTCATCATGACCGCCACCTAAACCAGTACCACGTTGACGTCCGACGGCATCGATTTCATCAATAAAGATAATACATGGAGCTGTTGAAGTTGCTTTTTTGAACATATCACGAACACGTGATGCGCCAACCCCAACAAACATTTCAACAAAGTCTGAACCAGAAATAGAATAGAAAGGTACTTCTGCTTCACCAGCTACAGCTTTCGCTAATAATGTTTTACCTGTACCAGGTGCCCCAACCATGAGTACACCCTTAGGAATACGAGCTCCCATTTTTTCAAATTTCTTAGGACTCTTTAGATATGCAATGAGTTCTTGCATTTCTTCTTTTTCTTCGTCACATCCAGCAACATCGTCAAAGCGAACTTTTATATCGCCTTCTAAACGAGCACGTGAACGACCAAATTCGAATGCTTTATTGTTGTTTCCACCATTCATTCTAGATAATAGAAAGAAAGCTAAAGCTCCAAATAATAAGAAAGGTACAATTTGTCCAATTAAATCCCAGAAAACATTGCTTTCATAGGAATCTATGACTGTTACTTCTGCACTTCCCTCATAAATTTTTTCCATCCATGCATCATTGTTTTGATCTGTGTTTGGAACCGTTAATGTATAAGGTACAAGTGTGTCTGCATCATTGTAGTAACCTTCAATCGTAATAACGACATTACTAAGAGTTACATTTGATGTTTCAACTTCGTTTGTGTTCAATAATTTTTCATATTCGCCAGTAGTAAGTTCTTGAATTTCTCCATTGAAATTAAGAAACATTAAACTAGATAGCGCCATAATGACAAATAGATATGGTACAAGTGAAGTTAGTTTCTGATTACGCATAAAATAATATTACTCCTTTATAAATAACATTCTTCTTTTAGAACTCCAACATAAGCTAGGTTTCTGTATTTTTCATTGAAATCTAAACCAAAGCCTACAACAAAATGATTAGGAATTTCAAAGCCAACAAAGTCAGCTGTAATTTCTATCACACGTCGTGATGGTTTATCTAGTAAGCTAACAATTTTAACATCGCTCGCCCCTTTATTGTATAGTAATTCCTTAACCGATTTTAATGTACGACCTGTGTCGACAATATCTTCAACTAAGAGAATGCTTTGTTCTTTAATAGAACGATCTAAATCTTTAATAATACGAACATCGCCAATTGATTCTGTTCCTTCATATGATGATACATCCATAAAGTCTAGTTCAATATCTAACTCAATATTTTTTGCTAGTTCTACTAAAAAAGGAACAGCTCCTTTAAGTAAGGTCACAAGCAGAGGTACTTCACCTTTTTTTGCGTAGTATTCAGTCAATTCCTGACCAAGTTCTTTACAGCGATTTGATATTTGTTCTTCTGAGATCAATATTGTTTCTATATCTTTATGCATAGTGCCTCCATATTGAGTCATTTTACCACAGTTAATGTGATTTTGTTAGGATTTACCCCACCAAGAAAACTGCGATTTACTATATATAATAGTTTACCATTTGAATTGTAAATAACTGGCCACAATTCTCTTTTCTCTAAAGGAATTTTATGTTTAATAAACCAACGATTCAAACGAATGTTTCCAATTATTTCATTTCCCTCACAGGACTTAATTGTAAGTGGGAAATCACTCAAATTTATGTGAATTTGTCCGTTTTTTGTAAAATCCAAGGTAAATTCTTCAAATACTCTATCTTCTGTATTTTCAATGGTATAGCTATAATGTTTTATCTCTTTACTTAACAAACTAATCTTTTCATATTGTTTAACAATTCTGAGATCTCCACATTCCATCACAAAAGAACTTACTTCACTTATTTGTCTAAGTAACTCTTGAAGAAAAGCATACGATAGCGCTTTGTTGACATGATGTTCTTTTAACCAGTTCAATAAAAATTTCTTTTGATTAGCTAAATTGTTGAAAACCTTTAATTCGATGATGTGATCTTCTAATAATTGTTTTTGAGAGTTTAGATAGTTAGCTTGTTCTTGATTCTTAATTGTTTTCTCTAAAAATAGTACTTCTAACTCTTTAGTTGATAAAGCTTTTAATTCTTTTCTAATTTTATTTCGAGTATAACGTAGATCCTCATTACTTTCGTCAATACCATATTCAATATGATTCAATTCACAATAATCGATTAACTCATTTTTTGTAAGATCTAAAAGCGGTCGAATTAATCGATGTTTCTTAAATATAATTTCACTTTTTAATCCATAATAATCAACTTGGGATGATCTACTTTTTTGAAAGAGATAGGTTTCTAAATCATCATCCTTATGATGGGCAACAACCATCGCATCAGCACCAACATTCCTTAAAACTTCTATCATTTTTTGATAACGAAAGGAACGTGCTTTTTCTTGGAAATTTCCTTTACTAAAATCAGGTGCATTATATACAGAACATTCTATTTTATGTTTTAAACAATAGTCCTCAACTATTTTTTGATCACGTAGTGCACTGTCACGTTTATGATAATTAACATGTACAACATAACATGCTGCTCCTGCATGATAGGCCATATCTAAAAGAGCCATTGAATCTGGTCCACCAGAGACACCTAGTATCCATTTTTGATTCTTGTACTCACTTAAAATATCTTTACTCATCAAATTAAAGTATAGCATTCAACGATAAAATACCGTTTTAAATAATCGATCTTGTATTTTCTTAAATCGATAATCTTTACTATCTAAGTGACCTACGACTTCTATTACCCGGGCTGATGAAATAAATTTTGCATCATTCAAATAAAGAGTAGAATCTCTAGTTAAGCCACAACATTTCTTGAGACGATGTAAATGTACTTTCCCTTTGGGGTGATCAAATTCATCATAAGCTTGTTTAAAAATAAATGGATTTGAACTCATTGGTATCACAAAAAGTTTCCCATTACATTCAGATAAGACTAGTCCAAAGTGTTGATATCCTGCTTCTAATTGATAAGCACTACCATAGTCTATAAAACAAAAATCTCCAACTTGGATATTTAGATAAGGATTTCTTTTCCACTGACTTCTTTCGATATAATTCTGTGTGCTAACCATTAAACATAAAGCTTCATCTAATGGTCTTTGGTTTATAAGTGTTTTGTAGTTTACTAATAATTTTTTAAGTACATCATCAAAATCATGGCTATCATATGGATTTGATAAGATGGCAGGTATAATTCTATTTCCCATACTATCTTATATGCTCAATAAGTGCTTTTCCCATAAAAAAACTACCCAATTGGGTAGTCTTAAGCAACTATATGTAAGTTTTCTAACATGATGCCTGTACCTTCTGCAACACATCTTAATGCGTTTTCAGCAACATATACAGGAACACCAAGTTCGTTCATTAACATTTGATCTAAACCATCAAGTAAAGCACCACCACCGGTAATGACTATACCACGGGTTACGATATCACTAGATAGTTCAGGAGGTGTTTGTTCTAAGACAACACGACAAGCACGAACAATTTCTTGTAGACTTTCATGAATTGCGAGTTCTACTTCATCAGATGTAATAGAAATCGTATGCGGTAAACCTGTAACTAAGTCACGACCACTAATGTCCATTTTATCTTTTCTTGAACCACGCCATGCAGTTCCAATTGTTGTTTTAACTTGTTCTGCAGTACGATCACCGATTAAGAGTTTATATGTATCTTTAACATATTTTATAATGTCACGATCCATTCTATCCCCTGCAATTTTAAGTGATGTTGAAGTAACAATTTCACCTAATGATAAAATCGCAACATCTGTTGTACCACCACCAATATCTAAAACCATGTTTCCAGTAGGCTTAGAGATATCAAGACCAGCACCGATTGCTGCAACTTTTGGTTCTTCTTCAATGTAAACTTTTTTTGCGCCCGCGCGATAAGCTGCATCACGGATCGCGTTACGTTCAACAGATGTAATATTTGAAGGACAGCAAATTAAAATAGTAGGACGTGAGAAAACACCCTTTAATTTTAATTTCTTAATGAAATAATCTAACATCATTTCTGTGACTTCAAAGTCTGCAATAACTCCATCTTTAAGTGGACGTATTGCTTGAACTCGACCAGGAGTACGACCTAACATCATTTTAGCTTCGTTCCCTACTGCGAGTGATTTTTTTGTTTCTACTTCAATAGCTACAACAGATGGTTCGTCTAATACGATCCCCTCGCCCTTTACATAAATAAGGACGTTTGCTGTACCTAAGTCAATGCCAACGGCTTTTGAAAATGCCATAAAAAATAGCCTCCTAAATGAAAGTACAACTTATTATATCATGTGTGTAAATTTAAGATAGTGAGAATGTAATTCCCAATAAAAATTGCACTGATAAGTATGCTATACACATTGCTAATAATAAGACAAGAATTTGTGACTGTGTTGTTTTTGCTGAGTGAAATACTTTCTTAAAATCAAACGCACTCAAACCATATAGGCTGAGTGCAAAGAATACAAAATATAATGTAATTAAAACAATTTGGTTCATATTAACCTTTTAAACTGATTCGATTAATAGCTCTTTTTAAAGCTAATTCAGCACGTTTATAATCAATTGATTCATCGGCTGCTTTTAAACGTTGCTCAGCTCTTTGTTTAGCTTTTTCTGCACGAGAAATATCGATTTCACCTTCATGTTCAAAAGCATCAGCCATAATCGTCGCTTCATTATCTTGGAAGAATAAAACACCACCAGAAATTGCATAACGTTTACGTTCACCTTCATGAATCGTTGTTAACATTGAAATGTTAATCTTTGTCACAAGTGGCATATGGTGACTTAAAATCCCCATTTGTCCACTAGGTGTATCAATATTCAGTTGTGTACATCTAAAGTCACGTTCACTTGCTTCAGGTGTAACCACTCTGACTCTAAACATATTTTATTGTCCTAAAGCTTTCGCTTTTGCTTGAGCTTCTTCGATCGTTCCAACATACATAAATGCTTGTTCAGGTAAATCATCAGCTTTACCATCTAAGATTGCTTTGAATGAACGAACAGTTTCGTCTTTTCTTACGAATGTACCTTTTAAACCACTGAATTGCTCAGCAACATGGAACGGTTGAGATAAGAAATTACGGATACGACGTGCGCGGTTAACGATAAGTTTATCTTCATCAGATAATTCATCCATCCCTAAGATGGCAATAATATCTTGAAGTTCACGATAACGTTGAAGTATTTCTTGAACACCACGGGCAACACGGTAATGATCTTGACCAACTAAAAGTGGATCTAACATACGTGATGATGAATCAAGTGGATCAACTGCTGGATAAATACCTAATGCAGCAATATTACGATCTAAAACAGTTTTTGCATCTAAGTGAGAGAAAGCTGTTGCTGGCGCTGGGTCAGTTAAGTCATCAGCTGGCACATAGATTGCTTGAACAGATGTAATTGAACCACGTTTTGTGGAAGTAATTCTTTCTTGGAGTTGACCCATTTCAGTCGCTAAAGTTGGTTGATAACCAACCGCTGATGGAATACGGCCTAATAAAGCAGAAACTTCTGAACCTGCTTGCGTAAAACGGAAGATATTATCAATGAAGAGAAGTACGTCTTGTCCTTCATCATCACGGTAGTGTTCTGCCATAGTTAAACCAGTTAAAGCAACACGCATTCTTGCGCCTGGTGATTCGTTCATTTGTCCATAAACAAGAACCGTTTTACTCAAAACGCCGGATTCTTTCATTTCAGTGTAGAGATCATTCCCTTCACGAGTTCTCTCACCTACACCTGCAACAACGGATAAACCGCCGTGTTCAGTTGCGATATTATGGATAAGTTCTTGCATTAAAACAGTTTTACCAACACCGGCACCACCGAATAATCCAATCTTCCCCCCCTTTACATACGGACATAAAAGGTCAACAACTTTAATCCCAGTTTCTAAGATTTCAGCACTGGTTTGTTGTTCATCAAAACTAGGAGCTAAACGATGAATCGGCATATGTTTAGTTTCTTTAGGAAGTGGTTCACCACCATCAATTAAGTCACCTAAAACATTGAACATACGCCCTAAGACTTCACGTCCAACTGGTGCTTGAATAGGTGAGCCTGTATCGATAGCTTCCATACCACGAACACAACCTTCAGTTGCGCCCATTGATATACAACGAACAACATCATCACCAACGTGTTGAGCAACTTCAGCAACAAGTCTCTCATTGCCAAGTTTAATTTCAATCGCATTGTTTAATTGTGGTAGTTCGCCTTCATTGAAACGAATATCAATAACAGGTCCAATAACCTGAGTAATCTTTCCTTTTAGTTTTGCCATAATTCCTCCTAAAGAGCCTCTGCTCCCGCAACAATTTCAGTAATTTCTTGTGTAATTGCTGCTTGTCTTGATTGGTTATATTTCATGACTAAATCGTCAATCAATTCTTGTGCATTATCTGTCGCGTTATCCATAGCTAAACGACGAGATGCTTGTTCAGATGTTTTAGATTGCATCCAAACACTAAATAACATTGAGTTAATCAACATTGGGACCAATTGTTCAATTAAAGTTTCAGGATCAGGTTCAAAGATAATATCTTGACCCAAACTTGTCGCTGCTTCACCTTCTTCAACGGTTTTTGGTTGAAGATCATCATTGATTGGAAGTAGTTGTAATTCTCTGGCTTCAAAAGTCATAGAATTTACAAATTCTGTATAGATGATTTTTAGTTTAGCAATTTCTTTATTCTTAAATTTTTGGACGACCTCTTCAACCGTTTGTGTAAAATGACCGTACCCTAAGTTTTCTCCAGAATATTGTTCAAGAACGTTATAGTTATTACGTCTTAACCAACCAGCTTCTTTAGATCCAATCACTATCAATTGATCACTTTTTGAAACACTACGTTTTATTTGAGATATAACGTTTGAGTTATAAGCACCGCACAAGCCCAAATCAGAAACAAAAACGAGAAATAATGTAGGACCTTCATTTTCTTGAAAGTAAACCACATCACTCATATTCACGCGTCCTAAGACACGGTGAAAAGTATGGTACAACGTATTCGCAAATACGCGGTTTGTTTCCATACGATTTTTTTGTTTAGCAAGTTTTGCCGTCGCAATCATCTCCATCGCTGCCGTAATTTTTTTAGTTGAGCGAACAGATTTAATGCGTCGTTTGAGAGCTTGTTTATTTTGTGCCATTACGCTTTACTACTCACCTTTACGTACTGTTTAGTTAATTGATCCATAGCTTTTTTGAGTTTTATTTCTAAATCCTCAGAAATCGCTTTTTTATCTTCAATTTCTTTAACAAGATCTGCGTAATCACGATCAAAACCTGCTAATAAATTTTCTTGATATTCAACAATATTTTCTACTGGAACTTCTTTAATAAAACGATGTTTAGCACTAAATAGTGAAAGTACAGTATGCGCCATTGTTAATGGTGAATATTGGCCTTGTTTTAAGAGTTCAGTTAAACGAGCTCCATGATCAATAACAGATTTGGTACTTGCATCTAAATCAGAACCAAATTGCGCAAACGCTAATAATTCACGATATTGTGCTAATTCAAGTTTTAAACTTGAAGATACTTGTTTCATTGCTTTAGTTTGAGCTGCAGATCCAACACGTGAAACAGATAGACCTGAATCAACGGCAGGACGAGCCCCTGAGTTAAATAACTCAGTTTGTAAGAATAATTGTCCGTCAGTAATTGAAATAACATTTGTAGGGATATAGGCTGAGATATCACCTGCTTGTGTTTCAATGATCGGTAGAGCAGTAATTGAACCACCCCCATTTGCTTCATTTAAACGACATGCTCTTTCAAGAAGACGTGAGTGTAGATAGAATACATCCCCAGGATACGCTTCACGACCTGGTGGACGACGTAATAATAAGGACATTGTACGGTAAGCAACAGCGTGTTTTGATAAATCATCATAAACAATCAGAACGTCTTTACCTTGTTCTAACCACTCTTCACCAATCGCACAACCAGTATATGGAGCCATATATTGTAAAGGTGCAAGTTCACTTGCTGTTGCCGAAACAACAACTGTGTAATCAAGTGCTTTTTCATTACGAAGTCTTTCAACGATTTGTGCTACAGTTGACGCTTTTTGACCAATCGCAACATAGATACAAATCATATCTTGGTCTTTTTGATTTAGGATGGTATCAATCGCAATAGCGGTTTTACCCGTTTGTCTATCGCCAATGATAAGTTCACGTTGTCCACGACCAATCGGAATCATTGAGTCAATGATTTTAAGACCAGTTTGAACTGGTTGATCAACTGATTTACGAGTCATAACACCTGGTGCAACACGTTCAATTGGACGCATCTTCTTAGAAGTAATCGCTGGACCACCATCAATTGCTTCACCTAATGCATTAACAACACGACCTAAAAGTTCATCCCCAACTGGAACTTCAACAATTTTTTTAGTACGTGTGACTGTGCCACCTTCTTTAATGTCTCGATCGCTACCTAAAAGTACGCACCCAACAGAATCTTCTTCTAAGTTAAGTACCATACCTCTAATATCGTTACCAAAGTCCAATAGTTCACCAGCCATGGCATCACTTAAGCCATTAACAATAGCGATCCCATCACCAACTTTGATGACAACACCAACATCTTTTTCATCGATTTCATCTGCGTAATGTTGAATGCGATCTTTTATTAACGCAGAAATCTCTTCGGGTCTAATTTCCATCCTTATGACCTTCCTTCAATTAAACTATCTCTTAAGCCTTGAATACGTGCTTTTAAGGACGCATCAAGTACTTTATCGCCGTAGCGAATTTTTATCCCTTTAACAAGGGTTGGATCTATACGATTGATTAACTCAATTGTCTTCGATTCTTTTAAACTTAAATCTTTCTCAAGTGTGTGTAGTTCATCATCACTTAAGGGAATGGTTGTGTATGCAACACCTTGAACAATATTGTGAGCATTGTTATATAACTCACGGAAGGTTTTACACAAATCCACGACTATCTGCGTACGTTGTTTATCAACCAACAGTTTTAAAGTATTCAAAATGTATGGGTGAGCCCAACCAAAGACTTCATCAAGAAGTTTCTTCTTTTCATCCTTAGAAATTTGAGTTTGTGCTAATAGCTTATCTAAACCAGGATTATCATCAAATAATTCCTTAATCGTTTTAAGTTCTACTAAACACTTTTCTTCTAAATTTTCTTCAACGGATAAATCGTAAAGCGCTTGGGCATAACGTGACGCTAACTTACTCATTAGTTACGTACATTCTTGACCATGCTTTGGATCTGACGACGATCCTCGGCTTCGTCAATTTTCCCTTCAAGTAATTTAGATGCGGCTAAAAGTGCGACATCCACAATTTCGCCTTCAATTTCGCTGCGTAAAATTCGTCTTTGATGATCGATTTCACGAGTTGCTGATTCTAGTTTTGCATCGGCTGCAAGTTTACCTGTTTGAATGAGTTGATCTTTAACTCGAACTCCTTCAACTTTGCCATTTTCGATGATTTGCTTAGCTTCTTTAGCTGCTTCAGTTAACATCACTTCAGATTGAAGTTGGTTAGCACGAGCAACCGAGTTAGCATCATGTGCTTCTTTTAATAGCGCATCAGCATGTTGTGCACGTTTCTCTAAGTAAGTTTGGATTGGTGCCCATAACAACTTTTTGAAACCATAGAACAAGACCGCTGTTGCGGCTAGTTGCACAATCATCGTCAGTACATCAGGAAACAGTTGACCGGCAATATCAATATTTAAATTCATCTTGCTACCACACTTCCTGTTTTAAAATTCTTATTGGAAAACAAACATTAATAAGAACGCAATTAATAATCCATAAATCGCACAGGTTTCAGCTAAAGCATCACCTAAAATCAATAATGAACGAATTTTGTTCTCAGCTTCTGGATTACGACCAACAGCTTCAACAGCTTTACCAGCTGCAAACCCTTGACCTAAACCAGTCATCATACCAGTCATAACTGCTAGACCAACGCCTACCGCTACTAATCCTCTTCCGATATCCATATACATATGCCTCCTTGTGTATATTTTTTATTCTTCTTGGGGAATTTCTACCCCAACCAAGATCGTTGTTAAACTGATGAAAATGTAAGTTTGAATCAAACCTGCAAAGACATCAAAGTATGCATGAAGTGCTGGAGCAATCGCTATCCCAAAGATATTGAGTGCACCAACAACAGGAATAAAACTTGAAATATATGCTGTGAATTGATAGAACAACAACATTAAGACTGTACCAGCAGTCATATTTCCAAATAAACGAAGTGACATTGAAATCAGTGGTGAAATGGTTCCAAATACATTCATGACAACAAATGGTGCATATGGTTCGATAAACCCATGTAAGAATCCACCAAATCCATTAACTTTAATTTTTGTGTATTGAATAAATACGAAGGTAATCAAAGCTAGGGTTAAAGTTACACTATAGTTTGCTGTAGGTGAGGTTAAACCAAATAAACCTGATAAATTAGCAAACACTAGATAAATCCCAAGCGATGCAACATAAGGTGTATAAGCAATAGCCGCTTTTTTACCCATATTACTTTCTGTAAAGTCTTTAAAGAAATCATGAACAAGAATAACGATTGTTACAATTTTATTTGGTTTCTCTAGAACATCTGCTGTTTTGACTTTTTTACCTAAAAAATAAAAGAGCCCTAGTAAAATGGTAGTAATAATTAAGATTGATAGAATTTCAACTTGTATTGATTTAACCATGGGACTCCTTTTTTATTAATAATTCAGAGATATAAAACATTAATTTTGGACTTAATAAGCCCGCAACAGCTGCAAACAGATTAATCCAATTTGGCCAAAGAATTGCTGCTACCATCGGTATGACAAATAGAAAGGATTTAAGTATATAGAAAGGTATGCCAATCCACGCATTAAATTTTTTGTAAAACATCATCTGATCTATTTGATAAACCAGCAGTTTCAAACTTAAGAGTGAAGTGATAATTCCTAAACCATATCCAATGCCATAACTGATATTAATGATAGTAAGACTTAGTGTAATAAGTCCTGTTGCAATCCAGAAACCCTTTGTTGAAGATTGAGTTAATTCTTTCATTGCGTTTTTATTTTAGCACAGTTTTTGTCTAATTGTTAACAATTTCACAAAAAAAGGGTATGAAAACCCTTTCTTTATTTTGTACCGAAAATTCTGTCTCCAGCATCACCTAGACCTGGAACAATATAGCCCTTGTCATTTAGTTTTTCATCAAGTGCTGCTAAATAGATATCAACATCTGGATGATCTTTTTCAATAACTGAAACACCTTCCGGCGCTCCTACTAAGCAAACTAACTTAATACTTTTTGCGCCACGTTTTTTAATTAATGAAATCGCTGCGGATGCAGAACCACCCGTTGCTAACATTGGATCTAAAACCATAACTTCCGCTTCAGCTAGATTTGAAGGGAATTTCGCATAGTATTCATGAGGTTCTAAAGTTTCTTCATCACGATATAAACCAACAAACCCTACTTTAGCTGTTGGAATCAAACGATGAATACCATCCACCATTCCTAAACCTGCTCTAAGAATTGGAACTAATACAATTTCTTTTTTAACTTCGCGTGTTTTGGTTGGTGCGACTGGTGTTTCAATTTCAACTTCTTCAGTTGGAATATCACGTGTAATTTCATAAGCCATTAAGCCTGCAATTTCATCTAAATTTTGACGAAAATCTTTTGTCCCGGTACTTGTTTGACGCATTTGTGTTAACTTGTGCGTAATTAATGGGTGATCTAATACTTTTAACATTTTAATAACTCCTTAGTGTTTAGATGTAAGCACAACAACTTCTTTTTTAATTTCAGCTAATGCTTCTTCATTGTCAGCATTTGTTAATGCACGTTTAATCCATCTTGCCACTTGTCTAAATTCTTCTTCTTTAAAGCCACGTGTTGTCATAGCGGCAGATCCTAAACGAATACCTGATGTAACAAATGGTTTTTCTGGGTCAAATGGGATTGAGTTTTTATTACATGTAATACCAACTTCATCTAAAATCTTTTCAGATTTCTTACCACTTAAACCAACAGACGCTTTAACATTTACTAAACACATATGATTTTCTGAACCATCACCCACTAAAGTGAAACCTTCTTTTTTAAGTTCATCAACCAATGCTTGCATATTATCAACAACTTGTTTTGCATATGTTTTGAATTCAGGTTGTAAAGCTTCATAGAAACAAGCTGCTTTACCGGCAACAACATGCATAAGCGGACCCCCTTGAATTCCAGGGAAAACAACTTTATCTAAAATTGCTGCATGTTCTTTTTTACATAAAACCATACCCCCACGAGGACCTCTTAAAGTCTTATGAGTTGTGGTTGTTACAAAATCAGCATAAGGTACTGGAGATGGATGCACGCCTGCTGCAACTAAACCTGCAATGTGAGCCATATCAACCATTAAATAAGCACCTATTTTATCAGCGATTTCTTTAAAGCGTGGGAAATCTAGGATAAATGGATAAGCACTTGCTCCAGCAACAATTAGTTTTGGCTTAACTTCTAAAGCTTGTTTTTCTAATGCATCATAATCAATACGATGTGTTTCTTTATCTACACCATAAGATTTGAAATCATAAAGTTTACCAGAGAAACTTAATGGATGACCATGGGTTAAGTGACCACCTGCAGCTAAGTCCATACCTAAAACAGTATCGCCTGGTTCTAAGATTGCGAAGTAAACACCCATGTTTGCTTGTGAGCCAGAGTGTGGTTGTACATTCGCGTGTTCTGCACCAAAAATTTCACAGGCACGATCAATCGCTAATTGCTCAGCTACATCTACTTCTTCACAGCCACCATAGTATCGTTTACCAGGATAACCTTCTGCATATTTATTAGTTAAAATACTCCCCACTGCTTCTAAAACATCTTCTGACACATAGTTTTCAGAAGCAATAAGTTCAATGTTTAAATGTTGACGTTCTGCTTCTTTTTGTATTGCTTGTTCTAAAGCCTTATCATTCATCTTCTTTTTCCTCCACTGTTGAAATTTTATCGATACGACGTTGATGACGAGCATCCTCGCTAAACGCCGTTGATAACCACATATCTGCAATCTCTAACATCTTTTCTACACTCACTAAACGTCCACCACTGGCAAGTACGTTTGAGTTATTGTGTTCACGTGTTATTTTCGCAACTTCTACATCATATACTAATGCACATCTAATTCCCTTAACTTTATTGGCCACAATACTTGCACCAATACCTGTACCACACATTACAATTCCCAAACTTTCAGGATGTGTTCGTACATAATCACAGGCTGGATAAACAGTATCAGGATAATCAACAGACTCTTCTGTAAAAGGTCCAAAGTCGTTTACCGTATAGCCTTTTTCTTCTAAATGTTTCTTGAGCGCTTCCTTATGTTCAAAAGCCCCATGATCACATGCTAAAGCAATTTCCATGATTATTCCTTTACCTTTCTAAGTATGTCTTCTAATTGTGCTTTCCCTTGTCGTAAAACTTTTAAAGTCTCTTGGCTAGCATCAATAATCGTAGAAGCCTCTGCTTGTCCACTTTGACCAAGCACAATACCTTCAATTACATCATCGAAAACTTGTCTGACTTCATCGCTGTTAACACAGGCCTTTTCACCACTGATATTTGCACTAGGAACAAGTAGTCCTACCCCTAAATGATTGATCAGTCTTAAAACAAAATCGTCCTTAGGCATTCTAAATGCAATCGTTTTTGCCTCTTTGAAATACCCTTCTTTTAACGCTTCTTTTTTAGTAAAGATATAAGTTAAGTCTCCAGGAAGAGTTCGTTCTATTAAACGGATATCCCGCTCACTTAATTCAGCTAAATCTTCAATCATTTTAAGCGAAGAAACCATCAATGCAAAAGGTTTATCTTCAGGTCTTTGTTTAACTTGACGCAAATGAGAAATGGCTGTTTCACTATCATAACGAACAGCTAATCCATAAACTGTATCAGTTGGTATCGCAAGGATACCTTCTTTAAGTAAAACATCGCTTGCTAAAGAGATTTCCTCTTGTCTTAAATGAAGGGTTTTCATCCCATACATTTTAGCATAGCTCACCCCTAATTTTTAGAGGCTAATTCAAAGACTTTCAAAGTAAAAATCTCATACTTTATATCTCCAGTAGAAAATTTATTAGAATAATTAGACTGTGGATACTTATAAATAAGAAGATCTCTTAGATACGCATACTCTCTACTTTGTAATGGAAAAAATTTTAAATCATCATTTTTCTTAGAATCAATCGATAATGAAAAGATACTAAGTTCAATGTATTCATTAACTTGTTCTAACTTAGATAAAAGATTTTTATCAATTATAACCTTCTCAAAAAATGAACCTGCACTAACAATTATCAAGATGAGGCTATAAAACACGGATAGTGAATAATAGCTAGTTAATATCAACACTATTAAACAAAATGATGTCGAAAATAACTTTCGATCCTTCGCATAGAAGAAACGAGATTTTATAGAGATAATTAAAATACAGTAAACAGATAATAAAAGTATTCTTGTACTTAGACTTATCTGTGTCATTATTAAAATCAAGACAATACTCAACCCTTGAAGCAGATAATAGCTTAATAGTTTAATCATGAATTTATACTACCATATGTTGTATATACAACTCATAACACCTTTTAGTTGTATATAAGCGTATATACACTTATTGCTTACTATAATTTAAACCATGGATCGAAATGATTTTGCCCAACGATTAAAAAGAATTAGAATAAGAAAAGACCTTAACCAAGAAGATTTGGCTAAGGCTTTAAATTATTCTCAACAGACTATCTCAAAGTGGGAGTTAGGTCTAACATCACCTGACCCTGAAGCAATCCAAAAACTTGCAGCGTACTTCAATGTAAAGGTTAGTGATTTATTAGTCGATCCTATTTTGCTAGAAGAAAGCGGCCATTATGGATCGCCGCTTGATTTTATTTATGCTTTTTTAAGTTCTCAACAATTCAAAGAATACTATGATTTAGATGATTCATCTAAAGAGCTCGTATCTAAAACGTTAGTTCATCTATGTGAATCAATGACTAAAAAATAATTAAAAATTACGAACAATTAAGATACGATCTTTTCCTGCCATATCTTGTATGCACTCGATATCGGCTTGTGGAAAAGTCTCTTTCACTAAATTGCTTAGATTAACTTTTTGATCCCATCCCATTTCAAAAGCAAGTAAGCTTTTTTTATTTAGAATATTGGGTGCTGACTTCAATACTTTGCGATAAAAATATAAACCATCTTCGCCACCAAATAATGCGACATGTGGTTCATATTCCTTAACACTGTTCTCTATATTCTCATCTTGTGGAATATATGGAGGATTGCAAACTAAAACATCAGCTTTGATTTCTTTATCAACAAATGGTTGAGCCATATCGCCTTGCATAAATTCAATATCAAGATTCAAACTTTTTGCATTCTTTTGTGCTTGAACTAATGCCTCTTCACTGATATCAGATGCATATACTTTCATCTGTGGTTTTTCAGCTTTTAAGACACAGGCAATCGCTCCAGAACCAGTTCCGATGTCTAATAATGTACAATCTTCCGCAAAAGATTCATCCAGTTCCATCAATACTCTTAATACTAATTCTTCTGTTTCAAAACGAGGTATTAAAACACTTGGATTAACTTCAAATTTATAATCATAGAAATATTGATAACCTAAGACATAAGCTAAAGGTTCATCTTTTAACAAACGTTCAACAATTTCGTCAAATCTTTTTTGTGTTTCTTGGTCTAGTTCTTCATCCAATGCATCATAAAGACTTTTTCCTTTTTCAAGAAAGAGTTCATTTAAAACATATTTAACATAAGATTCAGGAATATTATTCTTCGCTAAATCTTTTTGTGTCTTTACAATGAGTTTTCTAATTATCATGCATTACCTGCAAGTTTTTGTTTTTGTTCTTCTTCAAGAAGTGCATCCACAACATCAGCTAGTTTGCCTTCAACAATACGATCAAGTTGATTGAGTGTTAAACCAATACGATGATCAGTTACACGGTTTTGTGGATAGTTATAAGTTCTAATTTTTTCAGAACGATCGCCTGTACCAATTTTAGCTTTACGAACTTCGCCTCTTTCAGCTGCTGCTCTTTCTTCCAAAACTTCGGCTACTTTAGCACGAATAATCCTTAGAGCTGTCGCTCTATTTTCATGTTGAGATCGACCATCTTGGCAGTTAACTGAGATTCCTGTAGGAACATGTGTAATACGAACAGCAGAATCTGTTTTATTAACATGTTGTCCACCCGCTCCAGAAGCTCGGTGAGTTTCAAAAGTTAGATCTGCCATATCGATTTCACTTTCTTCTTCTTCAATATTTGGCATAACTAAAACTGTCGCCGTAGAAGTATGAACACGACCTTGAGTTTCAGTCTTAGGAACACGTTGTACGCGATGCGATCCTGATTCAAATTTGAAATGACGATAAGCTTCATTTCCTTTAACTAAAAACGAGATAAGTGTATACCCACCCATTTCAGCTTCTGAAGCCTCCATAATTTCAATCTTAAAACCATTAACTTCTGAATATCTTTGATACATACGATAAAGATCTCCAGCAAAAATATTACCTTCATCACCACCAGCAGCTCCACGAATTTCAATAATCGCATCATGATCATCATTAGGATCTTTAGGGATCAATAGAATTTCAAGTTGAGCCACTAAATCATCATGTTTAGGTTCTAATTCTTCAATTTCCATTTCTGCAAGTTCACGAAGTTCTTGATCTTTCTCGTTACTCATCTCAATGGCTTCAAATAAGTGTTTTCTAAGTTCGAGTAATTCTTCATATTTATCCATAACATTGCGCATGGATGCTTGTTTTTTAGCGAGTTTAGCATATTCACGATTATCCGCCATCATAGCTGGATTCATAACATCTTCACTCAATTGTACGTATTCTTCATGCATCGTTTCTAAACGTTTAAGCATGACATCGATATTTTGCATAATATCCTCCTATATCAAAAAGAAAGTAACCAAAAAATGGCTACTTAGTGTTTCCTTTTTACTTGTATTTAGCTAACCTTTAATTTCAGGTTTATCAACAACTTCATGACAGTGACGGCAACGAGCTTCATAGCTTTCTGCTGCGCCAACCATAATAATTGGATCGGTAAAACGTGCTGGTTTACCATTCACAATTCGTTGAGTACGAGTTGCTGGTGCGCCACATTTGACACAAACAGCTGTTAGTTTAGTGACAAACTCAGCTTGCGTAATAAGTTGTGGCATCACCCCAAAAGGTTCAGCTCTAAAATCTGTATCTAAACCTGCAGCCATTACTCTAATCCCTTTTTTAGCTAAGTAGTCGACAACGAGCAAAATATCTTCTTCAAAGAATTGAACTTCATCAATCGCAACAACATCTGTATCGTCTTTAATAAAGTCTAAGATTGATCTTGCATCGCTTACAACAAAACTCTCGACGCTACCACCGGCATGAGATACAACCTTTGTATCACTATAACGATTATCGATCGCTGGTTTAAAAACTAATACATTTTTCTTTGCGAATTCTAAAACCTTAATTCGACGAATTAACTCTTCAGTTTTACCCGCAAACATGCAACCGGAAATGACTTCTACATATCCTGGTCGATACATTTGATACATCATGATATTTTATGTCCTTCTTCTAAACGTTTATATTTTATCACAAATAAAAAGGAACATTTCGTTCCTTTTAGATGACTACTTAATTCCGTATTTACGATTAAATTTCTCAACACGTCCAGCTGCTTGAGCAAAACGTTGTTTACCTGTATAGAATGGGTGACAGTTTGAACATGAGTCAACACGAATTTCTTTCGCTGTTGATTTAGATTCAAATTCATTACCACATGTAATGCAGTGTACTTTAACCGTATGATATTCTGGATGAATTCCTTGTTTCATACTGTTTCTCCTTCCGCCTTAGGTATCTTGTCAACCTAAAGTAAGTGCTTTAATAATATAGCACAAGCATTTACTACTATGCAAGATTAAAGTGTGCAATTCTTAACGAAAGAATTCTACTCAAAACGAATTTTACGAATATCGTCTTTAAGTCTTTGAATATCTGCGATAAATGATTCAATGTCTTCTTCATGTTCTAATTCGTCATTAAGAATTTGTGTCACCATTTGATGTGTTGCATGATCTTTGCCATCGGTCATTTGAGCCAATTGTTGATATCTCGCTATTGCACATCTTTCACCCTTTAGATTTTGTTCAAGGATAACTTCAACATATGGATCCGTTGGATCTTCATATGCACATTTAGCTTTATCAAACCATTGTGCTGGATTGGTTAAAGGAGTACCACCTAATTGAATAATACGATTAACAATCAAATCTGCATGTGCAAGTTCCTCTGTTGCATGAATAAGAAGTTCTGTTTCAACTTCATTCCGCATAGGTCCTTCCATCAAGCGTGCTCCAACCCAATATTGATAATACGCTAACCACTCTTCTGCTAAAGCCTCATTTAAGGTATTAATTAACTTCTCTACATCTAAATTTAATATTGCGACTGCTGATTTACCCATCTTTTTATTCCTCCCTTTAGATAAATTCTTTCTTCTATTAGTATAATCCTTTTATTATTTTACCTAAATTGCAATATCAACCCGTCCACTTTTTGAAATAAAGAAAATCAAGAATCATTAAGTTGTTTGAATTTGATTGTAGTGGAAAAGAATGGATTCAGTGGGTGTTTGATAATTGAGTATCTTACGTGGTAAGTGGTTCATGGAATGAACCACTTGGTCGATCGTTAAGTCAGATATCGTTTTTAATGATTTACCTTTAGGAATAGAACGTCTAATTATTCCATTGTGTCTTTCATTCGTTCCTCTTTCCCAAGATGAATAGGGATGAGCGAAGTAAACATCACTTAGATCTTGTATAAGCTCTGATAAACCTGCAAACTCTGAGCCATTATCACTGGTAATGGATTTAAAGATTTGTGGAAAATGCGGATGATCTAGGTTTAATTGTTTAAGTCCTTCATTAACGGCTTCTTCATATTTGCCTTTAATCTTCAGAATGATTTGATAACGAGTTAGCCTTTCTGTCATAGTAAGCAGAACGGGTTCATCCTTTTTCTTCTTTCCGATGACAGTATCTATTTCCCAATGACCAAATGTGCTTCTGTCATTGATTTCTTGAGGTCTACAATCTATCGATTGACCTAAGACTCTACGATGTTTAGGTGCTTTCTTAGACTTTGTCTTTCGTCTAAGTTTCAACCATAGATTTAAGTTATTCAAATCCTTGATTAAACCTCTATCAATATAGTTGTATAAGGTCTTAGCACAGACTGCTTCAGACCGATCAAAATGTCCTTCTTTTAAAGCTCGTCCGACGACAATATCAGGTGACCACTTATCAACACTAATCTTTTGTGTAGCGTAATCTATAAAGGCTTTTACCTTAGCTAGCTTGGGCTGTGGTCGACTGTTTAAGCGATGTCGCTCATAAACGATTTGACCCGTCTCTGCGTAATAGAGTTCAGTGGTATAAGTATAACCATTCACAATCTTCTTTTGAATCGCTGAACCACGTTTGATTTCGTCGTTAATCGTTGAGTGACTTCGATTAAGATTTTTCGCGATCAGCCGATTAGAATAGCCACATCGCTTCTGTGTTTGAATTTCTATCCGTTCAGACAAACTTAAATGTTGTCCTTTAGTTCTAGTCGTTATATCATTGTGTTGCATCGTTCATAAGTCCTTTCTCATGTGTTTCGCAACTTAATGATACTAGGATTCTTATGAATGGTGCTTTTCTTTTTCTAACGGGTGGACGAGTTCATTTTACAATTGAGGTTTTATTATTTTATTAAATTATCCAAAAGTAGAATTAATAAAGACATAGTATGATTTAATAAAGTCATGAAAATTATTTTATCTCCCGCCAAAACCTTAAATTTCAACTGTGAAGAAAGCTCTTATGAAAAATCATTATTCTTTGAAACAGAAGCTCTACAGTTATTTAATAAACTTAGCAAATTATCAAAAAAAAGCATTCAACAAAGTATGAAAATCAGCGATAAATTAACGCAAGAGACCTATGACTTATATCATAATTTCAATACTAGTCAGCCAAAGTACAATGCCATTGAACTCTATAATGGTTTAGCTTATCGCCAATTACATATTTCAGCTTACAATCAAGACCAACTTGATTATCTTGAATCACATTTAAGCATACTATCTGCAATG
Organism: Erysipelotrichaceae bacterium; assembly: GCA_963663995.1. Classification (GTDB taxonomy): domain Bacteria; phylum Bacillota_I; class Bacilli_A; order Erysipelotrichales; family Erysipelotrichaceae; genus UBA2212. The sequence continues at coordinate 1,472,750 of OY760660.1, read as the reverse complement.
TATGGTGTACTTAGTCCTTTAACACCAATCTGGCCCTATCGTTTAGATTTTGTCATGTCTTTTAAACAATTGAATTTAAAGAAGTTTTGGGCAAATAAACTATCAAACTATTTTAAAAATGAAGACTGGATTTTAAATATAGCTTCTGAAGAATTTAGCCAATTTATTCAACATCCTTGTCTCCATACTCTCTATTTCTATGATGAGAAAAATGGGAAAAGAACAATCAATTCAGCTGAAGCAAAGAAAGCTCGTGGTCAAACACTTGAATGGGCTATTCTTAGTAAGCTAGAAACTATTGATGACTTAAGACATCTATGTTTAAAAGATTATATTTTAGAATCCCACGACCAAACACAAAGTATCTTTGTGCGCTATATAAATGATTAAACGAGTCTACATTGAGATTACCAATCGTTGTAATCTAAGTTGCTCCTTCTGTCCACCTTCTACAAAAGAAGCTGGATTAATGTCGATTGATCAATTCACTCATATTATTAAGTCTATTCATACTCACACAAAACATATCTATCTACATGTTCAAGGTGAACCTTTAACTCATCCTCTTCTACTTCAATTTTGTGACATTGCTTATCAATATCAGTTAAAAGTGCACATCGTCACAAATGGTACTCTACTTTATAACTTATCTGATGCTTTTCTAAAACATCCATCATTAGCTCAGCTTTCAATATCACTTCATGCTTGGGAAGAGTTTGATGAAGTGAAATTTAATCAACATCTCAAACAGTTACTTGAACTTAAAGAAAGTATTCTTCAGTCAAACGCATCCGTTTTTTTACGCATATGGAATCAAAAATCAGAAAAAATGAATCTTATTCTTAATCGTTTATTACCTGATCTTGATTCTAGCCTTATTCAATCGATTGGAAAGAAGAGACTTCGTTACACAGACAATTTAACCATTGATTTAGATGATCAATTCGAATGGCCAAGTTTAAATTCTGCTCATGTTTCAAATATAGGACGATGTCATGCAGGAACAAAGATGTTGGCTATTCTTAATGACGGTTCTGTTACACCATGTTGTTTAGATCCACAAGCACATTTAAAAATCGGTAATATCTATGAATCGTCATTGGATCAAATTTTAAGTTCAAAGCGTTTAATAAGTCTAACCAATGGCTTTAAACAAAACACTTTAGTTGAGGATCTATGCCAACACTGTTCCTATCGAACACGGTTCAAATAGAAAAAAGGCTATTTAATAACCTTTTCCATATCTTTATGTCTTATATCTGCATCTAAATAAATATCCGATGTAATAACATAGCCTAACTTTTCATAAAAAGGAATCGCATGTTCTTGGGCACCAAGGACGTATTTTGACGCTTTATAGTAATCTTCAATATTGTTAAGCAATACTTTTCCAAATCCTAATCCACGATATTTTTTGTATATAGCCACTCTTTGAATTTTAATGGATTGGTCTTCTAGAGTTATCGCACGTGCTGTACCAGCAGGCATTCCATTAACTACCAATAAAAAGTGTTTGCATACAGGATCTGTTAATACATCATGTTCATCTATTTCAATATCTCGAGGAACACTTTGTTCTTTTATAAATACTTCTTCTCGAATTTTTAAACATAGAGCCATTTGAATATCGTTATGAGCAACATGGATTAGAATGAATTCATTCATTGAACTTCTTCTCTCCAGATTTTGGCACCGCAGGCTCTTAATTTTTCATCTAAACGATCATATCCACGATCGATGTGATAAACATCATGGATTTCAGTAATACCTTTAGCCATTAAACCAGCCACGACTAAACTTGCACCACATCTAAGATCTGTTGCTGTCACGATATCACCATTTAAATGTGTCGGACCAGAAATGTTTGCGAAAGCTGGACTTAAATTTATGTTTGCACCCATACGTTGTAGTTCAAGGCAGTGCTTAAAGCGTTCAACATAAATAGTTTCTTTAACTTGACTATTTCCTTCAGCCACACAAAGAAGTGGCGTTAAGGGTTGTTGAAGATCTGTCGCGAAACCAGGATAAGGAAGTGTCTGGATATCAACTGCTTTTAAATGACTGGCAGCTCTAACAGTAACTTTATCAATTTCTATTTGTAAAGGAACACCCATTTCTTCCAGTTTAGATAAGAGTGAATCCAAGTGATGAGGAATGATATTCTCAATAACCATTTCTTTAGCAGCTGCTGCAGCAATCACAATAAATGTACCTGCTTCAATACGATCAGGAATAATTTCATGGACACAACCACTGAGTTCTTCAACTCCATCAATTGTGATGATATTCGTCCCTGCACCACGAATTTGTGCTCCCATTTTATTTAAGAATGTCGCAACATCAATAATTTCTGGTTCTTTTGCAGCATTCTCAATCGTTGTCCGACCTTTTGCATAAACAGAAGCCATCATAATGTTGATCGTTGCACCTACTGATGTTGTATCTAAATAGATTTTTGCTCCAACAAGTTCTTTAGCTTGAATGTGATAAAACCCATTTGAGTAATCGACGCTTGCACCTAAAGCTTCAAATCCTTTTAAGTGTAAGTCAATTGGACGAGGTCCTAGATAACAGCCTCCCGGCATTTTCATGGAAACTTTCTTAAAACGGCCTAAAAGAGCACCCATAAAATAATAGGAAGCTCTCAGTTTTGTAACAGATGAATGATCTAAAGCAATATTATTCATATGACTAGGATCGATAATAATATCTTCACCTTTTTGTTCGACTTCAACATCTAAAGATTTAAGTAAATTGGATAAGTGATCAACATCTGAGATTTCAGGCACACCAAAAATGGTAACCTTTCCTTTTGTCGCAAGTACAGAAGCAGGAATAAGCGCTACTGTTGTATTTTTAGAACCACTAATGCGAACCGTCCCTTTTAGTTTATGTCCGCCTTCAATTTTTATTACTTCTTCCATAGATATATCACATTCTAACACGAAATATTTTGTGTTTAATTACTTTTGTTTACTATAATCAAATGATGCTTTAATAAATCCCGCAAATAGAGGATGCGCACGATTTGGTCTAGATTTAAATTCTGGGTGGAATTGACATCCTACATACCAAGGATGATCTTTCAATTCTACAATTTCAACTAAATAATCATCCGGGCTTGTGCCACTGAAGATAATGCCATTCTTTTCAGCCACTTCACGATAGTCATTGTTGAATTCGTAACGATGACGATGACGTTCTAAGATTTGTGGTTCACCATAAACATCACATGTTTTAGTGCCTTCTTTAATCTTACATGGCCAGTTACCTAAACGGAGTGTACCACCCATGTTTGTCACATCATTTTGATCTGGCATTAAGTGAATGATCGGATTTTGTGTACGATCATCCCACTCCGCTGAGTTGGCATCTTCATACCCACAAACATTTCTTGCGAATTCAATCATCGCTATTTGCATACCTAAACAAATACCAAAATATGGGACATTGTTTTCACGTGCATATTTAGCAGCCGCAATTTTACCTTCAATACCACGACCACCAAAACCACCTGGAACGAGTACGCCATCAACATCTTGTAGTTGTTCAATCATATTTTCGACAGATAATTCTTCTGAATTAATCCACTTAATATCAATTTTTGCGCCAATTGGGAAGCCTGCATGTTTTAAAGATTCAGTGACAGATAAATAAGCATCATGTAACTGTACATACTTTCCAACTAAACCGATTTTCACAGTATCTGTAAGTGTATTCGCTTTATAAATCATGCTTTGCCATTCACGCATATCAGCTTTTGGTGCTTGTATATTTAGTTTATGTAAAACATAATCATCTAAACCTTGTTCTTGTAGACGTAAAGGAACTTCATAAATATTTTCAACAGTAGTTGATTCAATAACTGCATTTAAATTAACATCACAGAACATCGCAATTTTCTTACGCATGTCATCTGAAATTTGCTCTTCACAACGAGTTAAAATAACATTTGGCTTAATTCCTAAAGACATTAATTCTTTATAGGAGTGTTGAGTTGGTTTCGTTTTTAATTCACCAGATCCTGGAATCTTTGGAATTAAAACGGTGTGAATGAAAACAACATCATCCTTATCACATTCAGAGTGAACTTGACGAATCGCTTCTAAGAATGGAAGGGATTCAATATCCCCAACCGTACCACCAATTTCAGTAATAACCACATCCGCGTTGCTTTCTGCTGCAGCTGCATATACTTTAGCTTTAATCTCATCAGTAATATGTGGAATAACTTGAACAGTAGCCCCTAAATAATCGCCACGTCTTTCTTTTGTAAGAACGTTCATATAGACACGACCAGAAGTGATGTTAGCAGTTTGCGTGAGTTCTTCATCCGCAAAACGCTCATAGTGACCTAAATCTAAGTCTGTTTCCGCCCCATCTTTAGTGACAAAAACTTCACCATGTTGGTAGGGAGACATGGTCCCTGGATCCACATTAATGTAAGGATCAAATTTTTGTAAGAAGATTTTTAATCCTCTGTTTTTAAGTAATCGTCCAAGGGAAGTTGCCGCAATACCTTTACCGATACCACTCACAACCCCACCGGTTACAAATACATACTTAGCCATAATCTCACTTCCTCTCGTTTGTTTTATAAAAAGAAAAGGTGCTCCTCTTTAATGAGGGGCACCTGCCCTTTCCTATTCTAGCATAAGTTAAGACAAAAAATTACACTAATTAATCGTCATCTTCTTCGTCAGAATCATCTTTCTCATCATCGTCATCATCGTCATCTGAATCATCATCGTCATCATCATTTAATAACATTTCAGCTTCATCATCACTCATGTATTCATCTTCGATGAGTTCACCATCTTCCTTATGTGTTTCATCATAAGTACGACGTGTACGTAAATCCCACATGTTATCTTCAAGTTGCGCAAAGCGAACATCCAACATCATAGCAGAATAAAACTGTGCTATTTTTTGCTCAGATTGAGCAGCACTAAATCCTAAGGTATTCACAACTTCAGTCCATAAGTCGAGGAATGAAATCTCGGTTTGTCGATTTTTAAGTGTCTCATATGCGACATCTAGCATTGATCGGCTTGTCATAAAATTCTCCTACATTTTTTCCGGGGCACTTACGCCAATTAATTCAAGTGCATTTCTTAAAGTGATTTGAACTGCTTTTGTTAAAGCAAGTCTTTGAAGCTTAAGCGCTTCATCATCAGCTTTTAATACACTACACTCGTTATAAAAAGAATGGAAGCCAGATGCACACTTATGAATGTATAAGCACATCAAGTGTGGCTGTCTTAGGCTAGCGGAATTTTGTATCCATTGTGGATAATCCGCCAAGATCATCATCAGATCTCGTTCTTTTTCGTGGGTTAATAAACTATAATCATTAATTTCTTGTGGGCTTTCAACTCTTAGAATTGAACACATTCTCGCATGTGCATATTGAGCATAATAAACTGGATTCTCACTAGATGAAGATGTTGCCATATCTAAATCTAAATCCATATGTGTATCACCTGCTTTAGAAACAAAATAGTATCTAACAGCATCCACCCCTGCTTCATCGATTAAATCCTTTAAAGCCACCGCCTTCCCTGTACGTTTGCTTAATTTAAATTCTTCCCCGTCCTTAATCATGCGTGCCATTTGAATAATGTCGACATGTAAGTCTTCAGATTTATAATCTAAGGCTTCTAGTGCAGCCTTCATACGAGGAATATAACCGTGATGATCAGCACCCCATAAATTGACGAGTTGATCATAACCACGTTCTTTCTTATCTAAGTGATAAGCGATATCTGGCATTAAGTAGGTATAAGTCCCATCACTCTTCACCAAGACTCGATCCTTGTCATCACCATAATCAGTGGTCTTTAAAAATAAAGCCCCTTCGTGATCATAAGTATGACCTAATTTTTTTAATTTCTCTAAAGCTGCAATAACGAGACCACGATCATAGAGTGATTGTTCAGAAGTCCAAACATCAAACTCACATCGAAAGAGTTCTAAGTCTTTTTTAAGCTTTAAGATTTCAGCTTCTAAACCTAGTTTTTTAAAGAGTGCAACACTCTCTTCATAAGCTAAGTCCTTATAAGCATCTTTATTTATATCATAAATTTCTTGCGCAATATCAATCAAATCTTTTCCATGATATCCATCTTCAGGAACTTCTTCATTTAATCCACAGACTTGAAGATATCTCGCTCTTAGTGATTTAGCCATATTATTAATTTGATTACCGGCATCATTAATATAATATTCTCGTGAAACATTATAACCAGCACATTTCATAATTCGTGATAAAGCATCACCAATCGCCGCTCCACGCGCATGACCAGGATGTAAATCTCCCGTTGGATTCGCGCTAACATATTCGATATTAAAACTTGGATGCTCTTTAGTTTGGCCAAGTCCATATTTCTCATCTTCATTTAAGATGGTTGGAATAATACTCGTTAAAACTTCAAGTTTAACTACCATGTTGATAAAACCAGCACCAGCAATCTCTAACTTATCAAATGGATGAGCTGTTTTTTCGATTTCAGTCACAATAGATGAAGCGATCGCTCTTGGATTATTTTTAAGTTGTTTAGCTAATTGCATCGCAACATTTGTTGAGTAGTCGCCGTGTTCTTTAATTTTAGGATTTTCAATCACAATGTCATCAAAAGAGAGTTCTAAGTTATAAGCTGTTAAAACCGCGCTTTGAATAATTTGTCTTAGTTTGAATTCAATTGCGTTCATGCATCACTGACCTTCACTTTCAATTCCATTTCTTGTTCCGCTATAATATCATCATTTATCCACAAGCGGTAGTGAATATAAAGGTATTGAGGCATTTTCTTAATCGCCAATGTTTCAACTTCCCCAATAAACTCAGCATTCTCATCTTTTATATAGAATTGCGTATCTGTTTTCTCTTCAAATCTTATCTCAGTATTTGATTGCGCAACCCTTTCCAAGATGACATGATCATCATGGACTTGTATCTTAACATAGGCATCTTCGTGATTTTCATTATAGCGATAAATAAGAGGTGCTTTTGTCATCTCTCCTATTAAATCATCGTAGAATACACTTTTATTTTCTAAATTATCGGTTAAGGTTAACTGATAACTAACCGCTTGAGACATCATAAAATTACAACCATTTCCTGACAACGATTATAAATAACTTAAACTGTATGTCAAGCGTTTAATTTTCTTTTCTAGAAACTTTACAAAAAAAGAGCTCGTTATTTCTTCGAGCTCATGATTCTTTCGATATCTTCAACTGATTTTTCAATGAATGAGGATAAGACAATTGAACCTGTTTCTGTGACTAAAACATCATCTTCAATTCGGATGCCAATCCCTTCGTTTGCACTATATAAACCAGGCTCAACAGTGATCACCATGCCTGCTTCAATTTTTGCACCTTCAAGGGTTCCAACATCATGTGTATCTAAACCTAATGAATGAGAAACACCATGATAATAGACTTGATCGACATCATCTTCATCTTCAATAATATTGGCCTTTAAACATTCCACTTTATAGATTTCTTTAACAATTTGATTTAAAAATTGAAAACTTACGCCCGGTTGTATGGCATCAATGACTGCTTCTTGTGCTTTTAAAACAATATTATAGTAAGTCTTTTGTCTTTCACTAAACTTACCATTAATTGGATAAGTACGAGTGATATCACTCGCATAGTTTTGATAAGCCGCTCCGAGATCTAATAAAATGAGATCTCCATCTTTACATTCTTTTTGATTATCAACGTAATGTAGGATACACGCATCATCTCCACTAGCCGCAATCGTATCAAAGGCATGGGTACAATTTTCACTTTGAACTTGATATGAAAAATCGGCCGCGACTTGATATTCAAATCTACCTGCTTTTAAATTGTCCAAAATTCGATTTAACCCATTGTGAGTAACATGCATCGCTTTAACCATTAAGTCTTGTTCAGCCTGTGTCTTTATGCGACGCATCGAATTAATTTTTTTATTTAAATTGGTAATAGATAAATCAGGATGTGCTTCCTTTATATCATTAGTAAATTGATCCGCTTTTGTTTGTGCTTTCTTCAACGACATCCTCTCTGAATCAATAAAAAAACTCGTAATATCATTACTCATAAAAACACGGTTTAAAGTGTTCTCAAATTCAGAAATCTTGAGAATACTTCTGATCCCCGATTTCTCAATCGCTTCATTCTTTTTAATAGAGCGACCAACCCATTTTTCCATCACTGGGTTATCATCTTTAATAAACAATGTTTCTTTTTTACCCGTTGCGGTATGAGTAAACATTAGAATTAAGCTATCTTCTTCTAAATTTGTTAAGTAATAAAAATTCTTGTTTATCACAAATGGATAATGCGCATCAGCCGTTGAGGGGACTAAATCTCCTGCGAAAAAAACGGCAATACTATTAAGTGGTAAATCATTAAGAAGTGTCTCTCTTCTCAATATTAAATCTGTTTTCATCTATACACCTTCCTTAGGGTAAAATATCTTTCGATTTTCAAGCGAGTCTGTATTCACAACCGCATTAACAATTTTAGAAATCACAGACAATTCATGAACTTCATAATCATTTGTTATGATATAGATCAAATTATTATCTTCGTTATAGGGTGAATATGGTCTTTTTTCCATTTCATCTTGGTATAGATAATAGTCTGGATTAAATCCATGTTTACTTAGTCTTTCTTTGATTAACTCTAATTGTGAATTGGATTTACAGTCTTCATCCATAAAGAGATGTCGATCTAGTATTCTAAGCGCGAAATCAGCTAATATTTTATCTTCATCATCTAAACATTCTTGAAATCCATAGAAACATGAAGCTTCATCAATCAATTGATGTTGATGAATACTGATTCTTTCTTTTTGTGTTAAAAATTTAAACATTGGATATTTATCAATATAAGCAGCATTATCATTTTGAAGATCACTTAGTCGTTTAAAGAAACCCAAGATTAAACCTTCTACCGCACGAGATGCGGGGTGAAAGTAAACTTGATAATACATATGATAGCGAGCCATAATATAATCTTCAATTGAATGAATACCACTGTGTTTTATGACTAAACGTCCATCAAACACTCGCATTGTTCTTAAAATTCTTTCTAAATCAAAATGACCATAGGTGGTACCGCTAAACGTGGCATCTCTAAGTAAATAATCCATGCGATCAGCATCTAATTGTGAACTAATCATTTGGGTAAGCAGTGGTTTAGGATGTGTATGGTCTAAAATACTTGCGACTTTCGCACTCAATCCTTCTTGTGCATTTTCTAAGATAGTATGAATTTCTGAATCTTCAAGAATAATTCGCTTAGTCATCGACTCATGCGACTCTGAAGTCACCATTTCAAAGAAATGAGAGAACGGTCCATGTCCTAAATCATGTAATAAACCCGCCAACATCACTTCAATCTTTTCATCTTCACTTAAATATTCATCGATATCTTTTACTTCTTCACACATCCTTCTAGCAATTTCATAGACACCTAAACAATGTGAAAAACGAGAATGTTCAGCTGTATGATAAACCAAATAAGAAGTTCCCATTTGATGAATACGTCGCATTCTCTGAAATTCTTTTGAATTAATCGCATCCCATATGACTTGATATTCAACATGAATATATTCATGGATAGGATCACGCATTACTTTTATTTCATCAGTTTTTAAATTAATCATTTTTCTTCTAAGAGGCAAACAGCTTGTGCCATAATTCCTTCCATCCGTCCAACATAACCTAGTTTTTCACCACGTGTCGCTTTAACGTTGATTTGGTTTTCATCTATTTTAAGAACTTGACATAAATTTTTCTTTATTTCTGGCATATATGGAGCTAATTTAGGTTTTTCTAGAAGAATAAGTGCATCAATATTACCAATCTTATAGTTATGATCATCCATCAACTTCACTACTTCTTTTAATATAAGTAAAGAAGATATCCCTTTATACTTTGGATCAGTATCTGGGAAATGTTTTCCTAAATCCCCTAAAGCTAATGCGCCAATAATAGATTCCGCAATCGCGTGCACTAAAACATCCGCATCGGAATGACCATAAGCACCTAACATTGATTCGATATGTACGCCCCCTAAAATGAGCTCTCTATCTTCAACTAAGGGATGAATATCTGTAGATTGTCCTATTCTCATAAAACAAATTCTCCTGTCTCAAAATATTATATCATTAGTCAAAAAGAAAAACGGTTTCCCGCTTTTCTATACTTTTATAAATTGTTCAACATCAACCACAAAGACAGTCGCACCACCTACTGTGACTTCAACAGGGAAAGAAGCAAAACGTCCAATGTCATAAGCTGCAGTCGACGGAACAAGTTCTGTTCTTTGTTTACTGTATTCTTTAACTAGGTCAAGAACACGTTCAACATCTTTGTCTTCTGTACCAATCAACAAGGTGGTATTTCCCATTTTTAGAAAACCCCCAGTGGTCGATAAACGAGTCACCATATAGTTTTCTTTATTTAAGGCGTTGGATAAGGCATGGCTATCGTCATTTGATACAATCGCTATCACGAGTTTCATTAGTCTATACCTCCTTTATATTTATATTATAACCTAGACATTAAATCTAAAGTGTAATATGTCTCCATCTTTCACTAAATATTCTTTTCCTTCAATACGAAGTTTACCAGCATCTTTAACTGCTTGTTCACTTCCGAACTGAATTAAATCATCATAAGCATAGGCTTCGACTTTAATGAAGCCACGTTGGAAATCAGTATGAATAACACCCGCACACTCTGGTGCTTTCATTCCTTTCGTAAATGTCCAAGCTCTTGCTTCTTGTGGACCTGCTGTCAAGTAAGACCATAAATTCAAGAGTGAATAGGTACTTTTGATAATTTGGTCTAAACCAGATTCTTGATAACCTAAATCAGCTAAGAACATATCTCTTTCTTCATCATCTAGAGCAGCTAATTCTTCTTCGATTTTGGCACAAATAGGTAAGATTTTAGCCTCTTCTTCTTCAGCAATTTTCGCAACTTTTTGATAGTAGCTATTCTCACTTGCTTTTAGAACTTCATCTTCGGCCATATTGGCTACATAGATTATTGGCTTTTGTGTAAGTAAGTTAAAACTCTTAAGTAAGATTAGCTCATCTTTATTCATCTCTAAATTACGAATATTTTTACCCGCATTTAAATATTCATTAATCTTTTGTAGTAAGGCTAATTCAAATAGCGCATCTTTATCTTTTTGTTTAGCTTTACGCTCAACTTTTGATATTCGAGTTTCAATCAATTGCTTATCAGAAAGTATTAACTCTAAGTTAATAATTTCAATATCTCGAATCGGATCAACTGATTCTTCAACATGGGTAATTGAGTGATCGTCAAAACAACGAACAACATGGACAATCGCATCTACATCTCTAATATGTGATAGGAATTTATTTCCTAATCCTTCACCTTGTGAAGCTCCTTTAACAAGACCCGCAATATCTCTAAATTCAAAAGTGGTATAGATCGTTTTCTTAGATTGAAAAATACGAGCGATTTCATGTAATCTCTCATCTTTTACTTCAACTACACCAACATTTGGTTGAATGGTGGCAAAAGGATAGTTCGCAGCTTCAACTTGTGAGCGCGTAATCGCATTAAATAATGTCGATTTCCCTACATTAGGCAAACCAACAATTCCAGCTGTTAGTGGCATAAATCTCCTTAGGCGTTTTCTTCTGCTTTTTGCACAACGCGTTTTAATTTCTTTTCGAATTCGGAACGATCAAACATAATCGCCGCTCCGCAACCCAAACATTTTATCTTAATATCTGCTCCCATGCGAATAATTTTCCAGTGATTTGATTTTTTACATGGGTGTTGTTTTTTCATCTCAACGATATCATTTAAATCATATTCACTCATAATTAAGACCTCTTTGTATAAGCAATTAGTGTATTTTCAAGTAAAGAAACAATTGTCATAGGACCAACACCTTTAGGAACTGGGGTAATTGCAGAAACAGAATCAAAGACATCATTATAATTAACATCTCCAACTAATTTCCCTTCAACTCGATTAATTCCTACATCTATAATAACGGCATCTTTTCCGATATAAGTCTTATCTAGATAATTAGGACGACCTATCGCGACCACAATAATATCAGCATTTTTAGTGTATGCCGGAATGTCTTTTGTTCTTGAATGACATGTTGTGACAGTCGCATTTTTATTTAGAAGTAATTGGGCAATTGGACGACCAACAAGATCCGATCTACCAATAACCACTGCATTCGCTCCTTCAAGCTTCATATCAGTACGATCAAGTAATGTCATGATACCCTTAGGTGTACATGGAATGAATCCATCTTCTTTTGCATATAATTTCGCAATATTAATCGGATGTAAACCATCTACATCTTTATTAGGATCAATCGCAAGAATAACTTGTTTTGAATTACATTGTTTAGGTAGTGGGAGTTGTACTAGAATACCGTCTACATTATCATCTTGATTGAGTCGATTAACTTCTTTAATAACATCCTCTGTGGATGATTCTTTATCCAGTTTTATTACTTCTGATAGAAAGCCTACTCTTGTACATGCTTTTTCTTTTGAACCAACATATGTCTGACTAGCAGGATCTTCTCCAACCAAAACTACTGCAAGTTTTGGAATTCTTTTTCCTTCATTTTTAAGTGCTTCAACCTTTTCAATGAGTTGAACTTCAATTTCTTTTGAAATTTCTTTACCATTAATTACTTTCATCATTGACTCCTAATTTTCATATAAAATACTTAATGGACCATCGTTAATAACTTCGATATCCATTTGTGCTTGGAATACTCCAACTTCAACTTTACAATATTCTCTTAATTCTTCATTAAACGCAAGGTAAATTTCATTTGCGTCTGTTGCTTTTGCAGCCTTATCAAACGATGGACGATGTCCTTTCTTCGTATCAGCATACAAAGTAAATTGTGAAATTGAGAGGATATCCCCACCAACTTCCTGAATATTTAGGTTTAGTTTATCATTCTCATCTTCAAACAAACGAGCATGAGCAATCTTATATGCCATTTTCTTAGCATTATCTAAGCAATCATCTTTTGAGATGCCGACAAAACAAACAAAGCCACGCTCTATTTCACCACTTATTTGCTCATTAACAACACATTTTGCCCGATGTACTCTTTGAACTAATATTCGCATAACTCTAAACCTCTTTTACATTCTATCATTGAATAGTAGAATGGTACTACAAGCCATGCAAGAACCTTTAGCTTATAGAATTCGGCCAAATCAATTGGATGATGTGATCGGTCAAGATCACTTAACTGGTCCAAATGGATTACTAAAACGTTTAATTAAATCTGAACGTCTTTTTTCAATGATCTTTTTTGGTCCTCCTGGTACCGGTAAAACGACTGTCGCAACAATCTTAGCCAGTGCTTTAAATCAAGCATCAGAAACATTTAATGCGGTTACAGGAAATAAAAAGGATTTAGATTCTATCTTTGCTCATTCACGATTAGCTGGTCACTTAGTATTGATCGTTGATGAAGTTCATCGTTTAAATAAAGATAAGCAGGATTTACTTCTTCCTTATGTTGAAGATGGACACATCACTTTAATTGGTTTAACAACTTCTAATCCTTATTTTTCGATTAACCCAGCGATTCGTTCTCGTTGTATGTTAATTGAATTTAAATCATTAGATAATCTCAATATGGCAAAAGCATTAAGACAGGCTTTAAGCCTCCCCGATTCACTGCTCACCATAAAATGTAATGATGAAATCATCGAATCTATTGTTAAACTCGCAAATGGTGATGTTCGTATCGCTTATAATACTTTAGATGTTTTAAATATTGCTTATCCAAACACAGATATTAATCTAGAACATTTACAAGATTTAAACCTATCTTCAAATCTTAATTTTGATAATAGTGATGATGGTTACTATGATGCTTTATCTAGTTTCCAAAAATCTATTAGAGGATCTCATGTTGATGGAGCACTTTATTATTTAGCACGACTACTCGTTGCACAGGATTTAGATTCGATCGAAAGACGATTATTAGTGACCGCATATGAAGATATTGGTTTAGCTAATCCTGCAGTTGTTTCCAGAACGGTTCAAGCCTGTGATACAGCACGAAGAGTAGGATTCCCTGAAGCCATCTATCCCTTAGCTGTAGCAGTTATAGATTTAACATTATCTCCTAAGTCAAAAGCTGCTGCTTTAGCGATTGGATCAGCGATAAGAGAAGTTAAAGAACATCCTTTACCAGTCCCAGATTTCTTGCGATTAACACCTGTTAATATGAAAGAAGAAGATAAATATGATTATGGTGGGTATAATATATGGCACCATATTGATTACCTCCCTAAAGGTGTAAATAATTTACCTTTCTATAAACCATTTAAAAATTCTGCATATGAGAACACATTACAGAATAATTTAAAAACATTGAATGAGATAAAACGTACCCAAGACCTAAAGTCACTTAAGAAGTAACTATCTACCCGTAGAACGGGTAGTTTTAGTTTCGCCCTATAAGGGCATCTTGCTTACAGTACCTCTAAAGAGGTAATAAAGACTGACAACCGTTTTCTCTTACTTACTATCCCTTAAAGGGATCTATGTATTCTCTCTTTGTCATGTTGTCTCTTAATTTGTCTTCTGTTTCCTGGTTTCGAATGTAATCTTGAACCGTTTTTTCATTCAGTCCTACTGTGCTTACATAGTATCCCTTCGCCCTGAAGTTTCGGTTTCCTTGTTTGTATTTCAAACTCGCATGTCGATCAAAGATCATCAAGGTACTTTTACCTTTCGTGTAGCCTATAAATCCAGAAACACTCAACTTCGGTGGAATCTTCAAAAGCATATGGATATGGTCGGCACATGCATGTGCCTCTAATATTTCAACGTCTTTCATTTCACAAAGTCGTCTCAATATTCGTCCTATATCTTCTCTTAACTTCCCATAAATTATCTTCCGTCTGTACTTTGGGATGAATACGACGTGAACCTTACAATTCCATCTTGTATGTGATAAACTGTTTTCGCTTGAGCTCAAGTTGCCCTCCTTTGGTCATTAGTTTGGTTGTCAGCCTTTCTAATTTGTCCAAAGTGGGCTTTTTTTCTGTTACCACTCTAGAAGTCTCTTTTCACACACGCATAGCGTGTGGTTTTAAATAGGATTCTATATAAAAAAGAGCTCGATGAGCTCTTTTAGTTTAAATAATTTAGTTAATTATTCAGCAATTGCAGCAGCATTTTCAGCAGCAGCAACGATTACAGCAATGTAATCAGAAACAGTAACTGTTGTACCAGCTAAGATATCTTCTGAAACAGCACCGCCTTCTTCAGTAACTTCGATAGCAGCAACTTCAGCAGCTGTCATACCAACAACATAAGCAGCAAATGCGTTAGCTTGTTCATACCATTCTTTACCGATTTCAGAGTTACCGATCATACCATAGTCAGCACCTTTTTGTTGTTTTGTACGTGCGTCGTATGTTTCGTCGATTGTAGCTAAACCAGTAGCATCAAAACCTAAACGGCTTGATTGTGCAACATCGATAAATGCAGAAACGATTTTTCCATCTTTATCTAAAGCAACGTTAGCAACATATGTATTAACGTCAATTCTTCCAGCAGCATCAGCAGTAGCTTGAGCTGTTTTAACATCTACGTGAGAAATAACACCTGTACCAACAGAAGCAGCTTCTACTTCAGTTGTAGCATTGTTATAAGCTTCAACGATTACAGCAATGTAATCAGTAACAGTAACTGTTGTACCAGCTAAAATATCTTCTGAAACAGCATCACCTTCTTCAGTAACTTCGATAGCAGCAACTTCGTCACCAGTCATACCAACAACATAAGCAGCGAAAGCATTAGCTTGTTCATACCATTCTTTACCGATTTCAGAGTTACCGATCATTCCATAGTCAGCACCTTTTTGTTGTTTTGTACGTGCGTCGTATGTTTCGTCGATTGTAGCTAAACCAGTAGCATCAAATCCTAAACGGCTTGCTTGAGCAACATCGATAAATGCAGAAACGATTTTCCCATCTTTATCAACAGCAACCGTAGCGATGTATGTGTTAACATCAATTCTACCGTTAGCATCAGCAGTTGCTTGAGCTGTTTTAACTTCAACATGATTAATAATACCTGTACCTACTTTATAGGTAGCAGCAGAGCAGCCAGTTAATGCAGTAAGTGCTAATACAGAAACGGCTAATAGTGCAAATAATTTTTTCATAAATTCCTCCTTGCACGACTAATAGTACATTACTTGTGAATATTTTTGCAATATTAATTTCACCAAAAATTCAAGTTTTTGTTAAAAATTTAACAAATTTAAGCAATCGGTTTTAGACCTTGTTTAAATAGTTATTAATTTCACAAGTATCATACTCTACTCAAACCTTTTTTGTAAATTGGATAGAGAATCACTAGGATAATTAATAGACTTAATAATGAAATTAATGATGACAATATGAGTTCAAAAAATGGTACTGAATTACTCACAATTCTCATTGGCATGATTAGCATTGAAGAAACTGGTACAAAAGACAAGATATATCCAAGTCCATTCGATAATTGCTCTGATGAATTTAATGATAGTGATCCATAATATAAAATCAGTAAACCTAAATAGAATGGTCCTTGAATCGCGCCTGCTTCTTCACTTGTTCTGACTCTTGCTGAAAGAACTAAAACCAGCACTTGAACAATAGCTATTCCAATGACTAAAAAAATTAAGCTTAATAAAAAGATAAAGATATCACTCGTTTTAAAATCAAATAGCGAAAAAAACGATATGAAATTTAAGTCTTCAATCGGAATAGGCAGATATTTTGAAACCATTTCAAACAATCCTTGACCTTTATCATCTTGATAACGAATGAAGATAAAACTCGCAATGACTAGTAATGAACCAATAATTTGGGTACTAACATTTAAAATTCCACTGATGAATTTTGCACAATAGTGTTCAAAAGTAGAAACACAACTTAAAAATAAAGCTAGTACATTTGATGTTTTCTCTAAAATTATTTCATTTGAATTAACCGCTATAAAATTCAACATCATAAAATAGATAGAAGTTAATAAAACCATGATTAATTGTTGTTTAAGATAATCCACACCAAACGTTTCTTGATCAAATATTAAATTTATATTTGAATAATCATCTATCCATTCTTGTGCTGAAACTGAAGCTTCACTCAACAATATATGTTGATGATTATTTAATAATAATTCTTTGATTTTTGTCTGTAAGATAAGATCTGTTTTTCCTTTAATAATATATGCATCATCTTTAAATTCAATTGATAAATTTCCATTATCTTCGGTAAAACGAAAACCTTGTTTTAACCATAATTCTTCATTATTAATTTTTGTCTGCATTTCTTTATCTAAAACTATTTCATAAGGTTGTGAAAAATCTAAGTTAAAAAAGTCACTTATATAATCGATATACATGATGACAGCCACAATACAAATAAATAAGATCGATAAGGCAATACTCACACGATTTTTAAACCTTCTTTTTAGTGAAAAGAGAATAAGTGTTTTCATGTATGTTCCTTAAGTAGTTCCGCGACTGATAATGGACTTAAACGTAATTGACTTAACCCTTCACACTTATGTGCTTTTGCGATTAACTGTTTTGCCTTAATTTTACTTTTCACATAGAAGTTCACATAAGCTCCCTGTAGTTCAATTCGATCGGATAATTTTAAAAGCGGCTCATAATGTGCACTTGCATTAATTCTTAAACTTATGCCTGATTCATCTTGAATATCTGATAAAGATCCCTTTTGTACTACTTCTCCTTGATTCAACAAAAGAATATGACTACATAATGCATCCATAAATTCCATTTGATGACTTGATATCAAAATAGAATGTCCTAAACTTGCGTAGTTCTTTAATGCGTTGAGAAAAAAATCGACACTATCAACATCTAACCCACTTAAAGGTTCATCTAAAATTAGTATTTCTGGTTCATTAAGTAGTGCAATCATTAATTGTGTTTTTTGTTGTTGACCTTTGGATAAAGAGTTAATTGGTTTATCTAAATAATCTACGAGTTCAAAGTCTTCACTTAGATTTAATATTCTTTCATCAATCCAATCTTCAACCATATGTTTAAGTGTTCCCATGAGCTGTAAATGTTCTCTCATACTTAAATCAGGTAGTAAGGATCTTCTTTCTGGCATATATCCAAACTTAGAGCGACTTTCAAAATTGACTTCTTTACCGTCAAATAAAATCTCACCTTTATTTTTTTCAACTAAACCCATGATGCATTTAAAAAGTGTTGTCTTTCCACAACCATTGCGTCCTAATATGGCATAGATTTCATATGCTTCTACTTTTAAATCAATACCTTTAAGAATACGTTTATCTTTATAGTTTTTTTCTAACTGTTTTAGTTCTAGTGTTCCCATCTCTATATTTTTACGAAATAAAGAGACATATTCCTAAAAAAAGAAATAAGCTAGCCTATTTCTTCTCATCATCTTTGATTAATCGCATATTTATATGACAATACCCACTTGGATTTTTGACTAAGTATTTTTGATGATAATCCTCTGCATCATAGAAATCTCTTAACAATTCACATTCCATTACCAATGGTTTTAAATAATCTTTCTGTCTTAAATCATAATAAGTAAGTACCCGTTGAATTTCTTCTTCAGTTCGTGGATAAACGCCAACTCGATATTGAGTTCCAATATCTCCACCTTGTTTATTCAGTGATGTAGGATCAACAATTCTAAACAAATGTTCTAATATTTTTTCGAGTGAAATAACATTTTCATCATATTCAATTTCAGCTACTTCTGCATGATTAGTTTCACCACTACACACTTCTTGGTATGTAGGCGTTTCTTTAACCCCTTGTGCGTAACCTACACGAGACCCATTAACACCTTTTAAACGACGATAATATTCTTCAACACCCCAGAAGCAACCACCTGCAATAACTATTTTATTCATAACTAGTCTCCTTGAAGCCATTGTGATACTTCTTGATAAACTTGATCTAAGTCCTCATTATTTAAACTATCTACAAAACGCGAAGGTAATTGATTTTTAAACCAAGTCTTTTGACGTTTAGCGAATTGTCTTGTATGTATCACTATCTTTTCTTTAATCGTAGCTAAATCTACATTTAATTCAAAGTAAGGTGCCCACTCTTTATAACCAATTGCTTGAAAACTTTGATATTTTCGACACTCTTTTTCGCTAAAGAATTTTTCGACTTCTTTTTTAAGCCCAACCTCAAACATCATATCAACTCTTTGTTCAATTCTTTGATCTATCTGTTCTTTGTTTGGCGCAAGGACACACCAAAAGACATCATATAAAGCCTCTTGTTTTTGAGAAGCAATGCGAGCAGACTTTAATTGGCCTTGTTTCGCCATATTTAAAGCTCTAACAATTCTAACGCGATTGTTCGCATGAATCTTTTCACAACTTATCGGATCTAATCGTAGAAGTTCTTGGTAGAGGTCCTCCGTACTTTGATCTAAATATTCCTCTGCCTGATCAGTTTCTTCTTCAAATTGATAATCATAAAGAGCTGCTTTCAAGTATAAGCCAGTTCCTCCCACCAAAATAGGCAATAAACCTCGCTTTGTTATATCATTGATTTTCTCTCGGCAGAGTTCTTGAAATGCTTTCACATGAAAACGTTCACTATAATCTAGTATATCAATCAAATGATGTGGAACATTTTCCATCTCATCTTTACTTATTTTGGCAGTTCCTATATCAAGTCCACGATAAACCTGTTGTGAATCACCATTAATGATTTCACCATTAAACTTCTTAGCCCAATCAATTGATAAACTCGTTTTACCACTAGCTGTCAATCCAGCAATAACAAGCACTTTTTTCATCGCTCGAAATCCTTCCATAAACTCTTAATACTTACTTTAATTAGTGTAGGTCGACCATGTGGACAGTTAAAAGGTTGAGTACAAGCTGATAGTTCATCAATAATCTGTAACATATCTTCTCTACTTAATGTTTGATTAAATCGAATCGAGCGATGACACGCCATCGTCGCAATAACCGCATCACGTATTCTTTCTTGTGAGATTTTTTCATTATTTTCAAACTTCTCAGTTAAATCTAATACTAAGGCATGGATATCCAAGTTTTGCATCCATATCGGCACAGCACGTATGATAAAACTATTAATTGAAAAACTTTCGCAATCAAGACCTAAATCCTGCATAACTTTTTGAAATTCATCAAACTGTTTCATGAAGCTCATCTTAACTTCGATATTTTCAGGTATGAGTAATTCAAATTGATGACTAGGATCTTTAAGTTCATTTAAAATCAGTTCATAGTTTACACGTTCTTTGGCTGCATGTTGGTCAATCCAATAAAGTTCCTCATCAGAACTCGCTAATATATATCGTCCATGCATTTGACCAATTAAATCTAAGGTTGGAAACTTCGTAATTTGAACAGTTTGTTCTTTAAACTCGAGAGTTTCCTCTTTTAACTCAAAGTTTTCTTGTTTAATTTCAGCTTTTGGAAAATGTGAAACATCAAACAATGGTTTTTGTTCAACAAATATCTGTTCTTCTTCAAGTTTTATAGTACTAGGTTTAATTTGCATAAACTGATGTAGACCTTTAGATAACTTATCGACAATTAAATAATAGAGTTGTTGTTCCTTGGATAATCGAACTTCCCATTTAGATGGGTGCACATTCACATCTACAAGTTTTGCATCCATCGTGATATGTAGACAAGCAAGGGGATATCGATGATGAGGTAAAAAAGCCTCATAACTTTCAGTCACAGCTTTTTGCAGTCTGAAATTTCTTAATATCCGACCATTAATATAAATAAGAATGTCATAAGGATTAGCTTTATTTATATGTGATTCTACCCACACACCTTTAACATCAAAATCATAGTCATTAAAACTAAACTCATGTGCAAACTGTCCAATTTTAGAACCATAAACTTGTGTATATACTTCTTTTAAATGATTACTTCCAGATGTATTTAAAAGTATCTTCTCTTCATCCTTTAATCGAAAAGCTATCTCTGGATTCGCTAAAGCAAACTTCTCCATTAAAGAAACAATCACTGAAGCTTCATAGTAAGGAGACTTTAAATGTTTAAGTCTTGCCGGTGTATTTCTAAATAAGTTTTCAACTATAACCTTTGTTCCTTGTGGACCAGAGTAAGGAATATCTTTAGTACGTTTTCCATATTCTACAAAGACTGATCGGCCACTTGTTTGAGCATACGTATGAAGTGTAAATTTTGATACGGAAGCAATGGATGGAACAGCTTCACCTCTAAAACCCAAGTGTTGAGGTTCAAATAGATCTTCTTCATCGATTATTTTAGATGTCGCGTGACGTTCAAATGCGAGTAATGCATCTTCAGCATCCATTCCTTCACCATTATCGATGACAGTTATTTGACTAATTCCACCTTCGCTAAAAGAAACATCAATAAATGTTGCTTTTGCATCAATAGCGTTTTCGACCAATTCTTTAACGACAGCACTTGGTCTTTCAACTACCTCACCTGCTGCTATTCGATTGGATAACTCAGCGGAAAGTTTATGTATACGTGCCATTAGTCGTTTAAATCCTTTTTAAAATCATCGAGAAGTTTTAGAGCTTCTAAAGGCGTAATCTCATTAATATCAATACGATCTAATCGTTCCTTTAGAACTTGGATCTCTTTTGGGATATGTTTTACTTCAACAACGTCTAAACTTTGTTGAACCACTCGTTTTTTACTCTCTAATTCTTTAAGTAAACTTTGCGCTCGATCAATAATCGTTTCTGGTAAATGCGCTAACCTAGCTACATTAACGCCATAGGATTGTTCAGCCTTGCCATGTTTAACACGATATAAGAAAGTTACTTCATTGTTTTCTTCATGTACATCGACATGCATGTTTTTTAAATTGCTTAATGAATGTTCCAGTTCAGTTAATTCGTGGTAATGCGTTGAAAAGATACACTTACATTGATTGATCGTTGATACATATTCAACCATTGCTTGTGCTAATGCCATTCCATCAAATGTTGATGTTCCACGACCAATTTCATCAAAAAGAATAAGTGATCGATGTGTCGCATGTTTTAAAGCATGATTTGCTTCAATCATTTCTAACATAAAGGTAGAGTGGCCTTCTAAAATGTCATCACTTGCCCCCATCCGTGTATAGATGGCATCAACAAGTGATAGATGAGCAGATTTAGCAGGCACAAAAGAACCCATTTGCGCCATAATCACTATTAGCGCAACTTGACGCATATAGGTACTTTTACCACCCATATTAGGACCCGTTAATAAATGAATACTTTGTTTTTCTTCAAAATGTGTTGTATTAGGCACATAATCTAATTTTGTCTCAAGAATTGGATGTCTTCCCTCTTTAATATCACAATCATAGTCTTGATCAAACACAGGACAGACATAATGGTTATCGTAGGCTACTTTCGCTAACGCTTGTAAAGCGTCAATCGTGGCTAAAGCATCCGCTAATTGTTGAAGTTCTTTTAATTGTTTAGAAACTACATCGACTAAGTCGTTAAAAAGTGCTTGTTCTAAGCGAAGAGCTCTTTCGGTTGCGTGTAATATCTTGTCTTCCATTTCTTTAAGACTTGGCGTGATATATCTTTCACCCGTGCTTAAAGTTTGCTTACGTGTATATTCATACTCTGGTTTAACAAGATGAACATTCCCTTTTGAAACTTCAATGTAGTAACCAAATACTCGATTATAGCCTACTTTTAAATTTCTAATATTGGTTCGATCTTTTTCCTTAGCTTCAAATTCTAAAAGCCATGTTTTCCCTGATTTTTGAATATCCCGTAATTCATCGAGTTCTAAATTATATCCGCTTTGAAAGATATCACCATCTCTTAAATGCATCGGTACATCATCTTTTAGTGCTTGATTTAGCAGAACTGACAAATCATTTAATTGATTAACAGCTTTTAAATCTTTAAATGCTTCATCATCTAAACAATTCATTATTTCAGGTACAGGATCTAAACTTTTTGATAAACGCAATAAATCTAAAGGTCCCGCTGATCGGATTGAAACTTTTGTGATGAGCCTTTCTAAATCATAGAGCTCACTCAGTTTTTCTCTGAGTGTTTCAAATTGTCCAAAACGATCTAATAAGGATTGTATTTTCACTTGGCGATCTAAAATAGGATCTAACACTTTATAAGGTTCTTTAATCCAATCTTTTAAGAAACGAGAACCCATCGCTGATCTAGCTCGATCTAAAAAATTAAATAGGCTTGCTTCGTTATCTTCATGACGTAAAGCCGAAACTAGTTCTAAGTTTTGTAGTGATCTTATATCAATCGCCATATGAGTCATCGCTTTTTCATCGATGACCTCACGTAAATGATATAAAGATCTCTTTTGTGTTTTTAATAAATGGTTCAATAATCGACCATAAGTAATGATTTTTGTTTGATCTTCTATACCTTTTAAATTAGTTTTATATTCATCTGCTAAATCAATTTCATCTTCATATGAAATGCTTAAATGACTCATTTCTCTTAAAGCATGTAAAGTCACTTGATCAACTTTAGACTCTAAGATAATCTCTTTAATACCTTCTTTATAGATGAGCGATCTAAGATCTTCTACCTTCGCTTCTATAACTTCAACAACTGTGTTTCCACTTAATAGTTCACATAAAACTAAAGTATATTTTTGGGCAAACTTTGTACAACTTGCAATCGTATTTCGACTTTTATCATCTGCCCATTCATCCGTCATTGTTCCAGGTGTTACTACTCTAACAACATCTCTTCTAACTAATCCTTTACTAGCACTTGCTTCTTCCATTTGTTCAACAATCGCCACTTTATGACCATTGTTAACGAGTGTCTTAATATAAGCACTGACCGCATGAAAGGGTACACCGCACATCGGTGCTTTTTGGTTATTACCAGCTGCTCTTGCGGTTAAAACCAAATCTAATTCATAAGATGCAATTTTAGCATCATCAAAGAATAACTCATAAAAATCACCCAATCTAAATAAGACGAGTGTATCTGGATATTCTTCTTTAACTTCCATGTATTGTTTCAACATGGGTGATAATTTTTCCATTAGTCCCATTATAACAAAAAAGTGCCTAAGCACTTTCGATAGTAGAATTTTGTAAAGCCTTCAAATATGCATAAATCATATAACTACTTGAACCATAGCTAATCGCATAGCCTGCTCGTGTCTCAACAATTTTACTAACACGATGATGTATCTTTTTAAAATCAACTTTACTTCGATCATTAACTTGAATAATGACTTTTCCTACTGATGCATTCATCAATTTAATATTTTCAATTTCACCAATCGCATCTAATAATTCATAAATTAGACGATCTTTTTCATCTGGCATAATTAAACCAACAGCCCCTTTTCGATAATAATATGTACTTAGGGCATAAGTAACTAAACCTACAAATAACCCAATGAGTAATAAGATTAGAATATTTCTTTGAAAGCTTGGATTTCTGAGTAGAATTAAGATATCTAATAAACCACCTGGATTGGCATTATAGACTGAACCAAGATATGAGTAACCAAATACGATTGAGAAACTTGGGAGAATCGCAAAGAGTAAACCAACCAAGAAAATATAGTAGACAAATAATAACGGTGTACTAACTAACATAAATATTTCTATAGGAAGCAAAGTATTTAAGAACCAAGAACTGATTAAAGCGACAAGAACAAATAATAATAAACGACGTCGAACTAACTTATCTGTATAGGTTTGATAGGATGCCATGATATAGGCTGGAACAACAAAAATATTTAAGATGTAATAAGGCGTAATTAATTTACCAGCACCAAAATTATTTACGCTGCTAGCAAGTTGAGCAGTCCATATACTAATGTCACCATTGAAAATTGCACCCGATGCATTTGACCAAGTACCACCCATTGAACCAAACCAAAATTGTTGATTCATCCAGTAGCCAAAACCAAATATTGTGCTTAAACGATCTGTAATACCATAGACAAATAAATTAATAGGACTATTTAAATTAGAAGATATAACAGTAAATAAGTTTTGCATGAAACTTATAAAATACGGAACCATTAAGGCAACAATTATCCCAGCTAATAAACTTAAGACAACTGATGTAAATAGTGTAGATACACTTTTATCGACAAAGCTAAAAATACTATAGGGTGATCTTTTTTGTATATGGTTCACCATGAATCGGACAATGGTTAAAATAATAATTGAGCCGACAAACCCAGTATTAATTGCTAATAGGTTGCTTGTCCCAACTAATCTTGTTGAGTTAAAAGCTATTCCTAAGACAGGTTCATGTAAACCTGATGGTAAAAAACTTGGGGCAAAAAATGCTGTTGATACATGAAAAGCAACATAAGCTAAAAAAGCAGTAATTACGATTAATCCTGTATCATTTCTACGATAGACAGCTCTTAAAAGAAAAAGCAGTGGAAATGCTTGAATTAACCAAACAGCTAAATTTCTAACCAAGTCTAACAATAGGACAAGATAAGTATTATTTACTGTAAATAAAGCATTAAAACTTTGGCCTAATAATAGTGAACTTAATCCAAAAATAATGCTTGCCATATATAAAACTTCCAATGGGAAGTAAAATGTCTCTAGTATTGTGTTCCATCTTCTCATGAGTTTACCTCGTGTTTCATGATACCATTATAACGAAAAAAAGTTCAAAGAAAGAATCAGCTTAACTATGACTCAAATTAGACGTTCTACAAAACGAAGATTCTATATTGATTGGCCACTAACTTTTGTCCTTATTGCTTTAAGCACAATTAGTTTATTGGCTATTTATGCAGCTGTCCCATTAATCAACAGCTACAACCCTTCGTATGATATTTTATTTAAACAAATTGCATGGATTGTAATCGCACTTGTTTTTTTAATCGTTATTCTCATTTATGGTGTTGATGTGATGTTTACTGCAATCGATTATGCTTATTGGACATTGATTGTTTTATTATTTTTCTTACTGTTAGACCATGTCATAGATCTTCCATTTATATATCCAATCAATGGTACGCGTGCATGGATCACATTACCTGGTATCGGAACTATTCAACCTAGTGAATTTATGAAGGCTGTGTTAATTATTAAAAGTTCTATCGTAATCACTAATGAGCACGAAAAAAACGGATTACCAAGTTTTGATAATGATATTTCATTATTTATCTCGTTATTAAAAGTTGTTGCCTTACCTTTAGTTTTAATTATTCTTCAACCAGATACTGGTATCCCTCTTGTGATTATTGCTGGACTTATTACCATGATGGCAATGAGTGGTATACATAAAAACTGGATAAAATTTGGTTTTATCTCAGTTGTCGTGATTGTATCTATCTTTCTCATTCTATTTTTTATTTTCCCTGATTTTCTAACATCAATGGTTGGTCAATCCTATCGTTTAACACGTTTTTATGGTTGGCTTCAAACAGAACAATATATTCGTTCTTATGGACTACAACTTTACCAAGCTTTATTAGCAATTGGATCAGCAGGTTGGTTTGGACATGGATTAGGTTCAAATGTTATTAATATGATTGAACCACAAAATGATTTTATATTTGCGGTTATTGGCCAAAACTTTGGTTTTTTAGGAACTGTAATCACTCTATTATTAGAATTATTCCTCGATTTAATTATTATTAATCTATTGTTACACAGTCATGATTATCGTGAAAAGATAATGGTGAGTGGTGTCTTAGGTATGTTAGTCTTTCAACAAGCTCAAAACATGGGAATGATTGTTGGTCTTTTCCCAATTACTGGTATTACCCTACCATTTATATCAGCCGGTGGGTCATCATTATTATCTTATATTCCAGCTTTAGCAATCATCTATAGTATTTCTCATGAAAACCAAGCGGCTCGGATTCACTAAAATAAGTTTTTTAAACGTTTGAAGTATGTATAATTGGGTCGCGTTAATAAGCGAATATATTTATTAGAATAAGAAACATTAATCTGACTCTCGCAATTAAGCGGGTAGTTTAAATGGTCATAACATAAGATCGCATTATCAAAATCATCACTAAAGAGTTCAATAATAGACTCTTTTTTTACAATCATGGGTGAACCTAGTGAACGATACGCTTTATGATGAATTCCCGTAATCTCAGCAATCTGTAGTAAATCTAAACCATCTTGTAGAATCGCACCACCTAATGATCGATTATAGGCAGTAGAACCAGATTGTGTTGAAATACACATACCCGTTCCTCTAAAGGATTCAAAAAACTCGCCATTTATCCTTATATCCAATGATTGGGTACGCATAACGTTCTCAATTCTCATTTCATTAATAGCTTCAAAGATAAATGTTTCACCTTTTTGATTAACTTTTATTCTCATGACAGGAATAGGATGTATCGCCATTTTATGATTAAACAAATCATCGAAGAAAATATCTAATTCATGATCATGATAATTGGTAAAAAACCCTAAAGTACCTGTATGTATTCCAACAACTTTAATTGATTCAAGTTGATCTAAATAACTATGTATAGCATGTAAAAAAGTTCCATCACCACCAACTGTCACAACTAAATCTGGGTGCTCTTTGCTGATTTCCCAATTATTTAGTGCGAATGTTGTATGCATTTCTTTAGCTAGATTTTGCGAACATTCATCTGTTTTCGCAATAATAAAATAGTGCTTTTTATCTATCATAACGTCTGTAACTATTGTATCATACGCTTATATGACACACGTTGAAATAGAATACAAAACACTTTTAAGTATTGATGAATTTAATCAACTCAAAAATCATTTTGAAAATGCAAAACTAATTAGACAAAATAATATCTATTTTAAATATCAAAACCCAAACATTAAAGTTGCTTGTCGAATCAGAGAAATTGATGACAATTGTACATTAACTTTCAAACAAGATCATCACTTAGGTCGACTTGAAACAAATTTTAAAAACATAGATAAAAACTCTAATTTTTTTGAGCGTGAGGATGTTAAAGAATTTTTAAAAGAAAACAACTTCACTGAAGAGTTTCTAAACATTGGAAATTTACTTACTTTCCGATATCAAATCATGGAAAATCATCAGGAAATTTGTATTGATGAAAATCATTATGATGGAATTATTGACTATGAATTAGAAGTCGAAAACATCGATAACATTGAAAGCACACTAAAGCGTTTTAATGAATTATGCGCTTTATTCAAAATCAAAACCCTAAAACCTATTAGTAAATTTGAACGATATCTTAAACAAAAAGGACTTTAGAATCTAACAGCTGGCGTTATTTAAAGTCCTTATTTTTTATCTTCAAATAGTATCCATTCAAAATCAATATCAAGTTTTAATTCTTTATCGATATCAACATCACTTATATGAACAATCTCTAATTTTTTATTAACGAAATTTGGGAATTGTCGAGCAACATGTTTTAAATAAGTTTCTTGTCCAAGTCTTGAGAACACAAGTTGAGCAAGATCTTTTTTATTTCCAATAACGATAGGATGATAAATCCGAACACCATCATTGATAAATTCTATTAAAGCTTGATGACTAGAATCCATCCAACTCAAATCATAATGATTTTCTTTATAACGTTTTAATAAACGAGCATTTCTTGTTTGTTCACTTTGATTGCTGCTTTGCGGTAATTTAGCTTCATGACTTTTAAGTAAATGCCAGACTAAATCATCATCAAACACAGTATAGTTTGGATTCGTTTTTGATATTGCAGAAGTCCAAAAATCAATACCAATCTCATTTGCTTTCAATAAGATTTTTGTGGTCATTTCCGGATCTTCTTTATCAAGATATATAAAACTCTCAATCTTATTAGATATTTTCATTCCTAAATCACTTAAATAGAGTGGTGATTGAAAGAAGACAACATCTTTTAAATGAAGACAACTGACTCTTGAAGGTAAAGTATTGGTTTTCGAAACTTTTAATATTCCCTCTTTGAGTTCTTCTTCTGAATGATATCCATTAAGTGTTTCATAACGTGTCCACATCTGTTTACACGATAGTGATTCTGAGTATGTATAACGACCATAACCAATAATTCCCTTTTCTCTGGTCTGTGCTCTTTCAGTTCCCTTAGCTAAAAAGAATAGAAGATCACCACTGTTGAAATCAGAAAATCGTTTACCTGCAGATGGACGCCAAAAATTGATTCCATCATTACCATTGAGTCGATGGAATTCAATCATCCTTTGATCTGTTATATAGGCAATGGACGACATAGATGCTCCTTTGTTTTTAATTATAGCATCTTAGAAGAGACCAACAATCTCTCCGTTATCTAAAACATCAATATGTAATGCAGCTGGATTTTTAGATAGTCCAGGCATGGTCATAATCTTTCCTGCTAATGCAACAACAAAATCAGCTCCACTTGATAAATTAAAGCCTTCGATATGAATGTTGAAACCACTTGGTTTTCCTAGAATCTTTGGATTATCACTAATCGATGACTGCGTTTTAGCCATACAAATATTCAGTTTTGAATAACCTTGATTCACTAGCTTTGAATATTGCTCTTCTGCTTCATCACTGTAATCAACTCCATCAGCACCGTAGAGTTCTTTAGCAATCTTTTCAATCCTTACTTTTAGATCTTCATCACCTGTAAAAATAGATTTTGAACTTTGATTTTTATCCAATAAAGAGAGTACTACTCGTGCTAAATCTGTCGAACCCTTAGAACCTTTTTCCCAAGATTCATTAATAGCGAATGCAACACCTTTGTTTTCACAAAAAGCTTTAACTGCAGCGATTTCTTCATCAGTATCACTGATGAATTTATTTAGCGCTACAACAATAGGAACATTATAATGACTCATAATATTAATATGTTGATCCAAGTTTTCTAAACCTTTGTTTAGAGATATAACATCTTCAGTAGATAAATTTTCATACTTCACACCGCCATGTAGTTTCAATGCACGAATAGTTGCAACTAAGACAACTGCATTTGCATTAAACTCTCCAGTAACACTTGTGATATCCATGAATTTTTGAGCACCTAAATCAGAACCAAATCCTGCTTCAGTCACAACTACATCAGCTAATTTGCGTGCAAGTCTAGTCGCTATAATTGAATTGCTTCCATGCGCAATGTTCGCAAAAGGGCCACCATGAATTAAAACCGGATTCCCTTCAAGTGTTTGTACTAAATTAGGCTTCATTGCATCTTTTAACAGAACCAAAAGCGAACCTACACCACCTAAGTCTTTTAAAGTTAAAGCTTTTCCAGTATTGTCATAAGCAAAAACAGTTCTCTCTAATCGAGATTTCAAATCTGCCATATCTTTTGAAAGACATAAAATAGCCATGACTGGAGATGCAACCGTAATTGAAAAAGAATCTTTTCTCTCTACCGATTTCTTATCCGCTTGACTAATGGTAATTTCTCTTAAAGCGCGATCATTCATATCGAGTGCGCGTTTCCAAATAATTTGATTTGAATCAATATTTAATGAATTCCCATGATAGAGGTGATTATCAATAAGCGCAGCAACTAAATTATTAGCCGCTCCTATCGCGTGAATGTCGCCTGTAAAATGCAAGTTTATATCAACCATTGGAACAACCTGAGCACGTCCGCCGCCTGTCGCTCCACCTTTAACTCCAAACACCGGACCTAACGAAGGTTCTCTTAAACAAGCTAATACATTTGTCCCAACCGCAGCTAAACCATCAACTAGACCAATACTGGTTGTTGATTTTCCTTCACCTGCTTTTGTTGGTGTTAAGGCTGTAACCAATACAACTTTGCCATCCTTGTTATTTTTAAGTTTCTCGTTGATGGAAAGGTCAATTTTAGCTTTATATTTCCCATAATATTCAATATCTTCATCAACAAGACCTATTTTTTCTGCAATCACTTTGATTGGTTTTATCATTGCTTCTTGTGCAATTTGAATATCTGTCTTCATTTATAGTTTTTTCCTTCCATCTAACGCTCGTATTAAAGTCAATTCATCCGCATAATCCATATGAGATCCCATTGGTAAACCACTGGCTAACCGAGTCACTTGTATATTTAATGGTTCTAATCTTTTCGCAAGATAAAGAGAAGTCATCTCACCTTCAACGGTTGGATTAATCGCTAATATTACTTCTTTTATATTTTCATTGGATCTTTTAATTAATGATTGAATATTCAAATCATCTGGCAATACACCTTTAGATGTTGAAATAACACCATGTAACACATGATAAACCCCCATAAAATGTGATGTTTTTTCAATAGCAATAACATCTTTTTCATCTTGGACAACCATAATAATTGAATGGTCTCTTTTAGGGTTCAAACAAATTTCACATTGTTCATGTTCACTGATGTTTCCACAAACTTCGCACTCATGCAAATTATGTTTTGAATCAACAAGCGCTTGTGCAAGCGATAATACTTCAGCTTCAGACTGAGCTAACAATGAAAAAGCATAGCGTTCAGCTGTTTTAGCTCCTACACCAGGCAATTTCCTTAATTCATCTATTAATTTCTGCAATGTTTTTGGATACATTAAATAATCTCAACGTTTTCTTCACCAAATAGATTTAAAACATTAGTTTCTAAATCACTTGTCACTGATTTTTCTTCTTTAACTTCTTTTTTCTTAATGACTTTTGGTTTTGGTAAATTACCGTCCCCTTGTCGTTTTAAGAATTCTTGTACAGTTTCTTGATATTCATTATTAGTCATCGCAAAGACTTGTCGATGTACACCAAATATATGTTGTGTAAAATCAGACAATTCATCAACGTGATCTAAACTATTTAGTTCACTTACTATTTCTGGATCCTCATGAGCTACCGCTAAAAAGTTATCATTTGCTGCTTTTAATTCAGTGTTTGCTAACAAGTGTGCTACTTTACCCCATTTTAAATCAAATTTACTATCTTGGATTTTCATCCATTCTTGAGATATTTTTAGGCGAACCACTTTATCGCCAGCTACAAGCAATTTAACTCGTTCTTCTAAATCCATGACACGAATATCATTGTCTTTTTTAGATGTAATAGTTTCTAAAGACTCTATCACTTCTTCTTTTTCTAAATTAACCGACTCTGACTCAATCGGTTCAGGTATATTAATTATTGCAACATTTTCAGGTTCATTTACTGGTTCAATTGCTTTTCGAACTACTTTTACTGGTTTTTCAACAACAATTTCTTTAACAACTTTATTAACTTCTTTTTCTTTTACAACAACTTTAGAATCACTTAAGTGTCCCATGACCTTTAGTAATCCAATTTCAAAATAAGACATTAAGTCAGAAGCTGTTCTATACTTCTCAGCAGTATCCATTAAATCTTCAATCATCTTTAAACCAATTAATGGTTGGATACGATTGAGTGATTTGGCTTCTTTTAGTGTTAATTTGCTTAATAATTTTTCATCATTAGTAAATGCATAAACGATTGATTCTTTGATTAAATCCATCAAATCATTCGTTAAACGTTTAATATCAATATTTTTCTGCGTGATAAACTCAATTTCACTCATTAATTTAGATACATCTTTTTCAATAATCGCATCCAATAAACGTAGTTTATCTTGAGTTGTTGCGATACCATAAATATCATTTACATGTTGAGTATTAAGTTCATCCCCACTATAAGCAATGACTTGTTCTAAGATACTTAAGGCATCACGCACTCCACCATCAGCAAGTTGACTGATTAAGCGGGTTGCTTCTTCTTCATATTTAATATTTTCCGTTCTTAAAACTTCTTCAATACGTCCTTGAATATCTTTTGTATTAACTCTTACAAAATCATATCTTTGACATCTTGAAATGATTGTTTGTAAAACTTTATGAGGTTCTGTTGTTGCCAATATAAAAATGACATGTTGTGGAGGTTCTTCTAATGTTTTAAGTAAAGCATTAAAAGCTCCTTGAGTTAACATATGAACTTCATCTATGATATAAACCTTGTATTTTGCTTGTAAAGGCGCGTATTTTACCTTTTCAATTAAATCTCTTATCTCATCAACACCATTATTACTTGCTGCATCGATTTCAATAACATCAGGGTGATTACCGTTTTGTATTGTTTTGCAATGTTCACATTCATTACATGGCGCTTTATCTTGGTTTAAACAATTCACTGATTTAGCGACAAGTTTTGCAACCGTCGTTTTCCCTGTACCGCGAGGTCCACAGAAAAGATACGCATGTGAAATTTTGTTTTGCTTCAATGCGTTTTGTAATGTTTGTACTATGTGTTTTTGTCCAACAACCGTATTAAACGAATGTGGTCGATATGTTCTGTAAAGTGCTTTATATGCCATATTTCCTCTAGGCCTTTATTATAACAAAAATGCACCCTGAATTAGGGTGCATCTCGAAACTTATTTATTTATTTTCTCTCTTCTCTTTAAAGAAGTCTTTTAATATCTTTGAACACTCATCTTTTAGAATTCCTGATTTAATCCAAGGCTGATGATTAAAACCTTTAACCAAACTTAAATCAAACAATGACCCAAGAGATCCACCTTTAGGATCCTCTGCCCCATAAACAACGCCATCTAAGCGAGACAATATACTAGCCCCGCCACACATTGCGCATGGTTCAAGTGTTACATATAAAACACATCCTTCAAGTCTCCATGAATTAAGTGACTGACACGCTTTCTCAATCACAAGTATTTCTGCATGAGCCACTGCATTTTGATTTGTTTCTCTTAGATTATGCGCTCTCGAAATAACAACACCCTCTTTTACTATACAGGCACCGATTGGGACTTCATTCTCTTGTTTGGCAAGCTGAGCTTCTTCAAGCGCAATTCTCATATATTCTTCGTGTTTCATTTTATAAAAAAGGCCACCGCACATGCTAGAGCCACTTAAGGCTGCTGTCTTCCGACCCTGACCTGGTTCGATGGTTTGCATTGCGGCAGCTTTTATATTATACATAATCTTTTCTAATACAACAATGTTTCACGTGAAACTATTTTTTAGGAACAAGTTTGTCTTTTCCACCCATATACATTTGTAATGCTTTCGGAATTAAAACCGTTCCATCTTCTTGTAGATTGTTTTCTAAGAAAGCAATTAACATTCTAGGAGGCGCAACTACAGTGTTGTTTAAAGTATGAGCGAAATACTTTTTACCATCACCACCTTGTACGCGAATTTGTAAACGTCTTGCTTGTGCATCAGTTAAATTTGAACAACTTCCAACTTCAAAATATTTCTGTTGTCTTGGACTCCAAGCTTCTACATCAACAGATTTTGACTTTAGATCTGCTAAATCCCCTGAACAACACTCTAAGACACGAACTGGTACATCTATTGAAGTAAAGAATTCAACTGAGTTCTTGTAGAGTTGTTCAAAATATTTCATTGAATCTTCTGGTTTACAAACAACAATCATCTCTTGTTTTTCAAATTGATGAATTCGATATGTACCTCTTTCTTCAATTCCATGAGCTCCAACTTCTTTTCTAAAGCATGGTGAGTAACTTGTAAAAAGATAAGGAAGTTTTTCTTCATCTAAAATGTTATCAATAAATTTTCCAATCATTGAATGTTCGCTAGTTCCGATAAGATAAAGATCTTCGCCTTCTATCTTATACATCATATTTTCCATTTCAGCGAAGCTCATAACACCTGTTACTACATCAGAACGGATCATATAAGGTGGGATTACATAATCAAAACCTTTGTCTATCATGAAATCACGTGCATAGCTCAAAATTCCTGAATGCAGACGTGCGATATCACCCATTAGATAATAAAAACCATTACCACTTACTTTGCGCGCACTATCTAAATCAATACCATTTAAACTTTCCATAATATCAACGTGATATGGAACATCAAATGCTTTAACAACCGCTTCACCCACTCTATAACGTTCAACATTTTCAGAATCATCTTTACCTAAAGGAACTGAATCATCAATAATATTTGGAATAACCATCATCCTTTCACGGATTTTAGTCATTAAAGGTTCTTCGTTTGCTTCTAGTGAACTTAGTTCTTTTGCGATTTCTTGAACTTGTTTTTTTATAGCTTCAGCTTCTTCTTTTTTACCTTGGCTCATTAAGATGCCAATCTCTTTGCTTAACTTATTTCTTTGTCCTCGTAAATCATCTGCTTTTGTTTTTGTAGCGCGATATTCTTTATCTAACTCAAAAACTTCATCTACTAAACTTAATTTATCGTCTTGAAATTTCTTTTTAATATTTTCTTTGACTACGTCAGCATTTTCTCTAATTAAATTAATATCTAACATTTTTCTGTTTCTCCTTAAACATAAAAAAAGCCCTATTCAGGGACGATTGATCGTGTTGCCACCCTAATTATAATGTTTCACGTGAAACATTATCACTCAAAGGGATAACGGACCTACCGGATTTTCTCTCTCTGGGATGGAATTCGAACATTGTAGTACACCTTTCACCAATTCAGTGTCTCTCTATACAAGAACAAATATCGATTAGTCCCTTCATCGATTTATCACTATTTTACTTAGTCTTGTGATTAATTTCAAGAAAAGAAAAGAAAGTGTTTATTCAACACTTTCTTTTATAGTTGTATTTTCTGATTCTAAGCTCTCTTCTTCGTCTTCTTCTTTTTGAACAACAGCTACAGTACTGAGTTTTTGTTCATCTGAAACATTGATTAATCGTACACCTTGAGTCGAACGACTATAAACACCAACATTCTCTAAAGAAATCCGAATAATAACACCTGCATCCGTAACCATTAATAGATCCTCATCACCATTTACAGCTTTAAGTTCTACTAAAGGTCCATTTTTATCAGTAATATTAATTGTTTTTAACACCTTTGGCGCCGCGACTTGTAAGTCGATATTCATCAAGTTCTGTTTTCTTACCATAACCATTCTCGGTAATTGATAAGATATACATACCTTCTTTATCGGTTGCCGCACCTACAGCAGTACTTGCATCTATGTTAAACCCACGCACACCACTTGCAGTACGACCCATAGCACGAACATCATTTTCATTGAAACGAACTGCTTTACCATTAGCCCCAGCAATAATAATTTCATTATTACCAGTTGTTAGTTTAACTGTTAAGAGTTCATCCTCTTCTTTTAACCCAATAGCAATCTTACCTGTTTGGCGAATTGATTCAAATTCACTGACATGAACACGTTTAACAATACCTTGTTTGGTCACAAAGAATAGATATTCACCATCAGATTCAGCTTTGATGGAAACGAGCGACTTAACTTTCTCTCCAGGATTCATTTGAATCAAGTTAACAACCGGCAATCCTTTGCCAGTGCGACTTGCGTTAGGTACTCGATAACCCTTTAACCTAAAGACACGACCCCTATTTGTAAACAACAATAAGTAATCATGAGTATTCATAGTTATGAATTGATCAATGATATCATCTTGATTAACCGTCATCCCTTTAACACCTTTACCACCTCTATTTTGAGTGCGGTAAGTATCTACGGTAGTACGTTTAATATAACCACCTAAAGTCATAGTTATAACGATATCTTCTTTTGGAATAAGATCTTCATCTTCAAAATCATAATCAGATTCAATGATTTCAGAACGTCTTTCATCACCGAATCGACGTTTAATCTCGCTCATTTCATCACGAATAATTTCACGTACACGTTCAGGTTTCGCAAGTATATCTAAGTAATCAGCGATTTGTACCATCAAACCTTGATATTCATCTTCGATTTTCTCACGTTCTAAACCAGTTAAACGTCTAAAACGCATATCAAGTATAGCTTTAGCTTGAATTTCGCTTAAACCAAACTCTGATTGTAATCCAGACATAGCTTCGCTATCATCTTTACTTCCACGAATAAGTGCGATAATACGATCGATATTATCTAAAGCGATACGTAATCCTTCTAAAATATGAGCTCTTTCTTGAGCTTTTCTTAAATCATATTCAGTACGACGTCTAATAACATCGATTTGATGTTCAATATAAAACTCTAAAATTTCTTTTAAATTTAATTGTTTTGGTGTGTTGTTTACCAAAGCCAACATATTTACACCAAAAGTAGATTGTAATTGAGTCATTCTATAAAGTTGATTTAATATAACTTCACTTTGAACATCTCTTCTTAATTCGATGACAATTCTTATACCATTTCTATTTGATTCATCACGTAAATCAGTGATACCATCAATTTCTTTTTCTCGTACTAAATGAGCGATTTTCTCAATCATAACCGACTTATTAACTTGATATGGTATTTCAGTAACTATAAATCGTGTTTTACCATTAGCCATTTCTTCTGTTTCAATGCGAGATCTCATCACTACCGATCCACGTCCTGTTTCAAAAGCTTGGCGAATGCCTGCACGTCCTAAAATAAAAGCTCCAGTAGGGAAATCAGGACCTTGAATATAAGATTCCATCAATTCCAAAATAGTTATTTCAGGATTATCCATGATTGCGAGTGCCGCATCAATAGTTTCATTTAAGTTGTGGGGTGGAATGTTGGTTGCCATACCTACCGCAATACCTGTTGCCCCATTGACTAAGACATTAGGAAAACGAGAAGGTAGAACTACTGGTTCTTGTTCTTCCCCATCATAGTTATCTTGAAAATCAATCGTGTCTTTATTGATATCACGAACGATTTCCATCGCAATTTTAGACATACGTGCTTCGGTATAACGCATAGCCGCTGCACCATCACCGTCAATAGAACCAAAGTTACCATGGCCATCAACTAACATATATCGATATGAGAAATCTTGAGCCATACGAACCATTGTGTCATAGACAGCTGTATCACCATGTGGGTGGTATTTACCAATAACATCCCCTACAATACGAGCAGATTTTTTTAAATGGTTTATCTGAAGTCATGCCTAAATCATTCATCGCATATAAAATACGACGATGTACAGGTTTTAAACCATCCTTAACATCTGGCAAAGCACGTTGAACAATAACGCTCATCGCATAATCCAAAAAGGATGTTTTCATTTCAGAGGAGATATTTATATCTTTTATACGATCAAATTGTTTTTCTTCCATATAACACCTCTAAATATCTAAGTTCTTAACGAACTGTGCATTCTCTGTAATGAAATTACGTCTAGGTTCAACTTCGTCACCCATTAACATTTCAAAGACCATATCAGCTTCTAAAGCATCTTCTACATTTACTTTGATTAATGTACGAACTTCTGGATCCATTGTTGTTTCCCATAGTTGTTCAGGGTTCATTTCACCCAAACCTTTGTATCGTTGAACATTTACACGTTCACCAATTTCGGCTTTAATTTTTTCTAATTCTAAATCAGAATAAGCATATTGAACAGATGCACCTTTTGCTATTTTATAGAGCGGAGGTTGAGCAATATAAATATGCCCTTCTTCAATTAATGGTTTTAAGAAGCGATAGAAGAACGTTAATAATAAGGTTCTAATATGTGCACCATCAACATCAGCATCGGTCATGATGACGATTTTATGGTATCGAAGTTTTTCTACATCCAATTCATCACCTAAACCACATCCAAAAGCTGTTAACATTGAACGAATTTCGTTGTTGTCAAAAACTTTATGCATTCTAGCTTTTTCAACATTAATAACTTTACCTCTTAACGGTAGAATTGCTTGAAATTCACGATCACGACCTAATTTAGCAGAACCACCCGCCGAATCACCTTCGACAAGATAAATTTCAGATGCTTTTGGATCACGACTTGAACAATCTGCTAATTTCCCGGGTAATGAACTTATTTCTAAAGCTCCTTTTCTTCGGGTTAATTCACGTGCTTTTTTAGCAGCTTGGCGCGCTTTTGAAGCAATAACTGATTTTTCTACAATTATTTTTGCGGTTGTAGGGTTTTCAAGTAAGAAACGTTCAAGTTGTTCAGCAAAAACATTCGATACAATCTTTCTTACTTCAGAATTACCTAACTTTGTCTTTGTTTGTCCTTCATATTGAGGGTCTGGATGCTTAACAGAGATAATTGCTGTTATACCTTCTCTAACATCCTCGCCTTGTAGGTTTTCCTCATCTTTTTTCATGAGGTTCTTATCTTTAGCATAGTTATTAATTACACGCGTCAAAGCAGTTCTAAACCCTTCTTCGTGGGTTCCACCTTCGTGTGTATTAATATTGTTACAGAATGAATAAACATTTGGCATATAACCAACGTTGTATTGAATCGCAACTTCTACTTGGATATTATCTTCTTCACCTTCGCAGTAAACTACTTCAGCGTGAATCGGACTTTTATTTTTATTTAAGAAATTAACATATTCAGAAATACCACCTTCATAGAAGTATGAATAGTTCTGATCAGTTCTTTCGTCATTAAAATCAATTTTGATGCCTTTATTTAAGAATGCGAGTTGTTGGATACGATCTCGTAACACGTTGTGGTCATAAACAATTGTTTCAACAAAAATAGTAGGATCCGCTTTAAAACGAACAATACTTCCGTGTTTATCTGTATCACCAATTACCTTTAAATCTTCTATTGGTAAACCACCCTTTTCAAAACGCATATAGTGGATTTGACCTTCTAAATGGACGTAGACTTCTAAAAATTCAGATAAAGCATTTACAACAGATGCACCAACACCATGTAAACCACCTGAAACTTTATAAGCCCCTCCACCAAACTTACCACCAGCATGTAATACAGTAAAAATTGTCTCAACTGAAGATTTTCCGGTCTTCGCATGGATACCAACCGGCATACCACGACCATTATCTTGAACTGTTACAATATTTTCTTTATCAATCGTAATTGTGATGTGATCAGCATAACCAGCTAACGCTTCATCGATTGAGTTATCTACGATTTCCCAAACCAAATGATGTAATCCACGTTGTGATGTGCTACCAATGTACATCCCAGGACGTTTACGAACAGCTTCTAAACCTTCTAAAACTTGAATATCCTGAGCTGTATATGAGTGTTCAACTTTTTGACTCATTTTCATCACTCCTTTCACTTATTTCGCCATCTTTAACTTGATAAAACAAGACTTTTTCTTTTAACCACGGGCGAATATCATCCAAATCTGTTGTTGTGATTAATGTCTGTGAACGATTATGTAAGAAATCATAGAGTGCTTCTCTACGCTTTGCATCCAATTCACTAAACACATCATCCAACAATAAGATAGGTCTAATTTTGGTTAACGCTTCTACCACTTCTAATAAAGCGCACTTAAGGGAAATTACCATCATTCGCTTTTGTCCTTGAGAAGCAGTGGCGCTCACAGGTAATTGATTTAATTCGAATTTTAAATCATCCCGATGAACACCAACATGTGTCTGTTTAAATTGTTTGTCTCGTTCTAAACTTTTTTGATATTTCTCAGTCAAAATCTCTTTTAAATTTTCATTTGTCTCTACCGGACCAATATAATTCAATTTTGTTGAAATTTTTGTTAATGATAATTTTGGAAATATCAATTGAATGTGAGCATCTAAATCATCAATAAATGCTCTTTTTAATTGAATCAAATCTATTTGATCTTCAATGAGTTGTTGTGTCATTACTTCTAAATACGCTAGATCTAACTTACCTTCCTTGAGATAAGCATTTCTTTCTTTGAGTATTTTATTGTAATGACTCAATTTTTCCATGTAAAAAGGGTTAATTTTACCCAATTCGACATCAATTAAACGTCTACGTGCTTTAGGTGATGTATCAAATAAATCGAGATCACTCGGTGAGAATAAAACAGCATTTAATTTACCAATAAATTCTGAACTTTTTCTCAAAGGTTGATTCTGTATAAAAAGTGTCTTACCTTTTGGGTGAATAACAGCTTTTAATACAATCTCATTAGGATTTTGTATGTTTGCTTTAACTAATCCAAAATCTTGATTAAAACGAATTAAATCTTGATCTGTGTTAGTTCTGTGAGAACGGCCGGTTGATAATAAATAAATAGCTTCTAAAATATTCGTTTTTCCTTGAGCATTATCACCTACTAAAACAGTAATTTGAGGTGAGAACATAAGGTGACAGGCTTCATAATTTCTAAAATTATTTAAAACCAAATCTTTAATAATCATTTTTCGATTTTATGATGATTACCCTCGATAACAACTTCATCGCCAGGATAAAGTTTACGACCTCGACGATCTTCAGCTTCTCCATTTACTTGAATATCTAACTCTTTTACCGCATGTTTTGCTTCACCACCAGAGGAGATATAATCCAACATTTTTAGGACTTGTCCTAAGGTAACATAAGGCGTTGTAATACGGACCATTTTATGCCTTCTTTCTTACACAAACACACGCTAATTATACCATAAAAAAACACCCTTTTATAAAGGGTGTTTGCTTGTTTTATGAGTATGTTCTGACTGGCAAAATCAGTTGTAAAATTGAGTCATCTTCAGCGTTTTTAATGATGAATGGTTTCATCTCTCCAGTAAAGGAAATTT
Source organism: Erysipelotrichaceae bacterium (assembly GCA_963663995.1). Taxonomy (GTDB): domain Bacteria; phylum Bacillota_I; class Bacilli_A; order Erysipelotrichales; family Erysipelotrichaceae; genus UBA2212. The sequence goes on along the minus strand of OY760660.1, from coordinate 1,431,332 downwards.
TAATAACCGAACCATTTAAAACACGCACAGCATCAAAAACATAACGACCACTAAATGAAATTTCTAATGGACTGCCAGTATATTTGATTGGACTTAGTTTTTCTCTTGATGATCCAACTTCTTGGGATTTTGTAGAGATCATAATATCGTTTTGACTAGCACTTAATTTAATAATTGAAATACCTTCACTTTTAATAAATGAAGCACGATCAATCGCATTTAGTAAATCACGAGAGTCCATTGTTAATTCATAATTAAATTCAGTTGGAATTAAACGTGAAGTTTCAGGATATAAACCATCAATTAATCGAGTTTGAATAACGGTATCATCAAACCAAAATTGTGCTTTCTTATCACTTACACAAACAACAACTTCTTCATCTTTTTCAATTGTCTTAGCAACTTCACCTAATGATTTTGCTGGAATAGTAATATTAAAATTTTGAGGACTAGCTAAATCAATAACTTTTTTAGCTAATCTAAATGAGTCGGTAGCGACACATTCTAATTGGCTACCTTCCGCTTTAAAATTAACACCTGTTAAAACTGGACGTGTTTCTTTATCACTTGTCGCAAAACTAGTTTGAGTGATTAATTTAAGTAAACGATCAGCTGGGATACTTAATTCTGTGCTTGGTTTTGCAAAATCAATATCTGGATAATCACTCGCTTTCATACCATTAATATTAAATTCAGCTGAGTGACCACTAATTTTTGTAAGTGAACCATCAATAACTTCTAATGAAATTTCATCAGCATCGATTTTTCTTACGATTTCTAAAATATATTTTGCTTCAATAACAATTGAGCCTTCTTCAAGAATTTCAAAAACTGAATCACTATTAGATTTTTCTAAAACTTTTTGAATAGATACATCAGAGTCACTACCAGTTAATGTAATGTGATCTGATTTAACATCAATCTTTACACCTGATAGCCATGGTAATGGTGAATTTGCCGAAATCGCACGGCTAACAACCGATAAAGCATTGAAGAATACGCGTTTTGAAATTTTGAAATTCATGAACTAGCCTCCTAGTTATTATTTAGAGTAATTATTATTATTAAGGGTGTTGATAATGTGTATAACTCTTTAAAACCCTTTAATATAAGTGTATTTTATCATTTTTTTGCTGTTTATTGATAGTGGATTGATGTTGATAAAATTAAGTTTTATTAATTAAATTTTCTAACTCAATAATTGCTTGTCTATAGTTATTATCTTTTTTAATTGATGTTTCGACTCTTTCACAAGCATTTATGACCGTTGAATGATCTCTTTTTCCAAATTCTTCACCTATTTTAACAAAAGGTAAGTCTAGGCATTTTCTAGAAAAATACATTGCAATATGTCTAGCACTCGCAATATTTTTGGTACGAGAATTTGAAACTAACTGCAGTTTTGTTAAACCATAATAATCAGCAACAACTCTTTTAATCTTATTAACTGTAATTTCATTATTATCACTCGTCCCACGTGTGCTCTTGAATGCATTTAAAGCTACTTTGAAATCAATCATTTGTCCATTATTGAAATTAATTGAATAAAAGAGTAAACGATTTAATGCACCTTCTAAATTTCGAACATCTTTAGAAAAATTAGTCGCAATATAAGCTAATGCCTCATCGGTTACGAAATTTGGATCAACAGATTGTGTTTCTAATCTAAATTTTAAAATAGCTAAAGAGGTTTCAAATTCAGGAGAATCTAAACCAACAGATAAACCAGAAGCAAATCGACTAATTAGTCGCTCTTCTAAACCTTTTATTTCAGCTGGTGATCGATCACTTGTTAAAACAATTTGTTTACGATGATTTACTAACTCATTAAATATAGTGAAAAATACTTCATGTGATTTTTCTTTACCTGCAATAAATTGAATATCATCCATAAGCAATACATCTAATTTATTCATTTTTTGTTTAAATTCATCAATACTTCCGTTTTTGATAGAATTAACAACCATTGTCACAAAATCCATTGTAGATGTATAAAAAACATTCTTAGATGAATCATTTTCTTTAATATAGTTACCAACTGCATTTAATAAATGGGTTTTTCCTAAGCCAGAATTTCCATAAATAAAGAGTGGTGTATAAAATTTTCCTGGTGTATAAGCACAAGCTAAAGCCGCTGAGTGAGCTTCTTTATTACTTGGACCAACAATAAAATTATCAAAAGTATATTCTGTTAAGACACTATCATCATAAATTGTTGGTTTAGCGATTGAAAAATCGCTTGTATCATCTAAAAGTTGTATTTCTACTTGTACTTGATGATCTAAATTTATACTTAAAAGAGCCTCAATTAAATCGGTTTTTTGAGACAAAATCATTTTTTCTAAATTGGTTGGTACTTCAACAACTGCTCTTTGTTCGTTTAAAAAGATTAATTTTGAATTCTCAAAATAAGTATCATAAACTAACTTTCCAATGGAAGTATCGTTTTTTAAGAGGTCTTTTGTTTTTGACCATACATCATTGTAATAATATTCAATCCCCGTCATACAGCATCCTTCTAGTGTTTACATTTTAAACATGAAAATCCTTACATTCCATACCAATTTTTGAATCCACATACTTATGCACAAAAGTAAGTTTTAAAAAAGCGTTTACATAAAGGTGTTTAAACCACTTATCCACAGTTATCCACAACTTTTAGTGGATTGTGAATCGTGTAAAACTTATACACAATCAACAATTTATAAACAATGTGGATAAGGTATGATATTAAATATTAGTTCTTAACACACAATAAGTGTAAATAATGCCTTTATATAAGGGTTTTTATGAGTTTTCCACAATCAAACATATCGTTGATAAATGTTTTCATATTATTGTGTATATTTTTGTGACTTATCCACAATAAAATCTGTGGAAATCTATTATAACTCATTGGTGATTGGGGATAAGTGAAAATTTTTAGGAAACAGGCAATTATTATATATATTAGGATAAAAGAAAGCTTTTATTGACTTATACAAAGCATATCGTTATAATCAAGTAGCATTGCTCAATATATAAAGATAGAACTGGAGGTGGCTCTTATGAAGAGAACGTATCAACCGAGCAAAAGAAAACACCAAAAGGTCCATGGTTTCAGAGCCCGAATGAAAACAGTCGGCGGTCGTAAAGTTTTGGCCCGTCGCCGTGCCAGAGGCAGAGTGGTTTTGTCGGCATAAAGTCACCTTAGGGTGACTTTTTTCTTAATTACTATGGGTTTAAAAAAAGCTTCACGTATTACAAAAAACGAGGAATTCCAAAGACTCCTCAATAATCGTAAATATGTTAGCGTTCCCTCTTTTGCGCTTTACTATGATAATCGCAGAACTGATCATGCTCGATATGGTATTTCAGTTGGAAAAAAACTTGGTAAAGCAGTCGTAAGAAACAAAATAAAAAGACAGGTTCGAATGATGATTAGTGAACTTGTAAATGATGAGTTATTTGACTTGATAATTATGGTTAGAGCAGGCTATATGAATCAAGATTATCAAGCAAATAAAAAAGATTTGGAAAACACTTTGAATAAAGTTAGAATGAAAGTGCAAAAAGCGTAGATTTGCAGTCACTGCAAAACGCAAAAACGTCCTCAAGGAGATGTGAATGAAAAAGTTATTAAATAAGAAGGTATTGTTAATCATTGGTTTGTTGTTTGTATTAACTGCATGTACTAATGTTATTGATCCTGCTACAAAACGTGTCTATGCAGATAAAGTTATCTATTTAGATACAACATTCTCAAGTGTTTTAGATGCAGAAAGTTGGTTTACAGCTTTATTAATCTATCCACTTGCTCAAGCTATTAACTGGATTGATCAATTTGTTGGTGTATTCTTAGCCATTACAATTGTTACAATCGCTATTAAGTTAATTACTTTGGGTGGAACAATTAAGTCGACTGTTGCATCACAAAAAATGCAAATGATTAATCCTGAACTTAAACGTATTCAAGCAAAATATGAAGGTAAAACAGATAATCAATCAAAAATGAAGATGGGTCAAGAAATGCAAGCCCTCTATTCAAAACATAATATCAATCCATTTGGAGCGATGGGTGTTATGTTTATTCAATTCCCAGTCATTATTGCTATGTACCAAGCGGTTCAAAGATCTGCAGCGGTATGGAATGGATCAGTATTTGGTTCTAGTTTATCCTTATCCCCATGGGAAGCATTTGGAGAAGGTGTTTGGTTCTTCATGATCATCTATTTATTAATGGGTGGTATGCAATTTGTATCCATGCGTTTACCTATGTGGCTACAAAAGAGGAACAACCCTGTTAAGGAAAAGAAATATGCAGAAGGTAAGAAATCTGGTCCAAATATGGAAATCATGATGTACTCCTCAATTGGATTCATTATGTTCTTAGCGATTGGTTGGCCAACTGCGATGTCACTCTATTGGTTAGTGACTTCAATTGCTCAAGCAGGACAAACATTATTCATTCAACACCATTACATCGCACCGGAACAAGGTAATTAATGAAAACCTATGTAGGTAAAACACTCGACGAGTGTTTACAACTTGCAGCCGAAGATAAGAAGACAGCTCTTGAAAATTTAGTGGTGTTGAGCAAAGAAGAAAAATCTGGCTTCTTAGGATTTGGTAATAGTGTATCAGCAGTTATCTATGGTCCAAGTGACATCTTAGATTTCATATATGCTTATTTAAATGATTACTTCACTAACTTAGGTTTAGAAGTAGAGGTAACTGTTGGTCAAGACAACAGCGGTTTAAAAGTTATGCTTAATGCTGAAAACAATGCAGTATTAATTGGTAAAAATGGTCAAACATTACAATCGATTAACACAGTCGTGAAAGCAGCTGTAAGCGCACATTTCAAAAAACACATCAATGTTCTTGTGGATATAAATAACTATAAAGTTGATCGTTATGACAAAGTTGTTGCGATGGCTCGTCGTATTGCGAAAACAGTACAACGAACAAAAGTAGATGCTACTTTAGATCCATTACCTAATGACGAACGTAAAGTCATTCATCAATTCTTAGGCGAAATGAAAAATATTCGTACAGAAAGTATTGGCGAAGGACGCGATCGTCGTTTAAAAATCATTTATGATGACAGTAAAGCTTAGAGTTTCTAAGCTTTTCTTTTACTGTTGTATAATATACCTATGAAATGCATAGTAGGACTGGGAAATCCAGGTAAAGAGTACGAAAAGACCCGGCATAATGTCGGGTTTATGGTCATCGATTTAGTTGCTAAAGATTTAGGTTTTTCATTTAAAAAGAAATTTAATGCAGAAATTGCAAAAGGTATCTATAATGGTGAAACCTTAATCTTAGTTAAACCTTTGACTTTTATGAATAATAGCGGTGAAGCTGTCCGAATGGTCACAGACTTTTTTCAAATTGATCATCAAGATATCATGATCGTTTATGATGATTTAGATTTACCAATAGGTAAACTTAGATTACGTGAAAAAGGTGGATCTGGTGGTCATAATGGCATGAAATCAATTATTTCTCATCTAAACCATCAAATTTTTAAACGGATGCGTATAGGAATAGGAAATTTAGACAAAGAACAAGTTATCAAACATGTTTTAGGAACATTTTCAAAGGAAGATAAGGCAATCTTAGATAAGAGTTTAGAAAAAGCTCATAAAGCTTGTTTAGACTTTGTGAAAATTAACTATGTCGATGTGATGACAAGATATAACACAAACGAATGAAAGAAATTATCAATTTAATAAGCAACCATCAAACAATCAAAGACTTTTCTTTAGGGAAAGTCTCTTTTTCTCATCTCTCATTAACACAAGAAGCATTGCTGATCGCATCTTCTTATAAAAATAATCCGAGATCGATGATGATTGTGAAAGCTAATTTATACCAAGCCCAACAATTGTTTGAGAAAATTCAATTTTGGTTAGAAGATCAGTCGCTTTTATATCCTGTCGAAGAGTCGTTAAGAGTTGAATCGATTGCAACATCTCCTGAAATGTCTGTTATAAAAATGGATACATTATCACGATTAAATAATGAAGAAAATTTAGTTTGCGTAACACATTTAGGGGCTATTCTTCGATATACACCTAATCCAAAATATTTTTTAGATAATAAATTGGACTTAAAAACAAGCCAACGAATTGATTTAAAAGAACTTAAATTAAAACTGCATAAACTAGGCTATCAACTAACATCAAGAGTTGATGTACCTAATACATATGCAGCACGTGGTGGAGTTATAGATGTCTTTCCAATTAATAGTAATGACCCAATTCGGATTGAGTTTTTTGATGATGAGGTAGAATCAATCAGAGTTTTTGATTTATCTACTCAAAGAACAATTGAAAGTATAGATTCTATACAAATTCAACCCTGTAGTGATTTGTTGTTTAGTGAAGAAGAAATTGCTGAATTAGAGTTAAAAGCACAAGAATTACTTGCCCAAGACAGAAAACACAAAAGTGAAGATTTTATGAATGATCTTGAAGAGAACGTTGAACAAGATCTCGAGCTGATTAGAAAAGGCATAAAGGAGAATCACTTATATCGATATCGTGCTTTACTTAAATCAAAGTATCGTTTAGTTGATTATATAAACAACCCATCAGTGTTTTTATCAACAACTGAAGACTTAGAAGAACATGAAAGACGTTTAAGTGAAGAGAGTTTAGATTATCTAGTTGAACTGAATCAAAACAGTAGAGCTTTAGCACAATATTCTGTATTTATGCGCCTATCTGAGTTTTTAGCAGGTGTAAAACGTTTTGATTTTAGACGATTTGAATCTAAGAGTGCACAAGGGAAATTACCTTTTAGAGAATTAGATATTCCTGATGCATCTTTACTTCAACATGCCAAAGATATTAAAAGGCAAAGTGAAAGTAAAAAAGTTATTTGTTGTTTAAAAGAAAATGAAATAAAGCTTCTCATTCCAATGTTGGTGGATTTAAAAGTTCCTTATAGCATGCGTTATAAAGAATATATGAATCAAGTATTGATTCTACATCAAGATTTAGATGAAGGCTTTGAGTTCATTGATGCGAATGTGATCGTATATTCATCCAAAGAACTGTTCAAACATAAAGTACATGTCGGTAAATACCAAAGTAAGTTTAAAGAAGCTGAAACTTTACATACACACTCTGAACTTCAAACAGGTGATTATGTCGTCCATCACCAATATGGGGTTGGCCAATATATGGGTACAATCACAAAAACACTTGAAGGAATTCATCGTGATTTTTTACATATCGTATATCGTGATAATTCCAATCTATATGTCCCATTAGAACAATTCCAACTTGTTCGTAAATTTGTCTCAAGAGATGGTGTTGTCCCTAAGTTAAATCGTTTAGGCACTAATGAGTGGAAGAAAACTAAAGAGAAGATTCAGAATAATGTTCGTGATATTGCTGAGCGTTTAATCAGTTTATACAGTGTCAGAGAACAAGACATTGCTTATCAATTTGCTGAAGATAATCCTCTTCAAAAAGAGTTTGAAGCAGAGTTTGAGTTTGAATTAACGCATGATCAAGCAAGTGCAATCAGTGAAATTAAGGCAGATATGCAAAGTACAAAACCAATGGATCGATTACTTTGTGGCGATGTTGGTTTTGGAAAAACAGAAGTTGCTATTCGCGCTGCTTTTAAAGCCATTAGTGAACATAAACAAGTGGCATTCTTATGTCCAACGACCGTTTTATCTCAACAACATTACCGAACCTTTAGCCACCGGTTTGAAAATTACCCTGTAAATATCGCTGTTCTCAATCGATTTGTCACAGATTCACATGCCAAACAAATCTTAAAAGAAGTTGCTGAAGGAAGAATAGATGTCTTAATAGGAACCCATCGTATTTTATCTAAGGATGTTAGTTTCAAAGACTTATCCTTGCTTATTATTGATGAAGAACAACGTTTTGGGGTTGAACATAAAGAGAAATTAAAAGAAGTAAGACAATCAGTTCATGTCTTATCTTTAAGTGCTACACCAATCCCTAGAACACTTCAAATGTCTTTGGTTGGCGTAAGACAGCTTTCACAACTTGAAAGTCCACCCTTAAATCGTCTACCGGTATTAACTTATGTTATCCAAAAGAACGACAATATTGTTAAAGATGTTATTGAAAGAGAACTATCAAGACAAGGTCAAGTTTTCTATCTGTACAACAACGTTGCGAATATTCATAGTGTTGCGATGAAACTACAAAAAGCTCTCCCTCATGCGAAAGTTGGGATCGCTCATGGTCAAATGCATCGAGATGATATTGAAGATGTTATGCTGCAGTTTAATGCGAATGAAATAAACGTACTTGTATGTACTACTATTGTTGAAACAGGCATTGATATTCCTAATGCTAATACAATGATTATTGATCGTGCAGATACTTTTGGTTTATCACAACTCTACCAAATCAAAGGTCGAGTTGGTCGAAGTGATCGTTTAGCTTATGCCTATTTAATGTATAATCCTCAGAAACAACTGACCGAAATCGCGCAAAAACGATTACAATCGATTAAAGAATTTACCGAACTAGGATCGGGTTATAAAATTGCGATGCGTGACTTAACCATTCGTGGTGCAGGTGAAATGTTAGGGGATAATCAATCAGGTTTTATCGATACAGTTGGTATTGATATGTATATTGAGATGCTTCAACATGCCATTGAAGAAAAACGCACTGGTCGCATTTATGTCGAAAAAGAACCTGAAATCAAACAAGCTTTAGCGATCGATGGTTATATTCCACAACAATTTGAAACCAATGATTTTGAAAAGCTCAGTTTATACCAAAGAATAGAAGCTATAAAATCAGCTAGTGAATTAGACTTATTGTTGGATGAGACGAATGATTTATATGGAAAACTACCAAAGTCTGTTCGTTTATTGTTTGAAAAGAAACGTTGGGAGTTGTTATTAAACAACGAAAGTGTTAAGCAATTTAAAGAATACAAACACCAAGTTCAAATCACTTTTAGTGAAGCGTGGTCCAGTAGTATTGATGGTATTAAAGTTTTTGAAGAAGTTTCTAAATTATCAAACACGATTCAGTTGAAATATGCGAATCAAAGTATTATCTTAACGATCCCTAAAGAAGATGAATGGTTAGATTTATCAAATAAAGTTTTAGAAAGTATTCAAAAAATACCGTTGAAAGGGGAAGCTTATGCGCATTGATCAATATTTAAAAGTCACACGAGTGGTTAAAAAAAGACCTATCTCAAAAGAATTAGCCCTACAAGATCGTTTACTCTTAAACGGAAAAGTTGCGAAAGCATCGGCAGATGTCAAAATAGGGGATGAGATTGATATTATTTTTGGTCATCGTCATTTAAAAATTAGAGTTTTAGACTTAGCTGATAATATTCAACAAGCCAATAAAAAAATCTGTTATGAAGTCGTTTCAGAGGAAAGAATTGAACAAGTCTAAAGAACTTTAGGCTATAATATGAAGTGTTATGAAGACTAAAAAAGCAAAAAGACAAAAAGTTTGGGTAAGTTTGTTGTTTATTGCGGTTTCGATACCGTTATTAAAACCAGTGGTTGACGAAGTCATTAAAACAATTGAACTTAGTCAAAGTTTAACCGATGTTGAATTAGAGCTTAGTGTTTTAGAAGAACAGAATCAACTTTTAGCTCAACAAAAAGAAAAGCTGGAAGATCCTGAGTATGTGAAAAGTTATGCTCGAGCAACTTATATGTTAACTAAAGATGGTGAACAGATTTATTATTTACCAGAAGATGAAGGCGAGTAATCGCCTTTTTGCATATTACACACATTTTTAAACTTAAGTGTTAAAATAAATAGGCAAACAAGGAGACAATATGAAAAGACCTGTAATATTTGTTGTTATGGATGGTGTGGGAATCTCAGAAAGCACATATGGCAATGCTGTATTAAATTCTTATACACCAACTCTAGATTTATTAAAAAAAGGACCTTTTACTCAACTTAAAGCTCATGGAACAGCTGTTGGTTTACCATCAGATGATGATATGGGAAATAGTGAAGTAGGACACAATGCGATTGGTTGTGGTCAAATTTACTCTCAAGGAGCTAAATTAGTCAATGAATCCATTGAAGATGGTTCAATTTATCAAAGTGAAGCTTGGAATGAAGTATCTACCAATGCGAAGAAATCAACCTTACATTTATTAGGTTTATTATCAGACGGTAACGTTCACTCAAACATCGCTCATGTCATCGCGATGATTAAACAAGCGAAGAGTGAAGGGATTAAAAAAGTAAGATTACATATCTTGTTAGATGGACGTGATGTTCCAGCAACAAGCGCACTTCAATATGTTGATCAAATCGAAGCTTTATTTGCTGAATTAAACGATGGAAACTTCAATGGTAAGATTGCATCTGGTGGTGGTCGTATGGTTATTACGATGGACCGTTATGAAGCAGATTGGGCAATGGTTGAACGTGGTTGGGCAACTCATGTCATGGGTGAAGGTCGTCAATTTGCTAGTGCAACTGAAGCGATTGAAACTTATCGTGCTGAACTCAACATTGATGATCAAAACTTACCTGCATTTGTTATCGCTGAAGATGGTGAAGCTGTCGGTAAAATCGTTGATGGCGATTCTTTAATATTCTTTAACTTTAGAGGTGATAGAGCGATTGAAATATCACGTGCCTTTGAAGATGAAAACCTATCAACAATCACAAGAACTTACTTCCCTAAAGTTGTTTATGCGGGAATGCTTCAATATGATGGTGATTTAAAGATTCCTAATCGTTATCTTGTAAATCCACCAAAAATCAAACACACACTTACTGAAAAGTTAGTTGCTGAAAATATTAATGAGTATGCAATTTCAGAAACTCAAAAATATGGTCACGTGACTTATTTCTGGAATGGGAATAAAACTGGTAAATTTGATGATCGTTTAGAAACATATCTAGAAATAAAATCAGATGTTGTTCCATTTGATCAACGTCCTTGGATGAAAGCAGCGGAAGTTACTGATGAACTCATCAAAGCGATTGAATCAAATAAATATCAATTCTTACGTTGTAATTATCCTAATGGTGATATGGTTGGACATACTGGAAATTACTTAGCCGCAACAATTGCTGTTGAAACGGTAGATTTACAATTGAAACGTCTACTTGATGCAGCTAAAAAAGTGGATGGGATTGTCGTTATTACGGCAGACCATGGGAATGCGGATGAAATGTATGAAAAATCGAAAGATCCTAATGCAACACCAAAACCTAAAACATCTCATACACTAAACCCTGTACCTTTCTACGTTGTTGGTAAAGATGTAACTTTAAAACAAGGCAACTTTGGTTTAGCTAATATTGCATCAACTTTAGCTGATTTATTAGAAGTTGAAAAAGACCCAAACTGGGAAGAATCATTAATTGCTTAAGACAGATGAAAATCTGTCTTTTTTAGTTGTATTTTAATAGACATGGGCTTATGATGACTCAGGAATTTAAAATGCGTCAGTATCAAAATAGAGTCGTTTTTACTACTACATGGATATCAACACTAACCTTTCTTGCTGGAGCAATTAATGTCAGTGCAATTTTTTTATTAGATAAAACAATAACTCATCAAACAGGATCACTATCACGGATTTCAATCGCATTAGTAGAAAATAACTATTCATTTGCATTTGACTTACTAAGTTATGTGGGTCTTTTCTTTGTCGGTGCTTTCTTTTCGGGTTTAACAACATATAAACGTAATCGTGGTATCCGATATCTACATAGTCTATATTCTCTGTTATTTGGATTATTACTGATACTAGGAGATTTAAATACCATTAGTTTAGTAGGTATACTTAGAATAATGGCCTTTGGGATGGGTTTACAAAATGGAACATACCTACGTTTTCAAAACATCACAATTAGAACTACACATATGAGCGGTTATGTCACGGATGCAGCGGTAAGTCTAGCTAAAGCCATTCGTGGTAAAAAAGAAGAACGCTTTAAAGCGCTCTTTCTCATGTATTCAATTTTATGTTTTGTTTTAGGTGGGATTTTCTCAGCATATATCCAGACATTTCAAGCTGATAATAGTTTACTAATCGTTGGTATGCTGTATATTTTGGTTTCTTTAATTGTCTTTGTCTTTCATCCCAAACAAATCTAAACTCATAAAACAAACGTTCAACCATTGATTGTGTTTTATCGCAACATTGTGAATGATACCTTCGTTAATAAATCCATATTTCTCATGCAGATGTAAACTTGCTTTGTTTTCAGCATCGATAACGCCAATCACTAAACGATAATTAGTTGTTAATAGGTGATCAATGAGTTGTTTTAATAAAGCAGAGCCAATTCCTTGTTTACGATAAGCTTCATCAATATGAAGAGAGTGTTCAACACTAAATCGATAGCCAGCGTTTTCTCTAAAAGCACCATATGTCACAAAACCAACAACTTTATCATCAAGTTCAAAGACAAAAATAGGAATATTTTTCTTTTCTTTAGACTCAAACCATTCTTGTCGTGTTTCCATCGTATGATCATCCTCACGATAAATGGCATTGGATGTACGAATAACTTGATTGGTTATCTCTAAAATTCGTTGATAATCTTTTTTATTAGCTAAGCGAATCATTTGGACTCCTTATATTTTTCTAATTTATGGACTAAGGCAATGGTTTTACCATCATTAATAATATCGTTTTGAATTAATTCATTAAGTTGACTTAAGGGATAAGAAAGTACATTTAAGAATTCTTGATCATCTAAATGTTGGCCAACAAAGTGTGCTTTAGGAACATAGTAAAGGTAAATAATTTCAGTAAGATAACCCACTGATGGATAGAATTTTCCTAAAGGAATAACTTCATCTGCCTTATAGCCAACTTCTTCTATGAGTTCTCTTAAAGCAGCTTCGAGTGGATCCTCACCAGGTTCAAGTTTTCCTGCTGGAAACTCAATGATTTCCTCCTTAAAAGGATATCTAAATTGTTGAACTAAGATAAGTTCACCATCTTCTTTTTCACAAGCAATACAAACACCACCAGGATGTTTAACCACTTCACGCATTGATTCTCTACCATCGGGTAGTTCAATTTTATCGTGTACTAATTTAACAATTCGACCTTCAAATTTTAATTCACTAGAAAGAGTTTTTTCAGTTAGTTTCATGAAAAAAGTATAGCATACCTTGTTGAAATGAAAGTCTAAAAACAGGTGCATATAAGGTATAATAAAAGCACATGAAAAAAGGACTATTTATCACACTTGAAGGACCAGAGGGATCTGGTAAGACAAGTGTTTCAACTTATGTGGTTAATGAATTACTCTTAAGAGGCTATGATGTCGTACATACACGTGAACCTGGTGGAATCGAAATAGCTGAAGAAATAAGACAAGTCATCCTTGACCCAAAAAATACAAAGATGGATGTGCGTACTGAAGCGCTTTTATATGCCGCATCTCGCAGACAACATTTAATTGAAAGAGTAAGACCTGCATTAAATGAAAATAAACTTGTTATTTGCGATCGTTTTCTAGACTCATCTTTAGCGTATCAAGGCTATGCGCGAAAGATAGGAATAGATGAAGTCTTGAAAATTAATGAATTTGCGATTGAAGGTTTATATCCAGATTTAACCCTTTATTTTGATATTGATGCTGAAGAGGGATTAAAACGAATTAAACATAGAAATTTTCTAGATCGTTTAGACCAAGAAGATTTATCTTTTCATAATCAAGTCGTTGAAGGTTATCGTATCGTAAATGACATGTTTAAAGCGCGAATTGTAAAAGTGGATGCGAGTGAATCATTAGAGGCTGTGAGAGAAAAAGCATTAAATATTATTCTAGAAAAGGTTAAAGAAAATGTTTAATGTATATTTAGAAGAACATCAACCGATTGTTTCTAAAGTAATCGAGAATGCGTTGAATATGGATCATTCAACACATGCGTATCTTTTTGTTGGACCACGCGGATCTCACATGTTAGAAACAGCGAAGTGGATGGTTAAAAATCAAGTCTGTGAACATGCAAATCCCTATGCCTGTGAAGAATGTGAATTGTGTCGCAGAATTGATGAAGAAACATTTAATGATTTAATTGTGGTTAATGGTAGTGATGCTTCCATTAAGAAAGAAGACATTTTAAAACTACAAGAACAGTTTGCGAAAACAGCATTAGAGAAAACAGGTAAAAAGTTTTATATACTAAATGAAGTTGATAATGCGTCTATTGGAGCATTAAATAGTTTGCTTAAGTTCTTGGAAGAACCTAGTGGTGATTCTACTTATGCGATATTGATTAGTCATCATCCAGAACGATTACTCGAAACAATTGTTTCTCGTTGTCAGGTTTTAACATTTAGAGCACAAAATCGACAAGATTTACTTAAAGAAATTCCACAAGTAAATATTGATGCATATGAAGTTAACTTAATTTCACAAATGGTTAATGATAAAGATGAGATGATGTCTTTGTTTAACGATGATGAGACTAGACACAATATCAATCTCTTTGGATCATTCATTGATGAGTATTCAAGATCACAAACTTTAGGTGAATTATTTGTTCAAAGTCACATCTTAAAGAAGAAATCTAGTCCGGCTCAAGATCGAGCTCGTTTGACACTCTTTTTAAACATCGGTATGATGTTTTTTAAGGACGTATTGTTTCACTATGAACCAGATTCTCCAATATGGAAGAAAAGGGTTGAACAATTACCTAAATCTTTAGATACCTTGAAAGCTTTTACGCTTTTTAATGATAGTGTACATAAGATAACTAGCAATGCGAATTTGTCATTAGTCATTGACGCATTGATTTATAAACTAAAGGAGGATAAAGCATGAGTGAGCACTCAAATGCTTATCAATATCTCTACTCTGTAAAATTTGCAGGGAATCATAAAGCTTATACCTTTGGGACAAATTCCAAAGATTTTAAAGTGAATGATGCGTTGGTTGTGGAAACGGCACGCGGCATTGAATTGGGTTATGCAGTCAGTGAGGCTAAAAACTTCGAAGATGAGAAAATCATTGGCGAGTTAAAACCAATCATACGACTAGCATCCAAATATGATTTAGAGTCATTTGATAAAAATATCGGAGATGCGGTAGAAGGTTTAAAAACATGTGCTGATTTAGTTAAAAAACTAAATTTAGACATGAAATTAATCAGTGCAGATTACACCTTAGATCGTTCGAAGATTGTGATTGTATATGTTTCAGATGAACGGGTTGATTTTAGAGAACTCGTTAAAGAATTAGCATCAGCTTTACATACACGGATTGAACTAAGACAAATTGGTCCTAGGGATAAAGCAAAGATGGTAGGTGGCATTGGTCAATGTGGTCGTGAAACTTGCTGTTCTAAGTTTTTAAATGGCTTTGATGTCATATCTATCAATATGGCTAAAAACCAATTGTTAGCTTTAAATATTCCTAAGCTTTCAGGACAATGTGGAAAGCTAATGTGTTGCTTAAAGTATGAAAATGAAGAATATAAAGAGTTGAAAAAAGGTTGTCCTAAGATTAACTCACAAATTAATTACAATGGAAATCGCTTTAGAGTCACAGGGTTAAATGTTCTATCTAAACTCGCAAAACTTGAAAACAGAGATGAAGTCCATTTCTTACCTTTTGATGAAGCGTTCAAAGATTATAAAAAAGAAATGAAGAAAAATGAAACGTCAAAAGAGCTTTCAGAATGATTTAGTAACCCTATATCTTGTCAGTACTCCAATTGGGAACTTAGAAGAATTTTCACCACGTTGTGTGGAAATTTTAAAGTCTGTTTCAGTGATTGCAGCGGAAGATACACGAAACACACAAAGACTAATGAATCATTTCAATATTTCAACAAAGTTAATTTCCCATCATATGCACAATGAAAAAAATAGTGCAGAAGGTATTTTAAAGTTGCTATCTTGTGGTCAAAATGTAGCCTTAGTATCAGATGCGGGATTACCTTTAGTCAGCGATCCAGGATTATTGCTTACTCAAACAGTGATTCAAGCTGGTTATAATGTTGTACCTATCGGCATTAATAATGCAGGACTTGCAGCCCTTATTGCTTCTGGTTTAAAAGTTCAACCATATACTTTTGTTGGATTTCTTCCAACCCAAGACAAAGCTTTTAGATTAGAATGTGAACAATATAAATCATATGCGACAACACTCATCATCTATGAAGCGCCACATCGCATGAAAAAAACCCTACAGAAGTTGGAAAGTATCTTTGGCAATCGACAAGCTGTCTTAGCACGAGAACTGACTAAACTTCATGAAGAGTTTATTCGCGGAACCATCAGTGAACTTATTGAAGTAGTCGATGAATTAAAGGGAGAAATGGTTCTTATCATTGAAGGCCATGAAAGTGATAGAGAGAAAGTGATAGATCTTTCTGAAGTGAATGCACTCATTCAAAGTCGAATTAACCAAGGTATCAGCGCTTCAGAAGCGATTAAAGAAATTTCTAAACTCACAGGATTTTCTAAAAATGAAATTTATCAACAATACCATCAAAAAGAGCCATCGTAATGGCTCTTTGTTTATTTTGTAAGATTTAAGCGTTTAAAGGCTGGTTCAACTTTATGCATGAAGAAACCAAGGAGTGGTCCAAACAACAACATCCCAATAACTGTTCCTTCACGAACAACCAAGGGTTGAGTTAATAAGAAAGTAACACCTAATGAAAAGATGATTGAAATGATATCGACCCATTGTCTAAGCTTACTGAAATTCCATCCCGTTTTATTAGCGACAACCATACATAGTGCTTCTAGTGGGAAAGTAACCACATCAATAACCATAACAGCCGCAACTGCAAATGATAGGATAATGATGGCGATAATAAATGTGACTAATCGTATCCAATAGGTATCTAATACAAGCGATCCAAATAAATCATAATAGAAGAAATTAACGAATACACCAAGTAAAATCGCTACTCCAATTTGTAGTACACGTGAAATATTAAAATTCTTGTGAAGAACAAGTAATTGACCAACCACACAAGAACCGTTTAAAAACATCGCAAAGGTACCTACTTTAATGCCTGTTAATAAAGAAACAGATTGTGATACAGCATCCCAAGCACCGACTCCAACGGCTGCTTTTAGTGTTAGACTTGCGCCAAAAGAAACTAAAATAACACCGATTAAGACAAATAATGAACGTTTAAATAGATTCATAAAACCCTCCAAGCCAAATAATAATAACACTAAAAAAAGTAAAAGAAAGTTTTATGAGTTGAATTGGCAAGAAGTTTCAACATATAATAGATGCACAAGCGAAGTTTAGATGAAGTAGTTTCTATGATCTTTATCCATCAGAGAGTAAACAAAGGCTGAGAGTTTACGTTAAAGAAAGAAACGAAAATGCGCTAAACATTTATTCGCACGTAGATGTCACGATACGACAAACAGAGTGCAGTCTATTTGACTGAACTAAGGTGGTACCACGCATAAGCGTCCTTAGAGGGCGCTTTTATTTTTGTAGGAGATAAACTTATGACAAAACCAACAAACAACTATTACATCACTACTGCAATTGCTTATACTTCTGGGAAACCTCATATTGGGAATATTTATGAGATTGTCTTAGCAGACGCGATTGCCCGTTACCGACGAAATGAAGGCTATAATGTATTCTTTATGACTGGGACTGATGAGCATGGACAAAAGATTGAAGATAAGGCAAAAGCCGCCAATAAAACACCTCAAGTTTTTGTGGATGAAGTAGCCTCTGTGATAAAAGGTTTATTTGACGATATGAACACATCTTATGATAAGTTCATACGTACAACAGATCCTTATCATGAATTACAAGTTCAAAAAATCTTTAAGAAACTTTATGAACAAGGTGATATCTATAAGGATGTTTATGAGGGTCTTTATTGTAAAGCATGCGAATCATTTTATACTGAGACACAGTTAGTTGATGGCCAGTGTCCTGATTGTGGTGGACCTGTCGAACATGCTAAAGAGGAATCTTATTTCTTTAAATTATCTAATTACGCTGATCGCTTAGTCAAACACATTGAAGATCATCCAGAATTCATTCAACCAGAATCACGAAAGAATGAAATGATTAATAACTTCATTAAACCAGGTCTTTTAGATTTATGTGTTTCTCGAACATCCTTTAAATGGGGGATACCAGTAACATTTGATGAAGGACATGTGGTTTATGTCTGGATTGATGCACTCTCAAACTATATTACAGGTTTAGGCTTTGATGTCGATGGAAATCATGAACAACGTTTTAAAGATTTTTGGCCAGCTAACTTACACCTAATTGGGAAAGATATCTTACGTTTTCATACGATCTATTGGCCAATTATGTTAATGGCACTAGATGTACCTCTACCAAAACAAGTCTTTGGTCATCCTTGGCTACTTGTTGGTGAAGGGAAGATGTCTAAATCAAAAGGGAATGTGATTTATTCAGATGATTTAGTCAAACTCTTTGGTGTAGATGCTGTTCGTTACTTAATGTTACACGAAATGCCTTTTGCCCAAGATGGTACCCTTACTTATGACATTATGGTTGAAAGAATCAACAGTGATCTTGCGAATGTAATGGGGAACTTAGTTAATCGTACTTTATCTATGACGAATAAATATTTTGGTGGATTGATTAAGAAAGCTACTAAAGTTGAAGCATTAGACGAGCCTCTTATCAAACTTGTTAGTGAAACACCAAAAAAAGTTAAAGATTCGATGGAACACCTCAAAGTACAGGCAGCACTTGATCATATCTTTGATGTTTTCAAACGTAGTAATAAATATATTGATGAAACTGAACCTTGGAAACTCGCTAAAGATGAAGCAAGTTTAGAACGTTTAAATGATGTTTTATTTAATTTACTTGAGTCTATTCGATTTGGAGCTGTCTTATTAGAAGCATATTTACCAGATACAGCAAAATCAATCTTAGACCAAATCAATACAGTAAATAGAGACTTTGCTTCTTTAGAGAAATTTGGAACGTTAGAAGATACAAAAGTGACAGAAAAACCAAGCATTCTATTTGCTCGTTTAGATCCTAATGAAGTCATGGAAAAACTTAATCCAGCTCCAGCTAAACTAGAAACTAAAGAAGAAATTGGGATTGAAGACTTCGCGAAAGTTGATTTACGTGTCGGTGAAGTTTTAGAATGTGAAGAACATCCAGATTCAGATAAACTTTTAGTCTCAAAAGTACAAGTTGGACCAGAAGTACGTACAATTGTTTCAGGTTTACGTCCACAATATAAACCAAGCGATTTAATTGGTAAAAAAGTGGTTGTAGTGGTTAATCTAAAACCTGCAAAATTAAGAGGAATCGTCTCTGAAGGTATGTTGTTGGTGGCAGAAGATGGTAAAGAATTTGAATTGTTAAATCTTGTAAAATCACAATCAGGTTCAACAATTCGATGAAAACCTTTCAAATCACGGTAAGTGAAAAGGCTATGAATGAACTTATCCAAAAGGATCCCATTTTGGGGTCCTTTATTCAAAAAATGGGTCCTCTATCACGAACAGGTATTGAAGATCCTTATCTTGCTTGTTTAGATTGTATTATTTCTCAACAAGTGAGCACCAAAGCTGCTCAATCAATCTCTGATCGTTTCTTCAGTGCCTTTGAAAAAGGTGATCCACAAAAGATACTAGATGCTTCGATTGATGATATCAGAGCGTGTGGGATGTCAAATTCTAAAAGTTCCTATTTGAAGAATATCGCTCAAGCCAAAATCGATGGTTCTGTACCATTTGATGACTTACATCAATACAGTTCTGAAGAGATTAGTAATTTTCTACTACCGATTAAAGGGGTAGGAAGATGGACAGTGGAAATGTTGTTGATCTTCACTTTGGAGAAGGAAGACATTTTGAGTTATGGTGATTTAGCTATCTTAAGAGGCATGATGCGCATCTATCATAAAAAGGAAATTACCCCCGCTTTCTTTAATAAAATTAAAAAGCGTTTAAGCCCTCATTTATCAGCTGCGTCCTTCTATTTCTGGAGAGCAAGTGCAGAAATAGAAAATATTCCCTATTAAACGATTGAGATTCAATATTTTTTTCATTACACTTGAAATAAAGAAATGTTTAGAGGCTAAACAAAATGATAAGTAATAGAGAAAAAGAGATATTAGAGATTATCAAAGCAGAACCTAGTATTTCACAAAATGATTTAGCACTACGATTAAATCTAGCGCGTTCAAGTGTAGCAGTGCATATCACTAATCTAATGAAAAAAGGCTTAATCTTAGGGAAAGGTTATATTCTTAATGAAGAACCCTATATCTTAGTCATTGGTGCGAGTAATATCGATATAACCGGAATCCCTGATAATAAATTAATAGCACGCGACTCTAATATTGGTTCAATTGAACTATCACTAGGTGGGGTTGGGAGAAATATTGCTGAAAACTGTACAAAGTTAGGATTGAATACAAAACTAATTTCAGCTTTGGGTGATGATGTTTTTGGAAAGAAGATACTAGATCATTCATTATCGATTGGTTTAAATATGGCAGACTCACTTATCATAAAAGATCAAATGACATCAGTTTATTTAGCAGTTCTTGATCAAAACCATGATATGAATGTAGCGATAAATTCAATGAAAAGTGTTGATTATATTGATTTAGACTTTATTAAAACAAAAAAAGCAATCATACAATCCGCTCAAATAATTGTTATGGATGCAAACTTAAAAGAGGATGTTATCGCAGAAGTATGTTCATATACTCAAGCGCCTATATTTATTGATACAGTTTCAAGTACTAAAGCATTGAAACTTGTAAATATCTTAAACAAAGTAGACACTTTGAAACCTAATCAATTAGAAGCACAGATTTTAACAGGTATAAAAATAAAAAATGATGATGATATCAAAATGGCAGCACATAAATTGCACGAATTAGGGGTAAAGAATGTTTTTATATCTCTAGGATCAAAAGGTGTTTATGCTTCTACTGAAAATGAAGCTAACTTTTTTATGAATCCAGCTGTAAAGATTAAGAATACAACGGGCTCAGGTGATGCATTTATTTCTGCCTTAGTCTATGCAAGAGTAAATAATTGCAGTTTAAAAGAGAGTGTTCAATTAGCGCTTAGTGCAGCGGCATTATGTATTGAAAATAGTGATACGATTGCACAAAATTTGAATGAGGAAACACTTCGTTACAAACAAAAAGAATACTTTATTTAATAAAAATGTTATTATTACAAATATATTAATGGGGATAATATTAGGACATTAAAACGATACAGTTTAAATAAATAAGTGAAAGCTCTATGCTTATGGGGAACATTGAAGCTAGCACCATTCTATATGAAATGAGTGTTAGGTTTATCGTTTAACAATAAAGGGCTTAGCCCTTTATTAATAGAACATTAATTGACATAAAAGTTAAAAAGATTTCTAAATTCATACAATCGTATTCATATAGTTTGCTATAAGCTTTGAACTTTGACAAAATACTATTAATGCTTTAGTTTTAGTAATAATTACGGGGGGCATATGAGAAGTTTAATTTTAGAAGCACATCATAATATTACAAGTCAGCTAGTTGAACAACTAACTCATCTTAATATGTCAGATGTCACAGTGATAAATGATTTAAGTCAATTTGATTATAAAGCAGCTCATGATTATCAAATGATTTTTATAGATTATTCAATTAATCATGAGGATCCTTTTGAAATAGCTTTTCAATTAAAAAATGCTAATCCTAACACGTACATTGTTTTCTTAACACGTTTTAAAAATAATGAAGCGGAAGTATTCGAAAACTATGACATTGAATATATCTTAAAACCAATAAATCCTTATCGACTAAAAACAGTTGTTTGCAATGCGAGACATTATAGATATCGTGCTGTTGAAAAATTTGTGGGAGATGTATCGGTTAAGATGTTTGGAAGTATGGAAGTGAAAATGAATTCACGAAATGTGCGAATCGTTCGTAAACGTCAAAAAGAAATCATTGCTTATCTGATCCTACATAAATTTAAAGCTGGTGCTGTAGATATGGCGAAAGATTTAATGAATGATAAGGAATTTGCTTATTCAATTCATGAACTAAAAGCGCTCATTTATGAACTTAGACAAGATATTCAACATATAGATGAATACATAAGAATTGAATACTTTGACCAGGAATACCATTTAGTGTGTAATCATGTTTCTATTGATTATATAAACTTTATGGAATTGGATGCGAATAGGATATCAAATCATCGCTTAGAGTTGGCTTTACTCACTTATGGCAAAGGCCTCTTATATAACTTTCATAATGAATGGCAATTAGAAAAGGCATACGAAGCGAAGAAACATTTCTTCCATCTTCAGCATCAACTCATTCATATATTAGAAGAGCGAAAAGATGTTGATAAATTACGAAATATTCTCTTTAATCTTAAACAATATTTAGAAACGGAAGAAGATTGGGAATACTTCAATCATGTAGTGGACCACAACTTCTCACAAGTTCAAAAGGAACATTTCTTAATGGCTGAATAAAAAGACACCGAAGTGTCTTTTTTTAGTCTATGTATGTAACAGCAGGATATTCGAAACTAAATAAATCATTTGTGATTTTAATTTCTTCATCTTTAATTAAATCTAATACAATATCTTCAAATTCAGGTTTTACAACTAAAGTATTGAGATAACCCATATCATCCATTTCAATTGAAGCATAATACGCTTCTTGAATAACAATTGCCAACAATGGTTCATTGGATAGTCCAAACTGCGTGGTATACGGTAGAATTTCTTCATATAAATCTGCATTCAATTCGACATAGTTTATACCACCATCAACAGTTTCGTAATACCAAGGACCAGAAGTGACGGGTTTATGAAACAACATAGAGTTCGAAACTTTATCATTAAAGATCAAATTGATATATCGCGCATCACTGCCTGTTTGTGGAAAGTCAGCTAAACTTTTTAGATAGGCATTAGTGTTTGGTGTGAGATTTGATAAAGGAATATCACTTTCAATATACTTGTCATTTTTAGTGACTTTCAGATTCAAGATAGCTAGTGTTTGATCTTGTAATTCAAGATAACTTGAGCTTGTCCAATTATTCATATCTTTTTCATAGGCTTCTTTGAGTTTGCCTAGATCAAGATCTGTAATCATAGTTAGATTCGCATTACTGTACTCTCTTAAGCTAGCACTCTTAAGTGTTGAATATTCATCTGCATAAGCAAGACTTGGAGCCATGAAATTGATAATTGAGGGAGAATCATAAAGTTCATATAGACCTAAAGTCCATTGATGGGGTACGTAGTATTCACGGGCAATCTTTTGTCCACCTTCCAATTGATAAATGATGGAGACAAAAACATTATTGTAGATATTTTCTAAGGAATAAGGATAATCTTCATAGGATTTTACATATCCTTCTTGAGATTCAATAGAATCAATTAATAAATTATTATTGTATTGATATTGATTGTTAGTTGAATAATCAATCCAGGCATATTCATTAAGGATGAGTTGGTGGAAATCAATAACTGTTTGAATTCCTTTTGTATCAGTAATATTAAGGGTATTAAAGTTTTTGTTGTAGTCATTGTAGGTGAAATCACTTTGGAATATTCTATTTTCATAATCCTGAATCGCAAATTCTACTGAAACGACTTCATCGAGATCAGGAATACGTTCGACAAAACTAAAACTTCGTGAAAATAGACCAAGAATTAAAAGTGAAAATCCAGCCAGGGCAATCAGACAATATTTCAACATTGCTTTAAAGAGATGTTTGAAAGATCTCTGAGAGATGGTATCCATGACAAGATAAACTAAACCAGCAAAGAAGAATGGGAAAATAAAGTTTGCTAAAGCATAATAGCTTTGATTCATAGAATTACTGATTGTATAGAAGGTAGAATACATAATAAAAATCAGTAATATCATAAAGAAACTAGAAATAACTGGGAAAAAATAATTGTTTGTGAAGGCTGATTCAGCTTTTTCATGTTTACGATTTAAATAAACAAGACGTGATACATTGAAGATGATTAAGGTCCAGATAAGCCAATAAACACCATTCAAGAAAACTGAATCAAACATTCGATTATTCAAGTTAAAATTATTCTCAAAGATTGACCAGACTGGAAAGAGTAGTCCAATAATTCGAATCGATACATCTTGATTAAAACCTAAGAAAATAATTGATCTAAATAAGTTATATGAAAGATAAGCAATCACGGGTAATACATTAAGAAGTGCTGCATAGAGAATACCATCAACACTGGTCCCTACATGGACTAAAGCAAGTGTTACGATGGCTGAGATTGAAAAAGCCATAAACAAACTAGAAACAGCATTCTCGATCATGTTAACCCAAGTGAATTCAGCATCTAATGAAATTAGATTTCCACTTAACCAACCTATTAAGAAAGGTAAAGTCATAAGAATAATAGAAGCTAAAACATTTGTAATAAACAAATCAC
Organism: Erysipelotrichaceae bacterium; assembly: GCA_963663995.1. GTDB lineage: Bacteria > Bacillota_I > Bacilli_A > Erysipelotrichales > Erysipelotrichaceae > UBA2212. The sequence continues at coordinate 1,406,934 of OY760660.1, read as the reverse complement.
CCTGTTTGATTGGCAAAGCATGATAGACATCTAAATCCTTTTTATGATTGATATAAGCAAATAAGATAATCGGTAGAATCACTGAGGATGTAATCAAAAGTAATAGGTCTAAGACTTGTCCAAAGATCCTGAGTGATTCTTGATTACTGTCGGGGTTAATGGCTAAAGTTGTTAGATATAAAACGGGAAAGACAACGAGCATTGCGACCGACATTAAAAATATAAATCTTCGATTGCGTTTGATTAAAAAACGAAGGTAATCAATATTAACGCGCATTCTAAATAAGTTTGCCATAATCACTACCCTCCATTTCATAAACAAAGACTTCTTCCATGCTTACTGGAATTTCTTCAAATAAAACAGGTTGAGTTTTTTCAATCTGAGATTTAATGTCTGTTAGATCACCTTTAGTGACCATCATATAAACGTGACCTCTTTTTTCAAGGTGTAAGGCGTTAAAAGATTTAAATAAATCATCATAAGAGGCTTCTTTATAAGCAACTTGAATTTTGTGGTAATGCTCACGTATATTTTCAACTTCATCTTGTAAAGTCATTTTAGTATCATTCAATAAAGCAATACGATCACAGATATCTTCTAACTCACGCAAGTTATGTGAAGAAATGACAACCGTGATTTCTCTATTAAGTAACTCATCAGTAATTATCCGTTTTAAAGTTAGACGCATAACAGGATCTAATCCATCAAAAGCTTCATCTAATAATAAAACTTCAGGCATAACAGATAAGGCTAATATAATCGAAACTTGTCGTTTCATGCCTTTTGAGAAATTTTGAATTGAGGCTTTCTCATCAATTTTGAAGATAGTAACGAGTCTTTGATACATCCCTTCATCAAAACTTGGATAGAAGATTTGATAAAATTCCTTCATTTCTTTTAAATTTGATTGACCTAAGAAACAAGGATCATCTGAGACAAAAAAGATGTGTCGTTTAATAAGTGGATTATTAAAAACGCTTTGTCCTTTAACACTCACATTTCCTTCATCTGCTTGTAAAACACCAGCAATTATTCTAAGTAAGGTGCTTTTCCCGGCACCATTTGGGCCAACTAGTCCAAACACAGATCCTTTTGGAATCTGCCAATCAATATTTTCTAATACGTGTTTTTGATCAAAGTGCTTGGAGATATTTTCGCAATTAATCATCTATTTCTCCTCTTTATAGACTTCATCCAATAAATTACTTAAAGTTTCTTTAGAAATACCTAGATTTCTTAATAGATGGATTTCTTTACGACATTCATCTAAACGGATACTTGATATGGATTCGTCAATTTTGGCTTTTTCACAAACAAATGAACCAACACCTGCTTTAGCATATAAATAGCCAGCATGTTCTAATTCGTTATAGGCCTTAACAACTGTATTAGGATTAATCCCTAAGTCTTTTGCTAAAGAACGAACGGCAGGCATTTGTGTATGAGGTGCTAAAACACCACTAGCAATTTGTGCGAGTACTTGATCGATAATTTGTTGATAAATCGGGGTACGACTAAAACTCGATAGTGTAATCATAGCCAATCCTTTCTGTACTACTGTACTATAATAGTAGTACAGTTAAAATATATCGTCAATAAAAAAAGCCCTAAATGGGCTTAAATATCAACACCTAATACATTCTTTACAATCAAGCCAACAATAAATGAGAAGGCAGCGACTGATAATGAAATGGTTACCATCTCCAAGAATCTTGATCTAAATGGTAAATCTTGGGCGACGGATACATAGTAAGTAAAGATAAGAATAATCAATACAACGATTGTCAACATTGTTCCTAAAGCATAGAGATAATGTGCGCTGTCAAAGAGTAAATAGGGTAGAACCATTAAGGTAACCGCAACCATATACATGATACCTGTATATGTGGCTGACTTTAAAGGATGTTCTTCACCATCACTCTTAGATGATAAATACTCAGAACTTGCCATTGATAGGGTAGCCGATATACCAGTCACTAAACCAGATAAAGCAATCAGTTTAGTGTTTTGTAAAGCTAAGCTTAATCCTGCAAGTGTACCTGTCAATTCGACTAAAGCATCATTTAAACCCAATACCATTGAACCCACATATTGAAGGCGTTCTTCATCTAACATTTTAATTAAAGCTGCTTCATGAGCATCTTCTTCAGCCGCAATTCTTTTAGCCTCAGCTACATCATCCGCAATTGCTTCATAAACTTCACTAGCATCTTCTTCAGTTCGTTCCATTAACTTTAAAGTAAAAGTAAAACCAAAGATCAAATTTAGAAGGGTAAAATAAAATACTTTAAATCTATTAGGCTTAGACTCTTCTTTGGTATATTTCGACCAAATCAAAGCATGAGCTCTTTCTTCTTTTCCTATTTTTTCTAATATTTCTCTATTTTTATCATCTTTAACACGTTTCGCAATATTGTGATATACATAAAATTCTGTGATTTCACCTTTTTGCATTTTACGTATAGTGTTCATTGTTTTAGCATCTAACATCATTTCACCTCGTATAATATTTTAACATGTTTAATTCTTATTCAAACGATTATACGTAGAGTTTGCTATAATAGGGTACGCAAATGAAAATTATCGTCATTGGTGCTGGACATGCAGGTGTAGAAGCTGCACTATCAAGTAGTCGAATGGGTGTAGAAACCATCCTTTTAACGATGTCTGCCCATCATATCTCAAGTATGCCATGTAACCCATCCTTAGGCGGTCCTGCAAAAGGGATAGTCGTAAGAGAAATTGATGCCTTAGGTGGACAAATGGGAATCAGTGGAGATAAGACTGCTATACAATTTAAAAAACTCAACAGTAATAAGGGACCAGGTGTTCAATGTTTACGTGTTCAATCAGATAAAGTTGCTTATTCAAAGTACATGGAAGAAGTCGTCCATCATACTGAAAATCTAAGCGTTGTTGAAGGCATCGCAACCAGAGTTATTGCTCAAAACAATAAAGTCAAAGCCGTTGAAACTAAAGATGGTCGTATTCTTGAATGTGATGCTTTAGTCATTACCGCTGGAACATATATGAGTTCTAAAATATTAGTTGGAAGTACCGCAACTTCTTCTGGTCCAGAAGAAATGCCCACAACCAATGACTTATCACAATCTTTAAGAGATTTAGGACTAAAAACCTTTAGATTAAAAACGGGAACACCGGCAAGAATTTTGACAGAATCGATCGATTTTAGCCAAGGTTTAATTCAAGAAGGTGACACAGACTTTATTCACTTTTCGGCTGACTTTACAAAAGATGAATATCCAAAACAACAAGTACCTTGTTATTTGATCTATACACAAGCTGAAACGCATTCAATCATTAACCTAAACATAAAAAAATCAGCAATGTATTCTGGTTTAGTTGAAGGGGTAGGACCACGGTATTGCCCATCAATTGAAGATAAACTTGTTAAGTTTGCTGATAAAGATCGCCATCAAATCTTTTTAGAACCTGAAAGTTTATCTTTAGATACGACGTATGTTCAAGGTTTTAGTACGTCTATGCCCCATGATATTCAAGAAAAAATGTTGAGATCACTACCGGGTTTAGAAAACTGTGTCATTAAAAAATATGCTTATGCGATTGAATATGATGCGATAGATCCAACCCAACTTTATCCAAGTTTAGAAGTTAAAACGATTGAAAATCTATTTTGTGCGGGTCAAATCAATGGAACATCTGGCTATGAAGAAGCTGCAGCTCAAGGTTTAATGGCTGGTATAAATGCGGTTCAAAAACTAAGACAATTAGAACCTGTCATTCTTGGACGCGATCAAGCTTATATTGGTGTCATGATTGATGATTTAGTCACAAAGGGAACAGAAGAACCTTATCGATTACTCACATCTCGTGCGGAACATCGATTACTTCTAAGACACGACAATGCTGAAATGCGCTTGTCAGAACTCGGACATTCAATTGGTTTATTAAATGAAGAGCGTTATGCACGATATCTTAAGTTGAAAGAGGATATCGCAAGCTTAAGTCATCAATTAAGAGAGATTCGTTTCAAACCAAAAGATACGATTATGAAACTTCTCATTGAAAAAGGTTATCCAAACCTTTACGAAGGCATTAGTGCTTACGATCTTATTAAACGTCCTAATATAAAATTAAAAGATATTCTTTCATATACTGAAATCAAAGATTTTAATGATGAAGTAATTGAGGCCGTTGAGATAGAAGTGAAGTATGAAGGCTATATCGTAAAAGCTAAAAAAGAAGTTAAACGATTAGAAGCAACTGAACATTTAAAGTTACCAGTCGATATTGATTACGCCTTAGTGGATAACTTATCAATTGAAGGTCGACAAAAACTTTCTAAGATACGACCAATTACTTTTGGACAAGCATCACGGATATCTGGTGTTAATCCTGCCGACTTAGTTGTCTTGAAAACATATTTGAATCGAAAATGAGATGAACTTGTTCATGAAAGTTTCTCGTTCAATAGTATAATGACGCTATGGAAAGTGGCATCTCTCGTAGCGTTTTTAAATCTCATTTAGAGAAAAGATATCCTGATCGATTTGTAGAAATCGATCAAGCTTTTGAAGTCTATCGAAAGCTTTTATATGAAACAAACCAAGTCATGAATCTAACTGCGATTAATGATGAGGATGAAGTGCGTGAAAAACACTTCTTAGATTCCTTGTTATTAGAGCCGATGATTAAGGAAAATGTTAAAGTGGCTGATATTGGTTCTGGTGCAGGTTTCCCTGGTTTACCATTGGCGATTGTCCGAAATGATGTACAGGTAGTTTGTATTGAGCCCACACTGAAGCGTTGTTCGTTTATGATGAATGTGGTTGAAGCCCTTAATCTTAAAAATGTGACGGTTTTAAATAAGCGAGCAGAAGATTGTAGTGATTTAAAAGAAACATTTGATCTTGTAACCGCAAGAGCTGTCGCATCTCTTCCTGTTCTTTTAGAACTCTGCACACCTTTAGTTAAGGTAGGTGGAGAATTTATTGCGATGAAAGGATCTAATGCACAAGATGAATTAGACCTAAGTTTAAATGCGATAAAAACACTAAACCTAAATCAACCACAAACAATTGAAAGTGAACTACCTACTGCAGGTAAAAGAATTCACTATATATTTAATAAGGACAAAGCTTGTCCGAAGATTTATCCTAGAGAATATAAATTTATTAAAAAGAAATCATTGTAGGAGTGCACATGCAAGAAACACAAGATATATTATTAAGTCTGATTGACTCAAATCGATTCCAACCTCGTTTAAGTTTTAATGAAGAAGCAATTGATGAATTAGCAGAGTCAATTAAAGGGAATGGTTTAATTCAACCAATTTCTGTTAGAAGGAATGGGGCACGTTTTGAGATCATTGCTGGAGAAAGACGTTATCGTGCTGTCACAAAACTACAATATCATTCAATACCAGCTTTTATTTTAGAGGTTGATGATGCGCAATTAGCTGAAATGGCTTTAGTTGAAAATATTCAACGTGAAGACTTATCAGCGATTGAAGAGGCTAAAGCTTTTCATGCGATGATTAAATCACATGCCTTAACTCAAGAAGCTATTGCGAGAAGAGTCGGTAAATCACAATCATCGATTGCGAATAAAATTCGTTTACTTAATTTGCCTGATGAAATTCAAGTCGCAGTCACTGAGAAAGTATTGTCTGAAAGACACGCCAGAGCACTTTTGGGTTTAAGTGAAGAAACTCAAAAAGATGTCTTTCATAAGATTCAACATCAACATTTAAACGTGCGTCAAACAGAAGCACTTGTTGAACAAGTTTCTAAACCAGTTGAGAAAAAACGCAAACACGCGATTAGAGGGATTACGCGCTCTATCCAAGTTGCGATTAACACATTATTAGCATCTGTTAAAATGATAGAAAAAACTGGTGTTAAAATAGATGTTGTTCAAGAACAAAATGATGAAGCATATGAAATTAGAGTTCGGTTTATAAAATAGTATGGGAAAAGTAATCGCAATAACCAATCAAAAAGGTGGTGTCGGGAAAACAACCACTAGTATCAACTTAGCCGCTGGCTTAGCCTACTTAAATAAGAAGGTACTTTTAGTTGATTTCGATCCTCAAGGTAATAGTACCCAAGGCGTTGGAGCTTCTCGCGAAGCGATTAAGACTACTGTCTACGATTTAGTGATGAATGGTAAACATGCTAATGAAACAACCATTCAAATAAAGCGCCCACCTGTTTCACTCATTCCCGCAACCATTGATTTAGCGGGAGCAGACTTAGAAATGGTTGAATATAAAGTTGGTCGTGAAAATCTCCTTAAAAATAAAATTGACGAAGTTAAAGATCAATATGATTTTATATTGATAGATTGTCCACCATCACTTGGTTTATTAAACACAAATGCATTAACAGCCGCTGATTCTGTGATTATTCCTGTTCAATGTGAATATTATGCCTTAGAAGGTTTAACCCAATTATTAAGTACTATTCGTTTAGTTCAAAAACTCTTTAATAAAGAATTAAGAATTGAAGGTATTTTACTAACGATGTTTGATGCACGTACAAAACTTTCTGTTGAAGTTCAACAAGAAGTTCGTAAGTATTTTAAAGAACGTGTTTATAAATCATATATCCCTCGTAATATTAAATTATCCGAAGCCCCATCTCGTGGCTTAAGTATATTTGAATATGACGTTCGCTCTGAAGGCGCAAAAGCATATGCAGCTTTAGCGAAAGAAGTGATTAAAGCGAATGAGAAAGGATCTTCATGAGTGACAATAAACGTTTAGGAAGAGGCTTAGAGGCTTTGTTTGGAGAAAACGTCAATGATGTTTTAGAAGACCTTCAACAAGATCGTTCATTAGCCAGTGAAATTAAACTAAGTGAGATTCATCCAAATCCATATCAACCACGTGTCGTTTTTGATGAAGAAAAAATAGACGAACTTGCACAAAGCATTAAAGAACATGGTGTTTTTACGCCTGTCTTAGTGCGTAAAGCTGTATCGGGTTATCAGCTGATTGCCGGTGAAAGACGTTACCGTGCTGCTAAAAAAGCTGATTTAGATACGATACCAGCCATAACTTTAGAGTTTGATGATCAACAAATGATGGAAATATCATTGATTGAGAATATTCAACGTGAAGATTTGTCAGTCGTTGAAGAAGCTAAAGCTTATCAAGTCTTAATTGAGAAATTAGATTTAACCCAAGAACAACTCGCTCAAAAAGTTGGTAAATCAAGACCACATATCACAAATTTATTAAGATTATTGAACTTACCGGAATCTGTTCAAACACTTTTACTTAATCAAAGTTTAACGATGGGTCAAGTAAGACCTTTAGTCAATATTGAGGATAAGGCTCAAATTGAAGCACTCGCTAAAGAGATTGTTTCTAAAAAACTAAGTGCTCGAGAAGTTGAAAAACTGATGAAGCCTAAAAAAGAAAAAACAACAAAAGTTGAAACGACTGATTATCGTTATGTTGAATCACTTTTACGTACAAAATATCAAACAAAGATTCATCTTTCTGATCATTCGATCAATATTCATTTTGAAGATGAAGAAGATTTAAATCGCATCCTTGAAATTATGGATGCTTTGGAAAACTAAGATGTTAGAGGATACGATTGTTGGACTATCTACTGCTTTGCGAGCACAAGCAGTCAGTATCCTAAGACTTTCTGGTGATATGGCAATTAAAATTGCTGAAACACTCAGTCATAAAGATTTAAGTGATGCCGATCATCGCATCATTTATTCAAATATTTATGATCCAAATACACATGAAGTTCTTGATGAAGGACTGTTTTTGATTATGAATGCCCCTAAAACCTATACGCGCGAAGATGTTGTCGAAATCCAATGTCATGGGGGTGTTTTTGTGACAGAGCGTTTACTATCAATTGTTCTCTCGATGGGAGCACGATTAGCCCTTTCAGGTGAGTTTACCCAACGAGCGGTGATGAATGGTCGGATTGATATCTCACAAGCGCAAGCGGTTAATGATTTAGTATTAGCAGATTCTAAACAATCAGCCCAACTCGCACTCGCAAGTTTAAAAGGGAGTGTGAAAACTTTAGTAGAACCATTAGTTGAAGATCTCATTCAATTGATTGCCCAAATAGAAGTTAATATTGATTATCCAGAATATGATATCCCACAAATATCACGCCCTGAATTATTACTTAAAGTTAAAGACTTATTAAAACAGTTAGATAAACTATTAATTGAATCACGTAGTGGTCAAAGAATGAAAGAAGGCGTCAAGACAGTTATCATTGGACAACCTAATGTAGGGAAGTCGTCCTTATTAAATGCATTACTTGAAGAAGATAAAGCTATCGTCACTGACATACCTGGAACAACACGAGATGTGGTTGAAGGAACATTACATTTAGAGAATGTTACGCTACAACTTTTAGATACGGCTGGGATTAGACAAAGTGATGATACCGTTGAAAAAATTGGGATACAAAAAACATTTGATCATATTGAGAAAGCTGATTTAATTTTATTCTTAGTCGATGGCTCAAAAGAGATGTCGATTGCAGATACTGAATTGTTTGAGTCTTTACCAGAAGAGAAAGTGCTTTTGGTTTACACAAAGAAAGATCTGAATACACAATCTAATCGCTTAGAGATTTCAGCACTACATAATGATATTGAAGCTTTAGTTCAACAAATTGAAAAACGATTTGAGAAAGATCAATTTGTGTTTGATCGTCCTGTTCTTTCGCAAGCACGTAGTATTGGATTAGCACAAGCTGCTTTTGACTCAATGAAACAAGCTGAGTTCTCACTTGAAAATGAAATGGAAGTTGATTTAGCTTTAATTGATATAAAGGATGCACATCATTCCTTATATGCGATGATGGGTGCTGAAGATTTTAATTTAGGAGATGAATTGTTTAGACGATTCTGTTTAGGTAAATAAATGTTTTGGATTGATACACATGCGCACTTAGCGTCTGAAGAATTTACTGAAGATATTAATGATGTCATCCAACGGGCAAAAGATGTCGGGATTGGGACGATTCTTTTAGTGGGCGTTGGAATTGAAGGTGGGCAAAGTGCACTTAAACTTGCACAAACAGATTCAATCTTTAAAGTCGCTGTGGGATTTCATCCAGAAGAAGTGGATGATATCAAAGACTCAGATTGGCCAATCATGTTAGCGATGATGAAAAGAGATGAAGTTATTGCGATTGGTGAGATTGGTTTAGATCACTATTGGGTCAAAGATCATGATGTTCATCAAAGACAAGAAGAGCTCTTTATTAAACAAATAGAAATTGCGAATGAATTAAACAAACCAATCTTAGTTCATATGCGCGATGCTAGTGAAGTAACCTATAAGATTATGAAAGAACATCGTGCCATTGCATCGGGTATTCTACATTGTTATTCAGGTAGTTTAGAAATGGCAAATGAGTTTATAAAGATTGGATATGATATTAGCTTAGCGGGTCCAGTGACTTTTAAGAATGCTCATACACCAAAAGAAGTTGCAAAGCATATTGATATAAATCACTTACATATTGAGACAGATGCACCTTACTTAAGTCCTAGTCCACATCGTGGAAAACGCAATGAAAGTAGTTATGTTATTGAGACAGCAGCAGTGATTGCTTCATTAAAAGAAATTCCATTAGATGAATTAAAGAAAGTGCTTTTTCATAATTTCAATCGATTATTCACTCAATCAGTGTAAGTTCTAAAAGGTTTACAAATAATTATTGATGTGCTATTATCCCTTAGTCTTAGACAAAAATAGGGAGGAACGACTGTGAAACGGTTTAAAAAACTACTATTATGCAGCTTATTGTTATCTTTTACAGCCTGCTCAGCGCCTGAAGAGACAAAAGAAATTGTCCTTTTGCAAGCGCAAGACACAACATTATTACAGAATAATACACAAATTAGTCCATATACTTTCTCGGAAGAGTTACAAACAGTTTATGATACTGCACCTGTCAAAACAGTATTAAAACAAACGGATAGTACACGTAGTGGCTATAGTTGGTTGATCTCAAAAGTGTCGACGGGATCACCAGCAAGTATCACCACAACCATCCGCTCAACCTATGATGTTAAAGGTGAACTCTTATCTACAGAACAAGTTCCTGGGTCTGATATTGAAACACCTGCAACCCCAACGGTTTATCAGTATGGGGCAAAGGTTGAAATCGGTGCTTATTTCTATACCTCTGTTATTACCCGTTATGGATATGACTGTGTTGGTTGTAACATTGGCTTAGATGGTGCCGCAACGACTTCATCAGGTATTAAAGTTAAAAACACTTCAGTTAGACAAGCAAGTGGTATCTATACAGATACATTAACTTATGAAGGTTACTACATTGTGGCGGCTGATAAAGCATTCCCATTCTGTACAGTATTAGAAATACAAAATAAAAACATGAGTGGCTATGGATTAGTCCCAGGTGTTCCTTTTAAAGCAATTGTATTAGATCGTGGTGGAGCGATTAAAACAACTCACTTAGATTTATATGCTGGTTCAGAAAAGAACTTAGGCATTATTGATCGTGGTCTAACAAATGGTTTAAAAGTAACAGTTGTTGATTTCCTTAAATGGTCAACAAATAGTTACGGACAAAGAGTCTGTCAATAAGCGAAAAGACAATCCTAGAAATAGGATTGTTTTTGTTATAATGGACACGATGAAAATTAAAGAAAGTATTGTCGTTGAAGGACGTCATGATGAAGCGCGATTAAAAGAAATAATCGAAGCTGATATTGTTGTGACGAATGGTTCACATTTACGAAAAGAAACCTTAGCTCATTTAAAAGACTTAAATAAACGCAATGGAATTATTATCTTTACTGATCCAGATAATCCAGGAAAGCGATTAAGACAAAGAATCCTAGATGAGATTCCAAGTGCAAAACAAGCTTTCTTAGCCCAAAAGGATGCACGTCATAAACGAAAAGTTGGAATTGAACATGCATCCAAAGAAGTATTATTAGATGCATTAAAAAATGTTATCGAATTAAGTGAACTTAAAAGTGACTTAACAATGAATGATTTGGTTGATTTAAATCTGAGTGGTAATGCAGAAGCATCACACAATAGAAATGAATTAGCACGTAAATTAAACCTGAGTGAAGGAAATGCTAAACAGTTTTTAAAACAGTGTCATCACTTTGGTTTATCAAAAAAGGATTTAATCTATGAAGAAACCGATTAGTGCTCATTCAGAGACAATAAGAATACTTAAAGAACATAATAAATCGGCAAAGAAAAAGTTTGGACAAAACTTTATTATTGATCCATCTGTTGTTAAGAAGATTGCTGAATTGGCAGATGTTAAGGATAAAAATGTTATTGAAGTCGGACCAGGTTTAGGGTCACTAACTGAACAAGTTTCTTTTTTAGCACACTCTGTAACAGCATATGAAATTGATAGAGATTGGATAGAACATCTTAATCAACATTTTGAAAATGCAAATGTTGAAGTTATAAATCAAGACTTTTTAACTGTTACCAATACAGACTTTAAAGCGAGTCACTGTGTGGGCAATTTACCTTATTACATTACGACGCCAATCTTGTTTCATATCTTAGAGAACTTAGACCAAATTAAAGTCATCACGATAATGGTTCAAAAAGAAGTTGCAGATCGTTTGAGTGCTGAAGTAGGGACCAAAGAATACAATGCGTTAAGTATTATTTTAAATACCTTGTGCGACGTTAAAACAGTTCTAAAAGTAAATGCCAATGTCTTTATGCCAAAACCTAATGTTGATTCAGCAGTGGTGCAATTAAGACGTAAAGATAATGTCGATACAAAAAACTTAAGTGCGTACTTTTCATTTGTGAAAAAAGCTTTTACACAAAGACGTAAAACATTGGTGAATAACTTAAGAGATGTAGAAAATTTAAAAGATATTTTAACTGACATGGATCTTTCACAAAGTATCCGTGCAGAAGCATTGAGTAAAGAACAATTCGAAGAATTATATAAAAGGGTTAATGCATGAAATTGAATGCTTATGCTAAGGTCAATCTTGGATTAGACATTGTTGGTAAAAATGAAATGGGTTATCATGATTTAAAATCATTGTTTGTGCCAATTACACTACACGATCAAATCATGATTCATCCCTATAAAGAAGATCGATTTAGAGTCTATCCTAAGTTTTATATTCATCCAGAAAAGAACACAATATTAAAGATGATAAAGGTGTGTCGTGATCGCTTTAACTTTCATGAACATTTCTCAGTCACTTTACATAAACATATCCCCTCTCAAGCAGGAATTGGGGGAGGTAGTGCAGATGCAGCGGCTGTCTTTAATTATTTAATTGATCATTATGGTTGGAATCTTTCTGATGATGAAAAAATTGAAATCGCTAAAGAAGTTGGGGCTGATGTTCCTTTCTGTGTTTTTAATAAACCTGCTTTAGTTGAAGGGATTGGAGATAAGCTTCAATTCTTTGATTTTAAATCAACAACTCACGTTGTTTTAGTTCAAGCTAAAAAAGGTGTATCAACAGTTAAGGCTTTTGCAGGTTTAGATTATCCACATTTAAAACATCCAGATATTGATCAATTAAAGGATGCGTTAGTCAGTCAAGATTATTCAACATTATGTAAGAACTTAGGGAACAGTTTTGAAGATGTAGCGATTAAGTTAGTTCCACAAATTCAGGAAATTAAAGATGAATTGATTCAGTTAGGCTGTGATGCAACACAGATGAGTGGATCAGGTTCAGTGGTGATGGGCTTTAGTCAAAATGAAGAAATTATCGACCAATGTGTTAAATATTTTAGAGGGCGTGTGCGCTTTGTAAGAAAGACATCATTAATGGTTGAGGCTAGTGATAATTTGTTAAAATAGGTATGGGAGAATTAAATCAATGAGAAGTGCGATTATATTAGCGGCTGGTAAAGGCACAAGAATGAAATCGGAATTACCTAAGGTTATGCATCCGATTTTAAGTGAACCTATGATTGTTCATATCACAAGTCATTTAGATCGAATTAATGTAGATCAAACAATAGTTGTGGTAGGTCATAAAGCGGAAGTGGTTCAAGACTGTTTAAAAACAAGTGTTTCATATGCAACACAGACTGAACAATTGGGTACTGGCCATGCGGTTATGCAAGCTTTACCCATTTTAAATGATGATGGAGATACCATTATTCTTTATGGAGATGTTCCTTGTATTCAATCAGAAACAATGGAAAAAATCTTTGATGTTAATAAAGATTTTGATATGACCATTTATACAGCAATCTTAGATGATCCTAAACAATATGGTCGTTTAGTTCGAGATACTCAAGGTCAAGCAAAGGCTATTGTTGAGTATAAGGATTGTTCAGAATCAGAGAAACTTGTTAAAGAAATTAATACAGGTATTTATTGTGTAAAAAATAAAGCACTTCATGCTTATATGAAAGAGCTTAAAAATGATAATGCGCAAAAGGAATTTTATTTAACGGATTTAGTTGAAATTATTTTAAGTCATGGTGGAAAAGTTCAAGCTTTAGTAATTGATGATGTTGATGAAGTCCAAGGTGTTAATGATCGAATTGATTTAGCGAAAGCTGCTAAATGGATTCAAATGAAGATTAATACAAATTGGATGAAAGATGGGGTTAGCTTTGTTGATCCTAACTTATCTTTTATATCACTGAATACAACACTTGGAACGGATGTCACAGTTTATCCAAATGTTTATTGTGAAAACAAGAATACGATTGGGAATAATGTGACACTATTACCGAATACTTATTTATCAAACACAAGTATTGGCAATGATGTGAAGATTGATGCTTCACGAATCACTGATTCTGAAGTGGGGAATGAGGTTAATATTGGGCCTTATGCTCATCTTAGAATGCATTGTGTGATTGCAGATAAGAATCGTATTGGTAATTTCGTAGAAATGAAGAAAACAAGTTTCGGTTATGACTCAAGATGTGCCCATTTAACCTATTTAGGTGATAGTATAGTAGGGGCAAATGTAAATATGGGTTGTGGTGTGGTTACAGTTAATTACGATGGGAAAAATAAATTCCAAACCGTGATTGAAGATGGTGCTTTTATTGGTTCAAATGCGAACTTGATTGCACCCATTAAAATTGGTAAAAACGCAGTCGTTGCGGCTGGCTCTACAATCTATGAAGATGTCCTAGAAACAGATATGGCAATTGCGCGTGCACGTCAAATCAATAAAGAAGGATTAGGTTTGCGTTACAAAGAGAAGAACAAGAAATAGGAGAGGGAAAAATGGTAAAGGATATTATTGTATTTGCACTTTCAACAAGTATCGAACTTGCTGATGAGATTTGTGCAACACTAGGTATTGATCGAGGACAAATTGCGGTCAGACATTTTGCAGATGGAGAAATCATTATTGAACCTCTTGAATCTGTACGTGGTAAACATGTTTTCATTGTCCAATCAACATGTCGTCCAGTAACAGATGCTTATATGGAAGTACTCATTGCTTTAGATGCATGTAAACGTGCATCTGCTGAAAAAGTTACTGTGGTTATGCCTTATTACGGTTATGCAAGACAAGATCGTAAAGCAAGAGCTCGTCAACCAATTACTGCAAAGTTAATGGCTAACTTACTAACCACTGCTGGAGCAGATCGTGTCGTGACTTTAGATCTACATGCTCCACAAATTCAAGGATACTTTGATATTCCTACAGATGACTTAACAGCGGTTTCAATGTTAGGCCAATATTTCAGAACAAAACAATTTGAAAATGAAGTCGTTGTGGTTTCACCAGATCATGGTGGTGCAACACGAGCACGTAATTTATCAGATACATTACCAAATAGTACAATCGCGATTATTGATAAACGTCGAACAAAACCAAATGTGGCTGAAGCATTAAACCTCATTGGGGATGTAGATGGTAAAACATGTATCATCGTTGATGACATCATTGATACCGGTGGAACCATCATGGGTGGTGTAAAGATGCTATATGATAAAGGTGCAACGGAAGTTTACTGTGCTTGTTCTCACGGAATCTTCTCAGGGAAAGCTTTAGAGAATATTGCGAATTCTTCTGTAAAAGAAGTCGTTGTGACAAACTCTATTCCACTCACAGATGAAATGAAAAAAGAACCAAAAATTAAACAAATTTCAATTGGTTATATGTTGGCTCGTACGATTCAAGCGATACACTTACATACACCTGTCTCTGAAATGTATAAGATGTTTAATGAGGATACTAAATCTTAAACCCACAATGTGGGTTTTTTTATAACTTAAGTGATAAAATAGAGAGACTTATGATAAAAGAATTAAAGGAAAGAATAGTTCAAGAAGCAATTGTCATTAATGACAATATGGTTAAAGTAGATGGTTTTTTAAATCATCGTCTTAATATTGAATTACTTGAAAAAATGGGCCATGTATTCACTTCTTCATTTGAAGATAAAGACATCGACTTAATCTTAACAATAGAAGCTTCAGGAATAGCACTAGCAATCATGGCTGCCCAAAAGTTAAAAGTTCCAGTTCTCTTTGCGAAAAAAGGAAATAACTCACTTCACCAAGAAAATATCTATACAACGATTGTTCATTCTGCCACAAAGAATATTGATACACGTATTTATGTGTCTAAAGACTATTTAAAAAAAGATATGAAGGTATTAGTTATTGATGATTTCTTAGCAAAAGGACATGCAGTCTTAGGATTGATGGATTTGATTAAACAAGCAGATGCTACTTGTGTTGGCGTTGGTATAGCAATAGAAAAAGGATTTGATACAGGTGGGAAAATGTTAAGAGATATGAATGTAGATTTAGTTTCTTGTGCGATCATCGATCGTATTGAGAACGGAAAAGTATTTTTAAGAGATGAATAAGGGTAAGATATCACTCATTTTAACGGCTGTTATTTGGGGTATTTCATTTTCGTTTATTGATCTAGCCCTTGATGGTGGTTGGACAACTTTTCAGTTATTGGGAATGCGTGGACTTATTGGAGGTCTTTTTTTAACACTCTTTAGTTATAAAAATAAATTTTGGTTAAATAAGAAATTAATGATTGAAGGATTCATTGTTGGTTTCTTCTTATTCTTAGGTTTGCTTTTGCAAACTTATGGGCAAAAATTATCGAGTGTTCAAAATGCTTCATTCATAACCGTTCTTTATGTTGTATTTGTTCCATTACTTCTGTGGCGTCAACATAAAATGACCACAAGTATCTTTGTGTCGATAGTCATGGCAGTCGCAGGAACGGCCTTCTTGAGTTTAGATTCAAGTTTCTCAATTAATATAGGCGACTTACTGATTGTTGCTTGTGCTTTCTTCTTTGCGGTACACATTATTCTAAATGAGCGATTAACACATCATGGGGACTTAGTTTCCGCTACCGCTATTCAAACTTTTACACTCTCAATCTTTGGTTTTATCTTTGCTTTCTTTGAAAAGCAGGCTCTGCCAAGTACGGGCTATGGATACCTTCTTTATATTGGGATTATGGCAAGTGGTGTAGGGATGTTTACCATGATGTATGGACAAGCGCATACTCATCCGACGGTCGCTGGCTTACTGATGACCTTGGAATCTTTCTTTGGGGCATTATTTGCGATACTCTTATTATCAGAACCACTTAGTTTAAAACTAATTATTGGTGGAGGCTTAATGATTTCATCGGTAGTGATGATTGAAATTGGTCCAAGGATAATTCAACTATTTAAAAGAGCATGAAAAAAAGGTAGATTCTACCTTTTCTTTACGCTTTAACTTTTGCGGCTACTTCTAATAAACGTTTAACTTGGTGTTCAACAGCAGGTCTTACATCTTCTACCATTTCACCAGCTTGATTAATTGAAACGCTAGTTCCGTAAGGATTACCACCAGCTAAACCAATTGAAGGATCTGTATAACCTGGTGCAACAACAATCGCGCCCCAGTGATACATGGATGTATATAAGTTAAGAATCGTTGCTTCTTGTCCACCATGTGGATTTTGAGCAGAACTCATTGCGCTGACAACTTTATTTACGGTTTTACCAGTTGCCCAAAGACCACCTTGTGTATCGATGAATTGCTTGAACTGTGATGGAACATTCCCAAATCGACTTGGAACTGAGAACAGAATAGCATCAGCCCATTCAATATCATCAGAACTCGCGACAGGAATATCTTTTGTAGCTTCTTGGTTAGCAATCCATGCTTCTTGTGAATCAATAACAGCTTGTGGAGCTAGTTCAGCCACTTGTCTAACTCTAACTTCTGCACCTAGGCTTTCAGCTTTCTCTTTAGCCCACTTAGCTAATTGAACATTTGATCCATAGGTACTGTAATAAATAACTGATAATTTTAAACTCATAAGTTTTCTCCTTGTTGTTTTATCAACTAAGACAAGTATAAAAACCTATGAACTAAACTACAAGCAATATGCTTACAAAAAGTAAGTACTATAAATTATCATCGGCAAACTTCTGAACAGCATCTAATGCTTTATTGAGTTCAACCCCTAAATCAGTTAATGAATAATGACTATCATTTAATTGGATTAAACCAATTTCAAGTAATTCCTTTAGTCTTTCGGTTAAGACTTTTTCACTACAAGCATCGACGCAACGCGCTAATTCTTTAAAACGCATTGCTTGCATACTTAAACATCTTAGAATGAGTCCAGTCCAGCGTTTTCCAATCCAAGAGAATACTTCTTCATATTTTTTACATAAAACAATTTTATCTTCCATATTAGTACTATACCCCCTTTTGTTTGAGAACTTTCTCAATTTGCTTTTGAGAAATTGATTTTAGAACGATTTGTCCATTGGTAATTTCATTAAGTTTTTCACTTATATCCGTATTGGTATGTAAAGCTAAGATAACTTCCGTTTCAAATTGTTTATCGATAATTTCAGCAATCTTTTCAATCGCTAATAATTTTTGATCGAGCTGGGAATAACTGATCGAACATATCGTTTCTGTAATAGTCATAAGTTCGGTTAAATCAGCTTGATGAATAGCTTCAGAAACGGATGATCTGTAAGCACGAATTAAGCCGCCTGCACCTAACTGTATTCCACCATAATAACGAACCACACAAGCAAGTATATTTTCAACATCCATTGATCGAAGTACTTCCAAGATGGGTTGTCCAGCTGTCCCACTTGGTTCACCATCATCACTTGCTTGTTCGAGTTCATTAACACGAAAAGCAGTACAAACATGGGTGGCTTTATAGTGTTCCTTGCGAACATCTTTTATTATTGCCTTAACCTCTTCAATTGAATCTACACGAAAAAGCAGGGTAATAAATTCTGATTTTTTAAGGCTGATGCGATGGCTTGTGTTATTATGTAGGCGGTATGACATAGCGTCTAAAGTATAGCATATAGAACGCTTATAGAAAGGCAAGTATGATAGAGAGATATTCAAGAGAAGTAATGCAGAATGTATGGAGCGAACAGGCAAAGTTTGAGGCTTGGTTAAAAGTCGAATTAGCTGTTTGTGAAGTGTATCATCAACAAGGAAAAATCACTGATGATGAAATGGAGAAACTCCGCAAAGCGACTTTCAATATTGAACGAATCGAAGAAATTGAAAAAACAACTAGACATGATGTCGTCGCCTTTACCCGTTGTGTATCTGAAAGCTTAGGTGAAGAAAAGCGTTGGATTCATTATGGTTTAACATCAACCGATGTTGTCGATACATCCTATGCGCTTTTATATAAAGAAGCTAATAATATTATTAGAGAAGATTTAAAACAACTTAAAGAAGTTTTAATTGAAAAAGCGAATCAAACGAAACATTTCCCATGTATTGGACGTACTCACGGTGTCCATGCTGAAATCACAAGTTTCGGTTTAAAGTTTGCATTATGGGTGGAAGAAATTAATCGTCAAATTGAACGTTTTGAAATGGCGGCAGCTGATGTTGAAACTGGTAAAATTTCAGGAGCAGTAGGAAATCATGTTTATACAGGAATTCCTCTACAAGACGAAACATGTAAATTGTTAGGCATTAACTCTGCCAAGATTTCAACCCAAACATTACAACGTGATCGCCATGCTTTCTATTTATCTAGCTTAGCTTTAATTGCTGGAACATTAGAAAAAATCTCAGTTGAAATGAGACATCTTCAAAGAACAGAAGTTCGTGAAGTTGAAGAAGGTTTTGCGAAAGGTCAAAAAGGATCTAGCGCAATGCCACATAAACGTAACCCAATTTCCTTTGAAAATATCACTGGTGCATCACGTGTCATTCGTGGATATATGTTAGCGGCGTATGAAAACATTCCTCTGTGGCATGAGAGAGACATATCACACTCATCTGTTGAAAGAATCATTATGCCTGATGCGACGATTTTACTAGACTATGCTTTAAATCGTATGATTGGTTTAATGAAGAATATTGGTTTATTTGAAGATCGTATGTTAGCGAATATTGGATTAACGCATGGCGTTATCTTTGCCCAACGTATTATGAATGTATTGATTGATGAAAAAGGTTGGGTACGTGAAGAAGCCTATGACATGATACAACCAATCGCAATGGATGCATGGACAAATAAAAAAGATTTCAAAACATTACTCGAAAATAGTGATCGCGTTAAAACTGCTTTTACTCAAGCAGAATTAGATGCTAGCTTTGATGTAGACTTCTACTTACGAGAAGTAGATGCTATCTTTAAGAGAGTAGGCATCTAGAAGGAGTATTTATGAGAAAGTGTGAAATAGGTTTAAGTGTTTATCCACAATTTAATTCAATCGATGAGATTAAGCTTCAGCTTAAACAGGCGTCTGATTTAGGCTATTCACGAGTTTTTACCTCTTTGCAACTTTCAAATCTTGGTTTTCAAAATAGTGATTTTCAACTTGAAGATTATCAAGAAATAACAAATTATGCACATCAATTAAACTTCAAAATCCATGCCGATATTAACCGGGAAATATTTGAAGAAATTGGCGCAACTGTTGATAATATGAAAAAACTAAAAGATCTAGGTGTAGATGTACTACGTCTAGATTTTGGTTTTTCTGAAGAAGAAACGGTCCAATTAAGTTTAAATAAATTAGACATCATCATTGAAGATAATCCTATTTCTGATGAGAGTGTGTATAAGCGTGCTCGTTTAATCTTAGAAAAGGGCAATCCACAACAATACCGTTTCTGTCATAATTTTTTCCCACACAATGATACTGGTCTTGATTTTGATGAGACTGAAGTTTTAAGTCAAGAATTCATTGAAATGGGTTATTCAGTCGGTATCTTTATAACCTCTCAATCCTCTCCACACAGTTTAAGCAAATATAGTAATGGGGTCTGTACAATAGAAGATCAAAGATATCTTCCACCTCATATTGCATTTGAAGAGTTAAGAAATACGGATGCCTATGACATCATCATGTTTGGAGACTCATATCCTTCGTATCGTGATTTAAAATCTGTCGCAGATTGTTTTATGAATCCATACTGTAGTATTGATGCTTGGTTAGATGAAGATTTAGATGAAAATCAAAGAGATTTAATTACTAATATTCTTCATAAAAATCGTTTAGATGTTGCTTCAACCTTAATTCGTAGTACAAGTACACGAAAAAAAGTGAAGGTAAGTGCTCAAAATTGTATTAATAGACCTTTTGGGACAATTACCCTTGATAACGAAAACGCAGAACGATATGAGGGTGAATTACAAATAACATTAAGAGATTTAGCTCCATCTACTTTGGCAAATTGTGTCGGAATGGTAAAACCTTCTTGTCAACGATTGCTTAAGCAAGTAAAATATAGTGGAATTTCATTCAAGATAAAGGAGTAGACATGGAAGGTTTAGAACTCGTTAGTTTTCAAATTATCGCAGCAGCCGGTACAGCACGTTCTTCATACGTTGAAGCATTGCAAGCTGCTAAAGAAGGTCGTTATGACGACGCAAAAGAATTAATCAAACAAGGTGACGAAGCTTTTACTGAAGCACATCACGTACATGCTGATTTAATTCAAAAATTCGCTGCTGGTGAAGAAGTAGGTGCAAACATTCTACTTATCCACGCAGAAGACCAAGTTATGAGCGCAGAAGTTTTCAAGCTATTAGCTGAAGAAATGATCGACGTTTATAAAAAAATCGAAGCTTAATTTTAAATTAAGAAATTAAAGAGAGAGAATTCCTTCATTGGAATTCTCTTTTTTTTGTTTAAGAGTACAATAGAATTATGAACAATACACTACACAAACTAAAAACAGAATCACGTAATCCCAAGTCAATGAATCTAGATCAACTCAATAGTCTAGAGATAGTAACGTTGATGAACGAGGAAGACAAGAAGGTAGCGAAGGCAGTCCACAATGAACTTGAAACTATTGCGAAGGCTGTCGACATGATTATTGAACAGATTAATAATCATGGACGAGTCATTGTTTTTGGAGCTGGAACCAGTGGAAGATTAGCGGTTTTAGATGCTTCAGAAATACCACCAACTTTTTCATCGAGTACAGATTTTATTGGTTTAGTGGCAGGTGGTGATGATGCGTTAAGATCTTCAATTGAACATGCTGAAGATTCGAGTGAACTTTGTATAGAAGAACTCAAAGCTCTTAACTTCAATAAGAATGATGTTGCTATAGCTGTTGCGGCAAGCGGAAGAACTCCTTATTGTCTAGGGGGGATTGATTATGCGGAATCTTTAGGTGCACACACAATCGCCATCGCTTGTAATAAAGAAACAGAGATGGGAAAACGAGCTGAGTATGCGATTGAGGTTGCGGTGGGACCAGAAGTATTAACAGGATCTACACGACTAAAATCTGGAACAGCCCAAAAAATGGTTTTAAATATGATTTCTACGGCAACGATGATTGGATTAGGTAAAGCTTATTCAAACCTGATGGTAGATGTTAATCCGACAAATGTTAAACTTGTTGATCGAGCAAAACGAATTATTATGGAAGCAACTGATTGTGATTATCATGAAGCAGAAGACAAACTAATTCAAAGTGATTATCGTCCTAAAGTTGCAATACTGATGATTCTTAATCGATGTGATTCTATTAAAGCAGAGCAACAGCTAGAGAAAGCAAATGGCTTTGTTAGACAAGCGATAAAAAAATAAGGAGCAATTGGGTTCTACTTAGAGAATCGGGACCTTATGCACCTTAAAGATATTTTAATGGATTATATTGAAGCATTTTTATGCAACAAAGCCGAGTTAGTTGCTCGGTTTTATATTTGCTAAATTATGGTTCTTTCGAGAAATGATTTCTACTATATTAAATTTTATGTAGTGTCTTTTTGTTTAAAGGATAGTTATAATGTACCCTGACTAATTTAAGAATCTGCAAAACATATTTTAATAAATTGTTAATAGTTAATAGACGTATAATAAAAAAGAAATAGTAACCACAATTCATAAAAGTCGGGGGAGAAATTGATGGAATTTTTTGTTTCAAGCGTATTAGGCTTCATTTACTTTGGGATATCAATGATTGTTTTAAAGTACGTAATCAAGTCAGCAATCATTGAAGCTAACCAAGAAATTAATAATAAGGGGAAATAGTCAAATTATCTAGTACTTAATTCATTAAAGCGACAATCAATAGAATTGTTGTTTTTATTTTATTTACTCATTCAAAACTCTTTATCAATATTTATATTTTAAAAAATATCTGTGTATAAGTCTCGATTCTCTAAGTAGAACCAACAATTGCTCCTTTTAACTTTCTTGTTTTAATAAGGCTTCTTTTACCATCTCAAATGTAATTGGATAACAAGATTCTACTAAGAACTCATCTTCTAATGTCCCGATAACAATCTCATCTAACATTTTATTATCATTAGACATGTCTAGGTCTTTCAACTTCGTTGGTAGTTTAATCCTATGATAGAAATCAGTGAGCTCTTGATGAACTTTTTCATTATGATCCATTTGTAATAAAACTAATAAACCATAAGAAACAATCTCTCCATGGATATGATGATCATGGATTTGTGGATAACTGACTAATGCGTTATGTATTGAATGAGCAAGATTTGTTCCATATCGTAAATGCATTAAACATGATGCAAAGCCAGTGTTGGCAATAATCGCATAAGCAAGATGTTCTAATGCTAATGAAACTTCTTGTTTTCTAACAGACATTAAAGCTTCTTCTCCATAGTTTAAACATTCGCTTAAACATAAAGGTGTTAAAGCACGAGCTAATTGCATATTTACACTTTGTTCTCTGTGTCTTAATGTCATATCCATTTCAATGGGTTTGGCAATTGTATCACCAATCCCAGCCCATAAATATTTATAAGGTGCTTCAGCAATGATATTCAATGGAATAAAACAGATATCCGGAGCAGTTTCATACTGCATGACACCGACATAGTGATGGGACTCATCATATACAACAGATACAGATGAAGTTGCTGCACAAGTCGATGCAATGGTTGGAATTGTGTATAATTTCTTTCCTAAATCTTTCGCAATATATTTAGCTTGATCAATAGCTTTTCCACCACCGACAGCCACAATCACAGTAGCATCTAAAACATCCTGATCAATCTTATATTTATCAGCATTGGCATGGGTACATTCTTTACCATAGATTTTTCTTGTATAGGTTGAATTATTCAGGTGCTTTTCAAGTTTAGGCATCAACTTTGCTAAAGCAGTTTCACCACCTAAAAAAACAACAATCTCATTCTCAAGGTATTTAGTGATTTGAGAATAATCATTTTTTATGAAGTGAACTTCGGTGAACTTTATCATAGTTTGACTCCCTTATAAAATGTAAACACATCATACCAAAAAAAAGACATCCATAGGGGATGTCTAATTTAGATTAAAGTTCTTCGCCGTTAGTTTTAATTAAGTTGTTATACCAGAAGAATGATTTTTTCTTCGAACGAGCTAAGTCTTTTAGACTTTCATTGTCGCGGTTAACATATATGAAACCATAACGTTTTTCAAAACCTTGGTGAGTAGAGATAAGATCAATTGCACTCCATGGGCAATAACCTAAGACTTCAACACCTGTTTCAATTGTATCTTTAAGCACTTTTAAGTGATCTCTTAGATATGCGATACGGTAATCATCATTGATTGAACCATCTGCTTCAACAACGTCATTAGCACCTAAACCATTTTCTGTAATAAGAAGTGGTAAGTGATAACGTGAGTACATATCCATCATCGTAGTTTGGAAACCTAATGGATCAATTTGCCATCCATATTCAGTATATGGAAGGTATTGGTTAGGAACACCTTTGTAGAAAGTATCTGATACAGCAATTTGTTGATCGGCATTTGGATCAACTTCAACTTTACCATCTTGTGCTTCGAATGTAGCAGTGTTGTAGTAGTTGAAGGCAATGAAGTCTGGTTTACCAGCTTTTAGGATTTCCATTTCTTCATCAGTGATTTCTAAATCATAACCTTTTGATTTAATGTAGTTAAGTGCTACAGGATTGTATTTACCCCATACAGCTACGTCTAGATATAACCAGTTACGAACTGCATTGATGTAAAGTACAGCCAAGTTATCTTCAGGTTTTGAACTATTTGGGTAGTTAACTGAGATATTTGGTGCAGGACCGATTTTAGCCCCTGGAACCATTTCATGACATAGCGCAAATACTTTAGCTTGAGCTAATAACATGTAGTGGTTTGATTGATAAAGTGCACCTTCTTGACCAGGTTTAGTTGTCCCAATAACTGGTCCGTAAAGGATCATCATATTTTGCTCATTGATTGTTAACCAATATTTAACGCGTGATCCGTAGTTTTCAAATAATACTTTAGCGAATTCAACGAATGCATCCATCGTTGCAGGATTTGTCCATCCGCCTTTTTCATCTAAAGCATTTGGTAAATCAAAGTGATACATCGTAATGATTGGTTCAATACCATATTTTAAAAGTTCATCAATTAAGTTTGAGTAGAACTCAACACCTTTAGGATTAACTTTTCCTGTACCTTCAGGTAAAATACGAGTCCAAGCAATAGAGAAACGGTAAGCTTTTAAACCGAGTTCAGAAAATAATTTAACATCTTCTTTGTAGTGGTGATAATGATCAGAACATACATTGAAGTTAGGTGTACCAGGATAGGGTTCTTTAACGTCTTGTACGGATAGGCCTTTACCATCTTCGTTGTAGG
Source organism: Erysipelotrichaceae bacterium (assembly GCA_963663995.1). GTDB lineage: Bacteria > Bacillota_I > Bacilli_A > Erysipelotrichales > Erysipelotrichaceae > UBA2212. Next base: position 1,381,870 of record OY760660.1, on the reverse strand, counting down.
CACCTTCTACTTGATAGGCACTAGTAGATGCACCCCATAAAAAATCTTTTGGAAATGACATGAGATTCCTCCTTTTTGTGTCAAGCCTAATTATAAAGATAATTTTTGAAATAAAGTATCAACTTTAAAAGGCAGAAAGATATAAACTTTCAATTTGCTTATTTAAAACAAGGTTGAATATAAAAAACCAGCCAATCCCATCACTAAAATATAAATTGTTGGGTTAATTTTTGTCTTTAACATAAGAGTAAATACAATGATTGAAGTGGCTATTGCCCAAACATGGGAAGTGATGCTTAAGCTGAAAACAACTTTAAATATCAAGGCTAATGATCCTAAACGAACACCATCAAGAATGTGACTTAATAATCTATTCTGTTTAATTTTAGGGAAGAGTGGATGTAGAAAAAACACAAATAGAAATGAAGGTAAGAATATACCGATAGTTGACAGAATTGCCCCTGGAATATCTAATAGGAAGTAACCAATCGCAGTAGCGGTGGTAAAGACTGGACCAGGCGTTAATTGGCCAATTGTTACGGCATCAATGATACTTTGTGAACTCATATAACCTGGGACCATTAATTCAGTTTCTAAAAAGGATAGTAGTACATAGCCGCTTCCGTATAATACAGATCCTATTTTTAAAAAGATAAGAAATAATGTAAGTAAAGATAAGGGTTCAATAACCAATGTCTTTGATTTGAATTTATCGACAATAATATAAAGTAGACCAGATAGTGCTAATACTAATAACTCTTGTAGTCCAAAGAAACTTATAATAATAGCAAAACTAAAAACTAAAATAGTTTTTATATCCTTCAATTGTTTGCGAGCTAGTTTATAACCGACTGATGCGATTAGCGCAACAATGACAGGTGAGATGGCTAAGAGGATTGTTTCTACTTGAGGTAAAGTTCCGTAAGTTTTTAAAATATAAGCCAAGGCTAGAACCATCGACATTGCAGGTAGGATAAATGACAAACCAGCCACTAACATGCCTTTGCCTTTTCCCTTGAGATAACCCATATGTAAAACCATCTCAGTTGAGTTTGGTCCAGGGATTAAATTAGTTAATGAGATGAGATCTAAAAATTCTTCTTCACTTAACCATTTTCTCTTTTCAACACATTCATGTTCCATCATCGCGATGTGAGCAGCGGGACCACCAAATGCAAAAAAGCCTAAACGTAAAAATAAAAATAATAATTCTTTCATATGAAAAATATAACAAAATCAATTACTTTTAGTATCATTTTTGCTTCATAAAAAAACAGATTTAAAATCTGTTTATAAATAATTCCCAACAACCAAGACACAGGCTTCAATGGCGTTTAACTGTAAGTTTTTAGCTTCTTCTAAAAATTCAACATCGAACGTTCCAGGTTGTAGCCAGATGTTTTTAATACCTAATTCTTTGATATGAGGTAAGTATTCAATACCTATTTGGGGGTTAACGACAAAGACCACTAAATCAGGAATGCTTGGACACTTTTCAATGGACTCATAGATTTCCTCACCAAAGAGGAAATCATAACGAGGATTTACAGGGTAAGCAACTTTGTTTAGACTTCTTATTTTGTGAACAATTTTGTTCGCATAAGACTCTTCTCTAACTGTCATTCCTATGACGGCAATAGTATTTGCGTTATTTAATATTTCTTTCGGATTCATGAAAACTATAATACACTAAAATAGAATAGAATAATAAGATAATGCTATTTGACAACAACTATGTTATTTGTCAAAATTTAAGCATTACAAGGAGATTAACATAATGGCTAGAATATGTGTTGTTGCAGATTCATCGATCGCTTTAATGCCCGATGAAGCGAAAAAATTGGGGATTGAGTTAGCACCACTTAATATCATCATTGATGGTGTGTCTGGGGTAGACTTATTTGAAGTTTCACCTGAGCAAGTAGAAGATGCATTAAGAGCAGGTAAAGATGTTTCAACATCCCAACCAAACTTAGGATTCTTAGAAGAAATGTTCGCAAGAATTAAAAGCGAAAATTATGATCATATTTTTGTTTATGCATTAGCTGGTTATTTATCAGGTACTTTTAATGTTCTACAATTAGCTGCCAATAATATTGATATTAATAATATTACTTTTGTTGATACCAAGAGTGCTGCTGGGGTTGTACGTCATATCGCGCAAAGAACGATTGAACTGGCCAATGAAGGTAAATCAATTGAAGAAATTGAAGCATATGCTCGTAAAGCAAGTGAAACGAGTATTACTTATGTTTTACCAGAAAACCTTGAACAATTACGTAAAAACGGAAGAGTTAAAGGTGCTGTTGCTGCTTTAAGTAACTTATTAAAAATTAAATTATGTATTTATCTTGCGTGGGAAACTGAAGAAATTGAAAAATTTGGGACAGATCGTAACGAAAGACGCTTATATCAATCTATTTATGAAGACATGATTAAACGCGGATTCAATACGGATGAATACATGATATATCTACCAGATTGTGATGGATCAGCTCGTGTTGAACAATATCGTAAGTTCATCTTAGAAAAAGAACCAAATATCACAATAGAAACAATGGTTCTTCCTGCTGGTATCGCTGCACACGTGGGTCTTGGAACCTTCGGTGTTCAAGTTGTTCTAAAATAAATTCATGCCTCTTACTGTGTTAAAATAAATTCACATTAAGAGGTTTTTTTATGAGAAGATTCAGATTCGAAAATGTATTTAACCTAAGAGAATTGGGTGGTTATCAAACAAATCTTGGGCAAACTAAATACAATGTATTTTTACGTAGTGACAATATTACCCATCTTAGTAAAGATGAGATACAAACTTTAAAAGATTATGGTTTAACACGTGTTATTGATTTAAGACACCTAGATGAAATCACAAAGGAAAGAGATCCTTTTGAGAATGATGCTGATGTTACATATCAAAATACAACGTATGATGCCTTACAAACACATACTATTGATGAATTAAATGATTGGGAATTAAGTAAACTCTATATTTTAATGAGTGAGAAAGAGGAATTTATCCAACCTGTATTCTCATCATTAGCTGAAGAAAAAGGAACCGTTTTGTTTCACTGTTCTGCGGGAAAAGACAGAACAGGTGTCATCGCATCTATATTATTAAAACTTGTTGGCGTGGATCTTTATGATATCGTGGCTGATTATCAAGTTTCAAAAACCTATTTGAATCCTAAATATAATGATATGTTAAATAATCCAAGTATTATGTATGCTTCACTGTTTGATTCAAAGCCAGAAACAATGTTTGATTTTTTGAACTATTTAGATGAGAAATATGATAGTATCGAAGCGTACCTAAATTCAAAAGGAATTAGTGATAAACAAATTGAACAGATACGTTCAAAGTTTATTGAAAGGATATAAAAATTATGAACTTAAGAAAAATGATTTTATATATTACACTCGCTCTATTCGCGATCTTGCTGTATGCAATGTTAAACTCTTATTCAACGATTTCTACGCTCGCATCAAATGCTGGTATGAGTATTTCAGAGTACGTAGATGGATCAGGTTCAGCCTTTATGATGTGGATTCAATTTCCACTTTCTATCTTAATTGTGGCAGTCCTTGCTTATCTTGCATGGTGGGATGAAAGTCTAACCGATTCATATTTAAGACTTAGAGATAAAACAGATTCAAGACCTATTAATTCAAAAAAATAATCAAAAAACAAGGTTCAATGTACTATTGAGCCTTTTATTATCTATTTATATTGAAATAGTATATAATCCGCAATGGTATATTTATATACGTGGATTATAGGATTGAAAATGAAACAAAAACTACTCGTTTATTTCACCATTATTATTAATACCGTTTATCTTTTATGGCGTGCCTTTTATACTTTACCTTTATCGTATGGAATATTAGCTATCGTATTAGCAATAACTTTATTAATCGCTGAACTTTCAGCATTTTTTTAGCTTGTCGTAAACTTCTTTTTACTTAGAGATAATAGTAATGCGATTACACCTGAAGTTGATGATAATGCAGAATGGCCAAGTGTTGATGTTTTAGTTGCTTGTTATAATGAACCACTGAATTTAGTCTTAAAGACTGTAAATGCTGCTAGCTTTTTAAACTATCCAAATAAAGATAAAGTAAAGGTTTTTATCTGTGATGATAAGCGTCGTGATGATTTAATAAATCTAGCTAAAAGTATGGGTGTTGGGTATATAACCAGACCTGATAATAAACATGCTAAAGCAGGTAATTTAAATAATGCGATGAAATTTACGATTGGTGATCTACTTCTAACCCTTGATGCAGACATGATTGTTAGAGATGATTTCCTACTTAAGACAGTACCATTCTTTATTAACGATGAAAAAATGGCTTTTGTTCAAGCACCACATCAATTCTACAATCCAGATACATTCCAATATAATATGTTTTCTGAAGGGAAAATTCCTAATGAACAAGACTTCTTCCATACTTCTATTCAAAATGGTCGTTCAAAATATAATGCGGTAATCTATGCAGGTAGTAACACCCTAATCTCTCGACAAGCATTGAATGAAACAGGTGGATTTGAAACGGGAACGATTACTGAAGATATTGCACCGGGATGAAATTACAAGCAAAAGGCTATCATTCAAACTTTGTGAATGAAACACTGGCGATTGGTTTATCTCCATTTAATATTAACGACTTATTTACTCAAAGAATTCGTTGGGCACTGGGCGCGATTCAAACATTAAGAAAAAGAAGTGGACACTTTTCAGCATTAAATTTTAAACAACAAGTAATATACACAATGAGTTATTCCTACTGGTTTAACTCTTATAGAAGACTTACTTATTTAATTGCACCGGTTATCTTTATTTTATTTAAAATACCCATCGTCGTTTCAAGTCCAATAGAAACGCTTATCTTTTGGGCTCCCATGTTTGTGATTTATCATTTAACCTATAAGAAACTATCAAATGGTGTTAGAAGTTCATTATTAAATAATTTATATGAAACGGTCTTTGCGCCAACATTAACTTGGAATCTGTTTAAAGAGATTGTTGGTTTTAAACAAAGTATGTTTAAAGTAACGCCAAAGGATGCGAAGAAAGTTTACGGTAACTTTAATCTTTACCTTTTCTTTCCACACTTAATAATCTTTGCGATCTTAGTTTTAGGATTATATAATGGGACAATTTTATTTTTAGATACTAACTATGCTTTTGTTTTTGGGATCAATATCTTTTGGATCTTATATAACAGTTATGTTTTAATCCTCAGTTTACTCTACGCATTAGAGCGTCCTATCTTTAGGACATCAACACGGTTTAATCTAAAACTTGAAGTAAAAGCAAAATTTCATGAAAGTTTTGAAATCTTTGACACAATCAATGTTTCTGATAATGGAATATCCATACTGACGGATATGCGTTTACGGATACACTTTCATCAAGATTATGATATTAAAGTTCTTGATAATGAGATAAAAAGTCATTTTAAAGTTAAATTAGTGAGAGTTATTCAAAGTAATCAGAAATATTATTATGGTTTTGAAATCAGTCATATTAGTAAAAAAAGTGCGAGATCCTATTTCCAGATTATTTACAATGCATTACTGATACAAACTCAAAATGAAGTGAGACATTATGATAAATTATCGATCATGCGTGTCATTAAATCGAAATATAAAAGTAGACCAAAAGCTGACAAAGTACAGTTAAATAAACCATTTATTTTCAGTTTTAATCAACAAACATGGTTTTGCGATATTGATCATATTGACTATGATTTAGTTTATATCAAAGGACATTTCGATAGTGCGCCTATACATATGCTACTTAGCTTTGATGAAGGTGATATCCATTTTGACTTAATCAGTAAAGAAAAAGAAAACGTGTATGTTTACCAAATCGCGAAGAAGGACATTAGTCGCTTAACAGAACTTATCGCTATCCATCAAGATGATACGAAAATTGCTGAAGAAAGCATTGCCTATCAAATAAATAGTAAAACAGAGCCACAAACTTAAGTGACTCTGTTTTTCATTTTAATGAGCGAGCGACTTACCAAAGTTTTGGCACTCAGTTAGTCCATCATTATCTGGAGTGTAATTAATGAGAAGTCCATCGTTTAGGACAATCGCATTTGCACCTCTAGATCTTTCAATCCATGATCTTAGGAACTGACCATCACCCCAACCATAAGAACCAAAAAAGGCAATTTCTTTACCTGCTAATTGTGGTTCCAAGTTTGAGAATAAGGGATCCATAAAATCTTGATCAATTTCCTCATCTCCCATTGAAGGAGATCCAAATACTAAACGATCATAATCATTGGCATTTGAAGCGCTAAAGTCGGAAGCTTGAAAGATTTCACTTTCAACGCCTTCAGACAATAAACCTTCATTAATGGCTTGAGCCATCATTTCAGTGTTTCCACTTTGACTACTATAGATAACAGCAACTTTCATTTCAGTTTGGTGTCCTTTCTATAAATTCAGTCTAGGTTAACTTTTATAATATTAAAGTGACATTTATCACAAAAACGATTGGAAAAATTTTCCAAATTGAATTGCTATAATAATAAAAAAGGAGAATTTAATTATGCCTCTAAGAGATGATTTTTTATGGGGTGGCGCAACAGCTGCTAACCAATTAGAAGGTGCCTATCTAGAAGATGGAAAAGGTATCTCAAATGTAGACGTTATTCCTTATGGAAAAAATAGATTTCCAGTTATGGCAGGACGTGGAGTAGACTTTGAAGGAAAAGATCCAGCAGGATATCCTTCACATAATGCGATTGATTTCTATCATACTTATAAAGAAGATATTAAATTATTTGGAGAAATGGGTTTTAAAGCATTCCGTATGTCAATTGCTTGGGCACGTATTTATCCAACTGGTGAAGAAGCAGAACCAAACGAAGCTGGTCTAGCTTTCTATGATAATGTGTTTGATGAACTCGCAAAATATGGAATTAAACCTGTCGTAACAATTGATCACTTTGATGTGCCGCTTGCCTTAAGTCAAAAATATGGCTCATGGAAATCAAGAGAAATGGTGGACTTATTTGTTAAGTACGCTACTACATTGTTTACACGTTATAAGGGGAAAGTTAAACATTGGATGACTTTCAATGAAATTAACATTTTAATGCATCTTCCATTTATGGGAGCGGGCATTGTCTTTGCTGAAGGGGATGATGAGGAAGCTGTTAAATACCAAGCAGCTCATCACTTGTTAGTTGCTTCATCATTAGCGACTAAAGCGGGTCATGAAATTGATCCAGAAAACCAAATTGGTTGTATGTTAGCAGCTGGTATTAACTATCCATATAGTTGTGATCCAAATGATGTCTTTAAAGCACAATCTGCTAATCGTGATAACTATTTCTTTATTGATGTACAATCACGTGGAGAATATCCAGGTTATGTTAAGAAGTTCTTAGAAAGAAATAATATAACTTTAAAGATGGAAGATGGGGATCTTGAAATCTTAAAGAAATATACCGTTGATTATATTGGCTTCTCTTATTATCAATCACGTGTTCAAACAGATAATCCTGATGCACCTATGACACCAGGCAATATCTTTAAAGCGGTTAAAAACCCACACCTTAAAGCAAGTGATTGGGGTTGGCAAATTGATCCATTAGGTTTACGTATCACCATGAATGAAATGTATGACAGATACCAAAAACCACTCTTCATTGTTGAAAATGGTTTAGGAGCTAATGACATTCCAGATGAAAATGGTGAAATCAATGATGACTATCGTATTGATTATATGCGTGAACATATTCGTGAAATGATTAATGCGGTTGAAATTGATGGAGTTGATCTCATGGGTTACACGATGTGGGGACCAATTGATCTAGTATCAGCATCTACAGGTGAAATGAAAAAACGTTATGGTTTCATTTATGTTAATAAGAAAGATGATGGATCAGGTGATTCTACTCGTTCTAAGAAGAAATCCTTTAACTGGTATAAACAAGTTATTGCGACTAACGGTAAAGATTTAGGTTAAATATGAAGAGTTCTTGTGTAATCAAGGACTCTTTTTTTGAAGTATTCTTTCAATTTTATATTGTTTAAACAAATTACGCTTTTTCTTTTATAGAATGTTGAAGACGGAGGAATTTATGATGAATAAATTTATGACTTTTAAAACATTTGAGACAACCGATGGTAAAGAAACCAATCAAAACGGCATGCTTCAAATTAAGAAACCTGTTGTGATGGGTGAAACAGCAGATCAATGTAATGTTAATTATTTTAAATTAGGACCAGGTGTTGGTAATACAGCGAATGTATATCATTATCATGCACGAAGTGAAGAAGTGTTCTTTATTATCAGTGGACAAGGATACATGAAAGGACCTGAGGGAAATCGTAATGTAAGTGCTGGCGAAATTATTGTATGTCCAGCTCATGCAGAAAGTGCACATCAATTATGTAATAATTCTGATACTGAAGATCTTGTTTATATGAATGTCGCAACGGCGCATAAACCAGATGTCATGTTTATACCTGAAGAAAATGGTGGTTTTATCTTTGCACATGGTAAATCGATTACTTTTAGCGAAGTAAATGGTGATACGAGTAATATCCCTGCATTTGCACCGGTAAGTGGAGCGGTGTGTAAGGGATAATGAATTCTTTTCCAAAAGACTTTCTTTGGGGTGGAGCATTAGCGGCCAATCAGTGTGAAGGTGCATATGATATTGATGGAAAAGGTTTGAGTAGTGCAGATGTCTTAAGTGTTGGACAACATGGTGTTGCGAGGGAAATTGATAGTGTAATAGATACACATAAATATTATCCAAGTCACAAAGCTATTGATCATTATCATCATTATGAAGAAGATATAAAGTTATTTGCGGAAATGGGATTTAAAGCTTATAGGATGTCGATTGCTTGGACTCGTATATTCCCAAATGGTGATGAAGCTAAACCTAATGAAAAAGGTTTAGAATTCTACGATAAAGTTTTCGATGTTTGCTTAAAATATAATATTAAACCTGTGGTAACAATGTCACATTTTGAAATGCCAATGGGTTTAGTTAATCAAGGATCATGGTTAAATAGAGAAACAGTTGATCACTTCGTAAGATATGCAAAAGTTCTATTAGAGCGTTATAGAGGCAAAGTCTATTATTGGCTTACTTTTAATGAAATCAACAATATGTTAACTAATGCTTGGATGGGCGGTGGATTAATTGATCCAAATGAAGAAGAAAGAGCAATTGGGTCATATCATCAATTACTCGCAAGTGCTTTAGTTGTTGAATTAGCAAGAGATATTAATCCTCACTTTAAAATGGGGATGATGTTTAATGGTCATTTTGCTTATCCTAATAGCTGTGATCCTGAAGATGTTGAAAGAACTCAATACTTTATGAATAAGATGATGTATTACTGTGATGTACAAGTACGTGGTAAATATCCTAATTACATTCTTAAAGAGTTTGAAAGAAACAATATTGATCTACCTATTAAAAGTGGAGATTTAAATCATTTAAAAAATGGTACAGTTGATTTCATTTCTTTGAGTTACTATCTTACTCATGTGACTGGAAAGAAAACTGAAGGTGTTCTTAAAGGTTTAAATGGGTTAGTAACTGGGTATAAAAATCCTTATCTAAAACAAAGTGATTGGGGAATGACGATTAATCCTAAGGGCTTAAGATATGGTCTCAACCTTTTGTATAATCGCTATCAAGTTCCATTATTTATTGTAGAAAATGGCTTAGGTGCTGCAGATAAAATTGAAGCAGATAGATCAATTAACGATGATTATCGTATTGAATATTTAGAGTCACATTTAAAAGAACTTAAGAAAACAATTCTTGAAGATGGTGTCGAAGTTTTAGGTTATACAGCCTGGGGACCTATTGACATTAATTCGGCTAGTACAGGTGAAATGAAGAAGCGTTATGGTTTCATTTATGTTGATGTTGATGATCAAGGAAAGGGAACGTTTGAAAGAAGACGTAAGAAATCATTTGCTTGGTATAAGCATGTCATTGAAACTAATGGAAGTGAATTATAGAAAGAGCGAAGGCTCTTTTTATGTGTAATATCATCATTTTCTGAAGTAAAACTTCAAAAAACAAACCGTTATTTTTGTAATTTTGAAGTTGTTATGCAAGGAATAGAAATGCTCTTTTCAATGAAAGCGTTTTAATTGATACTATGCTTGTCGATAGATTTAGAAAGAAATCTACCCTTTCGGAATAGATGATAGACCAGACCTGTTCACTTGATTTTCTTTCTAAATTCTATAAGACCACTTTATGAAAAGGGGTATTAAACTATGGATAAGTTTACACAATTTTTAGAAGAGAATTTCTTACCTATAGCTGCGAAGATGCAAGGTAATCGTTACCTAAGAGCTCTTCGTGATGGTATCGTATCCAGCTTACCAATTATGATTGTTGGTTCATTCGTAATTGTTATTGCTGAATTACCTGTTGATCCATATCAAAACATGATGTTGTCAATTTTTGGAGAAAATTGGAAATGGTTCAACTGGGGCGTAATATTCGCCGCAACAATGGGAATGGTTGGTTTAATTGCAACACTAGGTGTCTCATATGCTTTAGCTAAATCATATGAAAAACCAGCATTACCAGCAGCTGTTATCTCACTATCAAGTTTCTTTATCTTGATGCATCAATTAGATGGTGGAGGCTATGCACGCCAATATCTAACATCTCAAGGTCTATTTGCAGGGATGATTGTTGCGATTGTAACGGCTGAAATTTATAACTTTGTTATTGATAGAGGATGGACTATTAAGCTTCCTGAGCAAGTTCCACCTGCTATCTCAAACCAATTTATGGCTTTAACTCCAGCTGCAATTGCTATTGTGTTCTGGACAGCAGTTCGTTTTGGATTTGATCACACAAGTTATGGAACATTCTTTGACTTTATTCGTTTATTCTTCCAAACACCTTTACTACATTTAGGTACTGGTTTATGGGGAACATTAATCGCAGAAACATTTGTACAAATCTTCTGGTTTGTGGGAATCCATGGTGCTAACGTTGTTGGTTCTGTTTTCCAACCAATTTGGCAAGCGGCTACTTTAGATAACTTAGCTGCGTTCCAAGCAGGTACTGCAATACCTCACGTAGTTACATATGAATTCATGATGTTACTTGTACGTGTTGGTGGTTCTGGTTCAACATTATCACTTGTATTCATTATGGCTTTCTTAGCTAAATCAGAACAAGTTAAGTATATTGGTCGATTATCAATTGGCCCTGGTCTATTCAATATTAATGAAACTGTCACATTCGGTTTACCAATTATTATGAACCCAATGATGATGATTCCATTCTTACTCGCTCCACTCAGCTCAATTGTTATTTCATACGCTGCAATTTCATCTGGTATTGTTGGAGCATTACCAGGTCTAGCTGCACCATGGACTTCACCAATTATTCTATCCGGTTTCTATATCGGTAATGGTGATGTACGTGTTGTATTACTTCAAATCGTTAACTTTGTAGTTACGGCTGCAATCTATTACCCATTCATTGCTGCATGGGATAAAAAGAAATTCGAAGAAGAACAAGGCGTAGAAGCTTAATATATTATTAAAAAGGAAATCAATCGATTTCCTTTTTCTAGTCAAATAGTTTATGTACATTTTCGACAATATTATCTATATTTTTCATTCTATGTAGATATAAATATTGGTATACCATTTCTAAAACATAATGTGCACCAAATATAAATAAACCACGATTTAATACTTCAATTTCTTCGTAAGAAACTTTAATAAATTCGTCTGCGAGTTTAGTAAATTCAGTTGATTTGTGGGCAATCGCAAGGAATGGGATACCCAATTCTTTTAATTTTTGAGCAGTTTCAACCATCATGGTATTCTTACCAGACATAGATATTAAGATGGCATAAGAAGGAATCTGATTAGTGTATAAGTAACTTAGTAGATGAAAGTTAAAATTAGTTTCCGCAATGACATCTAAACCTAATTCAGAAAATCTTTTTGAATAGACATCTGCAATTGAATAGGAAGTGTTTAGCCCATAGAATAATATTTTTTTACTTTCAAAAATATTGGAAGCAATTTTATTTAACTGAGATAATGAGATGTTATCTTTGGTTTGATCTATCGCTTTTTTAATGGAGTTTGGATATAAATCATTGAGATCTCTAAAAGCGAGTTTATTAGCTAAAAACTCTGATTCATTAATTTTTTGATTATCAAGAATATCATGGTATTGAGAAGCAAAGTAATATTTGAAATCTGTAAAACCTCTAAAGCCAAGTTTCTTACATAAACGAATAATCGTCGCATCACTTGTATATGAAGCTATAGAAAGATCAGCCATCGTCATCGATAGTATTTGAGAAGGATTCTCAATAATATAATCGGCAACTGCTTGTTCTTGATTAGTCAAATTTGATAACTCTTTTATTTTATCTATTATCATACTTATACATTAGCACAGTTTATTTACAATAAATATATCTATCTAAAGGTATAATAGATGCATGAGCAAAATAGGAATTGATATCGGGACCAGTAATATAAAAGCTGTTCTCTTTGATGAAGCATACAAAGTTAAAAAGAAGATTAATATTGAAGTGCCCTCTGTTGTAGATCAATATGGTCATTATGAACAAAATGTTAAAGCTGTTGTGGATGCGGTTAATGTTTGTATAGAAGAGTTAAATAATAAGTCAGTTACAGACATAAGTTTTTCATCTGCCATGCATTCTCTTATATTAGCGGTGGAAGAAAACGTACCCTTTACTCAAAATATGATTTGGGCAGATGCTCGAGCTGATCAAGATATTCGAATTTTCAAAGAAACTGAAGATTGGTTAAGTTTCTACCAAAAAACAGGAACACCAATTCATCCAATGAGTCCGTTTGCGAAATTACTTTATTATAGAAATGCTGATTTCTTGAAGCCTGGTTTACATTTTATGGGTATTAAGGAATATATTGTTTTCTTATTAACTGGTGAGTTTGTGATGGATTATTCCATTGCTTCAGCGACAGGATTAATGAATATTCATACGCTTACTTGGGATAAAGATATTCTAGATTTCTTAGATATTGATGAATCTTACTTACCAAGACTTGTAGATACTAATGCTAAATTCAAAGCATTGAACTATGATTTTAATATTACTGTTGGTGCGAGCGATGGTTGTTTGGTTAATTTAGGAAATAATGCTTTAAATAAAGGACAAACAACATTAACACTGGGAACAAGTGGAGCAGTTCGGATGACTGTAAAGAAACCTGTTTTAGATCCTTTAGGACGGACATTTTGTTACTACTTAAAGAAAGGTGTCTATGTGATTGGTGGTGCTGTTAATAATGGCGGCAATACTTTAGATTGGGTCAGTCAGTTATTTTATGATATTCCTAAAAAGTTTTATAAAGATTTACCAAGTCTTTTAGATAAAGTTGAACCTGGAAGTGAAGGTTTAATCTTCTTGCCTCATATTAATGGTGAAAGAGCGCCCTATTGGGAAAATATCGTTAGCGGACAATACTTTGGGTTAAGACATTATCATAAAAAAGAACATATGATACGAGCTGTTGTTGAAGGTATACTTTTTAACTTGAAACATGTCTTAAGCATCTTAGAAGAAAATGGTGGTTACAGTAAAGAAATTTATTTAAGTGGCGGGGTTTTTGAAATTCCTGGCATTATTCAAATGGTGGCTGACATCTTTGAAGAAAAAGTTTACATTCAAAAAGATTTTGATGCGAGCATTTTAGGCGCTGTGTTATTAACGGATAAAAAGAAACAAGAAGTCTCTGACTTAGCTGCTTATTATCCAGGAAATAGTGAACTTTATCAAGGTGCGTTTGAAGTCTTTTTGATGTTGTCATTTGATATTATGAGAAGTCTAATCATGCCTATTGGTCTCGAACAGTTTGATGAAACTGTAATTGATAAGAAATATAATTAAGATAACAGATGTAAAAAAACAGGAATTTCCTGCTTTAATTATTTAATTCTTTAAAATGATTACCCCAAGTTTCCATGGTTTTTATCATAGGAATCAATTTTTTTCCTAATTCGGTTAAGCTATATTCTACTCTTGGTGGAATTTCTGCATAAACTTCTCTATGTAAAATGCCATCTTCTTCAAGTGCTCTCAGATTTTCTGTGAGTACCTTTTGACTTATTCCATAAAGATTTTCTTTTAGTTCATTAAAACGCCAAGTGCGAGCGCTTAAATTACGTATTATTAATAATTTCCACTTATTTCCAACGATGATAATGGTGGTCGCAATCGGACATTCGGGTAAGTTTTCTCTTGATAGTGTCATAAATAGTTCCTTTTATAAACTTAGTATACAAAAAATACTAATAAAAGTCACTTTTTTTGCTAGTTACCTTAAAGTGCCTACTTTTCAAATGAATTTAAATCGATAGACTAGGTCATAGAGGAAACAAAATGATTAATCTAAACCATCTTAAACATAACAAAGTAATCTCCAAAATTATTGTAGAAAATGAAGAACTCAGTTTGAATCTACAAAGAGATATTAAACCTGCTGAATTTAAAAATGACATGAGTGATGAACCTACTTTTAGTTATATTCCCGATTATGTATTTCATAACGGTACCATAGAAGTTAAAGTGTTAAGCAAATTTTTAGAGGATGCACCTGAATTCTCACGTGGTTTTATTGGAATAGCGTTTCGTATTAACTCAGGTTTGAGTCAATATGAGTCGATCTATATTCGTCCTGATAATGGTTCATGTGATGATCAAGTTAGACGTAACCATAGTATTCAATACTATTCCTACCCTGATTACAAATGGTTTACTTTAAGAGAAACTGAGCCAAAAAAATATGAATCCTATGCTGATATTGCGATGAATGAATGGATTCAACTCAAAATTGTTGTTAAGGATTCTCGAGCAGAACTTTATATCAATAACGCGAAAAATCCAAATTTAATTGTCTCTGATTTAAAACACGGAAGTGATTTTAAAGGATCAGTTGGCTTATGGACAGAGATAGGAACAGATGCCTATTTCAAAGATTTTAAAATTACGAAAGATTAAAGGAATATAAATTTGAAAACTATAAAAATCATTATCTTAATAACGATTGCCAATTTTTTCTTTAACTTTGGTAATCAAATGAGTCTGCCTACCTTTACACCTTATTTAGCAAGTCTTAATACACCGATTGAATACATAGGTGCTCTGTCTTTTGTTGTCGCAATCGCAGCTTTAATATTTAGACCTATAGCGGCACATTTAATTGATAAAATCGGTGCACGAAATACAACCATTATAGGTGCGATTGTAGCAGCAATCAGTTTCATTGGTTTTAATGTATTAAATACTTTAATGCCAACGATTATTGTAAGACTCATTCAAGGGGCATCTGTCGGTTTGTTTTCAACGGCAGCACCAACACTCCTATCCCAATCTGTTAGTGAAGATTCACTACTTAAATATCTTTCCAGATATACATTAGTTTCTAATGCGGCGAGTTCAATTGGACCCTATCTTGGTTTTTATTTAATTAGTGGAGGCTCTTTTTCGCCATTCTTTTATATGGGGATTGCGGTTAATGTATTGGCCATGTTGTTTTTATTCCCAATTGAAAATCATATCTATAAACATCAAGAAGAAGAACAAGTTATTCATACTTCAATCTTTAAAAGCAAAGCAGTTTTCCCAGCTCTAGGTTTTATATTTTATATGATTGTTCAATCGGGCTTAATGTCGTATTTAACTGTTCATGGGGCACATCATGGCATTGATAATGTAGGGTTCTTTTATATGTTTAGTTTCTTAGGGATTATTCTAGCGCAACAAACGATTACTCATTTATTAGAAAAGCTACATCTTATAAAATCAATCATTCTAATTGGTTTAGTCTTCTCAGGATCACTAATTTTACTAGCACAATCAGATCACTGGATAGTGTGGTCTCTCTTATCTGTACTTCTAGCTTTTAGTTTTAATTCTAGTTTTATGATGTATAGTACTTTAGCAGTAAAGCACATACATCCATCACAGCGAGGCAAAGCGAATGCATTATTCTTTGGTGGTGTTGATATCGCTTTCTTTAGTGGAGCTTTTATTTGGGGACAAGTAGCATTAAGATTTAATACAGATATGATTTATTTGATTGCGGCTGGATTAATCATTGTTGCGATAATCATTAATACAACCATTATTATGATTAAGAATATTCAGTTTTAAAGGAGACAATGATGTTTAAAGAAATAGATATTGAAGATTATGAAATGAAACCTTTTGATCTTATTAAGAATGATTGGTTGGTCCTCAGCTCAGGTAATGATGAACTTGGATATAACTCCATGACCATTAACTGGGGACATGTGGGAAGTATTTGGGGAAAGAAAACAGGACGTGATACCTTTCTGGTATATGTTAGACCTCAAAGGTATACGCATGATTTGATTGAAAAGACTGGAAAGTTTACAGTTTCAAGACTAAAACCTGAATTTAAAAAAGCTCATGGAGTTTTTGGTGGTAAATCAGGTCATAATGAAGATAAGGTAAATGCTTCCGGGTTAAAACCAATCATAGAAAATGAATCACTTTATTATGAAGAAGCAAATTTAGTTTTTGATTGTGAGGTCATTTACAAGCAAGATCTAAAAGAAGAAAACTTTGTAGTTAAATATATTATTGAAGAGAACTATCCTAATAAAGATTTTCATACGATGTATGTAGGTAAAATAATAAAAATTTATAATAATGAATAATTTGGTAGTGTAAAGAATTTTGTGTAAACTCTAAAGGAATTTACTCGTAAAATGTTTTGTCGAAATGTTTTTCTAATTCGTATTCAGATTTATTGAATCCTTTGTGGATTCTACTTTGGAACTTTTGATTCATATTCAAGAACAGACTACAGATGAATCTGTCTAAAGATTCTTCATTGGGAAACTGTTCTTTTTTCTTCGTTTGACGTTTGAGTTGTTTGTTTAGATTTTCAATCAAGTTAGTTGTGTAAATACTTCTTTGAATGGATTGTGGGAAGTTATAGAAGCTTAGAAGTGATTCAGTATTGCTTAGGACTTGAACGGCTTTAGGATAATGTCTTTCATATTTGGTTCTAAAAACTTCTAAATTAATCAAAGCTTCATTCTTTGTTTTAGCTTGATAAACATCCTTCAAATCATTCAACACAATCCCTTTGTCTTTAGCTCTAACTAAATGACCTACGCGTCTTGATAGATGTACCCAACAACTTTGATGTTGAGTTTGTGGGAATACTTCTAAACAAACATCTCTTAGCCCAGTTAACCCATCACTGACACATATGAGTGCTTCTTCTAATCCTCGTGACTTTAAGTCTTCAAGCATTTCTCGATAGTTCTCAGAGGATTCTGAAGGATATAGACGATAATCTAGAATCTCTTTGATGCCTTCCTCTGTAATCCCGACAATGATGTGTAAAGCTTCTTTAGAGACACGATCTCGTCTTACGCTTAAGTAAGTCGCATCCAGATATAAACTGACATATCGAGACTGAATTTGACGGGTATGAAACGCTTCAACTTGATCACTTAGAACTTGCGTCATATTCGATATCGTTTGCGGTGTGTAATACATTCCAAACATGCGTTCAATGAGTTCTGATATCTCAGATGTCGTTATCCCACGTTGATACATCTGAATAATCATGGATTCTAAATCATCGGTGCTTCGCTTATAACTGGGAACTGTGTGCTGCTTGAATTCTCCATTACGATCTCGTGGTATTTCTACACTGATTTCTCCAAAGCGTGTTTTGAGTTGACGTGTGTAAGTTCCATTTCTTGAGTTACCTGTGTTATAACCAATGGGATCATATTTATCATAGTCTAGATAACTGGTTAACTCTAACTGTAATAACTCATTAACAGCTTTCTCAAGTTCGATTCGCATCACTTCTTCGATACTTTCACCTTTAAGAAATGCGCTCATTAAATCTGTGCTAAAATTTGACATGGGAAGTCTCCTGTAATTGTTTTCTGAACAACTACATTTTACATGAGTGCTTCCCACTCTTTCAAAGAACACCGTCTCTTCTACTTAGAGACGTTTACACAAAATATTTTATACTCGGGCGTGCGGACATAAAGTTGGACAAAGAGGAGAAATATGCCAACTTATTCAAAACAACAAGTTAAAATAGCTTTAGAACTTTATAGAGAAGAAAGAAGCGCAACACAAGTCGTGAGGAAATTAGGTTATCCCACAAAAGCTACTATTTACCTTTGGTTAAGTCGTGAAAAAACAAACTCTAATAATCAGATTAAAAATACAGACTCTTATTCATATCTAAAACGGAAAACGATTTCACCAGAACTTAAAATAAAAATCATTAAACGATGTTTTGAGGATGGGGAAGATGTTAGATATGTGGCAGAGGAGATGGGAGTTAGTCGACAAAGCATTCATAATTGGCGTAGAATAATTGAAACCAAAGGATTAATTGGACTAATGAATAAAGATAAGCAGAAGATTATCAAACCAAATCTCACAGAAAACAAAGAAATAAAACAAGCGAATACAGAAGAAATCAATTCACTTTTAAATGAAATCAAATCATTAAAAATGGAAGTAGATCTTCTTAAAGAGGCATTAGATTTAATAAAAAAAGATAAAGGCATTGGTTATCTAAAACTAAAAAATAGTGAAAAAATCCAGTTAATCAATGCCTTAAAAAAAGAATATCCATTGAAAGATTTACTAGAACGATTGAACATTCCAAAAAGTTCATATCATTATCATCTAAAGAAATTAAAAAGTCGTGATAAGTATGAAAATTTGTGTTTAAAAATAAAAGAAATTTATGAATTAAACCGTTGTGTATATGGTTATCGAAGAATAAAGATTAGTCTAAACAATCAAGGAGTCATTGTTTCTGAGAAGGTTATACGTCGTCTTATGAAACAGATGGAACTAAACCCAAAGTACAAAAAGAAAACAAGAAAGTATAGCTCATATCAGGGTGAAATATCAGAAGCTCCAGACAACATTATTAATCGAGATTTCAAATCTGATTATCCAAATCAAAAATGGCTCACAGATATAACTGAATTCGCGTTATCAAATGAAAAAGTATACCTCTCTTCAATCGTTGACTGTTTTGATGGGAAGATTATTTCTTGGAATACGAGCACTCGTCCTGACGCACAACTAGCTAATGAATCACTAATAGATGCATGTAAGACATTAAAGAAGTCTGATAATGTGATACTTCATTCTGATCGTGGTGGACACTATCGATGGAGTAACTGGATAAATATCACCAAAGAACACAATATTATTCGATCTATGTCTAAGAAAGGTTGTACGGGTGATAACGCTGCTTGCGAAGGTGTATTTGGTCATATAAAAAATGAATGTTTTTATGGATTAGATTTTAGAGATTTTAACGCCGAAGAATTTATTGAATATTTAAATAATTATCTAGTGTGGTTTAATGAAACTAGAATTAAAATAAAATTTGCATGTAGTATTAATGAAAATCGACAAAAATACGGTTATTAAAGTCCAACTTTATGTCCGCACGCCCCTCTCAATAATTTAAAGAGTAAGTACAGTATTAATTAAAAGTACTTACTTTTTATATGTCCTTTTCATATAAAATAGAACTAACAGGAATTAGGAGAATTTTTATGGCTTTAGGAACATTTAATATTTTTTCAAAATATCTAAGAAGAACGGTAACCTTTAATGTCATCTTTCCAGCAGATAAACTTGTTTTTGGTAGTCTTAAACAAGAGATTGTAAAAGGACCTTATAAAACCCTTTATTTACTACATGGAGTATTTGGAAACTATACTGATTGGGTTAGTGGTACGCGTATTCAAAAGTGGGCTGAAGATCAAAACTTAGCAGTGATTATGCCATCAGGGGATAATAAGTTTTATGTGGATAATAGTCTATCTGGTGAATATTACTCTAAATTTATTGGTGAAGAATTGGTGGATGTGACACGTCGAATGTTTAATCTATCTCATAAAAAGGAAGATACCTTTATTGCAGGACTATCTATGGGTGGT
Source organism: Erysipelotrichaceae bacterium (assembly GCA_963663995.1). Lineage (GTDB taxonomy): Bacteria > Bacillota_I > Bacilli_A > Erysipelotrichales > Erysipelotrichaceae > UBA2212. Next base: position 1,361,848 of record OY760660.1, on the reverse strand, counting down.
TATGGTGCAATGACAAATGGTTTAAAGTATGCGAAAACCTTTGGGTATGTCGCAGCTCTTTCAACAGCTTTTATACTTGAAGATTTTGCGAACACTAAAGAGACAGATAAAAATGCTATTCTTTCAAGGAATGAATTGATATCTATTTTTGGTGATTTGAGTGAACTTGTAGGTAGTGATAAAGATTATCAAGTACTCGCAAAAAATTTAAAGAAGAAAGATCGACCACATATTTATATTGCCTGTGGAACAGAAGATCATTTAATTGATTCTAATCGTAAGTTTAGAGACTATTTAATCAACTTAAAATTTGATGTGAAATATGAAGAAGGTCCAGGTGGACATGATTGGGTTTTTTGGGATACTTTTATCTATAAAGTTCTACAGTGGTTACCACTAGACGCAAAAGAAGAAGCGATTAGTAGTGGGAATGTTAGACCTAAGAACTAAATAAGATTTATAATTGTTGCATGAAACATGAAAGACAAAACTTGGTTGCTTATTGCGGGATGGATTGTGCTTTGTGTCGTAGTTATCAAGTTAATGTACATCATTTAAATGAAAAAGGTTTTCATTATAAATCTTGTCCAGGTTGTAAACCTAGAGGTCTAGGTTGTTTGCACATGGCTGATAGTTGTGAAATGATTGGTCAAGGCAAAATTGATTACTGTTTTAATTGTGATCAGTTTCCATGCAAGAGATTGAAGAGTTTAGATAAGCGTTATCGTACAAAGTATCATATGTCGATGATTGATAATTTGATCATGATAAGAGATAAAGGTATGGATGTCTTTTTAGATAGTCAAAGTCATTTTGAATGCGAAACATGTGGTGGTTTAAAAACAGTACATAATGGCTTATGTTTAAATTGTGACTGGCAGAAATTAAAAAACAATCGAAAATATAGATGGGACGCGGATGAATCAAAAGGAAATTCTTAAAGCTTTTTATAGTTCTAAACAAAAACCAGAAATACTTGAGCTTCCATCTTTTCCATATGTCTGTATTAAAGGTGAAGGGAATCCCAATGGTGAAGATTTTGGAAACCATATCCAAGCTTTATATACCTTTTCATATACTTTAAAGATGTCATATAAAACAGATGATAAGCCTGATGACTATGAAGATTATAAAGTTTATCCATTAGAAGGTCATTGGGATTTAATAGATTACTTGAAACCAAGCACAGATAAAGACAATTACAAATATACCATACGTATTCAACAACCACAGTTTTGTGATAAATCAGTGTTTAATAAATTTAGTGATATCGCTATAAAGAAAAAGAAATTAAGGTTATTAAAAGAAGTAGTTTATGAAGAAATTGAAGATGGATTAGTTTGCCAGATGCTGCATATTGGTCCCTATGATAATGAAAGAGAAAGTTTTGATTTAATGGAGAAGTATTGTATAGAGAACAACTATCGAAGGATTGATAAAACTCATATTGAGATTTATTTAGGAGATCCACGGAAAGCAGATTCCTCTAAACTAAAAACACTACTAAGATTTAAAGTTGAGAAAATCAAATAATGGAACTCACACAAATCAGTAAACATGTTTATATTTCAGATTTTGAAGAGTTTAGAGATCGACCAAGATTAGCTTATATCAATGGATCTGAAAGAGCAGTACTTATTGATGCTGGAACATCACAAGAACATCTTTTTGAAGTCTTAAATCTAATCAAAGAAAAAGGATTTCATGAACCAGAAGTTGTTTTACTTACCCATTGGCATTGGGATCATGTTTATGGTTTACATGCCTGTGATTTCCCATCATTATGTAGTGAAAAGACTCAGGCAAAACTTAAAGAAATGAGTGATTGGGAATGGGATGATGAATCTATGTCTAAACGTGTTAAATCGGGTGAAGACATTCAATTTTGTGATGAACATATAAAAAATGAATATATTGATCGAACAAAGATTAAAGTTGTTGAAGCAACTGAAACCTTTTTTGATGAAGTTGAGTTGGATTGTGGGAATGTAAATTTATCAATATTTGAAATGGAAACAGATCACAGTGATGATAGTACTTTTGTCTATGTTAAAGAAGATAAAGTCTTACTTGTTGGAGATGCTTACTCAGAAGATTATCATCATGGAGAACCACATTACACTAAAGAAAAGTTAAGTAATCTTATTGATAGAATATCAAAGTTAGATGTTGAACTGATTGTTCATGGGCATGATGTAGTTATGGAAAAGAAAGAATTATTAGTTTTACTTAAACAAGAGTACAAACGTTTATAAGTTAAATGGAAAAGATACAAGAGAAATCATTTGAACAAATGAATTTTGATTTAGAAGTATACATTCAAAGAAATTATGTATAAAACATCCAAGCTCTAATTGTGTTTGGATGTTCTTTTTTTAGACCTTTAAAGAATCTATAACGAATTAGAAAGAAAAGATATATATAAAATTTAGGTATATTGAAAATCATAACGTAATAATAAGTATCAGCAATAAAGGAGAAATGTATAATGATTTACCATAAATTAAAATATATGCAAATAGTGATATAATATGACTATTATTGGAGGATATGAAATGAAATTTGATATTAGACCATCAGCTGATTTAAGAAATCATTATAATGAGATATCTAAACAGTGTCACGAAACGAGAGAACCTGTCATTATTACTAAAAATGGTAGAGGTGATACAGCCATTATTAGTCTACAAGACTATAAACAAATGACTGCTGAATTGGAACTATTAAGAATACTAGCGGAATCTGAAGAAGATGTTAGACTTGGACGTGTTGGCGATATTCAAGAAACATTTGATAACATAAGAAAAAATCTATTAAGTCGAGATATATAGTTTGTATAAGTTGATAAGAACTCAAAAAGCAGATAATCAACTTAGAGATATAATTTATTTTGTTGCAGATAGTACTGGTAGTGTTGATATTGCGATGCAACTAGTTAACACTATTGAGAATTCAATATTAAGATTAACTGAGTTTCCCGAATCTGGAACAATACCAAAATACGCTATTCTAGAAAGACAAAATTTTAGAGTATTAATTGTAAAAAAATATCTTGTTTTTTATAAAGTTGATAAAGATGCCCAGTGTGTAATAATTTACTCAGTTTTTGACAGTAGTCAAGAGTATATAAATTTAATCTAAAAAAGTCCAGACACTTAATTGTGTTTGGACTTTCTGTCTCTTCGACCTTTGTAACCACCATCTCCACCTCTGTGAGGACGATCGTTACGTGAATAAGATCCTTTCCCTTCTTTGTGTTTCTTAGCCAAAGGTTTTTCTAATAAGAAAGCTTTGACTTTATAACCACGAATAAGGGTTGAGTTTAATGAGTCTAATATTTCATGAACAAATTCAGTTGGTACTTCGACATGTGAGAAACGATCTCTAATTCGAATCTTACCGATATCTTTACCTGATACACCCGCGCTTTCTGCGATAGCAGAGACTAAGTGAGCAGCAGCGATTTTTTGGTTTGTTCCTAAATCAAGTTCGATATGTGAAGTATGAACCAAAGTTGCGTGTTTTTGTTTAGAAATAATTTGTTTTGTTTCTTCGAAGATTTCATGACCAATGGCTTGATACATGAGTGCTTCAACTAACTGAACTGCATCGAAACCTTGATCAATCAGTTTTTCAACTTGACGTTTAAGTTCAGGTGGAACATCTTTCTCTAAAGTCTTAAGTAAGTCTTGAGATAAATGTTGGAAGCGAACTTCTTGGATTTCCTCAAGTGAAGGCATCTTTTGACGAATGATTTCAGCTTTAGTTAATTTTTCAAGTGTTTGAATAATGTAGCGTTGGCGTGGTGTGATTAAAGTAATACTTAAACCAGATTTACCAGCACGACCAGTTCTTCCAATACGGTGAACATAGTAGTCAATTTCTTGTGGAACATCGAAGTTAAAGACAACATCTAAGCTATCAACATCGATACCACGTGCAGCAACGTCTGTACAAACTAAGTGAGAGACTTTTTTATCTCTAAACTTGTTCATTACGATATTACGCATTTCTTGTTTCAAGTCACCGTGAATTGAGGCAACATTGAAGCCTTTTGCGATAAGACTTGAGCTTAAGTCATCAACCATCTTTTTAGTATTACAGAATATCATTGATGAATCTGGTCGATAGTACTCGATAAGTTGAACCAAGGCGCGTGCTTTATCGCTTTGGTTAACTTCGTAGACCATTTGGGTAACGGTATTAACTGTTAATGTTTTTGAAGCTGTTTTAATAATGACAGGATCAGTTTGATAAGTTCTTGTTAATTCAAGAATAGCTTTAGGCATGGTAGCCGAGAAGAGAAGTGTTTGTTTTACTTCAGGAAGTAAAGCGATGATGGATTCGATTTCTTCTTTGAATCCCATCTTTAACATTTCATCTGCTTCATCTAATACAAATTGCTTGAGATCTTTAAATTTGAGTGTTTTACGATCAATGTGATCTTTAACGCGTCCTGGTGTTCCAACAATAATGTCAGCACCTGCTTTTAGATCTCTGATTTGATGTGTAATGGGTTCTCCACCATAGATGGCAACAATACGTACACCTTCCATGTATTTTGAGAATTTACGTATCTCTGTTGTGATTTGTAAACAGAGTTCGCGGGTAGGCGCTAAGATAAGCGCTTGGGGGATTCTTTTTTCGTGAGGGACAAGGACATTTAAGATCGGTAAACCAAAAGCTGCGGTCTTACCAGAGCCAGTCTGACTTTGTCCGACAATATCTTTACCTTCCATAATAATAGGAAGTGACTTTTCTTGTATCTCAGTCGCTTCTTCAAAACCTATCTCAAGTAGGCTTCTCAGTAATGCGGGTTGTAGATTTAGTTCGTTAAAATTCATGTTGTTTCCTTTGTGAGTACACCGCATTATAGCACAATAAGTTTTTTACTGCTTGAATTTATTTTAAACATGTTTTAAAATGAATTAGCACTCACATAGAGAAAGTGCTAAAAGGAGCGTTATGGCTAAAAAACAATATAAAGCTGAAACAAAACGATTATTGGATCTCGTTATCCACTCAATCTACACGCACAAAGAAATATTCTTACGTGAACTTGTATCTAATGCATCAGATGCTTTAGATAAACTGTACTTCAAGTCTCTTCAAGAAGATTTGAAGGTTGATCGCACAAATTTAAACATTAAAATTGAACTCGATACTGAAAAGAGACTCTTAACAATCCGTGATAATGGGATTGGGATGACACAAGAAGAAGTAGAAAACAATCTTGGGGTTATTGCGAAGAGTGGTTCTTATGCTTTTAAAGAAGCTATGGAAAACAAACAAGATGATATCGATATTATTGGGCAGTTTGGGGTAGGTTTCTATTCTGCATTTATGATTGCGGATAAAGTCGAAGTCTTTACACAATCTGTATTGGATGCTGAAAGTGTTCATTTTGAATCAACTGGTGAAGATGGCTATAAAATTGAAACATGTGATAAACAAGAGCGTGGAACACGCATTGTTTTACATCTTAAAAAGAATGAAGAAGATGAAGATTATGATAACTATCTTCAATCACACACCATTAAACGTTTAGTTAAAAAATATTCAGACTATGTCAGATATCCAATTTTAATGGATGAAGAAGACAAAGAATATGATGACAATGGAGAAGTGACTTCAACAAAGATTGTTGAAAATATCCTTAACTCAATGGTTCCTTTGTGGAAACGTTCAAAATCAGATATCACTGAAGAAGACTACAACAGTTTCTATGAAGATAAATTCAATGATTATCAAGCACCTATCAAACATATTCACACATCACTTGAAGGGACATTATCTTTTGAAGCTCTTCTATTCATTCCTTCACATCTTCCTTATAACTTTTACTCCTCTGAATACCAATCTGGATTACAACTCTACTCACGTGGTGTTTATATTCTAGATAATGCCAAAGAACTTATTCCTGAGGCTTTTAGATTTGTTAAGGGCTTAGTCGATAGTCCTGATCTTACCTTAAATATCTCTCGTGAGATGTTACAACACGATCGCCAACTTAAAGCGATTGCTTCAAGAATTGAAAAGAAAATTAAGTCTGAGTTATTACTCATGCTTAAAAATGATCGTGAAAAATATGAAGAGTTCTATAAAAACTTTGGACTACAACTAAAGTATGGTACCTATGCTAACTTTGGTGAGAAACGTGAACTTTTAGAAGACTTATTACTCTTCACAACGTCACATGATAAAAAACTTGTTTCTTTAGAAGAATATGTTGCTCGTATGCCTGAAGATCAAAAAGAGATTTACTATATATCTGGTGAATCTGTGGATAAATGCGATTTGCTTCCACAAACAGAATTTGTTAAGGATAAAGGATTTGAAATACTTTATTTAACCGATGATGTGGATGAGTTTGTTCTTCAAATCTTGATGCAATATAAAGAGAAACCATTTAAGTCCATTACTCAAGGTGAACTATCAGATCTAGAAAGTGAAGAAGAAAAAGAATCACTTAAAGAAAAGAATGAAGCTTCTAAAGATATCTTAGAAAAACTAAAAGAAGCTTTAAAAGATCAAGTCTCTGATGTTCGCTTAACCAATCGACTTAAAAATCATCCAGTTTGTTTAGTTGCTGGTGAAGGTGTATCCCTAGAAATGGAAAAAATTCTAGCGCAAATGCCTGATCAAGCAAACAGTGTTAAGGCAAAGAGAATCTTAGAACTTAATGCTGAACATCCACTTGTTCAAGCTTTAGAAAAAGCGAGTGACGATAAACTCAATGATTATGCAAAACTCCTTTATAACCAAGCACAACTCATTGAAGGATTCTCCATTGATGATCCTGTAGAATTCTCTCGTGTTCTATCTCAATTAATGATAGACGCAACAAAATAAATTAACGGCAAGATGAAAAATCTTGCCTTTTTATATGAATCTGAGATCGAAAAATGAAATTGCACTATAATAGTGAGTAATAGGTGCAATTTATGTTAGAGACATTAGGTAGAGAAAAATTAATCATTTCAAATATTTATAAATCAGACAAGCCAATGACATCACAAGCTTTGTCAGATAGGATTTCAGTCAGCATACGTACAATTAAATCGGATATGATTAAAGTTAGGGAAGTGTTGGAAGAAGTTGGGGCAGAACTGATATCAGTACGTCACCAAGGATACTCAATAAAAGTAAATGATATTAATCTTTTTGAGCCTTTTATAAATCAATTAACTTATAGTCAAATCGTGATAGATAGTTTTTATAATGACCGGTCTTCACGCTTTGTTTTTATTTCTAGAGAGTTGGTTGCGAGTGATGATTATATAAAAATTGATGATTTAGCCGATCAAATGTATTTATCAAGATCGTCTATTAAACCTGATTTACAAAGAGCATACTCCTTTCTAAACTCTTATCACATTGAAGTCGATTCGAAAGCAGGCTTAGGAATCAAAGCCATCGGAACTGAAGAAAACCTAAGAATGGCAATGACTGAACTCGTAGTAAATCATTATCACCAAATTCATGTTATTAATACATCTAAGAATTTTGCTAAGGTAATTGATTCAACTGAGGAAGAAAGACAGGAGATAAGAAGGACATATTTAAAAGTTTATCGTGAGAGTGGACAACGAGCAACGGATGCAAACTCCTTGAGTTTCGCTTTTTATCTTTTAATCACGAAAAATAGAATTAAATCAGGACATCATGTTCATTTATCAGATGAAATTCGTCAAGAAGCAATGACTTTAGAAGAATATCCAATTGCGGTAGCTATTGCAGCTATCTTAAAACAATGTGATTTAGATCTTAGTTCTGATGATGAACAATTACAAATGGCTATTATGCTTCATGGTATGAGAGATTTAAGTGAATTAGATAAGTCACATAAATGTTATTATTCAAAAGAAGCTGAAGAGACTGTAAAAGAAATATTAGAGGTTATAAACAAAGACTGGAATATTGATTTTAAGCAAATAAATGGTATAGATAAATTATTAAAATCTTCAGTAATAAAAATAATAGGACAAATCCGATTTGGCTTATCCTCACATCAATCAATAGGTTTTTCTCAAAGTAGTCATGATATTGCGGGTAGTCCACTTTCAATTGAGTTTGGTAGACGAGCTCTGCGATTAATCGAAGACAAATATTATTGTCGTTTAAATACAAAAGCAGCGGTTGAATTATCTTATAGTTTTTACGAAGCAATTTCATCTGTAGAATATGATATAAAAAAATTAAGATTACTAACAACAAGTACAGGTGGTCTAAAAGCAGGAAAAGGTCTTGTTAATCGTATACAAAGGCACTATGGTCCATTTATTGAATCAAATCAGTCGGTTGAATTATATGAAATAAGAGGTATGGATCCAAAGAAATATGATTTTGTGATTCTAGACTCACCAAGTTATTCATATTTTTATGACATTCCACCATTTTTTATGAGTTCTATATCAAAACCACATAGATACACTGAGATGTTTGATGATGTTTTTGTGAATAGTTATCAATTTAAAGATTGTATAAATGACTTAACAAACACCCAAGTGTTTAGACAATTTAAATTTGAAAGTATTAATTCATTCTTCAAGCTAATCGCTTATAAACATGGAAGATCAGAAGTTGAATGTCAACAATTAGAAACAATACTTGAAGAAAATGAGAAGTTTCTGAGTTATGATATTTTAGAAAATATCGTATCAATTTTTTTGCCAGTTAATATGTGTAAAAGTTGTGGTATTGAAATCTATGAATTTAATGAATCAAAACATTGGGCGCGTGGTGATATAAGTTATGCGATTGTTTATTCGCTCGATTTAAACAACTCAGTACAACGTACTAAGGCGATTGAGAATATAAGTCGATCGATTATTACAAGTAAGGGAAAATTCAATAACTTAATAAACAAGCCTAGTTTAATTCAATATGAAGGTTTAATCAAAGAATCTTTAACTGCAGAGTAGTGTTACTATTTTGCACTTATATAAGTACAAAAAAGTGTAATTGCACTTTTTTTGTGTTTTAATAATGACTTTTGAAAGCGATTTCTAAAACTTATGATAATGGTGGAAAACGGAGAAGAGAATGAGAAAAATTTTCGTATCAAGCCATGGGAGATTGGCTACAGGAATTCAGTCTTCATTAAATATCCTAATAGGTAACACAGATAAAGTGACTTTTTTCGATGCTTATTTAGATGAAACAAATGTTAAAGATGCACTTGATGATTTCTTTAAAAATGTAAATGAGGATGATCAAGTCTTTTTATTATCTGATTTGTATGGCGGAAGTGTTAATTCACAAATGTTTTTAGAACTTGAGAAACCAAATACAAATTTAATTGCAGGTGTAAATTTAGCACTAGTATTAGAACTTGTAGCCAGCGGAGATGATGTTTTAGATAAAGAGCAAATTACAGCGCTTGTAGAAAACGCACGTAATGCAATGACAGTTGTTGAGTTAGAAGAAAAAAGTAGCGAAAGTGATGACTTTTTCTAAGGAGGAAATTTTATGATCACATTTTTTAGAATAGACGAACGCTTAATACATGGACAAATTGCGATTAAATGGTCAAAACTGACAGGTGTTGATCACATAATTGTCGCAAATGATGCAGCAGCAGCAAATCCTATCATTCAGAAATCACTGATGATGGCTGCACCTGCAGGTATCAAAACTGTCATAAAAACCATAGAGGATTCAATTAAATTAGCGAATGATCCGAGAGCTGAAAAGTTTAAAATTATGGTTTTAGTTAACAGTCCATCTGATGCATTTAAATTTGTATCAGCTGTCGAGGGTATTCCTTATATTAATTTAGGAAATTATGGACGTATTGCACCTCCATTACCCGATCACCCACGTAAAGCTTACGGGGCACACATCTATTGCAATGATATGGAAGTTGAGGAATTCCGCAAACTCATTGCAACTGGACTCAAATGCATTTATCAAGTAACCCCAGAGTCTAGTAGTGAAGATGTTACTCGTATCTTTAAATAAAAAAATCAAAAGTTAAAGAAAGGAATTATTTATGGCTCAAAGTGCTTTATTAGTTGTTTTAGCTTATTTTATTCTATCAGCCCTTGATATGACGTTTACGTCATTTCAAGTATTCACAAGACCAATTGTCGCAGCTCCACTAGTTGGAGCATTGCTTGGCGATTTCCATACTGGTATTGTGATGGGTGCTGCATTAGAAGCGATTTTTATGGGGATTTCCCCTATCGGTGGATCTGTTCCTGCCGACGCATTAACAAGTGCGCTTATATCAGTTTCTTATACAGTATTAACAGGAGGCGATATCGAAGCTGGTTTAGCAATAGCTTTACCAATTGGTACAATTATGGCTTCTCTTAATGGTTTATTATTCTCCATGTTTGCAGGTATGGCTCCTTATTGGGAACATCTTGCAGAAAAAGGAAATATGAAATCATTTGGTATCCAACTTGTTTTATTTGATGCGTTTATCGCTCGTTTGGGTTCAATGGTCGCATTGTATTTAGCAATTGCATTCGGTGTTGAATCACTTAATGCGTTCTTAGGTTCATTACCAGTCTTTATCATGACGGGGTTAGGTAAAGCAAGTGGTATGATGACCGCTGTTGGTTTCGCAATCATTACATCAATGATTTGGAACAAAGAAGTTGGAATTTATTTCTTTGCAGGATTTGTGTTAGCTAAATACCTCAGTTTACCTACACTTGCAATTGCAATTTTAGCGTTAATTGTTGCAGTTGGTTATTTCTATAATGAAAAGAAATTTGTTGATTTAAAAAATTCAATGGCGAAAGTTGGATCAGAAAGTGAGGACTTCTTCTAATGGCTAAATATCAATATTCAAAAGAAGAGAATAAAATTCTTAATAAAATGTTCCTCTTCTCTGGGACTGTCTTTGCAGGATTTAATATGGTTAAAATGGAAAGTAGTTCATTTGCGTTAACATTATCTCCAGCGATTAATGCATTGTATAAAGATGATGAAGAACGTAAAGCTGCTTTAAAACGTCACACAAACTTCTTTAATACACATGCCGTTATGTTTAATTTCATTGCTGGTTTAATCTATGCGATGGAAAAAGAAAAAATTGAAAAAGGTTCAGTTAATGATGAAACGATTGAAAATATCAAAGTCGCATTAATGGGACCAACAGCAGGTATTGGGGATAGCTTTTTCTTCAATGTTGTCCGTGTTATTTCTGCTGGTATTGCAATTGGTTTAGCATCACAAGGCAGTTTCCTAGGGGTTATTATTTTTATCTTAATGTATGGTGGTGGACAAGCCATTGCTAAATATTATTTATTACGTATTGGCTATACTATGGGAACAACTTTCATTGATAGTGTCTTCCAATCCGGATTAATGTCTGCTCTTACAAAATCAGCTGCTATTGTTGGTTTAACAATGGTTGGGGCAATGGTTGCTCAAATGGTTAATGTTGGCTTATCTTGGACAATCATCGTAGGTGATACCTCAGTTGTTGTTTTAGATACATTAGAAGCTATTATGCCAGGTATCTTATCAGTTGGCTTATTGTTCTTCTTAGTTAGTTTAATTAAAAAAGGTTTCAAACCAATTACGCTTGTCTTAGGTATTATGTTTGGTTCTATATTCTTAGCCGCTTTCGGGATTTTCTAAGATTGAAGTCAAGGGGAGAATCAATGGATTCTCCCTTTATTCTAGGGGAGGTTGAATGAAAGATCTCATATTACATTTTGGTATTACTTTAGGTAAAAGATATACTAAAAAACAAAAAAAATTATTTATTGAAGAAGTTTCTAAAATTGCAAAAGCAAACGATTGGAATATTGAATTCTTCAATAAAAAGAAATTTGGGTTTATTAATACGCACATGGTAATTGGCGATTTAAAGAAAGCTAAACATGTGGTCATGGCAGCGTATGATACGCCTACAAAATTATTATTACCAAATCAAAAATACTATCCTTTTAAACAAGAAAAGAATTTTTCAATAGATCAACTAAATTTAGTTTTACAAGTCATTGTTAGCGCAATTCTTTTTATTGGTTTGTATCTTCTGGTTTTAAATACTTTCACTTGGGATACATTAATTTTTTCAACAATCGTTAGAATTATCAGTTTTATTATAATTGGTCAATTATTCAAGTTAATGACAGGTTATCCTAATCGATTTAATTACAATAGAAATTCTGTATCACTTGTAGCAATTATTGATTTATTAAAAGAAAAAAGTTTAAGAAATAAAGTTGCTTTTGTTCTAGTAGATAAAGCATCATCTGGCATGGAAGGTTATAAGGATATTAGAGAACTTAATCTAATTCCTACACATATGAAAACATTAATTCTGGATGGTTTAGCTAGTGGAGAAATACTTGCGTTAGCGACATCCCATAAATTTGAAAAAAACGCTCAAATATTCATACAAAACTTTAAAACCGATATTATACTCAAGGCGTATAAAGAAGAAGGATCTGAAAATCAGATATTTTCATATTTTCCTTCAGGGATGATGTTGGTGAGTGGAGATCGTTATAAAAATGATCTTGTTTTAAAAAACACACGAACTAAAAAAGACTATGATGTAAATGTAGAGCGATTGATAGATATTAGAAATGGAATATTCCAATCATTCAAAGAGGTTGAAAAATGATGAAAGTTTATAAGTCAAAACAAATAGTCTGTGAACATCAAGTGATTGATGGATACTTAGAAGTAGAAAATGGAATAATTAAGTCAGTATCAGCAAAAACTTATGCTAAAGAAATCATTGATTTAAAGGATTCTATGATATTACCAGGCATATTTGATACTCATAATCATGGTGTATTTGGATTTAATCTAATGGAATCAGTGAATAAAGAAAAGGATATTAAAACAGTTAAAGGTTATTTAAAAGGTTTAGCAAGTCAAGGTGTTACATCTATTTTACCAACAGCTGATATTAGTATGTTTTCTGCAATAGCTGATTTATCTAAAATGGATGAAGGAGCACAAATTCGCGGTATCCATTCTGAAGGTCCTTGGCTGAATCGTGTTGGTGAAAAAGGCATTAAGACTGGATGGTCAGAAGTGAGCCTTGAAACAGCAAAAAAAATGGTAGAGGAGGCGAAAGGTCAGCTAAAACTTGTTGCCTTAGCACCCGAGATCGATGGAATAGATGAAATAAGAGACTACTTTTTGTCAGAAGGTGTAACCGTTGCATATGCTCATAGTGACTTAGGGTATGAAGATGCAAAAAAAGCCTTTGATCAAGGGATAAGTGTGTCAACACATACTGGAAATGTCATGACTGGTTTACACCATCGTGATATTGGTGGGCTTGGTGCGGCATTAACGCATCCGAATGTTGATTGTGAAATTATTTGCGATGGAATGCATGTCAGTTTAGAAATGATTGATTTATATTTTAAAATCAAAGATATCAGTCGTTTCATGATGGTCTCTGATTGCACACCACTATCAGGTGCACCTGTGGGTCGATATCTTATGTTTAAAGATATGTATGCGAATGTTACAGAAGAAGGTTATTGTCTAACAGATACTGGACGCTTAATGGGGTCAACTCAACCTGTTATTTTTGGAATAAAGAACTTAGTCACAGATTTAAATATTCCAATTGTTGATGTTATGAAAATGGCGGCATTAAATCCAAGTCGAAAATATGCTTATTCTGATAAAAAAGGATCCTTAACAGTTGGAAAAGATGCTGACTTTATCATCGTTAGTCCGAAATTTAAAGTTCTTCAAACCTTTTTGAAAGGTCAGAAGATTTTTGATTTAAATCAAGATACTGATTTATTTAATATGGAAATGCTAAAAATGGGGAATTAAATATGAAAAATAAAGTATTAGTACAAGGGGATGATTATGGTTTTACAAAGGCAGTAACCTATGGGATTTTGGATGCCATTGATAACGGTGTCTTAAGAAATACTGGAATGTTCGTTAATATGCCAATCGCTGAATGGGCAGCCTCTTTTATAAAAGAGAGACCTCAAGCTTGCTTTGGGATAGATTTTAATATTGTAGCTGGACCTTCAGTCGCAGATTCTAAAGAAATACCACATTTAGTCGATGAGAATGGAAATTTTATCAAATCTGGTACAACGATGGCTAAAGAAGAATTCAAAACAGAGGCAGGACGTAGAGCACTCTTTCCTTTTGAAGAGGTTTATAAAGAGATTCGAGCTCAATATGACAAGTATGTAAGATTAGTTGGTGAAAAACCTGGTTATTTACATGCACATTCATTAATGCACGAAAACTATCTTGATGCGATTCGTAAAGTTGGCGAAGAAGAAGGTTTGCCATTCTCAATGGATTTATGGGAAAAAGTTGGTTTGGTATCGATTATGGATCTTATGAGAGATAAACAAATGGATATGAGTCAATCAAGTCTAAATAACAAAGTTTTTAATCCAATTGCTCAAATTAATAAAAACCCACTAAATATGGTTTTGGATAACGCTGATTATTTCTTAGATAAAGAATTATTCGCTATTCTAGGACATCCTGGATACGTGGATGCTGAATTATTCGATTGGACAACACTTTCACTTGAAAGAATGAGAGACCACCAAATGATGACATCTCCAAAACTCATACAGTGGATTGAAAATAATGAAATTGAACTAATCACATATCGTGATTTATATAAACTTATATAGGAGCAGATGCTCCTTTTTTTGTCTAAACATTATTGTATAATACGTGTATGAATGTATATGACTTTGATAAAACAATTTATCCTAATGATAGTTCTGTAGAGTTCTATCTCTTCAATCTACAAAAAAATCCCATCATAGCGATGTATTGGATTAAGATGATTGTTGCCTTTGGTATGTATAAACTACATATCATAAGCAAAACAGATATGAAAACGATTTTTTATATCTACTTTAATCGTATTGATAGTATTGAAAAAAGAGCTGAAGAATTTTGGGAAACACGTCTGGATAAAATCAATGATTTCTATATGAAACAAAAAGATAGTAGCGATGTGATTATCTCTGCTTCGCCTGAAGTTTTACTTAAACCTATTTGTGATAAATTAGGCGTAACATTAATTGCTTCACGCGTTGATCCAATTACAGGTCGCTCTAAAGAAAACTGTTATGGTGAAGAAAAAGTAAAACGATTTAGAGAACTTTATCCAAATGAAGAAATCAATGAATTCTATTCAGACTCACTCTCGGATAGTCCATTAGCGAAAATCTCTAAAAAAGCGTTTTTAGTCACTGGACAAGTTATAACAGATTGGCCGCAGTAGGAGAACTTATGACATTACACACACCAAAATCTTATAAACATCCATTAGATATCAGAGAAACAGAAGTTGCGATTAAATTCATCAAAGATCACTTTGAACATCGCTTAGCGAAAGCTTTAAATTTAACCCGTGTATCTGCACCTTTGTTTGTGCGTAAAAATACTGGTTTAAATGATGATTTAAATGGCGTTGAAAGACCGGTTGCTTTTGATGTGAAATCACTCAACTCTGAAACAGTTGAAGTGGTTCATTCACTCGCAAAGTGGAAACGTTTAGCCCTTAAACGTTATGGATTTCAAGCTAATGAAGGTCTCTATACAGATATGAATGCGATACGTCGTGATGAAGATGCTGATAATCTTCACTCCATTTATGTTGATCAGTGGGACTGGGAAAAGAACATTTTAAAAGAAGATCGAAATTATCACACTTTAGCTGATACGGTTCGAAGTATTTATAAAGTAATCCGTGATTTAGAAAAAGATGTCTTTAAAGAATATCCACAATTTCATCCAATCCTTCCAGACAATATTTTCTTTATCAGTACTCAAGAATTAGAAGATAAATATCCAGATTTAAGTCCAAAAGAAAGAGAAGATGAGATTGTTAAAGAAAAGAAAGCTGTCTTTATTTTCCAAATTGGTGACTTACTAAAGTCTGGCATTAAACATGATGGTCGTGCACCTGATTATGATGATTGGACACTCAATGGGGATATCGTTGTTTATAATCCAGTTTTGAATCGTGCTTTTGAACTTTCCTCAATGGGAATACGTGTTGATGAAACAGCCTTACTAGAACAATTAGAAAAAGCAAATGCGCAAAATCGTAAAGCTTATCCATTCCATAAAGCACTATTAGACCAAGAACTTCCATATTCAATGGGGGGTGGAATTGGTCAGTCTCGTTTGTGTATGTTCTATCTTAGAAAAGCTCATATAGGAGAAGTTCAAGCTTCTGTATGGTCTGATGAGATGGATGAATGGTGTAAACAAAACAATATGAATCTACTATAAAAGAAGTTCACTCTTGTGAACTTCTTTTAACTAAGATCGTCTTTTCTGTATAGCCAATTTTGTCATCTTTAATAATCACAATACTATCTAATCCAGGTATGCCTAAACCATCATTGAGACATGCTTCAATATCATCCGCTGTTTGTATTTTGTTTGCCAAAGCAGTTGCACAGGCATCCGCAAGTGCACTATTTTTTGAAACACAAACACAGGCATCGGCTTTTCCGTATGAGAAAGAATGACCGACAGTTCCCGATGAAGTACAGACACATAGGGGTAAATCTTCTTTTTTTATTTTAAGTGCTAATTGATTGCTTAAAGGGGATTGTCCTGCATAGATCGATATTGTTTTATCACTATTTCCATCGATATAGATATCACCCCCATTTTCACAGAAGATATTCTTCACCTGAAATTGTTTTTGAATTGATTTCACAAGCAGTTCAGAGGTCATTCCCGCAACACATGCCATTGGACCTACCAAAGCTATAGTGCTAGCTTCTAACATTCTTTTAATCATATTTTGATCTTTAAGTTGAAGTAGATCTAAGTCATTGTCAGATATCGTGATGGGTTGATGACTGTTTAGAAAATCTGGGAAATGATGAATAACAGTTTTTAAGTCTTCACGAATGTCGAATAATATTTTTTCACTATAACTAAAAGCGATCTCAAGATCGACAACAGGATCCATGACGATTTCACAATCAGATTCTTCGATAATAACCGTGAACTTTAATAATCCATCATTTTTATTTTGTGAGCGATAAACTCTCTCTTCAAAAGGCATAATTTATAAGATATCTCTGATTGCTTTTGTAGGACATGCAACCACACATAATTTACAATCAATGCATTTTTGACTATCGAACACTAAGTTTGCTTGGTCATCCATGCTTAAGGCATCAACAGGGCAAACAGATGTACATGCCCCACAGTTAACACAGATATCACGATCAATTAAAATCGCTGATTCAATAATATTAACGATGACATGATTCTTTTTAACTTTTTCTAAAGCTTCATCAAAAACTTTTTCGTCGCCTTCAATTTCTGATAATAAGAAACCACGACCATTATAATCAATTGATGCTCTTAGAATATTTACGGATAAATCAAAATCTTTAATCAAGTCATTAACAATCGGTTGTTTTACTTCTTCATTAGGGAAGTCAAAGAGTACAGTTTGTTTCATTATTTTGCCCCCTTTTGTCTAATCTTCAAACCATTTAATGTATTATCAGTTGGGAAAGTTTCAATCGGTTCTTGAAGTAAAAATTCACCTTTTTGAATCCATGATTTTAATTCATCAGCAATATCTCTTGCCTTCTTCAAAGATGACAGAGGAGCTGTTTTAATCTCTTGTCCATCAATATTAATTTTTCCTGAACGAAGCTCTTTATAGGAAACTTCTTTTAAGACAGGTTTTGGTCCATCAAAGACAGAATAATCTAAGACAGCTGTATAGATATCATCATCTTTAATAGACACATGTTTTGTAATATTTTCATTTAGTAAAGGAATAGGAATGCCAACCCCAACAAACATCGATGTTCCATATTTTTCAAAAACGGCTGGACGAATATATTTCGTACTCATCTTTTTCATATCTCCAATTAAAGCTAAAGTGCCTGAAGCCCCTCTAGGGAGATCGTTTTCATCACGCGTGACACCAGACTTAAATTGAGTTCCTCGCCAAGAAACATAACCTTGAGTTCCACCAATGAAGATACGCGTTCCCATACCAATGGTTTTATATAAAGGATCATTTAATAAAGGAGACAGTTGGCCAGAGGTTGAATAATTAATAACTTTACTATTAGGAGCTAAGATACCCATATAAGTAAATAAACGGCGATTAGATGTATTAATAGCTGCCGCGTAGTTTTGGTAACAGTTGCGTGGATTATATAGATAAGCTTCATTCATTTCACTTAAGTTAACGTATGTATCAATTTCTTTACGTGGATAACAGTCAGTTCCTTTTGCGGTCGCTTTTAAATGTACATCTTTACCATCAATCAGATCACAAATAACATGTGCGCCTCCATATTGATAACCTTGGGTATTAGATTCAGCAGTTGCGCCAATATAAGTATCAACAGCTGCAAGTCCTCCATAAGCATCAACATCATTAAGTAGAATTTTCTCCATTCGAATAGCAGGATTAGCATGTCCAAAGTTTAAGAAAGCACCTGAGGAGCACATCGGTCCAAACGTTGCGGTTGTTACCACATCAACTTCTTGAGTGGCTGCTTCAATCCCTTTTTCTTCAACGATTTTTATAATCTCTTCTGCTGTAACAACGACTGCTTTTCCTGCTTTAATTTTTTCATTAATTTCTGCGTAAGTTTTTGTGATTCCCATAATCTTCCCTTTCAAAATAAAAGCCCCCATCACTAAGGACGAGGGCTAAATCGTGTTACCACCTTTTTTCTCTTATCTATTATATAAATAAGACTCTTCTGTTATAACGTAACAATCGTTTTAGTCTAAAATATTCGACTAAACCACTCCAAGGCCATCTTCAATGATGATGTCATCTCATTTTTCAGCTTCCAATGAGTCTCTATAATGTCCATCAACATTTACTATTCTTTTCTTAGTGTTTAACTTAAGGCTAGTGTATAAAAGTCACTATCAAATGTCAACTTAGGAAAAGAGACAATAATTACATATATAAAGGTATGGAAGTCTTTTGTGAAAGATGTGGTTGTGATGACCCACAGTACTTTGTTTTACTTAATGGAAACTATCAATGTCGACGATGTATCTCCTATCAAGGACAAGATGGGGAAAGTGTAAGTGTCGAAGTCGATGTTTGTGATCAATTTGATTTTAAATTAACAGCCCTCCAAGAAAAAATCAGTCATCAAATCTATCTCGATTCACTTAAGGGAAATGTCTTAGTGAAGGCTGTTTGTGGAGCGGGGAAATCAGAGCTTATTGTTGAAACGATGAGTCACTATCTAAGCCAACATAAAAAGGTTGGTATTGCGATTGCTAGACGTCAAGTGGTATTAGAATTATCAAAACGCTACCAAAGTATATATCCACAATTAAAAGTGATTCCGGTCTGCGAAGGATACACCAAAGATTTATCAGGACATCTAATTATCACAACCGCTCATCAACTCTATCGATTTCATAAACAATTTGATTGTCTTATTATTGATGAACCAGATGCTTTTCCGTTTAGTACGGATCATGTACTTCAAGGTTTTGCTCAACAAGCAACTGTTGGAATACTTATCTATTTGAGCGCAACACCTGATCAAAATATACAAACCATAAGCCAATCGCATATTGAATTAAATAAGAGACCACATGGCTATCCTTTACCGGTTCCACAGATAAAACACTATCCTTATATAATACAAGTCTTATGGATTAGATCATATCTACAAAAAAACACAAAACCTTGTTTAGTTTTTGTGCCTTCAAAAAAACTGGGGAAACAACTTAGCTTTATTTTAAATATCCCCTTTGTTTATGCGCAAGACCCTAATCTTGATCAAACGATAAAAGACTTTAAAGAAAATAGAATAAATGCATTACTGTGCACAACGATATTAGAAAGAGGTGTGACTTTCATTAATGTCCAAGTCATTATTATTGAAGCAAACCATTCTGTATTCAACTTAGCTTCACTCATTCAAATTGCAGGAAGAGTCGGTAGAAATTTTAATTACCCACAAGGAGAAGTTATATTCTTATGTTCAACATTCACTACAGTGATAAAACATTCAGTCAAAGAAATCACGCGAGCCAACGCTGCTTAAACTGTTTCAAAGATGTGGATGAAAATAGAGATATCTATGAAAGTTTATTCTTAGATGATTGTTTATGTAAAGATTGTCGAAATAGATTAGTAAGAAATAAAAAAGTTATTGAGATTGAGGGTATTCAAGTCAAAGCACTCTATATTTACAATGATCAAGCGAGTCAATGGATGATGCAAATAAAAGAAGCACATGATAAGACGCTCGCAAACGTTTTTGTTTATCCTTTTGTACATAAACTACGACGACAGTTTAAACACAAAACAATCATTATTGTGCCTAGTTCAAACCATAAAACACAAGAAAGAACTTATCATGCGCTTAAGGAAATGTTTGATTGCTTGCATATTGAATTAATAGACGCTTTTAATAAAGAGGATGTTAAACAATCAAAGGGAGGAAAAATCGAAAGAAAAAACATCGCAAAGTATATTTCTTTGAAAGATGATTCAATAAAATATGGGCCAATCGTATTAATTGATGATATCTGTACAACAGGAGAAAGTTTAAAGGCGTGCATACACTTGTTAAGAGATCACTGTGAATCAATTGAGTGTTTTGTCTGTTGTTTACACCCGCTATGGCTAAATAAGGATACTTTGATATGATTGCAAATTTCAAAACTTGTGCTATTATTAATGCGTGTGATGTGTATTTCATTACGGGAAAGGCATAGGATATATTTTAATGCAAGGTAAGATTAAAAAATTTAACAAAGAGAAGGGTTACGGATTCATCAAATTAGCTGATGACAAAGACGTATTCTTCCACTACTCTGAGTTAAAGATGGAAGGTTTCAAAACTATCGAAGAAGGCGAAGAAGTCGAATTTGATATGGTTGAATCCGATCGTGGACTTCAAGCACGTAACATCGTTAAACTGTAACATACAGAAGTAAGGTTGGCCAATTCGGTCAACCTTTTTGTTTGTATGAATATAATGCTACAATATAGTGGATTAATTAAGGAGTATACCAATGAATTTCATTGAAAAACTATTGAGCGGAGATAAAGCTCGACTCGAAAAAATTAGAAAACAAGCACTTGAAGTTGAATCTTTTGAAGATAAAATTGCGGCTTTAAGTGATACAGAACTCAAAGAAAAAACAAACGAATTTAGAAACAGATTAGAAAATGGTGAAAGCTTAGATGATCTCCTTGCCGAAGCCTTTGCAGTTGCCCGTGAAGCAGCATTTAGGGTGATTGGTGAAAAAGCCTATGAAGTACAAATCATGGGTGGTATCGTTCTTCATCAAGGCGATATTGCTGAGATGAAAACAGGTGAAGGTAAAACTTTAACTTCGGTTATGCCGGTTTATTTAAATGCACTTTCTTCTAAAGGTGTTCATATCATTACCGTAAATGAATACTTAGCTGAACGTGATGCCAAGTGGATGGGTGCGATCCATGAATTTTTAGGTTTAAGTGTTGGCATTAACTTACGTAGACTTAATCCACAAGAAAAACGTAAAGCTTATGAATCAGATATTATGTATTCAACCAATTCTGAAGTGGGATTTGATTATCTTAGAGATAATATGGTTAAACGAGTTGAAGATCGTGTACAACGTAAGTTATACATGTCTTTAATTGACGAAGTTGACTCCATTTTAATTGATGAATCTAGAACACCACTAATTATTTCAGGAGGGCAAAAACAAACAGCACAGCTCTATAAATTAGCTGATCAATTTGTTAAGTCATTAGTTGAAGAAGAAGGCTATACGGTTGATATTAAATCAAAGATTGCACAGTTGACTGAAGAAGGGGTTAAAAAAGCTGAAAGAGCTTTTAAAGTAAATAACCTCTATGATATTACGCATACTCATTTAGTTCATCATATTTATCAAGCTTTAAAAGCGAATTATATTATGCAGAAAGATGTCGAATATATTGTGGATGAAGATAAAACAATCTGTATTGTTGATGCTTTTACAGGACGTCTATTAAAAGGTCGTTCTTATTCTGATGGGTTACATCAAGCGATTGAAGCTAAAGAGGGTGTTCCTATTAAACAGGAAACCAGCACAATGGCAACCATCACTTATCAAAATTACTTCAGACTTTATGAAAAACTCTCAGGGATGACTGGAACAGCTAAATCTGAAGAAGAAGAATTTATGACAATCTACAATATGCGAGTGGTTGAAATCCCAACCAATCGTCCAATTGCTCGTATTGATCATCCAGATGCTGTATATGGCACAAAGAAATCAAAATTCCAAGCTCTTTTAGCTGAAATCAAAGAAAGACATGAAGCAGGACAACCAATTCTTGTTGGGACAATTGCCGTTGAAACGTCTGAATTTATTTCTAAAGTATTAACGCAAAACAAACTAAAACATGAAGTTTTAAATGCGAAGAATCATGCACGGGAAGCTGAAATTATTGCTAAAGCGGGTCAAAAAGGTTCAATTACAATCGCCACGAATATGGCAGGTCGTGGAACCGATATTAAACTTGGTGAAGGTGTTAAAGAGTTAGGTGGCTTAGCAGTACTTGGTTCTGAAAGACATGAATCACGTCGTATTGATGACCAATTACGTGGTCGTTCAGGTCGTCAAGGGGATCCAGGTTATTCTCGTTTCTTCGTTTCTGTTCAAGATGAACTGATGGTTCGTTTTGGTAGTGAACGTTACGAGTCAGTCTTTAAACAATTAGGTGATCAAGCAGTAGAATCTAAACTGGTTACTCGTTCTATTTCATCTGCCCAAAAACGTGTTGAAGGTGTTAACTTTGATGTTCGTAAGACATTGCTTGAGTACGATGACGTCCTTCGTCAACAACGTGAAACCATTTATGAACAGCGCTCATTTATCTTAGAACATGATGATGTACATTCAGTTATTGTTGAGATGTTTAAGCGTGTTATCACGAAATTAGTTAATTCGCATGTTGAATACAATGGTAAAAATGATGTTTTAAACATTGAAGCACTACTTGAATCATTAGAAACCATGCATTTTACGGATATTGATTTAAAAGCTGAAGAATTAAAGAAGAAGTCCACTGAAGAAGCGATTGAAATTGCATTTGAAAAAGCAGTGGTCGCGTATGAAACTAAGATAGAACCATTTAAACAAGTGAGTTATAAACTTGAGAAAGATATTGTCTTATCTATTGTTGATCGTACATGGCAAGAACACATTGATACCATGTCAAAACTTAGAGAAGGTATTCACTTACGTTCTTATGCTCAAAATAAACCACTACAAGCTTATATTGAAGAAGGTTACAGTTTATTTGAAGATATGTTAAATCGTATCTCTGAAGAAACAGTTGCATTCTGTTTACGTATGAAAGTTGAAATCAAGAGGAAAGCTTAATGGAACTCTATGAAATGAGAAATAAGGTCACCGAGGTGAAAGAAAAGCTAGAACAGCTTGGAGATTCTCTTTGACCCCGCTCTTAAATTAAAACGTATTGAAGAAATCGATCAGTTAATGATGGAAGATGGTTTTTGGGATGATCGATCTCATTCTCAAAAACTGATTACAGAAAAGAATGGTTTGGTTGATTTAACTGAAAACTATTCTACTTTAGTTAAACAATATGATTCGCTGGATGAAGCCTGTGAATTATTAAAACTTGAATTTGACCAAGAAATGTCAGACTTAATTGAAGAAGAACTCACTGAAGCCTTGAGTGCTTTTGATGACTTTGAAATTAAAGTTCTACTTTCACACGATTATGATCGTCATAATGCTATCTTGGAACTTCATCCGGGTGCTGGTGGTACAGAATCACAAGACTGGGCAGAAATGTTATATCGCATGTATAGCCGTTATGCGGATCAAAAAGACTTTAAAGTCAGTGTTTTAGATTATCAACCAGGAGATGAGGCTGGTATTAAATCAGTTTCATTTAAAGTTGAAGGTGATTTAGCATATGGTTATCTCAAAGCAGAAAAAGGGGTTCATCGTTTAGTGCGAATTTCACCCTTTGATTCATCGGGAAGAAGACATACATCTTTCTGCAGTTTAGATGTTATGCCAGAATTTAGTGACGATATTGAAATTAACATTGATCCCAATGATATTGAACTTGAAGTACGTCACTCATCTGGTGCTGGCGGCCAAAACGTTAATAAAGTTTCATCTGCTGTCCGTTTAACCCATAAACCAACCGGCATTGTGGTTAACTGTCAGACTGAACGCTCTCAACTGAATAACCGTGAGAATGCGATGAACTTACTTAAGAGTAAACTTTATCAAATGGAAATCGAGAAACAAGAAGCTAAATTAGCTGGTATTCGTGGTGAACAAAAGTCCATTGAATGGGGATCACAGATTCGTTCCTATACATTCATGCCCTATACTTTAGTTAAAGATCATCGAACGGGTGTTGAAGAAGGAAATGTACAGAAGGTCATGGATGGGGATTTAGATCCATTTATCTATGGTTATTTAAAAAATCAATTAAAGGGGTAAAAATGGAGATTCGTTTTGCGACTAAAGATGATATTGAAACTATTATCGATATCCGAACAAAACAACTACATGATCAAGAAAATCAAGATCACATCTCAGAAGTAGATATGATTGTTTATCGTGCTCATTTACGAACATTTTTAAATGAAGTATTTGAAGAAGAACGAATCATTCAAGTCTTTTTGTCAGTAAAACATGAAATTGTTGCGACAGGTGCCCTTATTCTTATGAAGTTACCGCCTTCCTTTTCTAATCCATCAGGACGTGTTGGGTATATTACGAATATGTATACTGAGCCTCACCATCGTAAGAATGGTTATGCCTCTAAAGTTTTAAATCACTTAAAAGAAGCAGCAGAAGAATTGGATATACATCGCATGATTTTAGGTTCAACAATTTCGGGAAGATCTGTTTATAAACGCTTTGGATTTGAAGAAATTGATTGGTTCAAATTTGATTTAAAGAAATGAGTTTATATATGGAAATACGTTATGCGACAAAGGATGACATTGAAGAGATTATAAAACTTAGAACACTTCAACTTGAAGATGAAGCTCAACAATATCACTCATCAGAAACAGTAAATGATGACTACATTGAAAATTTAAAACGCTATCTAAATAATGAATTTGATAAAGAACGCTTTACTCAAGTCTTTTTGATAGAAGGAAAAGAGATCTGTGCGACTGGCGCAATGATGTGGACAGACTTTCCACCTTCATTTACCAATCCATCTGGCTTTTTAGCTTATATAACCAACATGTATGTTCTGCCTTCTCATCGAAGAAAAGGTTATGCGACACAAGTCTTGGAAATCCTAAAAACTGAAGCAAAAAACAAAGGTATAAAAACTTTGTTCTTGGGTGCATCGCTCTCAGGGCAAGCTGTTTATAAGAAATTTGGCTTTAAAGAAATCGACTGGTATCGATATGATATCTAAATTTATATTTAGCGAAACATTTTAGTTTTTTATAATAAAAAGTAAGTTATTAAGTATAAACACCTATAACGATTTAGACAGTTTTCACTTATTTAGTGAAAGTAGAATGAATTTTACTGAAATTTGTCATAAAATGTGTATAATAATAGTGCAGGTAGTTACCTGTGTTGGTACTGACTTCCCCCACCCAAACAGTACCAACCCCCCTAAAACTAAAAAGACCGTAATGGTCTTTTTTTTACTATTAGATGATTTCTTGATCCTTTGGATAGTGATTTAAGACTTCACAACCAGTGCTTGTGACAAGGACTAAATCTTCAATTCTTACCCCAACTTGTCCTTCTAAATAGATTCCAGGTTCGATTGAGAAACACATGCCTTCTTTAACTTCCATCGTAATACTTGAGGAAACATCATAGGGTTCATGAACATCTTTTCCTATACCATGTCCTGTTCGGTGAATAAAATACTCAGCATAACCTGCTTTTTCTATCACATCACGAGCAGCTTTATCTATATCACAAAACTTTACGCCTGGTTTGATGATTGCTTCAGCAGCAAGATTAGCTTGTTTGACAAGATTATAGATGTCTGCGTAAGGATTAGATTTTACAAAGAAAGTACGTGTCATGTCTGAACAATATCCATCTTTGATACAACCCATATCAATGATGATCGATTCATTTTCTTTGAGTGTTCTTTCACTTGGCATGGCGTGTGGATCAGCGCAATGATCACCAAAGGCAACGATACTGCCAAAACTAGCGTCATCAGCTCCTTCATCAATGAAGAGCTTCTCAATCGCAATGGCGACATCTTTCTCACTTATGCCCACTTTTAATAGATAAGGGACTTTAGCCATAACACTATCGTTGATTTGAGAGGCTCTGCGCATCTTTTCTCTCTCATCGCTATCTTTGATGCTTCTAACTAAATCAGCGACTGTGTCTAAGTGTACATCTAAGTGAGGATAAGCTCTCATCAGCTTAAGCAAGAACTCTGCTCTTAAGTTTTTGTCTACATGCAGCGTTTTATGACTGATGTGTTGACCCAATATTTCAACAATATTATCAGTATCACTAAAACGAATGATTGTTAAATCTTTTAGCTTTGTTGGAAAGAGATTATTTAAAAAGAGTTTTACACTTTCTTCTTCCACAAGCAGTCCTAAGAAGCGCTCACTTACATGAAACGATTCTCCAATTAAATAATCAATCATTTTCGCATCTGTAATTAAGGTTGGTGCCTTAATCGTATTTTGTAATTTTCTAATGTTCATAAGATAAGCATATCAAAAAACGCCCGAAGGCGTTTAATCATTTCTAAAGACTTTATAACGGTCTTTTGCACTGTAATGTGTATGGAGTAAATTATGGGCGATATGAGAACCTGGTTTTTCCAAGAAATTATCATAGAGCTCTTGAACTTGCTTGTTTTCATGCGATTTACGATAAGTTCTGGATTTATCTTCATCATACATAGCGTTCGCCCTAAGTCTCATATAGTCATTTCCAATACGATTACGTACATTCGCACTAACGATTGATTGACCACCACCATTTATGCACCCACCAGGACATCCCATGATTTCAATAAAGGCATAAGGAGAAGTACCAGCTCTTATTTGATCGAGTAGTGGTTTTGCGAGTTTCATACTATGGGCAACGGCGACTCTTACTTCAGTCCCATTAATATCTAAAGTAGCTTCTTTAACACCTTCATGTCCTCTTACGATTTCAAAGTCGACATTATCTAAAGGTTTTTCGGTTAAGATTTCAGTCACAGTTCTAAGAGCTGCTTCCATAACACCACCTGATGCCCCAAACAAAGCAGCGGCACCGGTGTATTCACCAAACATATCTTGGTCAAATTCTTCATCAGGTAAGTTCACAAAATCTAAACCATAGAGTTTAATCAGTTTACCTAATTCTCTGGTGGTCAGTACAGCATCAACATCGACTCTTTCCATATGTTCATCGATTCGATTTTTTTCGACCTTTTTGGCAGTACAAGGCATTATTGAAACCACATAAACATCATCAGGGTTTAATTCTTTAGTTTCAGCAAAGTAAGACTTTAGAATAGCTCCAAACATCATATGTGGACTCTTACAGCTTGAAATATTGGGGATAAGATCAGGGTATTCATATTCCATGTATCTAATCCATCCAGGAGAACAAGATGTAATCAGTGGAAGCGTACCACCATCTTTAAAACGATGGATAAACTCTGTACCTTCCTCCATGATGGTTAAATCTGCAGCGTAATTTGTATCATAAACACGATCAAATCCAATACGTCTTAAAGCACTTACCATTTTCCCAGTCACACGTGAACCAATTGGCATATTAAATTCTTCACCTAAACTAGCACGTATGGCGGGTGCCGTTTGTACCACAACTGTTTTTTGTGGATCATTTAAGGCATTAATCACATTGTGTATTTCTTCTTTTTCACTTAAAGCACCAACCGGACAAACTGTGACACATTGACCACATTGCATACAGTTCACATCATTAAAACTGGCGTCAAATACAGGACCTACTTTTGTCTCAAAACCACGTCCAATAAAGTTTAATATCCCTAAACCTTGAGCTTGTTTGCACATCTCAATACAACGACCACATAAGATACATTTAGAGGTATCTCTAACGATTCCATCAGCTACTTCATCAAAGGTAGGGCTTGTCTTAGCCCCATTTTGAAACGGAATATCACGAATGTTTAAATCTTGGCTAATATTTTGTAGTTCACAGTTTTGATTACGTACACATGCTAAACAATCTTTGGAATGATTAGATAAGATAAGCTCAACAGTTTTCTTACGTGAATCAATGACTTTTCCACTATGGGTCAAAACTTCCATACCCTCAGTTACAGGATATGAACAAGCAGTGACTAAACTACGGGCATTTTTGACTTCAACCACACAAACACGACAAGCACTAGTCTCATTGATATCTTTTAAGAAACATAAGGTAGGAATGCTAATGCCAACACTTCGAGCTGCTTCAAGAACAGTTAAATTTGAGTCGACTTCATAGTTTTTATGATTAATGCTTATATTTACTTTTTTCATCATTTTCCCTCCTTATATTCTTTCAATCACTTCGAATGGGCAATTTGTTATACATGCTCCACAGCGTATACATTTTTCTTCATCAATAACATAGGGTTCTTTACCTAATACACCTGAGATGGCTGAAGTAGGACAGCCCTTAGCACAAATTCCACATTTACGACATAAGTCTGGATTTATCACATAGGATAATAGATTCTTACATACATGAGCAGGACATGTTTTATCAACGACATGTGCCAAGTATTCATCTTTAAATAAACGTAAAGTTGATAGAACTGGATTAGGAGCAGTTTGTCCTAAACCACACAGTGAATTGACTTTAACGTGAGCCGCTAAATCTTCTAACTCAGTTAAAGTTTCCATCGTAGCAGTGCCTTCACAAATACTTTCAAGACATTCCAACATTCTCTTTGTTCCTATACGACAGGGTGTACATTTTCCACAGGATTCATCAACGATAAAGTCCATATAGAAACGTGCTACATCAACCATACAATTATCTTCATCTAAGACAATCATGCCACCCGATCCCATCATTGAACCTAAGGCAATAAGATTATCAAAATCAATCGGAGTATCTAGATGATCTTCAGTTAAACAACCACCGGAAGGACCGCCAGTTTGAACAGCTTTAAAGTTCTTATTATCGGGAATCCCACCACCTATTTCATAGATTACATCTCGTAAACTTGTTCCCATTGGAACTTCTACTAGACCCGTATTTTTAATCTTGCCACCTAAGGCAAAAACTTTGGTTCCTTTAGATTTCTCAGTTCCAATAGAGGCAAACCATGATGATCCACGACGAATAATTGGACAGATATTAGCGAATGTTTCAACATTATTAATAATGGTTGGTTTACCCCAAACACCTTTAACAGCAGGAAATGGAGGTTTTACGGATGGCATACCACGTCTTGATTCAATCGATGCGATTAACGCTGTTTCTTCACCACAGACAAAGGCACCTGCTCCAAGTCTTATTTCAATATCAAAGTTAAAGTTTGAGCCTAAGATATTCTTTCCTAATAAACCATATTCATGAGCTTGAGCGATTGCGATTTTCAAACGTTCAACGGCAATCGGATATTCAGCTCGAATATAGACATAACCGGTATGAGCACCAATCGCATAACCAGCAATAGCCATAGCTTCTAAGACACAATGAGGATCACCTTCTAAAACAGAACGATCCATAAAAGCTCCTGGATCACCTTCATCAGCATTACAGATAACGTATTTATCATCATTTTTTTGGTCCGCTGCGAATTGCCATTTCTTACCGGTTGGGAACCCACCACCACCACGACCTCTTAAACCACTCTTAGTGATTTCATCGATTGTTTCTTGTGGAGTGAAAGTCGTTAGAACTTTACCTAAAGCTTGATAACCATCCATCGCAATATATTCAGTGATATCCTCAGGATTAATGACACCACAGTTCTTTAAAACAATACGATGTTGTTTAGCGTAAAAGCGAATCTTGTTAAAATCAAAGATTTTATTTTCAGTTTCTTCATCAATATCATTAATCATTAATCGCTGTACTGGTCGACCTTTATAGATGTGCTCATCTAAGATTTCATCAACATCTTTAATGGAAACATGATTATAGAAGACTCGATCTGGATGAATCGCTACAATAGGTCCTTTTTGACACAGACCAAAACATCCGGTACGAACTACTTTAACTTCATCTTCTAAATGACGATGAATTAAACCTTTTTCAAATCTCTTTACAATTTCTAGTGAACTAGATGAAGTACAGCCCGTTCCTGCACAAACAAGGATATGTGTCCGTTCCATACTTAATCCTCACTTTCTTTTAAATAATGAGCTTGTGTATATTCAACAATCACATGTCCATTTTTAATGTGTTCATAATAGATTTCTTTGGCCTTATCTGGATTGACTTTAAAGTAGGTTGTTTTTTCACCTTCTTGGTCAATGACTTCGACAATAGGTTCAAATTGACACATGCCAACACAACCTGTTTGTGAAACAGTCACAGCTTGTGGATCTTTATCGATACACTTCATAAATTCTTTTAATACAGGACGTGCACCTGAGGCTATCCCACAGGTGGCCATACCGACCAGGATACGATACTTGTCTTGTGAATCTTGTCTTAAATTAACGCGTTTTAAGGCTTGTTCACGAATTTTGTTTAATTCTTCTAAGCTTTTCATTTATAGTCTCCTTTCTAATCAAATAAAAAGTGAATTAATTGTATTTTCAATCCACTTAAGTACTTCAATATCGCTAATTGAAAGTGGATGAATGGCTTCTTTTACTTCACAGCTACGAAATGTTTTGATAGATGATAAATGTCGTAGCGTAAAGTTTAAATCTAAATCTGGATTTCGTTGTAGACATAAAGCAATGCTTTCACCAATATTGCCAAGTGGTAGAGCATCGATATGATTAGCATTCCATGATGCTTCGATGCTTGTGCCTTGATTGACAACACTTCTAATTTCATAGACACCATCGGCTTGTTGTATGGCTTGAGCAAAGAAAGCTAAACCAAAGCCACAGTCTCTTGTTTCTCGATTTGTTTTAAAAGGTGATGTGATATCTTTTAAATCTTCTTCAGCTATCCCACAGCCGTTATCTTTAATGATTAGTTTGTTGGTGTGATCTAAATTTAGTTCGAAATCAATGTATGAGGCTTTAGCTTCACAAGCATTAATTAAGAGCTCTAAACTGACTTCAGCAAGATCTTTCATTTTCGAAACCAATGGGCAGATGAAGGCAAATCATGATGATCCTTGATAATATCGGATAAACGATGTGCATCTGAGTTCATAAAGATTGGTAAGTTAGCATACTGTGGATATTCTTCTTCAAAGCGTTTGATGTCTTCAGTCTTTGTGACTTCTACCCCATCAATATAGATATCTTGAGGAATAAATCCTAACTGTTGAATAACACCATTCTCTCTTCCATAGATATGAGCGAGAACTGCTTTACCACGATTCTTATGAATCAGATAAATACATTCTTCTAAGGAAAGATTTAAGGCAGATAAGAGTAGCACTTTAACTTCATCAATACGACGATCATTTTCGTCATAGATGATTTGATGTCCAAAGATATCACTTTTATTTTCAATCTTTGTCATATAAGTATTAATAACGGATTGTAAATTTTGTATATGTTCTAATTTTTTGAAGTAAGCCAAGATATGGACATCTTCTTTACTACAAATTTCTATTCCAAACCAATAGTCAATATGATGTTTTTTAGCTATTTTGGAAATAAGAGCTTGTTGAAGGCTTGAATTATGATCACATACAGAGATCAATTGAAGTTGATGTAGTTTTGCCATCTGCACAATATTGTTAGGACTCATTTCATCCTCAGCACAAGGGGATAAACCAGAGTGTATGTGCAAGTCGTATTTCATACTACAAACCTAAATCGATAAGGGATCTGATCGTATCAACGGCGTTTAAAGGACTGGTAAGAATTGAGACATGTGAAGCTTTTGCCTTTTTAAGACAGTCTTCATCAAATTCTAATGAATCAATTAAGATAATCGCTGCAAACTCTTTTAGATTTGCGACACCAATGGCGTTCACATGATTTTGCATGGTGATCCAAACTTGACGTTCTTGTCCATGCCCCATGACATAAGAAAGTAAATCACCGACAAAGATTCCGCTAATCTCAGTGTTTTTATCAGAACCGCTATGTTTCCATTTTGTTTCTTTAATTAATTCATTGATCTTCATGTAGTGCCTCCATTCGCTTAAACCCAATTGTTAAACGTGTTCCTTCACAACAAGACTCAAGTTTAAATTTGTCTACGTTCTTCTTGATGTTATTTAGACCCAAACCTGCACCAAAACCCATTGCTTGAGCAGTCTCACTGGCTGATGAATAACCAACAGTCATCGCTAATTCAATATCTTCAATCCCAGGTCCAAAATCTTGGAAAATAATATTGATATAAGTATCATCTAAATCTAAGATGGCTACACCACCTTTAGAATGAATAATGGTATTAATCTCTGCTTCATAACAAGCAATCGCAAATCGTCGTATGAAGACAGGATCATATTCTTGTCGCTTTGCCCATTTTTTAAGTTCGCTAGATACAGTGCCGGCATTATTGTAGTCGTTTGCCGCTATTGGAAAGGTTCTAAGTTTCATTTGTGCAAACGGGTTGCAGTAAGTAATCCTTCTCGATAGAAAATACCGATCACATCAAACATCGGTAGTTTGGTGCTAAAGGTATTGATGCCCATTGATTTAGCAAGTTGAGCATGATCATTATTCAAGCGCTTGTTGCGACAATAAATAATATTTTGTATATCTAGCATTTCAGCTGTTCTTAAGGATGAACCATTCGCTAATCCTGTCACGAGAACAGTTTTTTCAGAGGGTGCGATAATTAAAGCTAATAAATCACTCATCAAATCAGAAGTTGCGACATAGAGAAAATCATTCTCTAAAAATGTTTCTTCAGGAAGTGTAAGTGCTTCTGCTTCTATAAAATTTAATAAATTAGTGAGTTTCACGAGTAGAAAGCTCCTTGCGCAGAATTTTCTTTAACTCTTCTTCAAAAGATTTGTTACTGTTAGCATTGCCATAAACTTGACCATCAAGTACACAAGCAGGTGCGAGTCCACAAGCCCCTAAACAGCGAGTTGCATCTAAAGAAAAGATGCCATCTTCGCTTGTTCCATTAATTGGTGCTTTGGTAAGAAGACTGACACGGTCTAATAAAAGTTGTGATCCTTTTACATAACATGCTGTACCCATACAGATATTAATCACATGTTTGCCTTTAGGTTCAGTTGTAAATTGAGTATAAAAACTCACAACTCCATAAATTTCTGCTACAGGTGTATTTGTAGCGACTGATATCTTTTCCATAGCCTCAAAGGGTATGTAGCCAAGGTCATGTTGGACATCATGCAACATCAGTTTTACAGGTCCTAATTTGTCTTTGTGCTTGAGAATAATATTATTGATGGTCTTCAAGCTTTTGTCATTGATGCGAGCGGTCATAGGTTAGTACCTCCCATATTTGTTAATATATTAACATAGTTTTCACTTAAAAGTTATTTATTTCACAAAAATAATATAATATTTAGTATATATGCATCGTTTGTATATTTAAAATTGCTAGCTAGTATTTATATGTAGTGATATTTGAACGTATATGTGTAGTTATCACGTATTTTGTTTGATTTTAGGTGTAACATTGAGTATTATAAAAAGGCACTATAAAAAGTGTGTTTTATTTTTAATGAAAAAGAGAGAGTTTAGATGAGAAATCCAATAGTTACAATGCAGTTTAAGGGGGACGAAGCTGTCCATATAGAACTTAATCCAGAAGTTGCACCAATTAGTGTTGCGAACTTCATACATTTAGTTAAAGAAGGTTTTTATGATGGATTAACATTCCACCGTGTTATTCCTGGCTTTATGGTTCAAGGTGGTTGTCCTACAGGGACAGGTACTGGTGGACCTGGCTATCGTATAAAAGGTGAATTTAGTTATAACGGTGTTCAAAATGATATGAAACATTCACGTGGTGTTATTTCCATGGCTCGTTCTCAGCATCCTGATTCAGCAGGTTCACAATTCTTTATTATGGTTGCGGATGCACCTCACTTAGATGGTCAATATGCAGCATTTGGTAAAGTATTAAAAGGCATGGATATCATTGATCGTATCGTTGGTGTTAAACGTGATCGTATGGATAAACCACTAGATGCTCAAGTGATTCAATCAGTGACGGTTGAAACATTTGGTGCTGATTATCTACATCAAACTTTATAAGACTCGCAAGAGTCTTTTTTTGTGATAATCTTAATTTACGAGGAAAATTTATGAAAACATATTTAGGAATTGATGTAGGTGGAACGGCTATTAAGTATGCCTTAATGAATGAAGAATCAACGATTCTAAGTAAAGGAGAAGTTAATACTCCCAAAACAAACTTAGATGATTTTATTGAAGTAATCACTGAACTCTATCAAAAACACCCAGATGTATCTGGCATTGCGATGAGTGCACCAGGACGAATAGATGCAAACAAAGGCTATATGTTTACTGGGGGCGCTCTATCACACTATATTATGGAATGTCCCTTAGCTGACTTGATTAAAGCTAAAGTAAATGTACCAGTAACGATTGATAATGATGCGAAATGTGCAGCTAGTGCAGAATTATGGAAAGGTTCTCTTCAAAATGTAGACTGTGGAATGGTTCTAACGATTGGGACAGGCATTGGTGGTGGCATTGTGGTTAATGGAAAAGTACACCGAGGATTTAACTTTGCATCAGGTGAAGTATCTGGTTTACCAACAACCATTCAACCCATTAATGATCCATTTAATGTATGGGCACGAATCAATTCAACTGGCAATTTAACAGGCTCATATGCACGTGTTAAAGGTTTAGATCCAAAAGAAGTTAACGGAAAAATATTCTTTGAAGCTATTCATCAAGAAGATAGTGTTGCGCAAAAGATCTTAGAGGATTTCTCAGAAAGCTTTGCTTATGGTCTCTTTACTATTCAAACAATTCTAGATACTGAAACAATTGCGATTGGTGGTGGTGTTTCTGCACAAGAAATTCTCATTGAGACTATTAAAGCAAAGTTAGAAAATTTATTCACACAACTCACTTGGGCACCTCAAAAAATGATGAAGATTGTTCCTTGTGCATTCGGGAATGATAGTAATCTTATCGGCGCACTTTATCATCATCTAAATCATGGCAAGGACTAAGGTTTTCTTAGCAGTTCATTTATTTATTATTAAAGATAATCAAATATTATTACTTAGACGTTTTAATACAGGATATGAAGATGGTAAGTATAGTGTTTGTGCAGGACATGTTGAAGCGAATGAATCCTATATCGATGCGATGATACGTGAGGCTAAAGAAGAGATTGGTATAGACATAGAAAAAGATCATCTTAAAGCAATTCAAATCATGCATCGTAAATCAGAGAGTGAACGCATGGATTATTTCTTTGAATGTAAACAATTTGAAGGTAATGTAAGCAATTGTGAACTTGATAAATGCGATGAATTGAAATGGGTAGATTTAAAAGAACTACCTGATAATACGATTCCCTATGTAAAATATGCAGTAGAAGCATATTTAAAAAAAATAATTTTTACCCAATTTGGTTGGGATGATTAATCGCTAAGAATTTGAACGGCTGAATAAACTAAGGCGAGTGCCATTAAGATATTGAGTATTTTATAATGTTTCTTTAGCAGTTTTTGAAGTAGTGAACCGGTTAAGCCCCAGACAATTGTTCCTGAGATGCCGATTAATGTGTTCACACAAACGCTGATAATTAAAAGCGATGTTGAATGGGAGTTTGGCAAAATATAGGAATTATATATGGTTAGGGCATATAGAAATATTTTGACGTTCATAAACTGCAGTAAAAATGCAGTTTTAAAATTGTTGTTATTATTTTTAGATAGTTCAGAAGGTTTACTCATCAATATGTGATAAGTCAACCATAATATATATAAAACACCTAAGTATTTAAGATAAGGGGAAATGAATGGAACCCATGTTGTGAGCTCAACTGAGATGAAAGCTGTAAAACTCATGACTATAAAGAAACCACTTAGAATACCAAAGGTTGTATACAGTCCTTTTTTCAAACCGTTTTGAGCATAGGAATGTAATGAAAGTAAATTGTTTGGTCCAGGTGTATAAGCAGTTATAAAGGCATATGGTAGATAGAGGAGGATATAGTTCATAAATTTGATCCATGCTTTCTTTTACTTAAAGATAAGACTAGAATATACTTAAATCAAATTGAAATAATAGATATTATCATTCAATAAAATTGAAGGAATTTAAAATGGAAATAAAATACCTAGAAACATTTAAAACAATCTTGGTTACAGGTAGTTTTTCAAAAGCTGCACAGAAACTGAATTACACTCAATCAACCATTACCTTTCAAATTAAACAAATTGAAAACGAATTGGGTATCCAACTTTTTGAAAAGATAGGACGTCAAATGAAATTGACGAAAGATGGGAAAGCGCTACTACCTTATGTTGATGGAGTTCTAAGTTCAGTAAACGATCTTATCCAACTTAATCAAAATCCATTAGAAGGCTCATTAGAAATTGATGTTGCGGAAACGATACTCTGTTATAAGTTAGCACCCGTTCTAAAAGAATTTCATCGCTTAGCACCTAAAGCAAAGTTAAGTATCAAGTCAACAAACTGTTATGAAACATATAACAAACTTAAAAATGGGACTAGTGATATTGGAATATTCTATGAAAATATTAATAAAGATATGTCGATATTCGAATTTCATCGCTTAGGTTTATACCTTATGGATTGTGTGGTATCTCCAAAAGTTTATGAAGAGAACCCTAATCTACTTAGTGATTCTATTTCAATTCCCTTTGTGATTAATGAACCTAACTGCATCTTTAGACAAATCTTTGAGGAAAATTGTGCAAATGAAAAAATTGATATAAGTCATACAGTGGAACTTGGCAGTATTCCAAGTATCATTAATTTAGTCGAGCATGATTTTGGAATGACATATCTTCCATCATTTACTTTAGAAGATAAATTGTTAAACAAACAATTGATAAAAATACCAACAGCCCAAGATAACAAGCTTCTTCAAGCTGTAGTTGCAATACACCGCAACAAAGCTAAAAATCCTTTAATATCATTATTTATAGATTTGGTTAAACAGTATATTCATTAAAAAGAGCCACGGAAGTGGCTCTTAGTGTGTTTTGTGCTCGTGGTATTCAGCATCGATCACATTTGGATCTTTTTTAAATGTTTCTTTTGGTTGTTCGTAAGATTGTTGTTGTCTTTGACCTGAGTTATATGTTTTAAATTGAGTAGAACCCCACATTTTTTGTGTACCCATACGTCTAAAGATACTGTAATAAATAAAAGCACCAAAGGCTAAAAAGCCCAAAAGTGGTGAAATTCTAAAAGCGTAATTTAAAACTAAGTTTAAGATAAGAAAATAGCCAATATATTTTAGAAAACTAAATCCGTACATAATATCTCCTATGTTTTCTTTACAAATGTTTTACGACAATGTGGACAACTTATTTCAATACGCCCGCGATTAGCAGGAACGCGTATGAGTTGTGAACAATGTGGGCAAGTGTAATGTTTGTAGTCTTTTTGTTTAAA
Organism: Erysipelotrichaceae bacterium; assembly: GCA_963663995.1. GTDB lineage: Bacteria > Bacillota_I > Bacilli_A > Erysipelotrichales > Erysipelotrichaceae > UBA2212. The sequence continues at coordinate 1,324,214 of OY760660.1, read as the reverse complement.
GTTTAGATAAATACGCTTGCCTTCTTTTCTAAAAGGTTTAATCAAACTGAGAAACTTATTGTTTTCTTTTTGTCGTGCATAAATATTACGAGATAGAAAACGATACATTTCATACCATAAAGGTAAATATGAAAGAAGTGCTACATAAGTTCTGTAATCCCCAAAGAATCCAGACATAATACTGAAGCAAAAGCTAAGGCCTAATAGCCCAAAGCCTAATGCATCATTACCGTAGCGTCCAATCATGAAACGATATAAAGAATACTTAAAACGATTTATCATATGTGTTTATCCTACACTGTTTGTTTTATTTTACCAAATCAGCATTTCTATCATACCCCTTGTATGTGAACACAATGTGAGACAAATATGTGAAATTGTCAAAGGGCTTACATTTAATGCTTATAAAAAAGTCTAAACTGTGTAAGTAAACATAGAAATAAACTAACACTTAAGGCTAACGAAATCAAATCAACAGTTCCAATTTGATCTAAAACAGATAAGATTGCATTAGATAAAGTTAAGATTAATCCCAAACTATATAAGATCTTTTGTTCATGAACAAAGCCATAAAACACTAAAGTCAATAAGACTGGCTCAATGGCTAATAATACTTTTAAATACAAAACATCAGGATTATTTTTATAAACAATAAAACTCGTATAAACAAAGATAAACAACCAAAATTGAATATTGGCAATAAAGAGTGTGTAGCTTATTTGTTTAAGGAAACGAGGAATATCTTTTACCATAATCAAATTATAAATCTTTCAAAGAAAAAAAGTCATTTTATGACTTTTAACGCGCACATGATTATTCATCAAAGTCATCGAACCCATCATATGGATCAGGAGGGTTAGGAACAGTCTTATCGATATCTACCTTAGAACTGGATGCCATCCCAAGAAATACCCAAACAATACATAATATGATTACAATAATATCCATCATAACCCTCCGTTACTGACTTCCCCAAGTCACTTATAAAATAACCCTCAGCATTTAAAGAATCAACATACCTGTACTATTTGATGGACAACTAAGTCAATTATCAATTAACCACAAGTTGTAAACATAAACTTATGATAGAGAAGTCAAAAGGAGGAATGTTTATGTTTGGAGTGATATATGGCGATATTGTAGGAAGCGTATTTGAGTTTAATAATGTTTATACAAAAGATTTCGAAATTGAAAAGAAACATTGTCGTTATACTGATGATACGATTCTAACTATCGCAACTATGGATGCGATTATCCATCCTTTTATGGGATTTGATGTAGCTTATAAATATCATTTCAGAAAAACCTATCACGACAAACGTGGTTTTGGTGGAATGTTTTATCGTTGGGGAATTTCCAAGAGTCTAGAACCTTATCATTCATATGGAAATGGATCTGGTATGCGAGTTTCACCGATTGGATACATCGCAAGAACTGTAGAGGAGGTTTTAAAACTCGCTAAGTATAGTGCTGAAGCAACGCATAATCATCCTGAAGGAATCAAAGGTGCACAAGCGATTGCTTTAGCAATCTATTATGCAAAAGAAAAGAAAGATAAAACATTTATTAAAAATGAAATAGAAGAACGTTTTCATTATGATCTAAATCTTAATGTTGAAGAGATAAGAGATATTGGCTTTAATGAAACCTGTCAAATCACAGTTCCACTCGCAATTTTTGCTTTTCTACAAGGACATGATTTTGAAGATGTTATTAGAACAGCAATATCATATGGTGGTGATAGTGATACCATCGCCTGTATGGCAGGTGGGATAGCTGAAAGTTACTATGGGATAGATGATTCTGTTAAAGAATTTGTTTTTATGTATATCAATAAAGATATGAAAAGGATCATTAAGCAGTTTTATAAGAAGTTTGAAAAATAAGTCTGTCCACCTTAAAGGACAGCTAACTTTTAAGCTTAGTTTAACTATGTTATAAAAACACTACTACGGAGGGATAGACATGAAATTTTATAACAAGCATATATTAGTTGGACAAGCAGATTGGTATGGTAATTATCACTATGACACACTGATTAGTTGTCATGAGAACAATAGACCTATGTGGTTTGTCGAAAGAGAAGAAGAAAATGGTGGACTCAAAATACAAAAAGGGATGAGTCTTATACCTACCAATGAACACTTTATGGAAGATGCGCTGATTTTATTAGCTTACGATATTGATCAAAATGAATCATTTATTCAATTTATGAATAAATTATTAAACACTAAGAAAATAAATAGAATAGATCTATATGAAGATCTTACAGAAGACAAAAGAAAGCTTATACTAAGCAAACTTAAAACCATTGAATTTAATCATGAACTCATTTTTATGAATATACCTCTAGATCAACTTAAAGTATTAAAGAAATATAAATTAAAAGCACGATATCTTGTAGATGTGGATGTGAATATGAAAAATTGAGCGAGAAAGATCTCATTTTATTTGAATAAATCTGAATGTGTTCCGGTTCTAATTAGGATAAGTTCATTTTCAACAAGTCGAAAAATTAATAACCAATTAGGTTTAATATGACATTCGAAAGAGTTTGAATATTGACCAACTAAAGAATGTAATTGATATTTCGAACTTAGGGAATGACCAGAGTATATTTGCATAATTACTTCTAGTAGAAGATTCATATTGTAGTTTCGCTTCCGTAGAATTTTCTCGTCTTTCTTATAACGTGTTGTCTTTTGAATTATCACATTATAAATATTTACTTGTTGTCATTAAAATCCTTAATAAAATCATCTATACTTTCAAAAGTTTCTAAATCACCAGATTCCAGTGATTCATCAAATGCGTCTAAAGTTTTTTGATTATAGCCACGAGACTCAATCGTAAAAGGAATTTCTTGTTTTTGAACAACTTGTCTAAGAAACATTTGAATTGCGCTTGAAAAGTTTAGTCCCATATCAGTAATGACTTTTTCAGCTGCAACTTTAGTTTCTTTGTCAATGCGTATTTGTATAACTGTGTTCTTCATACTTTTATTATATGTCATTACATTGTAATTACAATAAAAGTAATTATTATTAAAAAGAGGACTATTCGTCCTCTGTCTCTAATTCTAATAATTCTTTAGAACCTAGTTGTAATGTAGAAACATCTTTCAACTTTCGGTTAATACTTCGAGTTCGTGTACCAATCAGTTTATCTAAATCAGCACTGGTACGGGTGAGTTTATCTTGGGCATTTTGTAATATATCGCCGAATTGTTCAAACTCAGTTTTAACGGCTGATAGAACATTCCAAACTTCACCACTTTTTTGTTGAATAGCGAGTGTTTTAAAGCCCATTTGAAGTGAATTTAGTAAGGCAGCCATCGTGGTAGGTCCAGCTAGATTAATTTTATACTGTCTTTGTAGTGTTTCCACTAGACCTCGTCTAACTGCTTCAGCATATAAACCTTCGATAGGTAGAAAGAGAATACCAAAGTCTGTGGTACTAGGAGCTTGGATATATTTATCATGGATATCTTTCGCAAATGATTTAATCGTTGAATCTAGTTCTTTTGCGGCTGAATCAATTAACACTTTATCAGCTGTTTCATAAGCATCCAGTAATCTTGTATAACTTTCGGTTGGAAACTTAGAATCTATGGGTAAATAAACGGGTACATTTCCATCACCGGGTAACTTAACCGCAAACTCAACACGAGCACTTGATCCTGGAACAGTAACGATGTTTTCTTCATACTGTTCTGGGGATAAGATTTGTTCTAAGATGGCAGCTAGTTGGATTTCACCTAAGATACCTTTTGTTTTAACATTGGATAATACTTTCTTAAGATCACCAACTTCTACGCCAATATTTTTCATTTCGCCCAGTGATTTATATACAGATTCGAGTTGTTCTGAGACTTGTTTAAAGGATTGTGAGATTCGATCTTCCAAAGTCTTCTGAAGCTTTTCATCGACAGTCTCACGCATCTTATCAAGTTTTTGGGCATTATCTTCTTGAAGAGCAGTTAATCGTTTTTCTACAGTTTCTCGTATTGCACTTAATCTTTCTTCGTTTGATTTACTGGTTTTTTCTAAGTTTGTATTAATTTCAACTAAAGATTTATAAACAACTTGCTGAAGCTGTTGTTGATTATCTCGAAGATATTTAGAGAGTTCATCTAAACGTTTATCAACTAAATCTGCAGATGCCTTAGAATTGTTTGTCATAACAGTAGAAAAGGTGGTGACCATTTGATTGGTATCATCACGTATTTCATTCTTTAAGTCTTTTAAAGGCTTATCGATAGTTGATTTTGGTTTTTTAAAGAGATGTATGACTTGTAAAAGAATTACAATTACAAGCAAAGCAATAATGATTTGTTCCATTGATTTTTCCTCTATCCCATTTTAACAAATTCCAAGCTCGTAAATTTTAAACTGTCCAAATAATGAAACAGTTATAATAATAGTAATGAGTAAAGAGAGTCGCTTTAATGAAATCTATGATGAAAGTGTCGAAAGTCTAAGTAAATATATCCACTTTAAAGTATCTAACTTTCATGATGGCCAAGATATTTTACAAAATGTTTATAAAGACTATTTTCATTATGTCATCCGCAAAGATAAAGAGGTAGATCTTCCGCTTGCTTATCTAAAACAAATGGTTGATAAAGAATGTGCTCGTTATTATAAAAAGAAAAGTATTAAACCTGTATCTTTGGATGAAGAAACAAGTGAATATATCGAAGATACAAAGATCCAAGTAGAAATCGATATTCTCAATAAAAGTGTCTTTGAAGAGGTTTGGCGTGAAGTTTTAAACCTTAGTGAAATTGATCAAATGATAATCAGTGCATACTTTAGATTTGATATGAGTTTTAAAGAAATAGCTGAAGCTAGTCACTTAAGTGAAAATGCTGTTCGTTTACGTTTTTATCGTAATTTAAAAAAAATTAAAGAAATTTTGACACAAAAAGACATAACACCCTCTCTTTAATAGTGAGAGGTGTTAATCATGAGTGAATTAAAAAAAGGATTTAAAAAAGAAATGTATAAAAATGAATCGATGTTGAATTCGATTCATAGTGATTTAAATAAAAAATATCATCGTCCACGAAAAGCTTTAATTATGTTAAGTGCTTTTGCGGTGGCACTGTTTATGTTTATTGGTACAAATAATATTACTAGTACACATACAACATCAGTCTTTGCGAGAGTTAGTGTCGATATTAATCCAAGTCTTGAACTTGTCATTGATGAAAATCGAATGGTTACTGATGTTATTTACTACAATGAAGATGCTGAAAATATGGATTTAGATTTTGTGATTGGCTTGAAAGTTAATGAAGCGATTAAAGAGATTGCTGATATTGCGAAAGCACAAGGCTATATTAGAACCGATGATCCACAAGCTGATTATATTGTTGTCGCAACGAACATTGTCGATGAAGATGATGATTTAAGTGATGAAGAAGAGGATCAAGCTGGGATAACACTTAGTGAAGAAATGGCTGCGCAATTAAATAGTCTACAAGCTTTAAGTGTTGTTTACTTAGTCGCAAGTGATGAAGAAGCAGAAGAAGCCGATGAAAAAGGTGAATCTTTAGGGATCCATTTAATTAATGGTCTTGTTGAAACAAATGATGGAACGCCTTTGACAGTTAAAGAATTCGTTCTAAGTACTGCCAACTTAGAAAGTTTAAGTGAAATGGGAGTTGCCTTTAGTAATCAAGACTTGCATATGACTAATTTAATTAATAAATTTGTTTATGATATGGCTGAATATGGTTTAAACCTAGATTTATATGATGAAGAATTAAATTCAGTTGAAGATTTAGTTAAACTAAAAACGGTGATGGCTAAAATTCGAAATGAATTAAGAGTTGAACAATTAAAAGAAGAAAAAGCACAAACAACTGAAGAACGTGATGCTGCTAAATTAGCTGCTGAAGAAGAAAGAGCTGCAGAAGCTGCATTACGTGAAGCAGAAAGAGCTGCTGCCGCTGCTGAAAGAGAAGCCGCGAAAGCTGAAGCTGCCGCTGCTAGAGAAGCTGCAAAGACAGAAGACCAATAGTTTTCTTTCTTGGGCACATATGCATAGTTTTGAGTTCTATGTAGATAATTCCCCCATAAACAATAAAAGCAGACCCTTGTGCCCAGGTCTGCTTTTTTTCATCGTGGACTAATTAGGGATGGGGGAAGTCATCCGCGACTACTTATTTCATTGTATCCAATTTTTAATGAAATAACACACCGAAGTGATTTAGCACATATCAATCGCTTCTTCTAATGCTTCTTCAGGTAAGTTGGGTTCATTGTGAACTGGTTTTAAATGCCCTAATTCTTTATATGTTCTAATAAAGAAATAAGCTGTAACAACTGTCGCAAGTGTATCGCTAAGTGGAGCGGCAAAGAGTAAACCATCTAAACCCCAAATGAGCGGCAAGATAATAATACTTGGAATAAGGATTAAAACTTGACGAGTAAGGGTTAAGAATAAAGCAATCCTTGATCGACCAATGGCTTGGAAGAAATTAGAGGCTAAGATTTGTGGACCGACTGTAAAGACCATAAAAAACCACGCATAAATCGCATAACGCATAAGAACCATAAGAGATTCATCACGATTAAAGATGGAGATCAGTAAATCAGGAATTAATCGAGTTAATAAATAACCAAGTAATGTTATCCCAAAGGCATAGATAAGGGATAGTTTAATGGCTTGGCGTACACGATCATATTGTTGTGCTCCATAGTTGAAACTGATAATAGGCTGTGTCCCTTGATTTAAACCAATAACAGGCATAATTAAGAATGTTTGAATCGATTGGATGATTCCCATCGCACTAATTGCTAAGTCTCCACCATAGAACGTAAGTGAACGATTGAGAACAGACATCATCATCGCGTTCGCAATTTGTAGTGAAAAACCTGGGAAACCAAGAGAAACTATTTTCTTTGAAATTGAGAAGTCAAATTTAAAGCTATCCAATTTTACTCTAGATTTCTTACCTCTAAAGTAAAGGATAACCCATGTGGCAGATAAAGTTTGTGCTAAGACAGTTGCGAAAGCTGCCCCAAACATACCCCAACCAAAAACAAAGATAAAGATAGGATCTAAGATAATATTAGTACCAGCTCCTAAGAACATGGTATACATCGCAATCTTTGGACTACCATCAGCTCTAACAAAATGGTTTAGACCCATAGATAGAATTTGGAAAGTTGCGCCAAAGAGAATGACTCGCATATATTCCATTGAAAAAGGAATAATCTCATCACTACCACCAAATAATCTGAGCAGTGGTTCTAAGAAGACTTGTCCAAAAAACATGTAAATCAAACTACCCATTATTAATAAGATGAGTGCTGTACTTAAAACTTTCTTAGCTTCTTGAGGTTTACCTTCACCTAATTTCATCGCAAATAAGGTTGCGCCACCGACACCAAACAAGACACCAAATGCCAATAAGATAAGCATGATTGGAAAGCCTAAAGCGATTCCACCAAGACCACTCATACCAAGGTCTGGATGGTTTCCAATATAAATACGGTCAACCACGTTATATAAAGCATTGACCATCATTCCAGTAATGGCTGGAATGGAGAATTTTAGGATTAATTTATTTACATTCTCAAAACCTAAAGGGTTTTTCATATTTTCCATATAGATAACAATAACACATATTGTGAAATACTTAAGTAGATTAACTACTTATAAAAAACACTTGAACTAATGTATCAAGTGTTAAATGAATGTATTCGCTTATATTTGGAATTTTGGCTCAATTTTACTTATTAGGTGCTAACCCTTTTATGAGCATTTCTGTCCATTCATCCATATAAGGCAAAAGATTATTGTAAACTTTAGGATTTGATACACCTTCTACTTGGGCTTGGAAGTAGAGAATAAGAAATTCATCCGAATATTTCATATCGACTTTACCCTCCTTGCGCCCTTGATGAAAGACATCCATCAATAGTTCAATCCCTTGTTTCGTATAGTTATCAATAAGTTTGACTAAGTCAGTGTCAGTTGTCGTTGTAAGAAAGTTCATCATATCGTAATAGAATTGTTGATTAACTTCCTTGATGTGTTTTATATCGTTTTGTCCAATCGCTTTGATCGTTTCTTCAAAAGGAAGTTTTGCCTCTAAAATCTTTTGTGCATCGTCACCGATACGATTCAGAAAATCTTTATAGACCTCACTGATTAGATTATCCTTTGAACCAAAGTATTTAAAAATGGAGGTTTTACTTACATTAGCGTTTTTAGCAATCACTTCTGTATTCAATGTAGTAAGACCAGTATCACTGTTCATTAAATTAAAACTAGCGGTTAGAATAGCCTGTTTCTTTTCATTCGAGCGTTTCTCATATCCATTCATGATTTTACCTCATAATATGAACTTTATTATTAAATATAGTTCATAAACAACTCTAGACATAGTATAAAATAAAAAATAAGTATTATCAATTAAACATTAGACCAAAAGTCCATTGACAAGGTAAAAAATGAGTTCTACGATGTATTTATATGAAAACCAATGAATTGAAATCAATTTAAACAGATCTTAAACAGAATTGTTTTTTATTGTTAGTTTTTGGTTACTAGGAGTAAAACATATGACAGCTATTGTAGAAGTTAAAGGGATTCAAAAAAGCTTCGGAAAGTTTAAAGCATTGCATGATGTCAACTTTACTGTAAATCCAGGGGAAGTCGTTGGATTTATTGGTCCAAATGGAGCGGGCAAGTCAACAACGATTCGTATTTTACTAGGGATATTAAAAAGTAATGCAGGTACAGCAAGCATTTTTGGGAAAGATGTTTGGAATGATCGTTTAGAAATTCATAAACGTGTATCTTATGTCCCGGGTGAAGTTAATTTATGGGGTGGTTTTTCCGGTGGTGAACTGATTGACTTATTTATGGAGTTACATGGACAAGCTAATATTGCTAAACGAGATGAACTTATTAAACGCTTTGAACTTGATCCTAAGAAAAAAGCAAAAACGTATTCAAAAGGAAATCGACAAAAAGTAGGATTAATCTCAGCCTTGTCGGTGGATGCAGATCTCTATATTTTTGATGAACCTACTTCTGGTTTAGATCCTTTGATGGAATCTGTTTTCCAAGAAGAAGTTGCTAAATTAAAGAAAGCGGGAAAAGCGATTCTTCTTTCATCACATATCTTAAGTGAAGTTGAAAGACTGGCGGATAAAGTTGTGATCATTCGCCAAGGTAAAGTCGTTGAAACAGGAAGTTTAGATGAACTGAGACACTTAACCAGATCTTATGTCACTTTAGTCAGTGATAAATCAGAAAGTTTAAAAGAGTGTGAAGGTGTTTTTGACTTTATGAGTGAGGAAAAAGTAGCACACTTCTATATTGATAATGATCATATTAAAACAATCTTAGCGAAAGTTTCTAAACTTGATGTTGAGAAGTTTGAAGTCGTTCCACCAACTTTAGAAGATCTATTTAGACGTCACTATGAATAGTTTGACTCAAGTTGAAAGGAGAACGTTATGTTGAAAGAAATTGTACGCTGGGAAGTTTTATTTAAAACACTTTTAAAGCGTGATTTACGAAAAGCATTAATATGGATTTTAGGTCTTGGTTTATTTACCGGAGGGTTTGTCCCAGCTTTTGAAGAAATTGGATCTGGACAGGGTTTAATCGGTATGTATCAAACGATGTTGAATCCAGCCATGATTGCGATGGTTGGACCAACCCCTATTCAAAGTGCCACTGAATATACACTTGGGGCGATGTATGCACAAGAAATGTTACTATTTTGTGGATTGTTTGCGATGATTATACAAGCCCTTCATATTATTTCTCACTCACGTAAAGATGAGGAATTAGGTTTTACAGAACTCATTCAATCTTATCAAGTAGGTCGCTTATCAAATTCATTTGCATTGTTTATTGAAGCCATCGTAATTAATGGCTTGTTGGCGCTTGTTATTGCCTCTACCATGATTGTTTTTCAAGTTGAAAGTATAGATGCTTATGGATCATTTTTATTCGCATTAACAGTAATGATGGCTGGATTAATCGGAGCTGTTATCGCTTTAGTGATGGCTCAAATTAATGAGACATCTACAGGTGCAATTGGAATGAGTATGGGAATTATTGGACTCATGTATTTAGTGAGAGGGGCAACAGATGTGTCTAACTTATCACTATCAATGTTGAATCCAATGGGATGGATCTATTTAACATACCCATTTACGACCAATAATTATTTACCGATTATCTACTCGTTTGTCTTTATCTTGGCAACACTGGTCCTCAGTTTCAGTCTTGAAAGTAATCGTGATATGAATGCAGGGTATCTTCCAGCTTATGAAGGAAGAGCAAATGCTAAAAAATCACTTTTATCGGTTCCTGGTTTATTTTACCGATTAAATAAAGGCATGCTATTGGCATGGTTAATCACCTACTTTATCTTAGGTGCGTCTTATGGTTCTATCTATGGTGATATGCAAACATTCTTAGAAAGCAATGAGTTAATTGCGGCAATGTTTACTTATTCAGGTGTTTCCATCGAAGCTTCATTTACATCAGTCATTATAATGGTTATGTTGGGTACAGTTGCGATACTGCCTATTGCAATTATAAATAAACTATTTGTTCAAGAGGAACGGATGCATCTATCACAACTTTATGCATCAAAATTGACTTATCAGAGTGTTTTCTTAACGAATCTAACGATAGCGATACTCGCTTCAGTTCTAGGGGTATTACTCTCGGCTATCGGTTTAGGTTATACAGCCATTTATATGATGGAAGGGAAGTCATCGATGCTTATTATGGATTTCATAAAAGCTGGCTTTAACTTCTTACCTGCTATTTTATTCTTTTTAGGACTATCTGCTATGAGTATTGGTTATTATCCTAAAGCAAGAAATGCCATCTATATTTATTTAGCCTATTCGTTTGCCTTGAACTATTTTGGTGGTTTATTAGATTTACCTGAGTTTATCTCTAAAACAGCTATCTTTAGTTGGATACCTAGAATGCCTATTAAAGAATTTGATTTAACAGTCTTTGTTTCAATTTTTGTTTTAAGTCTATTAATGATGGTGGCAGGTTATTTTGGGTATATTAAACGTGATCGTATTGAAGGTTCATAAGTAGTCAAATAAAAAAACACTCAAACAATTAGTTGAGTGTTTCTAACTGTGCATATTAGGGACAGTTAACTTTACATAATACCTATTCAGTTTTTATAATATAAATACATTAAACATCCTATTAAGAGTGAGTTAGAGATAAGGCTCGTAGCTTACAGCAACCTAACCAATGGTCAAGGTGCTAAAACCTTAAATGATAGGTGAACTTCATTTAAACAAGAGACACCTTTAGGTGTTTTTTGTTTAAGGAGGCTATATGCAAAAACAATTGAATTTTAATCAGGAAGAGAATCAAGATCGCTGTATTTTTAGAGATTACCCAAAAGTAAATGGAAAGATTGAATATGGAGGAATTCCTTTAGCGTACTTTATTTACAATCGTAATTATGGCTGGTGTCGCTATAAAGATGTTTTGTTTAACCTAAACAATCATGATCAAGCTGAATCATTTATAAGTGCTTTAACTTTAGAAGGATTCCTTTATAAAGATCGAAGTGGCTATACCATTAACGATACTAATTTTATTAACTTTAAATACGTTTATCGACATATCTTGTTGTATTTCTTGTATTACACAAAAGCTAAACCATTGAGTGAAGAAGAATGTATTAAAAGAGACAAAGAAGTGAATCAACACATATGACTTTTACCCTAGGCATTTACATTAAAAAAGAGAATTATGAACAAAATATTAAACTACAAGAAAACTTAAAAAACATTGTTATTAAGCAAACACAAATATTTGTATACCACTCACTTGATGGTTTTAGGTTTCACAATATGGTCTTTATTGATTGTGAATTCGAAAAAGAGACATTAAATCAAACATTTGAACTTATTAGCATACACTACCTAGGAAGTGAATCTAATTCACGTCCTCTTTATATGTTCATCTATCTTTTTACAAACCCTGAGATGACAAAGATCTGTTCAATAAATGAAAGTGAAAAAACTTTTCTAGAACTTCAATCATTAAATAAGCTTTTTCAGGTTTATCATTTAAAGTGTGTTAGTTGTTCAAATGTTTTATTTATAAAAGATATTTCTATGTTCTATATAGCTCCAGCAAATTATTCGATGGGTTATTGGGGTTATCTAAAACATGGAATAAAATAAGGGGAAAGATCAATGTATCTAGATATCATTAGAGAAGACATAACTAAGTTAAATGTTGATGCGATTGTGAATCCATCAAATCCTTATCTAATCCCTGGGGATCTCTTGTCTGTATCTGGGAAAATTTATAAAGCGGCAGGTTACGAACAATTGAATGAATCTTGTATTCCTTTTGGGCGTATTAACTGGGGAGAAGCTGTGATTACCCCAGCATTTAACTTAGCATCTAAATATATTATTCATGTCGCAAATCCCATGTGGACGGATGGTGCGCATGATGAGAAAGAATTATTAAGACAATCCTATCGAAATGCTTTTAAACGTGTGCTTGAGAATCATTTAACATCGATTGCTTTTCCACTCTTATCAGCTGGTACCTATGCCTGGCCAAAAGATGAAGCTTTAAGCATTGCGTTAAGTGAAATTCAGGCTTTTATCATGCATCATGAAGTTAAAGTGTTCTTAGTTGTCTTTGATAAATCTGTTTTTGAATTAAGTCAAAAACTATCGCATTCAGTGAAAGATTATTTGACAGATAACTTAGAAATTGAAGATGTAGATTTCTTGTTGCCAAAGATTGATCGTTTGATTCAGTATAATGAATTAGAAGATGTTATTAATCAACATGACATTTCCTTCTCTCAACAACTGTTTAAATACATTGATGAGAAAAATTTAAACGAGGTTGAAACATATAAAAAAGCAAATGTATCTAAAGCTGTCTTTTCTAAGATTAGATCAAATAAAAACTATGTTCCATCTAAATCAACGGCCTTAGCTTTCTGCATTGCCCTTAAATTAACACAAATTGAGTCACATAATTTATTAAACAAAGCAGGCTTTAGTTTTAGCCCGTACTCTAAACAAGACATAATTGTGCAATATTTTATTAAGAAGAAAAACTATGATCTATTTGAACTAAATGCAGTTCTTTATGAGTATGATCAAACACTTTTAGGTTCTAATTCACTTTAAAAAAGGACTTAGTTTATATCATTCATATAGATAAAGGGTAGAGATTCATCAAAGATGTGTTCCTTCAATCAAAGTATTGGAGGTGATGGTTATGAGTGATTTCATACAAGCTATGATTTTAATCGTATCTATCTTTGAATTGATTTACGCCATCTTTTATCTTAAAAGACATAAGTAAACAAAACAAAAACACTCTTTCTCAAATTTTCCCAAGAGTAGAGTGTTTTTTTCAACCGAAGGAACACACTAGGTGTTTCTCTACCTTTATTTTACTCCGAATAATCTTGTTTTCCTAATATTTTAAGATTTAATAAGTCAATTTTGAATTGACCTTTTTATGTTCCTATTTGATTAAACTTTGAGTGACTAAGGAGGTCAAACGATGAAAACAGAACTTGTATTTATATTAGATAGAAGTGGTTCTATGGCAGGTCTTGAAAGTGATACGATTGGTGGTTTTAATGGTTTTATTGATGAACAATTAAAGGAAGAAGGAGATGTTAATCTAACAACCATTCTCTTTGATCATGAGATAAAAACACTACATGATCATTTAGATTTAAAAGTTGTTAATAAGATGAATCGTAGCGATTATATAGTAAGAGGATCAACAGCCCTCTATGATGCGATCGGATATGGCATTAATAAACTAAAAGGAATTCAGGAAAGTACAGCGAAGGATTTTAAAGCAGATAAAGTGATAGTGATTATTACAACTGATGGAATGGAGAATGCATCTCAACAATTTAATGTATTTGATATCAAGAATTTGATAAAAGCTCAAGAAGAATTAGGCTGGGAGTTTATCTTCTTAGGAGCAAATATTGATGCGATTTCTACAGCAGAAGATATGGGGATAAAAGCTGATCGAGCAGTCAGCTTTCATAATGATAAAAAAGGTGTAAAACTGAACTACCAAGTATTAAATAACAGTGTCTCTCGATTAAGAAAAGATGAAGAAGTTTTTGATGAGTGGAAAAAGGAAATAGAGGAAGACTTTAAAAATCGAAACGGTAAACATTAGATACTTTTCATTCTTTTATAATAGTTTCAATTGTTTTAAGCTATCTTAAATCAAACTTAATAAACGAATCTAAATTCTAAAATACTTATAAAAAGCACTCTTCTATAACATCGTAAGAAGAGTGCTTTTACTGAATATTTAAAGAGGGAAGATTGTTTTGTTATGTTCGCCGTTCACAATTTGACCAACAGCACTATAGAAAGCTGAAGCACCACAGAAGATACCTTCAAATCCAGCGATCGTTTTAATTAAACTTGAACCTGTGAAATCGCCAATGGCTAATAATATGAATAATACGGTTAATGACAAGAATACAACTTGAGTAGCCTTGTTGTGAGTGAGGGTTCCAATAAACATGAACCCTGTAAAGATTCCCCAAATCCCTAAGTAATAACCCATAGATATAGAATCAGCAGCTAAACCTTCTGGTGCTAACATCCATATCGCAACTAAAGACCACCAAAATGCTCCATAAGCTGTAAAGGCAGTACCAGCAAAAGTATTACCGTTTTTAAATTCTAATATTCCTGCAATAAGTTGTGCTAAACCACCTAAAGCAATACCCATTGAGATAATCACAATTGATAGTGGAATAATCCCTGCGTTATGTAAGTTTAGTAGGATGGTTGTCATCCCGAAGCCTAACAAGCCTAAAGGACCTGGATTAGCTATTTTCTTCTCTGTCATATGTTCTCCATTGAGGCATTTTAGCCATACCGAACTAGTATAACAAAGCATGTACAAAAATACTAAAGAAATGTTCAGAAATTTTCATCTAACGTATTAAACATTTTTTTGAACCCAAGGCTCAACATAAATCATCTACACTACCCATTTACTTAAAGTGATATCCCTTAAGGAATAATCATATAAGTCAATTCACAATTAACCCTGAGTTATCACTTAAAAACTAAACTAAGGACACAAGAGGTGAAGTGATGATTGATCAACAACTAAAAATTATGCAGACATTAAAAGAGGCTTATAACTGTGGATCCTTTAAAGAAGTCATTCCTTATTTAGCGGATGAAATAAAACGCACAAGTATGTGGGATATGTCAGATATTGAAGGTAAAGAAAATATGCTTGCATACTTTCAAAAGAAAGAAGAGCAGTTTAGGGAAAACTCACACCATATTAGTGAGTTAGCTGTTTTGAAATATATCAACAATCAACCAGTAGGTTTTACACGTCAAAATGTTGTCGCATCTAAAAACTCTAAAGCAAAAAATGAAGACATTGAAGGGATGCGAATTGTCCAGTGGTATGCAGAAGGGCGAGTGGTTATACGTATAGCGGATTCTTACTATGATCCTGACTATGTATTAATCCTTGTGGACTTTAATAAAGACAATCAAATCAAACAAATCGATTTGTGTAATGACATGTTATATCACTATGTACTATTACCTGATTATGGCTATATGACACATGCCATGCTGCATGAAGAAGTTCGTCAAGAGATTGCACTTAAGTACTTTAAAAAGGAGTACTTTGTTAATTACACCAAACTTAGTATCAATGAGTTTCCAAGCTTAATCTGTATGAAGGATGAAGAGATTGTTAATGTGATAATTTTGGTAGATCACTATCCTTTTTATGGGAAAGCTTCTAAAGAACTTCAAACTTGGTTAGATGAACAAATTAAAAATTATTCTGGGAAAACGATTCTTTACCAAGTTCAAGTTAAAGGCTTAGGTGAACATGCTCATCACATTAAAACAAGTGATGAATTTAAAATCACCATCATCAATGAAGAAACAAGAGGAGATCAAAAGCATGATTGAAAATAAAAGAATTATTGATATTGAACTAAAGGCTGTTCTTGCTGCACACAAAGAGATTGATCCAATCACACCGAGTGTTGATGAAGTAGTGCAATTTTTATATACACTCATTGATGTACGTTTCTTTTACCAAGCTCTTAGTCTATATGATGACTATCTTAAGAAATATCCATACTTACATTTAACTGACTTTGTTCAAACATTTAAAAAAGTCTTATTAGAACAATTCAATAGAGTTTATAGTGAAGATGAACTTTTTAAACATAATGAAGAAAAAAGACAAACAATCAATGATTGCTTTTTTAAGGCAATGGCAGGTGACGCTAAGAGTTGTTATGAATTAGCTAATATAGATTATCCTTGGCCAATAATGAATACACAAATCTATTTTCTTAAAAAAGCTGCTGATCAAAATTTCAGAATTGCACAATATGATTTAGCGAAGTTTTATCGTGAGGGTACTTATGTCATTCAAAATGATAAGAAAGCTTTTGAATACTTTTTTATGTCAGCAATGCGTCAATATATTCCAGCCATTAGTCAGTTAGGCTTTATGTATTACAAGGGATATGGGGTAAAACAAGACTATGATAAAGCTTATCATTTCTTAAATAATGCATATATGAAAGGCTATCATGTCCATGCACTTGAATTAGCACAACTGTTAACTAAAGGCTTAGGGACTAAACAAGATGTTGAAAGAGCAAATGCGATTTTAAACAATCATCAACAATTTCAACAAAACTTAGATAGAACTTAAGAGATGTTCTATTATTAATCTATGGATGTTTTTAAAGAAACATTAGATAAAGTGTATAAAAACCAAGCCCAAAATGGGATTGGGACTTTAAGTGAGAAAACACTTCACTCTTTTATTAAATACTTCATTGAACCCAATGAAGATTTTCATGAGGTTAAGTTTAAAAACAAAGTCTGTGATATTTATGATGGAAAACAAATCATTGAAATACAAACACGTCAGTTTTTTAAACTTAAATCAAAGCTAGATGTCTTTTTAGAAGATACTCCCACAACAATTGTCTATCCCATTCCTTATATCAAACATTTAAGTTGGATAAACATAGATACAGGTGAAGTATCTAAAGCACGCAAGTCACCAAAGCTAGGCAAAGCAATCGATAGTATTAGTGAATTGTATTCGATTAAACAATACTTAGATCATCCTAATTTAAGTATTCATTTGGTCTTTTTTAATTTACTTGAAACACGTTATCTAAATGGTTGGAGTACGGATAAAAAAAAAGGATCACATAGAGCTGATCGACAACCAACAGAGTATGTGAAAACCATAAAGATTAATAATACAGAAGACTTTGATTGTTTACTTGAAGGAATAAAAACTGAAATAATCACTTCACAATCATTATCGAAAGATTTAAAGATTAGTCCTAAGAAAGCACAAATGTGTCTCAATGTTTTAGTCACACTCAGTCGCATTGAAGTTATTGGAAAAGAAGGAAGATATAAACAATATAGGAAAATGTAATGATAAAGAATATAATATCATTACAGAGGTATTACAAATGAGTCAAAATATTCAAGTTAGAATCAGTGAGGCTGATAAAAAAGAGGTTGAAGCTATATTTAATGAACTAGGCTTATCAACGACTCAAGCAGTGAAATTATTTTTTAAGCAAGTTCAAATACATCAAGGACTACCATTTGAAGTTAAACTAAGAAAATTTAATAAAGAAACATTAGAAGCGATTGCCGAAATTGAAAATGGAGAAGGTCAAGAGATGACTTTTGAGGAGTTAAAGAAATTACATCGTAGTTTATAGGTGTAATCACTTTAAATATTGAAATATCAAAAAAATATAGGAAAGATCTAAAAAATATTTTAAAGAGAAATCTGAGTGTTATTGATTTGGAAAAAGTTATAGAAAAACTAGTGAATCAAGAGATACTAGATGAGAAATATATGGATCATTTATTGATAGGAAACTTTAATAGTTACAGAGAGTGCCATATTAAATCAGATTGGTTATTGATTTATAAAATAATGAATAACACTTTGTATTTATATCGGACAGGTACTCACAGTAATTTATTCAAATAGAAAGTTGAAAAATGAGAATAAATAATTACATTTCAGATAGTGGCTTCTGTTCAAGACGTGAAGCTGATCAATATATTAAAGATGGAAGAGTTTTTATTAATGGGGTAGTAGCTACTTTAGGACAACAAGTGGAAGAGAGTGATCAAGTGAGAGTAGATGATAAACTCATTCAATCAAAAACTAAATATATAACCATTGCTTATAACAAACCGATTGGGATAACTTCCACAACAGACAAAAAAGATAAAAGTAATATTATTGATGCGATACATTATAAAGAACGAATTTTTCCGATTGGTCGATTAGATAAAGACTCTGAAGGGTTAATCCTTTTAACAAACGATGGACAATCCGTTAATAAGATTCTTAGGGCTGAGAATAATCATGAAAAAGAGTATGTCGTAACAATAAACAGACACTACGACAATAAGTTCCTTAAATTGATGAGTGAAGGAGTTGAAATCTATAACCCCGTTCAAGATACTAAAGTTATAACTAAAGCATGTACAGTTAAAAGAATTGATGATAGATCATTTTCGATTATTTTAACTCAAGGCTATAATCGTCAGATACGGCGTATGGTTCAAGCCTGTGGCTTTAAAGTCAGAAGACTTGTTAGAGTTCGTATTATGAATATTCATCTTAAAGGGATTAAAAAAGGTGAATATCGATTATTAACGGATAGTGAATATGAAACATTGAACAAGCAACTAGGCTAGATTCTTAGTTGCTTTAATCAAATATAATCGCCGAAACACTGGATGAAAGTGCGCCGAAACACTGGATTGATTAATCGTTGTTTTTAGGAATAACGTCTTTTAATACGAATAATAATATGGAAAGGCATTGAATTACTTTTATTTGTTAAAAGATAGTTTTATAATATGTACATGATAAAGTACACAAAAACGTACAGTGGAGGCGATATGACAGCACTACCTAATGTTAAGGCAACAAATGTTACAAGCTTTAGAAAATCAATAAAAAAACAATTAGACTTAGTGACAAATGAAAACATTTCATTAATTGTGACACGAAATGATGATAAGAATGTTGTTGTATTATCTGAAGCGGAGTACGAACAACTGATTAAAACTATTAATAACCTACAATATGAAAATAAAATTTTGCATGGAATGGTTGAACTTCATAATGGTGGAGGAATTGAGATGAATATTAATGATTTAATTATTAATGAAGAATGAGATTAATATTTTCAACTCGTGCTTGGACAGAATATGTTTATTGGCAAACACAAGACAGAAAAACATTACTCAAAATTAATAAACTCATTCTATCAATTGTTCGAGATGGAGCAATGATTGGTGAAGGAAAACCCGAAAGGCTTAAATACGGACAAGCTTATTCAAGAAGAATTGATGATAAGAATAGACTAGTTTATACAATTGATAATGATGAGATATTGATTGAAAGTTGTTTAGGTCATTATGAAAAATAAAGTGGATTGAACATCAACTAAGTTAATTTATGACTGTAATCACAAGAAATAGCCATATTATCCCAAAATAGGTATAGGAAGTACCTAGTGTGTTACAAAAGTTGTAAACACTCTACTCAATGGAAATTGAAGATAGAGTGTTCTTATTTTGACTTAATGTTATGTCTTATTTTCTAAGATAAAAGCGATTCAATCTGCGATTGATGTGATTAATATCATTGCTTGAATGAGTAATACAATATGAATCACTTCCAATCTATCAACTGGAACACAATCATCGGCACTTTATATATTCATCAAGCTGTAATATTCATTATAATTAGTCTTTTTGTTTACAAAGCCAATTAAATGAACTAAGATAGGCAAGTTGAATCATTTAAAATATCATTCAATTTATGAATTTGAGTTGTAACGACTCTTTACTTTTGATTGTGAAGATCAAGAGAATTCACATGAAAAAAGGAAAAATATGGAATTTAAACAATTAGGGATTAGTGCGCCCATTTTAAAAGCACTAGAAGTTTCGAATTATGAGTTAGCGACTCCTATACAAGCGCAAACGATACCAGAAGCATTAAAAGGTAGAGATATCTTAGGGCTTGCCCAAACAGGTACTGGTAAAACAGCATCTTTTGCGATACCTACTTTACAACGCTTAAGTGAGTCAAAAACAAACAATAAAAAAATTAGATCTTTGATACTTACACCTACCCGTGAATTAGCTGTACAAATTCAAGAGAGTTTTCAAAAATATGGACAAAACTTAAACTTGAAGTCTGTTGTTATATTTGGGGGTGTTAATCAATCTAAACAAGTGAATAGTATTAAAAGAGCATGTGATATCTTAGTCGCTACACCTGGTCGATTATTAGATTTAGTGAATCAAGGCATTGTAGATCTTTCGCATGTTGAGATCTTTACCCTAGATGAAGCTGATCGTATGTTAGATATGGGCTTTATTCATGACATTAATCGAGTATTAAAATTACTACCTACTAAAAAACAAACTTTACTCTTTTCAGCAACCATGCCAAAAGAAATTATAAAGATTGTTGAAGAGCTACAACATGATCCAATTCGTGTTTCTATTACACCTGTTTCATCAACGATTGATACCGTTGATCAAAATGTTGTCTACATTGACAACGCTCACAAAATTGATTGGATTGTTGACTTTCTAAAAGATAAACATAAAGAATCTGTACTTGTCTTTGCTCGTACTAAACGTGGCTCAGATCGTGTTGTACGTGATTTAAATAAACATCACATCAAAGCGAAAGCAATTCATGGAAATAAGTCTCAAAACGCAAGACAGTTAGCCCTTAAAGAATTCAAGAGTTTAATGACACCCGTACTTGTTGCGACTGATATTGCATCACGTGGTATTGATATTAATGACTTATCTTATGTGATTAACTATGATTTACCTGAAGTACCAGAAACCTATGTTCACCGAATTGGAAGAACAGGCAGAGCTGGTAAATCAGGGATAGCGATTTCTTTAGTTAACTTCAACGATATTGACTTACTTAAAGATATTGAAAAATTGATTAAGAAATCAATTCAAGTTATGAAGAATGAAGAATATCCATTAAAAGATAAAACACCAAAACCTAAGAAACAGCCAAGAAATTCTTCACCGAAGAAAAAAGAAGCAAGTCCTAAACCAAAACATAAAAAAACTGAGGACAAAGCAAAAGCTCCTCAGTCAAAAAATAAGAGTTATTGGGCTAAGAAAAAAGCACATCCTAAACATAAATAAGGTAAGTAATGTCTATAAATTAGAATTGTGGCAAGTTCATCGCCTGTAGAATGTTTATATTAAAGAGATACATTTCTTAAATCTTACAAAGGATAATTTATAATCCATTTTATCAATCGAGTAAGCCTATGATAGACAGTTTTTGATTTGTTGGATAATTTGATCTTTGCTTACTCTTGCTTCTTTTGTAAAAGGCATAATTATCCAGTCATGGATTAAGTCTTTTTCTAATGTAAATGTATACGATCTATTATTTTCTTTGAGTTGATCAATCAGTCTGATACTATCGATCATCAATAAATCGCAGTCACTTGTATAAACACTAACAGGACTAAGATCTTTCATTGTGTTATAAATGGGACTAATAATAGGATCATTTAAAGGCAGTGAACCTGCATAAAGTCTCGCACAATTTTTCAATCCAACAATACTAAGAAGTGGATCTATCTTTTCTAAGTCAATCTGTCTTTCATCGCTTAAACTGGCATCCAACATGGGACTAAGTAGAAAAAGATGATGGATTTTATCTTTGAGTGCTTGTGCACAAGCGAGCGCTAATCCAGCCCCTGCGGAATCACCGATTAATAATATTTTTTTGTCAGATATGGTTTTAAGAAAAGCAAGTACGTATTCATAAGCGCTATGTCCAGTATGATCGCTGGCTAGTGGGTAATCCAAAACATAGGCTGAGATGCCTGTTTTTTTAACGATATCACTGATTAGTAAATAATGAAGTTGAGAAATGTTAAAAACATAAGCTCCACCATGTAGATAAACAATAAGCGCATCACTCTTTTCAACTTGTGATAACTTAAGAATCTTTCTCTGTTTAAAAGTGAAAGTTTCTCTTTTTAGAGATGAGCTAATGAATGGAGAGTATAAAATATTTTGTGTAAACGTCTCTAAGTAGAAGAGACGGTGTTCTTTGAAAGAGTGGGAAGCACTCATGTAAAATGTAGTTGTTCAGAAAACAATTACAGGAGACTTCCCATGTCAAATTTTAGCACAGATTTAATGAGCGCATTTCTTAAAGGTGAAAGTATCGAAGAAGTGATGCGAATCGAACTTGAGAAAGCTGTTAATGAGTTATTACAGTTAGAGTTAACCAGTTATCTAGACTATGATAAATATGATCCCATTGGTTATAACACAGGTAACTCAAGAAATGGAACTTACACACGTCAACTCAAAACACGCTTTGGAGAAATCAGTGTAGAAATACCACGAGATCGTAATGGAGAATTCAAGCAGCACACAGTTCCCAGTTATAAGCGAAGCACCGATGATTTAGAATCCATGATTATTCAGATGTATCAACGTGGGATAACGACATCTGAGATATCAGAACTCATTGAACGCATGTTTGGAATGTATTACACACCGCAAACGATATCGAATATGACGCAAGTTCTAAGTGATCAAGTTGAAGCGTTTCATACCCGTCAAATTCAGTCTCGATATGTCAGTTTATATCTGGATGCGACTTACTTAAGCGTAAGACGAGATCGTGTCTCTAAAGAAGCTTTACACATCATTGTCGGGATTACAGAGGAAGGCATCAAAGAGATTCTAGATTATCGTCTATATCCTTCAGAATCCTCTGAGAACTATCGAGAAATGCTTGAAGACTTAAAGTCACGAGGATTAGAAGAAGCACTCATATGTGTCAGTGATGGGTTAACTGGGCTAAGAGATGTTTGTTTAGAAGTATTCCCACAAACTCAACATCAAAGTTGTTGGGTACATCTATCAAGACGCGTAGGTCATTTAGTTAGAGCTAAAGACAAAGGGATTGTGTTGAATGATTTGAAGGATGTTTATCAAGCTAAAACAAAGAATGAAGCTTTGATTAATTTAGAAGTTTTTAGAACCAAATATGAAAGACATTATCCTAAAGCCGTTCAAGTCCTAAGCAATACTGAATCACTTCTAAGCTTCTATAACTTCCCACAATCCATTCAAAGAAGTATTTACACAACTAACTTGATTGAAAATCTAAACAAACAACTCAAACGTCAAACGAAGAAAAAAGAACAGTTTCCCAATGAAGAATCTTTAGACAGATTCATCTGTAGTCTGTTCTTGAATATGAATCAAAAGTTCCAAAGTAGAATCCACAAAGGATTCAATAAATCTGAATACGAATTAGAAAAACATTTCGACAAAACATTTTACGAGTAAATTCCTTTAGAGTTTACACAAAATTCTTTACACTAGGGCGTGCGGACATAAAGTTGGACTTTAATAACCGTATTTTTGTCGATTTTCATTAATACTACATGCAAATTTTATTTTAATTCTAGTTTCATTAAACCACACTAGATAATTATTTAAATATTCAATAAATTCTTCGGCGTTAAAATCTCTAAAATCTAATCCATAAAAACATTCATTTTTTATATGACCAAATACACCTTCGCAAGCAGCGTTATCACCCGTACAACCTTTCTTAGACATAGATCGAATAATATTGTGTTCTTTGGTGATATTTATCCAGTTACTCCATCGATAGTGTCCACCACGATCAGAATGAAGTATCACATTATCAGACTTCTTTAATGTCTTACATGCATCTATTAGTGATTCATTAGCTAGTTGTGCGTCAGGACGAGTGCTCGTATTCCAAGAAATAATCTTCCCATCAAAACAGTCAACGATTGAAGAGAGGTATACTTTTTCATTTGATAACGCGAATTCAGTTATATCTGTGAGCCATTTTTGATTTGGATAATCAGATTTGAAATCTCGATTAATAATGTTGTCTGGAGCTTCTGATATTTCACCCTGATATGAGCTATACTTTCTTGTTTTCTTTTTGTACTTTGGGTTTAGTTCCATCTGTTTCATAAGACGACGTATAACCTTCTCAGAAACAATGACTCCTTGATTGTTTAGACTAATCTTTATTCTTCGATAACCATATACACAACGGTTTAATTCATAAATTTCTTTTATTTTTAAACACAAATTTTCATACTTATCACGACTTTTTAATTTCTTTAGATGATAATGATATGAACTTTTTGGAATGTTCAATCGTTCTAGTAAATCTTTCAATGGATATTCTTTTTTTAAGGCATTGATTAACTGGATTTTTTCACTATTTTTTAGTTTTAGATAACCAATGCCTTTATCTTTTTTTATTAAATCTAATGCCTCTTTAAGAAGATCTACTTCCATTTTTAATGATTTGATTTCATTTAAAAGTGAATTGATTTCTTCTGTATTCGCTTGTTTTATTTCTTTGTTTTCTGTGAGATTTGGTTTGATAATCTTCTGCTTATCTTTATTCATTAGTCCAATTAATCCTTTGGTTTCAATTATTCTACGCCAATTATGAATGCTTTGTCGACTAACTCCCATCTCCTCTGCCACATATCTAACATCTTCCCCATCCTCAAAACATCGTTTAATGATTTTTATTTTAAGTTCTGGTGAAATCGTTTTCCGTTTTAGATATGAATAAGAGTCTGTATTTTTAATCTGATTATTAGAGTTTGTTTTTTCACGACTTAACCAAAGGTAAATAGTAGCTTTTGTGGGATAACCTAATTTCCTCACGACTTGTGTTGCGCTTCTTTCTTCTCTATAAAGTTCTAAAGCTATTTTAACTTGTTGTTTTGAATAAGTTGGCATATTTCTCCTCTTTGTCCAACTTTATGTCCGCACGCCCCTACCAATGAATGCTAAAGGCATCTTAAAAGAATGATTTGAATAAGCTTCTTTTAAATAAATCTTTTTATTAAAAAACTTCTTTATTGTTGTGTTAAACAAACGATGACTTAAACTCATACATCAATTATACTCGTATAAGTCTTATTTAATGATTGCTTATTAACGATGAGTAAAAAGACAAAATTAATTCCTAAACTAATATTACAATCCCAGCAAAGCTCAAGTCTAATATATGTCTTAAATAAAGCACTGTTTTCTTTATTTAAATCTTATTACTTAGTAAATTTTAATACATTAATTGTTTTTTAGTTCCTTAAAAATAGCTATAAATATGCTTATTAAACTTTATTTTTTAATAAGTTTTAACTTTTGTAATTCAACTTTTTTGGCACTACTTTTTCTATGCTAATATGTGATTAAAAGGAGATTTGTAATAATGAAAAAAGCATTTCTTAAAAAATCATATCTGTTGTTTATTTTATTATCGATGATGTTTAGTGCTTGCACCTCAAACTCTAATTCCCTTGAGACAGAAAGCAATGAATCATCAAATGAAACTTCTTCAAGCGATAAATTGTTAAGTTCATTATCGATTGGGGATAAAGTGGTTGATCCTAGTTGGGAATGGACTTTTAAAAGAGGATTTGGCTACACTGATTTTGACGCTAATGTGACCCAAAGTGTGACATGGATTGTGGTCGCAAAAGATCATTACGGCAGTGGTGTGACTTTATTAAGTGAAAAACTCATAGCTTACTTTAGTTATGATGAGAGTACTATCGATTCTGGTTTGTTAGCTGGACGAAATCATTGGGGGAATAGTGGTTCAACTTCTCCAGTTGGATTAAGACCTTGGCTAAATTCAACAACTCCCCATGAGGGCACCGGGTTCTATTCTGTTTTTTCAGATAATTTCAAAAATGCACTTCTGATGACTACATTAGACAATTACGATTTTGATTTGATGACAAGTTATACGAGTGATGATCTAGTCTTTATTCCTTCAAATACAGAGCTTGGTGATACTGTGCATGAGTCAACATACGAAATCGGAAGAACATGGGAGTATTTTATTGGCGCAGAAGATAATTTAAGAGTCACTAATTTTCCTGATCAGTCCTATGGTGAAGAATATTGGACACGATCACCTGTCGATTATGGTTATCGTACAGAGGGTGTTGTTTATGATAGTGGCTTCTTTGCGAGTGATTTTGCAGATTTCAATAGTGTTGGCGTTAGACCTGCTGTTAATCTCAATTCAAACACTAAAGTTTCAGAAACAGTCAATGAAGATGGGTATTACGAAATACACTATTAATCTATTGATTAAACAATGGGAGAAAGCTAGTCGCTTCCTCCTTTTTTAAACATATATGATAGCTAGATATAGTAAATATCAACATGTATTGTTCTGTGCAACAATTATGTCGACCTCAAATTAAACTATTTAATGATGAATTGTCGCAATCAATTTTTAAGGGATATTAATACCTTTTATTTATCAAAATAATAAAAAAGACTGCAAACATTATGTTGGCAGTCCAAAGCATGTTGTGACTAGCTTAATTTATGACTGATTGATTTTTTAATAACCAGTAATAACCATATTAATCCAATTGATAAGGTGACATGTGATAAACCAGCAATACCAGCTATACTCATATCTAATCCAGTTGATATGTTGTTACCTGTGACTTCAACAGTACCTCGTACTAAGTTCATGATAAGTAACCACCATACACCTATTTGATAGATGATCCAGGCTTTATTAAAGCCTTTTTCTTTGCTTGCTTGATAGACCCCTTCAAATAGAATCATAATCAAAGACATCATCATTCCTAAGACTAAGGCATGAGTGTGAAGACTAGTTAGTACTGTCTCACCATCAAACATATAAATTTTAGTGATTTCTCTAAAGTATAATCCAAAGAATAGTCCAGCCAATAAATAGGCAAAAGCAGATTTCCATAGTTTCATAAGTTAATTCTCCTACATATAAGACTAATTCTTTAAAATACTAGATACAACAAATATGCTTTTATGTACTTTTACTTAATTGAAATACAATGATCTAACGTTTTTTTAAATTTTTTTACGGACTGTATATCTTTAAAAAGTAAATCATATTACATAAAATCTAAGAATAATTCTGTAAGATAAATTAGTTCACTTTGTGGAATAATAATTCCAAACGCATCGTTTATTAATGAAAAATGATTCTCGATAATATGTAGATACTTACCGTTTTGATTGATAAAGTCATTCATTTTTTTATGTACAAGTTGATCGCCACGTATTACTCTTTCACACATGTATGATGTATGAGATACAAAACGAATCGCAAGTATATCACTATAGGCGATATCAAGATCTTTTATAATTTTCGCTAGCACCTCAAATGAAAGTTCAGAAATTTTGTGTGGGTTTAAAAAGGTTAACGATTTTCCAAGCAGTTCATTTTCGATTAAATCTAGTAAATCAAAGTTCTCGATGTCTTTATCACTATTTATAGCTGTATATTCTTCAATATATGGTAAGAAGTCACCAATCAAACTATGTTTGTTTTGACAAGTGCTAACGATTTTCTCCATTTTAGAAATTGTAATATTGGGAATTAAGAGACAGTTCTCACTAATTGAGTGAATTGTTTTTTCAACGTCACTGGGAATTAATTCATCCGAGACAATTAGAACTCCTTTACCAGAATTCAATTCATATATCTTTTCCTTGAGCGCATTTATAAAAGATTCTTTTTTTAAGGCAAAGTCAAAAAAGTTATATTCAAAATTCTCGCATTTGATTTGATTGTTCAAAGCTTTAATAAACTTTGTATAACTCTCAGACACTCTTGATAAACGGCACATAACGAGGATTGAGATTCTACAATCATCTACTAATTGTTTTGCTAGAGATAAATACACAATAATATATCTAATCTCTTGTCTAGGTATGTTGATTTTAAAGTGTGATTCTAACTTTTGATTTATCTTTTCTGCTAAGTCAATCATTATAATATCAGAAGATGGAAAGTCATCTTGATAGATTGAATGATAGTTTTTTGATTTCAATGATTCAACAACATGGTTAATATGATTGAGTAAACCATAGTATAAGTGATCATTACTTGTAAGCCCGGTTGACTCTAAATCCTCAGTAATCAAATCATAAAGCTCACTTATTGTTTTTGATCTAAGTGTGTCAAATTTAATGTTTTCTGCCTCTTGGATACATATCTTACAAATTTGAGTCAGCGACTGTACGTCAGGCACATGATTACTTTTTATAACTTTAATTTGATTGTTAATAGAATATAATTCTTGCTGCTGCAATCGTCTTAATTCTACGCAATCAGCGTTTGGACTTAAGATAACATGAGATATGTTAAAAACTTCATATAGATTTTCTAGTTCTTGAATTTGATTATTTACATTAGTGATTCTATTTAGTAATTGATCAGATAAGTGTTCAAAATCAAGTTCAATAGTAGGCTTATCATTACTTGGACTTTCAAAATAATTTAAAATGGCGTTTTTTATTTCAATTTTTAAATGATCTAAATTTCCGGGGAAAGATGATAATGCAAAACAATTTATTATATTGCGGGTTACTTTTATATTGCGATTAATATTTCGAGATTCTGTTTGAAACATTGATAAAATGAAAGTTATTTTTTCCTTTAAATTTCGATCATCAAAAGAAGGCATCTTTACGATTGTGGGGATGATTTGTTCAAAATGGAATTTATGAATAAATTCCAAATCTTTTTGTGTGACTAAGAAAAGATTTGCGTTGAGTGGATGAATGTTTTGTGATTCGTAATCATATATTGCTTGATTGATAATTATGGATTTAAGTCGTTGACGAGCGACTTCAGTGAGTATGTCAAAATCTTGGATGATTAAGAATTTGAAATCTTTATCATTACGTACGAATCGATTAATGAGATTGAATAATTCGTTCTCATTCGTTAAATTTAAACAGTCAATCCAATAAACATGTTTTTGATTCTTCAATAATTTCCGCTTAACACTATAATCAATAGCGGACTGAACAAGTAACCTTTTTCCTGTGAATGCTTCACCATAAAGAATAATTGGTAGTCCATGTGGTGGATAATCAATTGAAGATTTAATCTGTGAAACAATTTCTCCTAAACTTTCATTTTTATTATGACCAATTAAGTTTGAGAAAGGATCAGTGCTTGGATCTATAACCGTTCTACTATCGTTTACTAATTTTTTAAAATCCGTTTTCTTATCCAAGATTTCTGGAAAAAAGACATCAGGATAAAATTGTTCAATTGTCCTTCGAGAAATAAAAGAAGTTGGCCTGCCTAATAATTTAATTAAAAAACCATCTCGTGTTAAATTATTTAAAGTTCGCGACAAATTAGCACGATCGGTATTTATATCAAGACTCATATCATAAGCATTAAGACCTAAAGAATTGAAGTCCTTAGACTTCAATGTATTACTAGTATGTTTAATAATATGATTCAAAACTTCTGATTCTCTTTTGCTTAATTTTCTAGACATTATTACCCCTTTATTCAAAGAATACAAAATTATCATTAAAAGTTGGTGTCAATTGTTCATAAATTTTTACACACTAATGAAAATATCTCATATTTGCATACAGTAAGTGTGTAAAAATCATTAAATAAGTACACAGTTATTAAAAAGAATTGTTAGTGTGTATATTCATCGTATCAAAACCTGATAATTAATAAAAAAAAACTTAAAAATCAATGATTTAAATTACACAGATATAGATAAAATTCTGTTTTTTTTATAAGTTGACCCATAAAATTCGACCAATAATAATAAGATTCGTAAGGATTATTCATTAATGAATTAGAGGGAAGGTAGTTATGTTTGATGTCGTAATCGTATCGCATGGTGAATTTAGTAAAGCAATCGTTGAAAGTGCTGAATTGATTGCTGGGGAACAAGAAAGAATACACACAGCTTGTTTAAGCGCGGGATGCAATCTAGAAGATTTTCAAAATGAGATCTCAATGATTTTAGAAAATGCATCCAAAAACGGACCATTTCTTGTCTTCACTGACATTATGTATGGCACACCATTTAATACAATAGTTTGTCAATCAGAGGGTTATGAATTTAATCATTTCTCAGGTATTAACCTGCCAATCCTTCTTGAAGTTTTAACCTCGCGACAACATCGGGATTTATACGAGTTGTGTGATTATCTAAAAAACGAAGGTCCTAAAACCTTTGTCTATGTCAATGATTTGTTATGTGAAAAGGAGAACTAAAAATGAAGAACATTGTACTTACAAGAATTGATGATCGACTTATTCATGGTCAGGTCATAACCGCATGGGTTAAACATATTAAGTGCGACACCGTGTTGATTGTAGATGATTCACTATCAAAAAATTCAATGATGCAAAGAATATACAAGGCAGCTGCACCGACTGGTTTAAATGTTGAAATTACAAATGAACCGGATGCAGTTGAATATTTAAAGGCTGATGATGGTCATGATCATAATGTCATTATTCTAGTTAAAATCCCTCAAGTTATAGAAAATTTAAAAGGATTAGGTGTTTCTATTAATTCTGTCATTCTTGGAGGAATGGGCTCTAATCATGAACGCAAAAAATTAATAAGAAATGTTTTCTCTAGTGCAGAGGAAAATGAATGTTTTAAGAGATTAATTGAATCTGGCTGCACAGTTGAATATCAGATCGTACCTGCTGAAAAATCAACTGATATATCAAAACTAATATAGGAAAGGAAATATTAATATGACATTATTTCAAGCAGTATTAATTGGTTTAATTTATTACTTAGGAAACGGGACAGCAGCGGCTGTAGGATTCTTCACTCTCTATCGTCCACTTGTTGCAGGTTTTCTAACTGGTTTAGTACTCGGTGATCCTGTTCAAGGGACAATCATTGGGGGCTCAATCAACTTGATGTACCTCGGATTTATTTCTGCAGGTGGATCATTACCTGGTGATCCTTGTTTAGCTGGTGTTGTTGGTACCACACTCGTTATTACAAGTGGTCTAGATGTTAATGCAGCATTAGCTGTAGCAGTATCTGTTGGATTATTAGGGGCATTTATGTGGTTTGGTCGTTTATCACTCACACAAATATTTGTTCCATACGCCGACAAGTTAGCAGCAAAGGGGGATCTCAAGAATTTCTGGATAGCTGATTTCTTACTTCCTCAACTATTATTATTTGTTATTTCATTCTTCCCAGCTTTCTTCATTGTTTATTACGGGGCAGACTTTATTACAGGTATTCTTTACTACCTAGGTGATACAGTACTTGGGATCATGATTATCTTAGGTGGTATGTTACCGGCATTAGGTTTAGGTTTGCTTTTAAAATCAGTTTACCAAGGTGATGCGAAAATTTACTTTTTCTTAGGCTTCTTATTGGTTCAATACGCAGCGCTAGACATGATTCAAATTGGTTTAATTGCGATTGTACTAACAGGTATTTATTTACAGTACAAATCTCATGGAGAAAAATTTAACTTAGATTTATTCAAAGTTTCTGAAGGTGATAGAGCAGAACGTATCTTAACGAAGAAAGACTTAAATTGGGCATTCTTTAACTGGAATGTACATGCGATGAGTTGTTACAACTACGAACGTATGATGGGATTTGGTTTCCTACATGCACTCGTTCCAGTCTTTAAACGTTTATACAAAGATGATCAACAAGGTGCATCAGAAGCGATGATGCGTCATACAGGTTTCTTTAATACATCACCGCAAGTAGGTGGCATCATTACGGGTGTTGCAATTGCGATGGAAGAACAACGTTATCAAGGTGCTTCAGAAATTGATGAATCCATGATTACAGCCGTTAAGTCATCCTTAATGGGTCCATTAGCAGGTATTGGTGACACAATTACTCAAGGTGTTATCATCCCACTATTATTAGCCTTCTTTATGGGTATGGCTGCTGAAGGGAATATTTTAGCGCCAATCCTTTACTCAGTACTCGCTGTTGTCATTATTTGGGGACTTGGTTACTACCTCTTCTTCTTAGGTTATGAAAAAGGATCTGATGCGATTGTTAATTTACTTGAAAGTGGATTAATTAATAAGATTATTGATGCTTCTAAAGTCATGGGTACGATTGTTATCGGTGGTTTAGTTGCGAACTATGTATATATTTCAACAGGTATTGTTTTCCAAAATGGTGAATGGACATTCTCCTTACAAGAACAACTCTTTGATTCGATCTTGCCGGGTATGTTACCACTCTTATTAACCTTTGGAGTTTACAAATTATTAGACAAGAAATTCACACCTGTCAAAGTTATGTTGATGTTAGTTGTATTAGGTATCGTTGGTGGATATTTAGGTATCCTAGCTTAATTAAAAGTTTAGTAGAAATGAGGAATCACAATGAAACGTAGAATGTACAATATTTTAGAACCAGACGGTAAGGCTTTTATCGTCGCGGTTGATCAAGGTTACGGAGGCTCATGTTTACCGGGTCTTAAAGACACAGCAGATGTCTTAACAAAATGTGTTAATGGTGGTGCAGATGGTTTTCTCGCATCAATCGGAATCGCAATGAATTTTGCAGATGCGATTAAACACAAAACTCTTCTATTGAGAGCAGATGGTGGAATCACCCATTTAAATGTAAATGGTGCACCATTCCAACTCATTAATCATGTTGAAGATGCAATTAAAGTTGGTGCAGATGCCATATTAACGATGGATTTTCCAGGAGCAACCCATGAAGAAGCAACAGCCAACAACTTAGGGACTTTGGTTCGTGAAGGATTAAAGTGGAACTTCCCAGTTGCGGCTGAAACACTTCCTAGAGGATTCGAGTTTGATAAATTTGATGATATCCGTACACCTCAAAATCTAATTGATGCTGCTCGCATTGGTTGTGAAAGAGGTGCTGATTTCATCAAGACGGCGTATACCGGTGATAAAGATAGTTTTAAAGTTCTTTGTGATTCTTGTTTCCAACCAGTCTTTATGTTAGGTGGTAATCCAACAAAAGATTTAGAAAAATTTTTCCAAGATATTAGTGATGCACTTGAATCAGGTGCAGCTGGTGTCATTGTCGGGCGTAATGTTTGGAAACATCCAACACCTGACAAAATGTGTGCAGCGATAGCGGCTGTTGTCCATAGTGGCGCAAGTGCTAAAGAAGCGATTGGGATTTTGAATAAATAATGATGTCAAATCCAATAAAACAATACGCAGCTGGACAGCTAATATCTGGAGATAATGCACTACTTGATTACTGTAAAAACTCAAGCGCAAAGAAGACAGCGTTCGTGGTGAGTGATGTTGTAGAAGCTGATAAAGCATTAAATCAAAAACTCTTTGATGAGATATACAAAGAACGATCTGCAAAGATCATTGCGGTTATATCAAGAGAACCTTCTAAAGACATGATGGAGTCATTCATGGCTGATATGAAAGACTATCAGCCTGATGAAATCATTGCGATAGGTGGAGGCTCTGTCATTGATACTGCTAAAACCCTATTGTTGTTTTTAGAACTTCCGCACTTAACGTGGACAGATGCGATGAAGTTTTACCAAGTTGAGAAAAGACCTGGGAATACAAAACTAATTGCTTGTCCTACCACTAGTGGTACAGGATCTGAAATGACAGGAGCAGCCATGCTTATTGATGAAAATGGCAAGAAAAAAATGATTTTAACCAATGAAGTCTTACCAGATGTAGCCATCTTAGATTTTACATTCTTAAAAACACTTCCTGCTAAAGTCATTATCTATTCAGGACTTGATGCGATAGCCCATGCCTTAGAGGCCGCAACGGATGTGATTACTGATCCAGTCACACAATTCTTATGTATTCAATCCATTGTGACATTAATCAATGATTTACCTAAATCAGTGGCAGGAGATACAGATGCGAGAGCGCGTGTTCATATCGCATCAATGTTTGCTGGCTTTGGAATTAATCATGGTGGCTGTGGTTTAGCTCATGATTTGAATACACCAGGAGAAGATTTCCATTTACCTCATGGACTTATTACAGGCATGGTATTACCTTACACATTGGAAAGTTTAATGCCACATCCTGTCTTTGATTCATTGTTAAGTCAACTGGGTATTGAATCCACTGGTCAAACTGATCAAATCAAATTTAGAGATCGTTTATGGGAACTCTATGATGAGTTGAAATTTCCAAAAACATTACAAGAATTTGGAATTGAAGAAGATGAATATAAAAAACATTTAGAGGATTATGCTGAGCGTTTTGAGCAAGTGAATAGAAGTAATTCTGTTGCTTGTGCTGTTCCGTCTCCTGAAAAAATTAAAGAAATATTTACAAGTCTATATTACGGAGCTGAGTAGGAGGATTTATGTCAGATAAAATGAAAGTAGTAGCGATAGTAGAAGACAAGAAGGTTGAAATCAAAGAAGTGACTAAACCGGTTGCTCATCCACATCAAATTATTATGAAAACATACGGATGTTCAATTTGTACGTTTGAACAAAGAATGTTTTTAGGGAAAGCACACGTATCTTATCCATTTGTAGGTGGACATGAAGTGTTTGGTGAAATTGAATCAATTGGTTCAAATATTGATCCAAAACAATTTCCAATTGGCACAAAAATAGTTGCTCGTTTATTAAATGCATGTGGTGAATGTTATTACTGTCGAAAAGGTGAATCAGCTCACTGTGTAAACCAAAATAAAATCCAAGATGATCAATTTGACATTGCAGGACTTGGTGGCTTAGCTGAGTATATTGCTTTAGATTCAAAACAAGTGTTTAAAGTAGCTGATGATACTTCACTTGAAATGGGTGTCTTTGCAGAACCATTAGCCTGTGTTGTTAAGTCGTTTGAAATTGGTCATCCAGCAATGGGTGATGACATCGTTGTTTTAGGTGGTGGTATTATGGGTCAACTCCATGTTCTACTAGGTAAAATGAGCGGTTGTCGCGTCATTTTAAGCGAACCAGATCCTGTTCGTCGTGAACATGCGATGAAACTCGGTTGTGATTTTACGATTAATCCAATTGAGCAAAATCCAGTTGAATTTGTAAAGGGTTTAACTGAAGGTCGTGGGGCTGAAGCAGTCTTTAACTGTACAGCCATTCCAGCAGTGGCTCAACAAGCGATAGAGATGACAGCACCTTTAGGACGTTGTGTCATGTACAGTACAATCATTCCAGATGAACCACTAGCGGTGAGTGGAAAGATGCTACATAACACAAGTAAGATTTTAACGGGCACGGTCAATCCATCCGTTGAATCATTCTTTAAATCAGCAAATATGTTGTCGAAAAAGATTATTGATCCAACATCATTGGTATTTGGTGTCTATGATATCGAAGATGCTCAAAAAGCATTTGAAGATGCGATTGATCCAAAAACAATGCGTTGTGTTGTTAGATTTAGTAAATAACAAAGAAATCATTCAAGCACTCTGATAAGCAACAAATTTTTGAAAGAGTGCTTTTATATTCAAAATAAGTCATCAAAAGATGAATTGAAAATGAACTATTTTATAGGTTCATAGTTAGAGGGAAAATATGTTAGTTTCAATGAAAGAAATATTAGTAAAAGCAAAAGAAGGGAAATATGGTGTACCAGCCTTAGCTGCATTAAATGAAATGACAGCTCGAGCTTGTTTTGAAGCTGCTGAAGAAATGAATTCACCATTAATTCTTTTATGTGGTTATGGTCATAATCCAGATATGAAAAGATTTGCACGTATCTTAAATGATATGGCAACAACGTCTCATATTCCAACAGCTATTATCATTGATCATAGTGATAGCTTTGAAGATGCGATTAAAGGTATCAGCGTAGGTTTTAATACGATTATGGTAGACCGTTCTACCCTACCATTAGAAGAAAATATTGCACAAGTTAAAGAACTTGTTAGAATAGCTCGTGCAGCAGGTGTTGGTGTAGAAGCTGAACTTGGCCATGTTGGTAAAGGTGAAAACTATAGTGTTGATGGCAATACAGCTTTAACGCGTGTTGAAGATGCCATTAGATATGTAGAAGAAACAGGTGTTGATTGTTTGGCAGTCGCGATTGGATCAGCCCATGGTGTTTATAAAGGAACACCAAAATTAAGATTTGAACTATTAGAAGAGCTATCTGAAAAGGTATCGGTTCCACTTGTATTACATGGTGGTTCAGGAACTGGTGATGATAACTTAGCTAAAGCATGTACAAAAGGTATCTGTAAAGTAAATATTGCGAACGATTTGTTCCGAGGAGCTTACAACAAGATTCAAGAATTTGGCATGGAAGGCAATAAAATCTATATGATGTTCCCTATGCTTGAAAAAGGCTATAAAGAAACAGCGATACATTATATGAAAACTTTTGGTAGTGCAGGTAAAGCATGGGAAACAAAACAGTATGTTTCTACAGGTGTTATCTCAGACCCAAATGAAGCTAAATAGCTAATTTTAGGACTTTTTCCTTTAGTGGTATAGTATAGGTGTAGGAAGTACCTAAAGTGCTCCAATTTGGAAAACACTCTACTCGTATGGTAAAAATTGAGAAAGAGTGTTTTTATTTCGACTTAAGACTTTTTCTTAGTTACTAAGATAAAAGCGATTAGATCTATAATTAGAGTGAGCACAAACTTGTCAACAAGTTTAAGAACTTGCTTACACAAGTGTTATATGCAATGAAATAAATTAATCCTAAATATAGTGGTATAGAATAAACATAGGTGGATGACATGAGAAAAATAGCAACAAGTTTATTAATTATTTTATTACTTGGCAGTTGTAGTAGTGTAAGTGAATCACATGAACAAACAATAGTTGAAACAAATGATTTATTTCCTGGTGAATATTGGGTTAATGAAGATGATTACTATGATGGACATGTAGTTATTGATATTTGGGATGAAGCAGAAGATGAAGATATTGTTGTATATATCATTGAAGATGAGAAAGAATTAGCATTACTCATTACTCAGTTCTATGATGAAGGATACTATAATCTCTACTATAAAAGTGATAATGATCTTGATATCAACAAAGTGTATCTATATACCTTAGCTTTATCACCGTATGAAATATGGTGGGAAGATTACTATTATGAACAAGAAAATGGTGAAATCTATTATGAAGCTGATCTCATCTATGACTTTGATGATATTCATGAAGTCAATAAAGCTATTGATATTTTAACTTATCCATACCTTAGTACCTACTATCCCAAAGATGCTCAAGTAGAGTACATCTATGAAGACTTACTACAATCGATTACCTATGATGATAATGCGATTAATGATACAGAAAGAACTTCTGATTCATTTACTGCCTATGGAGCACTGATTAATAACTTAGCAGTATGTCATGGTTATTCATTAGCCTTTGAAGCAGCTCTTAAAGATATTGATATACCAAGTATTGTGATAAGTTCAGAAATAGATGACCATGCTTGGAATATGGTTTATTACGACAATGCATGGACATTCTTTGATATCACATATGAAGATGACACCAATAATCCTGAATACTATTATTATTTTGCATTAACTAAAGAAGATTTAGAGTATGACCATAGTTTCGATGAATCGAGTGATAATACACTAAGTTATGATGAATCCATAGACTTAGCTAACTTTGTGTTTGATGTAGAATGACGGATTGATAGTGAATATCAAATAGTGTTCGCAATGGGAAAAATTCTTTTATTCATGTTGCGAATTATGTTGTTGATTATCAACTTACTTATTAAAAAATAGTAATCAATGATAGGTTATAATTATGAGTAGAAATCAATTGAATTTAAAAAGGAATGGGAAATGGGAAATTTAATAGATAAACCGTATTCTTTAAGACAGTTTCTAGTCGTAGAAAAAGATGAGATTATCGAAACGAAATTGTTAGCAGAAGAAAAAATATTTGAATCAGAAATTAAGTCAAAAGAAAAAGATAATGATAAAAATGAGGATTCCAACGATAATTTGTGGAGATCGATAATAGCTGGCGTTATTAGTATAAGAGGTTTTGGTGTTGTCCCGTTAGCAGCTGGAATAGGTATAGCAGTGATAGATGTGGTATTAAACTCTATAAAAAAGCAAAGAGAGTTAGCAAAGCGAGTAAATGTTAATTATATTTCGTTCACTGATTCATTAGATTTAAAATTTCCAATAGGTCATCCAAGAGAAAATGAATTGTATGTTGCACATCCAACTTTGATAGGTACGTATTATCCAATAAACGAGTTTCATAAGAAAGCATTTGAACATAAGTTTTCAGAACTAATCCTATTGTTAACAAACCTTGGTGCGAAGAAAATAAATGTAGAATATATTTCTGGGTGGGATTTCAATTCAATAAATGAGCTAGATGCTGAGAAAAAAGCAAAGACCAAGATAAATGTTAAATTACTTAAAGATAAGAAGTTAATTTATAACGCTGAATATATAAATAATGAATCTTTGAAATTACCTGACAACTTGGCATGGTATCATCATGAACCTACATGGCAAAGTGTTGGTGAAGGTAGATTGAACCATGATCTTAGAAATTTTCATTTATTACTAGAATATAATGATGATTTTGGAATAAATGCCGATTTATTTGCTGAAATTTCAAAACTTGGATTTGGTACGAAAAATACATTTAGAAAAAAAGAAAGTACTGTTTGGAAAATTATAGGAGTATTTTGATTTAATTGGAGGATATTTATTAAGTGAAAGAAAAGTTAACGATTAATGATGTTGAAAGATATAGACTAATTGTAGATATAGCTAATACGCTTGGTAAAGATGTCAAAGCTATGCAACACGGTTATTTTCCAATTAAAGGTAATTTGTATGCATGGTGTCCACAATTGGCTTATAAAGAAAATGGTGTATTTGTATCACCATCAAATCATGGTTGGATAAACATAATTTCTGATAATGGAAAAGTTATAATTGAAACTAGAGATGACTCGAAAGAAATAACTAAATTAAAAAAACAATCTAAACATACTAGAGTAACGTTTGTAAAAGACCAAAATACAATGGATGGTTATCGTTTTATCGGCATTTTTGTTTATGATGAAATCAATTCAACAAAAGAACAAAGAATTTATTTGAGAATTAGTAGTGAGTATGAAATTTAATATGAAAATCTATAAAAAATTAGTAAGAGATAATATACCTGCAATCATTAATAAAGATGGTAAACATGCTGAATTCATAAGCTTAGATGATGAAACCTTTTTAGTAGCACTAAAAGAAAAACTCGTAGAAGAAGCACGTGAAGCAGTTCAAGCTCAAGATAAAGCTTCAATGATACAAGAGTTAGCAGATCTACAAGAAGTCATGGACAAGATAAAAGAGAAGTATCTTATTACTTCATCTGAAGTAAATATGGCTCAAGCAGTTAAAGCTATTAAGAATGGTAAGTTTGATCAACAATTATTTTTAGTAAGTGTTGAGGAAGAATAGATATTATAAGCATGAGAGAAATAGTTATCTTATACATTAAATAAATGTATATATTTCTTTTAATGATTGGTAGGGGCGTGCGGACATAAAGTTGGACTTTAATAACCGTATTTTTGTCGATTTTCATTAATACTACATGCAAATTTTATTTTAATTCTAGTTTCATTAAACCACACTAGATAATTATTTAAATATTCAATAAATTCTTCGGCGTTAAAATCTCTAAAATCTAATCCATAAAAACATTCATTTTTTATATGACCAAATACACCTTCGCAAGCAGCGTTATCACCCGTACAACCTTTCTTAGACATAGATCGAATAATATTGTGTTCTTTGGTGATATTTATCCAGTTACTCCATCGATAGTGTCCACCACGATCAGAATGAAGTATCACATTATCAGACTTCTTTAATGTCTTACATGCATCTATTAGTGATTCATTAGCTAGTTGTGCGTCAGGACGAGTGCTCGTATTCCAAGAAATAATCTTCCCATCAAAACAGTCAACGATTGAAGAGAGGTATACTTTTTCATTTGATAACGCGAATTCAGTTATATCTGTGAGCCATTTTTGATTTGGATAATCAGATTTGAAATCTCGATTAATAATGTTGTCTGGAGCTTCTGATATTTCACCCTGATATGAGCTATACTTTCTTGTTTTCTTTTTGTACTTTGGGTTTAGTTCCATCTGTTTCATAAGACGACGTATAACCTTCTCAGAAACAATGACTCCTTGATTGTTTAGACTAATCTTTATTCTTCGATAACCATATACACAACGGTTTAATTCATAAATTTCTTTTATTTTTAAACACAAATTTTCATACTTATCACGACTTTTTAATTTCTTTAGATGATAATGATATGAACTTTTTGGAATGTTCAATCGTTCTAGTAAATCTTTCAATGGATATTCTTTTTTTAAGGCATTGATTAACTGGATTTTTTCACTATTTTTTAGTTTTAGATAACCAATGCCTTTATCTTTTTTTATTAAATCTAATGCCTCTTTAAGAAGATCTACTTCCATTTTTAATGATTTGATTTCATTTAAAAGTGAATTGATTTCTTCTGTATTCGCTTGTTTTATTTCTTTGTTTTCTGTGAGATTTGGTTTGATAATCTTCTGCTTATCTTTATTCATTAGTCCAATTAATCCTTTGGTTTCAATTATTCTACGCCAATTATGAATGCTTTGTCGACTAACTCCCATCTCCTCTGCCACATATCTAACATCTTCCCCATCCTCAAAACATCGTTTAATGATTTTTATTTTAAGTTCTGGTGAAATCGTTTTCCGTTTTAGATATGAATAAGAGTCTGTATTTTTAATCTGATTATTAGAGTTTGTTTTTTCACGACTTAACCAAAGGTAAATAGTAGC
Organism: Erysipelotrichaceae bacterium; assembly: GCA_963663995.1. GTDB lineage: Bacteria > Bacillota_I > Bacilli_A > Erysipelotrichales > Erysipelotrichaceae > UBA2212. The sequence continues at coordinate 1,283,426 of OY760660.1, read as the reverse complement.
TTTTGTGGGATAACCTAATTTCCTCACGACTTGTGTTGCGCTTCTTTCTTCTCTATAAAGTTCTAAAGCTATTTTAACTTGTTGTTTTGAATAAGTTGGCATATTTCTCCTCTTTGTCCAACTTTATGTCCGCACGCCCTAGTGTAAAGAATTTTGTGTAAACTCTAAAGGAATTTACTCGTAAAATGTTTTGTCGAAATGTTTTTCTAATTCGTATTCAGATTTATTGAATCCTTTGTGGATTCTACTTTGGAACTTTTGATTCATATTCAAGAACAGACTACAGATGAATCTGTCTAAAGATTCTTCATTGGGAAACTGTTCTTTTTTCTTCGTTTGACGTTTGAGTTGTTTGTTTAGATTTTCAATCAAGTTAGTTGTGTAAATACTTCTTTGAATGGATTGTGGGAAGTTATAGAAGCTTAGAAGTGATTCAGTATTGCTTAGGACTTGAACGGCTTTAGGATAATGTCTTTCATATTTGGTTCTAAAAACTTCTAAATTAATCAAAGCTTCATTCTTTGTTTTAGCTTGATAAACATCCTTCAAATCATTCAACACAATCCCTTTGTCTTTAGCTCTAACTAAATGACCTACGCGTCTTGATAGATGTACCCAACAACTTTGATGTTGAGTTTGTGGGAATACTTCTAAACAAACATCTCTTAGCCCAGTTAACCCATCACTGACACATATGAGTGCTTCTTCTAATCCTCGTGACTTTAAGTCTTCAAGCATTTCTCGATAGTTCTCAGAGGATTCTGAAGGATATAGACGATAATCTAGAATCTCTTTGATGCCTTCCTCTGTAATCCCGACAATGATGTGTAAAGCTTCTTTAGAGACACGATCTCGTCTTACGCTTAAGTAAGTCGCATCCAGATATAAACTGACATATCGAGACTGAATTTGACGGGTATGAAACGCTTCAACTTGATCACTTAGAACTTGCGTCATATTCGATATCGTTTGCGGTGTGTAATACATTCCAAACATGCGTTCAATGAGTTCTGATATCTCAGATGTCGTTATCCCACGTTGATACATCTGAATAATCATGGATTCTAAATCATCGGTGCTTCGCTTATAACTGGGAACTGTGTGCTGCTTGAATTCTCCATTACGATCTCGTGGTATTTCTACACTGATTTCTCCAAAGCGTGTTTTGAGTTGACGTGTGTAAGTTCCATTTCTTGAGTTACCTGTGTTATAACCAATGGGATCATATTTATCATAGTCTAGATAACTGGTTAACTCTAACTGTAATAACTCATTAACAGCTTTCTCAAGTTCGATTCGCATCACTTCTTCGATACTTTCACCTTTAAGAAATGCGCTCATTAAATCTGTGCTAAAATTTGACATGGGAAGTCTCCTGTAATTGTTTTCTGAACAACTACATTTTACATGAGTGCTTCCCACTCTTTCAAAGAACACCGTCTCTTCTACTTAGAGACGTTTACACAAAATATTTTATACTCTCTAATGATTAGCAAAAAATTAAATACAAAGAAATTAATTCGAGCGATATAAATAAATTAGTAGTAAGTAAATTAGTGGAGACTTGACTAATTGTTATAATGAAATATCTACTTAAACTATTCCTCCACGGTTGATTGAATTCTCTTGACTAGTCTTTCTTCTAAGTCTAAGAGATCATCCCATAAAACCATGTTCTTCTGCGATATATCAAAGTGTGGGTGTTTTTCTTTATCATCACTTTGGAAATTGCCTTTATTGCAGCACACAATTACTTCTTTACCGATTCCATGCGCATAACCCGCTTCATAATAAGCTCCAAAATTACCATGTGTTATATCGACAACAACGAATTTACTTTTACTTATCTCATATAGTATTTCTGGAACTATCTGATTATTATGCTCTTTCTCACTAATAATCATAAAATCATAACCACAACTTGTGACAGCTTTCCTTATCGATTTTATTATGGTCTCAGACTCAGATCCAAATGATATAGCAAGAAAAGCAGTGTTAGTTGTTTGTGCTGATTTTTGTAAACTCTCAACTCTTTCCCACGCTTTAGATGTAATAATAAAATATTCATCTCTATTATCTCTTGTTAGATATTTTAAATCGATGAGCATATTTAGAATTCCATCATACTCAAGATATTGATTTGTTTCAGGGAATAATAATTTGTCATCCAAATCATCCGTTCTAAACATATATCCATAGATTGGGTGCCTGTTAGTTAAATTTAAAAGAATTCTATCTATTTTTTGAGAAATATTCTTTGGATAATTAATTATTAGATTATATAAATTAATTCCTAAGTCTTCATTTTTTTCTTTGTCATAGTAAAAGATAAGCATTTCGTTTCTATTTTGTAATAACTTTTCTAAAATCAAACTACTACACTTGATTAGAATGTCATCCTGCTGTTCAAACACTTCATCAAAAACAATGTATTTGAACCCATGTTTACAGTTCACTATGCTTTTATAGCCAGGATTCTCAGTTATTTTACATTCTGAAGATCCACAAACTAAACATTTTCTTTCACTCATTTTCAATTACCATTTATTTACTTAACATATGATCATATATTTGATTTATTAACATAGATAAATCTGTAATATATAAATTCATAATATCCTCAATAATTGTTTCCATACTATAGATTTTGTACTTATCATACTTATAGACTAGTTTTAGAATTTCTTTCAAAATATCCTTATTAACCTCATCGCTAAGTTCAAAGGAAAATATTCTTAGTTGTGCCATAGATGTTGAAATTGGATGATTTCTATAATCTTTATTATCCAATATTTTTTGTGAATTGGCATCAAGCTCAAAGTAATACCAATCAATCCTCTCAATAATTTCAATTAATGTTTCGTTCCATTTTTGAATTTGTGTTTCAGAATTTTGTTTCATATTCCCTCACCAATTAATCATTGATATTATTATTACACAATCTAAGCAATTAGAAATTTAACTTATTAGATGTTATATTTGAAAGTAGAAAATGGGTGGGAAAATTAATGGCAAAAATAGAATGTTTTGGACCTAACACTTTAGAAGCAATAAGTAAAATCTTTGGTGAATTAACTACAGGATATAATTTAACAAAACAATTTAGAAATGTTAATTTCCCAACACAAGACGATGTAGAGCGTACAACTAAGTGGAGAAGAATTGAAAAACAATTTACTCTTTATCAACAAAAATTTGACTGTGCTAATCATATAATCGCTTTAATTGAATATTATATTAACCCAGTTAATTTCATTGGTAGACATGATGATTTTATTCAACTTAGATTAACTCTTAATACAATTCTTGCTTTTGATGGAATAACAATTAATGAGTCCGGTAAATGCGTAGTTACTAAAAAGGCAACTACATTGCGTGAGGCAATGATTGATACACAGTTATTCAAAGTTAAACTTGAGAATTTAAATATTCATCCTAAAATAATTGATTTTTGTAAACCTGATATAATTCATGAAGATTATTTTAATATTATCTTAGAATCATCCAAATCCCTGTATGATGAAATAAGAAAATTAACTGGTCTAACAACTGATTCCAATAGTCTTGTATATGAAGCATTTAACGATAAGTCTCCAATGCTAGTTTTTTCATCAATGAAAAATCAATCTGAAATTGATGAATTCACAGGATATCGTCAGTTATTATTATCAATTGGGAATTTATTTAGAAATCCTCGATCACATAAACCTAAAATATATAGTTACGATAATGAAGATGATTGCTTACAAATATTGCATATTATTTCTTTTGCACTTTCTAAATTGAACAAATGCCAAATTGTAAGAAGAGTTTAGTTTAAACTGCATTTTGCTAATTTGACTAATAAAAATAGTACTCAAAATTTGGCATTATAATTAAAATTATTACACTTTTGCCACACTGAAACTCCTAAAACAACAAAAAGACATTATTTTAGAGAATTTTGAAGTGTTCATTTTAAATTATTAAATTCGAATTCAACATTTTTTACTGATTTTTAGATTTTAAGTCATTAGCAATAACAATCGACTTTTCTTCTAGGCTTAAAACCAAACTCTTGATTGCGTAGGCTGCTTTGTATATCTTTTTGTCTTTGCTTTCATGATATAAAGCAATTGCTAGCACATCGGCAACACTACTTATCTCTCCTAAAGACATCGTTTATAAATCAATTAATTCTTGAATATTATTGTTTTCCATTATACTTCCAATGTTAAGATAATATGTCTTTGAAGAAAAAATATTTTACAACTAAGAGTAGTAAGAGACTTAATATGCAACTATCTACTATTTCAAAAAATGAAAGGATAAGTGGATTAAAAAATATACGCAAAATAACAATACCTACTCATATTTTACCGTCGAAGTTCATTAATGATTTTATAATTCATCAAAACTTTTTGTAGTTTAAAAAACTTACACATAATTCTTTTCACTACACAATAGAAAGTTAATTAATTAGAAGAATAATATTTTATTATTAATCTAGTTGTTTAATTTCACTATATAAATTTTTTAATACTTTTGGATCAATATCAACAAGGGGCTCTACCATAAAGGAATTAATATGAATAAATTCTGGAGTGGATATTAATACCTTATTCAACAAATCATTTGTTTTTTCAGTTAGTGTTTGAGAGTATTTTCTTTGAATTTCTCTTGTTTGGTTACTTGATATGCCATCGAGTTTTTCAAAATCTTCTTTAATAATATTTTTTTCTATTAACACTCTACAAGCTATTGAAACAGCCATTTTCGGAATAACATCGAATTTTTTGTTATCATCAATTTGTATCTCATTAGTTAAAACGTCAAGATAACTTTTAGTTTTATCAATTTGTTGAGAAATTTTTAATTTAAATGTGTTTTCAAGAATTTCAGTTAGATCATTAATCATCAAGGCATCAAAATCTTTCTTATAATGAAGAAATTTAGTGAGTTTATCGAATGTTTGATAATCAGTAAATTCACTAATTTCTCTCGATAATGCTACAGCTGCTACTAATTGGTTATAATCAGTAATATTTTTAAGAATAGACTTGTATTCGCTCTTTAATGTTTTCGCACCTTCAATATAAACTATTCCATTTTCGTTACAATATGCTGCTCGCTTTTCCAAGTCTTTTATTGAGTTGGAAACTCTTATAAAAAATTCATAATTATGTGTCAAGATTATTATTTTATTTGAATTAATATGTATTAGCTCCTCAATATATTCTATGAATCCTGCTCGATTTGAATAATCAAATGTTTCTACAATATCATCGAAAATTATTAGCAAATCAGAATCACTATTTTGCTTTTTATATTCATATTCAACAATAAAACTAATAATATATAAAGCTGATTTTTCACCTGAACTTAGAATATTTAAGATCTCATTTCTTTCTAAATTTTTGCTCTTATTACGATTATGTATAAAGGTTATTTCAGGGTATTCACCATCAACTAAAGTATTTGCTTTATTCTTGATTACTATATCGAATATTGGTGAAAATCTGCTATTATACTTTTCAATTGCAATTTCAAATAAACTTTTAGTGTTTTTTGCTTCGTCGTAAATTGAACTTATAAGGATAATGTTATCATTCGTTTTAGATTCCCAATCTTTAACAAAATCAGAACATTTATATTTTAATGCAAACAACACTATTTCTTTTTTTGAATATGAATATAAAGAATACAGTTTTGGATCTTCTCTAAATGCTTTTTTAAGATTTTCAGCATCTCTTGATGTACCGATTAACTTCTCAAACTCACCAATTGATTTTTGTAAGTCAGGGTCCTGAATTATATCAAGTGCCATTTTGTTTAGATATTCTGAAAATTCATCTATTTTAAAGAAAGAGTGACCATTAATTATGACGCCTCGTTTTTTTTCTTCATTTAAAAAACTTGTATTATTAAAAGATTTAATAATAGTCTCAAATGTTAAGTCATTAAATTTTTCATCGAAAACTTCGTGTGATAGTCTTCTTTGAATTGAATCATTAATAAATTTTAATTTATTTCTTATTTCTGAGTTATCTAAAAAACTCATTGGTTTAGAATTAATTTTCTTAAAGTTAAAGTCATCAATATTTAGAATTTCTTTTGCGTCTAAAATATCATCTAAAATATTTTTATAATAATGTAAAGTTCCAGGTCTGCTTCTATTTGAATAAATAGTTTTAAAATCATCTTCTTTTATTCCAATTTGTGCTAAACATTTGGAAAATTCTAGTTTTAAATCAAGTAGACTTTTATTAATTGATTCAAGTTTTAATTGTAATTTATTATTTGTAACTAATTGCTTAATATAATTTTCATTATTAGTTTCTAATTCTTTTGAATAGACTAAAATATTGTCAAAAATGTCTTTTTCAGTTAGTTTTCTGCCGAAAATTTCAACTTCAGCTATGAATTCCTCATTTGTTAACCTGTCAAGAACCATTTGATTTTCACCTTTAGAGCAATGATTCAAACTTTTTGCAAAGGAAGATTTAAATACACCATTAGATGCATAAATCACACTATTTGATAAATCTAAAGAAGTTTTAATTTTTTTAATTCCAAATGCATTCTCGTATTTTTTTATTAACATACTACCCCCTGTTTCTGTTATATTCTTATTTTAGTATATAAGAAAACATAAAATAGTTAGAAGAATAATACGTTATGAAAATTAAATAATCTATCATTGTAAGTTTTATGATCGCCAATCAATGTATCTTTAAAATCTAAAAAGTATCTTTTTTTAACTCCTAGAATTCTATTTGATTCTCTTAATTCATTTAATCTTGCAATGTAACAACAATTGGATGACATCTCAACAAGTGATAAACATACAATAATAATTTCGTTATTGTAAGAATATTTTTTTATAATTTCACCGAAAGCAAGTTCATAATTATTCGGGTCTGTAAAGAAGATTATTATATTTGTTCTTATTGAGTTTTAAATTTATTACTACTTACATTATTGGTAAAATCAAAATCTTTGTAAAGGTGGCAATCTTTTATGATAAATACTTTATTAGCTATTTATCTAAATTTTATATATACGTATATATAATTACTATTTTATTAAAACTTATTTTGTAATGAGTTGAAATTTGTTTAATAAATAATTTACCCTATACATACTAAATATAAATAATCATGATTTCAATTTAACCATTTAGATAAAATTGAGTATTTTTCTAACTAAATTTTACCGTTGCTTTATTGTGTTTTTCATAGTGATGTTATATTTTTGTTACACCTAAAACATTCGAGCAACAAAACAGTTTTTAAATAAAGGCTACGGTGACAAATGGTGCCGACACCGAGAAACTAAATCATATTTGAGATAATTTTAGTAATAAACTTTGAATTTAACCAGAAACATTGTTTTGTCATCCACTGATTACTTGATGGTATATAATCTGAATATTTTCCGTTTTCAGTATAATCTGCAAACCTTGCATGAGGTCTTACATGCGCTACAGGGTTGTCTTTCATTTTAGGTAACTTATTTTTTATAACTTTTGAATTTATGGACTTTATAAGAACATCACTACTTGTTAATATAAGTCTAGTTTTATCATAAACAGCTTTAATGCTTTTTAAATCATCCTCAGATAAAGTATAAAAAAATGTAGTTTTTAAAAATGTTAATTCTTGATTGTATTGATCTTTTTCGAAGATGATAAAAAGAATTCTTAAATCTTCAAAAAATTCTCTTTGACTAGAATCTTCCCATGAGTTTTCAATAACATCTGCGAATTTAAATGTAGGGAAAGACATACTTTCTTTGATAGAAATTTTATTTACATTATCTATAGCTACAGTTTTTATAATTGTATTACTTTTCTCTAATTCATTGTTTAATGATGGATATTCTTGCTGAATAATTTTATCGATTAATACTCTATTGATTTGTTTTGAATTTTTAGAATAATTAACGAGCTCTTTTAGTTCACTTATAGTCTTACCATAATATTTTCTAAATATATTTTGAGCTTTATCCTCAATTGAATATGGATAATAACCATCTTCTTCGTGTGTTTCAAAATTATTTTCATTATCGTTAAATAATGAATTTCTAATTAGATACGTGATATATGACCCTTTTAGTGAATAGGCTCGAGGTTTTGCTTTTATATTAGAATTGGGCTGATTAACTAGTATTGAAGAATTTGCTCCTTTAGTACAAGCTCCTAAATAATTAGTTAAACTTTCTGATAATTCATGTGCTTTACCAGCAACAATTAAATCATGTATTATTTGCCAATCGTTTTTTATAATTGTTAAATCATCACTTGGAATTCTATAGATTTTGGCATTGTTTACGTAATAATCACTTTTTGGTTTTTCATAATCATGTTCATAAGTCATAATTAGTATTTGATCAGCTTTCTTCCAAAATGAGCTCTCTTCAAATGTAGTGATACTAGCTTCTTCTTCATAATTTATCATAGAAACAACTAAACGTTCTTTTCCTGATTTTGATCCATCTTCTTTTTCAATATAAGGAATAACTTTTAATTCTAAATTAGCATCTGGAAAGTCTTTTTCGTGTCTACTGTTAACATCAATCCCAAACCAACCCTCTTCAATAATTTGGCCAAGATTCCCTTTATTACCTGTAGAGCTTAAACGTTTATTAATATCGATTTCACCAAAAGTATGGTATCTATCTTTATAAATTTCCTTTGCTTTTTTTAATACTTCACTTGATGTAGAATATTTTATCGACATTGTGCTTGATCCCCTAACAACACTTTGATATAATCATTATAACGTATGAAGAAAACTGTTATTGAATTGTTTGCAGGTGTAGGTGGTTTCCGCGTCGGATTAAACAATGTTAAGTTAGTTGATAATAAAGTTATTGAAACAAATGACTGGGATTTTGTATGGGCAAATCAATGGGAACCTGGAACTAAAACACAACATGCTTTTGATTGTTATTCAAAACGTTTTGGTTGCAATATTAATCATAGCAATGAAGATATCAATAAAGTAAATAAAAGCGAACTACCAGATCATAATTTATTAGTTGGTGGTTTTCCATGCCAAGACTATTCTGTCGCAAGATCACTAAAAGGTGAAAAAGGCATTCAAGGGAAAAAAGGCGTTTTATTTTGGGATATCATGGAAACAATAAATGCCAAACACCCACCCTTTGTGTTACTTGAAAATGTTGACCGTCTGTTGAAATCTCCATCTAAACAAAGAGGTAGGGATTTTGGAATAATGCTCAGAAGTCTAGATGATGCTGGATATAACACTGAGTGGAGAATAGTTAATGCAGCAGAGTATGGCTTTGCTCAAAGAAGAAGACGTGTTTATATTTTTGCATGGTCAAAAGAAACAAAATATAATTCTCAAATGATTAAATTTTCTAGTTTAGATATTCTTTTAGAAAAAGGCTTAAATGCAGTATCTTTTCCAGTTAAAAACGAGGAATATAAAGTAAGAGAAATTGATGTTTCAACAAATGCATTTAATGATACTGTCGACATGACTGAAAAATTTAGTGCCAACTTTGAAAAAGCAGGTGTTTGCATTGATGGGTTAGTAGCAACTGTTAAATTAAATGAAGAAACAAAAGAGTCTATAAAACTTAGAGATATTGTCGATACAAATGATATTGATGAATCTTTTTATCTTAATGAAAATCAAATTAGTAAATTTAGATATTTAAAAGGAAGCAAAAAGGTTGAAAGAAAAAGATCCGATGGAGGAACATACTTTTTCTCAGAAGGTGGAATGGAATTCCCTGATAGTTTAGACAAACCAGGTAGAACAATGCTAACTTCTGAAGGATCTATTAACAGAAGTACTCATGTTATAGAAGACCCTAAAACTAAACGATTAAGATTTATAACACCTATAGAAGCTGAAAGATTTCAAGGTTTTCCAGATAATTGGACAAATACAATGCCAACAAGAAGACGATTCTTTATGATGGGTAATGCATTAGTAACTAATGTAATTAAGGAATATGGTGCTCATCTTTCAAAAATATTTGATTTAGAAAATTAACTAATTTAATAAAATTGCTTATGCTAAACTTAGGATATGAAATTGATAGGTTATAGAGCAATCAAGATATCAGTCATCCTAAGTTTTTTATTATTGAGTGGATGTAGTCAAAATGTTATTTATACTGATAACTTTGAGAAGAACTATGACTTTGATGTCTATGATCATATAAAGATAGCTTCATGGGTAGAAGAAGAAACTACATTAAATGAAGTGATTAAGAGTTTTCAGGATAGATATCCTCATGTAGAAATAGAAATTGTAAACTTTCCATCACAGACATATGATGATTATTTCGATGTGATGACTGATCCATTAGAAGGATTTGATGTGATGTTATTGTCGGGTGGATTTTATTCGACATTAATCGATAATAATGAGTTATATGACTTAAGTCATTTTATTGAAAAAGATGAAATAGATTTATCTGTTTTTGGAACACTTCTGAACGATACAGGTGAGCTTACATATGCACTACCTTATCGTAATTCAGTGTTTTTGCTTTACTATAATAAAACTTTATTTGATCAAGCTGGCATAGATTATCCTGATAAAAACTTTACTTGGGAAAAATTTGAAAGTGCTGCTCGAACATTAACAAGTGGTGAAGGTGAAGATAAGGTCTGGGGAGCTTTTATTCAAAACTACTCACAGCTGTGGACCATTCAGTCAATACAGGATGGCAATAGCATCCTAGATGATGATTTATCTGCATTTGAGAAATCGATTGAGTTTACTTTAGGCTTGGTTGAAGCTGGTTATGTACTATCCCCTGATGAAATCATCGAGCGTGATTTAGTTCAAAATGGATCGATTAAGTTTTTTGGTTCAGGACAAGTTGCGATGATGCCTATGGGTGAATGGACAGCTAAACAGTTGTTAGAGGCTGATAACATCGATTTTGATTGGGCAGTAGCTGAAATGCCTTATCCACAAGGTGGAAGAAGTCATGTAACACTTGGTCTACCGGTGTTTGCAGGGATTTTAAATAGTTCCAATTCTAAGGCAATTGCGTTTGAGTTTATTAAAACGTTAAGTGGTCCTAGTGGAGCTAGTATTGTAGCGAAACAAGGAAGTATACCTGCACTTCTTACGGATAATACACGTGCATCCTATTTAAAAGGAAAAGATGAAGATTTAGATTTGCGTTTCTTTTTAGAAGCACAAACTGAAAGTTTTAGTCCCTATCATCCAAAGTCATTTGAAATATCAGCGTTGTTTGATAAATATATTGCGGACGTTTTAAATAAAAAAATTGATCCATCAGATGCGATCGATCAAATTTATTTAGAACGAATAGATGTCTTTAATCACTAAATATCAAACCATTTAATATGTTCTATTTTGGTAATACATCTTTAATGCGCTTCGCATTAAATTTTTTTAGAATACCGTTTATTTCAGTCTTTAGTGTACTCATTTCTATATGTCTAAGTTCGCAAACTTGTTTACGACTATAATCTCTGGAAAATAGTTTTAGTATTTCAATTTCAGTTGGCGTTAAGGATTTAAAAATCTCTAGTGAGTTTATGAGTTTTTGTTCGGATTGTTTAGCCCGTGAAAATTCTTGAAGAAGTTTAGAGGCAACCCGTGGATTAATACTATTTTGATTGTTGTAAGTATCAATGATTGATTTGATGATGTCTTTAGGGGAAGCGTCTTTAAAAAGATAATCACTAACCCCAAATTCAAAGGCTGAAAAGAGATATTGGTCTTGTTCATGTATGGTTAGAATTATAATCTTTAAGTTTTCAAATTGACTGAGTAGTTCTTTCGCAACTTTTAAACCTGAATCCTTTTCTTCCATCTCAATATCTAAGAGTAAAATATCTGGTTTATGTAAAGTGGATAATAAAACGGCCTCATAACCATTATTGGCGACCCCTAATATCTCAAAACGCCCATCTTTTTCCAGGATGGATTTCATACGGTTCGCTATAGATGGGATATCATCCGCAATAACAACTTTTATTTTTTCAATCATAGTCACCTTTATTATCGTTTGAAATACAAACTTTTTTGGGTTGAAAAAACATCAACCCTATTCAATGATTGGAAGATAAATACTAAAGCATGTTCCTGAATTTAACTTGCTTTCAACTTGTATTCTTCCATGATGTGCCATCACAATCTTTTGAGAGAAGGTTAAACCAACCCCCCAGTTTGTGCGACTTGGTTTAGTACTAAAGAACGGATCAAAGATTTTCTCAATATCTTTTTTATCAATACCACATCCCGTATCACAGATTTCAATGATCGCAAACTTATCGGTATCTTTTGTATTGATTCTGATGGTGCCTTTATTTTGACTCATCGCATCGATCGCATTCTTAATAATGACAAGCAATGCTTCCTGCATTAACTGAGCATCTATTAAACATATAGATTCACTTTCAAAGTATGGAATATAGGCTATCTCTTTGCTAAAGAGTTTATTAAAGTTTAAAGATTGTATGAACGCATCTAAGTGGGTAGGTTTGAGTTCGACCACTAAGTTATCCATAAAATGTCTTAGATCATTAACATGTTGAATGGTATGTTGAGTACTCTCTTTGATGGAATGTGCGAGTTTGTAAGAAACGTTATTTTTATCTAGAGTTTCCAGTAATTGTTCTGTATCAGCTAATATCGCCACCAGTTGATTCTTAACAGAATGGGTAAAAATGCGAGAACTTGAGTTAGCCACTGAGACATCTCTTAATATCTTTAAATCTTTATTTTCATTTTCTATCACGAAACGTCTTTGATCAAACACAATATAAAAGGTAAATAATAGAGTAAACAACATAATATAAGGAATAAATGAATATAGTGAATCAAAAACACCTAAATTAATCCGTTGATAACGAATGGTTTGGCTTAAAAGAGATACTGTTTTTAAAAAGTATGGTGCACCCGTAAATAACATTAAATAAACTATCACAATAATAATTAATGAAATAACCGTTCTTTTTAATGGCCGATTAAAGTAAATATATTTACGATTACGAATATAGAATCTTAATAAAATAGTGATGGAAGCAAAAATAAGTAGAATGTTGACAAACGACGTTGTGAAGTGAAAAACGGCTTGTAGGTTATAGAATTGTTCAAAATTTAGATGAGTGCTATTTACAGATAAAAAGGAATAATAGATTCTTTCATAAAGCACAGGATCATAAATTAATGAAACAAACACGAACCATACTATTAATACAAGTTCTAATAGATAACGATTTTGTTTCTTAATAAAGCTGGTGTAGTTAATTGTAAAATCAACGAAGAGAAAGACAAAGAAACTTGTCCCCCAAAGCATTAAACGAATACTCGTATCTATACTGATCTTTAATGTATCTAAGATGTTCCAGAAAAAGTTAGGGAATATAAATAGTGATCGACTGACAAAGAAATATTGATTCAAATTTTGAATATAAACAATTAAACCTAGTAGCGCAAACAACCAACTAAGGGTTAAGGCAATCGATGTAAAGGTTAATCTCAATTGATTGATTTTCATAGTCTTATTATAAACGACAATACATGCATGAAAGGGATTACAAAGGTTGAAGTTTTTTCAACTTTTTTATTGACACTATAAAAGTGTAAATTAAACTCAGATATTTAGGTTGATAGAGAACGTGTTGCTTATCTGTATTAGAGGGAAGTCATTATGGATAAGTAACAAGCTCTTAAACCTAAGGTCAAAAAGGAAGGGATTGCGCATATAAATATGCGCATGTAAAAGAAACATGAAAAAATTCTTAACATTATTAGTTGTTAGCTTAATGTTGTCTTTCTCATTAACAGCTTGTTCATCTGAACCTGCTGTGCCATTTGTGCTTGGTAGTTTAGTTACAGTTGAAAATGGGGATGTACAAGGTTTAGTCCAAGATGGATCAATTGCTTGGTATGGTATTCCATATGCAGCAGCACCAGTGGATGAACTCAGATGGAGTGCACCTGAGGATGCATCCGATTGGGAAGGCACACTAGATGCGACCGTTCCACATGCAGTTGCTCTACAATTATCAGGCACTGAAGCAGTTGGAACAGAAGACAGTTTATTCTTAGATGTTTATGGTCAAGAAGGTGGTAGTGATAACTTACCAGTTCTTGTATACCTACATGGTGGTAATAACCAAACAGGTAACACACAAGAAATTCCTGGTTTTGATTTAGTACAAAAAGATAATATCGTATTTGTATCTGTTAACTATCGTTTAGGCTTACTTGGTTTCAATGCTTTACCGGCAGTTGTTGATGAAGGTGAAACAAGTAACTATGCACTACAAGATATGGCAAAAGCTTTAGATTGGGTTAAAGCTAATATTGCTTCATTTGGTGGAGATCCAGAAAATATTACAATCTCTGGTTTCTCAGCGGGTGGTCGTGATGTTATGGCGATGTTAATCTCTCCATTATTCGAAGACAAATTTGATAAAGCGATTGTATTCAGTGGTGGTATGACACTTGCTGATGAAGACATGAGTGCACAAAAAATAGCTGAAGCTATTGCACCTCTAGCTGTTGAAGATGGTGTTGCGGCTGATACAGATGCAGCAGTTTCATTCTTACTAGAAGATACTCAAGAAACAGCCGATTACTTATATTCAGTATCTGGCGAAAGATTAGCAGTTCTTATGGGAAATGCGGGAATTCGTATGAGTGTATTCCCACATCTCTATACAGATGGTGTTGGAATACCTGAAGAAGGTTTTGATACTACTGTATATAATGATGTACCAGTACTTATGTTAACGGGTGATACAGAATTTACATTCTTCAATGTATTTGATGGATCATACGCAAACGAAACAATCGTTGCGGAATATACAGAAGAAGAAATCGCAGCTGCTAAACAATTTGCATCAATCTATGGTTCTGACATGTATCGTATCTTCAATGCACAACTAAGTGCTGAAGCAATGGATGAAAAATATGATTCTAATATCTATGTTGCTCAAGTAAACTATGCTGGTTTAGATTCTAACTATATGGATCCTACTCTAGCAGGATGGGGTGTTTATTCATTCCACGGTATCTTTGTACCTATGTTAACAAGTACACATGGTTACTCAGGCTTCTTTGGAGATATCTTCAATGGTGAAGGTTATACGTCGATGTCTGATGTATTCAATGAGTACTTAACAAACTTCTTAGTATCTGGTGATCCTAATGGTGGTGAACTAGCTACTTGGGATGCATTCACAGTTGATAACACAGTATCAATGGTATTTGATTCAGATGATACTTCTGCGATTGTCGAATTGAAAGATGATACTACATCTTATGAAGCGATCATGGATGCGATGGATGCAGATACAACGGTTCCTGAAGGATTAAAAGAATTTGTTATTTCTAATGTCATGAACGGACGTTGGTTCTCTGCAGAACTTGATGCACGTTATGGCAATGCAAATCTTTGGAATTAAGATTTAATGATTAATGAGAATGGTGCGAAAGTGCCATTCTTTTTTCGGATTTTCATGATTTAGTGTATATGAATTATATATAAGGGTGGCACAGTATGAATGAAAAACCATTTAAAAATTTCAATACACAAATAAAGTATCTTAGAGATAAGAAAAAAATAAAATGTGAAGGTAGTAAGCGTTAAGAATTTCTTATCAAGTATGGTTATTTTAATTTAGTAAATGCATACAAAGAGCCATTTATACAAGGAAAATATTTAGATAATGATCATATTTATATTGGTGGAATTAGTATTGAATCTTTTGTAAGTTTAAAACTATTTGATGATAATTTGAGAATACACTTTTGCAAGTTATTACTAGAATAGAGGAGAAAATTGGAAATTTAGTTGGGTATAAATTAGATTTCGTTAATCCAAAAGAGATTGAATGGAATGACGTACAAGCTTATAACCCCAACAAGGATACTCAAGACATTATTAGAGTAATTTCAAGGTATTTTCATACAATTGATAAGTCAACAAATGAGTATAATTTTCATTTTTCAAAAAAGTATGGAAGAGTAACGGCGTGGATATTTACAAAATTAATAACATTTGGGGATTTAATAATTGTGGTAGAGATATCGAAACCACAATTATTGGATGAATTGTGTGAGTTATATAATATAAAAGATAAAAGTGGTAAAAAATTATTACTCACTTTTACTATCAATGTTGCATCTAATTAGAAAAGTTAGAAACTCGTGCGCACAAAATGAAAGAGTTATCTTTTTTAAATCAAAATATCCTCGATTCAAACAACTCTTTAAAGAATATATTTTACGAGATATCCAGTGTATGCTGGGTGAAAATTCACGATTGAAAAACCGTGGATTTTTAATTTATTTGGATAAATATATAAACAATTTAATGACTAAGGCTTTTAAAATTCTGTCTGAAATATAGGTGGATGAATAAAAGTCTTTTGTATCTTTAAACGAAATAACACTCATGAATTTATCAGCATACTTTGTTTCTTGTTCATGGGTGATAAGAATGGTTCTGCTTAATGATTGATCATCAAAGACATTATTTTCTATTTTCTTATTTATCCATTTTTCAGTTAAAGATATAACAATAATAAGTTCTGAGTTAGAGTTGACTGATGAGATAACATCGTTATCAGAATCTCGATTAATACGGTAAGTGAAAATATCGAATGGTAATAATATATTATGCAAAAGATTCATTGCGGCATAGCCATGAAGTCCAGTGTATATCGCAATGTTTTTTGAATACTTAACTTTCTTAGAAACACTTTCTAGTACGCTTTCATCAAGATAGTCGATAGCTTGTTTTTCATAATTATCGATATTTGTTTGAAAATGAATAAATGCTTCATCAATGGAATGATTTTTTATTTCTTTAGATAACTCTTCAAAGAAAGGATTCGGTTGATAAATAAATTCTTCACTTCTTAAGTCTTTAAAGTTAGTAAAGCCTAGTTCCTTACAAAATTTTGAAATGCTTCCTTCAGATGTATTGGCAAAGTAAGCAAGTTCTTTAAGAGAAATATCTGGAAACTCATTAATATGTTCCATCATTGTTTTCGCAATCACAAAATTCACATCATAATGTGTTTTAGTAAAAATGTATTCACTTAATTGTAGATATAATTTTTTCTTCTCTTTGATATACTTTTCCTGCTTTTCTATTATTATATTTTGAACTTTCCAAAATTGGAAAATTATCCATAAGCACATCTATCATATCAAATTTATAATGTAAATAACTTAAAAAGAAAGGGGATACATTATGAATAATCTTTTAAGTAAATTAGAAGGCCCGTTGATGCAGGCGATGAATGTCATTTCTGGGCAAAAACATTTAAGAGCAGTTAGGGATGGTTTGGTCGCAACTATTCCAATCACGGTTTTGGGAGCAATTTTTCTGCTTATACCTACGTTCCCATTCCCGCAAAGTTATGTTGATTACATAGCAGCAAATCCTCAAATTAAGGCTTTGTTCTATATTCCATTCAACATGACTCTAGGACTACTATCAGTTTATGCAGCATTCTCTATTGGTTCACGATTAGCTCAAAACTATGAAATGGATCACTTAGCCGGAGGTATTAGTTCAGTCTTAACCTTCTTTGTGACACTACAGTTCACAAATATTGAAGGTACAAACTATTTAAGTACTGGTTACTTAGGTGGTTCAGGTATTTTCACAGCTATTTTGGCATCTATCCTAGCTGTCGAAGTTATGCATTTCTGTAAAGTTAGAAATATTACTATTAAACTTCCAGAGATGGTTCCACCTAATGTTGGTGCAAGTTTTGAATCTATGATCCCTATCTTCATTTCCGCAACTTTATCATGGTTATTAATCCATATAATCGGATTTGATATTAATGCAGTAATCTCAACACTTGTTACACCATTACTAAGCGCATCATCAGATTCAATTATTATGCCAATTGTTTATGTATTATTAACAGCTATTATGTGGTTCTTAGGCATTCACCCTGGAGTTCTAGCAGCTATTATGACTCCAGTTTGGTTAGTCAATGCTGAAGCAAACATGGCTGCAGTTGCAGCAGGTTTAGCTATTCCTCACGTTGGTGTTCGTCCATTTATCTTCACATTCCTATGGATTGGTGGAGGCGGTGGTACTTTAGCTCTCGCTTTCTTAATGGCTTTCTCTAAATCTAAAGTTATGAGAAGTTTAGGACGTATTAGTATTGGTCCTGGTTTGTTCAACATTAATGAACCAATCATCTTTGGTTTACCAATTGTTTTAAACCCAATCCTTATCATTCCATTTACAATCGCGCCACTAGTTGCAGTATTTATTACATACTTTGCGTTCACATCAGGAATTGTACCTGGTATGGGTTATCCATTAGCAGCTGTATGGAATTTGCCGGCACCTATTGCAGGATTTGTAAGTACAGCAAGCTTCGCTGGTGCAGCTTTAGTACTAGTTAACTTTACAGTTATGGGAATTATCTGGTACCCATTCTTCAAAGTTTACGAAAAACGCATGATTGAAGCCGAAGAAACAGAAGAAAATAGAATTTAATATGAAAAAAGCAACAAGACAATTTCCCCATAATTTTTTATGGGGAGGAGCTGTTGCTGCAAATCAAATTGAAGGGGCATTTGATGCTGATGGGAAAGGTTTAAGTGTTGCTGACATAAACGTATTCAAAGAAGTGAAAGACGTTAGTAAAAAAAGCAATCTTGAAGTAAGTACAAAAGAAGTTGAATTTGCAGTAGCTGACAAAACAAATTACTATCCAAAACGTTATGGTATAGATTTCTATCACACTTTTGAAAGCGATCTAAAACTATTAGGTGAGATGGGATTAAAATCATTTAGAACATCTATTAGTTGGGCAAGGATTTTCCCAAATGGTGATGAAGATGAACCTAATCAAAAAGGTTTAGAATATTATGACAAACTAATTGATTCAATTATTGCAAATGGCATGGAACCATTGATGACTTTGTCTCATTATGAAATGCCTTTAAACTTAGCATTAAAATATGATGGGTGGCACAATAAGAAAACGATTGATTTTTTTACGAAATACTGTGAAATTATATTAAACAGATACAAAGGTAAAGTTAAATATTGGATTCTTGTGAATCAAATTAACTTAATTGCCTATGAATCCTTTAATCATTTAGGTGTTCCATCAGATCGTTTTGAAAATCTAGAAGAAGCTAAATACCAAGCTTTGATCAATGAATTAATTGCCTGTGGTAAAGTGACTCGTATTTCGAAGAAAATTAATCCTGAATTCCAGATTGGAAACATGGCTTTTAATGGGTTCGCGTACCCCGCAACAGGAAGCTCAGATGATGTTCTATTTGCACTAAAGCATAACCAAATGCTTTATATGTGTACTGATGTTGCCGCAAGAGGAGAAATACCTGGTTATGCCTATCGTTACTTCGATGAACATAATTTCAATTTAGATATCAGTGAAGAGGAACTAAATGAATTAAAAAACACGGTAGATTTTATGAGTTTCTCCTATTACTACACACGAAATATTGATGTTAAAACAGGTAAAGATTATCCAAACCCACACGTAAAAGATAAAAATGCTTGGGGTTGGGGCAATGATCCAAAAGGGTTAAGAATCGCATTGAATAATTTCTATGATCGATATCAACTTCCACTTATCATTGCAGAAAACGGAATGGGATTCTATGAATCTATGCCAGATTCTGGTGAAATTGAAGATGATTATCGAATAGAATACTATCGCAAACATATTGAACAACTTAAAGAAGCTATTTATGATGGGGTTGATTTAATAGGCTACTATCCTTGGGGTCCTATTGATTTGGTTAGTTGTTCATCATCAGAGATGAGTAAGCGCTATGGTTTCATCTATGTTGATTTAGATGACTATGGTAAAGGTAGTGCAAAAAGAACTCCTAAGAAGAGTTACTATTGGATGAAAAAAGTTATTGAAACCAATGGTGAAAATTTAGATTAAACAATAATTAAGATTAAGTGATCATCCATAACGGAAATCACTTTTTCTTTAAGTGTACAAAAACTTTGAGTATTAAACTTGATAGTGTTAAACTAACTAAGCAATTAGATAGAAGGTGTCATTATGGTTAAACGCAGTGTTGTATATGTTATAGGAATGTTACTACTCGCATTTGGAATCGTGTTAAACACACGTACAGGTTTAGGAGTAGCTGCAGTTGCTTCATTTCCTTTTGCGATTAATCAAATAACAGGTTTATCTTTAGGAATTGCTTCAATGGGTATGTATCTTGTATTGGTACTAGTTCAATTAGCTTTAGTACGTAAAACAGATATGAAGATATTACTTCAAATACCTTTTTCTATAGTATTTGGTTTTGTATTAGATTTGATTAACAATAACTTAAATATTTATATGACAAGTTTATTAGGTGGCTTAGCTTTATTACTAGTTGCTATCTTAACGATTGCGACAGGTGTCTTCTTAGCGGTTAAATCAGACATGATTTTAAATCCTGTTGATGGTGTTGTTAAAACCATGAGTGATGTCTTTAAGGTAAAGTTTGGAAGAGTAAAGATACTCTTTGATTCTACTTTTGTGACATTAACGATTGTCACATCACTTGTCTTTACAGGATCTATTATTGGTATTGGGATAGGAACAGTTATTGCAGTACTCTTAATGGGTAATACCATACAACTCATGTATAAATATTTTGATGGATTTATAACGAAGGTCTTAGCATAAGCTAAGATTTTTTTATAGGCTTTAATCTTGACTTGGAGCATACTTCAAGTATTAGTATAATAAGTATAAGCGAGGATTAAAAAGATGAATGATTTCACACTACAAAACACATGTAAGATTTACTTTGGTAAAGATCAGTTAAAACACTTACCAACAGAACTAAAAAAGTATGGTAAACGTGTACTTATTACCTATGGCGGTGGATCAGTAAAGAGAATTGGATTATTTGATAAAGTAACGAAAGTCTTAGATGATGCAGGACTTGAATGGTTAGAGTTTGGTGGTATTGAACCAAACCCACGTGTTGAAACGGTTAATGAAGCCATTAAGTTTATACGTGATTATAAGGTTGATGTTTTACTCCCTATTGGTGGTGGTAGTACCATTGATGCGACTAAAGCGATGGCTGGTGGTACTTACTATGATGGTGATGTCTGGGATTTATGGACAGGAAAAGCTAAATTTAATGGAGCACTACCAATTATCACAATCTTAACCTTAAGTGCGACTGGATCTGAAATGAATGCTGGTGGAGTACTTACTAAAATGGATACCCATGAAAAGTATGGGATGAAAAATGATGCTTTATTACCTAAAGCTTCATTCTTAAATCCTGAGAATACTTATACTGTATCTAAGTTTCAAACAGCAAGTGGATCAGCGGATATGTTTAGTCATTTAATTGAACAATACTTTAGCTTAGAATCCATGTCCTTAATGGATGAAGTACAAGAAGGGATTATGCGTACGATTGTGAAGTATGCACCTATCGCCATAAAAGAACCTGAAAACTATGAAGCAAGAGCTAATCTCATGTACTCAGGAACCTGGGCGTTAAATGGTTTTACCCGTCATGGACAAACGACAGGTTGGTCATGTCATTCAATGGAACATGAACTATCAGCCTTCTACGATATTGCTCATGGTTTAGGGTTAGCAATCCTAACCCCTAAATGGATGAACTATGTCTTAAGTGAAGAAAACGTTCATCGTTTCAAACGTTTCGCCATCAATGTTTTTGGGGTTGAAGATAATGGTGACGATATGATGATTGCGAAAGCTGGTATTCAAAAACTATCTGATTTCTTTGAAATAGAACTAGAATTACCGGGGACACTCACTGCAATTGATATTGATGAAACTCATATCCCAGAAATGGCACAGAAGGCTGTGGATGGTGATAAAATCTATGGTCTAATGACATTAGATGCGGGTGATGTAGAAGCTATCTATAGAATGTGTTTATAAGACTCTTCGGAGTCTTTTTTAGTACAAAGATATAAAAAATCATAATCTTTCCCAATATATGGGAAAGATTACTAAATATTAGAGGATATTCCAAATATACAAAGACTATTCTATGTATTGTTCAACGGAATTTTGCATAATATTTTGGAACAATTATAAATAATTTAAAATATTCCCAAATATGTGGAAAGATATAAAATAAGTTGTATAATGTATTAAAAGGATTAATGAAATGTTGAAACGTGAAAGATATTTATCAAAAATTAGACCATTCTATCACTTAGATCTAGTTAAAATACTAATAGGATTAAGAAGATCTGGGAAATCTGAATTACTAAAACAAATAAAAAATGAAATTCTAAATGAAGATCAATTGAATAAAACTTTGATTGAAATAGATTTTGAAAACTATGAATACAATTCAATTATGAACCCTGATCTTTTTTTAGAATTTATAGAAGCTAAAATAAATAATGAAAACAAGACGTATATATTTATTGATGAAATACAGGAATTAGAAGACTTTGAAAGAGTTATCGCATCATTAAAAAATAAATATAATGTTTCAATATTTATAACTGGTTCAAATGCAAAACTATTATCTGGCAAAAACGCCACTTATATAGCTGGAAGATATGTTTCCTTTACGATTATGCCGTTTTCATATAGTGAATACATAGATTACATGAAATTGTTAGATAAGGAAATAAACGAAGATTCTTTTTTAGATTATGCGACCTGGGGTGGGTTGCCACAAAGACTAATATTGGATGAACCATATTCAATTCAAGCTTATCTACAAGATGTAATGGACTCAGTAATTATGAAAGACATTGCTTTTAATTTGGATAAATTCAGTAAAAATTTAATCATAAAAATTGTTAGATTTTTATTCAATCAAAGTGGACGAAATGTTTCTATAAATAATGTTTACAAAACTTTATTTAATGATGATACTACTGTTAGAAAAGATGACGTTTATGATTATGTTTATAGATGTATTGATTCGAAAGCGATAACACCTTGTCTAAAATACGACTTAAACAGACATAAAATTCTACAAGCAATTGATAAATATTACGTAAGTGATCTTGGATTAAAAACACTTGTTAATCCAAATAAGAATATTGATGTTGGGCAAGCTATAGAAACGATTATATTTAATGAATTACAATCTCGTGGATATCAATGTTATGTTGGGAAAACCTATAAAGGTGAGGTTGACTTTGTAGTATTCAATGGAACAAAGAAATGTTTTATACAAGTCGCCTATTTATTAGCGACTGATGAAGTAATAGATAGAGAATTTGGTGCTTTTAGTCCTATCAAAGATCAATCTCCTAAGTTTGTATTAAGTATGGATAAATTTGATTTTACAAGAGATGGAATAACACATATAAATATCCTTGATTTCTTACTATTTAAGAAAGATATCTTTTTTACATAATATATAATTAACCTAAATTGCAATATCAAGTCGTCCACTTTTTGAAATAAAGAAAACAAGAATCATTAAGTTGTTTGAATTTGTTTGAAGTGGAAGAGAATAGATTCAGTAGGTGTTTGGTAGTTAAGAATCTTACGAGGCAAGTGGTTCATGGAATGAGCCACTTGTTTTATCATTTCTTCCGGAACGGCTTTAAGTGACTTGCCTTTAGGAATGGAACGTCTAATCAGTCCATTGTGTCTTTCATTCGTTCCTCTTTCCCAAGATGAATAGGGATGAGCGAAGTAGACATCACTTAAGTCCTGTATCAGTTCAGTTAATCCTGCAAACTCAGAGCCATTATCACTGGTGATGGACTTAAAGAGTTTTGGAAAGTTTGGATGATCTAGGTTTAATTGTTTAAGTCCTTCATTAATCGCAGCTTCGTGTTTGCCTCTGACTTTAAGAATGATTTGATAGCGTGTTAATCTTTCTGTCATGGTAAGTAGAACAGGTTCATCTTTTTTCTTCTTTCCGATGACAGTATCAATCTCCCAATGTCCAAAGGTGTTTCTGTCATTGATTTCTTGGGGTCTATGATCAATTGATTGACCCAATACTCTTCGATGTTTAGGTGCTTTCTTAGACTTTGTCTTTCGTCTTAGTTTCAACCATAGATTCAAGTTATTCAAATCCTTGATGAAATCTCTATCGATATAATTGTATAAGGTCTTAGCACAGACTGTTTCAGATTGATCAAATTAACCTTCTTTTAAAGCTCGCCCTACAACGATATCAGGTGACCACTTATCAACACTAATCTTTTGTGTAGCGTAATCGATGAAGGCTTGTACCTTAACTAGCTTAGGTTGTGGTCGACTGTTTAAGCGATGTCGTTCATAAACGATTTGACCTGTCTCTGCGTAATAGTTCTCAGAATAATAGGTATAACCATTCACAATCTTCTTTTGTATCGCTGTACCGCGTTTAATTTCATCGTTAATGGTTGAGTGACTTCGATAAAGATTCTTAGCGATCCGCCGATTTGAATAGCCTAATCGCTTCTGTGTTTGAATTTCGATACGTTCAGACAAACTTAAATGTTGTCCTTTAGACCTAGCCGTTATATCATTGTGTTGCATCGTTCATATGACCTTTCTCATTGTGTTTAGCAACTTAATGATACTAGGATTCTTATGAATGGTGCTTTTCTTTTTCTAACGGGTGGACGAGTTCATTTTACAATCGAGGAATATATAATTAAACTAACAATGTTATTCAATTTCATTCGCGTGAAAAACACAGATTAGATTGAATAGTTTTCTTTAATTAATGCAGGGGGTAACATGGCAACAAAAAAGAAAATAAACGTCTTAGAAAAGTTTAATAGTGCAGTGGAAGAGATTAACAAAGCAGCAACAAGTGTAGGCGAAGCTGCAAAAAAAGTTGAAGCAGCAGCTGTCAGTGTGGGAATCACAAAAGAGAATATCGAGAAAACTGCAGCAGTTGTTGGACAAGTAGCAGTAAGCACAGGAAAAGTGGCGGGCAAAGCAATTGTTGATGGTTCAAAATTTGTTGGGGAGAAAAGTGTCGAAGCTTATGATGTTGTCTCAACAAAAATAAAAGAAACAGACTGGTCTCAGTATGAAATAGAACCTGAAACAATTATTAAGCAAGTCATAAAAATTCCTGGAATGAAGGTCGAGAGAGATCAATTTCTTAAAAAAGAATTAATTAAATATTATCCAAATGAACAAGTTATTTTAGCAATTGAAAAGAATCCAGCATATGCAGGAATTGAAAGAAAAAAAATTAACGAAATAGCTGATCAAATTATCAATTTTGAGACAAACAAAGTTTCTGCAATTTCATTCGCAGCTGGATTTCCAGGTGGGTTAACCATGGCAGCTACAATTCCTGCCGATATTGCTCAATACTTTGGACATGTTGTTCGAGTTCTACAAAAATTGGCATACTTATATGGATTTGATGAACTACAATTGGATGAATCAGATATCAATGATGATACATTAAATGAACTTATGATATTTATGGGAGTCATGTTTGGAGTACAAGGGGCAAATAAAGGGGTAGCAACTATTGCAGAATTAGCAACCGCAAAAGTCGCGAAATCTCTTGCTGCTAAAGCGTTAACTAAAACTGCCTATTATCCAATAGTGAAAAGTATCGCTACTAAGTTAGGGGCAAATATGACTAAAGCAATCTTTGCTAAAGGTGTATCAAAAGTTGTTCCAATTGTTGGAGGACTTGTCTCAGGTGGCTTAACTTATGCAACTTTCAAACCAAGTTGTAGTAAATTAAAGAAAAGTTTTATGGAACTTAGATTAAGTGATCCTGAGTCATATAAAGAAATAATTGATATTGAAATTATCGATGAAAAATCATTAAGTTAAATTGAAAAGAGATAGAATCATGCCCATGAATCTATCTCTTTTCGTGTGTTAATCTTGTTTAAGGAAACATTGGATGGTTTTACTTAAACATCAAGGGTTATTCTCAAAGTGTTGTAACAAGAAGAATCTGAGAAAATAACATTTGCACAACTTAGGTGTTCTAAGCTGAGTTCATTATATATAAGTCGTATAAATTCATATATCATAAAGAAAAACATTTGAAATAATATTTCAATTAATTAGATAATGATTAAAAATATTTTTTAAATGGATGCTACGTATTAATAATAAAATGAGTGAAAATAAAATGTAATTATAAATATTTAGCATTTTTTATGGAAAGAAATTTCAAAAAAAGAATGTTAAACTTTTAAAAGATAAAGGTAAGGGTTATGAGTAAAAAATATTTCTTCTTTGATATTGATGGAACATTAACAGATAAACGTACACATCAGGTTGTTCCTTCAGCAGTTGATACTATTAGAGCATTAGAAGCTAATGGACATTTTGTTGCTATCGCTACAGGTCGAGCACACTATAAAGCACGTTGGGTTTTTGATGATTTAAAACTAAGTAATATGGTTTGTTGTGGCGGCGGTGGTCTTGTCATTGATGGAGAACTTGTTGAGAATATACCATTAGACATTGATAAAGCTAAAGCTTTGATTAGAGAAGCTGAAGCAAAAGATGTGGGTGTTTTAGTCATGTTAGATGACTCAATCAAGGTGTATTCAAAGAATAATAAATTTAGAGAACAAGTTGGGGAACGACAAGAACCCACAGAATACATCATTGATCCAAATATAGACTATGAACAATTAACAGATATCTTAAAACTCTATTTAAGTATTTCAGAGAAAGATGAACATAAAGTAAAATTGATTAACTCAATTGGACATTTACGCTTTGTCCCTGAGTATCTTATATTCCAATATGATGAAAAACATCGAGGAATCGAAAATATGATTGAACATGTTAATGGGAAACTAGAGGATGTTGTAGTTTTTGGGGATGATACGAATGATTTAGTCATGTTTGATAATCGTTGGACAAGTATTGCGATGGGAAATGCTTGCGATGAATTAAAGGAAAAAGCAGATTATATTACTGACAACAATGTAGATCATGGAATCTACAATGCTTGTAAGAAATTTGGATGGATATAACTAAACTCTTAATCATTTTGAATTCTTTAGATTTAAATAATAAAAACATTTAAAGCTTAGTTTTGATGACATGTTATTTTTCATTGAACATAAAATTATTTATTTCTGAGGAAAAAATCATTGTCTTGTTTATTAGAAAGCGAAGTTAAGCTTGACTACTGCTTCACATAAATTATTTTTATCGATGGAGTAATTACAAAAAGAGTACTCTAAGATAGAGTACGGTTTTGAAATAAGAATCAGTGATACGTAATTTATCCATCGCTCTAGGTCTTATCATTGCTTTATTTGAAGAAGTTATTACATTAATTATCACGAGCATCTCAATCATCTAAATGTAAACACTCATTACGTGTGGCAAAATATCAGAGAGTTATAATTTATGAGAAAAAGTGAAAATAGATTTGAAGAACAAACATAAACAAGAAAAGAATGTTGTGAAAATATAACATTCTTTTTTTATATATTTGTCATATGCCAAAAAAGATGTATAATACATATGTAAATGACATATGTCAAAAACTATTAGGAGGTATTATATGCCAAGACAAGATAAAACAGGTCCACAAGGACAAGGTGCAATGACTGGCAGACGGTTAGGTTATTGTAGAACAACTGATACTCAACAAAATTCATCTGGTTTTTATGGTGGTTATGGTAGAGGGGGTAGAATGAGAAACAATAACGAACGAAAATTTATAAACAAAAACAATTTTAGTCAGACAACGCTTCTCCAAGAAAAAGAACTTCTACAACGAGAACTTAATCGTATTAATCAAGAATTAGATTCTATAAAGGATTTAAAGTAATAGGGAGAAATCCCTTTTACTTTACAAAAAAAGAATGCCAAGACCTAGAAAAATGCGTAGAGTCTGCTGTATGCCTGAACGATTAGATTATGGTCCCTTATATCAAGTAGATCCACAACCTAAAACAATTATCATGAGTCTAGAAGAATACGAATGTATTCGATTAATTGATTTTGAAGAGCTTATACAAGAAGAGTGTGCTGATAAAATGCAAGTAGCTAGAGCTACCGTGCAAGCTATCTATAAAAGTGCAAGACAAAAGATTGCTGAGTCATTAATTAATGGAACTAATTTAAGAATCGAAGGTGGAGACTACCAACTTTATGACGAAAACGAACGTCTAAAAGCTTGTGGAAATTGCCATCGAAGCCGTTGTCAAAACAATCTAGGACAAGGGAGAAGAAATCGTAGAGGAAATCATAAATGAAAATAGCGTTACCAGTTACAGATCAGAATTTAGAAAGCAACATTAGCACTACATTTGCAAGAACACTTTTTTACCTAATTTACGATACAGACACACAAGAAAGTGATTATATTGATAATCACGCTATGAGTGCACAAGGTGGGGCAGGTATTAAGGCAGCCCAAATTATCGTAGATGCTCAAGTTGATGCATTATTAACGCCACAATGTGGTGAAAATGCAGCCAAAGTATTAAGTGCAGCCCATATACAAATTTTTAAAACAAATAGTTCTACTATTATGGAAAACATTAATTCTTTTAAAGAAGGACATTTAAAACCTTTAAATGAAATTCACGCAGGTTTCCATACCGATGGCCACTAATTCATTAAAAATTGCTGTATTAAGTGGTAAGGGTGGTACTGGTAAAACCCTTGTATCTGTTAATTTAGCAGCAGCGTCACTTAAATCAAATTATATTGATTGTGATGTAGAAGAACCCAATGGGCATCTTTTCTTTAAACCATCGAACATTGAAATCGAAGATGTTAAAGTGAAGATTCCTGTAGTGAATCCTGATTTATGCAACGGTTGTCGAAAGTGTGTCGATTTTTGTCGTTTTAATGCCTTAGCTTATATTTCACCTAAACTACATGTTTTTGAAGATGTTTGTCATTCATGTGGTGGGTGTTCTTTAATTTGCCCTGAAAAAGCAATAAGTGAAAAAGATAAGAAAATTGGGGAAGTTCAAAAAGGTTACGCAGACAATGTATTTGTTAAGAGTGGAATTTTAAACACAGGTGAAGAATCTGGAGTGCCAATAATAAAAAAACTAATTGAAGGCATACAAGATAATAATGAAATAACTTTTATTGATTGTCCTCCTGGTAGTTCGTGTGTTGTTATGGAAAGCATTAAGGATGTTGATTATTGTATATTAGTAGCTGAGCCAAGTATTTTTGGATCACATAATCTGAATATGGTGACTGAACTAGTGAAAGTATTTAAGAAACCGCATGGAGTAATTTTAAATAAATATGTAAATAAGGATAATCCATCCGAGAAATACTGTATTGAGAATAAAATTGATATTTTAGGGAGGATTCCATTTGATACAACATTAGGCCATTTAAATTCAAATGCGCTCATATCAGTGAGAGAAGATGAAAAGTTTAAAGAACTATTCACTTCATTACTCAATGTTGTTATTAAGGAGGTAAATGATGCGACAGCTTCTCGTCCTTAGTGGTAAAGGTGGAACGGGGAAGACAACCGTTAGTAGTGCTTTTATAAAAATTTTAGATGCTAAAGCATATGCAGATTGCGATGTGGATGCACCAAATCTTCATTTAGTCTTGAGTCAAAATGCAAAAGTAGTAAAAACAGATTACTATGGCTTACCCAAAGCTGAAATAGATTCAGAACGATGTGCGCAATGTGGTCTTTGCAAACAAGCGTGTCGATTTGATGCGATATATGTAAATAATCAATATCACATTGATGAGAATGCATGTGAAGGGTGTGCTGTTTGTGAATTAGTTTGCCCAAGCAACGCCATAACAATGCGACCATCGATTAATGGTGAAATTAAGTTATTTAAAAATCATAGTACATTTTCAACGGCTCAATTAAAAATGGGTAGTGGTAATTCGGGTATGTTAGTTACAGATGTAAAAAAACAAATGAAGAACAATGCAGAAGATGTAGATATATCAATCATCGATGGATCACCAGGTATTGGTTGTCCAGTTATTGCCTCATTAAGCGGAGTTGATATGGTTCTAATTGTCACAGAACCTTCTTTGTCAGGGATTAGTGATATGGAACGAATTATTCACACGGCACAAAAATTTCAAACAAAAATTTGTATATGCGTAAATAAATATGATGTAAATTTAGATTATACAGAAAAAATCCAAGATTATTGTAAAAAAAATCATCTACCATTTGTTGGTAAAATTCCATATGATACAAAAGCTATTAAGGCAATTAACAACGCCTTAACAATCGTTGATGTAGATTGTGAAGCAAAAAAAGCAGTAACCGATGTTTTTAATCAAACAATGGAGATATTCAATAAAGATTCCCTGGTCTAAAGAAGTCTTTTAGTCGAGTAATTTGTTTTAAAAGACTATAAACATTGCCTATTTCAATGTCATCAATTGTAGTCTCATTGTGGGCCATGACTTTGATGAATGATAGATGTTGTAAAATAATTGGAATCAGTATTTTGAATAAGATGGCTTAAATAAGTTACATTAGGATAATTCTTGTTGGACAAGCAAATGAATAGCAGATGGTAATTTAAAATAATGATTTTAGGAAACAAGTTTCTAAGAACTAGAACGGAAAATGACATGAGTATCAAGATAACAACATTAATTGAAAATCATCCACATCCAAATATTGATTTATTTTATGAACATGGCATATCAATGTATATAAACGCATATGGCAAGAAAATACTTTTTGATACAGGTTTGAGTGGTGATTTTATCAAGAATGCTCAAATGCTAGGCATTGATTTAAGTGATCTTGATGTGTGTCTTATTTCACATGGGCATTATGACCATGCCGGTGGGTTTAGAAAGCTAGTGGATAACTTCAAAGTAAAGCAAGTTGTTGTAGGTTCTGAATTTTTCGATCAAAAGTACAAAAAAGAAAATGATGAATATCATGCTAATGGAGTTGAGTTTGATGAAGAATTTTGCAGATTAAATGGAATTGATTGCGTCAAAATTGAAAATGAAGATTACCAAATAGATGAAAAGATTATGGTTTTTCATCACTTTAGTAAAACAAACGATTTTGAAGAGATAGAACCACGTTTTTATTTAAAAGAAAACAATCAGTTTGTAAATGATAAATTTCACGATGAGATAGTTTTAGGTATCGTAAGTGATAACGGATTAATTTTGTTAGTTGGCTGCTCTCATATAGGAATTGTTAATATCGTTGAGCATATTAAGACACACACCCGATTACCTATACGAGCGATTATTGGTGGAACACATTTAAATAAAGCAAGTGATGAACGCATACAAAAAACAATTCAACATTTAGATCAAGAAGAACTCGCATTACTAGCTGCATCTCATTGTACAGGTGATAAGGCAATGGATAAAATGAAGGACTATTATCATCTTAAATTTCAACTAAATCATACGGGACATATTATTGAATTATAAAAGATACTGATTCATTTTATGTTTCCTTTAACCTAACCATAGATAATATAAAGTTTAATTCCGCTCTAACTGATGTAGGGATTGCTTTAGGGGTGATTTTAATTTTTGTGAGTAATAACACTCCTCACCATGTATAAGTATTTTTTTTATTTATTCAAGCATTTGCCATCACAGACTACTAAGGTTTAGCGTGTAAACTAATAGGCGTGAGGGGATACTTTTATAGGTTTATATTCCAATACAATTGGTATTTAAGTAAACCTTATTTTTACGCTTAATTAATTTGTAATAGTAAACTAGTCTAAAAATCACCTACAAAGTTTTTATGATATTTCAAAACTTTAATTTTTGATTCACATGATTATATGTTCAATCAATAAGGATAAGCGTTGAGTAAAATAAAAATTTGATGGTTAGATATTGTTTAAACATGACCTTAATAAAGATAGATGGTCCTTCGTGAGATCAGCTATGTGCTATGATTTTTTTATAGTGTTCTAAAAATCAACCAATTTATTGTTTTAAATATATTTTATATTTCTCGCTTTTGTCCAATTTTATACCATCCACCTGAGTTAGCTAGCTTTATAATTTGAGAATTAAATATATATCGAAAAGTTACAGAATTAAAAAAACGAACTACTTCCAACAAATAACGTGAGGTGATTAACTATTAGACATAATAGTCGTCAGTATTAAGCTGCTTATATTCTCTTCGATATCAAGATATGAGCAGGCTTTATTAAAATCGGTTTGATGGTTTATTTGGTGTCAACTTCCTAGCCTCACATATTTGCAAATAGAGATGAATCTGAACCTAGTGATAAGGGATTAACATTTTATGATAATTTATTTAATGTATGCTTAAAATACAATGTTTTATTAGTATAAAAAATTGAAAGATTTGGTTTTGTAAGCACTAAAACTTGAAACATAAGTAAAATTGTTATGGTTTTGTTACAAATGACTTCTATAATAGAAATAATTAAGGAGTTTTATATTATGCCAAAATTACTAATTGCTGATGATAATTTACAAATAACTAACATCCTCAAAGATTATGCTCTTAAGGAAGGGTTTGAAAGTGTCGTTGCCAGTACGGGAACGCAAGCTCTTGAATTATTTAAAACAGATATTGATTTAGTTTTGCTTGATGTCATGATGCCAGAGTTAGATGGATTTAGTGTTTGCAAAGAAATTAGAAAACACTCAACAACACCAATTATCATGGTGACGGCTCGTGGTGAAGACTATGAGAGAATCATGGGCTTAGATATTGGAGCCGATGATTATATCGTCAAACCTTTTTCACCAGCTGAAGTTATGGCTCGTGTTAAAGCGGTTTTAAGACGAATTGATGTGCAAAGTAATTCACATATCATAGATATTGATAATCTGCATGTAGATCTTACTGCCTTTAAAGCATCAATCAATCATGAAGAACTTCATTTAACGAAGAAAGAAATCGAACTTCTGTACACTTTAGCAGCGAATAATAAACAAGCCTTTAGTCGAGATAATTTGCTTGATCAAGTATGGGGCTACTCATACTTTGGTGATAGTCGTACAGTTGATGCGCACATGACACGTTTAAGAGCGAAGTTAGATAAATATGATCATCCAAAATGGGACGTCAAAACGGTTTGGGGTGTGGGTTATAAATTTGAGGTACTTTAAGTGAAAATTAGAACGAAGTTTGTTTTATATTTTACTTCTGCGATGATTTTCTTTTCGATTATTATTGGTGTTGTTTTCTTGTTTACTTATCAAAGTCAAAATAAAAATGCAGTGACTGATAAGTTAGTTAGTGAATCAAATTATCTTGTTGAAAACCTGGATTTTAATAGTGGCATGATGCTTGATCAAACAATCATAGCAAATAGTCTAGCGCGTATTAATATTGAAGATGTTCGAATCTTTTATATCAGTATTAATGGCGATATTGTTTATTTAACAAACCATAACTTATCTGGCATGGGGATGATGCGATCAGCCTCACGTTTATCTGAACAAACACAATCTGTTTTGTATGAAGTCTTTGCGGGTGAACAAATAACCTCTGAAGAAGTCAGTGGATTTTTTAATTCTGATGCGATTACTGTAGGAACTCCGGTCATGAGCGCGAATACTATAGTAGGGGGTTTGTTTATTTCTGCGACAACTCAGTCCATTTCAGCTTTAGCAAATACCGGTTTTAATATACTATTAACCGCTTTAGGGATTGGTTTACTCTTTGCGGTTGTCTTAGGAATCGTCCTTGCTTCCATCTTTACTAAACCTTTAGAAGAAGCAACCTACTCAATTCAACAACTTGCCGAGGGCCATTATAATCTTAAAAAGAATAAACAACGTAAAGATGAAGTCGGTGTTCTACAATCTAATATCGTAAACTTATCAGATGAACTCAAGGCAGCACGTGATTCACGCAATAATTTAGAAAAAATGAGACAGAACTTTATTGCCGATATCACGCATGAACTAAGAACACCTGTTACGGTGATTCGC
The DNA here is from genome assembly GCA_963663995.1 of Erysipelotrichaceae bacterium. Lineage (GTDB taxonomy): Bacteria > Bacillota_I > Bacilli_A > Erysipelotrichales > Erysipelotrichaceae > UBA2212. The sequence continues at coordinate 1,249,597 of OY760660.1, read as the reverse complement.
GGTTTAACGGAAGGATTACAAGATTTAGTATATAAGCAGGAAGAAGTCATACCTCAAATCTTAAAGGAAAGTAAAGATATGCAAAGACTGATTAATGATTTATTAGAATTATCGAAACTAGAAGATCCTGACTTTAAAGTGGAAAAGGTTCGTTTTGAATATCATGAATTAATCATGGATGTCGTTAGAAGTGCACAAGAGTTGGTTAAAAGGAAAAACCAAAAACTCTTAGTCACTCAAGATGAAAAACTCATCTTTGGTAAAGGAGATACCCAACGACTCAAACAAATGTTGTTGGCAATTATCCACAATGCAACTAAGTTTGCTGATGAGAATTCAGTGATTTCATTATCTATAGGAAGACGCAAAGATAAAGTGGTTATTGCGATTGCGGATACAGGTAAGGGAATGAGCGTTGAACAAGTCAAAGAACTCTTTGTCAGATATAAAAAAGACACAGCAAATAACCCAGATGGAAATGGTTTAGGTTTATTAATTGTTCAAAAAATAGCTGAAAAACATGATATAGATATTGAAGTTGATTCTCATCTTAATGAAGGAACGACTTTTAGATTTATCATTAAAGACTGTGAGGGAGAAGCGTAAAACTTCTCTCTTTTTGTTAAAATGGTAGTAATGAATTCTTTAAATGATGAGAAAAAGAAAGAACGATATATAGGATAAGTTATGAAATTCAAAGCAGAACATTTTTATTTAAAATTAATTGATATTGAAGATACCCAAAATCTCTTAGACTTTGAACTTAGAAATAGAGCTTTCTTTACTTTGACCTCACCAACTCGTTCTGAATCCTTTTACACACTAGAAGGTAAGAAAGCCTTTGTCGAAGGTCAAGTACAAGCCTATCTTGACAATATTAGTCATAGTTTCTGTATGTATGATTATCAAAATCATTTAATCGGTTGGGTCTCACTTTTTGAAATATTAGATGTCCCTAATATTAATTCTTGTTTCTTAGGTTATCGCATTGATCAAACGATGCAAGGCAAAGGTTACATGAGTGAAGCTGTAAAGATTATCTGCGACTACGCCTTTAAAACCGTGAGATTACATCGTATTGAAGCAGGGGTAATGGTTAATAATTTTGGTTCTCAAAGAGTCTTAGAAAAAAACGGTTTTATCCAAGAAGGACTTAACCGTAAAAATGTACAGATTGATGGTGTATGGGAAGACCATTATATCTATGGTCTTCTCAATCCAAATGATTAAATTCTTTTGTTTAACTTAGAAAAACGAATTAAATTAATTAGAAATAAAACAAGGATATAAACAAGCATCATAGAAATCATGAAATTTGGTTCCAAAATTTTTTCAAATACCTTTAAATCGATTCCTTGAAAATAGCGATATTCACTGACGTATATTGCCGGTGCTCCCGCAAAGACTTCTGCCATGACATCTCTTAAAAAGATTTGACGCAACAAACTTGCGCCCATGGAAACAGGGAATATATTAAACATATTTTGAACTAAGGTAGGCATTATACCCATGGGCATATAGGCTCCTGTCACAAAGCCAATAAAAGTCCCAACTAAAGTATTAATGACACCATAAGTGTTTTGTGACTTCACAAAGGAAGCAATTAATAATGACAACAATGAAGAAGAGATAATAAGCAGTGCGATGACAAGTAAGGAATCAATCACTTGATCGAGCATTAAAAGTGGGCCACCTTTAAGATAGACAATCACAATACTCAAAGTAAACATAATGAATAAGATAATAGTTGAAATAACAATCGATGAAAAAAGATAAGAAAAAATCAACTGACTTCTTTTCATCGGTGAGACTAAGAAATCAAGGAGTGTTTGATTATCTTCATCATCGACAAGTTGTCCCATATTACCCAGTGATAAAGTCATTGATGCGACGGCCACAACTCCTGGCAACATCCAGGCATAGATCAAGGCATCGATCCCATCCACGCGACCAATCTCTGCCTCAATATTGTTGATTTGGATTTCAGCTAAGAATAAAACATATAAGCCCAAGATGATAAAAACCGATAAGAAGGAAAAAAAGACAAGCGACTTATTTCGATAGAACATTTTTAGATTGCGAGTCGTTAAACTAAGGATTGTACTCATGCTTTATCCTCCCGAATCGTGTTTCCCGTTAGGGCAATAAAAACGGTATCCATCGTCCCTTCTAAAACTTCAAATTGATCAATTTTGTCTCTGTATTTATCTAAGATAGGATATGCTTCGACACTTGATTTTAGCGCAAATTCATAGCCATCACTTGTTTTTGTGAAAGGAAGATCAAAGGTTTCAAAATCAGATTCATTTAGTGAATTTGATTTTAATCTTAAAAGGGTTGGTGCATATTTAATTCTTAAATCACGAGGTGTACTAAGTTCTAGGATTTTCCCATGATCGATAATACAAACACGATCACACTTAGCCGCTTCTTCCATGTAGTGTGTCGTTAGAAAGATCGTCATTTTATGTTCTTTTCTAAGACTTTCAATATAAGACCATATACTTAAGCGTGTTTGCGGATCTAAACCAGTGGTTGGTTCATCTAAGAATAGAATTTTTGGATGATTGATGAGTGCTCTTGCGATATCACTACGACGTCTTTGTCCTCCAGACAACTTTCCATAAGGACGATCAATAAATTCAGATAATGATAATTGTTCGCAAAGTCTATCGGTTCTACTGATGACTTCTTTTTTGTCGATTTTATAAAATAGACCTCTTGTGATTAAGTTTTCTCTCACCGTTAATAAATCATCTAGGAATGAATCTTGAAAAACTATTCCAATGTTTTGTCGTATTTTATCGTCCTCAGTTCCAAGTGGATGATTATTTATAATAATCTCACCTTCATCCTTTGAAAGCAGTGTTGAAAGAATGTTGATGGTGGTAGATTTACCAGCTCCATTAGGTCCTAAAAAGGCAAAAAGCTCCCCTTCATTAACTGAAAAACTAATATTATCAACCGCTTTAAGTTTGTCATAAGATTTAGATAAATGTTTAATTTCGATGATCTTGTTCATACTTATACAATAGCACTTTGGAAATCTTTTAAATATCTATCTTTAGCTAAACCTGTCTTTTTTCATTAAAAATTACATGAAATTTTCATGAATATTCGTCTAATCACATCGTTTCTTGAATTTTATTCGATAAACTGTAAGCACTTACAGGAGGATAACATGACAAGTCTTAAACAACAAAAATATTGTGTTATTGGGGCCGGTCACGGAGGCCAAGCATTAGCCGCATACTTAGCACACTTATCAAATCCTACAATTTTATTCAATCGAACAAAAACCGTCATTGATCAAATTAATTCAATGGGAGGCGTTCAACTGCACGGCATGATTGAGACAATGGTTAGAAATATCAAAGCAACTCATGTTTTAAAAGATGCCTTGGATCAATCAGAAATTATTATGATTTGTATACCCGCACATGCCCATGAAGACATCGCCATACAAATGGCTCCTCTTCTTAATGAAACCCATAAAATTGTGATAAATCCTGGACGCACTTTAGGGGCTTACTTATTTAAACAATACTTAGTGAATGCTGGTTGTGATTTAGATATCCCAATCTGTGAAACAGATACCTTTGTTTTAACATCCAGACGAGTTAGACCGGGTGTATCACAAATCTTTTCACGTAAGAAAAAACTGAGAGTTGCTGCATTAAACCCACAACACAGTGAGATTATCTATCAATGTTTAAAACCTAGTTTTAATATGATACAAATGGAAAAATCAGTCTTAACAACCTCTCTTTCTAATATTGGGATGTTGTTTCATCCTTTTCCTGCTTTAATGAATCTTACGCGTATTGAGTGCGGAGATTCTTATCATCACTATAAAGAGGGGATAACACCATTAGTTGCGAATGTGATTGAAAAATTAGATGAAGAAAGACTTGCTTTAGCTCAAGCATTTGGAATTAAGATTCCTAGTGCTTATGAATGGTTGGATATTGTTTATGGATCACAAGGGGATAGTTTATACCTAAGGCTTCAAGCAACCAGTCAATATGATGAAATCCTATCACCAACAGATATCACAACCCGTTATATCTATGAAGATATTCCCACCGGTATTGTGCCTATGTTAGAACTAGCAAAACTAGCGAAAACGCCACATAAACATATGGAATTAGTCTTAGATTTAGCAAATTCTTTATACTATATAGATTTCAGTGTCATCGGCCGACATGATGTGAAAGGATTCTTTGACGAATACTTCCCAAAATGAGACGCTATGGACTTTTAAAACCGACTCATGATGCACATACCTTAGGGATCAATGCGATAAAGAGTCAGTTAAATGCCTGTGATCAAATTGTCTTTCTAGCCGATGAACTAATCTCAAAAACAAACCATATAGGTGAAATCGAAAATAAAGAAGAACTCGCTAATTGGTTATTGGATCATCATATAAGTCATTTAGGTTTATCCTATCGTTTAGATGAAGAAGATGCTTTAAATACTGTGAAGTCTGTTTTTGAAATATGCGAAAAGAACTATATTTTTGAAAGCGAAGGTGGTCATCTTAAAAAGATCTACTTTGCCGGCTTACCAAAATCCTGTCAGAAAATAAAAGAAGTCTTTAAGGATAAAGTGATGACCTTTGTTGGATCAGAAGAAATGGCAGAAGTTCTTATAGCTTTAGATTTAGAAGACGATGAAATACCAGAATCACTTATCAAAGGATCAAAGTATGATCATGCTTTGATGAATTGTGCTAAAGCGTTTATGCAAGATTTTGATAAAGAACACTTTAGCGTAAAGAAAAATACCAACTATCCAGAATATGGTACAAAGCATGATCGATTAACTCTTAGATTAAAATATCATCAAGAGTCATCAGATCTACCTTTAACGCGCTTACACGTTGGTCCTTATCATCAAAATCGTGAAGAAGCTTTAAAAGCATTCAAAGATTGGTGTAAAACATTAGCTAAGACAAAACACTTAGATATTCTTTCCATTGGTTCTTCGCAATTAACTCAATCTCATTTCAATGAAAATTGGGAAAATCTAGCGAATGGTGGTGGTGTACCGATTCAAAATGAATTCGAATATGACGATATATATGAGGCTAGTCGACCTCTTTTAGTGCGAACATATTCAGGTACAAATCATGTCGATGATTTAGCTCATATCCATGAAAGAAGTCTTAACATTGCATGGCATGCCATGTCATTGTGGTGGTTTAATCAATTAGATGGAAGAGGTCCTAATGATCTACTGACAAACCTCATACAAAGTGAAAAAGCTTTAGATTTTATCGCAAGCACCCATAAACCATATGAACCTAATACACCACACCACTTTGCTTTTAGAGGAAGCGATGATGTGACCTATATTCTATCGGCTGTTTTGGCTGCTCGTTTAGCAAAGAAACATGGAATAAAAGATTTTATCTTACAAGTGATGTTGAATACTCCGCGCTATACTTGGGGCATCACTGATATTGCCAAAGCACGAGCCATATTAGAATTGATAAAACCACTAGAAGATAAAAACTTTAAAGTGATTCTTCAACCGCGTGCGGGTTTAGATTTCTTTTCACCAGATGAAGACTTAGCTAAAGTGCAACTAGCCATGGTAAGTATGTTAATGGATGATATTGAACCTCACATTAAAAACAGTCCTGCAATTGTTCATGTTGTGTCTTATAGTGAAGCACTATTTATGGCAAATCCTGCAGTGATGAATGAAAGCATCCAAATTACCTGTGCTGCCATCGACTATTATCGTAAACAAAAAGCCAATCATAAGATTGATTTAAGTGCTTATGATAAAGATATTGAGCAACTGAAAAAGCACTTCATATCAGAAGCAAGAATTATTTTAAAATCTATTGAAAAACATGTTGATAATTATCTAAGTGCACAAGGATTCTATACAATCTATGAAGCAGGCTATCTACCAACACCTTACTTGTATAACGCAACAGAAATCTTTGTGAATGCGATCTACTTTGATTCTCGATATCAAAATGGATCTGTTATTTTAGTCGATAAAGAAAATCGAGAAGTCGATGCGAAAGCACGATGTGAGTATGCTGAAGGAAATTGTGCATAAAGCGTGAGTAGTCACGCTTTTTTAAGGAGTAACTAAATATCGGTCATATAGATAAGTATGAAACACATATTAAAAGAAGTAAATACATCAAATATGATGTATAATGAGATTTGTATATGAAAGTATACACTTATTGTCGAAGAAATGGGAAAGACGAGATTTTTAGTTTTATTGATGCTTTACCAAATGATGAAAAAGCAGAAGCTTATAAAATAATAAAAAATATTTCCACACAAGGAAAAGATTACTTAGAACTGTTGGATACACGTTACTTAAGAGAAAAAGTTTGGGAAATTAAATTTAGAAGATTTAACAGATTGTTTTATATGACATTTGATATGGATAGCTTATATATATTACATGCATGTAAAAAACAAAAAAATAAGACTGAGTTAAAAGATATAGAGAAAGCTATAAAAAGAAAAAAGGAGCTACTAAAACATGTGCCCATTTAAAGAGATTGATATTGATAGAAAAATCAAAGAGAAGCTAAAGGAAACTGGATTTAAAGAAGAGTATATTAAAATAAGCCAACAGTATGATTTAGCAGATCAGATAATAAAGATTAGAAAACTCAAGGGACTATCACAAAAAGAGCTGGCTGAGAAAACAAAGTTATCTCAACAGGCAATATCTCGGTTTGAATGTGAGAAACATATCCCTAAAATGGATACATTATTTAGATTGTTAAAAGGTTTAGATGCTTCCATTGAAATAGTTGTTCATAAATAAAAAACCACACATTAATTTTTTTCTTTTAACAGAAATTTTAGACTTAGGAAATATCCACAAGTATAACCACATGCATCAATAAACATATCGATTGGTGACATGACTCTACCAGGTGTAAAGAACTGAATCGACTCATCCATGATTGGAATCAAATATAGAAAATAATGGAGATGAGCTTGATTGAGTTCTTTTTCTGTATGTGGCACCGTTAAACCCAAGACAAAATACTCAGAGAAATGAGCTGTTTTTCGAACAATCAAAGCTAAAGGATAACCGCTTGTTGGGATATTAAGTAATGTGAATAGATTAATTACAATCTGTACAATCCAACCACTTTGACTTGATGAATCATCACCAGATTGAAGTGAAAATCCAAAAATAATAAGAATAACAATGAGGCTTAAGACTGAGTATTTAAGTTTAAGTTTGGGCTGTCTATGTAAGGGAATCATAATGGTATAATTGTACCATCACATGTGAGGTAGTTATGCGACAAAAAATCTTTGATGTATTCATGGTTGTTTTAGGTAATTTCTTTTTAGCGCTAGCTGTTCATGTGTTTATTTTGCCATATGAAATCTTGACTGGTGGAGTCGCTGGTATAGCAATTGCGATATCAAAGTTAACTGGCATTCAATCTGATATTTTAATTACTGGTTTAATCTTAGTTTTATATCTATTAGGTTCACTTTTCTTAGGAAAGAAATTTACCATACATACACTGCATTCAACGATTTTGTACCCAATGTTTTTAGCGATCCTGAATAACTTTGAATTAGTTGTTCATACTGAACCGCTCTTAGCCTCTCTTTATGGAGGAGCGATTGCCGGATTAGGTATTGGTTTAACATTTAGAGTTGGGGCGTCAACAGGCGGGATGGATATTCCGCCACTGATCATTCATAAGTACACAAACATTGATTTATCAAAACTCGTACTCACAACAGATGTCTTAACGGTGTTGTTTGGTTGGTATGTCTTTAATATTGAAGCAGTATTAATTGGTTTTATTTCAGTTTATGCGTCTTCCTTTGCGATTAAGAAAGTATTAGTCTTTGGCGACTTAGAAGCTTACTCAGTCATGATTATCTCTGATCACTATCAAGAACTGATTAAGAAGATTCATATAGATTTAGATCGTGGATCGACTTTACTTTCCGGTAAAGGAAGTTATTCTGAAAAAGATAAACCGGTTATCTTGAGTGTTATTACTAAAACTCAATATCCATTACTGGTTAAGTTATGCAATGAGCTTGATCCACATGCCTTCATTATTGTGAATGATGCGACTGAAGTAAAAGGGAATGGATTTAGCTTTGATTTCAAAGTATAAAAGATTATTCGTCCATATTAATGTAAAATAGTAAAATTATTCGTCCAATTTAATGTAAAAATTAGAATTCCAATGTGCCTTGCAATGCGTTTTCACAACAGTGCAATGGTATAATTAAAAAGTGAATTGAGGGTATTCTGTGATCCAATTAAGCAAAGTTTCTAAAACCTATAAAAATGGTGTAAATGCACTTCATAATATAAATCTTTTTATTGATCAATCTGAGTTTGTCTATATTATTGGACCAACTGGTTCTGGTAAGAGTACATTAATTAAACTTTTAGATGCGGAAGAGAAACCAACTAAAGGCAAAGTTGAAGTTGCTGGTATAGATGTTGGGGCTCTAAGACATGGTAAAGTTCCGTATTATAGACGACATATTGGTGTCGTTTTTCAAGATTTTAAACTCTTAGAAAAGAAAACCGTTTTTGAGAATGTCATGTATGCATTAGAAATAACGCATCAACCTGTTCTTCAAGCACGACAAAGAGTTAGAGAAGTTTTAAAATTAGTAGACTTAAGTGATAAAGGTTCTCATTATCCTAATGAGCTTTCAGGTGGTCAACAACAACGGGCAGTTATTGCACGAGCGATTGCCAATAAACCAAAGATCCTGATTGCTGATGAACCAACTGGTAACTTAGATCCCAAGAAATCTCAAGAGATTATTGAGTTATTAGAGCGAATTAATAAAGAAGAAAAAACGACAATATTAATGGTGACTCATGATATTGAAATTGTTAATAAATATAAGAAAAGAACGATTGTCTTAGATTCTGGACATATCGCAACTGATTTATCAAAAGGAGGCTATCACACGCGTGTTGAATTATCTGATACGGCCGATTAAAGAAGCCTTCCATGGTTTTGTACGCCATTTTTCCATGTCTTTTTCATCAATGGTTGCGGTGAGTGTGACTTTATTACTTGTCTCACTTTTTATGATGTTAAGTGTTAACATACAAGAAATCACGACGACGGTTGAAGATAAAATCCAAATCCATGTACAGTTAGAAGATAGTGTTGAAGATCCTTCTTCCATTGAGAATCAAATTAAACAATTACCTGCTGTTATCAGCGTGGAGTTTTCAAGCAAAGATATTGAATTAGATAAGTTTATTGAATCATATGGAGAAGATGGTGTTATTTTCGAAATGTATCGTGGAGAAAATAATCCTCTAAAGAATGCTTTAATTGTTGAACTAAGTGACAATCTACAAATTGAATCCACTACCTTAAGTATTGCGAATATGACAGGTGTCCTTAAAGCAAACTATGGGGGTAATTCAACCATACAACTTGTTGATTTACTCCATAATGTAAGAGATGGTGGTTTTATATTAGTCGCAGCTTTAGGTTTATTAGCTTTAATTCTGATTGTAAATACGATAAAAATTACGATTCAAAATCGTTCTCATGAAATTCAAATTATGCGTACCATTGGCGCAACGAATAACTTTATCAGAGCTCCCTTTCTGTTTGAAGGAATCTTTATTGGTTTGTTTGGATCCTTTATTCCGATTGGTTTAACCATTTGGGGATATCAAAGAATGTATGAAGTGTTGGGGGGAGTATTATTTGCGGAACTCTTTAAACTCAGAGATGTTTTCCCCTTTGTTTTACAACTCTCTTATCTACTTGTAATGTTAGGAGTCGTCATTGGTTTATTTGGTAGTTTTATTTCTGTAACTCGATACTTACGGAGTGTACGATGAAAAAGTCATTGATTTTATTCATCAATATCATGCTTGTATTGGCTTTGATTATTCCTGTTAGCGCAAGTAATATAGATTTCTCTGCAAATGAAGCTTATTATTCTAATTTATGCTCATCAGCTGATGCCAGTAACTATTCTGATACCTGTAATGCTTATCAAGATTATGTAAATGATAAAGCACTAAATGCTGCTAGTGAACTGGAAGATTTAAGACAAGATTTAAAAGATATCAAAGCCAATATTTTAGAATATGCCAAACAAGTAACAGCTTATCAAGATAAGATTGATGATTTAAGTGCTGATATTGTGAATATCGAAAAATCCATCTCGCAATCTGAAAATAGCATTGTTATTTTAGAAAATGACATTGCGATTCGTGAAGATAGAATTGATGAAATTGACCAATTTATCCAAGAACGCATGATTGCGATGCAATCTTTTCTAAGTTTAAACTCTTATATTGATTTCATTATGGGTGCCAGTGATTTTATTGACTTAGTTCGTCGAATTGAGGGTATCAATGAAATTACGAAAGCAGATAGAGAAAATATCGATAATTTAACACTCGAAGTTGAAGCATTTAATGCCGATAAAGCGGAACTTGAAAGACAAGTTGCAGCATTAGAAGAAAATAAAAATAATTTAGAAAAAAATAAACAAACACAAATTGGGCTACAAGCTGCGATAGAAGAAATTCTTGCAGAATATCGACTTCAAGAAGCTGAGTTAATGGCTAAAGAAGAATACATGGCTGCTAACTTAAATAGCATTCGTGATCAATTAGCATCAATTGCCGATGCCTTAGATAATATCTTACCTTCTGCAGGCTGGATTTACCCGATCGATGGTAGCTTTAGAGTGACTGCGGGGGCATGGTCATATATGTCTGGGGCAACCCATTTAGCGATTGATTTAGGTGCACCTGTTGGAACACCTTTAGTGGCCGTTGGGAATGGAGTGGTTGTCTACACAGCGAATGCCTGTCCAACCTATGGTTACTATGGAAGTAACTGTGGATATCCGGGAATTAACCGTGGTGGAAACCAAGCATATTTAATTGTGTCTGTTAATAATAAATCTTATGCGATTACATATATGCATTTAGAAAAAGATACAGTAATAAGTAGTGGAACAGTTGTATCACAAGGACAAAAAATTGGAGCTGTAGGGTCTTCTGGGTCTTCGACTGGCCCTCATCTACATATTGAAGTACACTATTTAGGAACAAACTCTGTCTCTTATTACGCTAACAATTGGAATGGAGACTTATCCTTTGGAAGTCATTGGGGGAACACCGGTCTAAGTTATCGCTGTGAATTGAATGACTGGGTTACACCATGTCGTGAGAATCCATTGGATATATTTAATGTAAAAGTTTATTCTTGGTATGAAGGTTAGAAATATGACAAAAAATAAAGTACGTGTGCCACTCGAAAGATATGAATGGCCAGATGAAAAAGAAGCAAGAAAAAAAAGACAAAGACGACATATCCTAAGTGGTTTAGCCTTAGTTCTTTTCTTTAACTTTGGTTTCTTTAGCCATGCACTTTTGGTAGAACCAAAAGTACAAGTGGTTCAAACTGAAGATCAATTTACCCGTCTAAAAGCGGTTTATGAACTCTTGGTTGAAGATTGGTATTTTGGTAAAGATATGAATGATCTTGACCAACAATTAATTAATGAAGCTATTACTGGTATGGTAGATAGTACAGGTGATATTCATACACAATACATGAGTAGTGAAGAAGTTCAATATTTCACTCAATCGATTGATCGTGGCTTTGTGGGAATTGGAGTCTCTTACTTTGATTCTAATGGAACCTATATCGTAGAAAATGTATTTATCGATTCACCAGCTGAAAATGCTGGGGTCATGTCAGGTGACATTATCTCTAAAGTAGATGGAATCGATGTGCACACTATTGACTCAGACGCGCTTGTTGAAATGGTTCGAGGCGTTGAAGGAACGATTGTAAATATTGAGTTTATCCGTGGTGATGAAGTAGTTAATTTCGATATAACCCGTGGACCAATCAATAATACTTCATTTGGACAAATGCTTGATAAAGATACCGCCTTCTTAGAAATCTATCAATTTGGCACAACAACAGCACTTGAAGTTTCACAGTACTTAGAAGTATTTAAAGCTGCAGGGGCAACTAATATCTTGATTGATTTACGTGATAATGGCGGTGGTTATTTAACCTCTTTAGAAGATATGGGATCTTTGTTCCTTCCAGAAGGTGAAGTGCTTATTCAACAAAATACACGTGATGGACAAGTAATAACTTCAAAATCTGAAGGACATATGATTATTGACTTTGATCATATCGTCATTTTGGTTAATGAAAATACGGCATCTGCAGCCGAAGTCTTTACCGCTGCTATTCAAGAAAATAGAGAAGCAACTGTTGTTGGTGTAACGACTTATGGTAAAGGAACCGTTCAACAACAATATCCGTTCTCAGATGGTTCTGCTTTAAAATATACAGTGGCAGAATGGTTAACTCCTAATGGAAACCACATCAATGGTGTCGGTATTACTCCTGACATCATAATTGAACAACATCCGGTCATGAAACGTCAGTTTACTGCTTTAGAAGAGAGCGAAACTATTGCTTTTGATAGCGTCCATACAAGCGTTGAAGATGCTCAACTCTCTTTAGATTTCTTAGGCTATGACTTAGATCGTCTAGATGGTTATTTTGATGAAAGTACACGTTACGCAATCTTAGCTTTCCAAGAAGACATGGGCTTAAATCAAACAGGTCTTATTGATAAAGAATTACTCAGTCAACTGATCTCAGAAGTAGTCCGCGTATGGCATACTGAAAATGATACAAAGGATACACAAAAAATCGAAGGTTTAAAAATACTAAATGGATAAATTTGAACTGGTATCACCTTATGTACCTATGGGGGATCAACCAGCTGCCATTGAAGAATTGGTTGAAGGGTTAAAAGCTAAAAAGAGACATCAAGTTCTTTTAGGTGCAACCGGGACTGGTAAAACCTTTACGGTTTCTCATGTGATTGCTCAAATGAATCGACCAACGCTTGTTTTTGTGCATAATAAAACATTAGCGGGACAACTCTATAGTGAGTTCAAAGAACTTTTTCCAAACAATCGGGTGGAATATTTTGTCTCGAATTTTGATTATTATCAACCCGAAGCTTATCTTCCTAAAAGTGATACCTATATCGAAAAAACTTCGATGATTAATGAAGAATTAGATATGTTAAGAATGGCAAGTTTAAACGCTGTCTTAGAACGACGAGATACGATTATTGTTGCTTCTGTCGCCTGTATTTATGCATCATCTGATCCTGAACTTTACCGTGAATTATTCTTTACCATACGACAAGGTGAAATCATTGATCGCAAAGAATTACTGATGAAACTCGTTGAACGTCAATATGGTCGTAATGATATTGAAATGAAACGGGGTACATTTAGAGTCACTGGTGATGTTATTGAAATCTCATTAGGCTATACAGATCAATTTAATTTGAGAATTGAAATGTATGATGATGAGATAGAAAGAATCACAGAAGTTGATCGTGTGAGTGGTCAAATTTTACATGCCTATTCGGTCTATAATATTTTCCCTGCCAATGAATACTCTCGTTCGAAAGAACAAATGGCTATTGCCTGTAATAAGATTGAACATGAACTAGAAGATCGCTTAAAAGAATTAAACGCAGAAAATAAATTATTAGAAGCACAACGCTTAGAACAACGGACGCGTTATGACCTTGAAGCACTTCGGGAATTTGGGATGTGCTCTGGGATTGAAAACTATTCAATGCACATTGATGGTAGAAAAAGTGGTCAAAGACCTTACAATCTTTTTGATTACTTCCCAGATGATTTTTTATTCATCATTGATGAATCACACGTTTCAGTACCACAAGTGAGAGGGATGTATAACGGTGATCGAGCTCGTAAAACAACCTTAGTTGAATATGGTTTTAGACTTCCTTCAGCACTAGAGAACAGACCGATGCGTTTTGAAGAATTTGAAACGGTGGTTAATCAAGTTATATATGTTTCTGCAACCCCAGGTGATTATGAATTAGATAAAGTTAACCATGAAGTGGTTCAACAAATCATTCGTCCAACAGGCTTAATAGATCCAGTTTTATCCGTTCGTCCTTCACATGGACAAATTGATGACATCATTAATGAAATCAATATTCGCAAGGAAAGAGATGAGCGTGTTCTAATCACAACCTTAACCGTTAAAATGGCTGAAGAATTAACAGCTTATTTAAAACGCCTAGATATAAAAGTAGCATGGTTACACCATGAGACACATACCCTAGAACGAATTGAAATTCTCCATGATTTACGTAAAGGTAAATATGATGTATTAGTAGGAATCAACTTACTTAGAGAAGGTTTAGATTTACCAGAAGTATCTTTGGTCTGTATTTTAGACGCCGATAAAGAAGGTTTCTTAAGATCAGAGAGAAGTTTAATTCAAACGATTGGTCGCGCTGCCCGTAACTCAAATGGACAAGTTATTCTCTATGCTGATCGGATCACGAATTCTATGGAAAAAGCGATGAGTGAAACTGAACGTCGTCGTGAAATACAACAAGCTTATAACAGTGAACATGGGATTACCCCAACAACCATTCGCAAAGAAATTCACGATGTTATCCGTGGAAAAGAAACACAAGCAATGGCTAAGAAATATCTTTCTAAACATCAAAAAGTGGATAAGAAAGAAAGAGAAGAATTAATCATTTCACTCGAAAGAGAAATGAAAGAAGCTGCTCGTGTTCTAGACTTTGAAAGAGCAGCTGAACTTAGAGATGTAATTTTAGAATTGAAGGCGACTTAGAAATGACAAAATTATTGAAGACTGAAGTAATTAACTTTGATGCATGCTTATGTGTCGGTTACAGTATTGATGAGTCTTTAGATTTCATGGCTGAACTTTATACTCAAGATTTTGTCGAATCTATTCAAAATGGAAAAGATTTAATTTTAGATTATATTATTCCCATTAAATAATTTTTAAGAGGCTTTGCCTCTTTTTTAGATACAATAGTAATATGCACACAAAAGAAGTAAAAGGTATCCTCTCAGCGAAGAATGGCATGAATCTATATCGTGGTTGCACACACGGTTGTATTTACTGTGACTCAAGAAGCACGTGTTATCAGATGGATCACGATTTTGAAGATATTGAAGTCAAAATTAATGCGATTGAAATACTAGAACAAAGTTTAAAAGGCAAAAGAAATAAATGCATGATTGCGACTGGCTCTATGACAGATCCTTATATGCCTTTAGATAAACAATTTATGCTTACGCGAAAGTCCTTAGAACTTATTGATAAATATGGATTTGGCGCAACAATTATCACTAAATCTGCGAGGGTTTGTGAAGATTTAGATTTGTATAAAAGAATCAATGAGAAAACAAAGGCAGTTATTCAAATGACCTTAACAACCTTTGATGAAGATTTATGTAAGAAAATTGAACCACATGTCTCAAGTACAAAAGAGCGGATTGAAGCTTTAAATGTTTTTAGAGATCATCAAATTCCGACCGTTGTTTGGTTAAGTCCGATTCTGCCTTTTATTAACGATACAAAAGAAAACTTATTGTCTATTTTAGAAGCATGTAAAGAAGCCAAAGTACAAGGCATTATTTGTTTTGGGTTTGGGCTTACTTTAAGAGATGGTGATCGTGAATATTTCTATGAACAACTTGATAAGTTGTTTCCATCTTTAAAAGAAAAATATATTAAAGAATTTGGGAATGCCTATTATTGCCCATCTCCAAAAGACAAAGAATTAATGAAAATATTTGAAGAATTTACTGATCAAAATCAAATAATGAATGATCCCGATCAGATTTTTAAGTATCTTAGTACCTTTGAAGATAAAAAACAGATGAAACTATTCTAAAAATTATCGAAAAACGATAAATAGTTATTGTTAAACAATAAAAAAAGATTATAATAAGGGTAAGAGGAGGTATTGATATGAAATTCCTTTTGAAATCCTTTCATGGATTAATAGAAGCCTTTAAACGTTTCCCACTTGCCGTTTTATCGCTAAGTGCAGAGACGATATTACTTTGGTATTTAATCGCCCAAGATACAGATCCAACATCGACAATGATGAAGATTGTTTTTATCTTAGCGGTCGCGATTGTATCTGGAGTAAGTGTTGAGTTTATCATTGAGAGATTTGATCGACGTCAAAAGTTTAAATTGCTCGCCTATAGCGCGACCTTTGGATTAATTGTTCTTTATAGTTTAATCATTTGGCCATCCCCAGAAATTGACTATTTAGTCGGGACACGAACAACGGTTACAATTTTTGCGCTGATCTGCTTAGCTTTATATGTTCCATCTTATAAAAGAGCTTTTGAATTTAACTTAGTTTCCTTAACTGCTTTTAAAGCGATGTTTACATCAGTTCTTTACGCCTTAGTTTTATTCTTAGGCTTAATGGCAACCATCGCAAGTATTGATCTCTTACTCTTTAATATCGATTCGAAAGTTTATGGCTATACAGCAGTGCTTGTTTGGTTATTCTTTATGGTCATGTACTTCTTATCTTTACTACCTGATTTTAATAGTAGTGATGAGAAAGCTATTGCACATCGATTAGAAGTCACAGATTTTCCAAAAATTTTATTAATTCTTATTTCTTATATTGCGATTCCTTTAGTTGGAATTTATAGCTTAGTTCTCTTTGCTTATATTATTAAGATTGTTGTGACTTTTGTTTGGCCGATTGGTCAACTTGGCCCAATGGTACTTGGTTATTCGATTGCAGGTATTGTCGTTTATGTTCTCGCAAGTAATTTAGAGAATGCATTTGCGAAAAGCTATCAACGCTTTTTCCCATATGTATGGATTCCAATTGTTGTTACACAAATGATCTCGATATCGATTCGATTAAATGCCTATGGCATTACAGAGTCAAGATACTACTTAACTTTATTTGCCCTATATTCATTAGGAATGGGTATTTACTTAAGTTTTAGACCTGTTGTGAATAATCAGAAAATTGCATTAATTGCGATGATTATCTCACTCGTTTCGATTGTTCCACCTGTTGATGCCTTTAGTATTTCACGTTGGTCGCAAAAATCGCGTTTAGAAAATATCTTAGAGGAAGCTAATCTATTAGTCGATGGACAACTTGTTGCGCGTGAAGATGTAGGACTAGAAGTACGAAAAGAAACGACGAGTATCATTGAATACATGAATCGTCGAAACTACCTAGAAGATCTCACATGGTTACCAAGTGATTTTGATACTTGGAAAGATTTTAAAGATACCTTTGGTTTTGAAATGGCATATAACTATGGTGTGGTTGAAGAAGATATTTTCAATGCTTGGTTAGACTATGAAGAGGTCTTACCAATTGAAGGTTATGATGTATTGCTTAGAGTTAATATCTATCGGAATATGAGTGCTCAAGATTTAAGTTATGACTTTGAAATGAAAGGTCAAGATTATCGATTAAAGATTGATCATGTGATTAATCTAGATGCAGTGCTTAATGTAGTGGATAGTGAAGGGATGACTGTTGTTGAAAGTAAATCACTCTATACCTATGTTGAAAACTTATGGCTTGATGAAAATATAAATAGAGATATGATGCATGTTGAAGATATGATATTTGATACACAAGAAGGAGATTATAAGTTAAGAGTAATCTTCCAGAATATTTATATTAACGGTGATGACGCAAATTATGACATTATCGTCTTAGTCGGACAAAACTAAAAAACGCTTGGGCAATTGCCTAAGCGTTTTCTTTCTTTTCTAAGAATATTTTCCGGGTAATAAAGTTAAAGACCATAACAATTCCAGCCACTAAGATTTTAGTAATCAAATCTGGAATAAGAAGTACATAGAACATTAAGTAAAATAAAGCCCAGTTTAATCCAGCTCCCATCACAGAGAAAGTTACAAAGATCATGAACTCATGATGTTTCTTCATATCATCTTTTCCAACAAAAACATAACGCATGCTCATAATGTAATTAAAGATTAATGAGATTGAGAAGGACATTATTGTCGCTAACATTTCAACGATATTAAGGTATCGCGTAAAGATAAAATAAAGGACCATATCAATGATAAAGGATAGGCCGCCAACAATAAGAAATTTAAAGATTTGTGCAAATAGTTTTTTCATAAATTTTTCCCAGTGCTAATTATCCCAAAAAGGGGACATTGAGTCAATCACTTAGGGTATGTGATAAGAAAGTTTAAGCACACTCGTGTATAATAAAATGGATGCAAAAAGAGTTTATAGAAATTAAAGGGGCTCGTGAAAACAACCTCAAAAATATTGATATTAAAATTCCTAGAGATCAGCTAGTTATTATGACGGGACTTTCTGGCTCAGGTAAAACTTCACTCGCGTTCGACACGATTTATGCGGAAGGACAAAGACGTTATGTGGAGTCTTTAAGTGCGTATGCACGACAATTTTTAGGAAATACAGAAAAACCAGACGTTGATGCGATTGAAGGTTTATCCCCAAGTATTTCAATTGATCAAAAAACAACTTCAAATAATCCAAGATCAACGGTAGGAACCGTTACAGAAATCTATGATTATCTACGTTTAATGTATGCCCGTGTAGGAACACCTTATTGTCCTAATCATCATGAACCAATTCATGCACAAACGATTAGACAAATGGTTGATCGCGTGATGAGTGAAGAAAATGAATCACGATTAATGATTTGTGCACCTACGATTCGTCAACAAAAAGGAACCCATAAAGACTTCTTCGAAAGAATGCGTAAAGAAGGATTTGTGAGAGTTCGTGTAAATGGCGATGTAAAGAAGTTGGAAGATGAAATTGAATTAGATAAGAATAAGAAACACGATATCGATGTGATTGTTGACCGTATTGTTAAGCGCGACGATAGTGCTTCACGTCTACATGACTCATTAGAAATTGCGATTAAAAACGCAGATGGTTTAGCTTTAGTGGTTACACCTAAAGAAGAAATATTATTTTCAGCAAACTATGCTTGTCCAAAGTGTGGTTTTTCTGTCCCCAATCTTCAACCACGATTATTCTCGTTTAACTCACCTTTAGGGGCCTGTAATACTTGTAAAGGTTTAGGCATTATTCAAATGGTTGATGTTGATTATCTAATTCCTGATCGAAGTCTATCGATTATGGAAGGTGGGATTATCTACTATAAGAATATTAAAGGTTCTGAAAACATTGAATGGCAAAACTTTGAAAAACTCTGTGAGTCTTATAATGTTCCTTTAAATAAACCAATTGCTACGTTCACTAAAGAACAATTAGATATCGTGTTAAATGGTTCAAAAGAACCCATTAGATATACCATTGAAACACGATCTGGTAATCGTTTCTCACGTAATGACTATATAGAAGGTGTCAAAACATTAATTGAACGTCGATTTATGGAAACAAGCTCATCGGCAGCACGTGAATGGTATGGAACGTTTATGACAGATTCTGAATGTCCAACATGTTCAGGTAAACGATTAAATGAGATGGCACTAAGTGTTCGTGTAGGCGAAAAAAATATCTCAGAATGGACAGCCATGTCAGTTAAACAAGCCTTAGATTATATGGCTAATTTAAAACTTAAACCGATGCAAGAAGAGATTGCGCATTTAGTGCGTAAAGAAGTGGATGAACGCTTAAGTTTCTTAAAAGATGTTGGACTAAACTATTTAACATTAGATCGAATTGCAGGATCTTTATCAGGTGGAGAAGCACAGCGTATTCGTTTAGCCACTCAAATTGGATCTCGTTTAACTGGCGTTTTATATGTCTTAGATGAACCTTCAATTGGACTACATCAAAGAGATAATGCCAAACTGATCGCAACGTTAAAAAACATGCGTGATTTAGGTAATACTTTAATTGTCGTTGAACATGATGAAGAAACCATGATGGAATCTGATTACATTATTGATATTGGACCAGGCGCAGGTGTCCATGGTGGTGAAGTTGTCGCAACCGGAACACCCCAAGAACTCATTGAACATCCGACCTCTATTACGGCTGAATATCTAAGTGGTAAACGGATTAACTCTATCCCAGAAACAAGACGTAAAGGGAATGGTAAAAAAATAAAGGTTAAAGGGGCAAGTGAAAACAACCTCAAGAATATAAATGTTGATTTTAAATTAGGTGCTTTTAACGTTGTTACAGGTGTTTCAGGCTCAGGTAAATCAACTTTAGTTAACGAAATCTTAGGCAAAGCCATTGCCCATGATTTAGGTAAAGTAAGAGTAAAACCAGGCGCATACAAATCCATTGAAGGTTTAGAACATATCGACAAACTAATTGAAATTGATCAAAACCCAATTGGTCGTACGCCACGATCCAATCCAGTAACCTATACAGGCGTTTTTGATCATATTCGTGACTTATTTGCTTTATCCCCAGAAGCTAAAATTAGAGGTTACGATAAAGGTCGTTTCTCTTTCAATGTCAAAGGTGGACGATGTGAACTCTGCCAAGGTGATGGCGTTAAACGAATTTCTATGCACTTTTTACCAGATGTTTATGTTGATTGTGAAGAGTGTGAAGGTAAACGTTATAATCAAGAAACTTTAGAAGTAACTTACAAAGGTAAAAATATTTACGATATTTTAGAAATGACCATTGAAGAAGCGATTGAGTTCTTTTCAGCTATTCCTAAAATTAAACATCGTTTAAAAACCTTAGAAGATGTTGGTTTAGGTTATATCAAATTAGGTCAATCAGCAACGACTCTATCAGGCGGTGAAGCACAACGAGTCAAACTGGCGAGTGAACTTCAACGTAAAGCGACGGGTAAAACGGTTTTTATCTTAGATGAACCAACAACCGGGTTACATTCATTTGATGTTGGAAAATTAATCAAAGTTTTACAACATATTGTCGATAATGGTGATACCGTTATTGTAATAGAACATAACTTAGACATTATTAAAAATGCCGACTGGTTGATTGATTTAGGTCCTGAAGGTGGCGATGAGGGAGGAACCCTTATACAAGCCGCAACGCCAGAGGACTTAGCTAAAAATGAAAATAGTTATACAGGACAGTATTTAAAAACCGTCCTAGAAAAGAGGTAAGTATGGAATATAAAGGTAAGGCAAAAATATCATCTTTTGCGAGCTATTTTAATCTCACTCAATTAACAGGAGATGAAGAAGCTTTAAATCGTTGGGCGATAGTACCCGATATTAATCGACCAGGCTTAGAACTAGCTGGATATTTTGAATACTCTGAACCTAAGCGAATCATGATTATGGGAACAAAAGAAATTTCCTATATGCAAACGCTTAGTCCTGAAGTCTTAAAAGAAAGACTTGAACGCATTACCGATTCATACACACCCGCGATTGTTATATCGAAAAATCAAGAAGCTCCAGAAGTTTTACTTGAAATTGCAAATCGCAAAAATTTTCCAGTCTTCGCATCCAATTTACCAACCTATCGTTTGATGGTTGATATTGTCGCATATTTAGATGAACAATTAGCACCTGTAGATAATATCCATGGTGTTCTATTAAGTATTTATGGTAAAGGTGTACTCATTACGGGTGAGAGTGGTATGGGTAAATCTGAAACAGCCCTAGAACTGATTCGCTCAGGACATGTTTTAGTGGCCGATGATCGTGTTGATGTATCCAGAATTCATAACACATTGATTGGACAAGCACCTGATTTATTAAAAGGGATGTTAGAAATTCGCGGAATTGGGATTATTGATGTAGCCAAAATGTTTGGTTCATCTACCATCTTAGATAAAAGTGAAATTGACTTCATCGTACATTTAGAAAAATGGGATGAAGAAAAAGAATATGCAAGGGTTGGGATTGAAGATGATTTATTTGAAACCTATCTTGAACTCACCGTTCCTAAGATTCTTATTCCAGTGCGTGAAGGGCGTAATATATCTGTTCTTATCCAATCAGCGGTTGCGAATTTTAACCTAAGACTTCAAGGATTTAATTCCGCTAAAGAATTTGAACAACGTGTTTATGATTTTATCCAAAAACAAAATGAGGTAGACGAATGAGTTTTTTTCCAGATTTTAGAACCTTTTTAGAAATTGGACCTTTAAGTATAAAATGGTATGCCGTATTTATCTTAAGTGGTGCAATTATTGCCTATAGTATATCTGCTAGAGAAATTAAAAAAATGGGTTACAGCAGTAGTGTAGCCGATGACTTATTTTTTGGAGCATTAATCTTTGGGATTATTGGCTCACGTTTATGGTATGTCCTGTTTTATGATTTAGCATATTATCTCGCTGATCCAATCACGATCTTTATGACTTGGAATGGTGGTATGGCGATTCAGGGTGGACTCATGTTAGGTGGCTTATATGCTTATTTCTTTTTAAAGAAGAAAAACATTTCCTTCTTAAGAATCGCTGATGCGGTTGTCCCAACTATTTTGATTGCCCAAGCTTTAGGTCGTTGGGGAAATTTTATGAATCAAGAAGCTTATGGAGGCATTGTCTCTGAAGGTTTTTATAAATATTGGCCAGACTTTATTAAAAACACGATGTTCATTATGGGTGAATATCGTGCGCCAACCTTCTTTTATGAATCCATATTAAATATCCTCGGCTATATCTTAATCGTTTTTGGCTTAAAACGATTTGGTGACAACAAGCGTGGCGATTTCGCCTATGCCTACTTAATGTGGTATGGTATTGTCCGTTTCTGGGTCGAAGGAATGCGTACGGATTCATTAATGTTTATGGGTTTAAGAATGGCACAAGTCCTCTCTATCTTATTCATCATCATTGGATTGCTTGGGAAGTTAGGTGTTTATCGTAAGTTCTTTAAAAAAGAAAAACCAGCGATTATTTTTGATTTAGATGGAACGCTATTAGATACAGAACCAACGATTGTCTATGCTGCACAACATGCCCTCAATCATTTCCTTCCTGATCTAAAATTAACGAAAGAACAAGAACTTGGATTTATTGGTCCAACACTTCATCAAAGTTTAGGCGTTTACTTAAGTGAAGATCAACTTGAAGAAGGCGTTGAACTTTATCGGAAGTACAATAAAGAGGCGCATCTTACCCATTTAAAAGTGATGCCACATGCGTTAGAAGTTGTGAAAACATTACATGACGAAGGTTATCCTTTAGCTATTTTCTCTTCCAAGAAAAAAGAAATGGTTGCCTATGGTTTAGAACTATCTAAAATGGATAAATACTTTGATGTGATTGTGGGCTATGATGAAGTAAAAAATCATAAACCACATCCAGAAGGGATGTATACAACCCTTAAAGCAATGGGATGTAGTCAAGATAATGCGATTTATGTAGGTGATTCACATACAGATATGGATTCAGCACATGCAGCAGGCATCTATACCATTGCCTACCTCTTTCATCCTGAAAGAAGTGAAGATTTATTATCGACTAAACCAAATAACTCTATCTCAGATCTAAGAGATATTTTACTTATTATTCAAGGAGATCAGTCATGGACACACAATATGATGTAGCGATTGTCGGACAAGGTCCAGCTGGGATGACTGCTGCTATCTATGCAAAAAGAGCAGGTTTATCTGTTGTTATGTTTGAAGCAAGTGCACCTGGTGGGAAACTAGTGAAAACTTTTGAAATTGATAATTGGCCAGGTGAACCACATGTTTCTGGGGTTGATCTCGCGATGAAAATGTATAATCACGTGACTGAACTTGAAATTGAAACAGTTTATGGTTTAGTCTCTAAAGTCATTGATGGGAAAGTGAAAACATTAGAGACGGAAGATGGTCAAATCATCAAAGCTCGCTCAATCATCTATGCTTCTGGAAGTGTCGAAAACAAAATGAAAATTCCAGGTGAAGAAGCCATGTTAGGTAAAGGCGTTAGTTTCTGTGCCGTCTGTGATGGAGCGTTTTATAAAGATAAACGAGTCATTGTGATAGGGGGAGGCAATTCAGCTTTAGAAGAAGCAGTTTATCTCACCCAATTCGCAAAAGAAGTATTGATTGTTATTCGTCGTGATGTTTTTAGAGGAGATATTCAAGCTCAAGAAGAAGTTTTAAAGAATCCAAAAATCAAAGTATTAAAGAAGCATATTCCCGTTGAAGTTGTTCATGAACAAAAAGTAATCGGATTAAAAGTAAAGCATGTTGAAACAGGTGAAGTACATCTTGAAGACTGTGATGGAATATTCCCATATATCGGCGCAACACCATCTACTCAAGCACTTGCAGGCTTTGATATTTTAGATAAACAAGGTTATATGATTGTGAATGAAAAAATGGAAACGTCTGTTCCTGGGATTTATGGAGCTGGTGATGTTGTGGTTAAACCATTGCGTCAAATTGTTACAGCTGTTAATGATGGCGCAATCGCTGCTCAAATGGCTTTCCATTATTTACAGGAACACTAAATTATGTATACTTAAACAATCAGGATACTGATTGTTTTTATAAGGAGAACTATGACAGAAGTACTTTATATTGTCAGCTTAGCTGGCCTAATTGTTTCCTTTTTTAAATCAAAGAAAAAAACAAAAATGGTATTAAAGAAAGCTTATAAATCATTTATGAATATCCTTCCACAAATGTTGGGTATTATGATGCTTGTAGGTTTTAGTTTATCGATTCTAAGCCCTGAGCAAATCTCGTCACTTGTTGGTGAAAATTCTGGTTATTTAGGAACATTTGTCGCTGCAGTGGTTGGATCAATTTCACTTTTACCAGGTTTTGTTGCGTTTCCGTTAGCAGCCGCTTTAAAAAATAATGGAGCAGGCTATATGCAATTGGCAGCTCTAATTTCAAGTTTGATGATGGTAGGAATTATTACCTTACCAGTTGAAATTTCCTACTTTGGCAAGAAAGCAAGTATTACGCGTAATGTCTTAGCTTTCTTCTTTTCCATAATTGTGGCGATTGTGATTGGAGCGATACTTGCATGAAGAAAGATATCAAGAAATATCGTTTAGTTCTATTCTTAATAGTTCTCTATAGTGCTCTCTATTTCATCGACCTGGATCTATTTAACTCAAGTGTCACAGAAACTAAGAATAACTTATGGGAAATGATACAAATTATTCCACCTGTCTTTTTACTTTTAGGTTTACTTGATGTTTGGGTGCCACGTGAAACGATGATTAAGATGATGGGAAAAGGAAGTGGTTTAAAAGGAGTATTACTTGCCTTCTTTATGGGTTCTGCAGCAGCAGGTCCATTATATGCAGCTTTTCCAATAGCAGTCATGCTTTTGAAAAAAGGAAGTTCATTTAGAAATGTTTTTATCATGATAGGCGCATGGTCTACCACAAAAATTCCTTTATTGATGTTTGAAACAAGTTCGCTAGGATTAAACTTCATGTTGATTCGTTTAAGTTTGAGTATTGTTGGAATCTTAGTAATCGCTTATTTAAGTGAATTGATTTTAGGACATGAAGAATGTGAAGCAATCATTGCTCATTCGCAGACCATCGAAACACATTGAAACACCCGGATGCGTGGTATAATATTTTAAAAGAGGCAATGGCTTATGAAACTTGATAATGTCATATTGATTTCGGGGATGTCGGGAGCAGGTAAAACAACTGCGATGGGTGTTCTAGAAGACATGGGATATCGATGTATTGATCAAATACCATTTAAATTACTACCAGCCTTAATTGATACCTGTGAGAGTGAAAACGATGTTCGTTTTTCACATTTAGCACTATCAACCTATATCTCGGATTTTGAAAATTTTCACACTTATTTAAAAGGTTTAAACCTTCCTTTATCTGTTGTTTTACTGGATGCGAGTGATAATGAAATATTAAAACGCTATAAGTTTTCAAGACGTATGCATCCGATGTTGTTAAGCAATGCAGCCAGTACTTTAGAAGAAGGTATCAGTGCTGAAAGAGAAATATTCAAATCAATCAAGGAACAAAATGTTTCCTTATTAGATACTTCAGTACTTACCGCAACTGAACTTAAACAAAGATTAAATCAACTCATTGATGTAAATCGCAAATCAACTTTCTCTATATCATTTATTTCTTTTGGCTATAAAAATGGTGTTCCGCTAGATGCGGATTTACTCTTTGATGTGAGATTTTTGCCGAACCCACATTGGATTGAAGCATTAAGACCATTCAGTGGTAATGATCAAAATGTTTATGACTATGTCATGGAAAAAGAATCAACTCAAAAATTTATCGAGAACTTAGATAAATTCTTAGATTATGCTTTTGAAGAATATGCAAAAGAAGGTAAAAATCACTTTACGGTAGGGATTGGATGTACCGGCGGACAACATCGTTCTGTTTCAATCGTAAATTATCTATTTGATTATTATGGAAAGAAATATCAAGTTTATAAAGATCACAGAGATTTAGGATAGACTATGTCAAAGAAATTAAATGTTGTCGTGATTGGTGGGGGAACCGGTCAATCAACGATTCTAAGAGGCTTAAAAAGTATTGAAAACATTCATATCACTGCGATTGTGACAGTGGCTGATGATGGAGGTTCAACAGGCCGACTTAGAAAAACTTATCATATTCCAGCGATGGGTGATATTCGTGCCGTTATGATCGCATTAGCTGAGTCAGAAAGTTTACTTTCTACACTCATGGGCTATCGCTTTGAACAGGATGAAGATGAAGAGAAAAATGAGTTAGCTGGACATAACTTAGGCAACTTAATTTTAACGGCTTTAACTAAACAAAACGGATCTTTCATGGATGCGATTATGGACATTTCACATGTCTTAAATGTCAAAGGTGATATTGTACCTTCAACCCATCAAGTAGTTACATTACTCGCACGAATGGACGATGGGACAATCGTTAAAGGTGAGTCAAATATTCCAGAATCACGCTGTAAGATAGAAGAAGTTTTTTATGATGAAAAAGTCTATGCATCTAAAGAAGCACTAAAAGCAATTGCTGAAGCAGATGTGATAATCCTTGGGATTGGTTCACTCTATACAAGTTTATGTTGTAACTTAATCATCGAGGATTTACGTGAAGCCCTTAAAAAATCAAAAGCGAAGATAGTCTATGTCGCAAATGCGATGACACAAATGGGTGAAACTGAAGGCTATAGTTTAGAAGATCACATCGATGCGCTTAAGAAACATGGAAGCATCAATATCGACACTGTCTTAGTCGCTAACGATAAACTTCCCCAACAAATATTAGATCGCTATGAAACAGAAAACGCTGGGCCAGTTCTTATAAAAGATGACCAGCATGATTATCAATTAATAGAAACATGTCTACTTCAGATTTTAGAGAAACATGTCCGACATGATCCTGAAAAGATCAAAGCTTTTTTCGAATCTTATTTTATAGATATTAGAGGTTAAGAGATGTCTTTTACACAAGAAGTTAAACATGAAATAGTCAGTGTTGAATTAGATAGCTGTTGTAAGAAAGCACAAAGTGCTGCCCTTATTCAGCTTTGTTCCAGTATGATTATTCGCAATCAAAGTATTCAATTACATATCAAAACTGAAAACGCTCAAACAGCTAAGCGTATTTTTCAATTGCTTAAAGAACGTTATGCACCAGAAATGCAGTTAGTTGTATCCAAAAAAAGTAATCTAAAGAAAAATAATATCTATTCATTGGAACTTTCATCGAAAGTTAATGAAATTTTAGAAGACTTAGAATTAATTGGCGATGAAGGATTTAATGATCATCCCAGTTCTCGACTCACAGAAAAAGAGTGTTGTGCAAGAGCTTATTTAGCTGGTGCTTTTTTAGCCTCTGGTAGTTTGAATTCTCCACAAAAAAGCAATTATCACTTGGAGATTGTGACCAGTTCAATTGAACATGCCGACTTTATTAAAGAACTTATGGATCGTTTTGATTTAAACGTAAAACGTACGCAAAGAAGGGGTCATGAAGTCACCTATCTTAAATCATCTGAGAAAATATCTGACTTTTTAAGAATGTGTCAGGCAAATAATGCAGTTTTAGATTTTGAAGATATTCGTATCCAAAGAGACTTTCATAACTCGCTAACACGTTTAGATAACTGTGAAGTTGCGAATGAGATGAAGACACAAAAAGCTGCCTTAAAACAAGTAGAAGCCATTGAAGAACTGATTCAAAAAGGAATCTTTGAAAACTTAGATCCAATAACCCAAGAAATGGCTCAACTCAGACTAAATCATCCAGAAGCATCTTTAAATGAACTCTGCGAATATTACGCACAGAAAAGTGGGATAGTGATTTCAAAATCAGGAATGAAACATCGCTTAGCTAAACTGGTAAGTTATAATGAATAAACTCACACAAAAGGGATGGTTAACACTATTCTCTCCATTATTTATATCACTTATGATTGGAATCACTTATATTTTATCAAGTCGAAACAACAGTGTTCTTTCTTTATATATCTATTTACTAAGTCTTTCTTTTTTAGGAATCGTTGGAAATCTTATTCTAGCCTTAAAGAAACCAGATTTTCTTAATGAAAGAAATTTAAATGAAGATAATACGATGAAAAGGATTAAACAAATTAAGTTGGTTTATCTATTAGGCATTACGATTCTTCTCCCATATGTAGCAGGCTATGATGCACGTGTTAATGGATCATTATTAAATATTGAATCCTTTTATATTGGTCTAATTCTATTTGTATTAACAGCAGTCTTCGCCATTAAAGTGTTGAGTGATAGTCCATATCTTCGACTTTCTTTTGGACAAAAAGAAATCAATCAAAAAGGTTTCTATCGATTTATGCGACATCCTAGCTATACTGCCTTATTACTCTTTACCATTGAACAAGCATTATGTCTTAGAAGCCGTTTATCCTTCTGGATATCCATCTTACTTGTCATTTTGATTTTTATTAAAGTTTATAAAGAGGATAAGTGCTTACAGAATAGTTCACAAGTCTATCAAAACTATTGTGAAGATGTGAAAGACAGATTAATCCCTTATATTTGGTAATTAAAAAATTTAAAAGATTTTGTTAAAATGAAGACGGAGAATAACTTATGAAAACTTGTGTTGTTTATTATTCATATGAAGGAAATACAAAGCATATAGCTGAAACACTCGCAAAGGAAATTAATTGTGATCTTTTCGAATTAGAAGCAGTGAAAGAATTCAATTCAAAAGGGCTTTTAAAGTATGTTTGGGGTGGCAAACAAGCAATGATGAAAGAAAGTCCACAACTTAAAGACTTAGGATTTAATCCAAATGATTATGATCGAATCTTCTTAGGAACACCAGTGTGGGCTTGGACTGTAGCTCCAGTTATTCGTTCGTTTATTCAAAATTATCTTAAGGATCGTTTTGTCTTTATTTTTTATACGCATGAGGGTGGAGATCAAGGCTTTGACGAAAAAGCTGAAACTCTTGTCAGCAAACATAATCGACTGATTGGAACGAAAGGATTTATAAACGTTCTAAAAGAAAAAGAAACATCAACTACTTTATGCCTTGAATGGGCACAAGAACTTAAAAAAATATAAATTATAAAAGAAGCTCAACTGAGCTTCTTTTAGAGTTCTTTATAATGTTCTTTAAAGTAATTTTGGTAGGATCCTGAAAGGATATTTTGCCACCAAGATTTATTATCTAAATACCATTGAATGGTTTGTTGAATGCCGGTATCAAAGTTATATTTAGGTTTCCAACCAAGTTCAGTTTCAATTTTAGTAGGATCAATCGCATAACGCAAATCATGCCCAGCACGATCTGTAACATAGGTAATTAACGATTCAGGTTTATCTAGTGATTTAAGGATTGTTTTAACCACTTCTAAGTTGGTTCTTTCATTGTGTCCACCAATATTGTAGACTTCACCAATTTGTCCTTTTCTAAGGATTAAATCAATGGCCACACAGTGATCATAAACATGTAGCCAATCACGTACATTTTCACCTTTACCATAAACTGGGAGTGATTCATCATTTAAAGCACGAGAAATCATTAAAGGGATAAGTTTTTCAGGGAAGTGATAAGGTCCATAGTTGTTTGAACAACGACTAATAGTTGCTGGAACTTTAAACGTTCTGTGATAAGCTTGGACCAATAAATCCGCGCCTGCTTTAGAAGCAGAATATGGACTTGAGGTATGGATTGGTGTTTCTTCAGTAAAGAATAATTCAGGTCTATCTAATGGTAAGTCCCCATAGACTTCATCTGTTGAAACTTGATGATATCTCTTAACCTCATATTTACGGGTCGCATCCAATAAAACCTGTGTTCCAAGGATATTAGTTCTAAGAAAGATTCCTGGATCTTTGATGGAACGATCAACATGACTTTCAGCTGCGAAATTCACAACTGCATCAAACTGTTCTTTCTCAAAGAGTTTATCTATAAATTCAGCATCGGCAATATCACCTTGGACAAATTTATAATTTTTTTTGTTTTCAACATCTTTTAGGGTTTCTAGATTACCAGCATAAGTCAGTAAATCTAAATTTACGATGGTATCATTTGGATAAGTTTTAACCATATAATTAACAAAGTTACCACCAATAAATCCAGCGCCACCTGTAACTAAAATCTTCATTAGTATTTTACCTTTCCATTTGCAACTGCATGTAAGTGCTGACCATATGGTGATTTTCCATAACGATTAGCAGCTTTTAAGAGTTCTTCTTTTGATATCCATTTTTTAAGATATGCAATTTCTTCAATCGCTGAGATTTTTAGACCTTGACGTTTTTCTAAGGTTCTAACAAATTCAGCAGCTTCCAAAAGGGAGTCCATAGTGCCGGTATCTAACCAAGCAAATCCACGTCCAAGAAGTTGAACATTTAATTTACCTTCTTCTAAGAAAACACGATTTAAATCAGTAATTTCAAGTTCACCACGAGCAGAAGGTTTTAATGCCTTCGCTTTTTTCACAACTGAATTATCATAGAAATATAAACCAGTAATACAGTAATTAGATTTAGGTTCTTTTGGCTTTTCTTCAACAGAAATAACTTTACCTGTCTCATCAAACTCAACTATGCCAAAACGTTCTGGATCGTTTACATAGTAACCAAAGATACTTGCGATTCCTTTTTCAACATTTTCAACAGCTTCTTGTAGATATTTACCTAAACCTGAACCATAGAAAATATTATCGCCTAGGATCATTGCACATGCATCATCTCCAATAAACTCTTCTCCTAAAGTAAAGGCTTGAGCTAAACCATCAGGTGATGGTTGTACTTTATAAGAAAGCTTTAAACCATACTCAGAACCATCACCTAAGAGTCTTTCAAAGTTTGGTAAGTCTTGAGGTGTTGAAATGATTAGGATTTCTCTAATCCCTGCCAACATTAGAGTTGAAAGTGGATAATAAATCATTGGTTTGTCATAAATAGGAAGTAATTGTTTTGATGTGACCATCGTTAGAGGATAAAGTCGTGTACCAGATCCACCCGCTAAAATAATACCCTTCATAAATCTCCTTTTATCCTAATGATAGGATATGATCAATCACAACCAACATTGGATCAACCATTTTTACATTAAATGAATCTTCATTTAAAACCATCGAAACTTCGGTACATCCGCCAATGATAGCTTGAGCACCTTGGTCAATTAACTTTTGACCCGCGTCTTTTAGCTGTTCAACACATAAACCTTCTGTGTGACCACCTTTAACACCATGTTCTGGATTATAGATGGCATCCATCACAAGGAAAGTTTGATCTCGATCACTTGGTAGAATCAGTTCAATATCTATAAAGTACTTTTGAAAAAGTTTGAGATTAATCGTCCCTGTTGTGGCGAGTAATCCGACTTTTGTTAAGTTTTGTTTCTTGAGTGTAAGGTAGGTTTCTTCAATCGCATTATAGAGTTTGAAGTTTGCTTTTTCTTTTAGTTTATCAAAGAAATAATGAGAAGTTAAACAAGTAATAAAAGCTTGATCAATTTTCGCATGATTCATTCGTTCAATCGCTTCAATCAGTAAAGGCAAAGGACTCTCCTTCCCAAAAACAATGGCTTGCGTACGATCAGGAATTTTCGCATTTGAGTCAACAATTGTAAAGAAATGATCTTGATCTTTTTTGACTTTCGTTCGATGGATGAGTTGAGTATAGTAGTAAGCACTCGCTTCAGGACCCATTCCACCAATAATGCCCAATTTTAAATCATTCATGAAAGACTCCTTTTAAACTTATTCATAAAACGTCCAACTAATACTTTAAGCATACCAAAAAACGGACGAATGTCATGGATATCAAAGACAGCTGGGACAAGTTTACGTTTAAAAGTTGGCAGTATTTCTTTTAGTGTTAATTGTTTTTGACGAATATATTCACGAATCGCTAAAAGATCTTCATATTCAAACCAGAATGCAATGTTTGTATCTTCTTTAACGGATTTTGCTTCTAGTTCTTCACCAATGAGTTCTTGATATTGTACATATGGGAAATTAACACCAGCCGCTTCCAACATTGAATTTAAAGTCGTTGTCCTAACATTAATTTCAATCACATAGAATTGACCCGTTTTTGCATCTTTTTTAAATTCGATTTCCGCAAATCCACGCCAACCCATTTTTTCTAAGAACGGAGCTCCTAAAGTATGGAGTTCTTCGACATATTTTTGGATAGTAAAGGATGAAGCCCCATAGTTAATCGGCCACTGTCTAAATTTATTACAGGTCACCCAATGAGTAACTTTGCCTGCCTGACTCACATAAGCGTCGTAAGTATACATATGATCATCAAAACCTTCAATAATTTGTTGAACTATTACATCAACATTGGCTTCATTACATTTTTGAATGGTTTCATTTAATTCGGTTTCATCTTTTACAACAAAACTTTTACATCTAAAAACTTTAGTAAAAGCAGGTGAATCAACCGGTTTTACTAAAACAGGATAAGAAGTATAATCTTTAATTTTAGTGATTAAGTCTTTATCATTTGATCGAACACTATAAGGAATAGGGGCATTATATTTAATTGCTAAATCAGCTAAAGTGTCCTTGTTCATAACTTGTGAATATAAACCTTTTTGTGATTGTGGAATTAAATAGTATTCATTAAGTTCATCTAAATACGTATCAATAAATTCAACATAATTATCTGCACATGGAAAAAGGACAGGTTTGAAGTCCTGTTTCTTCGCATAATCAATGAGATAGTTTAGAAAAGCAAGAGGCTCATCTTTATAGTGAGGTGTAATATGTTTTTCACTCACGTATTTTGAAAGAGACGCATAGGCGTTTTCTTTTGAATGATCAAAGGTGACACAATGAATTTTGTGTGGTCCTAGTGATCTTAAGATACTAAGTGCAATAAAGTAGTTAGCACCAAGGATGACAGCTTTATTCTTTTTCATTTTGCTTATCTATTTTACCATAAATAAACAAAGGCTTTGAGCGCCTTTGTTTGTCTTAATTCTATAGATTTTTTTCAAAATTCCAAGCATCTCTTACCATATCTTCAAGGCTGAGTTTTGCTTGCCAATTTAAATCTTTTAAGGCTTTTGAAACATCTGCATAAGAAGTCGCTAGATCGCCTGGACGACGTGCCACTATTTCATATGGAACATCAACATTATTAACTTTTTTAAAGGTTTCAATGACTTCAAGTACAGAACTACCATGGCCTGTTCCTAAGTTATAGATTTCAACCCCTTTGTGTTCATGTTGTAAAGCAGCCATATGACCTTTAGCTAAATCAACAACATGGATATAATCACGAACACCTGTACCGTCAACTGTGTCATAGTCATTTCCATAAACATTCAATTTTTCGCGTTTACCTTTTGCCACTTGGGTAACATACGGCATGAGGTTGTTTGGAACACCTGATGGAACTTCACCAATTAAACCACTCAAGTGAGCACCAACGGGATTAAAGTATCTCAGTAATGTGACTGAAAAGTCAGGATTAACAGCAGCAGTATCTCTAAGAATTCTTTCAGAAACTGCTTTTGTTTCACCATATGGATTTGAAGTAATCCCTAAAGGCATATCTTCTTTTAAAGGTGAAACTTGGTCGCCATAAACTGTAGCGCTAGAACTGAAGATAAAATGTTTAACTTTATGCTGAAGAGCTGCGTCAGCTAAATTTATGGTTGTTAATAAATTATTGCGATAATAGGTTAAAGGAATTTGCGTTGATTCACCCACTGCTTTATAACCAGCAAAATGAATAACAGCAGAAAAAGTATGTTGTTTAAAGAGGTCTTCTAAGAAGGTTTGATCAGATACATCACCTTCATAAAAAACAATTTCTTTGCCGGTTATTGTTTTTAATCGATCTAATACATCCGCATTACTATTATAGAAATTATCGACAACTACGACTTCATAACCAGCATCTACAAGTTCAACGACTGTATGTGAACCAATAAAACCAGTCCCACCGCTCACTAATATTGACATAAAATACCTCGTTTCAATCTTAGTCCATTATAAATTAGTATTTCTTATTTTTAAATGTTTGTTTTTCTTGGTACATTAAAGCATCAGCTTTTTCAAGAACCTCATTAAATGATAGTTGATCTTTAGCGCTCACAAGTAAAGTGCCATGACTTGCGCTTAGCTTATGATCATCAATTTTATGTTGGGATAAGTGATGATGTATACGATCCCATATGGCTTCCATTTCTGATTGTTTAATGTTCAAACAAACGATTATGAACTCATCCCCGCCAACACGGACAAAGAGATCATTTTCTCTATGTTTACTTCCTTTTTTTGAACTACGAATATTCTCTTGGACGGCATAGCCTAAAATAGAAATCATTTCATCACCTGCTTTGTGTCCATGATGATCATTAACATGTTTTAAATCATTTAAATCGATATAAATCAAACCAAAGTCTTGATTTTTTTCTAAGGATTTTTGATAGAGTTTTTTAGCCTTATTTAACCCACTGTTTCTTAAGTAAGCATTACTTAAAGCATCATAAGTATTATCGTTGCGCTTATTAATAAAGAATTGAATAAAACTAGAAAGTGAAATTGAAGCAAGGATATTAAAAATTATAATCAATATTGTGATATAAAAATGAGACTTAAAACGATGAGCTAAATAGTCAAATTGATTAGTAAAAAACATTAAGTTTTCATTGCTTCGACTTGTAATCATTGTTATATACCAATGATTATTGTCAACTAATTGGAAATTCATATTTGGTGTTTCATAGATTAATTGATCGATGTTTACTTTTTTATAAACAAACAAATAATCGTTAGTGATAATTTGTCCACTATCTTGTACTTTAATTTGGTTAAAAATATCCGGGTATTGAATGTTGAATGTTTCAGTACTATTCTTATCAAACATAAAGTCAAACAGTTTAATTTGTTTATTTGATGTTGCCAAATAATAGCCTTCATTGTTGATAAGTGAAATCGTAGAGGAAGAATTCATATTTAAATGGTTCTCTAACAGTGTGTCGGTAAAATTAGCATTGTAGTTCAAAACCATTAAACCAATGCGTTTATCATTTTGATACAGTGGTGTCACAAATCTTAATGTTGGTTGAAAAGGGATAACAACTTGATTGTTTTCAACATTTAAATCCAATCTGGATAGATATATTTCTCCATTTTTTAAATTTTCACTATCCATGAAATAGTAATATTTACTCTTATCTTGTAGGTCTTCATCAGTTACAACAGCCGCACCAATTCCATCTTGATTAATTCTAATCACTTCAAATCCGCTATTATCAATGTATCTAAGTTGACGATAATATGGGTAAGCATTTGAAAAGTTTTTCCAAAGATCAGTAATTGTTGAATGATCATCATAATTTTCTTCAAATAAATATTTTAAATAAATCACATCATTAACAATGTAATCAAATCTTGAGTTTAATAATAAGCTAATATCACTAATGTGGATTTTTTGATCAGTAATAACACCTTCAACAGTTTCTTGATTGGTCCTTTTGTCCACATTAAACATCATAGTCGTAATAAATGTGTTTAATATTATTAAAATGATAATAGGGAGAATTATTTTTTGTTTCATTATGCCGCCTAAAAATACTAATTTTATCTTAATCATTAAAATGACTTGGTTCAAGCAAATATAGCCATTATTTTTTATTAAAGAGTTTAAAAAACAATTCTAGACCAAAAGCGATAGCGAAAAAGACGAGAAAGCCGTTAATACCACTTACGATATCCGCAAAATCCATAATTCCAGCACTTGTGTAATATTGCCCCATTTCATTTGCGAAGGCAAAAGCTAATAAGAAAATAAAAGTAAAAAGGAAGGCAACAATTGAAAGCGAGATTTTATTTAAGAGTCTAAATAAGATTCTAACAATATAGAAAAGAACAAGAGCACTTGCCCCAAAAATCCAAAAATGAAGTTGTTTATCATTTAGAGATAATCCTAGTTGGTCATTAATATTTAAAAACCAAGTATGTAAGTCTGTTGATACAGATATAAGTTTTTGAAAGATGTTTTCCATAGTCATTACAGTCTATCATGTGCATCATGATAAGTGTTAAATAGTCATGCTATAATGAAACAAAAAAAAGGATAGATATGCGATTATATAACTCAAAAACCAATCAAATCGAAGATTTTAAAGCGATTGAAGAAAATAAAGTTTCGATGTATGTTTGTGGACCAACTGTCTATGGAGATGTCCACATTGGTAACACTAGACCAATCATTGTCTTTGATACCTTAAGAAATACTTTTGAAGCTTTTAATTATGAAGTCACGTATATTTCAAATATTACAGATGTTGATGACAAAATTATTAATAAAGCACTTGAAGAAGGGGTCAGTGAGAAAGATATCACAGATCGCTATATTACTGCCTATAACGCTATTCGTGATGGAGTTAACGCAGGTCGTTTAACAAAAACACCACGCGTCACCGAAACGATGGACGCGATTATCGATTTCATCAATGACTTAGTAGAAAAAGATTTTGCTTATAACGTTAATGGTAATGTCTACTTTAGAGTCACTAAAGCAGATGAATATGGTGAAATATCTCACCAAAGAATTGAAGATTTATTAGTCGGTGCACGTATTGAAGAAGATAGTGATAAAGAAAATCCACTTGATTTTGCTTTATGGAAAAAAACAGAACATGGTATCCAATGGGATTCACCATGGGGATTAGGTAGACCGGGTTGGCACACTGAGTGTGTGGTTATGATTAATGATCACTTCCACCGCCAAATCGATATTCATGGAGGTGGAATGGATTTAAAATTCCCTCATCATGAAAATGAAGTGGCGCAAGCTCATGCATGCTTACATCATGGTTTAGCCAATGTGTGGATGCATAATGGTATGTTAAATATCGATGGTGAGAAGATGTCAAAATCTTTAGGCAACACGATGTTAGCAAAAGATGCTTTAAAAAGCTTAGGTGGTAATGTTTTGCGTTGGATTATGTTATCAACACATTATCGTGCACCTATTAATATCACTGAAGAATTGATTGAGAATGCAAAAATTGAAGTGAATAAAATACAAAGTATTCTCAAACAAGTTGAGATTCAAAGTCAATTACGAAACTATTCTTTAGAATCCAATCAAACCAACGAAATCTATCAACAATTTTTAGATGCTTTAGCAGATGATTTAAATAGTCCAAATGCGATGCGTTATATCTTTGATCAAATTAAAGCTTTAAATGCTTCAATTCGTCAAAAGGAATGGACAGATGAAGTTAAAAATAACTATCATAGTTTAAGAGCAATGTGTCATGTTTTTGGGATTGTATTTGAAATGATCCAACTAGGCACAGCTGATATTGCTTTATTTACTGCATGGAACAGTGCTAAAGCTGAAAAAGATTTTGAAAAAGCTGATCAATTCCGTGCACAACTTATTGAAAAGAATTTATTATGAATCCAGAATTATTAAATGGTTCCACTTTAGCTTTTGTGGGCGATGCTGTACTTAGCTTGTGGGTTAGAACCTATTTAGTTGAGCAGGGTTATACAAAAGCAAACGATTTACAAAAAAGAAGTGTTCAATTTGTTTCAGCAAATGCTCAAGCAAAGTTTATACAAGAACTCTTAGAAGAAAACTTTTTAAACGAAGAAGAAACTAAGTATTACCTACGTGGTCGAAATCACAAAAGTGCATCAAAAGCAAAAAATGCAGATATTGTGACCTATCGACAAGCAACTGGCTTTGAAGCATTGCTTGGATATTGGTATCTAAGTAAGAATGAAACACGATTGACACAAGTCTGGGATAGACTTAAAACCACCCAGTAAAAAACATATGGCACACTACATTTACGGGAAGAACGTTGTTAAACAACGCATCTTGTCCACAGAAAAAATTCATCGTCTTTTGTTGAGTAAAAACAAGCCTGATCAAGCCTTTGTTCAACTCGCAAAAGAACACCAAATTCAAATCACTTACCTCAATGAACATGAACTCAAAAAGTACAAAGGTGTACACCAAAATGTCATTGCAGAAGTGGATGATTTTCGCTATTACACTCTTGAAGAAGTCTTAGCTCAAGTTAATGAAAAAGCGTGCTTTGTTTTATTGGATGGTTTAGAAGACCCTCATAATTTAGGGGCTATTCTAAGAACAGCTGATGCTGCTGGTGTCAATGCTGTAATTATCCCAAAACATGGATCTGTTTCTTTAAATGCAACTGTTGCGAAAGTATCAACAGGCGCAATTGATACCGTACCGACAGTTATGGTAACCAATCTCAATCAATGTATTGAGACGCTTAAAGCACAAGGATTCTGGATCTATGCTTCTGATTTAACCGATAAGTCTGAAGATTATCGACAAGTGAAATATAGTGAAAAATGTGCGATTGTAATTGGTTCTGAAGGACAAGGTATCTCACGTTTGGTGCTAAAAAATTCTGATGTGCTTGTGAAAATCCCAATGGTGGGTCAAGTCACATCATTGAATGCATCTGTGAGTGCGGCATTACTTATGTACGAGGTACTTAATCAACGGCTTCCCTAACACTTAACCAAGGGGGAAGTATGGAAGATAATGGACTTACAGACTATGAATTAATTTATTTAGTTAGACAAGCAGATGAAGAAAGCATAAATCTATTGATTGAACGCTATCGCCTAATTATTTGGAAAAATGTACATCAACTCTGTCGCTTTATACCGGTGGGCTTTGATAAAGATGATCTCTTTCAAGAAGGAATGATTGGATTAATGGATGCAGTTCATGCTTATCGTGATGATAAGGATTGTCGTTTCTCATCCTTTGCGAATGTTTGCATAGAAAGACAAATACGAAGTTTTCTAAGAAGAACACGATCTCATTCCTATCGTTTATTAAGTGAAGCACAATCCTTAGATGCCCCTTTAATGGTTAATGAGGATAATCTTTATTTAAAAGATGTAATCAGTATTGATGTAAAAGACTTTAATCCTGAATATCAATCGATGGTCAATTGGGCATCAGATCAAGTTAAAAATATAAAAAGTAGATTGAGTGATTTAGATTGGAAAATCTATCACATGTTTCAAATTGGCTATACTTATAGAGAAATTGCTAAAGAATTGAAAATTGTTGAAAAAGACGTAGATAACGCACTTCAAAAGGTGCGACGCAAAATACGCAGCTTGTTTGACACTCAATAAGCAAAATGATAGAGTTATAAAGCAAGAAACGAAAGCGTGGTTTTTTTAATGGCGGATAAAAGCAAACAAGTTATACTCACATGCACTATATGTCTTAATCGAAACTATACGACTTCACGTACTAAAGCTAACGCGGGTCAAAGGCTCGAGTTAATGAAATATTGCAAACACTGCAATAAACAAACCTTACATAAGGAAACAAAGTAGGAGGCAGTTGAAAGATGTTGAAATGGTTCAGTCTTTCCGGTATTATTACCGAAATTAAACGTATACGTTGGCCAAAGCAAAATGAGTTACTTAGATTATCAAGCATCGTAATTATTTTTATCATTTTCTTTGGTGTATTCTTCTTAGCAAGTGAAGCACTTGTTGCCTTCTTTTTACAATTAATCGGAATTGGAGCTTAAGCTATGGAAGAAATTGCAAAAGAGTGGTACGTCGTAAATACTTACGCCGGACATGAAAACAGAGTTAAAGAAAACTTAGAACGCCGTGTCGAAACCATGGGTATCGAACACAACTTGTTCCGTATTCTTGTTGCGGAAGAAGAAGAAGTTGAAATTAAAAACGGTAAGAAAGTTGTAAAGATGAAGAATCTTTATCCAGGCTATCTTTTCGTTGAAATGATTATGACTGATGAAGCTTGGTATGTTGTCCGTAATACCCCAGGTGTTACTGGATTTATCGGATCATCAGGTGGTGGGGCAAAACCTTTCCCAGTATCGCCAGATGAAATCGAAGCAATCTTCAGACGTTTAGGTTTAAGCGAAAGCAAGATTCAAGTGGATTTTACAGTTGGCAATCACGTACGTATTCTTCAAGGTCCTTTCTCAGGGATTGAAGGTACTGTTGAAAGCATGAATGATGAATCACAATCTGCGATTGTATTAACATCACTCTTCGGCCGTGAAACACCAACAGAAATTGCTTATATCGATTTAGAAAAAATTATCTAAGAAAGTACCCATTGGGTACTTTTTTTGTATCAATTTGCATTTTATTACGGTGTACCGTTATAATAGATGCATATGAAACTATATGAGTTAAGCGCGACAAGACAATTAAGTAAATATAAAATCAGTAAACTTACAGGAATTCCATATTCGACAATCAGTGATCTTTTCAATGAGAAAACAAGTCTTTATCGTACTTCTGTAGAAGTCTTATACAAATTATCACTTGTTTTGAATGTTTCTATGGAAGACTTGTTAGATAAGTCATATGAACAAGAACTAATTAGAATTGATTTTGAATTATTTAAAAGCAATTTACAGCATGCTTATAAAGATAGGAAAATTGAAAGTTTTATTAAAGAAATTAACAAGAATATTGAATGGTATTTTAGTAAAAAGTGGAATGAAGAAGCATTTTACAGTCTAGCTTTTCTAGATTATGCATGTCGTATAAATAAAAAACCAATTAATAATAAGTATGATAAATATCGATTATTAAAACTCGATGAGGTTAATTACCCAAAAAGTATTCTTTTAATATCTAAACTTAAAAAAGATAAAAATTTATTACAAGAATTATTTGATCAATCAATTCCAGAATTTAAAAAATTTAATATTGTTGAATTGGACGTAAATCAAGTTGCTTAATAAGAGTATTAATCGAGATGAACTTGATTATTATTTAAAAGAATTAGCAAAAACCCATTATATACAAAATAGAAAGGCTGATTTAATAGAGATCATTATCGTAGGAGGTGCTTCGATTGTATTAAACTATTCATTTAGAGAAGCAACATATGATGTTGATTGTATGATGAGTAATTTAAGCGCTTTAAAAAGATCAATAAATTTAGTAACAGATCGATTTGGTTTACAAAATGGTTGGATTAACTCTGATTTTAAAACAACCAGCTCTTATAGCGATCAACTAAGAGAATACTCAAGTTATTACCGTAAATGGTATAACTTAGAATTTAGAACGATAAGTGCTGAATACTTAATCGCGATGAAACTTGTATCGGCAAGAATTTATAAAAATGATCTTAATGATATTTTAGGTATTCTAAATGAACATAAAATTAGAAATAATGCGATTTTAAAAAGCGAAATAGAGAAGGCAGTTATTAATCTCTATTTAGACCTAAATAAAGTGTCAAAGGAAATGTGGGAGTATTTAGATCTCATTCTTTAATTGACATAAGTGTTTGTCCGCTATAAAATAAGTAAGCCTGAAAAATAGGCAATACGCGGGAGGATATGCAATTATCCAAATGAACCGCGGCATACATCTAAATAAGGAGGATTGTACTGTGAGTAAAAAAATTGCAAAAGTCG
This sequence comes from Erysipelotrichaceae bacterium, assembly GCA_963663995.1. GTDB lineage: Bacteria > Bacillota_I > Bacilli_A > Erysipelotrichales > Erysipelotrichaceae > UBA2212. The sequence continues at coordinate 1,207,929 of OY760660.1, read as the reverse complement.
TTAAATTACAATTCGACGGCGGTGGCGCAAGACCAGGTCCAGCATTAGCTTCAGCTGGTGTTAACATGCCACAATTCTGTAGCGCATTCAATGATGCAACTGCAGATCGTAGAGGGGAAACAGTCCCTGTTGTTATTACAGCATATGAAGACAAATCATTTGACTTCGTACTAAAAACAACACCTGCTTCAGTTATGTTAAAGAAATACGCTAAAGTTTCAAAAGGTAGCGGTTCTGCAAAAGTAACTAAAGTTGGAAAAATCAGTGTAGATGATTTACGCGCAATTGCGGAATACAAATTACCTGATCTAAATGCTAATGATGTTGAGGGTGCTATGGCTATTGTTGCTGGTACTGCTCGTAACATGGGCATCGTCATTGAAGGGTATGGTGAATAATCGTGGCTAAACATGGTAAACAATATAGTGCTGCTTTAGCGAAAGTTGAAGTTAACAAAGCATACCCAATTACTGAAGCTATCTCTTTAGCTAAAGAAATTAATACTGTTAAATTCGACGCTTCTGTTGAATTGTCATTCAAATTAAATGTTGATCCACGTCATGCTGATCAACAAATCCGTGGTGCAGTTGTACTTCCTCACGGAACAGGTCGTAGTCAAAAAGTTCTCGTGGTCACTCAAGGTCCTAAAGAACAAGAAGCAAAAGATGCTGGTGCAGATTTTGTTGGCGGTAAAGACGTTCTTGAACAAATCAAAGGTGGTTGGTTCGATTTCGATGTTATCGTTGCAACTCCTGACATGATGGCTGAACTTGGTAAATTAGGTAAAATCTTAGGTCCTAAGGGCTTAATGCCAAATCCTAAAACTGGTACAGTTACGATGGATGTTACTAAAGCGGTTAACGATATCAAAAAAGGTAAAGTTGAATACCGTGTTGATAAAGAAGGTAATATTGCTGTTCTTGTGGGTAAAGTTTCATTTGATGATGAAAAACTTAACGAAAACATTAAAACTATCTTTGATTTAATCAACCGTGCACGTCCAGCAGCTGTTAAGGGCACATACATGAAGAACTTAGTTCTATCAACAACAATGGGTCCTGGCATCAAAGTCGACACAAATAGTTTCTAAAACGCGATTATTCGCGTTTTTTCTTGACAAGTTATCTCAATTTGTTAAAATAACAAAGCAATAGACCTAAGACAGCAACGGCCATTGGCTTAATAAGGTTGCCGAGGTGTAAAAGAAATTTAAACTTTTACTCACGCTGTCTTTATGAATTAGCGTGAGTTTTTTATTTCACTAGCGTCTATTGGATTTATAAAAGAGGAGGACGTTATTCATGAATCAAGCGATACTCGAAAGTAAAAAAGTACGCGTAGCTGAAATTACAGAAATGTTTAACAATGCAGCATCAAGCGTAGTCGTCGAATATCGTGGACTATCTGTTGCCGAAGTTACAGAATTACGTCGCGAGTTGTTAAAAGAAGGTGTTGATTTCAAAGTATTGAAAAACAACTTCGTACAACGTGCGGTCGAAAATGCTAACTTAGACGGTTTAAAAGATAGCCTCACAGGTCCTAATGCATTTGCTTTCAGTAGTGATGCAGTAGCACCAGCACGTGTCTTAGCAAAATTTGCTAAAAAACACGAACACTTAGTTCTCAAAAGCGGTGTGGTCGAAGGAAAGATCGTTAACGCTGATGAACTAAAAGACCTTGCGAAATTACCTAATCGTGAAGGCATGATTTCCATGTTCATGGGAATGATGCAATCACCAGTTCGTTCATTCGCATATGCGCTTAGCCAAATCGCTGAGCAAAAAGAAGCTTAATTAAAGGAGAAATTAAAAATGGCAAAATTAGAAACAGCAGCAGTCATTGAATCCCTAAAAGAAATGACTATTCTTGAGTTAAATGAACTCATCAAAGCAATCGAAGAAGAATTCGGTGTTAGTGCAGCAGCTCCAGTAGCAGCGGCAGCAGCAGAAGAAACAGTAGCGGCAGGACCAACTGAAGTATCAGTTATCCTTAAAGAAGTTGGACCTTCAAAAGTTCAAGTTATCAAAGCAGTTCGTGAATTAACAGGTTTAGGTCTTGTTGAAGCTAAAGGCTTAGTTGACAGTGCTCCAAGCGCAGTTAAAGAAGCAGTAAGCCCTGAAGTTGCTGAAGAAGTAAAAGCTAAACTAGAAGAAGCTGGCGCAGTCGTCGAAATCAAATAGTTTCCATTCACAAATGTAGTTTGTGAAAGGAGGCGAAGGGTTTGACACATTACTTTTCAAAACCAAAAAATATCATCCAAAACCGGAAGGAAATTTCTTTCCGGTTTTTGGGCATTCTATCGACTTTCACTGTCGATGATGGAATCTTCTCTAAAGATCATGCTGATTTTGGATCACTACTCTTAGTAGAAGAAGTCATTAAACGACAAGAAAAAGGACAGATTTTAGATTTAGGAAGTGGTTATGGGTTAATGTCTATCTTGCTTAAACAACATCTAAGTGATGTTGAAGTAAGTGGCATTGAAATTAATCCACGTGCAGTTGATTGTGCTCAAGTTAGCGCAGCTAATTTAAATCTTGATTGTCAATTTGTTGAAGGTGATGCATGTGTTGATGTTGAAGGGTTCTATGATGTGATCATTACCAATCCGCCCATTAGAGCAGGAAAAGAAGTTGTCTTTAAATTCTTAACAACTGCTTGTGCTCATTTAAAACCAGAGGGGCATCTCTATTTCGTGATCAGACGACAACAGGGAGCAGCCTCAGCTGTAAAGCATGTTCAAAGCTTATTTAGTGATCTTGAACGTTGTGTTTTAAAGAAAGGATATGAAGTCTGGATTGCGAAAAATCCATTGACTTTAGAACTTTGATTTGATAGTATTATATATTGCATAAAACTAATAATGATAGAATGGGTCAAAATGCCCATTTTAGTCGTTGTTTAACTTTGAAAGGATGGCATCAATGGAAAAAAACAAAACATATCGCGTACTTGAATTCGGTAACAAAGCTAAGCGCAGAGATTACTCAAAAGTCAGCGGTAGTTTAGAATTGCCCGATCTAGTTGAGATCCAAACGGACTCATTTGATTGGTTTAAACAAGAGGGAATTCGTGAAGTTTTTGAAGAAATTTATCCAGTTACTAACTACACTGGAAATATTCGTCTTAACTTCTTAAAATACGAATTCGCAGAGCCAAAATACTCAGTACCAGAGTGTAAGGAAAGAGAAGCTAACTTCGCAGCGCCTTTAAAAGCGACGATGATGTTAGAAATGACAAACCCTACAACTGGTGAAATCACTGAACGTCATGAAGAAGTTTTCTTAGGAGAATTCCCTTTAATGACCGATACTGGTACCTTCATTATTAATGGAGCTGAACGTGTAATCGTTTCACAAATCGTTCGTTCACCAGGTGCATACTATGACTCTTTCTATATGAAAGATAAAGATGCAAACTTAGAAGAAGTTTATAAGAGTGAACTAATCCCATCACGTGGAACATGGTTAGAGTTCATGACTGCGTTTAAGAAAACCAGTACACCTCAAGTCACCTATACAGGTGAAAACACATCACAAGCGACATCGGATTTCCACTTAAATGTGTCTATCGATCGTAAACGTAAAATCTTATCAACCATCCTATTCAAAGCGATTGGTTTTTCACTTGATTTAGAACGTGGAGAAGATGCCTTTGATACATCAGCCTTCAAAATTTTCCTACAAGCATTAGACTTACCTGTTTATGACTTGTTTATGGAAGTAGAACCTCGTGAGTTCTTAAATATCTATTTACTTTTATATACTGCATTCTTTGGGGAATATCCTGAAGTTATCAATACGGTTATCTCTGATAAAGTTAAAACAACTAAAGAAGCTTTATATGAAATCTACAACAATCAACGTAGTGATGAAATCGCAACTGAAGAAGGTGCGATTAACCTCATGCGTGCTAAGTTCTTTGACGCTCGTCGTTATGACTTAACTCGTGCAGGACGTTTCAAACTTGGTAAAAAATTAGGCATTACAAACCGTATGATCAATAACGTCTTAGCTCAAGATGTTTTAGATGAAAATGGTAATGTTGTTTTAGCGAAAGATACATTTATCGATCGTAAAGAAAAATTATTACTACAAGAAAATATGGCAAAAGGTTTATACATGGAAGCTTATCCATTTAACTCCTTATTTGCTTATCCTGAAAATGTCACTGTTTCAACTAAAGTAAAACCAGCACTTGTTGGACGTATTTTAGCTGATGATTTACCAGGTACAGACTTTGCAAAAGGAACAGTCTTAAATGAGAAAGATGTTGACGCTATTGCGAAAATGTTCTCAGAAATCGAAATCTTTGGTGGTTTAATTGCGCGTAAAGTGGAATTAGACAAAACCAATGTTCGTGCTGTTTTAAATTATGGTCAACGTCTATTTGTATTAGGTCGTATTACAGCGAAAGATCAAGACGTTCTTACCCAAAGTGGTGAACTCTTAGTTGATCGTTATATTCCAGATACACAAATTTCAAAACTAAAATCAGATCAAGAACAAGCTTTAGTTAACGCTGTTAATGGTAAAACAACTGTTAATGCATGGTTAATTGGAGCTGCTGTACAAACATTAGAAGTTTTCGCTAAAGAAAGCACTAAAGTTGTTAAAGCAATTGGTACTGATCCATTAATGACTAAGAAAACAGTTACGATGAGTGACATGATTTCATCTTTTGATTACCTTCTAAATCTTCAAGATGGTGTTGGTGAAACGGATGATATCGATCAACTTGGTAACCGTCGTATTCGTACGGTGGGTGAACTCATCCAAAACCAATTCCGTATCGGTTTAAGCCGTATGGAAAGAGTTGTTAAAGAACGTATGTCAATAACTGACTTTACGAACTTAACACCAAAAAACTTAACAAATATTCGTCCATTAACGGCTGCGATTAAAGAGTTCTTCTCTTCATCACAATTATCACAATTCATGGATCAAACGAATCCTCTTGCAGAGCTTACTAACAAACGTCGTATTTCTGCTTTAGGTCCAGGTGGTCTAACTCGTGAGCGTGCTGGCTTTGAAGTCCGTGACGTTCACTCCAGTCACTATGGCCGTATTTGTCCTATTGAAACACCTGAAGGACCAAACATTGGTCTGATTTCTAACTTAACCTCTTATGGACGTGTTAACGAATATGGTTTTATTCAAACACCATATCGTCTCGTTGATAAAGACGGTAACGTTAGTGAAGATGTTATTTACTTATCCTCTGATGATGAACGCGATTACTATATCGCTCAAGCGAACGAAGTTATTGATGGAAGATTAATCAATGACGAAGTCGTTGTTCGTTTCAAAGGTGACCATATTTTAACTAAGAAAGAAAACGTAGAATTAGCTGACGTTAGTCCGAAACAAATTGTTTCAGTGGCGACAGCATGTATTCCTTACTTAGAAAACGATGATGCATCACGTGCACTTATGGGTGCAAACATGCAACGTCAAGCGATTCCTCTACTTCGTCCACATTCTCCACATGTTGGAACAGGGATTGAACATCGTATCGCTCGTGACTCAGGTTCAGCCGTTACAGCTACTCAACAAGGTTTAGTCACTTATGTTGATGCTAACAAGATTGTCACAACTGGTGATTTTGGTGAAAAAGTTTATCATCTACAAAAATTCAAACGTTCTAACCAAGGTACATGTATCAACCAAAAACCTTTAGTTCAAAAAGGTGAAATGGTTAATCGTGGAGACATCTTAGCGGATGGACCAGCGATGGAAAATGGTGAATTGGCTTTAGGTCAAAACGTCCGTATCGCCTTTATGACCTGGTATGGTTATAACTATGAAGATGCGGTTATCATGAGTGAACGTCTTGTTAAAGAAGATGTTTATACCTCAATTCATATTGAAGAATATGACATTGAAGTGCGTGATACTAAACTTGGTCCTGAGGAAATCACTCGTGATATTCCAAACGTTTCCCAAGAATCTTGTCGTCATTTAGATGCTCGCGGGATTGTTATGATTGGGGCTGAAGTTAAAGAAGGTGACATCTTAGTCGGTAAAGTTACGCCTAAGGGTCAATCAGAAATTTCTCCAGAAGAAAAATTATTACTCGCAATCTTTGGTGATAAATCACGTGAAGTTCGTGATAACTCACTTAAAGTACCTCATGGTGGTAGTGGTATTGTTCAAGCTGTTCGTATTTTCAAACGTTCAGAAGGACATGATTTACCTCCAGGTGTTAATGAAGTTGTCAAAGTCTATATCGTTCAAAAACGTAAGATCTCTGAAGGGGATAAAATGGCTGGACGTCACGGTAATAAAGGGGTTATCTCCAAAATTTTACCAGTTGAAGATATGCCATTCCTACCTGATGGATCACAAGTTGATATTATGTTGAATCCATTCGGCGTTCCATCACGTATGAATATCGGGCAAGTTCTTGAAATTCACTTAGGATTCGCTGCACAAAAATTAGGTGTTAAGTTTGCTACACCAGTTTTCGATGGTATTAACAACGAAGAACTAAAATCAATTATGGCTGAAGCAGAAATGGCTGAAGATGGAAAAACAATTCTATATGATGGCCGTACTGGTGAACCATTTGATGAAAGAATCTCAGTTGGTGTCATGTACATGATTAAGTTAGCTCACATGGTTGACGATAAATTACATGCTCGTGCAACTGGACCATATTCACTTGTTACTCAACAACCATTAGGTGGTAAAGCACAAAATGGTGGTCAACGTTTCGGGGAAATGGAAGTTTGGGCACTTGAAGCTTATGGGGCATCTCATACTCTACAAGAAATCCTAACCATCAAATCCGATGACATCATGGGTCGTACAAAAACCTATGAAGCCATTATTAAAGGTAAAGATATCCCAGAACCGGGTGTTCCTGAATCATTCAGAGTTCTAAAACATGAATTAAATGCTTTAGCTATCGACGTTCGCTTATTAAGTGACGACGGAGATGAAGTTGATATTAAGAAAATGGAAGTCGAAGACAACAGTGCTGATTATGATGTGAATTTCATGGAAAGCACAGAGCTTGTTAACGATGATGAATTTATCGCCGAAGCTGCAGTCGTAGGAGCTGATGATGACTACGAAGACAGCGGCGACGAAGAGTAGGAGGCAAGAAACATATGAGCATAAACAATTTCTCATCTATTCAAATCGGATTAGCCTCACCTGATCAAATCCGTGAATGGTCTCATGGTGAAGTAAAAAAACCTGAGACGATTAACTACCGTAGTCAAAAACCTGAACGTGATGGTTTATTCTGCGAAAAGATTTTCGGTCCATCAAAAGACTGGGAATGTTACTGCGGTAAGTATAAAAAGGTACGTTATAAAGGTGTCGTTTGTGATCGATGCGGTGTTGAAGTTACAAAATCTAGCGTTCGTCGTGAACGTATGGGTCATATTGAACTTGCTGCACCTGTTGCCCACATTTGGTATCTTCGTGGGATTCCAAGTCGTATGTCATTACTACTTGGGATTACTCCTAAAAACTTAGAAGAAGTTGTCTACTTCGTTTCATGGGTTGTTATTGATCCAGGAACAACACCACTTCAATCTAAACAAATTCTTTCTGAACAAGAATATCGTAACTACTCACGTCGTTATGGTTTCGGCTCATTTACTGCTAAAACAGGTGCTGAAGCGGTTCTTGATTTATTAGAAAGAGTTGATCTTGAACAAGATCACAAAGATGTTTTAGAATCCTTAAAAGATGCACATGGTGACAAACGTAAGAAATTAATCAAACGTTTAGAAACCATTGAAGCATTCCGTAATTCTGAAAATCAACCAGAATGGATGGTTCTTACAATCCTTCCAGTTATTCCACCAGATTTACGTCCAATGTTACAACTAGATGGTGGTCGTTTTGCGACTTCCGATTTAAATGACCTTTATCGTCGTGTTATCACTCGTAACAATCGTTTACGTAAACTCATCGATATGGGTACGCCTGCAATTATCGTTCAAAACGAAAAACGTATGTTACAAGAAGCTGTTGATGCTTTAATTGACAACGGACGTCGTTCAAAAGCCGTTACAGGTGCTGGTGGTCGTGCTCTTAAATCTCTTTCCCATAGTTTGAAAGGGAAACAAGGTCGTTTCCGTCAAAACTTACTTGGTAAACGTGTTGACTTCTCAGGTCGTTCAGTTATCGCTGTTGGACCAGATCTTAAGATGTTTGAATGTGGTATTCCTCGTGAAATGGCAATTCAACTTTTCAAACCTTTCGTTATCAATGAAATCGTTTATCGTGGTATTGCATCAAACCCTAAGAGTGCTGAAAAACTGATTGAAAGACAGGATGAACGAGTTTGGGATATCGTCGATGATGTTATCGCAAACCATCCAGTTCTATTAAACCGTGCACCTACTCTACATAGACTTGGTATCCAAGCCTTTATGCCTAAACTTGTTGAAGGACGTGCTATTCGTCTTCACCCACTCGTAACACCAGCTTTTAATGCTGACTTCGATGGTGACCAAATGGCTGTTCACGTTCCACTTTCAGAATCAGCACGTGCTGAAGCTGAAGTATTAATGTTAGGTTCAAACAACATTTTAGGTCCAAAAGATGGTAAACCAATTGTTACTCCTTCTCAAGATATGGTTATGGGTAACTTCTACCTATCAATGGAAGAAAGTGCTGATGAATTCTTTGAAAAAGCAGCTTTAATGAGAGCTTTAGGTGATCATGAAGAAGCTGATAAATGGCAACAATTTGGTGAGAGCGAAGGGCGTGTCTTTAGAGATACAAACGAAGCGATCATGGCTTATGAAGCTAAACAAGTTCACTTACATTCTAGAGTTGCGGTAAAAGCTAAATCTTTACATAAAGATGCTTTTACACCAGAACAAAATGCAAGTTTCCTAATTACCACTGTTGGTAAGTTAATCTTAAATGAAATGTTCCCAAGTGATTTCCCATATGTTAATGAAGTCACTAAAGAAAACTTTATTGCGACTCCTCAACGTTACTTTGTAGCACCTGGTCAAAATGTTAAAGAAGCGGTTAAAGCTCTTCCATTATCCAGTGATGTTAAAAAGAAAGATTTAGGAACAATTATTTCTGAAGTATTCGCAAGATATGGTACTTCTAGAACTTCTCAAATCTTAGACCAAATTAAAGACAATGGATTTAAATACTCCACAGTTGCGGGGATGACGGTTGCCTTAGCGGATATCGTTGTTTCACCTAACACAAATAAATTGGTTGAAGATGGAAAAATTAAAGAATCAGAGTTGATGGCTCTACGTCAACGTGGTCGTTTAACACCACGTGAGTGGGAACGTCACGTAACCCTACTTTGGGACAGAATTAAATCTGAAATTGGAAAAGACTTAGAAGCACATCTTCCACGTAAAAACCCAATTAATATGATGAAAATATCTGGTGCCCGTGGTAATGCATCTCACTTTACCCAATTAGCGGGTACTCGTGGTCTGATGGGTAAACCATTCAAAGCTGCGACAACCGGAGATATCCTTCAACAATATGAATCTGAAGATGTAACTAAGAATAAAGAACCACTAGTTGATAAAGTTAAAGAACTTGTCGAATGGGGCAACTTAGATGAATACATTCCTTCTGATGAAAGAATGCGTTTAAATACGATCGAAGATTCAAGTGAATATGATGAATACTTATTGTATGTTGCGGAAAGTTTCATTGACCGTCGCAAAAAAGAAGGTCTTGATGAAATCTTACGTAAAGCAACATCCAACAAAGAAAAACAAGCCTTAGTATTAGACCTCTTAAATGAAGGTTCAACTGAAATCTTTAAAGCTGTTAATGCAGCGGAAACAAAATCTTTAAAAGCGATTGAAAGTGCAAAAGAAAAAGCAGAAGCTTATCGTGCTTTAGCTCAACGTTTAGTTGCTGAAGATCGTATCAGTGAAGAAAAGTTACACAAAGCAGAAATTACTCGTCAATTACGTTTAACCTTGATGGAACTTCTTGCGCGTGAAACTGAAATGATTCTTGAAGTATTGTCTAATGAACAAAGACAACAACTCAGATTGATTAACAAATCTAAGAATCATGCTGAACTTAAAGAATTTGCGCTTAACTTAATGAATGGCGAAGATTTAAATATCAAACATCTCCATCAAGCACACATGGCGATGAGTGTTCCTGAACTACTCAAACGTCATCTTGAAAAAGAAAATCCATTCATCAAGAATCTCACATCAAATCGTGATGTTGATAACTTACGTACACTTAAAGCTAATCGCGAAGAATACATCAATACTTTATCTCAAGCAATTGTCGATGAAAATCGTGTATCAATGAGCGAACTACAAAAACTTGAAAGTGATTTACGCAAGGAAAAACGTGCTCTTCTAACTGAACACTTAAATTTAGGAACAGAAGAAATCGTTAACTTATTATCTGAAGATGATCAACTTGTCTTAGCAAGTGCTAAAGGTAAGAAACAACGTGCTGAAGAAATCAAACCAATGGTTGAAGAACTTATGGGTAATGAAGCTTTAACACAAAATGTTTTAGACCGTGCAGAACTAAGAAAAGTGATTATTGATGGTTTAAAAGCCAATGATGAAATGATCTTAGATCGTTTAAGCGACGAAGAAAAAGATCAACTCGATGGTGCTAAAGACAAAAAACTTAAAGCTGAAACCATTAAAGAACTATCTGATTTATTACTTGATAGTAACCGTTTCTCCCTTGATGACTTAGAACAGTTCCAATTGATCAAGTCCTTAATTGAGAAAACAATTGGCTTCTTAGAATCCCGTAATCATACACTCATTGAAACGATAAAAGAATTCATTGATATTGAAAGCTTAACGCGTAAGACAATTCCTGCAGCTGCAACTTCACTTGTTCAAAACAATCGTGTTGATGAAGCGTTCTTGGAAAATCTAGAGTATCGTTCAATCATCATTGAAATGCTTGTTTCAAGTGCTGATGAAATTACACCACTACTTGGTCCTATCCAACACCAAATCTTAGCTGAAGCAAAAGGTAAAGATATGGCTTTAATTAACCAAGTTGTTGATGGATTAATCGAAGAAGAAAAAATTACACCTGAGCTCATTGCGAAATATCAACGTCGTGAACTTATTGCGAAATCCAAGAAACTCATCCAAGCTGAAAGTGAACGTATCTTAAAACACTTAAGCCAAGAAGAATTAGATCAACTCACTAAGAATGATCTAGAACTTGAAAATGGTTTCTACGAATTAGCTAAAAAACTCATCGATTCCAATAAACTAAGCTATAACCGTTTCCTTGAAATCAAGGACAACGATGTCACTCATGCAGCTGACTCAAGTACTGTTGAAATTCGAGATGCTGTTAAGACTGAGGCTTTACGTGAACGTAAATATATCACCTCAATCTTCGAAGTCCCTATCTACTCATCATTTAGACATGGTCTAAACGTGTCTGAGTTCTTTATTTCTACTCACGGTGTGCGTAAAGGTCTAACCGATACGGCTCTAAAAACTGCTGAGTCTGGTTACTTAACTCGTCGTTTAGTTGATGTTGCTCAAGATGTTATGGTCACTGAAGAGGATTGCGGAACTGATCGTGGTGAAGTGATTTCAGATATCGTTGATCGTAAGACCGGTACTGTTATCGAATCTATTTATGATCGTTTAATCGGACGTACACTCAAAGATGATATTATCGATCCTATTACAGGTGAAGTACTTGTTGAAGGGGATACACTCATCACTGAAGCACAAGCAAGATCTGTTGTAGAAGCTGGTGTTAAATCAGCGGTTATCCGTAATGTATTCACTTGTGATTCACAATATGGTGTATGTAAGAAATGTTACGGTCGTAATATGGCGACTGGTAAAGAAGTTGAAATCGGTGAAGCAGTTGGTATTATGGCTGCTCAATCCATTGGTGAACCTGGTACCCAATTAACCATGCGTACCTTCCATACTGGTGGGGTTGCTGGTGGAGACGGTGGGGATATCACACAAGGTTTACCTCGTGTTGAAGAACTTTTCGAAGCTCGTCGTCCTAAGAAACCTGCACTTCTTTCTAAAATCTCTGGAACAATCACTTCTATTGAAGGGGTTGACCCAAATATCTATTCATATCTACTCTCTGTTATCAGTAACGAAGAGTCTAAATTCCAAAATATTCGTGATTTAGAATCCTTTAAATCCACAGAACAAGAATCTCGTGGTAATAAAGACTTGCTGATGAAGATTGTTGTTACCAACGAAAAAGAAAGTGTTGAACACTTTGCTTCTATGACTCAACATATCCGTCCATGGATTAAAGAAGGGTACGAAATTGAAGCAGGTGATAAACTCACTGAAGATCATATCGATCCAAAAGAACTCTTAGAAGTTGGTGGCGTTCATGCTGTACAAGAATACATCATGAAAGAAGTTAAGAAAGTATACCAAAGCCAAGGGATTGAAATCTCAGACAAACACATCGAAGTCATGGTTAAACAAATGATGCGTAAAGTGGTTGTTACAGATGGTCAAGATACACACTTAAGTGCGGGTATCCAACTCTCTCTAGCTAATATTACTAACCTTAACCGTAAAGCTCTATTAAGTGGCAAACGTCCTGCAAAATTCAAACCAGTTCTCTTAGGTATTTCTAAGTCATCTGTTGAAACAGATTCATTCCTATCTGCTGCGTCTTTCCAAGAAACAACTAAAGTTCTTACAGATGCTGCAATCAAAGGTAAAGTGGATCACTTAATGGGTCTAAAAGAAAACGTTATTATCGGTAAGAAGATTCCTGCTGGTACAGGATCATTTGCTGATCGTGAGTCAAGTGTTCGCATTGAAAGAATGGCGGCTGAAATGAAGGAAGAGCGTGATGAACGTAATCGAATCATGGAAGAAGAAGCTCAAAGCTTACCACCAGAAATGCTACGCGATTCTCGTGAAGATTCTAACGAAGAATAGTCAAAACCTTAAAACCTCCTGTTAAACAGGGGGTTTTTTCTATGTTAAACTGAAGATGCAACCACTAGTTGCGCTAAGTTCAAAGCAAACTTGGTAGTATGCAACTCGTCTAAACCTTAAGATTTAAACGTAAGGAGGCAAGATATATGTTAATCGCCGATAAAATTTATAAACTAAGAAAAGAGATGGATATCTCTCAAGAAGAACTCGCAGAAAAACTAGGTGTTTCTCGTCAATCTATTTCAAAATGGGAAAGCGCGATGAGCATCCCTGATATGAATCGTATTCTTCAACTCTCCGATTTCTTTGGTATATCTACAGATTATTTACTAAAAGATGATATTGAGAGCATCGATGTTAAAACTGATACGGAAGGATCATCAATTAGAAGAGTAAGCCTAGAAGAAGTTAGAGAAGCGATTGTAAAGAGACGCAAGTATTCATTGTTATTGGCCTTTGCGGTAAGCGCACTTGTTATTTCTGTTTCACCGATGATCATTTTGAGTCAATTTGATACATATTACTCACCATTTTATTCAGCATTTGGATTAGTTATTATGTTTGGACTCATCGCCATTGGTGTTGGAATCATCATTGTTGTGAATTTGAGAATGAAAGAATATGAATACTTAGAAAAAGCAGAATATAAATTAGAGTATGGTGTTATCAATGTTGTAAAAGAAGAATCTAAACAGCATAACCGTAATCATGCGACTTATTTAGCAGGGGCGATTATGTTGTTTATCATAAGTTTCCTTCCATTAATCTTTGGCGGAATCTTAGCATGGCCACAAAGTACATTAATTAACTTAGTTGCTTTAATGTTCTTAATCATTTCAATTGGAGTTGGGCTAATCGTTTACTCAGCGAATATTAAGAAAATACTAGATGTTATCCTTCGTATTGGTGAATACACAGAGGAACAACGATTATTTAGACAAAAGAAAGAACCATATGAGACTTTATATTGGTTATTAATTACAGCTGCTTACCTATTATGGAGTTTCTTAACCTTTAAATGGCATATAACTTGGATTATTTGGCCAATTGCTGGAATTGTTTCCTATATTATCTTTGATTTATTCAAAAAACCACGATAAAGATGGAATTCCATCTTTTTCTTTTTAAACTAAAGTGGTAAACTGATACAAATTTGAAAAGAGGTATTAGAAAATGGGAAGTTTTACATTATCACTGATATTTGGAGCTGGTATATTTACTGGAACGATTATTTCACTTGTTGTTGTTAGAAAAACAGGTGTTTACAATTATGTTTGGAATCAGATTAAACGAAAGAATCATTGGGTTAATTTACTTCAATGGTTTGTCTTGACCTTGTTTGTTGAAGCTGTTTTAGTCGGCTTTGGATCACTTATAAATCGAAGTGAATCAGTGATCCAATTTATCGTTGGTTTAGGATTAGGTTTAATGATGGCGTTACTACCAATGAAGAAAGTTAATTAGTCAAATTATCAACCCAAAAATATTGACAGAATCTCAGTCATGGTCTATTATTTATAAGCCTATGCAATGAATGTTTCCCAAAGTGGAAACTTTCGTTTTGGGAAGAGACTTCGCACACCCGGATGCGTGTGCATAAGAAAGGAGATTAGATGCCTACAATTAATCAATTAGTAAATCAAGGACGTACTGACAAAACTTATAAGTCAAAATCACCTGCTTTAAACCGTGGTTTAAACTCATTAAAACGTCGTCCAACTGATTTATCATCGCCTCAAAAGCGTGGTGTTTGTACTCGTGTTGGTACAATGACACCTAAAAAACCAAACTCAGCTTTACGTAAGTATGCTCGTGTACGTTTATCAAACGGTATGGAAGTTACAGCGTATATCCCTGGAATTGGTCATAATCTTCAGGAACACTCCGTTGTCATGATCCGTGGTGGTCGTGTTAAGGATTTACCTGGGGTACGTTACCACATTATCCGTGGAACATTAGACTGCGCTGGTGTTAACGATAGAAGACAAAGTCGTTCACTATACGGCGCAAAGAAACCTAAACAATAAGGAGAAGAATCATGCCAAGAAAAGGTTATATAGCAAAGCGTGATGTCTTAATAGATCCAATCTACAACTCTAAACTTGTCACACGCTTAATTAATAAAATTATGATTGATGGTAAACGCGGTATCGCGCAAACCATCCTATACGATGCTTTCGATCTCGTTCAAGAAAAAACTGGACGTGAACCAATGGAAGTATTCGAACTCGCATTAACAAACATTATGCCAATGTTAGAACTTAAAGCACGTCGTGTTGGTGGTTCTAACTATCAAGTTCCTGTAGAAGTTTCTGCAGAACGTCGCTTAACTTTAGGTCTACGTTGGTTAGTAAACTACGCACGTTTACGTAACGAACGTACAATGGAATTACGTTTAGCTAACGAAATCATTGATGCATCAAATGGTGCCGGTGCTTCTGTTAAAAAACGTGAAGACATCCATCGTATGGCTGAAGCGAATAAAGCATTCGCTCACTATCGTTGGTAAGATGAACAATTTAAAGTTAGGAAAGGAGGCTAGTTAATGGCTCGCGAATATTCGTTAGAAAATACTCGTAATATTGGAATTATGGCTCATATCGATGCTGGTAAAACAACAACGACTGAACGTATTCTTTATTACACAGGTAGAACGCATAAAATCGGTGAAGTTCACGATGGTGCTGCAACCATGGACTGGATGGCGCAAGAACAAGAACGTGGTATTACAATCACTTCTGCTGCGACAACAGCTGCTTGGAAAGGTAATCGTGTTAACATTATCGATACTCCAGGGCACGTTGACTTCACTGTTGAAGTTGAACGTTCTCTACGTGTCTTAGATGGCGCGGTTGCAGTTCTTGATGCAAAGAGTGGTGTTGAACCACAAACTGAAACAGTTTGGCGTCAAGCAACAAAATATCGTGTTCCTCGTATTGTATTCGTTAATAAAATGGATGCAACAGGTGCTGACTTCTATATGTCTGCAAGATCTCTTGTAAAACGTTTAGGAGCTAAAGCAACTCCACTTCAACTTCCAATCGGTGTCGAAAATTATTTCGATGGTGTGGTTGATCTAGTTGAACGTAAAGCTAAACTCTTCTCTGGTTTAAAAGAGAAAGAAGACACAATTGGTGATATTCCAACAGAAATGATGGAAGATGTAGAAAACTACCGCCAAGCGCTTCTTGAAATGGTTGCTGAATTCGACGACGATCTAATGATGAAAGTCTTAGAAGGTGAAGAACCAACCGAAGCAGAATTCAAAGCAGCTATCCGTAAAGCAGTTATTACTGGTGATTTCTATCCAGTACTCTGTGGTTCTGCTTATAAAAATAAAGGTGTAACCGCAATGCTTGATGCAGTTGTTGATTACTTGCCTTCCCCACTAGATGTTCCAGCGATTAAAGGTGTTAATCCTGATACTGAAGTCGAAGATGTACGTGAATCTGATGATAGTAAACCTTTCTCAGCACTTGCATTCAAAGTTATGACTGACCCATTCATTGGTCGTTTAACTTACTTCCGTGTTTACTCTGGAAGCATGACATCTGGTTCTTATGTCTTAAACTCAACTAAGGATAAACGTGAACGTTTTGGACGTATTGTTCAAATGCACGCTAACCACCGTGAAGATATTCCTGAAGTATTCTCAGGGGACATCGCAGCGGCAATTGGTCTTAAAGACACCACTACAGGGGATACCCTCTGTGATGAAAAAGCTCCGATTATCTTAGAATCTATGGTTTTCCCTGAACCGGTTATCAATATTGCTATTGAGCCTAAGTCAAAAGGTGACCAAGATAAGATGTCTATCGCTTTAGCTAAGTTGGCTGAAGAAGATCCAACATTCAAAACTTATACCGATCAAGAAACAGGTCAAACTATTATTGCAGGTATGGGTGAACTTCACTTAGATATTATCGTTGACCGTATGAAACGTGAATTCAAAGTTGAAGGAAACGTTGGTGCTCCACAAGTTGCTTACCGTGAAACAATTCGTGGTAAAGCAGAGTGTGAAGGTAAATTCGTTCGTCAATCTGGTGGTCGTGGTCAATATGGACACGTTTGGGTCCGTTTTGAACCAAATGAAACTGGTAAAGGATTTGAATTTATCGATGCGATTGTAGGTGGTAGTGTTCCTCGTGAATTTATCAAACCTACTAAAGAAGGTATTGAAGCAGCTCTACAAAATGGGCTTATTGCTGGATACCCAGTTATCGATATTAAAGCGACTCTCTTTGACGGTTCATACCATGATGTTGACTCCAGTGAAATGGCTTATAAAGTGGCGGGTTCACTTGCACTTAAAGAAGCAGGCAAGAAATGTGATCCTAAACTATTAGAACCAATCATGAAAGTTGAAGTTACAGCACCAAATGAATATTTAGGTTCTGTAATGGGTGATGTTTCCTCAAGACGTGGAACCATCAAAGACCAAGAAGAACGTGGAAATGCAATTGTTGTTACAGCTGATATTCCACTTTCTGAAATGTTTGGTTACGCAACTGACCTTCGTTCATTCACTCAAGGTCGTGGTAACTATGGCATGGAATTTAGTCACTACAATGAAGTACCAAAATCCATTGCTGAAAAAGTCGCTAAAAAGAATAGCGAAGCTTAATCATCTTGCATAAAGCAAGGTCATGCATTAAAATAAAATTGCTTTTAAACCAAATCTAAAAGGAGAACAAAAGAAATGGCAAAAGAAAAATTTGACCGTTCCAAGACTCATGTCAATATCGGAACAATCGGTCACGTTGACCATGGTAAAACTACATTAACAGCTGCTATCACAAGCTATTTAGCTAAAAAAGGTGGCGCTAAAGCTATGGCTTACGACCAAATCGATGGTGCACCAGAAGAAAAAGCTCGTGGTATCACCATCAACACAGCACACGTTGAATATCAAACAGAAAAACGTCACTATGCGCACGTTGACTGCCCAGGGCATGCCGATTATGTTAAAAACATGATTACAGGTGCTGCTCAAATGGATGGTGCTATCTTAGTTGTTGCGGCAACTGATGGACCAATGCCACAAACACGTGAACACATTCTACTTGCTCACCAAGTTGGTGTTCCACACATCGTTGTATTCTTAAACAAATGCGACATGGTTGATGATGAAGAATTAATCGACCTAGTTGAAATGGAAGTTCGTGAACTTCTATCTGACAACGGATTTGATGGTGACAATGCACCAGTTATCCGTGGTTCAGCTCTTAAAGGCGGAGAAGGCGATCCTACTTGGGAACCAAAACTTGGTGAACTTATGGACGCAGTTGATGCTTATGTTCCAGATCCAGTTCGTGAAACTGACAAACCATTCTTAATGAGTGTTGAAGATGTATTCACAATTACTGGACGTGGTACTGTTGCGACTGGCCGTGTTGAACGTGGTCTATTAAAACTTTCTGAAGAAGTTGAAATCGTTGGTTTAAAACCTACTAAGAAAACTGTTGTTACAGGGATCGAAATGTTCCGTAAATTATTAGATTCAGCTCAAGCTGGTGATAATATTGGTGCATTACTACGTGGTGTTAACCGTGAAGAAATCGAACGTGGACAAGTTTTATGTAAACCTGGTTCAGTTACACCTCACACTGAATTCAAAGCACAAGTTTATGTTTTGAGTAAAGAAGAAGGTGGACGTCATACTCCATTCGTAGCTAACTACCGTCCTCAATTCTATTTCCGTACAACTGACGTTACTGGTGTTATCAAACTACCTGCTGGTGTTGAAATGGTTATGCCTGGTGACAACGTTGAAATGGAAGTTTCATTGATTGCTCCTATCGCGATTGAACAAGGTACTACTTTCTCAATCCGTGAAGGTGGACGTACTGTTGGTGCTGGAAACGTTGTTTCCATCATTAAGTAGTCTTACAAAACAAATCTAGCTAGACTTTTGTCTAGCTTTTTTTATATCTATGACCTATTTGGAATTATTAAGTCATTTAAGTAAACCAGCACAACGAGCTTTAGCGAGTGCAAATATTAACAGTATTGAAGATTTACGGAAAGTATCAGATGAGGAATTGTTAAAATTACATGGTTTAGGTCCAGTGTCTATTCCTTGGATTCAAGAAGCAAGAAAATGATATTTTGTTTTATTTTGATTATGTTAAAATCAAAAACATGAAACGTAATACAGAACTCGAAGAAAGATTATCCGCAATTATTGCCTTTATCATTATTGCTTTATATGCAATTGTTCTATTTATGGCATCTCTACAACATAGTTGGTATGGATATCTAATCAGTATTGGTATTCTTTATTTCATGTTGTTTGGTGCATATACAAAAGAGGATTAAAAAAACGGAATTTTCCGTTTTTTATAACATTCCTTTTAAGATAGCACCTAAACTTGCGATACCTTCATCAATTTGTTTGAAACTGACACTTGTATAATTTAGTCTAAAAGTATTCATTTCAGGACTTGAGGCATAAAATGGAGTACCTGGCATTATCAAAACATGTAAAACAACTGCTTTATTAAAGAGGTCCATAACATTTAAATGTGCAGGTCCACTACACCATAGAAACATACCCCCTTCAGATTTAGAAACTTTAATATTGCTTGGGAAATACTTTTTGATAGCGGCTAACATATATAATTGATTATCTTTATAACGTTTTTTTGCTTCACCAATATGAGCATCTAAATCATTGTGGTTTAAATACTCGTAAATAATTCGTTGGTCTAAATTGGAACTGTGTAGATCACAGGCTTCTTTAGCGGTATATAAATGGTCAAGAATTTCTTTAGGAGCACAAACCCATCCAACTCTTAAACCTGGGGCAATAATTTTTGAGAATGAGCCTAATAAAATGGTTCTTTCTGGCATTAGTGATTTAAAGTGAGGAGCTGTAGTTCCTTCATAGCGCAAATCTCCATAAGGATCATCTTCAATGAAGGTTACATCATAGGCTTTCATAGCATGAACCATTTCTTTTCTGACTTTTTCTGAATAGGAAATACCAGATGGGTTTTGAAAATTAGGTACAGCGTAGATTAGTTTTGGATGATAGGTGCGTAAGAATGTTCGAAACATATTTACGTTCATTCCATCATCGTTCATGATGACTTCATGGATATTAGGTTCGAATAACTGAAAGGATTGCAATGCGCCTAGATAAGATGGTTTTTCAACAAGAATATGATCCATCGGATCTAAGAATACTTTTCCGATTAAATCTAAAGCCTGTTGAGAACCAGTGGTGATTAAAATATCTTCAGCATTTATATCCATTTGATAGAGATCTTGGTAGCGCTTTGCAATCCATTCTCTTAAAGGTTGATAACCCCATGTTGAACTATAAGTGAGTGCTTGAGTTTTATCTTTTTCAAAAACGATTTGACTTGCTTTTGCGAGTTCTTGATGTGGTAATAAATCTGTTGCTGGGAAACCACCAGAAAATGAAATCATCTTGGGATCCTTTAAATGTTCGATAATGACATCGAAAATAGATGATGTAGTAGATTTAGTTCTTCTCGCAAATCGCATAATTGTCTCCTTGTGCCCTGTAATCGTTACCATTATTAAAACATATTAAATGCAGGCTTACTATTTAAAAGTATAAGTTGAATATTATGGCTGTTTCACATAGAATAGACATATTATTATGGAGGACTTATGGGTAAATCACTTACACGAAAAATATTAGAACAGAATTTAATCTCTGGTGACTTAAGACCAGCGAACGAAGTGAAGTTAAAAGTTAATCAAACATTAACTCAAGATACAACTGGTACAATGGCGTATCTACAGTTTCTCGCTATGGATATCCAACAAGTCCAAACCGACTTGTCAGTTGCGTATGTTGATCATAACTTACTACAAGCATCATTTGAAAATGCAGATGATCATGCTTTTATTCAATCGGTTGCGGCTAAACACGGAATCGTTTATTCAAAACCTGGTTCAGGTATTTGTCATCAAGTTCACTTAGAACAATTCGCAAAACCTAGAACGGTCTTAATTGGTTCAGACTCACACACACCTAATGCAGGTGGAATTGGAGCACTCGCTATTGGGATGGGTGGATTAGATATCGCTGTTGGTATGGCGACTGGTCAAGTTTATATTCCATCACCAAAAGTCTTTAATGTTGAACTTATCGGAAAACCAAAAGCTTTTGTAAATGGTAAAGATATTATTCTTAAAGTATTACAAACATTATCGGTAAAAGGTGGTGTTGGTTATGTTATGGAATATAGTGGTGAAGCATTACAGTACTTAAGTGTTACTGATCGCGCAACCATTACAAATATGGGCGCAGAACTAGGCGCAACGACTTCAATTTTTCCATCCGATGAAAATACACGTAAATATCTTAAACAACAAAACCGTGAGGCAGATTGGGTTGAATTCTTAGCTGATGCTGATGCGGAATATGACAATAAGATTACAATTAATTTAAGTGACCTATCACCAATGGTTGCTCAACCACATATGCCAGACAACGTTGTCAGCGTTGATGCGGTAAAAGGTTTAAAAGTCGATCAAGTTGCGATTGGTTCATGCACAAACTCTTCATACGCTGACTTAATGAAAGTCGCTCGTATCTTAAAAGGTAAAACTGTTCATCCAGATGTGTCTTTTGTTGTATCTCCTGGATCAGCTAATATCTTAAGACTCATTTCTGAAAATGGCGCATTAGCTGACATGATTAAAGCGGGTGCACGAATTTTAGAATCAGGTTGTGGTCCATGTATTGGTATGGGTCAAGCGCCTCGTACGGATGCAATATCTTTACGTACATTCAACCGTAACTTTAAAGGTAGATCAGGAACGGCTTCGGCTCAAGTTTATTTGGTTTCTCCAGAAACAGCTGCATACTCAGCGATTAAAGGTGAACTAAGTGATGTGACAGAATGTGATGCAAACCTAACGATTGATGAAATCGATTCATTTGGTTTTGTCGAAGGATATATTATTCCACCAAGTAAAGATCCAGCATCTGTTGAAATCTATACAGGTCCAAATATTAAACCTTTCCCACAATCAAATACTTTAGCTGATAGCTTTAAAGAAGTCGTTACTTTAAAAGTAGGCGATAATATTACAACAGATGATATCGTTCCTTCTTATGCGAAACTCTTACCACTTCGTTCAAATATCCCTGCGTTAGCTGAATATTGTTTCCATGGTGTGGATAAAGATTTCTATCAACGTGCTAAAGACAACAACGGTGGAGTCATTGTCGGTGGTGAAAACTATGGACAAGGATCCTCGCGTGAACATGCTGCACTTATTCCTTTATATCTAGGGGTTAAAGCAGTTATCGCAAAATCATTTGCGAGAATTCACAGAAACAATCTCATCAATGCTGCGATACTTCCTTGCTTATATGTGTCCGGAGAAGTTGCCCAAGGTGATGTCTTAAGTTTCACAAATATTCATAAATCTATTCAAACGGATAACGAATTTGTAGTCCGTAACTTAACACAAGACTGTGATGTCATTGTTAAGGTTCAACTAACTGATCGTGAAGTTGAAATCTTAATGGCGGGTGGTTATTTAAACTTTGCTAAACAAGAGGCAAGTAAATGAGTGTAATAACATTAATTGAAGGGAATGGTATTGGACCAGAGATTACCCAAGCCGTTCGTGAAATATTAGAAGCAGCTAAGGCTGATATTGTTTGGGACATTCAAAAAGTTGAAAACGGTGTTCTTAATGATGAAGTTTTAAAAAGTATCCAAAAAAATAAAATTGCCTTAAAAGGACCTTTAATGACACCGATTGGAAAAGGTTTCAGATCCTTAAATGTTCAATTAAGAAAAGAATTTAAATTATTCGCAAATATCCGTCCTGTTAAAAACTTAGGCGAAATCCCAACCCGATTCAAAGGTGTTGATTTAGTTATCTTTAGAGAAAACACTGAAGATCTCTATGCGGGGATTGAAGAACAAATCGATGCTGATACAGCACACTCGATTAAAGTTATTACACGATCTGCTTCAAAACGTATTGCCAAAGCGGCATATGATTTTGCGGTAGAGAACAATCGTAGAAAAGTAACAATCGTTCAAAAAGCTAATATTATGAAACTATCTGATGGTTTATTCTTAGAAAGTTGTCGTGATGTAGCGAAAGATTACCCAAGTATTGAAACCACAGAAGTCTTAGTCGACAATATGTGCATGCAACTAGTGATTGATCCATCTCAATTTGATGTTATTTTAACTGAGAATTTATATGGTGATATTTTATCTGATTTATGTGCAGGATTAATTGGTGGCTTAGGTTTTGTCCCATCTGCTAATTTAGGCGAAGACAGTGCAATCTTTGAAGCGGTTCATGGAACAGCTCCAGATATTGCAGGTAAAGGTTTAGCAAATCCAAGTGCCATGTTATTAAGTGCTTGTTTGATGCTAGATTATCTGAACCAAAGAGATGCTGCAGAAAAAATCAGAAAAGCCTTAGATGTTATCTACAGTGACCCAATGACTTTCACAAAAGATGTTAAAGGACCACTAGACACCAAAGGCTATACACAAAAGATGATTGAGTTAATCCAATCAAATTAAGAGAAGAAACGATGCCACATAAAAAATTAGAAGCAAACTTAGAAAAATATGCAGGTCAAATTCTTCGTAACAATACGATAGAAAACGAACTGTATAAAGAACACAACATTAAACGCGGTCTTAGAAATGATAACGGGACCGGTGTTTTAGTTGGCATTACTCGAGTTGGTGAAGTGGTTGGTTATACAAAAGAGAATGGTGTTAAAGTACCGTGTGAAGGTGAAGTTTACTATCGTGGTTATGCACTTTCTGATTTAGTTAAAGGATTTCAAGCAGATCGTCGTTTAGGGTTTGAAGAAATCGTCTACTTATTATTATTTGCGAAACTTCCAACTAAGGAAGAACTAGATTACTTTAATCAAGTCTTAGATGAAAGTCGGGCTTTACCTAAAGGTTATAAAGAAGATGTCATTATTAAGATTCCAGCCAACAACATTATGAACAAACTACAACGTTCAGTGTTGACGCTCTATTCTTATGATAAAGATCCTGATAATATTACCGTCTTCAATGTTTTAAAACAATCAATTGATCTAATTGCGAAAATGCCTGCAATTGCAGCTTATGGTTATCAAGCAAAACGTCACGCTTTCCACAATGAATCATTGATGTTACATCGTCCACAAAAAGGAATTGGAACAGCTGCAAACATTTTGCGCATGATACGTCCGGATAAAAAATACACCCAAGAAGAACTTGAAACATTAGATTTACTATTAGTCATTCAAGCTGAACATGGTGGGGGTAATAATTCGTCCTTTGCTACCCATGTCGTATCTTCAACAGGGACTGATACATATAGTGCCATCTCGACAGCAATTGGTGCTCTAAAGGGTCCGAAACATGGTGGGGCTAATAAAGCTGTCACTGATATGCTTAAAGATATTCGTCTACACATTAAAGATAAAAATAATGATGATGAATTAAGAGTTTATCTTCAAAGAATCTTAAGCAAAGATGCTTACGATAAAAAAGGTTTAATCTATGGTTTAGGTCATGCTGTTTATACCTTGTCAGATCCTCGTACTTTAATCATTAAAGAAAAAGCACGAGAGTTAGCTAAGATTAAAGGTCGTTTAAAAGAACTTGAATTCTTAGAGAAAATTGATCGCATTGGATGTGAATTGATTAACTCGAAAGTTAAGAGTGATAATCGCGTTTGTGCGAATGTTGATTTCTATATGGGATTCGTCTTATCAATGTTAAATATTCCAGAAGAATTGACGACACCACTCTTCGCTATTGCCCGTATGGCGGGTTGGTCAGCACACCGTTTAGAACAAATTTTAGATGATAAAATTATGCGTCCGGCTTATGTGAATTTGAATGAACATCAAGCTTACGAAAGTATCGATAAACGCTAGTTAAAAGCAAGACAAATTTAGTCTTGCTTTTTATATGTCTAAGGCGTATAATTTTAAAGCGCACGCTCAAACGTAAGAGGTTGCTGACACACTGATAAGCGTTGTCATGGTCAGTGTCAAGTCGGGTTATTCGTACGTTGCGTAAGAACAAGGATTCTTAAAGGCGCTAAACAGGAGGCTAACCATGGCAAAGAATAGTATTCGTATTCGTCTAAAAGCTTATGAACACAGAAGTTTAGACGCAGCTACACAAAAAATTGTACAAGCTGCTGAAGACAACGGTTCTAAAAAAGTTATCGGACCAGTTCCACTACCAACTGAAAAACAAGTAGTAACAGTTCTACGTGCTGTACATAAGTACAAAGATTCACGTGAACAATTCGAACAAAGAACTCACAAACGTCTCATTGAGATCGTGGGTCCAAGCACAGCAACAATTGATGCTCTAAGTCGTTTAGAGCTACCAAGCGGTGTTGATATCGAAATTAAGTTATAAGAAACAAGGAGAAAAAATCATGAAAGGACTACTCGGAAGAAAATTAGGTATGACGCAAATCTTCACGACTGAAGGAAAATTAATTCCTGTAACAGTTGTTAAAGTTGAGCCAAATATCGTTCTTCAAAAGAAAACTGTCGAAACAGACGGTTATGTAGCAGTTCAATTAGGTTTACAAGATGTTAAACCTCAACGCGCTACCAAAGCTCTAGTCGGACATGCTACCAAAGCAAATGCTGCTCCAAAGAAATTCATTCGCGAAATTCGCGGTGAAGCTATGAATGGATATGAAGTAGGTCAAGAAGTTAAAGTTGACTTATTCACTGCAGGCGAAATGGTTGATGTATCTGGCACATCTAAAGGTAAAGGATTCATGGGTGCGATTGTACGTAACAATCAAACTATTGGACCTAAATCTCACGGTTCAGGCTTCCACAGAGGTGTGGGTTCACTTGCAACTGTAGGACGTAACAACGGTATTATCAACAAAGGTCGTGTTATGCCTGGTCAAGAAGGTGGATATTCAACCACTAACCAAAATTTAGAAATCATCAAAGTTGATCTCGAAAACGATGCATTATTAATTAAAGGTAATGTACCTGGACCTAAACGTGGATTCGTTGTCGTTAAAACAACAACTAAGAGAAACAAATCTGTTGAAGCTCAAGAATTACTTGATCGTACACCAGTTGTGGAAGAAGTTGTTGAAGAAGTCGTCGCTGAAGAAGTTGTTGCTGAAACTCCAGTAGTTGAAGAACTTGCAGCTGAAGCAGTTGTCGAAGAAGTTGTAGCTGAGGAAGCAGCACCTGCTGTTGAAGCTACTGAAGAAGTAAAGGAGGACTAAGCCATGCCATCAATTAACGTATTAAGTCAAACAGGCGAAGTTCTTCGCAAATTAAAAATTAATGATGCTGTATTTGGTATTGAACCCAATCAACAAGCAGTATTTGATTCAGTCTTGGCACAACGCGCTGCGATGCGTCAAGGAACACATGATGTCAAAACTAAAGCTGAAGTTCGCGGTGGCGGACGTAAGCCTTGGCGTCAAAAGGGTACAGGTCGTGCCCGTACCGGTTCTATTCGTAACCCACATTGGAGAGGCGGGGGTGTATCCTTCGGTCCTACACCACGTAGTTACGCATACCGTATTAATCGTAAAGTTCGTCGTTTAGCTGTTCGTTCAGTATTGTCTGAAAAACTAGCTGCGAATGAAATCTTAGTTGTTGATGCTATTAACTTAGCAACACCAAAAACTAAAGACTTCGTTGTTGTTCAAAATGCTCTTAACTGCACAAGAAACACATTATATGTCTTCAATTCTAACGAAGATTGGGAAAATGCTTATCTCTCAATGCGTAACTTAGAAAATGTTCTCTTCACAACTGTTGAAGGATTGAACTTATTCGACATGATGCGTGTAAACAACATCGTCTTTACTGAAGCAGCTATTAAAACAGCTGGGGAGGTCTTAGCTTAATGTCAAACGCAAGAGATGTCATTGTTCGCCCTCTAATTACTGAGAAAACAATGAAATTACAAGCAGAAGATAACAAAGTAACATTCGAAGTTGCTCGTTCTGCAAATAAAACACAAGTCAAACAAGCTGTTGAAGAAATCTTCAAAGTTAAAGTTGAAAAAGTAAACATTGTCAACGTTCGTCCACGTACAAAACGTATGGGTCGTTATGTTGGTCAAACAAGCGCTGTTCGCAAAGCTATCGTTAAATTAGCTGAAGGAAACAGCATCGAATTGGTTTAATAACCAATTCGCATATCGGAAGAATCACGCTATTTCCGGATAAATTGCGTCAGGAGGAAACACATGGCGATTAAAAAGTATAAACCGACCACGCCAGGTCGACGTGGCATGACCACGTTGGTGAATGATGAAATCACCGATCGTAAGCCAGAACGTTCCTTGTTAGATAGTTTCAGCAAGGAAGGTGGTCGTAATAACAACGGCCGTATCACCACTCGTCATAAAGGCGGTGGCCATAAACGTTTATATCGTATTATCGATTTCAAACGTAACAAAGATGAAATTGTTGCTAATGTAGCAAGTATTCAATATGATCCAAATCGTTCCGCAAACATCGCATTATTAAATTATGTTGATGGGGAGAAACGTTATATCTTAGCACCTAAAGGTTTAACTGTAGGTATGCAAGTTATATCAGGTACAAAAGCTGATATCAAAGTTGGTAACGCAATGGAACTTGGTTCAATGCCTGACGGTACTGTTGTTCACAATGTAGAACTTAAACCTGGTAAAGGTGGCCAAATGGCTCGTTCTGCTGGAACATCTGTTCAAATCTTAGGTCAAGAAGGTCGTTATTCAATCTTACGTTTATCTTCTGGTGAAGTGCGTAAAGTATTAAGCAATTGCCGTGCAACCATTGGTGTTGTTGGTAATGAAGACCATAACTTAGTCAATATCGGTAAAGCTGGCCGTACACGTTGGATGGGTATCCGCCCAACAGTTCGTGGATCAGTTATGAACCCTAATGACCACCCACATGGTGGTGGTGAAGGACGTTCGCCTATTGGACGTAAATCACCTATGACACCTTGGGGCAAAAAAGCTATGGGTGTTAAAACTCGTAAAACTAAACTGGCATCTGATAAATTAATCGTTCGCCGTCGTAACAAGAAGTAAGAAAGGAAAGGTTAAAATATGAGTCGTAGTCTAAAAAAAGGCCCATTCTGTGATGAACACTTAATGAATAAAGTGGAAAAACTGAATGCAGCAAGTAAAAAAGAAGTTATTAAAACATGGTCTCGCCGTTCCACTATCTTCCCTCAATTTGTAGAACATACATTTGCGGTTTACAACGGTAAAGAACACGTGCCAGTATTTGTTACTGAAGATATGGTTGGACACAAATTGGGTGAATTTGCTCCAACAAGAAAGGTCGCATCACATGGTGATGACGATAAGAGAGGTTAAGCGAGATGGATGTAAAATCTACTGCTAAAACTCTACGTATTCCACCAAGTAAAGCACGTTTAGTCTTAGATCTAATTCGTGGTAAAAACGTGGAAGAAGCTGCAGCTATCTTAAAGTTCACCCCAAACGTAGCGGCTGTTGCTATTAACAAAGTTCTTAAATCTGCTATTGCTAACGCAACACATAATCATGAATTAGATGGAGAAAAACTCTATGTTAAAGCATGTTATGCGGATGCAGGTGTTGTGCTCAAACGCTTTATGCCTCGTGCTAAAGGTAGAGCTGACCAAATTTTAAAACGTACAAGTCACATCACTGTTGTTGTGGCTGAAAGAGAATAAGGGAGGAAAAGTCATGGGTCAAAAAGTTAATCCAATCGGCATGCGTGTCGGTATTATCCGCGACTGGCAATCCCGCTGGTACGCTGAAAAAGATTTCGGTAAATTCTTATTAGAAGATGTTGAAATTCGTAAATTCGTTTCCGAAAAATATTCAAAAGCTTCTGTAAGTCGTATTGAAATCGAACGTACAAAAGATAAAGTCGAAATCATTATTCGTGCTGCTAAACCTGGCGAAATCATCGGTCAAGATGGTGCTGCTATCGAAGCAACTCGTAAAGATTTAGAAAAAATGTTAGGTGAAAAAACAGTTAAGATTACGGTCGTTGCTGTTGCTAACCCTAACTTAGATGCAAACTTAGTTGCTCGTTTAATTGCTGATCAATTAGAAGCTCGTGCTTCTTTCCGTATTGCTCAAAAACGTGCTATCCAACAAGTCATGCGTTCAGGAGCTAAAGGTGTTAAAACGATGGTTTCTGGCCGTTTAGGTGGTAATGATATCGCTCGTAGCGAAGGTTATTCAGAAGGTGTTGTGCCTCTACATACACTTCGTTCAGATATCGACTATGCTTTAGCCGAAGCACATACAACATATGGTCGCTTAGGTGTTAAAGTTTGGATCTGCCGTGGTGAAGTTTTACCTGGTGAAATGGTTAAAGAACCTGAAGCACCAAAAGACAATCCACGTCGTCGTCCACGTCGTGACAACAATCGTCGTCCACGTCGTGATCGCAACGAACAAACTAATGCTATGGAAGGCGCAAAAACACAAGGTGTTTCAGCTACTGAAGTAAAAGAAACAAAAGCTGTTGAAGCTGCTCCTGCAAAAAAAGTTGTTAAAGAGGAGGCTGGTGAATAATTATGTTGATGCCAAATCGTACAAAATATCGTCGTCCTCATCGCGTAAGTTATGAAGGACGTTCTAAAGCTGGCCGTAATGTTGACTTTGGAGAATATGGCATAGTTGCTGAAAGCGGAAACTACGTAAGTAACCGTCAAATTGAAGCAGCTCGTATTGCTATCACTCGTTATATGAAACGTGGTGGAAAAGTGTGGATTAAAATTTTCCCACATTTAGCTATCACAAGAAAACCACTTGAAGTCCGTATGGGTAGTGGTAAAGGTGCACCTGAAGGTTGGGTAGCAGTTGTTCAACCTGGACGTGTACTATTCGAAGTTGCTGGAGTTTCTGAAGAAGTTGCTCGTGAAGCTCTTCGTCTTGGTTCACACAAACTCAATGTTAAGTGTCGCTTTGTTAAGAAAGGTGAGGAAGAACTAGCATGATAAAAGATATCCGCGAAAAAAGTAATGCAGAATTACTTAAAGAAGTTGATACTCTAAAAGAAGAATTGTTCACCTTGCGTTTCCAAAAAGCAACTGGACAATTAACAAACTTTGGCCGTATTAAGGAAATCCGTAAAACAATCGCACGTATTAAAACTGTTATCAGTGAACGTGCTATTGCGGAAGCGAAGTAGGAGGATTTATCCATGGAAAGAACAAATCGTAAAGTATATCGTGGAACAGTTGTTTCTGACAAAATGGATAAAACCATTGTTGTTGAAGTCAGCACATCCAAACGTCACCCTTTATATGCTAAAAGAGTGAAGTATTCAAAAAAATATAAAGCACATGATGAAGCAAATGTCGCAAAGTTCGGTGATGAAGTAGAAATTATGGAAACACGTCCTTTGAGTAAAGACAAAAACTTCCGTCTAGTAAAAGTCGTTAAAGAAGCGATCAAGTTGTAGGAGGCCTTATGATTCAAAACGAAAGTAGATGTAAAGTCGCCGATAACTCCGGAGCAAAAGAAGTACTCGTTATTCGTGCTCTAGGTGGATCTCGCAGACGTTACGCAAATATTGGCGACGTTGTCGTTTGCACTGTTAAATCAGCTGCAGTCGGTGGCCAAGTTAAAAAAGGTGAAGTTGTTAAAGCAGTTGTTGTTCGTACAGTTCGTGGCGTTCGTCGTGACAGTGGAACATACATCAAATTTGATGACAACGCAGTAGTTATTATTAAAGAAGACAATACCCCAAGAGGCACACGTATTTTCGGCCCAGTTGCTCGTGAAATCCGTGATCGTGGATACATGAAAATTGTATCTTTAGCCCCTGAGGTTCTATAAGGAGGATGCGATGAAAATTAAAAAAGGTGATAAAGTCCGCGTCATCACTGGTGATGATAAAGGAACAATTGCTGAAGTTCTCAAAACATTCCCTGCAGAGGACAAGGTAATTGTTGAAGGTGTTCACATGGTTAAGAAGGCTCTTAAACCTTCCCAAGCGAACCCTGAAGGCGGCATGATTGAAATGGAAGCTAAAATTCACGTTTCAAATGTTGCATTAGCTGAAGAAAAGAAAGCTAAAAAAGCTGACAAAAAAGCTCCTGCTAAAAAAGCAACTGCTAAAAAAGAAGCTACAGAAAAGAAAGCACCTGCTAAGAAAGCTCCAGCGAAAAAAGCTGCAGCTAAAAAAGCAGCTGAATAATCAAGGAGGACATCGTGAGTCGATTAAAAGATAAATATACCAAAGACGTTGTACCTGCTTTGGTTAAAGAATTTAATTATTCATCAGTCATGGAAGCGCCAAGACTTGAAAAAATCGTTATCAACATGGGTGTTGGTGATGCTATTGCTAATTCAAAAGCGCTAGAAGATGCTGTTAAAGAATTAACTCAAATTACAGGTCAAAAACCAGTAATTACAAAAGCTAAGAAATCCATTGCGAACTTTAAACTTCGTGAAGGGATGGAAATTGGCTGTAAAGTAACTTTACGTGGAGAAAAAATGTACGAGTTCTTAGATAAACTTGTAAACATTGCTCTACCTCGTGTACGTGATTTCCGTGGTGTTAGCTCAACTGCCTTTGATGGTCGTGGTAACTTTACACTCGGTGTAAAAGAACAATTGATCTTCCCAGAAATCAATTACGATAAAGTTCAAAAAGTTCGTGGTATGGACGTCGTTGTTGTAACCACAGCTAATACAGATGCTGAAGGTCGCTCATTACTTGCAAACCTCGGTATGCCATTTGCTAAAACTGCAGGAGGAAAATAATTTATGGCTAAGACATCATTAATCAATAAATCTAAACGTCCTCAAAAGTTCAAAGTGCGTGAGTATACTCGTTGCGAACGTTGTGGTCGTCCACATTCAGTATTACAAAAATACAAACTCTGCCGTATTTGCTTCAGAGAATTGGCTTATAAAGGTCAAATTCCTGGTGTTAAAAAGGCTAGTTGGTAAGGAGGAGAAACCACATGATGAATATGACAGATCCAATTGCGGATATGCTTACACGCATTCGTAACGCTGCTAGTGCACGTCACGAAACTGTGGAAGTACCTTCCAGTAAAGAAAAAGTTGAAATTGCTAGAATCTTAAAAGAAGAAGGCTTTATCACAAGTTACAAAGTAGCTGGTGAATTACCTGCTGTAATCACAGTTACATTAAAATATGGACCTAATGGAGAAAAAGTTATCTCTGGTCTAAAGCGTATTTCTAAACCTGGTTTGCGCGTTTATGTTGATGTTGAAAATCTACCTAGAGTTCTTAATGGCTTAGGGGTTGCTATTATTTCTACATCAAATGGCGTTCTTACCGATAAGCAAGCGCGTAAACAACACGTTGGTGGCGAAGTTATCGCCTACGTGTGGTAAGAAAGGAAATTACACATGTCACGTATCGGGAATAAAGCGATTACCATTCCTGCAGGTGTCGAAATTACACTTGGTGCTGGGAATGAGGTGACGGTTAAGGGTCCTAAAGGATCATTAACTCGTGCTTTCAATCCATTATTAAAGATTGAAATAAATGAAGGTGTGCTCACAGTGGCTCGTCCAAATGAGGAAAAACACACAAAACAATTGCATGGGACAACTCGTGCATTATTAAACAATATGGTTGTGGGTGTATCTGAAGGATATACTCGTGCATTAGAACTAGTCGGTATCGGTTATAGAGCTAATGTGCAAGGTCAAAAACTAACACTTGCTGTTGGTTATTCACATCCAATTGTGTTCGATGTTGAACAAGGTTTAACAGTCGAATGTCCAGCTCCTACTCAAATCATTGTCAAAGGCATTGATAAACAACGTGTTGGTGAATTAGCTGCGAACATTCGTGCAACTCGTAAACCTGAACCTTATAAAGGTAAAGGTGTACGTTATAAAGGTGAGCTGGTCCGTCGTAAAGAAGGAAAAACAGCTGCTAAGAAATAGTGGGAAAGGAGAAATTAAGACATGCTTAAGAAAATATCTAAGAATGCTCAAAGACAACGTCGTCACTTACGCGTTCGTTCTAAGATCTCTGGGACCGCTGATCGTCCGCGTTTAAGCGTTTTCCGTTCAAACACAAATATCTCTGCACAAATCATCGATGATGTTAAGGGTGTAACCCTAGTTGCTTGCAGTAGTATTGATTTGAAACTCGAAAATGGTGGTAACGTAGCAGCAGCAACCGAGGTCGGTACTGAGCTTGCAAAACGTGCTAAAAAAGCAAAAGTTAAAAATGTAGTATTTGACAGAGGTGGTTACCTCTATCACGGAAGAGTCAAAGCACTTGCTGATGCAGCAAGAAAAGCTGGACTAGAATTTTAGGAGGAGGACACCATGGATCGCAAACCAAGACGCTTTGAAAGAGAGCCAAAAGAATTTGAAGAACGCGTGGTTGTCATCAACCGCGTTACTAAGGTTGTTAAAGGTGGACGTCGTTTCCGCTTCGCTGCTTTAGTTGTTGTAGGAGATAAAAAAGGTCGTGTCGGTTTTGGTACCGGTAAGGCTAATGAAGTACCTGATGCAATTAAGAAAGCAATTGAAAATGCTAAGAAGAATCTCATCACAGTACCTATCGTAAAAACTACAGTTCCACACACAATCGTTGGAAACTTCGGTGCTGGTTCAGTATTACTGAAACCTGCTACAGAAGGTACCGGTGTTATTGCTGGTGGACCAATTCGTGCCGTTCTAGAATTAGCGGGCTTAGAGGATGTTCTATCTAAATGTTTAGGTAGTCGTACTCCAATCAATATGGTGCAAGCCACATTTGAAGCTCTTAAAAACTTAAGAACAATCGAAGATGTCGCAAAGTTACGTGAATTAAAACACGAACAAGTGCGTGCGTAGGAGGATTACCAAAGATGAAATTACATGAATTAAAACCTGTAGAAGGTGCACGTCAAGGAGACCGTAAACGTCTCGGGCGTGGTCAAGGTAGTGGACAAGGTAAAACTGCTGGTAAAGGTCATAAAGGCCAAAACGCTCGTACAGGCGGCGGTGTAGCGCTCGGATTTGAAGGGGGTCAAACACCTTTATTCCGTCGTATACCAAAACGTGGATTTACAAACTTCACAAGAAAAGAATATGCTATCGTTAATGTTGAAGCATTAAATCGTTTCGAAGACGGTGCAGAAATTACTCCAGTTATCTTAATTGATGCTGGTCTAGTTAAAAAAGAACTAAATGGTATCAAAATTTTAGGTGTCGGAGCTTTAGAGAAAAAACTAACTGTAAAAGCACACAAGTTCTCAAAATCTGCCCTTGCTTCAATTGAGGCAGCAGGCGGAAAAGCAGAGGTTCTCTAATGATCTCGACGTTTGTCAATCTGTTTAAACAGAAAGACATCCGCAACAAAATTTTCTTTACCTTAGGTATACTCTTTATCTTTCGCCTAGGAGCAGGAATACCTGCTCCTATGGTGGATACAACAGCTTTACTTAATGGTTTAGACGATAACTCAGTTCTAGGCATCATGAACCTTTTAGGTGGTGGTGCTCTTCAACGTTTCTCCATCTTCGCGATGGGGGTCACACCTTATATCACATCCAGCATCATCATTCAATTGTTGTCAATGGATGTTATTCCTGCTTTAAGTGAAATGGCTAAATCTGGTCAACAAGGTCGTAAGCAAATGGACCGTATCACTCGTTATACAACAGTGTTTATGGCATTCTTCCAATCTTATACGATGGCTTATGCATTTCAAGTGAATTATGGAATTCTAGAAAACCCAAGTATTTCTACTTACATCTATGTATCAATTGTATTAACAGCTGGTACGATGTTCCTATTATGGTTGGGTGATCGCATTTCTCAATTCGGAATTGGAAATGGGATTTCAATTATTATCTTTGCGGGGATCGTTTCCCGTATCCCATATACCTTCTCAAGCACATACTCTGTTTTAGTTGATACGTCATCTAATTCAGCCATGTTTGCAGGGTTTATGAATTATCTGATGTTTATTGGTTTATACCTATTGATTATTGTATTAGTTATCTTTATGCAACAAGCAGTACGTAAAATTCCAATTCAATATACATCAAGTAATTTACGCAAAGGTAAAAACGATGTTACATTTTTACCCCTAAAGATTAACTCTGCCAATGTTATTCCAGTCATCTTTGCATCGGCTGTAATGACTGCGCCAGCAACTGCGTTTAGTTTCTTTTCTCAAACGCGTTGGCTCTATGATTTCTTTACCACATGGTTTAATTTCCAAACTGTGCATGGTTTATCAATCTATGCTTTGTTAATTGTTGTCTTCACTTTCTTCTATACCAACTTACAAGTTGATCCACAGAAGGTTAGTGATAACTTAGGGAAATCTGGAACATACATTCCTGGTATTCGTCCAGGTAATGAAACGAAAGAGTATCTTGCGAAAGTACTTAATCGTATTACGGTCTTAGGAGCTTTATTCCTAATGGTCATCGCAATACTACCTTATGCTCTACCAATGGTTACCAATCTACCTAGCTCAATTGCAGTTGGCGGAACTGGTATAATCATTGTTGTGGGTGTTGCCTTAGAAACATTTAAAAATCTTGAAGGACAACTTACACAAAAAGCGTATAGAGGTTTTGTTAAATAAAACTAAAAGGAGCGTGTGAATGAATATTCTGATTATGGGTGCCGCCGGTAGTGGTAAAGGTACAATGGCAGAAAAAATTATAGAGAAATATAAAATTGCCCACATTTCTACGGGTAACATGTTTCGCTCACACATTTATGCGCAAACTGAGTTGGGTAAACTAGCCCAAAGTTACATTGATCAAGGTAAATTAGTTCCTGATGATGTGACGATTGAAATGGTTCGTCAACGCTTGCTTGAGGATGATACACAAAGAGGCTATCTCTTAGATGGCTTTCCACGTACACTTCCTCAAGCTGAGGCGTTTGAAGAAATATCGAAAGAGATTAAACGTCCTGTTAAAGCTATTCTTAATCTACAAGTTCACTTGGATGATTTAAAAGAACGCGTACTAGGTCGTCGACTCTGTCGAAACTGCGGAGCGATTTTCCACGTAAAATTTGACCCTCCTAAAAAGGATGGTGTCTGTGATTACTGTGGACATGAACTCGTTCATCGTTCAGATGATAACGCAGAAATGTTAGCAACTCGTCTTCAAGAACACGTTTTGCAAACACAACCTGTCTTAGATCTTTATGGGAAAGATAACTTGGTACATGATATTGATGCTTCCAAGCCTATTGATGAAGTATTTGCTCAAATAGACCAAGTTTTGAGTTCACTATAATGATTACGACGAAATCTCCCCGCGAATTAGATCTGATGCGTAAAGCGGGAGAAATTGTTGCCTTAGCTCACAAAGCTGTGAGTGAAGCAATAAAGCCTGGCATCAGTACAGCGGATATCGACAAAGTCGTTGAAGCTGTAATCCTATCACATCAGGCGACTCCATCGTTTAAAGGTTATGGCGGCTTTCCAGCTGCTACATGTGTATCTGTAAATGATACTTTGGTGCATGGTATACCTGATCACAGATTACTTGTTGAAGGTGATATTGTATCAGTCGATATCGGTGCAAACTACAAAGGTTATCATGGCGATAGTGCATGGACTTATGCGGTGGGGAAAATCAGTGATGAAGCCCAAAGATTAATGGATGTAACTAAAGAGAGTCTCTTTGTAGGACTTGAAAGGGTAAAAGCGGGAGCACACTTAGGTGATATCTCAGCTGCTATCGGAGATTATGTCTACGATCATGGGTATACTGTTCCTTATGAATACACAGGACACGGAATTGGTTCTCATTTACATGAAGATCCAGCTGTGCCTAATCATGGAACTGCTGGGGTTGGTCCTCGACTCAAAAAAGGGATGTGCCTAGCAATTGAACCCATGGTTCATGCAGGGAAACCACATACTAAAGTTCTTTCAGATGAATGGACAGTCAAGACCAAAGATGGTAGCTTGAGTGCTCATTATGAACACACGATTGTGGTTACCGAAGAAGGTTTTGAAATCCTAACACAACTATCAAAGGAGGAAACCAATGGCTAAACAAGATGTGATAGAAGTACAAGGTGTTGTAGAAAAGGTATTACCTAATACAACATTTGATGTGAGATTAGAAAATGGACATACGCTAAAAGCTCACGTTTCTGGTAAAATCCGTATGCATTACATTCGCATTTTACCGGGCGATCGCGTAACTGTCGAAATCTCACCTTATGATTTAACACGTGGGCGTATAACATTTAGACACAAATAGGTGTCAAGGAGTAAACAGTATGAAAGTAAGACCATCTGTCAAACCAATCTGTGACAAGTGCCGTGTGATTAAGCGCAAAGGCCGCGTCATGATCATTTGTGAAAATCCAAAGCACAAACAACGTCAAGGATAAGGGAGGAGACTTAATCAATGGCTCGTATCGCAGGTATTGACATTCCACAAAATAAGCGTGTGGTTGTCTCATTAACCTATATTTATGGAATCGGACGCTCAAGAGCGGAAGATATTTTAAAAGCTAGCGGCGTATCAGAAGATATCCGCGTTAAAGATCTTACGGAAGATCAAGTAAACTTAATCCGTACAGAAGTAGAAAAATTCAGAGTTGAAGGTGACCTTCGTCGTGAAGTTAACCTCAACATTAAACGTCTTATGGAAATTGCTTCTTACCGTGGCATTCGTCACAGAAGAGGTCTACCTGTAAGAGGACAACGTACACGTACTAATGCGCGTACACGTAAAGGTCCACGTCGCACCGTGGCCAATAAGAAGAAATAGGAGGTAAAACAATATGGCTAAAGCAAAAGCAACATCACGTAAAAAACGCGTTCGTAAGAATATAGCAAAAGGCGTGGCACATATTCATACAACCTTCAATAACACCATCGTTACAATCACTGACGAACAAGGTAATGTATTATCTTGGTCAAGTGCGGGTGCGTTAGGTTACAAAGGTTCTCGTAAATCAACTCCTTACGCTGCTCAAGAAGCATCACTCGCCGCTGCAAAAGCTGCGGTTGATCACGGTATGCGTACAGTTGAAGTACTTGTTAAAGGTGTCGGTCCTGGTCGTGAATCAGCTGTCCGTTCACTTCAAACAGCAGGTTTAAATATCACTATGATTAATGATATTACTCCTATTCCTCACAACGGCTGTCGTCCACCTAAGAGACCACGCGGTTAGTGAAGAGACAGGAGGAAGAACATGCAAAAATTTGAACGTGCACAATTTGAAATTAAAGAATACGTTGAAGACAAACATTATGGTAAATTCGAGATCCAACCCCTTGAAAGAGGTTTTGGGACGACTCTCGGAAACGCTTTAAGAAGGGTTCTACTTTCCTCACTACCAGGCGCAGCCGTTTATTCGATTAAGGTTGAGGGGGTTTATCACGAATTCACATCCATTCCTGGAGTGGTTGAAGATGTTACAACCATCATCTTAAACTTAAAGGATTTAATCCTATCTGTATCTGATGATGACATTTATACTTGCCGCATTAATGCGAAAGGTAGCAAAGTTGTAACTGGAGCAGATATTGAGTGTCCTGCAAATGTCGAAGTTTTAAATAAAGACTTAGTCATCGCAACACTTGAAGATAATGCTGTTCTCGATATGGAATTAAAGGTCAAAAATGGTCGTGGATATATTTCTGCTGATCAAAATAAAGTCCTTCATCAAGGTTCAACTCAAGGTATTGGTACAATCTTTACAGATTCTATCTTTACACCTATTGAACGTGTTAGCTACAATGTAGAACCTACACGTGTTGGCCAAGATGCTAAATACGATCGTTTAGTTTTTGAAGTTTGGACAAATGGTTCAATTACTCCACAAGACGCTATTGCGTTAGGTGCTAAAGTATTGATGGACCACTTAGATCTATTCGCAAACATTAACGAACAAGTGGCTGAAATGGATTCTTTAGTAAAAGAAAACACAGCTGACAGCTCAAATAAAGGTATGGTTATGATGATCGAAGATTTAGATCTTTCTGTTCGTTCATACAACTGCCTAAAACGTGCTGGCATTCAAACAGTTGATGAACTCACACAACGTTCTGAAGAAGAAATGATGAGAGTTCGTAACTTAGGTAAAAAATCACTTAAAGAAGTCAAAGAAAAACTCATTGAAATGGGTATGGGCTTCAAAGTTTACGAATAAGGAGGACCTATGCAAAATCGTAAATTCGGTCGTAAAGCTGACCACAGAAAAGCACTCTTGCGTAATCTTGCTACTAGTCTGATTGTTCATGAAAAAATCGAAACAACAGAAATGAAAGCGATGGACCTCCGTTCAGTGGTCGATGAGCTTATCACTCTTGCAAAACGCAACGATTTACATGCTCGTCGTCAAGTCGCAGCATTTGTAAAAGATGTTGTTGCTGATAAAGCAACAGGTAAAACAGCGGTACAAAAATTATTTGATGATATCGCACCAAAATACGCTGATCGTAAAGGTGGCTATACTCGTGTTATTAAGACTCACGTTCGTCGTGGGGATTCAGCACCGATGGCTACAATCGAACTCGTTTAATTCAAACTAAGGAAGTCTTCGGACTTCCTTTTTTATGTCACTTAGTTTTCACTTAAATAACTTGTGTGAGAGTAGTGATTGTGTTAAAGTATGTACAAAGTTAAATCCCTTTAAGAACGTACAGAGAGACGGATAAGGAAAAACATACGTAAACCACGTAATTTTTAAACCAATCCTTCTTAGCGTAGAAGGATTTTTTATGAGGTAAGAGTATGGCGAAAAAAGTGATCTTAGATGCAGAAACAATGAAACGTTCAATAACACGTATTAGTTTTGAGTTAATTGAACACCACAAAGATTTGAGTGATTTAGTGCTTGTGGGTGTAAAAACACGTGGAGTAACATTAGCGAATCGTATTCAAAAGCGTATACATGCTTTAGAAAACACAAAGATTGATGTGATAGAACTCGATATCAGTAATTTTAGAGATGATCGTCCACATACTAGTGAGAAGCTGAACTTTAAAGTTGATATTACCGGTAAGCAAGTTGTTATTGTTGATGATGTTTTATATACAGGTAGATCCATTAGAGCTGCGCTTGATGCGATTATGTCAGTTTCTAGACCTCAAAAAATTGAGTTAGCTGTTTTAATTGACAGAGGACATAGAGAGTTACCGATTAGACCTGATTATATTGGTAAAAATGTACCGACAGCTCAAAGCGAAAGTATAATCGTAGAATTTATAGAAAATGATGACATCGATGCGGTGTCTATTGAACGTTAATAGTGTTTCTTTATAAACACTTTTTTAATAAGGAGGATTCAAAATGAAACATTTAGTCAGCATGGATGAGTTAAATATAAATGATGTTCATCAACTTATTACAAGTGCGATTGAGTTTAAGAATGGGAAGACCATTCAAACAAAAAGAACGATATATGCAAGTAATTTATTTTTTGAAGCTTCCACAAGAACACATCGTAGTTTTGAAATGGCAGAAAAGAAATTAGGCTTAGAAGTGATTGAATTTGATCCTAATACATCTTCAGTTAAAAAAGGTGAAACACTTTACGATACTGTACTTACTTTAAATGCTATCGGTGTCGATATTTGTGTCATACGACATTTTGAAGAAGATTATTATAAAGCATTGATTAATCCAAGTGATATTACCGCATCCATCATTAATGGTGGCGATGGTCGAGGACAACATCCAACTCAATGTTTACTAGATATGATGACCATCTATGAAAACTTTGATAGCTTCAAAGATTTAAAAATTTTAATTGCGGGTGATTTAAAGAACTCACGAGTGGCTCATTCTAATGCGATTATGCTAAGTAAATTAGGTGCACGACTTTATTTCAGTGGACCACTAGAGTGGTATGAAGATAGTTATAACCAATATGGTCAATATGTTGAAATGGATAGCGTTTTAGAAGAAATTGATGTCTGCATGTTATTACGTGTTCAGCACGAAAGACATGAAAGTGGTGTAACTTTTAGTAAAGAAGAATATCACGAACAATATGGATTGAATCATAAACGATATAAGCAATTAAAAGAATCAGCAATCATCATGCATCCTGCACCAGTAAATAGAGATGTAGAACTAGCGGATGAATGTGTTGAGGCAAAGAAATCAAGAATTGTTGAACAAATGCGTAATGGTGTATTTATGCGCATGGCAATCTTAGAAAATATTTTAGAAAGTCGAGGAGAATTAGTATGAGTTTAGTCATCAAAAATGTTAAACGAATTATTAAAGGTAATGACTTAGAAAAAATCGATGTAAGAATCGAAGATGGAAAATTTGCTGAATTCTCGAAAGACATTGCTCTTCGTAAAAATGATACAGCAATTGATGGTAAAGGAAGTTTAATTACGGCCGGCTTACTTGATATCCATACACATCTTAGAGAACCTGGATTTACCCATAAGGAAACAATAGAAACAGGATGTCGAGCAGCTGCACGCGGTGGCTTTACTCAAATCTATGCAATGCCTAATACAAAACCGGCGATGGATAGTGTTGAAATGGTTGAAACCTTTTATCAAACCGTTAAAGAAAAAGGGATTGTCAATGCCCATACCTTTGCTTGTATCACAAAAGGATTAATTAGTGATGAAGCAGTTGATCAAAATGCTTTATTAAAAGCTGGTGCAACGGCCTTCAGTAATGATGGTTTAGGTGTGCAAAGTGCGGCAGTCATGTATGAAGCAATGCTTGAAGCAAAGAAAAACAATGCTGTGATAGTGGCTCATGCTGAAGACGATAGTTTAAAACTCAATGGAGTGTGTCATGATGGAGCTGCTCAAAGATTAAATCTACCAGTTCTTCCAGCGATTTCAGAAGCGGCGCAAGTTGCACGCGATATTGTGTTAGCTGAAGCAAGTGGCGTACATTATCATATTTGTCATGTCTCATGTAAAGAAACAGTAGATGTCATAAGAGATGCGAAACGTCGTGGCATTAATGTAACGGCTGAAGTGACACCACATCATCTCATCTTAAGTGATGA
Organism: Erysipelotrichaceae bacterium; assembly: GCA_963663995.1. Lineage (GTDB taxonomy): Bacteria > Bacillota_I > Bacilli_A > Erysipelotrichales > Erysipelotrichaceae > UBA2212. The sequence continues at coordinate 1,166,088 of OY760660.1, read as the reverse complement.
TGATATTCTAAATGATGATGCTAACTTTAAAATGAATCCTCCACTTCGCTCAAAAGAAGATCGACAAGCTTTAATTGAAGCTCTAATCGATGGGACCATTGATTGTATTGCCTCTGATCATGCACCACATGCAGATGATGAAAAAGCGAGAGGTTTCCTAAAAGCGCCGTTTGGTATCTTAGGTTTAGAGTATAACTTTGCTTTAATCTATACTGACTTTGTTAAAAAGGGACTCTTTACTTTAGAGGATCTTGTTAATTACTATTCAATCAATGCCGCAAAATGTATTGAAGTTGAATATCCACAATTAGAAATTGGAGCGGTTGCAGATTGTGCCCTCTTTGATTTAAATAACACAGTTACAATTCAAAAACCATTTGCTTCGATGTCAAATAACTCACCGTTTATTGGCAAAGAAGTCTATGGAGATTGTATCTGCACGATTGTAAATGGAAAGGTGGTCTACTCATGAAACGTAAACTAATATTAGAGGATGGAAGCATATTCATCGGAGAAGGTTTTGGCCATGATGGTGAAGCACATGCAGAAGTTGTCTTTGCGACAGGAATGAGTGGATATCAAGAATCCATTACTGACCAATCATATAACGGACAAATCATTACATTCACTTATCCATTAATTGGAAACACAGGGATTAACCGTGATGATAATGAATCTATTGAACCAACTTGCCGCGGAATTATTGTAAAGGAACTTGCACGTCGTCCATCCAATTGGCGTACACATATGTCTTTAGATGAATTCTTAAAACAACGTAAGATTGTTGGAATCGCTGGAATTGATACCCGTGCGCTTGTTAAAAACTTAAGAAATCATGGTGTTCTAAAAGGCATGATTGTGAATGTGGATCGTGATGATGAAGAAGTTTTAAATCAAATTCGTGATACAAAATTACCGAGTAATCAAGTTGAACAAGTTTCAACTAAAAATGCTTATCCAAATCCTGGAACGAAACGTCGTGTTGTTGTGGTTGATTACGGACTCAAACATTCGATATTAAGAGAACTTGCAAAACGCGAATGTGATTGTGTGGTTTTACCACATACCACAACAGCTCAAGAAATATTAGCCCAACAACCTGATGGCATTATGTTAACCAATGGTCCTGGTGATCCAACCAGTGTCCAAGGATCGATTGATGTCATTAAAGAACTCTTAGGCAAAGCACCCATCTTTGGAATATGCTTAGGCCATCAACTCTTAGCGATTGCTAATGGAGCAAGTACCTACAAAATGAAATTTGGACATCGTGGATTTAACCATCCTGTTTTAGAAGTCGATAGTGGAAGAATTGATTTTACATCGCAAAACCATGGTTATGCAGTTGATCCAAAATCAGTAAACAAAGAAACAATGCGTATAACTCATAGTGAAATCAATGATGATACGGTTGAAGGGTTAGCCTATAAAAAACATCCTTCATTCTCAGTTCAATTTCACCCTGATGCAACTCCAGGTCCGCATGATGCGACTTACCTTTTTGATGAATTTATGGATCTAATGGATCGTGAGAAGGAGAAAAAGAATGCCTAAACGTACAGACATAAAACGAATTCTTGTGATTGGATCAGGTCCAATTATTATTGGCCAAGCAGCTGAGTTTGACTATGCAGGAACACAAGCTTGTTTAGCTTTAAAAGAAGAAGGCTATGAAGTTATTCTGATTAACTCAAATCCAGCGACGATTATGACGGATAAAGAAATTGCTGATCGTGTTTATATTGAACCCATCAGTTATGAATTTGTTTCAAAGATTTGTCGTAAAGAAAGACCAGATGCTGTTCTATCAACTTTAGGTGGACAAACCGGTCTTAACATGGCAAAAGAATTAGCTGAGTCAGGCCTTTTAGATGAATTAGGGATTGAGATTTTAGGGACAAAACTTAATGCGATTAAAGAAGCAGAAGATAGAGAACTCTTTAAACAATTAATGTTGAGATTAGGGCAACCTATTCCTGAGAGCTTAACCGTAACAAGTCTTAGTGAAGCACTAGAATTCGCAAGTTCTTTAGGGTATCCATTAATTGTTCGACCAGCATATACCTTAGGTGGTACAGGTGGTGGTATCTGTGAAAACGAAGAGATATTTAGAAATGTTGTTGAAAATGGTTTAAAACTATCACCTGTTCATCAATGTTTAATTGAAGTGAGTATTGCTGGCTTTAAAGAAATTGAATATGAAGTTATGCGTGATGCATATGACCATGCGATGGTTGTATGTAATATGGAAAACTTTGATCCAGTGGGTGTGCATACCGGTGACTCCATTGTTTTTGCGCCATCACAAACACTGACTGATGTTGAAGTTCAACTCTTACGTGATGCTTCTTTAAAAATTATTCGTGCTTTAAAAATCGAAGGTGGATGTAATGTACAACTTGCTTTAGATCCAAATTCTTATAAATACTATGTCATTGAAGTTAATCCACGTGTGTCTCGATCTTCCGCTCTAGCTTCTAAGGCAACTGGTTATCCGATTGCGAAAATTGCGGCTAAGATTGCAGTGGGTTTAGGCTTACATGAAATAAAAAACCCAGTAACACAAACAACCTATGCTCAATTTGAACCAAGTTTAGACTATGTTGTCTCAAAAATCCCAAGATGGCCATTTGATAAGTTCAAACAAGGTGAACGTAAATTAGGTACACAAATGAAGGCAACTGGTGAAGTTATGGCTTTAGGTCGTAACTTAGAAGAATCCCTTTTAAAAGCCGTTCGATCACTCGAACAAGGTGTCACTCATATGTACACTAAAGAAGCGGCTAATATGGATGATCAAACGTTAGAACTTCATATCATAAAAGCCTATGATGATCGTTTATTCTGTATAGCTGAAGCATTAAGACGTGGTTATACGATTGAAGAAATCAATGAACTGACCAAGATTGATATTTTCTTCTTGGATAAACTATTACACATCATAGAATTAGAAGATAAAGCAAAATCAAATGTTGAGGATATTGAAACATTAACAGAACTTAAACGTTATGGTTTCTCAGATACTGCAATTGCTGGTTTTTGGAATAAAGACTTCAATGAGATTCGCCAATATCGTAAGGATAACAAAGTTTTACCCGTCTATAAGATGGTTGATACTTGTGCTGCTGAGTTTGAATCAAGTACACCTTATTTCTACTCAACATATGATGAAGAAAATGAAAGCTTTAAGACAGAAAAAGAATCAATTATTGTTTTAGGTTCAGGACCAATTCGTATTGGTCAAGGTATTGAGTTTGATTATGCAACAGTTCACTGTGTTAAAGCAATACAAGATGCTGGTTATGAAGCCATTATCATTAACTCTAATCCGGAAACGGTGTCAACTGACTTCTCAATTTCTGATAAGTTATACTTTGAACCTCTTAATAAAGAAGATGTATTAAACATCATCGATTTGGAACAACCTAAAGGGGTTATTCTACAGTTTGGTGGTCAAACAGCGATTAACTTAGCCCAAACATTATTTGATGCGAATGTGCCAATTTTAGGAACAGACTTAGATGCTTTGGATAGAGCGGAAGATCGTAAACGTTTTGAAGCAACCCTTAAAGAATTAAAAATCAAACAACCATTAGGTAAAGCAGCTCATAACTTAGCGGAAGCGCAAGTGATTGCGACTGAAATTGGTTATCCGGTTTTAGTTCGTCCATCCTATGTTATTGGTGGACAAAGTATGCAAATTGTTCAATCTGATGATCAACTAACTGAATATGTTACTCAAGCAAGTGAAATTTCGAATGAGAAACCTATCTTAATCGATCGCTACTTAGTGGGTAAAGAAGTTGAAGTCGATGTTATCTCAGATACAGTGGATGTCATTATTCCAGGAATTATGGAACACATTGAACGCTCAGGTGTTCACTCAGGGGATTCAATGGCTGTTTATCCTCCACAACATCTAAGTGAAAAAGTTAAAGCTGATATTATTGATATCTCTACGCGTTTAGCGCTTGGTATGAACACATTAGGGATGATGAATATCCAATTCGTTATTCAAGATGAAATTGTCTATGTTATCGAAGTTAATCCACGTGCTTCTCGTACAGTACCTTTCTTATCGAAAGTCACAAACATTCCAATGGCGAATGTTGCGACTCAAGTTATTTTAGGAAAAACATTAAAAGAATTAGGTTATACACCTGGTTATCAAAAAGAAACAGAAACCATTCATGTTAAAGCACCTGTCTTCTCATTCACTAAACTACAAAAAGTGGATAGTTCACTCGGCCCTGAAATGAAATCAACGGGTGAAGTTATGGGTTCAGGCGCATCACTCGACAAAGCTCTATACAAAGCATTTGTCGCTAGTGGATTTAAATTCAAAGAAGCTGGTTCAGTGTTATTTACCATCGATAAGAATCATAAGGATGAAGCCTTTCTATTAGCTCAACGTTTTGTGAACTTAGGTTTTAAACTTTATGGAACAAAAGGAACGGCGAAAGCTTTCGAAGAAAAAGGATTAAAAGTCGAAATCTTAGAAAAGATTTCAGCTCAAAATAATAATATTTTAGAAGCACTTGCAAAAGGTCATCTCGATATGGTTATCAATACAATAGGTGTTGATAAGAGCCAAAGTAGTGATGGCTATCAAATTAGAAAAGTTGCGACTGAGTATGGCGTAGCCTTGTTTACATCACTTGATACCGCAGAAGCTATTCTTCGCGTCTTAGAAGCAAGATTATTAAATGTTGAAGCGATTGGAGACCATCTATGAAAAGCATAGATGGTTTAATCGTATCTAAAAGAGAATTAAGTAAAAATGTTTTTGAACTTACTTTAAAAGCAGATATTAAAAATGTGAATTACTCAGCAGGACAATTTGTTCATATTGAAGTTCCATTAAAAAACCACATTCTTAGACGTCCAATCACTGTTGCGAAATGGGATAAGGAAAATGAAACTTTTTCTGTTGTCATTCGTGCTATTGGTGAGGGAACACAAGCAATCACAAACTTAAGTGTTAATCAAACATTAAATGTTCTATTAACTTTAGGACATGGTTTTAAGATTGAAGACTTAAAGGAAAACTCACAATTACTCCTTGTTGGTGGTGGTTTAGGAATTCCTGCATTACTAGAAGCAGCTAAAGCAGCGTATCTTAAAGGTCTAAAGGTGACCTCTGTTTTAGGTTTTGCGACAAAAGAAGCGATCTTCTATGAAGATGAATTTAAAGCTTATGGTGATTGTATCATCTGTACAGATGATGGATCGCAAGGCATAAAAGGTCATGTTGGCTTTGGTTTAGATTCACTTGACATGAACTTTGATGAAGTCTATGCGTGTGGTCCGCTTGCGTTAAGCAAGATGGTTCAAAAGCGTTATCCAGAAAGCTATTTATCTTTAGAAGAAAGAATGGCATGTGGTATTGGTGCTTGTGCTGGATGTGTTGTCTTCAGTGCTGATCAAAGTGCAAATTATAAAGTTTGTAAAGATGGACCTATCTTTAAAGCGAAGGAGGTATCTTTGTGAGTCGACTATCAGTTAAATTACCTGGTTTAGATTTAAAGAATCCTATTATGCCTGCCAGTGGTACCTTTGGTTTTGCTCAAGACTTTGAAGCGCTCTATGATTTAAATATCCTCGGAGCGATTATGGTTAAGTCGATTACTTTAGAGCCACGTCTAGGAAATCCTTTACCTCGTATAACTGAAACGCCTAGCGGGATGCTTAATGCGATTGGTTTACAAAATCCTGGATTAGAAGAAGTTTTAAAACACGAGTTAAAAGAACTCGAAAAATATGAAACGCCACTAATTGCTAATATTGCTGGTTTCTCAGAAGCTGAGTATGTCGAAGTTTGTTCACGCATTCATGAAGCTAAAAATGTAAAAGCGATTGAATTAAATATTTCATGTCCAAATGTTAAGCATGGTGGAATAGCGTTTGGGACTGATCCTGAAACAGTTTATAAACTAACTAAGGCGGTTAAGGCTGTCGCAAAGATTCCAGTCTATGTAAAATTATCACCTAATGTGACAGACATTGTTGAAATTGCGAAACAAGTCGAAGCAGCTGGTGCAGATGGGATTACGATGATTAATACTTTGATTGGGATGCGTTTTGATTTAAAAACACAAAAAGCTATCTTAGCAAATACGACTGGTGGACTCTCTGGTCCTGCCGTATTTCCAGTAGCACTTAGAATGATTCATCAAGTGTCAAAAGCGGTAAATATTCCAATCATTGGCATGGGTGGTGTATCAAGTGCTGAAGATGTTTTAGAAATGATGATGGCTGGTGCTAGTGCTATCGCTATTGGTACAGCTAATTTCACTGATCCATGGATTTGTGAGAAAATCATTAATGACTTAGAAAAGAAAATGGATGAATATAAAATTGATTCCATTGAAAGTTTAATAAAAATAGTTAAGGAGAGAAACGTATGAAACCAATTATTGCTTTAGATTTTTCAAGTAAAGATGCGGTTGTTGATTTTTTAGATAAATTCAATGAACCCTTATTTGTAAAGGTAGGCATGGAACTCTATTATCAAGAGGGTCCAGAAATTGTGAAACTTATAAAAGATAAAGGACATCAAATCTTCTTGGATTTAAAACTTCACGATATCCCTAATACTGTTTATAAAGCGATGAAGGGTTTAGCGAAACTCAACGTTGATTTAACCAACTGTCATGCAGCAGGTGGATCAGAAATGATGAAAGCCGCTTTAAAAGGTTTAGCTGAGGGCAGTGTAGATGGTCATAAAACGCAATTGATTGCGGTCACGCAATTAACATCTATTTCCCGAGAAATGATGGAAGAAGAACAAGGTATTTCAGGAACATTAGAATCAAGTGTTTTACGCTATGCTAAACTGGCATATGACTGTGGACTTGATGGAGTTGTTTGTTCTGCCTTAGAAGCCAATGCGATTAAAGAAGCAACAAATGAGTCTTTTATTCGCGTAACGCCAGGCATACGTTTAAGTGAAAACTCAAAGGATGATCAAGTGCGGATTGCGACACCTGATAATGCGAGAAGCTTAGGGTCATCACAAATGGTGGTGGGTCGTGCCATTACAGCAGCTGAAGATCCACAAGCAGCTTATACAAAAATTAAAGAAATGTGGGAGAATAGCAAATGAATTTAGAAAAGAAAATTGCTCAAGATTTACTTGAGATTGAAGCGATTAGTTTAAGACCCAATGAACCCTTTACTTGGGCATCTGGGATTAAAAGTCCAATCTATTGTGATAACCGTATCACCCTAAGTTATCCAGAAGTACGTGAAAGAATCACGGATGCTTTTGTGACTTTAATTAAAGAAAAGTTTAGTGATGTCGATGTGATTGCAGGGGTTGCGACAGCGGGGATTCCACAAGCAGCACTGGTTGCCCAAAAGATGGGTCTACCAATGGTGTATGTTCGCTCTAAAGCAAAAGATCATGGGAAAGAAAATTTGATTGAAGGTCGTGTTTCAAAAGGACAAAAGGTAGTCGTCATTGAAGATCTTATTTCTACAGGTGGTTCAGTCTTAGTGGCGGTCGATGCTTTGAAAGAAGAAGGACTTGAAGTCTTATCTGTTTGTGCCATCTTTACGTATTTATTACCTAAAGCGACTCAAAACTTCGAAGCGCATCAAACAGCTTTAGAAACATTATCTAACTATGATGTTTTAATGGATGTCGCAGTTGAGAAAAAATTTGTCGAAGCAAGTGATTTAGATTTATTAAAAGCTTGGAAAAAAGACCCAGCTTCATGGCTCGTTTAGTCCTAGAATTAAACGAGTTTTTTATTTTTGTTGTATAATAATCACACAAGGAAAAACTTATGAAAAAAAGACTTGCACTATTAACGGTGGTTGCGGCAGGTGCTGTAGCTTACTCGGCTTTAAAGAACAAAAAGAAAGTTATTAAAACAGAAGAAAAAGAACGAGTTGTTGAAGAAAATACAACTGTTCAACTTCCCAAACTTCCTGAAAAATCTGCAATTTCAGATACGCTTTTAGAGAGTTATCGTGTTCAGTGTCAAGTGATGATGGATGGATATCCTGAAGAAATGAAGATTGATATTGTTCATCACATCGATTTAAGTGATTCAAGCAAAACTTTAGATTTAGCTGATAAACTGAGAGCGCTAGCTTATGAAGTCAATGATCAACCTGAAAGTCTTTCCCTAAAAGTGATTGAATGTATTGATACAAATGCGCAACAAGCTTTTGATGCGATTGTTAAAATCGCAGAGATTGCTGATAAAGAAAATGCCATCTATCAAGGTTGGATATTAGAGAATTGTCGATAAAAAGGATATAAGAATTTGAACATAGCAATAGAATTTAAGCATGTACATTTTTCATATGATCAAGAAAATGACGTTGTGAGTGACGTCAGTTTTTCTGTTGAAAAAGGTTCGTATACAACACTCATTGGCCATAATGGTTCTGGAAAAAGCACAATTGCTAAATTAATGATTGGACTATTAGAAAAGAAGTCTGGTGAAATTAAGATTGATGGAAAAGATATGACGGTGGACAACTTAAGCGATATTCGTCGCAAAGTTGGAATCGTTTTTCAAAATCCAGATAATCAATTCATTGGTGCAACGGTCCAAGATGATATCGCTTTTGGCTTAGAAAATCACCAAGTTGAGACTGAAAAAATGGATGGAATTATCCAACATTTTGCCTCGCAAGTAGGAATGCAAGATTATTTAGACCATGAACCAACAAGACTATCTGGTGGACAAAAACAACGGGTTGCGATTGCGGGTGTATTAGCCATGAAGCCAGACATTCTTATTTTAGATGAAGCGACTTCGATGTTAGACCCTGAAGGTAAAGATGAAATTAATGCTTTGGTGGGTGAGTTGCATAGAGAAAACAATATGACTTTATTGTCGATTACTCATGATGTCGAAGAAGTCTTAAAATCAGATCATGTCATTGTCATGCATCAAGGTCAAATAGTTATGGATGGTAAGCCAAGTGAAATTATGTTGGATGAAGCTAAACTTCAATCTTTACAACTTGATGCGCCTAGTTCTGTTAAATTTGCGAATGCACTTAAAAAACTAGGGATAGATACAAAAGATCCAACGGATTGTGAAGGGATGGTAAATGACTTATGCCAATTGCTTTTGAAAAAGTAAGTTTTACATATTCCCCAAAAACTCCTTTTGAATATGTCGCTTTAAAAAATATTGATTTAGCCATCGAACTTAATAAAGTGTCTGCAATTATTGGGGCAACAGGAAGTGGTAAATCCACTTTAGTCCAACATCTTAATGGATTGCTTTTACCTAGTTCTGGGACTGTTTTAGTCTTAGATCGTGAAATCAAAGCGAATGAGAAAGTTAAAGATTTAAAAAATTTAAGACAAAGAGTCGGTTTAGTCTTTCAATTTCCTGAGTACCAATTATTTGAAGAAACTATTTTGAAAGATGTTATGTTTGGTCCTTTGAACTTTAAAAAGAATGAAGCTGAGGCTAAAGAAAAAGCGATAGCAGCTTTAAAACAAGTCGGTTTAGATGAATCATTTTTTGAACGCTCGCCTTTAGATTTATCAGGTGGACAAAAAAGACGTGTTGCGATTGCCGGTATTTTGGCGATTGAGCCAGATGTTTTAGTTTTAGATGAACCAACGGCTGGTTTAGACCCACAAGGTGCAAAATCGATGATGGATTTATTCATCAGTTTAAATAAGAATTTTAATAAAACGATTTTAATCGTGACCCATGATATGGATCAGGTTTTAAATTATTGTGAGAATGTGATTGTCATGAAAAAAGGTGAGATCGTTACTCATCAAAAAACCATGGATTTCTTTGAAAAAGATAGTGGAGTTAAAGAAATTGAAATGGCTCTACCTTATCGTTTAAGACTTATTGATAGTTTACGTGAGGGTGGATTTAAATTAGAAGGTGCGATTAAATCATGGGATGATTTAGCGGCTGCTGTTAAGAAGGAGATTGGCCGATGAATAATATCGCTTTAGGTCGTTATCTACCTTTAAACTCAATTATGCATAGAATGGATCCACGCTTTAAAATCATGGCCATGTTTATCGTCATGATATCAATTTTTATCCCAAGTGGTTTTCAAAGCTATGGCTTAATTGCTGCGGTCGTTTTAGTTGCTTTATTCATTTCTAAATTATCTTTAGGCATGATTGTGAAATCCTTAAAGCCAATGATGTTTATGTTGGTTTTCTTAACGATTATTAATGCGTTAGTCCTTAGAACGGGTACAGTTATTTTTACATTGTATTCATTCACCTTATACAGTGATGCTTTAAGTCAAACAGCGTATATCACAGTTAGATTAGTGCTAATGATTATGACCACAACGATTCTTACGGCATCAACTAAACCTTTAGATTTAACATTAGGGATTGAGGATTTACTCAAGCCTTTTAAACGATTTGGTTTTCCTGCCCATGAAATCGCGATGATGATTTCTATTGCTTTACGTTTTATTCCAACTTTAATTGAAGAAACAAACCGAATTATGAAAGCACAAGCGAGTCGTGGAGTTGATTTAAAAGAAGGAAATCTGAAAGAGAAATTAATGGCAGTCTTAAGTTTAATCGTGCCTTTATTTGTCTCTAGTTTTCAAAGAGCTGAAGAATTAGCGGATGCGATGGAAGCAAGAGGCTATGTACCTTCTGCTGAAAGAACGCGCTATAAAGTTTTAAAAAGAACGGCAAAAGATTTAGTCTTAATGGCCGTTTGTTTAGGATTGTTAGGTGTCACAATATGGATGAGTCTATAAGACGTGTCTTGTGTACGGTGATGTATCATGGTGCACATTATGCAGGATGGCAAGTTCAAGTTAATGTAAAGACAATACAAGGAACGATTCAAAAAGCTTTGAGTCAAATGCATCGTGAAGATATTAAAATACAGGGATCAGGAAGAACAGATGCAGGGGTACATGCCTTTGGTCAAATGTTTCATTTTGATACCGATTTTAAATTAAATGAAGAAGAATGGAAAAGAGCTCTTAATAGTTCTCTACCTAATGATATTCAAATTTTAAATGTCGAGTTTGTTGATAAAGATTTTCATGCCCGTAAAAGCGCGATTGGGAAAAGATATGATTACTTAGTTCTATGTGATGAAAGTAATCCTTTTACTTATCAAACCCATTTAAGTATTACTGAAGAATTAAACTTTGTTGAAATGAGTAAATTAACATCCTATCTCATTGGGGCACATGATTTTACGTCCTTATGTTCAAACACATTAGAAGAAACACCTAATCAAGTGCGGACTATACATCGAATTGATATTGAAGATGAAGAAGGACAAATTCGCTTTATCTTTGAAGGGGATGGATTCTTACGTTATATGATTCGGATGTTGATGTCGATTATCCTTGATGTGGGTAAAGCTAAATTGACTTTTGAAGAAGCTGTTAAAATTATTGAGGCAAAAGATAAAAGAGCTTACTCAGGGATTGTTCCACCAGTCGGTCTATATTTAATGGAAGTGTACTACTAAAATATGAAACATAACTATCACACACATACAACAAGATGTCATCATGCTGAAGGCAGTGATGAAGATTATATTATTGAAGCAATTAAAGCGGGTTACAAAACTTTAGGTTTTTCTGACCATGCTCCATGGCCAAAACATCCTCTAGAAACACAGTTTATTCGTATGGCTACATCAGACTTTAAAGACTATGCAGAATCAATTCGTCGTTTAGGTCGTCAATACGGTGGAAAGATTGATATTCTTTTAGGTTTAGAAGCAGAGTATTATCCAGAACGTATCGATTATCTAAAAAATTTAGTTAAAGAAACACCGTTAGATTATTTAGTTTTAGGTAATCACTTTAATACTTATGAAAGTTACGGGACTTACTTTGGTTCTTATAAAGACGAAAGCAGAGTTATTGAAGACTATAAAAAATTATCGATTGAAGCACTTAAAACAGGTTTATACCAAATCTTTGCTCATCCAGATATTTTTGTTAGAACATTATCAAATTGGACACAAGAAGCACAAGATGCGACAAGAGAAATCTGTGAAGTCGCAAAAGAATGCGGAGTTGTTTTAGAGTATAACCTGGGTGGTGTTCGCAATAAACGAAAAGAGTTTGATTATCCATTTACTCCCTTTTGGGAAATAGTGGCTGAAATAGGAAATGAAGTCATTATTGGTGTAGATGCCCATTCACCATCTGATTTAAGTAAGTTTGATACGATTGAGCATGCTAATAAGGTATTGAGTCAATGTGGGATTACGCCAATTGAAGGGATTAAACTTAAATGACTTTAGGCTATGTTTTTAGTTTATTCTTTACATTCGTTTTACCTTTACTCATTTTTATTTATGTTTTATTTTTCGCTAAGGATTATCGAAAAGCTTTTATTTTCGGTATTCTTAGTTTTTCGATTTCTCAATTATTGACGAGAATTCCCTTACTTCAATATGTTCTAGCAAATCAAGCTTGGTTTATTTTATTTACGATGAAGTATCAAATGCTTTACATCGTTCTTTTATCTTTTAGTGCAGGACTCTTTGAAGAAAGTGGACGTTATCTTATCTTCAAGAAATTCTTAACACATATGAATCAAAAACAAATACTCTTCTTTGGATTAGGTCATGGAGGACTAGAGGCTTTTGCGCTGATTGGTTTAACACTTATCTCTCTTGGTTTTAGTGGAGTATCATCAATCAATGGTTTTTATGCAGGGTTTGAACGGATATCAGCAATGATCTTACATGTGGGTTTAAGTTTTGTTGTCTATAAAAGTATTTCAAATGAATTTAAATGGGGTTATCCATTAGCGATACTGATTCATGGTTTGTTTAATTTAATTGCTTTACTTTTAATTTTAAATGGTATTTCAACTTTAATTGTTGAAATCATACTATTTGTTTCTGCGATTGTTGTTGTTTATTTCGCTACAAGAAAGAAGGTTACTTATGAAGAAATGGATCATTAGTTTATTTGTCGTTTTGTTTTTAGGTGCGTGTTCATCAATTCCAGATGGTTTTGATCAAGCAACACTTGAACAAAAGTCAGAAGAAGTTATTCATTTAATGGAAAACTATCAAGAAGCTGAAGTAATTAGTCTTCTAAGAACTGATTTACAAGCGTATATTACAGCTGATCAACTTCATGAAAATTTAGTGACTAAATATGAATCTGTAGGTGAAGCACAAGATGAAATCAGTTTTACCATCAGTGATACCAAAGATCCACAAACAGATGAAATATATGCGACAGTTATTGCTCAAGTGGATCATGAAAATGGTCGATCTACCTATACAATTAGCTTCAATTTAGATTATGAACTTGTTGGTCTATATATTAAATAAATAAGCCAATGATGTCCTTGACATGCAAGGGCATAAAGCATACAATGTAAATCGGCACTTTATGCCAAATGTAGCCCCGGAAACTACAATTGGTTCAGGAGGATTTATCAATTATGCGCCAAACAACTATGGCAAAACCAGCCGAAGTCGTACGTCAATGGTATGTTGTTGACGGAGCTGGATTAACATTAGGTCGATTAGCGTCAGAAGTTGCTACCGTATTGCGTGGGAAGCACCGTCCGACATATACACCTAACGTTGACACAGGCGATTTCGTAATCGTGATCAATGCAGACAAAATTGTTGTCACAGGTGATCAAAAAGAGAAGAAATTTTATTACAGTCATTCACAATGGAATGGTGGCATGCGTGTGCGTGACACAAGAACTATGCGTGAAAACTACACTGTAGAATGGGTTGAAAAAGCAATCCACGGTATGTTACCTCATACAAAACTTGGTAACAAACAACGTAAACATTTATTTGTTTATACAGGGAATGAGCATCCACATGCAGCACAAATGCCAGTGGAACTCAAAATTAAAGGTTAGGAGGAAACATGGCAGCTACTAAAAAGAAAAAGGCAACTGTTACTTACTTAGGTACAGGTCGTCGTAAATCATCTGTTGCACGTGTTTACTTAACACCTGGAACAGGTATCATTTCAGTTAATGATAAAACATTAGATGAATATCTACCTTATGAAACATTACGTATGGTTGTTCGTTCACCATTAGAATTAACAGAAAACTTAACAGCATTTGATGTTAAGATCAATGTTCAAGGTGGCGGTTACACTGGTCAATCTGGTGCTATGCGTCATGGTATCTCAAGAGCGTTACTTGAAGCTTCTGCGGACTATCGTCCAGCATTAAAAGCAGCAGGATTCTTAACACGTGATCCACGTGCTAAAGAACGTAAAAAATACGGTCTTAAAGGTGCTCGTAGAGCTCCACAATTCTCAAAACGTTAATCGTTTCGACAATTCATTCAAAACTCTCAAAGAAATTTGGGAGTTTTTTTGTGTTTGCGCAAAAGATAGTAATTTACCAGCTATTTAAACTTATTTGATAAGATAGTACGCAATAAGTAAGGAGTGCTGTATTATGAAATATTTAATTATTCCTGGTTTAAATGATTCCAATGAAATACATTGGCAAAGTAAATGGGAAAAGAATTTAGATTGTATTCGACTTCAACAAAATAATTGGTCAGAACCGCAACTTGATCAGTGGTTATCTATTTTAAATAAAACGATTAATGAATGTGATGATAATCTTATTCTTGTGGCTCATAGTTTAGGCTGTGTTTTAGTTTCACATTGGGTTCAACACTTTTCAAACACTAAAATTAAAGCTGCATTACTGGTTGCACCTGCAGATGTAGACAGTGAAAAACATACACCTGAAGTGGTTCGAAACTTTGCGATGATACCAACAAAAAGTTTCCCTTTTAGAAGTATTTTAATCGCTAGTACAAATGATCCATACATGACAATAGTTCGTGCAAAACACTTTGCTTCGGTATGGGGTTCTGAATTTATAAACGTTGGTGATTTAGGTCATATTAATGCAGATTCTGATTTAGGTGATTGGGAATTTGGTCAGAAAATTTTGAAAAGTTTAAATCCCTAAAAAAAGTGTCGATTCAACCCTTGACACTAAGGGTGTGCTTTGATATATTAGATAAGCATCGATGGTTTTTCCTTGGGCCTGTAGCTCAGTTGGTTAGAGCACACGCTTGATAAGCGTGGGGTCGCAGGTTCAAGTCCTGCCAGGCCCACCATGGGGTTTTAGCTCAGCTGGGAGAGCACCTGCTTTGCAAGCAGGGGGTCAGCGGTTCGATCCCGCTAAGCTCCACCATCGTTAAAGATCAAGCCACGAAAGTGGCTTTTCTTTATTTTAATAGTAGGTGATAATATGGGACTCATTCGTTGGGAACAAAACAAAGAATTTTATATCAGGGCACTTATCATAGCATTGCCTTTGATGTTTCAGCAGCTCATTACAGCGTCTGTAAACCTTGTAGACAACTTAATGGTTGGACAACTTGGTGATGCGGCAATTGCGGGTGTAGCGGCTGCAAATCGTTATTACATGATCGCAACCTTCGCTATATTTGGAATTGAAGGAGCAGCGAATACCTTTATGGCTCAATATTTTGGGGCAAAGGATACAGAACATGTTAAACAGTCCTATCGTTTCTCTATTGTTGCGGCATATGTGATTGTTACACCATTTGTTTTAGTCGGTTTATTTTTCCCTGAACAAATATTGAAAATATTTACAAGCGAAGTGGATGTTGTTCAACAAGGTTCTCTTTATCTTCGTACAGTTGTTATGTCGTACGTATTTATTGCTTTGTCTTTACCGACGGGGAATGGTATGCGTGCTTTAGGTGAAACAAAGGTTCCGATGTATGCGTCGATTGTCGCAATCTTGACCAATGCTTTTTTCAACTATATCTTTATCTTTGGTCATTTAGGTTTTAAACCAATGGGAGTTGTTGGTGCTGCTTATGGGACGTTAATCGCACGTTTTATTGAAGCAGTGTTATTGATGCTTATCATGAAGAAAAGACCATTTGTTTTTAATACTAAAATAAGAAATATATTACATATCAATAAACGTTTAGCTAAAGCGATGATTTTAAAAGCGATTCCATTAACAACTAATGAAATATTATGGTCATCTGGTATGTCAGCATTATTTATGTTCTATGCAACCCGTGGTAAAGAAGTTATGGCGGGTATGAGTATCTCTGGATCCATGGGTGATTTATTCTTCACACTTTTTAGTGGAATGGCTGTTGCAAGTACAGTGCTTATTTCGCAACCTCTAGGGGCAAATAAAATTGAGGAAGCAAAAGAGAATGCTTATAAGTTAGTTCGTCTATCCTTTATGATGGCGATTGCTTGTGGCATCTTGCTTTATATCGCAACGCTCTTTATTCCACAGCTTTATAATGTTTCAGATTATTCACGCCAAACAGCAATCAACTATTCTCGTATTCAAGCGGTGATGTTCTTTGTTTATATGTTATCAGCTCAAGCTTTCTTTATTTTAAGAGCGGGTGGTGATACTCGTTCAACAATGTTGATGGACTCTGTCTTTATGTGGTGTGTTAATATTCCAGTAGTCGCTTTTACAGCATATTTTACTGATTTAGATGTCATTGGGATGTTTCTAGCAGGCAATGCGACTGATATCGTAAAAGTCTTTGTTGCGTACTATTATTTGGGAAAAGGAAAGTGGTTGAAAAACCTTACCCACACGCACGAAGAGAGCGTAATTGTAGAGTTTTAAATTTCCTTAATCTTGTGCTTGAAATGTATAATTAACTATGTTATATTTTATAAGCACTTGCCTAAATAGCTCAGTTGGTAGAGCAAACGGCTGTTAACCGTTCGGTCGTAGGTTCGAGTCCTACTTTAGGCGCCATTGGCCCGTTGGAGAAACGGTTAACTCACTTGCCTTTCACGCAAGCATTCACGGGTTCGAATCCCGTACGGGTCACCATGTAACGGATAAAAGAGATCGTAAGGATCTCTTTTTTTTATATTCATGCTCAATTAAATATTATGATAATTCGAAATTACAGCTTATCAGTTCCTTTAATACAATGAATTTTCTAGATTTATATAATAAAAAAAGGAGCAATTAATTTGCAGTTGTAAAGGATTTGTAGACATTTAATAAAAAACAGTGAACCCTTGATCAATTAAGAATTGGTTAGGGGTTTTATATTGGAGTTTGTAAGCTGGTCTTTCATTATTAAAGAACTCTATGTATTGATCAATGAAAGTTTCAAGTGAATCCCATTCTTTAAGATTATAATCACATTTTATTTCAGCTTTGATCCAACCATTAAGTGATTCTATAACTGCGTTATCAGTTGGTGTGCCTACGCGCGACATAGATCGAATAATGTTATAATTTTTGTGAGCTTCTTGGAAGCCTTTTGAAGAATAAACTGCACCTTGGTCACTGTGGAAAATGATGGGTTCGGAATATTCTTCTTTTTTGATGATGTGAATGAGTTGATCAAGACAATGGTAATAGGTAGAATTATCATTTCGTCTTGAACTAAGTGATGATGCGATGATGGAGTTATTGAACACATCAACGATGAATGTCCACTCATATTGTTTTCCTCTATGGGTGAGTACAGTCATATCGCTCGTCACGATTTCTAAGGGTCGAGATACCTCCCAGTTTCCTGAAACGACGTTCTTATAAGTGACGTGTTCTTCTCCTGGTTTCTTCCACTTGTAATGCTTAGTTTCTGATTTAACGCCAATCGCTTTACAGGCTTTATGTACCGTTAATGCAGATAATTTCCAACCTGTACGCGTAGTGATGACTGCCGTTATATCGTGATAACCGTATGATGGATGTTCTGTATGTATCTCTTCGATAAGTTTAATAAGATCTTCTCTATTCTGTTCATGCCGATTGAGTGTGTCTAAACGTTTTAACCATTTATAATAACCACTACGACTGACATCTAATACTCCACATAAAAATCCAACTGAATACTCATTACTTAATTCTTTGATGATTTGATATTCGTCTTGGATGTAGGAACGTATTCCTTGTTTGAACCAACTCCTTTCACTGTGTAACCTTTTTTTAATCGTTCAACTTCTAGTTTTAATTTGAAGTTCTCAAGTTCTAATTTCTCAAGTTTGTTTAGGTTTTTCTTTCGATATAGATGAGCCATTATATTACGTTTATTTTCTTTTGGGAGAAGTCCTTCTTCTCCGTTCTCGTGATATTGTTTTACCCAGTTATGTATTTGTGCTAAACCAACTTGATAGTTAATCTTAATTTGCTCATAACTCATGTGATCTATTAAATGTTTATTAACGATCTCTAATTTTTCTTCAACTGTCCATTTATGTAATTTTTTTCCTGTGCTTCCTTTTGGTCTTCCCATAGTTTCCTCCTTTTATTTAGGTATAAGAAAAAAGTAGACTTTAATCAAGAAATTTCTTTTTTCTTGTGTCTACTTTTACTTTACTACTCCACAATTAATTTTCCTTTTTTAATAAGACTCTCATATTGTCGGTGGAGATATATTCTCCATTAATCTTCATTTCCTCTTTAAAGACTCCATATTTTTCAAATCCAAATTTTTCATATAAGTGTATAGCATGTTTATTATCGGATCTAACATCTAACCTTATTACTTCTAAGATTTCATTTTGGTTTGCAAATTCCATAATGTATTCCATCATATGGCTAGCAATCCCTTGATGCCAATAATCTTTTAAAACAGAAATGCCAAGGGTTGCGAAATGTTTCATTCGAGGGCGAGATGAAGCAGATAAATTTGCGACGGATACTACTTTAGACTTATCTAAGGCAAGAAACATGACTTGATTGTCGCTCTCTAAGATTTTTTCGATAACAGCTTCTTCCTCTTCTAGACTATAACCTAGACCTTCCTCACCAAAAGTTAAATTATCACTTTCTGAACCAATATGATCTAAATAATTTAATACGGCTTGTGCATCAGTTTTGTTTGCTTTTCTGTACTGTATTGGCATATATACCCCTCTTCTTATCTATATTATATATAGTGTATAAGAATTAATGCGAAACTTGAATAGACTTTCTTGAACTTAAGGTAGAAATGAGCTATTATGAAAAAGCCTTTTTGACTCGTTAGCTCAGTTGGCAGAGCAACTGACTCTTAATCAGTGGGTCCAGGGTTCGAGCCCCTGACGAGTCACCAAAATTCAAAGAAAACTAGCTTAGGCTAGTTTTTAATTTCACAACTACAAAATAATTCGAGTTTTGAAACAATTTTCAGAAATTAATGTAAGAAATTCATTGAATTTCACAATTTTTTCACTTATAATCAATTTAATTACCATTAGGAGGGTAAACATATGAAGAGAATTTTAGCTTTATTATCAGTTATTGCTGTAACTCTCATGGGCTTAACAGCTTGTTCATCAGAACCAGCTGAAGCAGAAACTATCAAAATCGGTCTGAACCTTGAATTAACAGGTCCTGTTGCGGTTTATGGTACACCTGAGCAAGTAGCAATCTCTATGGCAGTTGAAGAAATCAACGCTGCTGGTGGCATCAATGGTGCCATGATTGAAGTCGTAGAATATGACAATGCTTATGACACAGCTAAAGCTGTTGAAAATGCAACTAAACTTGCAACCGAAGATGGCGTTGTCGCTATGTTAGGTTCTGCAACATCTGGTCCTACTTTAGCGATCGGTCCTGTTGCAAAAGAATACGAAGTATTAACATTTACACCATCTGGTACTAACTCAGCTGTTACTATGGATGGCGATATGGTTAACCCTTGGGTTTTCCGTTCATGCTTTATCGATCCTTTCCAAGGTGTCGTTATTGCTAACTTTGCTGCTAATGAATTAGGCGCAATGTCTGCAGCTATTATGGGTTCAGATTCATCTGACTATGCTAAAGAATTAGCTGCTGTTTTTGAAGAAAACTTTGCTGGTTCTGTTGTAGCTACTGAATACTATACAGATACAGATACAGATTTCTCTGCGCAATTAACAAGCTTACAAGCTGCTGGTGATTTCGATGTATTATTCATCGCTGACTATGCAGAACGTGCTGGTTTAATTATCGGTCAAGCTCGTGCTATGGGTATTGAAGTTGCTATCGTTGGTCCAGATGGTTTCGAATCACCTGATCTTAATGACTTAGCTGGTGGTGCTGCGAATGTAAACAACGTTTACTTCTCAACTCACTTCTCAACATTATCAAATGATGCAAAAGTTCAAGACTTCATTGCTGCATATACTGAATATGCTGGTGAAGCTCCAAGTGCTTTAAGTGCTTTAGCTTATGATGCTGCCTACATGTTATTTGATGCTATTGCAGTTGGTGGCAATGATCCAGTTGCAGTACGTGATGCTTTAGAAGCTATCTCAGAATTTGCTGGTGTAACAGGTACTATCTCATTTGATGAACTACACAATCCAATTAAATCTGCGGTTGTTGTTGAACTTCAAAATGGTGAACAAGTTACTGCTACTATCGTTAATCCTTAATCTGAATTAAGAATTACAAATATTAAACAGGTGAGAGGGTATCCTTTCACCTGTTTCTTGCTTATAATAAAGTTGCTTTTAAAGGGAGACATTATGACACAATTTCTACAACAAGTTGTAAACGGTCTTTCCATTGGTAGTGTTTATGCGTTAATCGCACTTGGCTATACGATGGTTTACGGGATCATTCGACTCATTAACTTTGCACATGGTGAAATTTTTATGTTTGGTTCCTATATTGGGATGCTTTTAATCTCCCAAGTTGGTTTACCAATCTATATTGCATTTCCACTAGCTATGGCAATTACTGCACTATTTGGTGTAATCATCGAACGTATAGCATACAAGCCGTTACGTAAATCAACACGTGTTGCAGCACTTATTACTGCAATTGGTGTTTCATTTTTAGTACAAAATTTAACGTTAGTTATTATGGGAGCAAATATTTATGCTTTCCCACAAGTCATTCCAAGTACACAATTTGTTGTTGGAGGTGTACGTTTTGATTTATTAAGAATCGTCATTTTCTTTACGGCGATTGCTCTTATGCTTGCTTTGACCTTTATTGTTCAAAAAACAAAAGTGGGTCGTGCAATGCGTTGTGTTGCGGTAGATAAAGATGCAGCAACACTAATGGGAGTTAATGTTGACAACACAATCACTATAACTTTTGCGATTGGTTCTGCTTTAGCAGCTGCCGCAGGGATTATGGTTGGTTTACTATATATTAAAGTATCTCCATTTATGGGATTTACACCGGGTATTAAAGCCTTCGTTGCGGCCGTTCTAGGTGGCATTGGTATTATCCCTGGGGCGATGTTTGGTGGCTTTGCGATTGGCTTAGTTGAAACACTCGTTGCTGGTTATGGATCATCACTTTATAAAGATGCAGTTGTTTATGCGATCTTAATTATCGTTTTAATTGTTAAGCCTACTGGTCTTTTGGGCAAGAATGTTAAGGAGAAAGTCTAATATGAAACTCTTTAATAAAACGAACCTATTATGGGCTGTTGCTTTAGTGCTTGTTTATTTTCTAACTCAATTTTTGATTGATATTCGTGTCATTACGCCTTATTACAGAACTATTCTTTATTGGATTGGTATTTATGCCATTTTAGGAGCTAGTTTAAATATTGTTATTGGAATCACTGGTCAATTATCATTAGGTCATGCTGGCTTTATGTCTATTGGGGCTTATTCTGCTGCAATTATTCTTAAAGATCAACCTGATTTAATTGGTTTGTTGATGGGTATGGGTATTGGTATGGTGATTTCAGCCGTAGTATCCTTTGCCGTTGCGATGCCTACACTTCGTCTTAAAGGTGACTATCTAGCAATCGCAACTTTAGGGGTTGGAGAAATTATCCGTATTGTTATTCTTAATATGAGTATTACAAATGGTGCTTCTGGTATTTCCAATATTGCGAAGTTAGTTAATTTTCCTTTAATCTTTGTCTTTACAGTGGTAGCGCTAATCTTAAGTGCTAACTTTAAAAATTCATCAATTGGTCGTGCTTGCGTTTCTGTACGTGAAGACGAAATCGCTGCGGAAGCGATGGGAATTAATACAACTAAATATAAAGTTATTGCTTTCATCTTTGGCGCTGTTCTAGCGTCAGTTGCAGGGGCATTATTTGCGACAACCTACTATGTTGTTAAACCAGAAACTTTTGGTGTTAACACTTCAATTAATATTTTAATTATTGTTGTTTTTGGTGGATTGGGTTCATTAACTGGATCTGTCATTGCGACGATTTTCATCGGTCTAATTAATTTATTCCTTCAACCATATGCTGAAATTAGAATGATCCTTTATTCTTTAGTATTAATTATCGTTATGATCTTTAGACCACAAGGTTTAATGGGTACAAAAGAATTAAGTTTGAAAATATTGCCTGATTTTAGTTCGCTTAAAAACAAGTTCAGTAAGGGGGCAAAATAATGAGTCTATTAACGATTGATAAAATCACTAAAAGTTTTGGTGGTTTAACAGCTGTTTCAAATGTTTCCTTAACCGTTGAAGAAGGTGAACTTGTTGGTTTAATTGGTCCAAATGGAGCTGGCAAAACAACTTTATTTAATGTTTTGACAGGTGTTTATAAACCAACAACAGGTCGTGTGCTTTTAAATCATAGTGGTAAAGAAATTGAATTAAATAAATTTCCACCGTATAAAATCACCCACCAAGGTGTCGCTCGTACGTTCCAAAATATTCGTTTATTTAAAGATTTAACAGTTATTGATAATGTTAAAATTGCCATGAATGAACAAGTTAAATATGGTTTATTTGGTGCTTTAACACGTTCTCCAAAATTCTATTCATCTGAAGAAGATATTAATACCCGCGCACATGAATTTTTAAAGACAGTTGAATTAGATGATCTTGCTTATGCACTCGCTAAGAATTTGCCTTATGGTAAACAAAGACAACTTGAAATTGCTCGTGCTATGGCAACTGGGGCAAAATTATTATTTTTAGATGAGCCTGCAGCTGGTATGAATCCAAATGAGACAGCGGCTTTAACTCAATTTATCGCAAAGATTCGTAGAGATATGGGATTAACCATTGTTTTAATTGAACATGATATGTCCTTAGTTATGCAAATTTGTGAACGTATTTTTGTTTTAGATTACGGTAAACTCATTGCTTCAGGTAATGCAGAAGAAATTAAAAATAATCCTAAAGTTATTGAAGCGTATTTAGGTGAGGAGGAAGCTGAGTAATGTTAAAGGTCACGGATTTAAATGTTTACTATGGTGTCATCCATGCTTTAAAAGATGTTAATATAGAAGTAGAAGAAGGGGAAATTGTTTCCCTCATTGGCTCTAATGGTGCTGGTAAAACAACTTTACTTAGAACAATTAGTGGTTTAATTACACCTACAGCTGGATCAATTATGTATTTAGGGAATGAAGTGGTTAACCAACCAGCTCAAAAACTACCTAGTACTGGTCTAGTTCAAGTACCAGAAGGTCGTCGTATCTTCTCGGGTATGTCTGTTTATGAAAATCTTCTAATGGGTGCATATCTAAGAAAAGATAAAGAAGCTATCAAGGAAGATTTAGAAAAAATATATAAACGTTTTGATATCCTATATCAACGACGCAATCAAGATGCTGCAACACTTTCTGGTGGTGAACAACAGATGCTTGCAATGTCACGTGCTTTAATGGCTAGACCAAAGCTTCTTTTGTTAGATGAACCGTCGATGGGTTTAGCACCGTTATTGGTTAAAGAAATCTTTAATATTATTAAAGAAATCAATAATGAAGGTACCACTATTCTCTTAGTTGAACAAAACGCTATGCAAGCGTTAAAAATTGCAAACAGAGCTTATGTACTTGAAACAGGGAACATTGTTTTATCTGGTACAGGTAAAGAATTAATGGAATCTGAAGAAGTACAAAAAGTCTACCTAGGAGGTTAACCTTTATGTATGTAAAACACAGAATGACTGTAGATCCGATTACAGTTAATCCTGACCAAACTGTCTCTGAAGTTTTGGATTTGATGAAAGAAAATGATATACATCGATTACCTGTAACACAAGATGGAAAATTGGTTGGTTTGATTACTCAAACAACCATTCAAAAAAACACGCCATCTAACTTTACGACTTTATCCATGCATGAACTCAATTATCTTTTATCGAAAACAACGGTTAAAGATATCATGATTAAAAAAGTGGTTACAGCTGTTCCTAATATGACGATGGAAGAAGCAGCTGATATCATGGAGAAGAAAGATATTGGTTGTCTACCAGTTGTTGGTGATGCGAATGTCTTACTGGGTATTTTAACAACAGGTGATGTTTTAAAAACCTTTGTTGAATTAATGGGACACACACTAGAAGGTTCAACTAGAATTTCAGGTCGTTTCTCAAGTAATCAAGTAGGTGTCTTAGCCGACTTTACTAAATTGTTTGCGGAAAATAAGATCAACGTCACCCATGCTGCAATCATTGAAGACGGCTATCACATTCGTTGTGATAGTACCGATCATAAAAAACTTCAAAAAATGTTGGAATCTCACGGGTATACAGTAGACGAAATTGGATAAACAGATGCATTTCATCTGTTTTTTTAACTTCTAAGCATCCAAACGAGCAATTCAAATTATAAGTGTTAAATTCACATCATATAATTATAAATAGTCATATCACCAATGATTATTCTTGTATTTATCGCAACTTTGAGTATCACGCTTCTAATGTCAAGAACCGTATTAAATCATACATCATAGATTGAAAAAGCAAAGCAGTTTTCACTTAGTCTTCCAGAGTAAGATTTTGTAATAAATGATGCTTAAATTTATATTAATCGATGTAGAATAAAGTGAAAAAATGATTCATTTTTTTATGTTAAAGAGATTTGTTTAGAGAAAACTTATTATTAAATTATTTGAGGAATTGTAGTGCTTTTAAGAAAATTGACAAGATGCTTTATGAAAAAATGAAGATTGAAGTTTTATAAAGTAATAATATGCATTTGAAGAGAACGCTTTAACCAAACTTAATAAATGAAAATGGATGATTTTATTAAAGAGTCATAAGCTTTTCCTTTATAATGGTTTTAGTGTATATTAAACAAAAGTTAAGAGGACAGTACCTAAATGTATGATGTGATAGTATGTGGAAAAGGACCAGCAGGAATACAAGCTGCAGTCTATGCGAAAAGAGCAAATATGAATGTTTTAATTATTGGCAAAGATGGTGGTGCTCTTGCGAAAACAGATAAGATTGCGAATTACTTTGGTTTTGATTTGATTACTGGACCAGATCTTTTAGAAAAGGGACTTGATCAAGCTCGAAAGTTAGATATTGAAATAAAAAGTGAAGAAGTTACAGGTGTAAGTTACGCGATGATGGGTGGATTTGATGTATCTACAAGTCAAGGTAAATATGAGGCAAAGGCAGTCATACTTGCGACAGGGTCTCCACGCGCAAGCCTTCCTATAAAAGGTTTAAAAAATTACGAAGGTAAGGGTGTATCATATTGTGCGATTTGTGATGCATTTTTCTATCGTAAGAAAATTGTAGCTGTTTTAGGTAATGCTGATTATGCAGCACAAGAAGCGCATGAATTAGTTGAAGTAGCCGATAAAGTCATCGTCTTTACAAATGGTTTAGAAGCAAGTGGTCATTTTGATGAAAGAGTACAAATCATCACTGATAAAGTAGTGGAAATCATTGGTGAAAATACAGTAAAAGGAGTTCAACTTGAAAATGGTGAACTCATTGAAGTAGCTGGTGTATTTGTGGCAGTTGGTTCAGCTAGCGCAACCGACTTAGCACTTAAGATGGGTGCCTTAGTTGAAAAGAATAAAATTATTGTAGATGAAAAACAAGCGTCGAATGTACCTGGACTATTTGCAGCCGGTGATTGTACACCAGGACTTATGCAGATTGCAAAAGCAGTTGGTGAAGGATGCACAGCAGGACTAGAAGCTGTTGCCTATGTTAGGTCTTTAAAATAATATGGAATTGTTTGATGCATTAGATTTTGAAGGGAATGCCTTAGGCTATGATCTAATTCGTGGCCAAAAAATACCGAAAGGTGTGTATCATCGTATTGTTTGTATCTATTCAATTAATCCTGAGGGTAAAATTTTATTAACCTTAAGACATCCTGAAAAAACTTTTCGTAATCTATAGGAGATTACCGCAGGTTCTGTTTTAAAAGGTGAAGATAAACATCGTGCGGCTCAAAGAGAACTCTATGAAGAAACAGGAATAGATGTATCCCTTTCTCGTTTGCATTTCTTGATGGAACATGCAGAAGATTTTTCTATTTGGTCTAGTTATATTCTGTTTCTAAATCATGAACCTAAAATCCGATACCAAGATAAAGAGACGATTGATCACAGATGGGTAAGTATGGAAGAACTAGAATCAGAAATGAGTGAGACAGTCTTTCCAAAACATCTTATTTCAAGGTTTCATCAACAAAAAGAACTTGTTAAAAAACGCATGTTAGAAGCAGGTTTTTAGGAGGTTAATCTTTTGAAGAAAATCATTGAAGTAGTATTGGGAGCACTATTAATATTTACAGCATATTCTCTTTTATTTGCGAACAATATTCCCCAAGAAATAATCGGTGAACATCATCTCATTGATGGAAGTTTGGATACCAAAATTTTATCAAAAGGGAGAATTACATTAGCGATTGATAAGGATGGGAAATTAGAGGGTACATCAGCTGTTAACCACTATGGTGGATCTATTATCATAAAAAATGATTCAATAGAATTTTCTGATATCTTCCATACTGAAATGGCTAGTATGGATCCAGAGTTAAATGAATTAGAATTGGAATATTATGAATTATTATCGAAAATAAATCGATTTGAAATGAATGATAATCATCTAGTATTTCTCGAAAACACAGATGAATTATTAATCTTTGAAAAAGACTAAATAAGTATTTGTCATAAACAAGGTTTATGTTATAATTTACTAGCATTTGCGCGTGTGGCGAAACTGGCAGACGCACTAGACTTAGGATCTAGCGGGGTGACCCGTGCAGGTTCGATTCCTGTCACGCGCACCAATTAAATGCACGAAACCCAGTATTACTCGATAAATACTGGGTTTTTTTATGTCTAGTCTTTTTCATACTACCCCCAAAACTAGGGGTTTTACAAAAACCCCTAGTTCGCCCCTAGTTTTAAAAAAGGAATTGGTTCTCAATTCCTAATGTTTATGAAGAGATTTAGCTCTTTTTTCGTTAATTTCTCTATTTATGTCGGTGTGAACATAGCCAGCAGTAGTTTTAGGGTCTTTGTGTCTTAACTGCATTCTTGCTTCGTTTATACCATAATTGTTTGTTATGTCAGTGGCAGTTGAGTGTCTAATATCATGAAATGTAAAGTTAGAATCAATCTCAGGACATAATACTTCAAGTTTAGCTTTATATTTAGCAAGTCTTCTGGCTAAATCAGATTCAGACAGTGGTTCTAAACCACCGAAGACAAAATACTCTTTTGGATTATAATCATCTTCCTTTTCATATTCATCAATTAATTTTCTTATAGGGATGAGTTCGTAATCTGTAAGAGGTAGATATGTAGAGTCATTTCCTTTAGTTGGTCCGACTGTGTAACTTTTAGAATTCTTTTCTTTGCCTTTCTTACAGCGAACAAGATTTTTATCAATTAAAACTCTCTTGTTAACGAAGTCGATTTTATCACAAAGTAATCCCCTGGCTTCACCTTTTCTGACACCTGTTTGAGCTAAGAAGGAGAAAAAAGCAAAATATAAATAATTATCTGCTTTTATGATGTTTAAAAATTCAGCTAGCTGATCATTTGATAAAGTTATAGGAACCCTAGCATTCTTATCTTTCTTAAATCTAGGTGCTTCTAATTTTAAATCTATTCCTTGGTATTCTGATGCATATTTAATTATATTATTCATTACATCTACAATAAGACTCTTGGTATTATCAGATAATTTTTTCTCAATTAATTTCTTTATTAATTTACCAGTTTTATCTCTTTCTTCAATTTCAATTATCTCCAGTTTATTGGACCAATCTGTAACCATTGCTTGCGAAATGTCTTTAAGTTTTTCAAAGCCTAATTTTTCTCTGATGTAATTATTATATGAATATTCTTTTCCTTGTATCGTGGATTCTTTATATTTATGTTCTGAAGCATATTGGCGCCATAATTCGTATAATTCATTTAAGGTCATAGATTGTATAGAGTTCTGCTTTGCTATAGATTTACTAATTAAAACCTTTCCGATATTTTGTTTTGCTTCAGTTTCTTCATCAATAGGTTTGAAGTATAAATCGGGTCTTTTCTTTATCTTTTCTAATTCATATTTTGCGTCTTCATATGTCCAATTACTATCTTGAAAATCTTTCTGTTCACTTCGATGTGTATAAGGATTTCTTAATGAAGGTCTAATTCTATAACCAATGTCTGAATCCTTATGTAATGGGTAAATAGGTAATTTTTTATTTAACATTTTCTCTTCTCCTAATCTTTGACTCAACAGAGTGAATATTAATTTTTCTAATGTCATAATGCAAAGTAACTTTTAAATCAAACATCGCATAAAATTTAATATATTCTAGAATGGATAAACTATGATTAATATAATTTTCTAACCATATATCTATTTCTGGTGCATCTCCAAATATTTCTAATAATATTTTTACTTCCTCTTCAACCCAATCATCGATTATTTTTTGATTTAAATTACTAATATCAACTAGTCCTAATGTATCTCTAATTAATTCATCGTAAGTTTCCAAAATTTGCTCAGTATTGAAATATGAATGTTTAAAATTTTTTCCATATTTATCAATAAAAGCATCAAAAAGGTGATTCAATTCTGCGTTTGTTAATTGAACATCATTTGTAATTTCTTTAGTAAAAAGAGAATAAGATTCTGATCTCTCTGTTTTCATTTTTTTCATGTGTGTAGCTCCTTTAAATAAGTGATGTACCCAAATTATCTTTAGCCCATTGATTAGCAAATTCCATAGGTATTCTTAAATATCTAACAGCAAGACGATAACCAGCAGATGTATAGTCATCCTTCATCGCATGCATAATTTCATATGATTCGTTTTTTGCAAAACCGAAATCAATAAGTGTATTTACTGTACAGAAATTCATCTCTGTATCCTCAACTTTCTGCAAATTATTACTTCATTAAATTATGTATTGTTGTAAAATTTGAGTTCTTTTAAAACACCAGTGACAATACACTAATTTTAGTTTGCTAAGGATTTTATACCTTAATGAGAACATACCCAAATCTAATTTTTAAGATTAGACCACCAGCTGTTTATTACTGATGTTACGCTCTCTTGTTTTCAATAGTGGTTTGCGTAATAATTTTATTAACTCTTATTAGTGTTACTCACTATTATTTTTATCAAATACAATGCATTTATTATCAGGATTATATATCCCGATTACATTACTTATTTGTACAACAATGTGTATTAAGTAACGTTTTTGTTTGTTGTTTTAATCTCTTGAAGATTAATAATATTGTTCATGTGTTTCTCTTATAACTACCAACTTCCTTTCAATAATTAAATCGTAGCATACGATTTCTTAAATCTTATACCTGAAACAGGTGTCCATGTATCAAACCTTGACTTAAGGTCATATTTACATACAAATCAAGCTAATTCATACAAGGATTTTGTGTGTCAAGAACAAATTCTTGACTACATTGCTTGTTTTTTTTAACAAGTAATGTTTAGTGTATTTTCTAATAACCACAACGGATTATTGATGTTTTATAAACAGTCCATAGTGGTTGTAATAACAATTTTCCTGTTTATGATTTAATGGTAACGCAAAAAAAAAATATTTCAAGAAACTAAGCCATTTCTCGAAAAAAACTTGCATTAGAAATTAATCTCACTTTTTAAATATGAAAATTGCCCAACTAATTTTATTTAAAATCAATTTTGATTTATCTTATTTGTTGAATAAAAAAGCTACCTTGAGGTAGCTATTAAAACAAAGATGAATTGGATAGTAGTTGTTCAGTTATAAGTATCTGAATTTAAACTACTGAATTTTGCAATTGTATTAAAGGGAAAGGGGTCGAATTGCTTATCATCTCAAATCGAAGAAAAGGAGTTTACAATTATCCAGAAATTGATTGTAATATCTATTTTCAATTTTCTTCATCCTTTTTGTTTTAACACTTATATTTTAGATAGTTATTTTAAGATTATTACATTTAGTTGATTTTGTTCATTCATATTTCAAAGGAAAAGAATAATCAAAACCATATTTTATATGTATGAACCTTATTTAATATCCATGATAAAATTTCCTGATGAAATTTCTTTTATATATTGTGCAAAATGATAATCATTCTCAGAGATATAATCATATTTCATAGAAAATTCTAAACCATCTGTTTGCCACACGACATGGAAATTTTTATCACATTGATAATGAAGAATCTTTGCATCCTTATTTAACTCTAAATCATTCCAAACTTTCTTGAATAAAACTTCTAATTCTTTTGCTTTCATACTCTTATTCTCCATAGCTCGTTCGAGCTCTTGTTCTATATGCAGATAATAAAACAAAGAAAAAACTTGTGTTTGAAAGTTTGCATTAGGAAACTGAAAGTAAAGTTTATTGTTGATTTAAATCTCTAAATACATGAAAACTATGTTTATCAGTTATTAAGTAGCAATGAAATGCAAAGTTAATGTGTAAGAACTAAAAAGTAAAAATAAAAAATCTTAACTAATTGTTTGTTTGTTTTGAGTTGTTAAATTGTCTAATATAAAATCACTAATCAAAATTCTTTTTTTAACATGGTAAACATAAATGATCATCGTATTTGAATAATTCTTTGGTAGTCGTTTGTAAAAAGAAACTACATTTTCAATACTTAGATTTTTAAGAATCCATTCTTGACCTTTATTTTCACCGTTATAGAAATTAATTTGTATTTTATACGTAGGAACTCACTTTCTTATGATTTTAGAATAAACCAAAACTAGACATCATATATTAACACTATAGATTATTAGCAACTTCAAATTATACAAAATGCTAACATACCATAGCTGTTTTAAGACTAACCCCCCCATCAGATTAAGAAAACTAAGAAAAGTGGTTTAAAGTCTGATCATTTCAATAGAAATTGGACATACTTGATTCTTGCTTGTGTATGTATATAAAAGCGTAACAAAGAAAAAGCTTATTTCAAATGAATAGAAGATTTGAATAAAATTTTGAACATGACAATTTTTAAATATTAAAATCAACAAAGTATTTTCAATTGTTTTAATTAACACATATAAACTATAGGAGGTCTATATTAATGAGTCGAAAAGGTGATTGAAAAATGAATACCTGAATGGATAGTGATATAAAATGTGCACGTCTATTTAATATTGTCTGTAATCTATCAAAAGAGGATGCGATAGCCTATTCAGGCATTTCAAAGAACCGATTATTTACTTGAAAAAATCTTGGGTGAATTACTGATGAATATGATGCTAATCATTCATGATATAGAACAACACAGAAGGGTAGAGAAGTTTTTGAAAAGGAAACATGAGTTCATCCCTATGTATCAAATAGTTATTCACATGACAAAGTTTTATTTGATTACTTTGCAAGTAGATCTAAGAGTGAGCAATGTTCTTGAAAAACAGAAAGTGAATTAAGGCAACTTGCATTTGATAAAGGGTTGAAACTGGATAAACTATCAGTTTGTGATGGAGCATATAGAAAGGATAATGGTGAGTGGGTTTTTATAGAAATAACAACCACTCATTACACAAAAGAACATATCGAAAAGAAACGCGAATTCGCACGCCGTATGGGAGGACAATTTGAAACGCAAAAAATATAATGATGAAGTTATTATTGAACTTGTAAAAAAACATGGTGGTTTATTAGTTAAACAACTATATGATGCATTGCCAGAAAGTGAAAGACCATCACAAAACTACTTTATTGAATATCTCAGGAAAATACCTGGAATAAATGTGGTCAACTATAATGAACGAGAGAATAGTTTATTCGTTACTCAATCAAATGGAATGAGAATAAATAAAAAACGATTATTAATAATGGCAAAAGCGATT
This sequence comes from Erysipelotrichaceae bacterium, assembly GCA_963663995.1. Lineage (GTDB taxonomy): Bacteria > Bacillota_I > Bacilli_A > Erysipelotrichales > Erysipelotrichaceae > UBA2212. Next base: position 1,134,159 of record OY760660.1, on the reverse strand, counting down.
GAAGATGAAGAAGGGTTTGATTTTCCATGGTTTATTAACATGAACCAAATACCCTATTTGTACAATGCACTGATAAATTGAACAAGACCTGTATCTAAAGATTTTTTGGGTAATAATATTCAATTATCAGCACATCTCTATAAAGGTAAAGAATGGATGCAATTTCATCTTGACCATAAAAATCAAAGTTTAAAGAATAGAAATAGAAAAGGTGATGCTTCAAAAGATAAGTTCATTAATATAAAGAATGCACCAGAGAAACCCAAAGTTACCTTATTAATGCTATATCGTCGACACATCTATCTACGACCTAAATTAGATGAGTCAAAGCATTTGAAAAGCATCGAGTTCATGGTTTTAGACTCAGATGATAATATAACAAATCAAAAACTGATTGAAATAACACGAAGAATCAATGACTTCATGGAGTATCATCAAATGGCATATCACTACTCAATAACATTCTATGTATGAAATAAGCGTAAAAAAGAACTGTATGAAAGTCATATGAGAGTCACTTCCAACAATGTGGGTAGAGTCAGCAATTTTGGAAGGGCAACACCAGAAAAGAAAAGGTTCGATGAAACATTTGATGGTTACAAATTTGTAAATGTGAATGTGAATCGACATTTTAATATGACTGGGATAAATTATTGAAATAGAGATGAAAATCGATGCTTACTTAAGAAGAGTGACCCTGAGTGATTAGAACTTGAAAAAAAGAAAGTGTAATTGAGACGAATTTGAGACAACTTAAAAGAGTTAATCAGTTAGAATACTAATAAAGGCAATGAACTTCCCCCCAACCATAACATTGCCTTCAGATAAGAGAGACATAAATGCGTGTTTCTCTTTTTCTAAATCTGAATCACTGATCTGAAATTGATATGAAAATCTAGTGTCAAAATTGCTAATGCAAGGTTTCGTACAAATGTCTTTCAACTTCTTATAAAATCAAAATCAGTCAAAAAGGGATATCAAAATAGATATCCAGGAGGTCCAAAATGACAAAGAAAAAAGACTGGCGCATGAGTGTATTCATGCGCAATGGAGCAGTATACATTTCAAATGGTGCTGCAAAGTATTGTGGATTAGAGATTGAGCTCAACTTACCGCTTGATTTATATCGTGCAAGGGAATTATTAGACATTATTATTGAATCATGCAGAGATGAGAATAAGTCAGTACATGAAATTCAGAAACTAAACGAACGAATCAAACGTCCCGTTAGATTCGAGAAAATGATTTCCTTATTTGATGAAAAAACACTCGTGTGGCGTATCGTTTTTGCTGATTCAAATAATCTTTTCCCTGAAGACCCTGCATGTGAATCAATATATAAGAGACAGCTAAGTGTAGATAACGACATGAATTATGAAGAATATTTAAATCAATATGATATTTTTAAAAAGGTGTTTGATGCATAAATGCATGTAGCATTTTTTAAGATTTGTTAAATATCCAATCAAGAGGAGATGAAAAGCTCCTCTTCAATTTCATTAGAGTGATCAGCTTGAAGATTGCTAATGCAAGGTTTCGTACAATTATCTTTTAACATCTTATAAAATCAAAATCATCTAGTAAAGTGATATCAAAACAGATGTCCAAGAGGTACAGAATGAAAAAGAATAAAGATTGGGAATTTGACGTAAATAATCAATTTGCTTGTGCGCTAATATCAAATGGAGCAGATAAGTATTGTGGTCTAGAAATTGAATTCATTGTTCCAATTCTATTAAACAACGCTGAAGAGATTATGGATGCTATTATTGAAAAGTGTAGAGATGAGAATATACAACCTTCTGAAATTACGGAACTAAGTATTATCAAAAATTTAATTAGAATTAAAAAAGAAGTCTCATTTATAAATGGAAAAACGCAAATATGGCGAGTGGTTTTATCAGACTGGAACAATCTATTTCCAGAAGATTCAAATTGTGATATTCACTTTAAATATCAATTGAAAGATGAACGTAACATGGATCCATTAGACTTTTTAGTATATACATTAACAAGAGCAAGAAAGTTTGATGCATAAATGCATGTAGCATTTTTTAAAATTTGTTTAATATTCAATCAAGATGAGATTGAAAACTCCTCTTCAATTTCATTAGAGTGATCAGCTAGAAGATTGCTAAAGCATGTTTTTAAATGCTGAAACCACCTATTAAAAACTAAATAGTTTTGTCGATATAGAATGAGAACATATCTGAAAAGATTGAAAGGAGTTCAAAGAATGAAAACACCGTTACGGTATCCATATGTGGAATATGCATATATTGCTCACAAAATAGAAAATGGTAAATTTAAAACCTGTGAAGAAGTTAAAAAGGTTCTAGAGTTTGATATTCTGAAAATTGAAGGAATGTCACACCTATCAAATGTAAAAAAAGAATTTGCAAAATGACTTATTATCAATTTTCTAAATGGTTTCGGTTTAGAAGCAAGAGAAAATTTATTACCAAAATCTATTGTTTTTCGACCTAAAGAAAATTGTTTTCAACTTTACTACACTTATTATGAAAGTGATTATTATTCATTTTTATACATAGATGGTACAGTTGGATAAAAAAGTTTGTACATTTAAACATCATTCAATTTGAAGGGTGTTTTCTTTTTAAACCTGTTGAAGAATTAAATAACACTAAGAATTTATTACGATAATAAAATGGATTCATTGATATTTGAATTGTTATTACAATTAAATTAAACATGATATAATTTATATGTATAAAAGGGAACAAATAAGAGGTCATTGTATAAGTCTCATTAAAATAATTAGTCAAATAGACTAAAGGAGACATATTTTGAAAAAAATCGACAAAGACTTCTTAGTAAAATTTACATTATTGGTATTTGTTATGTACACATTTAGACCTATATTCCCTTTTGGTAATTCTATGGAGCCTACAATTGGAACAGGCGATATCGGTGTTGGTATTTGCGTTAACTTTGGATATGAAGTTGGCGACATCGTAAGTACAAACAGAATTAATGATTGGGCTGCTGCGGATGGGAAAACCCTAGAACCTTACTTAAAAAGAGTTGTTGGTGTTCCAGGTGATGAAGTATTGGTTGATGGATTTAACGTCACAATCAATGGTGTAACATTAACAAATGTAAAACTCAAAGCTATTAATGACCAACATTATATCCTAGGAGAAGGGGAATATTTCTTGCTTGGGGATAACTATTCAAATAGTTATGATTCTCGAACAAGGGGTCCGTTAAAAGGCTCTCAAATCGCTTGTAAAGTGATTGCTATTGTGGATTTAACAAATAATAATTAAACTGTTCCATGAACCATTTAAGATGATTGAAGCAAAAGTTGCATAGTAGTTGAGGAGTTTTTACGTGAATAAAAGAAGACCTTTTCTTACAGTTGGTGTTGAATCGATCTTACCGTTTCTTACAAAAATCATGCTCTTTTCTTTCGTAATAGCCGCTGCAACAGGAATAGTATTGTTTTTTTATACACTCTTTGTCGAGTCAGTCACATTCTCTCAAACCTGGAAGGGTATACTTTCGAGTTTTATTTTTATCTATTTGTATTTTGCATTTAGAAAAATAATGATTAAATTTGGACGTTACTTACACAACTTGATTTATCAGAGTTCTTGAGTTACATATCAATCCTCTGGTTCTTTATCATTCTTTCTGAATTTTTTTAAATTCTGATAATTCTAGAATTAACCCAATAGAATAAATCATTGATTGAAAAAGGAGCAAGAAAATGAGAGAAATCAATGATTGGAAGATAAGTATTTTTTATAGGAATGGTTTAGTGTTTATTACAAGTGGCGCAGACAAATATTGTGGGTTGGAAGTTGAACTCAATTTACCACTTGATCTTAAACAAGCAGAAAGGTTAATTGATACAATTGTCGAAGTTTGTAGAGAACACAAACAAGCATTAAGTGAGCAGAAGAAATTCAATGCATTTAAAAGACCAGTTCGTTTTAAAAAAATGAATTCATTATTAGATACTGATAAGACTATTTGGCGCATTGTATTTGCTGATAACAATGGTCGATTTCCTGATGATGAACTATGTAATGATGCATATAAAAACCAATGTAGTATTGATAATGGCATAAGCAATGAAGATTTCTATAACACTTATGAATTATCACTCTACCCATATGAAGCTTGAATTAAAGTCATTGTTAATGCACAGAATATAAAAATATTAAACGAGGAGAAATTGCTTCTCTTTTTTTTTATGAAGACATCAAAATGGCTTTAATCGAATAAACTTATAAAATAGTCTCAATTCAAAACATTTTAAATTTTAGTATATCTTTTATCGAGTCTACTATAAATTCTTTAAATACAGTCTATTTTGATACTAAAACAGGCATGAATAAATTTACTACCGATTGATTTTTTGCCAGAATTGATTTGTCTCTAAAATGTTGAAAGACTTGTCTGTTTATCCAAAATTCTTAAAACACCCTATTTTTATTCTTTTTAATCTTCACAATAGAATAAAAGTGTAAAAAAAAAGAATTGATAATATAGGTGACATTACTAGACTAGACAATTGAACACGAGTTACTTAGCTTATATCACTGTATGGATTGAAACACAACGGCGTAGTGAAACAAGTTCTGACTCAGGGGGTTATGGCTACTCATGTACTGAAGCAACTCAGAGTCTATTTGCAAAGGCAATGTATAAACGGTGGACGATCAACGCATGAACTCTAAGTGATTCTCTAAAGCAGCTTAGCTTATTGCATATTCTTTGATATTAGCTTGAATAGCTTATTGAATGGATTGTAATAAATCTTATAATTGTGATCTGTATTATATGTTTTGGACTTTACTTTAACCGTTTTTATTCACAAATATTTTGGAGGTGCTATAAAATGCACAAAAGATTAGATTGAAATTATGAGAATTATTTTTTAAATATAAGGCCAGCACAAGAAATCAATTGTAAAAATCAAAAAGGTCTAGAAGATTTTTATAACAAAGAAAAATTACTATCAACTTTTCTCGAAGAAACCTCTTTAAAAGATTTTGTTAGATGCATTTTCCCCAGTGGTTCATTGCAGAAGAAAAATGAGACTTCTAATAAACGTGGGAATGTTATAGTCATGTGTGAGTCTAATGTTCTAAACAAGACAAAAGATAGATATTATGTGAAGCCTTTTATACTATTTGATGAATTGGAGAATCTAGAATATTTTGAGAATGCTAGTTTTGCTTATATGTCCCCTGTTACATATGTGGGCAATAGTCCTAGAAAAGTTAATATGAAAAACATTCATGCTTTGACATTTGATTTAGATGGAGTTACATCTGAACATTTACTAACTCTCATTCATCTTATTGACCAATCGTTTATACTTAAACCTACCTTCATTACTAATTCAGGAAATGGTCTTCATTTATACTATGTTTTTGATGAGCCGATTGCTGCTAGCGTTGAAAACTATAATGCTCTTGACCTAGTTAAAAAAGAATTAACAAACATAATTTGAAATGACTTAACAAGTAATATTCCTATACCTCAAAGTTTAGGATTATTACAAAGTTTTAGATTACCTACATCAGCAACAAAATTTGGTCGTGGTCATTTAGCAAAAACGTACCAATATGGAGATAGTATCAAATTAGAAGAACTTTTGACATTCCTCAACGAACATAATGTTTTGTATAAATCTAGAAGTAATAATAAAAAATTCAGTTTGGAAGATTTTGGAAAAGGAGAAAGTAAGAAATTACAGAAAATGAAAAAGGAACATCCAGACTGGTATAAGAGAAGAGTAGTAAATAAAGAACCTAAAAAGCATTGAACAGTAAAAAAAGAGGTTTATTTCTGATGGTTGAATTTAATCAAGAAAGAAGTGAGGGTAGGTGCACGTTATTGATGTATTGCTGTTTTAGCCGTTTACGCTAAGAAATCAAACACATCATTTGAACAACTAGAAAAAGATGCATTTGAATTAATACCATTATTTAATTCAATCGATAATTCTGAGCATAATGAATTCACAGAAGCTGATGTTTGAACAGCTCTTAAAATATACAACGATGATGAAAATTTTCAAATGTCATTAAAGTGAATTGAATTAAAGACTGGAATAAAAATTGAACGAAATAAGAGAAACAAAAGAACACAAAAACGTCATCTGTGAATGGCGAGAAATCAGCAAAAGAGAAATCTCAAAAAAGGGATTAATTGAAGAGAAAATAATGGAAGAAAACCTCTAGAGGAAATGGTTATTAAATATATTAGAGAAAATCCAGGTAAATCTCCAACACAATATGCAAAAGAACTTGGTGTGTCTAGACCGACAATATATAAATACAGTAAAGTTATGACTAAAAGAAATTGAAAATAAATGGGAAACTAGTCACAAATATAGATTATTAACTTTAAATAAATGCAGAAATGGTATAGTAATTATATTATGTTGATTAATATTTAATATTTAGTAGAAAGTAGATGAATAACTCACGTGACATTCGAAATTACAAATAGGCGTTATACTGGAAGTAAAAATAAACTAATTTTATGGATTAGAGATGTATTAAATAAAGAATGCAAAGATTGCAATTCTTTTTGTGATATTTTTGCAGGTACTGGTAGTGTTACTTTTGGTGTATTAGATTTATATGATACGTTTATTTTGAATGATTTTTTATATTCAAATGAGGTTATTTATAAGTCTTTTTATGGAACAGAAGTAGTAGATGATAAAAAAATTAAATTTTTTAAAGAAAAATATACAAACATTGCTGCTGAATCTTTATATAGCGGTTTTGTTGCAAATAGTTATGGAGATAAATATTTTTCAAAAGTTGATGCAATGAAAATTGACTATATTAGAGATGACATCGAAGAAAACAAAGGATATTTAAATAAAAGAGAATATAGTATATTGATAGCATCGTTACTATATTCATTAGACAGAATTTCGAATACAGTAGGTCATTATGATGCTTATATCAAAAATAATAGTATTAAGAATTCGTTTATTTTTAACCTAGTTAATTATGACAATAATGTTTATAAAGGAAAGAAATTTGTAATCTATCGAGAAGATTCTAATCAATTAGCTTCAAAAATTTCTTCTGATATTACATATATAGACCCTCCTTATTCATCAAGACAATATAGTAGGTTTTATCATGTATTAGAGACAATCACCAAATGGGATAAACCAGAGTTGTTTGGAGAGGCTTTAAAACCTGAACCGGAAAATATTAGCGAATATTCTAAAGCAAAAGCGGCATATTTTTTTGAACAACTAGTTAATGAAATTAATTCAAAATATATTGTTGTTTCGTATAATAATACGTACAAATCTAAGAGTAAATCATCAAAAAATAAAATGACTTTAGAAGAAATTGAAGAAATTTTGTCAAGTATTGGGAACACGAAAGTATTTAGTAAAGAACACAAGGCTTTTTCTGCAGGTAAAACTGATTTGAATGAACACAAAGAGTTTTTATTTGTTACAAAGGTAGGAATCTTTAATGAATAGGTCACCATTTTTTTATGTTGGAGATAAATATAAATTAATTCGCCAACTTAAAAAAAATTTTCCAAGTCAAATTGAAACTTTTTTTGAACCGTTTGTAGGTGGTGGTAGTGTGTTTTTAAATGTAGAAGCAAAGAAATTTAAATGCAATGATAAGAATAAATCAATGATTGATTTACACAAATTTCTATATTCTTATAAGGATAGAAAAACGATTTTTTTTAAAGAAATTGAAAATATGATAAGTTATTATAAACTTTCTGCATCCTACTTAGGTAAAGTTGTAGATGATGAAATGAAAAAAAAATATGTTAAGACTTATTATGCCCATTATAATAAATCAGCATATTATCAATTAAGAAATGATTTTAATGAAAACAGTAGTAACTTATTTAGATTATATCTACTTTTAATTTACGGTTTCAATCATATGATTAGATTTAATAAAAATGGCATGTTTAATCTTCCTGTGGGAAATGTTGATTATAATAAAAATGTTGTTAATTCATTAAATAATTATTTTGACTTTGTTAAAAATAATGATATTTCATTCAGTGATTTTGATTTTGAAGTATTTTTAGATAATGCAGTTTTTAAAGAAAACGATTTTGTTTATTTCGATCCGCCATATCTGATTAGTTCAAGTGAATATAATAAAAATTGGACTTTAGATGAAGAGAAAAGATTACTAGCTATCATCGATAAATTAAACGAAAATGGAGTTAGGTTCGCATTATCAAATGTTTTTTATCATAAGAATTGTTCTAACGATTTATTGATAGAATGGTCAAAGAAATACAAAGTTACTAAAATTAAAAGTAATTATATTAGTTATCATGATAATAGAATAAAAGAAACATTAGAAGTTTTAATAACTAATTATTAGGGGGAAGTATGGTTGTACATAGAGCGTCGAAGTTTAAACAGTTGGCATTTGAGACAGCAGTTAGAAATCCCGAGAGATACCTTTCGATTTTAAATGCTATCTCTGAATTTAATTATTTTAAATTAAATGATGAGAATTTATTGATAATAGTTACAAAATTATATCGCGAAGGTATTTTTAAGACAAATGAAATATCAACGAATGATTTTGCAATGTTACCAGTAGAATCACAACAGGCGCTTGTTAAAAATGTGAATAGAACTAGAAGAGCTGATGGTGGATTCCCTTCGGGTTATGCGTCGAGATTTTGGACATACATGAGAACTCCTTCTGAATTTGGCTTAGTTAGAGTTGAATATAATGAAAAACTAGAATTGAGTGATTTATGCAAACTATTCATAAAGGGTAAGCTTGATAATCAAATTGTATTTTTAACATCATCCGTTCTATATAATAGAAAATCACCATTTCGAAACGTTAGTAATGATTTCAATTTTTTTAAATTTATCGTTGAAGTTTTAATTAGTAACGAAATAAAAGATAAAGGAATTTCATATGAGCAATTAACTATTGCAATGTTTAGTAAAAATGGAAATGTTGAAGAATTTCTTGAATTAATAAGAGAAAACCATTTTCCAAATAGTGATTCTGTGTATTTATATGCAAAAAACAAGCTACAAGCATTAAACACTAAAGGTACTATTACAAGAGATTACCCTGACGTTGTACTCAGGTTGTTAACTATTACTGGTATAATTTCTATTAAATATCTTTCAAGAGGTCTTAGAATATATATTAATTCTGACAATTTTGAATTAATAACAACACTTTTCAAAAACGATTATAAAAAAACGGATAAAGAGAAAACTGATAAATTAGAGTTCTTTAAAAACTATAATAAAAATGCAATAAAAGTTTTAGAAATTTCATCAAATTGGATTATTGATACACCAGAGAACTCTGCCGCAAAACTTCAAAGTATTGTTGATACATATGAAATTGGATTAGATGATATTAGTTTAATGTTAAAAGATTTAAATGAAAATCGAGATAAAAAATTTAAATATATTAATGATCCTTTGAAACTTGAATTCTATATTTCACTTCTATTGTTCATTGCATATGGAGATAAATATAAAATTGAACCTAAATATAAAACTGATTCATTCGGTATACCAATCTCTCACGCTCCAGGAGGGATTGGAGATATTTATGTTTTCTCAGATCAAATTAATTGGCTAATTGAAGTAACTTTGATTAAAAATAAACAACAGCAATATAACTCTGAGACTTCATCTGTTATTAGACATATGAAGAATGATGAGAGAGAAGGTTATATTTCATTTGTTGCACCAATAGTACATGAGGATACAAAAACATTTTATGATATTCGTCTAATTCAGCAATTTGTTGAATACAAGAAAATTAATCTCAAAACATATAACATTCTAGAGTTTGTACATGTAACTAAAAGATTAGAAAATCTTGAAGACATGCAAAAACATTTTTCTTCAACTATGGATATTTATAAAGAGCGTCTCTTTTAATGTGTAATCAATTTTATTAGTTGTTATATGTATATAGTTAAACTTGAAAATAATAAGCGCTTTAGTTAATTCAAAATTATGCAATGTAATAAGAAATATTCAACAAGGTGTATTTTTTTGTTTTATTTATTTGTTATTATAATTTCATGAAGAAAAATGAAAAACATGTCTTGTATAATGCGCTATGCAATAATTATAGGTACTACAATATTTCTGATTTAGAATTTCTTATGGAAATTAAAACTAGTTATAACAAGATTGTAAATAATAGTGAGAATCGTCCCGATTTGTATCTAGAATTAAAAGATAAAATAATTATAATAGAAGAATTCGAATTTGATTCGTCAATTCAGTTTTCTAATGGTGGAAGTTTTAATAAACAAGCAGAGAACTTTAAAGATAAAAAATTCATTGATTTGATAAAAAATAAAAATCTTGATCAAGTTAATGTGGTAATGCATAGTAGTATTTCGTTAGAAAGCAGTTACGAATATTATATAGAAAATTTGCTATTAAAATTTCGAAGTCATTACAACTCTATAGATAAATATAAAGAATTCATTAAAGAAAAAACTAAATCAGTAAAGAAAATTGAAATTGTCTTTTTAATTACAGATAATACACCTTTAGGTAATTATATTGATATTGAAGGAATTCCAATACAAATAAATATTTTCGATAATATTGAGTTTATTAAAGAATTAGAACAATCAACAAAGCTTGATTATATTATTTTTAGTTATGGTAACTCTAATGACCCAATTATCATCATTAAAAATACTTCTGAACAAATAGGAGTTTTAAAGAAAGATATTAAAAAAATGGGGGGTGCCTTATAAGCCAACATTGATTAAAACAAGTCCTCAAGAAGTTAGATACTTAAATAATAAAATCAAGTAATTTTTATATAATTTGATATTACTTTTGACAAAATAAATATTTTCATCATTTCTTATGTAGTGCAAAAATGTATACAATTTTGCACAGACAGCTAGCCCTTATTATAATGGGCTTTTTGATAATAAAAATGGTAAAATATGTGCATAAAGTATGACAATACATTTTTGCACAAAAATTGGAGAGTATTTATGATATTTGCATATGCACGTGTGAGTACCCAAGACCAGAATGCAGCTAGGCAAGTCGATGCATTTCTAGAAAATGGAGTCCTTCTGGAAAACATCTTTATTGACAAAGCGAGTGGGAAAAACTTTGAAAGAATTGAATATAAGAACATGAAGAGAACCCTTAGAACTGGGGATATTTGTGTGATTAAATCAATTGACCGTCTAGGTAGATCCTATGAAGCAATTAAAAAAGAATTTAAAGCCATTACAGATAAGGGTGTTTATATTCATGTTCTAGATATGCCAATCTTAAATACAGACCAAGAACTAGGAACTGGATTACAGACAAAATTTATTGTGGATATTGTGCTATCCATATTAGGATATGTGGCTGAACAAGAGCGTGCCTTCAATAAACAAAGGCAAGCAGAGGGAATAGAATCAGCAAAAAAAAGAAACATAAAATTTGGTCGACCAAGAGCTGACATAAAAAAATTAAAAATTGCATTCGACTTAGTACAAACAGGACGTACAATAACAGAAGCATGTGATATTGCAGTGATTAAAAGACGTACTTACTACAATTATTTAAAATCTTTAGAAAATTCTAACTAAATGATGAAGTGGAGAAAATAAAGTGTCATTTATTTATAACATAATTACATCCTCAATAGGATTACCGATTTTAGATTCAATCTGGGAATGGGCTATATTATTGGTTTTAGGAACAATTACATATAATGTTGCATTTGGTTTTGTTGGAGATTTTTATAGAGATGGATTAATTCATGGAAGAGCGATAGGGAGCGTCTTACATTGGGTTACTCGCACATCTCTCTTTTTCATTATTTGGCTATTGACATATGGCGTCATATGGATAGGGAAGCTGATTTATTCTAATTGGCAAGTCTTTGTAGGAATTATATTCAGTATCTTTTTAATTTTTATAGGTACCAATTGGTACAAAACCAAATATCAAAAACAGTCTGTATGAGACTGTTTTTTTAATCTTTATATATTTGGAAAGTGAAACTATTGTTCATTTTCAATTATTTTTTTTAACTCAGGTTCAAGTCGATTTACAATTTTTGTAACTAGAGCATTTCCCATCATGAAGTATCTCCTAGATTCTGGCATACCAGTGTTTGTCCAATCATCAGGAAAACATTGCAGGCGCTCTGCTTCAATTGGAGTAATAAAACGTAGTTTTCCAGTTGATTTATCTTCAATAACGTGTGTACTTCTGTTAATGCTTGCTTCACTTGTTAAAATTGTTCTTCCTGGTAAATCTAAACTATCTGGGAATTTCATTCCTCCTTCTGAATATACATAAGACTCTCCATTAGGTTTTACTCTATTGATGCGCTTACTGTTTTTAAAGTATTGCATTTTTTCAATTTGTTTCTCACATAGATGATATTTCGATAAATCAGAATTTTCATCTCTAATTTGAAATAAACTAATTGGTTTTTCCAACACAGGCTTTGTTTTTGCAGTGAAAACAACTCCATCTTTCATGAATCCACTGTTTTCGAATTTAAAATTAAACATGTCAGTAATAGAAACAGTATCAGTATAATCCTTAAGATCAACCGACTTAACATCAAGACTAGATGATTTCTCAGAATTAATTGGAAAAGATTTTGTGAACAAACTGTGTTCTCACAAAAATGCTTCACTTGAGTGATTTTCTAAACACGCATTATATTTTAGTTCTTTTCTTCAAGCAAAAATGAAAATCCTACGTCTTCTTTGCGCGCATCCATAATCTGCTGCATTTATAATTCTTCATTCCAAGTTGTATCCAAGGTCTGCAAAAGTTCTAAGCATTATTCCAAAATCTCTTCCTTGTTGCCGAGCAGGTGATTTTATTAACCTATCAACATTCTCTAATAATACGAAAGGTGTATGTTTATTCTCAAGTATTTCAGCAATTTGCCAAAATAAAACACCTTTTTTTCCTTGGATACCTTTTTCATTACTTTTAGTTCTCGCAACTGAGTAGTCTTGACAGGGGAATCCACCTACTAGAATTGAATGATTTGGAATGGATTTCTTATCTACAATTGATATATCAGTGTTACTATTTTCACCTAGATTATCAAATCGTTTAACATAACATTCAAATGCATGTTGTGATTTTGTGGATGGTTCTCATTGATTTGCTCATACAAACTTTCAATCATTCTTCTCAATCGCTTTTCCGTCTCCATCAAATTCAGCAATATTATTTAATCCAACTCTAAAACCACCTACTCCTGCAAACAATTCAATTACTGTTTTATCCATAATATATATCTCCTCGCACTGTTTATTAGTGCATAAAATTGAAGCTAATCAAAATTTGAATACGATAATTCGACAATTACTTTTATTATAGGGCTCTGGAAAATTGATATAAAAAATAGCTGTATTATCAAATTTAAAAATAAAGAATGTCTCTCTTATTTATTACTTTTCAACTTAATCTCGTTATACATTTTTAGTTTATCATCATATAGTTTTACTATTAATTCATTAATCATATTAATAATTTTATCTACTTCAATAAGTAAGATAATAAGTTTCTTCTCCTTTTCACTAGGATTATTGTTTAACCTTTTCTTAGTAAAATAGATTTGAATATCAAGACAGTTTTCGTAAACCTGATGATATTGCTTTTGTAAATTATCAATTGAATCACAATAATCTTGATAAATTGAAAATCTTTTAGGATTGTTACAAATGAAATTACTCAAGATTTTTCTTTTATCTAAGATTTTATTTCTTATTTGTAACTCAATCATTTCTAATTCTTTTAGAATATTTTCACAATATTTATTATCAATTTGTTGCAGATAAAGCGTTTCATCAAAATGTTTAAGCATATTAATAAATTGCATTTTAGCAATACTAACAGATACATCATCTGAAAATTTAAAATTTTCGCCTAACCCAAAACTATTTCTATAAACGCAATAGAAAACATATTTACCTCTGCCCCAACATTCAAAGCCTACAGAAATTTCAACAGAATTGTATTTCCAAACGCCTGTTAAATCTCCATTTAAATTTTCATAAGATAAATAAAAAGGGGTTTTTGTCTCAATGATTTTCTTCATTTTTTTGTACAATGCAAATGCTTCTTTTTTATTCATAATCATATATCTCCATAGCTCATTCGAGCTCTTATGTTGTAATGATAAAATGAAATAAAATCTTGATGTGTCAAACCCTGCTTTATGCAAAAAATAGTGTTTTAAAAAATAAGAAAAATTGATATAAATGAATTTGTATTGCTGCCACGTGAACATCCTTCTGTTTTATGAAAATACAAAAAAGGATATGTATACATTGCTAATGATGTGTTAATTTAAATTATCAAACCTCTTTTCCAGTCCAGAATCTAGTGTAAAATCATTTATGCTAATAAATTCTAGTATGTTGTAGTAAAATATAAAAAAAGGGGGAAATATGTTCAAATCGATGTTTGGGATTGAAGGGATTAAAATTGCATTAAAAGCAATAAAATGCAAATCTGATATCTAGAAAGAATTGGTTAGCATGCTCAGTTTGTCATAAGCTTACTAAAGAATTACACTCACTAGAGGTAAAAGCTCTACGTTATTAATTAAATTTTAAATTTTAACTGTAATAGAAAAAAATTATGTGTATTATTTTTTTATTGATGCTATATAATGACTAATTAAAAATTCATTTAATTTAAAATATGTAGATTTAATTTCTAAAGAAGTAACTCAAATTGGATCTATTTCAACTAAAAATAATTATAACTTATTTTCATTTCAAAAGATCTTTGTCAGAAATCACCTCTAAACAGTCAAAGTTTTAAGTATAAAATGTAAATCTACAATGAAATTAATGATGGCCCATTGGCCAAACACTAATATTAGAAATAAATAAGCTTAGGAAAGGAAATTATCGATTTACAAACATAATTGATAATAAAAGATAGTTAATGAAAAATTTTTGGTGGATAGTTGAATTTTGTTTTTATGGATTTTGGTCAATGACTTTTTTAACATTTATTTTATTATTCATTCCATCATCTATGAATATTTTAGATATTTATTTGAGTCCGTATACTATTGTAATATTTTTAGTCTCGTTACCAAAATATTTTATAAAAAATTAATTAGAAAAGACAATTAAATTCAAATTAAGATAGAAGCATTGCTTAATATTATTAAAAGATTTTTTGACTATGAGTTCATGGATACGTATATTTGTATACCAACTTAAATATTATATAAGAGAATGAAAAATATTAAGAATCGAAATAAATTTGAAATTGTTGAGTTATATGAATATTATATATAAATAATAGGAAACTTAAGCCTGTGAATTGATATAATATCCTAAACTTTTATATTTTTTTCAGTTGAAAATTATTTTTATGTTTGTAGTTATTAAGTTATGCATAATGTAATTAATAGTTGAATGCCTTTGCCGGAACGAAAAAATAATTGTTTTGTATAAAAGTTAAAGACTTAACAATTACTAACTCTTAAGCTTTTTCTTTAACAGTTCCTTTTCGATAAACTGTATCCAATGCAAGATTTTTATTTACAGAAATAAATCGTAAAAAAATCAAGAGAACAAATCTAGATCAATTTACATTCATCTACAAAATGTGTAGTATTAATAAGTAATGTGTGGGGTAATATTATGAAAATAATAAAAGGTATAATTTTGATTTTTAGTGTTTTGTTTTTAGTTGGATGTACAAATTTAATTGAGATTCCCGATGTTACAGGAGCTGATATTGATACAGCCAAAACTGTAATTACTGATAATAGACTTATTCCAATTGTCAGTGAGGAATATAGCAATAGTATAGATGAAGGGACAGTTATACGAACATACCCTGTAAAAGGTGAAGAAGTAGAACAAAACACGCAAGTAAAAATTTATGTGAGCAAAGGTCCTTCAATGATAATTTCTAAGGAATCCGTTTTTAGTTGGTTCCATGTTCAAGGATCTAATTCAGATAAATGGAATTTTTATGCGCCTAAAATAGATAAGGGTATTCTTGTTCTTGAATTATTGCCAGAAATTAATAGCAATTATTCAATAATCTGGAAAGACTATGGTGAAATATCGTTAAAAGAAACACTTGAAGATTCAGTGCCTATAGAATTTACTGATTTAGAATATAAATTTGTTATAAAAGTACCTATAGATGATTTGGGAAATGATCGACCTACAAAACTATATTTGCAATTACACTATACTTGGAATGATAATAATGCAGTTTTAAATCTTGAACTTAACATTAATTGGTAGTTTATTTGAGCAATATAAAATAACGTGTGGGTTTGAAAAATCACGCTATAAGATATTGTGTGGGTAAAGAGTAGGAAAATTGAAAATCCTACTCTTTTTTCTTTTGAATTTTAGAGATTTTATTAGAAGAAATTCGATCTGAAATCGCATAGTATATCTTAGGATTAAGCGCATAAAGAACTCTTTTTCTAAAGCGAGTAAAATTTTGAGAACCACGTACTAAGGATATATAAGCTCTTAGGTGACTGTTGATATTTTCAGCTAAAGCATTGGATTGTTTACGATCATTATGAGGACGTTGAAAAGAATTAATGATTTCAGGTTTCCAGTGAATTAACATGCGTGTAAATTCATCATATTCAACAATTCCGGAACTTTGAAATTTTTGGATAAGATTATCTAGCCAAGGACCTGCATTTTCATAGGTCGCGACATCATTGAATAATTGATAAGCTGTTTTTAGATTATAAGCCTCGAATAGTTTATCTGATAAAGAAAAAATCATTTCTTGAATTTGTCGCTTGGTTAGTTTACGACCAAAGTGATGATTGTATTGAGGTTCGTTATCGAGATTCACTTCTTTTAAATCCAGTAAGATATGCCATGTCTTAAGAAGATAATAAGCACTACTTCCGTGAATGTGTTGATTCATAATATTGAGTCTTACACGTGTAAAAGCCATCGATAGATTTTTAACTACATGAAAAGGATCTACCGCGACCTGACAGTTTTTAAATTGTCTTAATGCGACATCTTTATAGGGTTCCCACATATCAATGGTTACGTACTTCACTTTATCTCTTTCAGCCTTTGAATACTGGCTGAAATGACGATTCAAGTGAGCTTTAGAGCGTGAGTTTAATATATCGACAGGATATCGGTGTTCATTATCAATAAGCACACATAAATAAGCTGAATCACGATAAGCCATCTTTGAGTGTAATTCATCAATTCCTAAATTTTCTGGTAATGAAGGTTGAGGGATAAGGACGTAAGAGTCTAAGTATAACTGTACTGTCGTAACCGAGATATGATTATCTTCTGCGATACGTTTAAAACTAAGATCGAGTTTGCCGAGCTGAGTCATCACTCGATCCATTAGCGCAAAACTATTATTAAATCCTGGATAAGAAAAAGGATTGGATTCGAAAAAAGTTCGATGACAATCCTTACATTTAAAACGTCTTGCGTGATAATGAATAACGCCATCAAAACCAATAATATTGGGATGATGGATAAGTTTCTCTATAGTTCCATGAGATATGGCATCCGCGCCACAAAACGGACAAGTGTGTTTTGAGAGTTTAAGTCGAATGTGATAATGAAAAGTATTGTCTAACTTATAGGTTTCAATCGACTCAATTTTATCTGGATGAACATTAAATAAAGCTGTGTTAAAATCGGGCTGTGGGATCATTAGATTTCTCCTACGTGTAATTTTTTAGCTCGTAACTCTAAATTAACACGAAGGTTTTTTATTTTCCCACACCAAACCTTAAAGTTCACCCACACAATATCTTATAGAGACCCCACACGATATTTGAATACCCCCCTAAAATCGCCCACACGATTTTTTATAGGGTGCCCACACCCACACGATATTTTAAAGCGCCTTTATTTGAATTGTGTTGTTTTTTAATGTTATAGGTGTAACTCAGTAAGAGAGTACGGTTGTCAGTCATCCAATAGCTCTTTAGAGCTACTGTAAGCAAGATGCCCTTATAGGGCGAAACTAAAACTACCCGTTCTACGGGTAGATAGTTATTTGAATTATAAACTTGCAGATGTAGTAATTTAAAAAATTATGATTCTATTGTTACATTAATATATTAAGGGTTAAGGGTAAAAATATGGACTTAGTAAATTCCACCGTATCACTAAACATTTCTCACACTAAATTCCGTTAAAAACAAAAAAACGGAATTAAAAATAATAATTCAGTTATCGAATTGTATAGTGTTGACATTTATAATTCTAGTAACTTATAATAATAATGTACACACAGTATTGTGATTATTAAGTTAAGCAAGGCCTGTATACAAATCGTTTTGATTTGTAGATGGGTCTTTTATATTTATTAGGAGAAAAAAATGAACTTATATTCTATAGCAAATGGTAATTATAAAAATATTGAGGAAGTAAAAGATGATGCTTTTTCTCAAAAAATGCTAGGTGATGGTTTAGCTGTTGTTCCATTAGAAGGGAAAGTTTATTCACCTTGTTCAGCAAAAATAATAATGATGTTTCCAACAAAACATGCTTATGGTCTTGAACTTGAGAATGGTGCACAACTATTGATTCACATAGGAATTGATACTGTTGAGTTGAATGAAGGTACATTTAAGTCTAGATTTAAAGTTGGAGATTTAGTGGAAAGAGGAGATTTAATTACAGAATTTGATTTAGATTTTATAAAGTTACTTGGTTTTCAAACCGATATTATCATCACGGTTACAAATTATATGAATTATACTATTGATATCACAAAAAATATTACCTTAAGTCTTAATGATCGAATAATGGGAATTGAAAAAAATGAAGTACAAAATAACTAAATTACTAAATAATAATGCTTTAATCTGTCGCGACCAAGCCAATGAAGAAATTATTATAAGAGGGAAAGGTATTGCCTATAATAGTATAATTGGTGATTTTGTGGAAGAAGAGAAGATTGAAAAGATCTTTATTTTAAGTACACCTGAAATCAAACGAAAGTACCAAGAACTTATAGTTTCAATCCCAAACGATATCTGTGATATTAGTATTGAAATTATTGAATATATACATAGCAAAATAGACAAAAAATTAAGCGATAATCTTTATGTTACGCTTACAGACCATATATCTAATTTAATTGAACGATTACAATATGGATACACATTTGATAATGCTATTTTGTGGGATGTGAAACGAATATATAAAAATGAATATAAAATTGGACGAGAAGTCGTTGACATGTTGGTAAAGCAATTCGATCTCAAAATTGATAAAGATGAGGCGTGTTTTATAGCTTTACACATAGTGAATGCCGAATTAAATGAAGAAATCCATGCAACTTTTGAAGTTACAGCCTTGATAGAAGATATTCTTGATATTGTCGCTAGTGACTTCGATATAGAGTTTGACCTAGAGAGTATAAGTTATTCTAGATTTATTTTGCATTTAAGAGTTTTCTTTGAGAGGATTTTAATTCAAGAAAGTTTAAAAACTGAAAAAAGCAGTGATTTATTATTAGTCTTAAGTCAAAAATATCCACAACAATATGACTGTGTTTTAAATATTATTAAATTTATTTCAAAAAAATATGATGAAGTTTATGATGGTGAAATTTTATATTTACTTGTACATGTTATTAAGTTAACAGAGCAAGATTAAATAAGAAACGGAGGTATTTTAATTTTACTGGATAGTTACAGTATGGCTGGCTAGACCTTTTATCGATTGTTTTCGATTTAAAGGAGAAAAAAATGAATAACAAAAATTTAGCGAAGAGTATTCTGGATGTGATTGATGATACTTCAAACGTCAGTTTCATTCAACATTGTGCAACACGTTTGCGTTTTACTTTAAAGAACAGTGATAACTTAAATTTAGATTCTTTTAAGAAAATTGAAGGTGTGGCAGGTGCCGTTTATAAAGGTGGTCAATTGCAATTGATCATAGGTCCTGATGTTTCAAATGTTTATGATGAATTAACGAAAATCCTACCTAACACAGAAGGTGGAGAAGTTGATGATGATGGTAATCCAATTTCTAAGGCAACATCAAATGAAAAAGAAGTTCAAAAGGGGATCGGATCAAAAATCTTAAGTGCGATTTCTGGATGTATTATTCCATTGATTCCAGTAATCCTAGCAGCATCATTTATTAAATCAATAGCGGTGATTTTTGGACCAACAATGCTTAATTTTATAAATCCTGAAAGCAATTTTTATATTTTGATTACATTTGCTGGCGACGCGGGATTCTATTTTTTACCTATATATATTGGTTATACAACTGCAAAATACTTCAAAGCAACACCTGTTTTAGGTATGTTTATGGCTGGAATATTATTGCATCCAACGCTTACATCTTTAGTTTCTACAGGTGCGGTCTTTGATGTATATGGTATTCCAATGACCTTGGTAAATTATGCATCGTCTACTTTCCCTATTATTCTTATTGTGTGGGTAATGTCTTATATTGAACATTCATTAGATAAATTTTTACCCGCATCTTTAAGAATGGTATTTACACCAACTTTAACTATATTAATTATGCTTCCAATAGCTTTAACAGTGATCGGTCCAGCTGGTACATATTTAGGAACTTTGTTTACTGATTCAATGTTGGCTATTTCATCATTTGGTATTTTAGGAACCATTTTAGTTGCAGGTTTATCAGGTGGATTATGGAATGTCCTAGTTCTATTTGGTATGCATTTAACTTATTTTATTGCTGGACTACAATTGTTCTTGGCTAATGGATTTGATGGTATCATTTTCACTGGTGTTATTGCCGCTTCAGTCGCGATTGCTGGTATGACTACTGGTGCACTATTAAGATTAAAGGATAAGAATGAAAAAGGTTTAGCACTAACCTATTTGTTTACACAAGTTATTGGTGGTGTTACTGAACCATCTATTTTCGGTATTGGTATTAAATATAAAAAGCCTTTCTTATTTGCTTGTGTTGGTGGTTTTGCAGGTTCAGTCTATTATGCGATTACAAATACTGCAACTTATACAATTCCACCAGCTGCTAACTTTTTGACTTTCACGGGTTTTTTAGGATCTACAACATCAAACACAGTTAATGGATTTATTGGCGGTGGAATAGCGTTTGTAGTTGCGGCAGGTTTAACTTATTTATTTGGATTTACTAGTATAAACGATAAAGATGCTTAGAATTTCTTGATAAAAAGAGTTAATAAAATTAACTCTTTTTATAAGAGAAAATACATTAATTTAATTGAAGATGGAGACAAATATGAAAGATTTAAAAATAGAATTTAGAAAATTTACAAATGACGATTTTAGCAAGACACCCAAATGTTTTAAACAAGATTATCCAGAATTAGAAAGTCGTTTAATACGGCATGACAATTGCGGAATGATTTTGAGGGAAAATGATAGACCACATTATTATTTTCATAATATGAATGAATTCTCCTCGAGGTGGTCTGGATTTATTAGACTCGGTGATGGTCCATTATCACTGCAAGAAGGTGTTGAAAACACAGATACAGCACAAACAGATCAGCTTTCAACATATGGAAAAGTGAGTGATGATCCCATTACTTATGGGGTAAAAACACTATCAGGAATCAATATGGAGTTCACCTATAACGAAGACGGTTGTTGTTTAGTTGAAGGAGAAAATGGTTCGATTTTAGATGTAAAAGGTGAATGGTTTCCATTTGGTTTAATTTGCCATCTAGGATCAGAATATAACATCCTTTTTCAACATCTTCCAGTTCACTTAAAAGGTACATATCAAAATAAACCCGTTGAATTCCTAGCGTGTATTGATCGAATTTTCTCGCCTGTGGGTAAAGAAGATGAGATTATAAAAAATGCAACTGAATATATTTCTTGTTGGTGTTCTGGAATACGTGAAGATGGAAGAAAAGAGTTCTTTACTGGTTTGATTCGACATAAAAACGGCCAAGGACATGGTATTTATTGGTTAGAAGGTGAAGAACCAATTATAACAGATGAAGTTGTAAACGAAGGTGTTTGGGAAGAATTACCTTATGTAGATGATGGAACTACGGTTTGTGTGGATAATGTTTGGAAATTTGGAGGTAAAGAGATTCATGTTGTTGGTGAATATGGATCAAAAGGATTCACAAAAGAACCAAACTTTGCACGTCATGGTCAATCACAAATATTTGGTCATTGGTACGAAGGAGAAACTCCATATAAACATAGAGTTTGGAATACTTTCAGCGAAAATATGGGTGCGTATAAATCGTGGATGAAAGAAAACGGCTTTAAAGTAAAATAATTATTTAGGACAAGATGGTCTAAAAAGATTAACTTGTCCTTTTATATATTTCTATTGAAAAATGTAGTGAGAAGGGGAATATGAATACATATTATTGTAGTATGAATACTTTTGTTTACTTTTACAAAAATATCTTAACGATAGTATCAATGATAAATAAACAACACACTTTAAATTTTAATCCCCCTAGTCTGCCCCTAGTTTTAATATGGGAAGATACGGGAAGATTTGGGACGAAATGGCATGAAATGGTAGTGTTTGGGAAGTTTTGGCAATGTAATACGATTCCTGTCACGCGCACCATGTATCAATTAAGGACATCTAAAAGATGTTCTTTTGTTTTAGTCTTAATACATAAATATGAATCATTAAGAAATTCATGAAATAGACTGGCTATTTTGTTTTATCAATAAATATTAATTTAGATTATAATCGAAATAATATTTGAAATATGATATTATTTAGAATATAATCGAAATAGAGGTAGATATTATGATTGAGCGAATAGAATACATTCAAAAGCTAGGTGATTTTAAAGACAAGCCATTTGTAAAAGTAATCACTGGATTAAGACGTTCTGGAAAATCAGTTCTTTTGGACATGTATATTGCAGATTTAATAAAAAATGCTACAAGAGAAATAAATGTTCTTAAGTTAAATTTTGAACTTCCTGAGAACTTCGACATTAAGGACTATAAAGATTTAACTAACAATGTTTTAGAATGGGATAAAAAGTGCAGTGGACAATTATATCTATTTCTTGATGAAGTAGGTAGGATAAAAGATTGGGAAAAAGCCGTCAATGCTTTCCATGCGATGAATAAATTTGATATCTATATTACGGGATCAAATTCAGATTTAATGTCTTCAGACTTATCTACTTATTTAGCTGGAAGATATGTAGAGATTTTAGTACACCCTTTTTCTTATAAAGAATTTAAAAACTATCATAAACAAGCTACATTTAATGACTATATAACTTTCGGTGGACTACCTTCGATAACCGTTTTTGACTTAAATTATGATTTATCAATGACTGTACTTAGAGACAGTTTTCAATCAGCTATTCTTCAAGATGTTATCCAACGTTATGATATTAGAAATTCAGCAACACTTGAAAAACTTATCATTTATCTATGTGCGAATACATCTAAAACTTTTTCAGCTCTGTCCATTTCAAAATATCTAAAATCACAAAACATAAAAATTAGTGTTGATACAATACTTCATTATATTGATATCCTAGAAAAGGGTTTTATATTATATAAAGCTTCAAGATATGACATCAATGGGAAAGCATTATTAAAAACAGAAGAAAAATACTTTATTGCTGACCACGGTTTTAGAGAAGCTGTTGTAGGGAATAATGAAGCAGCCATTGAATTAATCTTAGAAAATATTGTCTACATTGAACTTGTGAGAAGAGGGTACACTATAAATATCGGGAAGTTAAATCAACAGGAAATTGATTTTATTGCCACTAAAAATGATGAGAAGTTATATATACAAGTATCCTATTTACTTGGTTCAGAAACGACCAGAGAAAGAGAATTTAGTGTTCTAAATTCTATCAATGACTCATATCCTAAATTAGTTCTATCAATGGATTCCGTGGATTTTTCATATAATGGAATTAAACATATTAATATAGAAGAATTTTTATTGAATTTTAAATTATAGGATCTGTACTATTATTGTTTAGTTCCATTTAAAGCAATTAAACTTGTCTACTAATTAGTTGATTTATATTAGGAGATTCCTGCTACGATGAAAATATCTAAATATTTTGAGTACATCTTTATGTTCTTGACAGCGCTATTTCTCGCTATAATCCTAATTTTAGTTGTATCCGTTATACTAGATGATCCACTTGATCCAGAAATAGATCAACCCTCTGATTACTTTAGATATGCTGAACTTCTCCCTTATTTAGAAACTGATCAATATACTGTGGTGTCTTTTGAAGGAAAGATTTATGAAAGTTTCATGGTTCTAAAAATCAATAAAGAAAGTGATTTCTATAAATTTATTAATGATCTAGAGAATGATGAAATCATTGAAGAGCAGGAAGTGATAGACGGTATTGCTCAAAACCTTCACTTTATTAAAGAATACTCTATTAACGATGTCTCGAAAGTAGATTTACTTCCATTTGACTTAAAATGTAATTGTTATAGATATTTTACGATAAATGCGGAACAATCCGTAAAGGATATGCCTAGTGATAGGATTTATCTGATTTTGGTTTATGAAGATTTAATTATTATTGATTACATATTGCAATGAGACTATTTGTAATGCGACGGAAAACATGAGTGGGTATTGCTGCCATAGGCATAGATTTTTTTCATATATAAAATATGTAATACCCACTTAAGAATTAAAGAAGTAAAATTTCATCCCCCTAGTCCGACCCTAGTTTTAATATGGGATGATGCGTGAAGATTTGGGAAGAAATGGTATGAAACGGTAGTGTTTGTTAAGTTTTGAGAATGTAATGCGATTCCTGTCACGCGCACCATGTATGAATTAATGCCCATTCTTTGGGCTTTTTTCTTGTAGGGGGATAATGTGGGATTACTCTAATCACTGGATAGAGTTTATAATTTATTTATAGTGTATTTATATAGGTAAAAAAATAAAAATATTACCCATATCACAAGAACATAGGTAATTAATGGTGTTATAATACCTATGTAAAGGAGTTATATGTCATGTTTGAACAAAATTTACCTATGTTGCCTCCCAATATAGACCTTGAAACTAAAAAAATATTGAAGCAATTAGTTTCTGCTCATAAATATTTATCTGAACTAAAAGGCTATTCAGAAACAATACCAAATAAGAATATTTTAATAAATGCAATCATAATAAATGAATCAAAAGACAGTTCTGAAATTGAAAATATTATTACAACTCATGATGACTTATATCGAGAAATGAGTTCGCAATCTTCTAATAATCCAGCTAGTAAAGAAGTGGAGAATTATAGAGCTGCGTTATGGAAAGGATTTGAGCTAGTATCTAAAAATAATATTTTATCGACTAATATGATTGTTCAAATTCAAGAGATTATTGAAAAAAACAGTGCTGGAATTCGGAAAGTTCCAGGTACTGTTCTTAAAAATGATAAAACAGGTGAGATAGTCTATACTCCACCAGTTGGTGAAGATGTAATAAGAGAATATCTTAATAATCTAGAAAAATATATAAATATTGATGATGAAATAGATGATTTGATTAAATTAGCTGTTATACATTATCAGTTTGAAAGTATACATCCCTTTTATGATGGAAATGGAAGAACTGGAAGAATTATAAATGTTTTGTTTTTAATTCTAAAAGGTTTGCTAGATAGTCCTATTTTATATTTAAGTCGTTTTATCATTAGAAATAAAGCAGCATACTATCATTTATTACAAGATGTTAGAGAAAATAAGAACTGGGAAGGGTGGATTGTATTTATACTTAAAGGAATAGAAGAAATATCAAAAGAAACACTTGAACTAACAAAGCTTATAAATAATGAAGTGATTTTAATGAGAGATCAGATTAAGGAAGAGTTGCCAAATATTTATAGTAAAGAACTTATTGAAATATTGTTCAAAGAATTTTATACAAAAACAATCTTTGTCGAAAAGGGATTGAATGTAACTAGGAAAACAGCAGTTAGCTATTTAAAACAATTGGAAGAAAATGGCTTTTTGATATCTGAGAAAATTGGTAAAGAGCGAATATACCAGAATAAGAGATTATTTGATCTAGTAAAAAACAATTAGTGTTTGGTAAGTGAAACAAAAGTAGGCAAGGAAGTTATCTATAAAAAAATAATTCTTTAGATCAGTTAATTGAAAAAAGTGATTTTAGTTCAGAGGAAAATTATAAGTGATGATTTGTATTAAATACATTGTCATGTCAACTAAAAAACATAAGTAGTCGTATACAATTAACAGCTAAGTAACTATCTTAATATAACAATCACCCCCCCCTAGTCCGTCCTAGTTTTAATATGGTAAGATACGGGAAGATTTGGGAATGTAATGCGATTCCTGTCACGCGCACCATGTGTGAATTAAAGCCCATTGTATGGGTTTTTTTCTTGATTAGAGTTATTTTGATAATATTGGTTTCGCTAATAATTTGTAAAAATTAGAAAAATATAAAATATCATTCAAACTATCTTTTTGAACGAAATAAGCATATAGTGAAATTAGAAGCAGAACTTATGAAATCCTATGACTAATTCCTAATATGTATTAGGAATTGAAAGGAGTGCCATATGTTATATGAAATCAAGAATAGATTCTTATTTAGTGAAATTAGAGATATAAAAGGTCCTGTTGTTTCACTTTATCAATCAACTCACAGATTGAATGAGGGGAATAAACAAAATTTTATTGTTTATAAGAACTTATTACGTGAATTAAAAGAAACTCTCGTGAAAAACTATGATCAGGACAATATTGATGCTCTAATGAACCCATTGTATTTGTTAGAGAAAGATACGTTTTTTTGGGACAAAGTAAATAAAGGGATTGCAATACTCGCATCTATTGATAAGTGTTTTGTATACAACCTTCACAGCAGTGTAAAGTCAAAGGTCTATGTAGGAGAACTTTTTCATATAAGTCCTCTATTATATGCTTTCCAATCAATGACAGACTATCAAGTCTTAGGATTAAGTCGAAACCATTTTGAACTTTTTCAGTGGAATCGAAATGAGATTTTTAAAATTGAAATGGATTCAAAAGCAGACTTGACTCGAGATGCGGTTTTAGGAAAACAACATACAGATTCTTATTTTAGTCAAGGTTCCTTTGGTGGAGTAGGTAGTCCTTCGATACAAATAAGCAATACGGATAAAAAAGAAGAATACGATCGAGATACAGAGAAGTATTTTAGATTTATTGATCGTTATGTCTTTGAAAACATTTCAAAGAAATCAGAGTGCCCATTAATCTTGGTATCTGTCAGTGAACATCATTCACTATTCAAAGACATTAGTCATAACCCTTATTTAATAGAACAAGTCATTGATGCAAGTTGCGAATCTTTAAACTTAAATGATCTTAAAAAGAGAGTGACTGAAATCATAGATAAATTAGATGAAGAAAAAGTTATGTCCATGATTAATACATATCAAAATTTAATATCAGAACATAGGTGTTCTTCTAATCTTGATGAAGTAGTTAAAGCTGCTAAAATAGGTAAGATTGATGTTTTGATGGTTGAGATTGATCGTGATGTATTAAATCCAGAAGATGATTTAAATAGTACTAAGAATAACCTATTGGATGATTTAGTTGAAACTGTCTTAATAAATAATGGAAAAGTATGGATGTTGCATAAGGAGCAAATACCAAGTATAACTGGGATCGCTGCTATCTATCGATATGAATAGATGAAGAGATGAAATAATATAAGTTCTAATTAATATCTGCGACTTTTTGTTGTGAATGAAAAAATCTTTAAAGAGATGTTAAATTAGGTTAATTTTTGTCGTGTGTATAATGTATATATTAATGCCCCCTTATTGAGTTTTTCTTGTTTGAATAAATTTGGAAAAATCTTTTAATTTCGATAACGAAATAAATTGAGAATACGTTAAAATGATAAATTATTTGATAGTAAAAAACGATAAAGTGTAAGTGAGACCAACATGTGTGAATTTTGATACAATATGCTGATAAATAGATAAGTTGTAAAGTTTAAATAAGGAGATATATTAATGACAGATAAATGTTTGGGTCATGAATGTTGTATGCAAAATGATAAGGGCTGTGTAAGTACAGTTCCTATCTTTAATCATTTAACTCAAGATCAGATGGATGAAATTCAGAAACTTATAGTAACGACAACATTTAAAAAAGGTGAAATGATTTATGAACCAAACACAAAATCTGATGCATTATATGTCATTTCTAGAGGGCGTGTAAGAATTGATCGAATAACTGAAGATGGGAAAAGTCAACTTATTCGATTATTGAATCCGGGCGACTTTACAGGCGAACTTTCATTATTTAATGATTCTATTCATGATGCATTTGCGAGTGCAATGATGAATACAAGTATCTGTATGATTAAACGAGAGGAACTACAGAGTTTGCTGAACACTTATCCACAAATATCATTGAAAATCATGTCAGAATTATCAAAACGATTATCTAAGTCTGAAGAACAAAGCACACGCTTTGCGACACAAAAAGTAGAAACTCGTTTAGCTTTATATTTAGTCGAAAGTATCGAGAATGAAGAATCAACAAAAATAATTCATTTAGGTATGAGTAAAAAAGATTTAGCTTCTTATCTTGGGACAAGTCCAGAAACGATTAGTCGAAAACTATTTGAATTTGAAGAATCAGGTTTGATTAAACAAATAACAAATCAAGAAATAGAATTATTGAATATTGATGAATTGCTGATGATATAAGACCAAATTACTGGTCTTTTTTTAAATACTTGATGTACGTCAAGGAATAAATCATACAGAAAAAATATACTTCTTATAGATAAATAAAAGAGGTAAATCGATATGAGTGAAAAAAAAGCATTTAATCAAACTTTTGAAAGATTCTTTCCTAAGCTTCAACAATATGTTCCGGTAGTAGAGCGAGTTCATGGTGGACATCATCCCGAATTTTTTGATGTACGTGTTGAATACAATAAATTGGTTGATAAATATAAAAATAACGAGTCAGATTTAAGAGAAGAATTTGATCGTTTAAATTCAATTACTAATTCATATAAGGTGCCTAGTGATGTCTGTGAAACATATGAAGCTGTCTTTGTGATGCTTAAAGAATTATCCGATAGTTATAGTAATCTATAAGACTTATGCAAAAATTAATTTTTAAGCATAAAAACCACATTATATTTATCAGTGGTACCTTCATTCTTATTGGCTTTTTTAATAGGCTAGCACTTGGTAATTATGGTGTCTTTGAAGTCTTATTGATTTGCTCATCAATCTTTGCGTCATTACCCATCTTTTTACAAGCTTACCAATCATTAAAGGTTAAGGTAGTTAGTATTGATGTCTTAGTTTCGATTGCAGTGCTTGGTGCATTTATGATTCAAGCCTATGAAGAATCGGCTATCGTCAGTTTTCTATTTTTGTTTGGTGCTTACTTAGAAGCAAGAACTTTAAATAAAACGCGAATGGCGATTAAAACACTGCTTGATTTGGCTCCTGAAACGGCTTTAAGGTTAAATGAAGATGGAAGCTATAAAGAAGTAGATATTGATGAGATAGATGTGAATGAGCTCGTCTTAGTTAAAACAGGCGCGAAGATACCAGTCGATGGATTAGTTCTTAGTGGTGAGGCGTATGTCGATGAGGCCAGTATTACTGGTGAATCAAAAACGGTATTTAAAGAAAAGGATTCGAAAGTCTTTGCTGGAACCATTGTCGATAACGGGACGATTAAAGTTCAAGCACTACGTGTGGGTGAAGATACAACTTTTGGAAAGATTATTGAATTAGTTGAAGAAGCACAAGATTCTAAATCACAAGCAGAACGATTCATTGATCGCTTCTCTAAATATTACACACCTGTGGTATTGTTGTTAGCGTTTATTGTTTATCTTTTTACACAAAACATTGAGTTGTCAATCACAATCTTAGTCTTAGGGTGCCCTGGTGCTTTAGTCATTGGTGTCCCTGTGTCAAATGTCGCTGGAATAGGAAATGGTGCTAGTCACTCAGTTTTATTCAAAGGAAGTGAAATCATACAAAGTTTCAGTCAGGCTGATGTTTGTGTATTTGATAAGACAGGTACACTTACTCAAGGAAGACCAAAAGTATCGAGCATCAAAATTTTTGATCAAGACTCTAAAGAGATTGAATCTATCTTGGTAAGTGTTGAACATGAATCTACGCATCCATTAGCAAAAGCAATCATTGAGTATTTTGATAAGGTTGCCATAGTAAAAATCGAAAAAACAGAAGTGATTAAAGGTCAAGGAATTAAAGCTGAAGTCAATCATAAACGGATCATCATAGGTAATCTTTCATTAATGGAAAGTGAAGGGGTACTTATCGATGATGAACAGATGAAAGAGATCAGACAAATCGTAAATAGTGGACAATCCCTAACTTTGATGTCCATTAATCATTCTTTAAAATGTATTATTGGTGTGAAAGATCAACTTCGAGAAAATGTTAAGGAAAATATTGAACGATTAAGAAAACAGGGGATTAAACGTTTTATATTATTGTCAGGAGATCATCAAAGTACGGTTGATATTATCGCAAAAGAACTAAATTTTAGTGAAGCTTATGGGAATTTACTGCCACAAGATAAACTGGAATTTGTTAAGAAACTGCAAAAAGAAAATCATCACGTTGTGTTTGTTGGTGATGGCATTAATGATAGTCCATCCATTACACAAGCTAATATTGGTATTGCGATGGGATGTGGAACAGATGTAGCTATTGAAACATCAGATGTAGTGTTAATGAACTCAAAATTTGAAAGTTTAGTTCATGCTTATGTATTAAGCAAAAAAACCACGATGAATATGAGACAGAACATATTTATTGCGATAGCAGTTGTCATCTTTTTATTAGTAAGTGTTTTCTTTAGTGAGTGGATGAACATGTCAATTGGCATGTTTGTCCATGAAGGAAGTATTTTAATTGTCATTCTAAATGGAATGCGTTTATTAAAATTTAAAATTAAATCGGAGGCTATATGAAAAAAGCAGTATTACAGTTAGATACATTAGTTTGTCCATCTTGTTCTATGAAGATTGAAAGTGCCGTTAAATCAATGGCTGGTGTGGATAAGAATAGTGTGAATGTTCTATTTAATTCTAGTAAGGTAAAGTTTGACTTTGAAGACTCCAATGTATCAATTGAGCAAGTCAATGAAGTGATTACCAAATTAGGGTTTGATGTATTAAAGACAACAGTTAAGTAATCTTTTTAAAAATAAGACAGTTAAAAATGGAATAGTACTATAAGATATTTATATTTTTGATTTTCAATTTTTTTGAGTTTAAAATCAATCAAATTTTTAAATTGTAAATATAAATAAATAAGCAAATAAATATGTTCTTGTAAATAGTTCTCATACGAGTAACATGTCCTAAAATTAAGCACTTCATATGAAGTGCTTTTAGCTTTTAATAATTTATTTTCTAAACTAGAAAATTTTAGTTGTCCAATCTTCAATATTTACGATATCACTAACAATATCTTCGTAGAAGTCAGGTTCATGAGAAACAAGTAGGATAGCACCCTTATAATCGATGAGGGCTCTCTTTAGTTCATCTTTAGCATCTTGATCTAAATGGTTTGTGGGTTCATCTAATACAAGTACATTAGATTCAGTGTTTAATATCTTACATAATCTAACTTTTGCTTGCTCACCGCCAGACAAAACAGAAATTTTTGATTCTAATTGCTGAGTTGTTAAACCAACTTTAGCTAATGCATGTCTTATTTGAACTTGGCTATAACTAGGGAAAGTTGACCATATTTCTTCAATACAAGTTGTAGAAGGTGATCCTTTCAATTCTTGTTCAAAGTAACCTATATGTAAAAACTCACCTTTTTCTAAGTGACCTGAAATAGGATCAATCATCCCTAATAAACTTTTAAGTAATGTTGTTTTACCTAAGCCATTAGATCCAATTAGGGCAATTTTTTGACCTTTCTCTAAACTAAATTTAAATGGTTTAGATAAAGGTTTATCATAGCCAATAACATAGTCACTCGCATTAACAATCACACGACTTGAACTACGAGCTGGCTTAAAGTTAAAACTAGGTTTAGGTTTTTCTGAGCTCAAAACAATTTTATCCATTTTATCGAGTTTCTTTTGACGAGAATGAGCCATATTACGTGTTGATACACGTGCTTTATTACGTGCTACAAAGTCTTCAAGTTTTGCGATTTCTTTTTGTTGTCGATTAAAGGCAGACTCCAGATTTTTTTTATTTTGATCATAGAGACGCTCAAACTCATGATAGTTACCTACATATCGCGTCAAATGACAATTCTCAACATGATAAATCAAATTAACTACATCATTCATGAATTCAATATCATGAGAAATTAAGATAAAGGCATTCTCATATTCTTGTAGATATTTCTTTAACCATTCAATATGAGGTTCATCTAAATAGTTGGTTGGTTCGTCAAGTAATAAAATATCAGGTTCTTCGAGTAATAATTTAGCAAGTAATACTTTTTTTCTTTGACCACCACTCAAATCATCAACATCTTTTTCTAATCCAATAGATGTTAAACCAAGTGCACTTGCAACTTCTTCGATTCGAATATCTAAGGTATAAAATCCATGGTGGTCTAAAGTATCTTGAAGTACTCCAATTTTTTCTAAAGCAAGATCCATATCGATATCGGGGTTAGATGCCATTTCTTCATAGAGTGAAAGAATTTCTTGTTCGTTTTCAAATAAATAGGAAAAAGCTTGTTGAAGGATTTCTTTGATACTTAAACCTTTTTTCAAACTTGAATGTTGGTCTAAGTAACCAACTCTAACCTTGGATGCCCATTTAATCACTCCCTCATCAGGAACTAGGTGATCTGTAAGGATGCTCATGAAAGTAGATTTACCTTCACCATTCGCTCCGACTAATGCTACATGTTCACCCTTTAATAATCTAAATGAAACATCTTCAAATATCGCACGATCACCAAAACCATGCGTTAAATTTTCTACTGTACAAATGCTCATATCTTACCTCGACACAAGAAGTAGTGTACTGAATTTTGACTCAGAATTCAATGAGAATATATTTTATGCTTAAAAGATAATTTACTCATAAAGTTATCATATATGATGCAATAAAATTTCCTTTATTAAAAGTAACTGAAAATGTCATCATATCTGTAATATTTAGTTTTGTTGTATGCTTATGATGTTAATTAACTGTTGTTATACTTTTCATGAAAGAAAAATGGTTTGAATGATAAATGAAATTATTAAAGAGGCAAGCAAATAATGCAATATTACTAGCGATTCTGGCAGCTGTTTTATATGGAATAAGTACTCCAGTCTCAAAGGTTTTGCTGAGAAAGTTACCACCCACTTTAATGGCTGCGTTACTTTATTTAGGTGCAGGTATTGGTATGTTTTTTGTCGTATCTGTGCAGAGATTAGAACACAAAGATAAAAGTGAAAATTTAACAAGAAATGATTGTCCGTTTGTTATTGGTATGGTATTACTTGATATACTCGCTCCGATATTATTAATGATTAGTTTAACAATGACAAGTGCTGAGAGTGTTTCCTTATTAAACAATTTTGAGATTGTGGCGACAACACTCATCGCATACTTAATATTTAAAGAAAAGATAAGTCGAAAATTATGGATTGCGATTATCTTTGTCAGTATTGCTAGTGTGGTTTTATCGATAAGTGATATAGAAAGCTTTAGCTTTTCTTTGGGCTCATTATTAGCACTAAGTGCAACAATATGTTGGGGATTAGAAAATAACTTTACCAGAATGTTATCTGTTAAGAACCCATTACATATTGTTGTAATTAAAGGAATAGGTTCAGGTTTGGGCTCACTAATTATTGCTTACTTTATTAAAGAATTAAGTTTTGACTTAATCTATATAATATTTGCCTTAGTTCTAGGTTTTTTTGCTTATGGACTTAGTATTTATTTTTATATTTCTGCACAAAGATATTTAGGTGCAGCTAAAACAAGTGCTTTCTATGCAATTGCGCCATTTGTAGGTGTCATTGTGTCTTGGATGTTCTTTCATGAGACTTTAACAATAGCTTTCTATAGTGCTGTAATTCTAATGATTATCGGAACAGTCTATGCAGTTTTAGATTCCCATTAACAGTTATTTGAATATTAAAAATATAAACACTTCTTCAAAAAGTGTTTTTTTATATTGGGCATATGAATGGTTAAATAAAATAAAAGATTATATATTTATCTTGAATTCAAGATAAATTAGGTGAAAGCATGCGACAACTAAAAAGTTTAATTAGCTTATTAAAAGCTTCGAGAAGTATAGAGACACTGATTGAAAGAAATGTTTCGCAGTACGGATTAAGTTTAAGCGAATTCATGGTACTAGAACTCTTGTATAGTCAGAAAAAAGATATTGCAATTCAAGCAATAGCGCAAAGAGTATTACTATCAAGTGGGTCAATAACTTATGTTATAGATCAATTGGAAAGTAAAAACTATGTCATACGTCTTAAATGTGAAAACGATAAGCGAAAAATCTATGCTCATTTAACAAATGAGGGTTTAGAAAAAATACAATTTGTCTTTAATGAGCATCAACAATTCATCCAAGAAATATTTAGAGTATTTAGTGAAGATGAGAATAAGCAATATCATAACTATAATAAAAAAATTGGAATACATGCTCAAGAAAAATTGAAAGAAGGAAAATAA
The DNA here is from genome assembly GCA_963663995.1 of Erysipelotrichaceae bacterium. Lineage (GTDB taxonomy): Bacteria > Bacillota_I > Bacilli_A > Erysipelotrichales > Erysipelotrichaceae > UBA2212. The sequence goes on along the minus strand of OY760660.1, from coordinate 1,099,494 downwards.
AATGATTAGAAAAATTGATCACACAAAGATGGGAACTAGTAATTTAGGCTGGTTAAGAAGTTTGTTTCATTTTTCATTTGCTGATTACTATAATCCAAAAAATATGAATTTTGGCGTACTCAGAGTGATTAATGATGATTTAGTGAATGCACAAACAGGATTTGATTTACATCCCCATCGAGATATGGAAATTATTTCATATGTTGTTAATGGTGAATTATCACATGGTGATAATATGGGGAATGAAAATACGATAGCTCGTGGGGATGTTCAATACATGAGTGCTGGTACAGGCGTTTGGCACAGCGAACATAACTGGGGAAGCAACGTAGCACGTTTCCTTCAGATTTGGATATTACCGGATAAAAATGGATATAAGCCTCAATATGGTGATATGAGATTTACTTATGATGATAGACATAATAAATGGTTAAAAATTATTAGTCATATTGAAGGAAATGGTGCAATTAAAATTCACCAAGATGTTAATATCTCAGTTTTGGAGTTAGATAAGGATCAAAGCATTGATTTTAATGTAGAAGAAAATAGACAAGCTTATTTAATCCAAATTGAAGGCGTGTCTAATATTAATCAAACTATTTTAGATAAACGTGATGCACTTGAAACGATTGAAGAAAATTTAAGTATTAAAGCAATTGAACCAAGTCATTTTATCGTGATTGAAATGAAGAAAAATTAAGATTTCTTTATTACATTTTGTGTAACCCATTTTGCAAGAAATGGGTTTTTTAAATAAAAACCTATATTTCTTGACCTAGAGTCTGCTCCAAGGTTTATGATTAAAATGCAGGAGGTATTTTATGGATTATGTAAATTTAGGAAATACGGGATTAAAAGTTTCAAAATTGTGTTTAGGAACGATGAGCTATGGCACATCTAATCGTGGTGGTATTGCTGGTAAAGTGAGCGAAGATGATGCAATTGAGATTATAAAATATGCTTTAGAGTGTGGAATAAACTTTTTTGATACAGCTAATTATTATGCTTTAGGTGAAGGAGAGGAAATTTTAGGTAAAGCGATCAAGAAGTATGCCAATCGCGATAATGTTGTTTTAGCTACCAAACTTTACTACCCTATGAGAGATGATGCGAATGCTAAAGGTTTGAATCGGAAGATGATATATACCGAATTACAGCATTCATTAGAACGCTTACAAACAGACTACATTGATCTCTATATTATTCATCGTTGGGATTATACAACTCCTATAGAAGAAGTTATGGAAACCCTCAATGATTTAGTGCGTGCAGGAAAGATTCGTTATATTGGTGCTTCAGCCATGTATGCATGGCAACTTGAAAAAGCAAATGCGATTGCCGAAAAAAATGGTTGGGCTAAATTTGTTTCGATGCAAGATGTGATAAATTTGATATATCGCGAAGAAGAAAAAGAAATGGTACCCATGTGCCAATATAATAAAATTGCGATCACTCCATTTTCACCCTTAGCGCACGGTGTATTCAATAAAGACCCTGAAGCAGAAAGAGTGGATGGTATTGGTAAACTCCAAAATAAATATGTTTTAGAAAACGATAAGATCATCATCAAACGAGTTTATGAATTAGCAGAAAAATATGGGAAATCGACCAGTCAAATCGCATTAGCCTGGTTACTTTCTAAATCTTATATTACATCGCCTCTGATTGGTGCTTCAAAAACAAAATATATTGATGAAGCCGTAGAAGCAATGAATATTAAATTAAGTGCTGAGGAAATAAAATACTTAGAAGAAGCATATGTTCCACACACTCAATATGGATTTAGATAGGAAAGTGTATGGAACAAGTTAAATTAAACAATAATAATAAAATGGATCAAATTGGTATTGGTGTTTATCAAGTCTTATCCAAAAATATAGATTCGATGTTGAAAACGGCTTTTAATGAAGGTTATCGTTCAATTGATACGGCTAACTTATATTTAAATGAAGTAGCTGTTGGTCAAACAATGAAAAATAGTGGCTTGAAAAGAGAAGAAATTTTCTTAACATCTAAGATTTGGCCAAGTGATTATGGAAGTGATAAGACCATTAAAGCGGTTGAAGATACTTTAAAAAGATTAGATACTGATTATTTAGATTTGTTGTTTCTTCATCAACCATTCGGAGACTATGTGGCTGCTTGGAAAGTTTTAGAAACATATGTTGAAAAAGGTATTATTAAAAACATTGGCATAAGTAATTTTAATGTTGAACGAACTGAAGATTTAATTAGCCAAACAAAAATATTACCAGCAGTAGCACAAGTTGAATGTCATCCATATTATCAACAAAAAGATCTTAAGCAATTACTTTCAAAATATAATATAAAATTAGAAGCATGGTATCCATTAGGTCATGCGAACAAAGGGCTATTACAAGAAAAAGTTTTTTCTGGGTATGCTCAAAAATATGGTAAATCAGCTGCTCAAATTATATTGAAATGGCATCTTCAAGAAGGACATATCATTATTCCTAAATCTTTGAACCCTCTACATATTAAAGAAAATATAGAACTCTATGATTTTGAATTAAATCCAGAAGAAATGAGAGTAATTAGATCATTGGATAAGAATAAGCCTTTCTTTAATATTCCAGATTTCATCTTCGGGTTCATCATTAAACTAATGAGAATAGATTGTTCTAAGCAAAGATAAATAAACATTTAATAATAGGTAACTAACAAAACAGCACTTGATGTCTCAGGTGCTGTTTTATTTAACGTCAAATTAACTATTTGTTTTTTAAAATGAATTTAATTACGATATCTACTGCTTCATCAAGATTGGCACTGAATGTGTGGCATTGACCCTTAAGTAAATTAAGTTCGCTATCCTTATATATATAATGGTAGTTTTTTGCAGCTGTATAACTTACAACACTATCTTCAATTCCATGTATAAAACAAACAGGGTTTGTGAATTGATATAAATGTTTGAAAAAAGTACCCAAAAGTGTGCATGTAAAAATCCCTCCTTTCGACTTTAATATTTATATTGTCTATTTTGGATGGATCTTATCGACTTATTGTTTTTCGAGAGTTATGAAATAGTTATTCTTCTAATTTAAAGAAGAGGGGTAGTGCGTTATATAAATATTCTTGAACAGCAACGAAATCATGTTGGCCACCATCTTTCATATAATAAACGACATGATCAGGTGTAAAGAAATCATTTCTAGCTAACATTTCATCCATTTGAATATCAACTTGATCACGAACTGAATCTCTTGTACCGGTCGCTACATAAATGAAATAACCTCTATTGTTTAAATCGTTCTCAGTAATAAGTTGTTCAAAGAAGTCACTGGTTTCTTCAGGATAATAATCACCATATCCACCAAAGTACCAGCTAGAACCACTCATTGGTAGAAAATAACGTATATAGTCATAATCATAAGCAAACTCCATCCATGTTGTCACTGAACCTAATGAAAATCCTCCAAAGGCACGATGATCTCTTGAAGTCATTAAATCTTCTTTTGAAGTAGAAGTAGCATAGGTATTGAATTGACCTTCAACTGCTGGCATTAAATGATTCACAAAATCGTTATGGAATACTCTGAGTTCTGCTACAGATCCACCAAAATCTCGACTACTATTTTCTGTATAAAAACTTGCGGACACAATGATGGATGGTTCAAGTTCACCTCTTTCAATGAGTTGATCAAACATGTTTTTTGTACTTAAGAATTCAAAATACTCACCCGCATGGCCACTCCAACCATGCATTAAATAAATGATGTTATATTTTGTCTCTGTATCATTTTCTTGATAACCATAGGGTAGATAAACAAAAGCTGTCTTAGTGATATCAGAAAGGTCACTCACATAATCCTTTGATGCATAATCAATTTGCACAATTGTTCCTTGTTCATTGGCTTCTCTTAAATATTCTGTAGGTACACTTACGGTTAATCCAGTCTGAGGAAGAATATTTAAACTCTCATTGTTTTGTGTGCTAGTTATATTTTCTGATTCTTGTTTGCTGCATGCACTTATCATTGTTATTAATATAAGTAAAGATACAGACCACCTTACTGTATTTTTCACTTGGCTCCTTTCGAAAGAGTATGTTTATTTACTCTTTTAATTTCGTTTTTAAAAGAAAACATGCTAACAAAAGCCGTTAACATGTTTACTAAACTATTCTTAGATATCTTCTTTTAATTGCATGCTTGCATATGATTCAACAAGTTCAGGTGTAGCGTTATAGTAACGAATACCTTTGTTGATAGCTGCAATTTCTGCCATTTCTTCATTAGTTAAATCGAAGTCGAAGATGTTGTTGTTATCTTTAATATGATCAGGGTTCTTTGATCCTGGAATTATAACATTACCAGATTCAATGTGCCATCTAAGGATAACTTGAGCATTTGTTTTGCCATATTTTTCAGCTAATTTAGTGAAAATGGGTTCTTCGATCAGTGCTTTATCACCATGACCAAGTGGGAACCAAGCCATTAACCCCATATTGTTTTCGGCTAATAATTTCTTTAATTCATCTTGAGGATAATAAGGATGTGCTTCAACTTGAACCATATGTGGTTTGATTTCAGCAAATTCAATCGCTTCTTTTAATTTTTCTTCTGAGAAGTTTGAAAGACCAATCGCTTTTACTTTACCTTCTTTATAAGCTTTTTCAATTGCTCTGTAACCTGCTTTCCAGTTACTCGTTGGTTGGTGTAAGAAGAGTAGATCAATATAATCTGTATCTAATCTTTTTAGTGTTTCTTCAATGGCTGTATCTTTTTCATAAACAGTTGGCCATAGTTTTGTGACAAGAAAGATTTCTTCGCGATTAATACCGCTTCTTTTAATACCACGACCAGTGGCACTTTCATTCATATAGCCATTGGCTGTATCAATAAGCCTTACACCATTTTTAAGTGCAGACTCAACTGAGTTTTCAGTTTCAGGTAGTGTTAATCTAAATACACCAATACCTGACATAGGCATTTTGATTCCATTTGATAATGTAATAGTTTTCATTTTTTCTCCTTAATTTTTAAAAAATTTCAGAACTTTTATCTGACAAACTTCATCTTACAACACTGTAGTAACTACAATGGAAGTGAAAAATGAAAGTTTTTTAAATTTCTAAATATCGGTTTGAATACTTAAATCTTGCCATTGATCCATTTCAGTTTTTTTCTCATTCATAATCGAATTGGCAAGATTAATGGCAAAACTTCCTAAAAGTAATCTAAATGGAGGATTGTCCTCACCAATAGCTTGGATAATAGCATTAGCTGCTTTATCAGTATCACCCCATGTATAAGGTACAGGTGCATCTAAGTTTTCCATTTTTACTTTTCGCTTTGTTGCCGTATTTTTATAGTCATCAATATTAACGTTATTAATATCGAGTGAACGGTTGTAGAAATCTGATTTGAAGGGCCCAGGTTCAACTAGCATGACTTTGATACCTAATGGATTAATTTCTCTTCTTAACCCGTCTGATACACTTTCGAGGGCAGCCTTTGAAGAACCATAATAAGCAGAACCTTCAGCTGTTGCGAAAGCAGCAACGGAGGAGAAATTGATGATAAAACCATCTTTTTCTTTTCTCATATAGGGTAAAACTGATTTTATGACATTGATTGGACCAAAGAAATTAGTATCAAATTGCCTTTGAATCTCATCACTTGTACATTCTTCAACTGCGCCTCGTAAACAATATCCAGCATTATTGACCAGTACATCGATCTTTCCAAAATGATTAATTGCTGTATCAACTGCACTCTGAATTGAATGTGTATCGGTAACATCTAAAGATATGATTAAACTAGTCTTTGGGTACTTATCTTTGAATGCTTGTAAGACTTCTGGTTTTCTTGCGGTCACAACACAATTCCAACCTTTTTCAAGAACTGCTTCAGCTAAGCTTTTACCAAAACCCGATGAACATCCAGTAATTAACCATGTTTTCATTAGGCTTAATTTTCTTTACTTGGTCTTACTACAAGATCTGAAACATCGACATTATCTGGCTGAGACACAGCATATAAAACAGCATTAGCAATTGCGATTGGTTCTAAAGCAACATTCTTATAGAACTCTTCGACCATAGATTTGCGATCTGATGGAGCAATCGTATTTAATAGTTCAGTTTTAATGGCACCAGGATAAATGGTTGTTGTACGAATATTTGTACCTTCCAAGACAGATTCTGTTCTAAATGAATCGAGCAATACTTTAACGAAGTGCTTAGTACCTGAATAGGTTGCATTGCCTGGAACTGAGCGTATACCTGCCACCGATGCAGTTGCGACTACATGGCCACTTTTTTGTTCCACAAAATCTGGCAAGACTGCTGCAATGGTATTTAGAACACCTTTAATATTAATATCAACCATATCCATCCAGTCTTTTACTTTAAGTTCTGACATGCTGCCTGCTGGCATAATTCCAGCATTAGCAAAGACCACATCCACTCTTCCATATTTTTCTTTTGCTAAAGTGACGAGAGCTTTCATGTCATCAAGATTTACAACATCAGATTTTAGATAGACTGCATTTTCACCAAGTTCATTCGCTAATGCGATAAGTTTGTCTACACGTCTTGCGCCAAGCACAACTTTTGCGCCATTTTCAACAAGTACTCGTGCAGTTTCTTCACCAATACCTGATGAAGCTCCAGTAATGATAACGACTTTATTTTCAATATTTTTCATAATTAATTTCTCCTTTTAGTAGTTTGTTTACACTAAGATTTTACTTATACCCAAATAATATGTACAATATCAATATGGCATACTACTATTCAGAATATGAATACAAAAAGTTAAGGACTTAGCTATGTTAAATTTAGAAGATCTCAAAATTCTCATCGAATTTCAGAAAGTGGGCACTTTAACACAAACGGCAGAATCATTGAATATCTCTCAACCAACATTAACAAGAGTGATGAAAAGACTTGAATGTGAGTTTAATGTTCCGCTATTTAATCGCACAAAAAATAAATTAAGTTTAAATGAAAATGGCAAGCTAGCTGCACTTGAATCAATCAAATTGTTGTCATCTGTAGATGAAACACTTAATAAAGTACAAACTTACAATCGTCACAATCAGATGATTTCGATTGGTGGATGTGCACCTATTCCTTTAAGAGAGTTATCGAAAATAACACATGATTTCTTTGCGGAATCGAAAATTGAAACACATCTAGATGATGAAGCAGGTTTAATCAAAGGTTTGCTTGATGAAGAATATCAAATCATTATTTTGAATTCAAAACCGTTTGAAGAGAATATCTACTGTAAAAAATTCGGTGAAGAGAACCTCATGTTTTCATTGCCTGAATCGCATAAATTATCTCAAAGAGATGCACTTTTCTTGAAAGACTTAGATGGTGAGAACATGCTTTTATTAGCTGATATTGGATTTTGGAGTGAACTACCAAAAGCAAAAATGCCTCATTCAAAATTTTTTATACAAAATGAAAGAGATGCATTTGAAGAACTCATACATTCGTCGACACTACCTCATTTCACAACAAATTTAGCGAATAATCGTGACGAAATCCCAAGTGATCGTAAAATCATTCCTATCTTAGATCATGAAGCAAAAGTCAGCTATTTTATATGTTGTCTACTCAAAAATAAAAAGACTTTTCAGAATTTATTCTTAAACAGTGTTCTTGATTACTAAGCTAAGACATTTGAAAACAATGTCTTTTTTTATCTTGACATTTAATATTTGCTTATGTTTATACTCAAGATACAGGGGTAAAAAAATGAAAAAAGTTTTTTTAGGCAACACAGATATTGAGATTAGTCCGGTTGGACTCGGTTGTATGGGCTTTACACATGCTTACGGTGCGCCCATGGAACATGCAGAAGCAGTTCGAAGAATACGTGCAGCTTATGATTTAGGTTATACATTTTTTGACACAGCTCAAAGATACACTGCTGAAAGTGAAGATGGCACAACTTTGTATAATGAAGATCTAGTTGGTGAAGCGTTAAAGGATATTCGTGAGAAAGTTGTGATTGCGACAAAATGCGGAATTACAATGGTAGATGGTCAAAGAACATTAGATGCAAGACCAGAAACAATCAAAAACACTTTGGAAGAAAGTTTAAAAAGATTACAAACTGACTATGTTGATTTATATTATTTGCACACACTTGATCCATATACAGCAATTGAATCAGTAGCGCAAACGATGAAAGAATTATTTGATTCTAAGAAAATTAGAGCTTGGGGAATATCACAAGTTGATGAAGATACACTCAGAAGAGCACATAAGATTTTCCCGGTAAGTGCCATTCAAAATCGCTATTCAATGATGGCAAGAGAAAATGAATATTTGTTTAATGTATGTAAAGAATTAAACATTACTTTTGTTGCTTTCTCACCTATGGCAAATGGTTTTCTAAGTGGGGTTTATCATGGCACTGATAACTATGATAAGTCTAATGATTTTCGCTCTCGTATGCCACAATTTACTGAAGAAGGTTATGAAGCTTCAAAAGATTTATTGGATTATCTTAAACAATTAGCGGATGTAAAAAACGCAACAATGGCTCAAATTTCATTAGCGTGGATGGAAAGCAAAGATGTTGATATTGTGCCAATTCCTGGAACTACTAAACTTGAAAGACTAGAAGAAAATTTCAATAGTTGTAAAATTAATCTTTCAATAGATGAAGTCGAAAAGATTGATCAACATTTAAATGAGATTAAAATTGGACCAGTATTCTTAGGTTCTCACCGTAAAAAAATAACAAAATAAAAGGGGTATCAATGTGATATCCCTTTGTTTATATTGGTATTATTTTTTTCGATTACCGTGAGTATGAAGAGGTTCTTCTAAACGATTTGTGAAATCGATTGAATAAGACTTACCAACTGGAAGGTCTGACTTATATAATTCAAACATGAATTCAGCCATATCTTTAGATGTATTACTCTTATGACCTTTCGGTTTTTCCATACCACCTGTTGCAACAGAGAAGAATTCTGAATCGGTTGATCCAGGAGCTAAACATTTAACTCTCATTCTAGCATCATCAGAAACACTAACTTCATGGATTAAACTTTCCGTATAAGCTGAAACATAATATTTTGATGCTGTATAGGCTGCAAGATGGGGACCAACACTATAACCTGCAGTAGATGAAACATTGATTAAGGTTGCATTTTCATTTGTCCAATGATCACGCACAAAGCGCATAGTAAATACTGTCAATGCTTCAATGTTTAATCGTAACATTGAAAGAACTTTAGCTTCATCATTATCTTTAACATCACCTAATAAACCAAAACCTGCATTGTTAATCCATGTATCAATTTTGAATGCTTGTAATTCATCGTAGAAGGCATCTAGTGTATCAATCTTCTCTAAATCATGTACTCTTACAACCACATCAACACCTGGATATTCAGCTATAATTTCGTTTTTTAATTGTAATAATTTTTCTTCACGTCTAGCCACAACAATAAGATTATGACCTCTTTTTGCGAACGATTTTGCGGCCGCATAACCGATACCTGAGCTTGCGCCAGTAATCACAACATAGTTACTCATATAAATTAATTCTCCTTTTTCGTACACATGTACGAGAATATGAACTTAGTTTTATCATATACGAAATATCAAGTCAAACGACTTGTTTAACTTTTCCTTTTTTTATTGGGAATAGAAAACTATAAATTTTTTGCATTTTTTACATGAACTGTTAACATTAAAATAAGAATATGAAGAAGCTTATTAAGAGCCATAAATTAAAAAAACATGTAAATAAAACATATAGACTCATTTTCATTTTGGTTTTTTTGACATCTTGTACACAAACAGTAAATAGTAATTATAGTAATGTAAGTAATGCTGAAAATGATCATCAATTTCATGCTAATACTACAATAAGTGACGTCATAACATACCCGGGATTTGAAACATTTGGTCGATTAATATTTCCAAGTGATCAAAGGTACTATAGTGGCAATACTTTAGAAGATGTATCGTTAACATGGTACGGCAATATTAATTCTGAAAATACTGTTGAAGTAATAAACTATATGAAAAATCAAGTCGATGGGAATAATACTATTTTTTATGATATTTACACAGATGAAGAAAAAATATTAGATCCATCAAAAGAAAATACAGGTTTGTTTTATTTTAAAGGTAATCCAAATGAAAAATTTGCCATACTCAATGCTGGAGGTGGCTTTGCTTATGTGGGAGCACTTCACGATAGTTTTCATCATGCTCTAGAACTATCTAAAATGGGCTATAATGCGTTCGCTCTTATTTATCGTCCTGATGCACTTTTAGCAAGTGAAGATTTAGCGCGTGCCATTGCCTATGTCTTTAAGCATGAAGCATGCAGATACTTTAGAAGTAAATACAAATAATTATTCATTATGGGGTGGTTCAGCAGGGGCAAGACTAGCAGCGTGGTTAGGATCCAATGGAACTGAATATTATGGCGAAAGTACTTATCCACGTCCTTCAGCTGTAATAATGCAATACACAGCCTTATCAGAAGTAACTGGGAATGAACCTCCAACCTACAACAACGTGGGTACAAATGATGGGATAGTAGACTATCGTGTTATGGAAGAAAGATTAGAAAAAATTAAATCAAATGGAACTGATGTTCAGATAGAAATATTTAATGGATTATCTCATGGATATGGACTTGGTATAGGAACTATTGCGGAAGGCTGGATGTTAAATGCTGTTGATTTCTGGGAGGAGTATAGCGATTAATTCATCTAAGTTATTCTGAAAACGAGATATACTGCCAATCCCAATCATCAATACTAACCAAATATTCTTCATCAAGAAGCATTTGATAGATTCGATCTAATTCGTGATGTGATTTAGCTGTGATCGTATGGTAATGATAACCGTGAGTGATATTTTTTAAGGGTGATGACTTTCCAGTTTTTAAGCCATCCATGAATTGATTAACATCTTGATGAGTTTTTATATTTAATTCAGCACGAATCAGACCATAGGCTCGATGGCTGACAAAAATATCAACGATAGTTCCGCCTAAATCGATGATTTTCAATAACTCTTCTTCAATTTGTTCATCACTGTGTTTTACTTTAAAAACACGTTGAATTTGACTATTAACGGAGATAAGAAGATAACCTTTAGTGGTAGAAATAATATTAAAGCCAGCTGTTCTAAGTAGTGCAATATCTTGAACAATGACTTGACGAGAAACATTTAAACTTTTAGAAAGTTCTGTTCCTGATAGAGCAACATCTGATTTTTTAATCAGTTCAATTATTTTTTCTCTTCTTTCTTTACCGTTCATGATATGTTCCTTTTTAATTGTTGATTGCTCGCAAATTCTTTAGTGATAAATCTAAAATAGGAGCTGAATGAGTAAGTGCACCGCTTGAAATATAATCAATACCAATATCGCAAAGTGCCGCTATATTCTCTTTTGTGATATTTCCAGAACATTCAGTTTCAGCTTTGTTTGCGATGATCTTAATAGCTTCTTTCATAGTATCATGATTCATATTATCAAGCATAATGATATCTGCGCCAGCATCTATCGCTTCTTTGACCATATCTAAATTTTCAACTTCAACTTCAATCTTTCTGACAAAAGGGGCATAAGCTTTTGACATCTCTATTGCCTGTGATATTCCACCAGCAGCACTGATGTGATTGTCTTTGAGTAATATACCATCAGAAAGATTATAACGATGATTATTTCCACCACCAATCTTTACCGCATATTTCTCAAAGAGTCGCATATTCGGTGTTGTCTTTCGTGTATCAAGTAACTTTATATTTGTTTTTTTCAAAAGTTCTGTGATTGTTTTGGTATAGGTTGCGATACCACTCATTCTTTGTAGATAGTTGAGGGCAGTTCTTTCACCCGTTAAAAGCACTCTCATATCTCCTCGTATTTTTGCGACGACTTGACCAGTTTTTATTGCTTCACCTTCTTTTGCATAAAGGTCAATTTGTGTGTTTGTATCAAGCAAAGTAAAAACTCGTGAGAATATAGGTAATCCAGCAATAATGCCATCTTCTTTACAGATTAAATCTACTTCCCCTAATTGATAATCCTTTAAAATAGAATTTGTTGTAATGTCTTCACTGGTTAAATCTTCTTTTAAAGCCATTTTAATTAAATCATCGGCATTTAGTAATAATGTTAATGGGTTCATAATAAAGGTTCCTTTTCTTGGATTAGTGATTCTAATATATTGATGGCAGCTCGCTTTGCAAATACCAAACTTTCTAAAAGTGAATTACTCGCTAAGCGGTTTTTTCCATGTACGCCATTACAAGCTGTTTCACCAACAGCATATAAATTTGACATTGAAGTTTGACTATCTTTTTCACTTCAATACCACCCATGAAATAATGTTGAGCTGGTACAATTGGAATACTGTCTTTGCATACGTCATAGCCAACAGACAGACACTTGCTGTATATATTTGGGAAATGTGCCAGAATTTTTTCTTTTCCGAGATGAGACATTTTTAACCAAACATGATCAGTTTGATCTTTCTCCATCTGTTTATGAATAATATTTGTTAATACATCGCGTGCTAATAATTCATCGATAAATCGATGGCCATTTTTATCAAGAATATGTGCACCTTCACCACGAACAGATTCTGAAATTAAAAATCGTTGTCCTGGATGTTGAGAGTAAAGTGTTGTTGGATGCATTTGAACGTAATCAAGATTTTGACATTTAATCTTATGTTTTTTTGCTATTTCGATTGAATCACCAGTTAGATGAAATTGATTTGTACTATTTTTATATAATCCACCAATTCCACCTGTTGCTAAGACAGTTTTCTTAGATTTGATTTGAAATGAACAATTATTTCGTATATCTTCAGCGACGATACCAACACAACTATTTTGATGAATAATCAAATCTTTCATCTTGATAAAGTCTAGTAGTTTGACGTTTTTTAAACTTTTAACTTGATCTAATAAAGTCTGTGTTATTTCTTTTCCTGTAACATCTTTATGAAATAAAATTCTTGCACGCGAATGAGCACCTTCCTTAGTGTATAGAAGTTGTCCGTTTTGTCGATCAAATTGAACACCATACTGAATTAGGTCTTGAATCATATCCTGCGATGAATTGATCATGATCGTTACCGTTTCTGGGTTATTTTCATAATGACCTGATTTTAAAGTATCGTTGAAGAAAGCTTCATAATCATCCGAATCTTTTAATACACAAATACCACCTTGTGCTAGAAAAGAATTACTATTTTCTAAAGTATCTTTTGTGATAAGAGTGATATTTAAGTTTCTAGGTAAATTAAGAGCACAGTAGAGTCCAGAAACACCAGATCCAACAATTAGCACATCACTTTTCATATCCATTTTTATTACGCTAATTCCAACATTCTTTGTAATGCAGTTTTCGCTTGTAATCTTAATTCTTCATTAAGTGTAATTGAATTATTTTCGTTTTCTAAAACATCAATCACTTTTTGAAGGGTATTTAATTTCATATTAGGACAAATTTGTTTATGGTTGACAGCGTAGAAATTTTTTTGTGGGCACTTTCTATTTAGTTCATAAAAAACACCTGTTTCAGTAGCGATAATAAATTCTTGGTGAACACTCTTTTGCGCGAAGTCAATAATTCCTGAAGTACTACCAATGTAATCTGCATGTTTTAACACTTCTTGCGTACACTCTGGGTGAGCTAAGACTAATGCATTTGGATATACTTTCTTTTGATTTAGTAAATCAGTTTCAGTGATATTAGTATGTATTGGGCAATGTCCCTCATTAAAAATAAAATTCTTATCAGGTACTTTGGAGGCAATATATCGCCCAAGATTTTGATCTGGTACAAAATAGATATTTTTCGCATCAAGTGCTTTTATGATTGTTACAACATTTGAAGAGGTTACACATACATCAGAATGTGCTTTTAGTTCAGATGTTGAATTGATATAGCAAACAACCGCTAAATCTTTAACTTCTTCACGTAATTGCTTTATCTTATCAAGATCCACCATATGAGCCATTGGACAATCTGCACGACTATCGGGCATTAATACTGTTTTATTTGGATTTAAGGTTTTTGCGCTTTCACCCATAAATTTAACCCCGCAAAAAACAATCGTATCTTCAATAACTTGACTAGCAATCTTGCTTAAATAGTAAGAGTCTCCCACGTAATCAGCAATCTTTTGAATGTCTTCTGGGACATAATAGTGTGCCAAGATGATGGTATTTTTTTCTTTTTTTAATTGATTTACTCGTTCGATTAGATTCATATTTGTTTCTCCTGATTAGCCAAAATAATATCACAAATACAACAGATGACAAGACAGATGTAAAGATAGTTAGAAATATAAAAAAAATAAGCAATTTAAGAAATAAATTAGATAATTACATTTCAATGTTGCATTGTAGTCACTACAGGGTAGTAAAATTGTTTTAAATTGATATATTTTTTGAAATTTGGGCAAAAATGTATATTCTCTAAATTTTTATATTTCATTGTATAGGCATTCAACAAATTTTAAGAAATTGATTGAACTAAAGGTTTGAAGGGAGAAACGTTATGAGAAAATCTTATTTATTTTTAGCATTTGTTTTAAGTCTTAGTATCTTGAGTGCTTGTAGTCAATCTAATACGACTAACTCAAATGATTCTGAAGAACAAGGATATACTTCACCAGATCAAATAGAGGGTGAAAGTATTTTGACCAACGGTGGAACTTATTTAGCCCTAAATGATTTAGAATATCAAGATTCATCCTCTAATGTTGACGTTTTCTTTATATCTGACATAAGTCCTGAGGCTATGGTTAAAATTTATGAAGCACTAGAGTGGTCACCAACTGGATCTGTTGCGGTAAAGTTGTCAACTGGCGAACCTCCAGCAAGCAATTATTTAGAACCTGAATTAATTAAAGATTTAGTTCAATTATTAGATGGAACCATTGTTGAAGATAATACTGCGTATGGGGGATCTCGTTCTAATACAGCCTTACATATGCAAGTTGCTGAAGATCATGGTTATACTGCGATCGCAGATTTTGATATTCTAGATGCTGATGGTTCAATAGCCTTACCTGTAAATGGTGGGACGCGTCTAAAAGAGAATTTAGTTGGTTCACATTTTGTGGACTATGATTCTTATGTTGTTTTGTCACACTTTAAAGGACATGCAATGGCTGGTTTTGGTGGTGCAATCAAAAATATATCGATTGGATTAGCTTCGGTTGAAGGAAAATGCCTTATTCATACATCAGGAGAAAGTCACACATCACCTTGGAATGGCGAACAAAACGGATTTTTAGAATCAATGGGAGATGCTAGTCTAGCAGTCACTGATCATTTAGGCGATCAAATAATTTATATCAGTGTTCTAAATCGCATATCAATTGACTGTGATTGTAATGGAAATCCTGCTGAACCAGAAATTCATGATATTGGAATTATTGCTTCTTTAGATCCAGTTGCGATAGATCAAGCAGGTATTGATCTAGTCTACAATATGCCAGGTAGCAATTCGTTCATTAGTCGAGTTGAGAGTCGCAATGGTCTACTTACTTTAGAAAATGCAGAAGAGACTGGTTTAGGTAGTCGTACATATAACTTGGTAGTGATTGAATGATAGATATTCTACATCGTGAATTTATATATCTTTGGTTTTATTTTGATGTTCAATTAAGGATGATTTTTTGGTATTGGGTTCTTGGAATGGTAATTGGTTCGATAATTTCTGTATTTGGTAAAGATAAAATTCATTCCTTGTTTGACTCGATGCGATCCAAAAAATGGGGATTAATGGGCATTGTTCCAGCTTCTATTCTTGGAATAGCATCACCTTTATGTATGTATGGAACAATCCCAATTGCTGCTTCATTTTCTCAAAAAGGAATGAGACATGATTGGTTAGCAGCTTTTATGATGAGTTCAGTCTTATTAAACCCACAACTTATTATTTACTCAGTAGCGCTTGGCCAAACTGCGTTAATCATTAGAGTTGTTTCAAGTTTTGTTTGTGGAATATTGGCAGGACTACTCGTCTGGCATTTTTATAAGTCTAACGATTTCTTTGATTTTAAAAAATTTGAAGATCATAAAAGTCGTGATATTGATCCAAATCTGCTAGTTAGATTATTAAAAAATATTGGTCGAAATGTGAAAGCAACAGGTCCCTATTTTTTAGTGGGTATTTTATTGTCTGCTCTATTTCAACGTTATGTTCCAACCAATCTAATGATTTTATTGTTTGGTGGTGATAGAGCATTTGGCGTGCTTATGGCAGCCACTATAGGTGTACCACTATATGTATGTGGTGGTGGAACTATACCGCTTTTACAGGGATGGTTAGTTAGTGGAATGAGTATGGGAAGTGCTACCGCTTTTATGATTTCTGGTCCAGCAACAAAAATTACTAATTTAGGAGCATTAAAGACAGTGCTTGGTGTAAAACATTTTATATATTATCTTGCTTATGTCATGCTTTTTTCATTTTTTATAGGTGAATTAATCAATTTTGTTGTTTAATAGAAAATAGTTTATAGTGTAAATACTTTTTAGTTAGAGTAATAGGGTAAAACATTGAAGCAAGAAAATTTAAACACAATAACAAGTATTATTTTAACAGAAATAGAGAAATTTGATTTTAAACAAGGACCATTTGTCATTGGGATTGATGGGCGTTGTGCTTCTGGTAAATCCACTTTAGCTCAAAAATTGTCTGAAAAATTAAATGCTAATATTGTTCACATGGATCATTTTTTTCTTCAGAAAGAACAACGAACAAATGAACGTTTGAATATGCCTGGTGGTAATTTCGATATTGAACGATTTCAAGAGGAAATTATAAAAACTATAAAATCAAACCAAGCGATTACATATCGTCCATATAATTGCCATACATTTGATTTCGATCAAGCAATATCACTCGATCAAAAAGACATCATTATCATTGAAGGTTCATACTCTTGTCATCCTGAATTAGTTGATAATTATCACTTATCTCTCTTTTTAACCATTAGTCCTAAACAACAAATTGAACGTATTTTCATACGTAATGGTGAAGAACTTGCACAAATGTTTGAAAAACGTTGGATTCCTATGGAAGAAAACTACTTCACTCAATTGAAGGTAAGAGAGAATTGTACTTATATTGTCGATGTTGAAGAAATTTGAATGGATTGAAATATTAACATAAAACTAAGGTATGATAATAATATGAATACTGAGTTTTTGGAGACGTTTCTCACGATTGTTCGTGAAGGAAATTTAAGTAAAGCAGCAGATAAATTATTTATTACTCAACCCACGATAAGTCGTCAACTTGCGCTTATGGAAGAAGATCTAGGTGTTGAACTTTTTGTGCGTGGGAAACGTCAAATGACACTCACTGAAGCTGGTCTTATTTTTGAAAAAAGAGCTAAAGAATTATTAGCTTTAATTGATATAACTCACGAAGAATTAAAACAAAACCCAAATCATTTAATAGATACAATTCATATTGGTTGTGGAGAAACTAAAGCCTCTGTCTATGTCGCCAGTTTAATTGAACAGTTTTCAGTAGATAACCCAAATGTGAGATTTGAAATCTTTACTGGGAATGGTGATGGTATTAAAGAAAAAATTGATCAAAATATTATAGATTGTGGGTTTTTATTGGAACCGATTGAAGTTGCAAAATATCATAGTTCCCCTTTACTCATTGAAGAAAGATGGGGTGTTATTTTACCTGTTGAACATCCGTTATCGATTAAAGGTGAAGTCGATGAGATTGATATTATTAATTTACCTTTGATTGGAACCAATCGTTCAATTGTCTTAAATGAAATTGCCCAATGGTTAAAGAAAGATATCAAAGATATTAATTTAAAAGTTCAACACAATCTATTATCAAATTCATTATTATTAGTTAAAAAAGATATAGCTTATCCTTTTACCATTGAAGGTGCATTTAGTATGAGACCAGTTGACGGTTTAAAGTTTGTTCCTTTAAAACCTGAACGAGTGAGTCGACATGTTTTTGCTTATAAGAAGAATTTTACTTTTAATCCAAGTGTTGAAAGCTTTATAAAATTTGTTGAAAATGATTTAAAAACTATACATTAATTGTATAGTAATATATTTATTATAAGTAGTGTTAATAATAATAAACTTCTTTTAAACTATGTTTGTAAGGAGTTTTCTTATGCGAATGATATTAAACTGGATTGAACCAAATGTAAAAGTGACTGAGTCTGAAAAGAAGTTTAGTAATAAGAAATTATGGGATCTCATTGCCCCATTATTTGTGGAACAATTTTTGGTAATGTTAATCGGGATTGCTGATACTTTAATGGTTAGTTATGCAGGTGAAGCAGCTGTTTCAGGCGTCTCTTTAGTAAACATGTTTATAACAATATTCATCTATATATTTGTAGCCTTGGCGTCAGGTGCGGCAGTAGTTATCAGCCAATATGTTGGTAAAGGAGATAAAGAATTAAGTGATATAGCCGCAAGTCAAATTTTGACGCTTTCTTCACTTATATCATTTGTTGCCTTAGCTTTTGTGTTAATTTTTAATCATCAAATTTTAGGTTTACTATTTGGAACAGTTGATCCAAGCGTTATGGAAGCAAGTGTTACTTATTTAAGTATTACAACTTTCTCTTTTCCTGCTTTAGCTATTTATAACAGTAGTGCTGCGATGTTTAGAAGTATGGGAAAAACAAAGAAGACAATGCATGTTTCACTGATTATGAATTTAGTAAATGTGATTGGAAACTATATCGGTATTTTTATTTTACATGCAGGGGTTGCTGGCGTTGCTTGGCCTTCATTTATCTCACGTGTCTTAGCGGCAGTTATTATGGTGGTTTGGGCATTCAATCCTGATCAATCAGTGACCTTAAGAATTAAACATATTTTTTCTTGGCATGCTGATATGATGAAACGAATTTTAAATATTGCGATACCAAATAGTGTTGAACAAGGTTTGTTTCAAATTTCAAAAGTGGCTTTAAGTACGATTACTGCATTATTTGGGACAAGTCAAATTGCCGCAAATGGGGTAGCTCAAAGCTTTTGGTCGATGTCAGCCTTGATTGGGGTAGCCTTAAATCCAGCTTTTATTACGGTCATTGGTCAAAGTTTAGGTGCTAAAAGTATTGAGGCAGCTAAATACTATATGTTGAAGCTTTTAAGAATTACCTATATAAGTTCGGTTGTGTGGAACGTGTTGATATTAGTCGCAACTCCATTCGTCTTAAATTTATACGACTTATCTGCTGAAACAAAAAATTTAATTATCATTCTAGTCTTAATACATAATAGTTTTAATGCCTTAGTATTCCCTGTCTCATCTCCATTCTCAAGTGGGATTAGAGCAGCTGGTGATGTGAAATTTGCGATGAAAGTATCAATGTTTGCGACAGTTGTTGTACGTGTTGTACTATCTTATATTTTCGCAATTGTCTTTAATTTAGGCGTTATTGGAATTGCTTTAGCGATGGGTGTTGATTGGACAACACGGGCAATCTTTATGGCTTATCGTTTTAGAAGCGAAAAATGGCTCCAATTTCAAGTGATATAGGGGGAGGAGTATATGTCAAAAACACTACTATTATTTTTTTCAAGAGCAGGTAATAATTATTCAAAAGGTGGAATAGTTGATTTGAAAGTTGGTAATACAAAACTGGTTGTAACTAAAATTCACGAAATGATTAATTCCGATATTTTTGAAATTGAAAGTTTGAAAGCTTATTCTAAGGATTATCATGTTTGTACAGAAGAATCTGCTGATGAATTTCACTCGAATGCTCGTCCTGACTGTAATACTTATTTAGATTCAATTGATAAATATGAAAACATCATATTAGCTTATCCAAATTGGTGGAATACAATGCCAATGGTTGTTTGGACTTTTTTAGAAAAATATAACTTTTCAAATAAAATAATTTATCCTCTTTGTACGCACGAAGGTAGTGGATTAGGTTCAAGTCTTAAAGATATTAAAAGTTTGTGTCCTAAATCTAAGATTGGAAAAGGATTGGCAATAAAAGGTAGTTGTGTTGAACATTCTGATCAAGAAATTAAGAATTGGTTAAAGGAGATTAATCTATGAGTAAAAATTATATGTTTTCGAATAAGGATTTGAGGAATCTAATTGCACCACTTTTTGTTGATCAATTATTATTGTTGACTGTTATATTTCTATCAAATTTAATGATTGCCCAAGCAGGTGCAAATGCGATGTCTGGTGTTTCGTTAGTCGATATGATAAATACCTTTATGTTTTTCGTATTTACTGCTTTAGCCTCTGGTGGATCAGTGGTTATTTCACAATATATTGGAAGTAAAAACAATTCAATGGCTGAGCATTCAGCTGCTCAACTCTTTAGTTTTAATATCGTTATTTCTTTAGTGTTTACAATCGTATTAGCGATTTTAAGTGGACCAATAATCACCCTGTTATTTGGGCAAGCGGATGCAGAAGTTATTAGTACGGCTTCGCTTTATTTCTATTTATCTGTTTTCTCATATCCGTTTTATTCTTTATATCAATCAGGAAATGCAGTGTTCAGATCAATTGGAAATACTAAAATTCCAATGATGAGCTCAATTTTAATGAACTTTCTCACTTTCTTTGGAAATGCTTTAAGTATTTATGTATTCCATGCAGGTGTCTTTGGTTTTGGTATGTCAGCCATCTTTGGCCGTTTATTGGCATCACTCATTGTCTTCTTCTTAGCATTAAGAGGAAGTCATGTCTTCAATATTAAGATCAAACATATGTTTGAATACCATAAAGAAATCATTGGTAAGATTGTCGCTGTTGCTGTACCTAATGGGATTGAAAATGGTGCATTAACCCTAGGACGTTTGTTATTGGCTACCATGTTAGCTCGATTTGGAACAACACATATTGCAGCTAATGGAGTCGTAAACTCAGTGGTCCCTATAGCCGTTTCTTTTGGATTGGCTGTTAACTTAGTTATGGTTACGGTTGTTGGCCAAGTCGTTGGAGCAAATGACTTTGATCAAGCACGATATTATATAAAGAAACTTTTAAAGTGGACCTATGTGGTCGATGGGGGAATGATTATCATTCATACCCTTGCACTCCCTTATATCTTGAGTTTATATAATCTGTCACCTGAAATTTCTAAAATTGCTTATCAACTGATTTTAGTTCATGACGGATTTGCGTTGATTATTTGGCCAATTTCAATGGTTTTACCTAACGCACTTCGTGGAGCTGGTGATTCAAAATTCACGATGTATGCATCAATTGTTTCAACAGTAGTCTTTAGAATGGTTAGTGCTTATATCTTCTCTATTGTTATGGGGTTAGGTGTTTATGGTTTATGGTATGCCATGGTTGTCGATTGGACTGCAAGAATATTTATAAATCTATATCGCTATTACTCAAACAAATGGACAAACTATCGTTTAGTTTAATTGACCTAAAAAAAGACATCTTATCAATCTAGGATGTCTTTTAATAAGTTTTAATAGTCGCTTTGTTGACTGTATGAAGCGTATTCGTCCATTTCTTTTAGTCGATCTTCTAGGGCTGCTTTGACAATACGTAAAGCATCAGATCCAAGTAATAGTCGTTTTGGTAATTTCGCTTGTTCGCATACTTCAACAATTACTTGTCCAGCTTTCATTGGATCACCAGGTTGGTTCTTAGGATCAATCGCATTTTCTTTACGTCGAGGTCCAGCTGTATTTGCATAGTCATCGATTTTAATATCTGTTCCAGCTAGTGAGCGATCATAGAAATCAGTTTTAAATGCTCCAGGTTCAACTATCATAACTTTAATACCTAAAGGTTCACATTCTGCTTTAAGTCCTTCAGTTAATGATTCAATAGCTGCTTTTGAAGCAGCGTAATAGCCAGATGCTGCGCCAGTGCGAGCAGCAGCAATCGATGAAATATTTATGATCGTTCCACTTCTTTGTTCTCTCATTTTTGGTAATACAAGTTTGATTAATTCAACTGCACCAAAGAAGTTTGCATTAAACATAGACATTACTTTGTCCACTTCACCTTCTTCCACAGCCGCACGATAACCATAACCTGCATTATTAACTAAGACATCGATTTTAGAAAATTTATCAAATGCTTTTGTGATAGATGCTTGAATGCTTTCAGAATTATTGAGTTCTAAAGATACAGCTAAACATGTATCAGGATAGCGATCCACTAAGTCCTGTAAAGATTTTGTGTTACGTGCGGTGACAACTGCTTGCTCACCTTTAGCGAGAACTGATTCAGCGATACCACGACCAATTCCTGTACTACTTCCAGTTATAAACCATGTTTTCATATTTATCTCCTACTTTTCTTACTTTAAGTTTATAACGACTAAATAAAGAAGACTAATAGGTATTTTGAATTAATGAGTATATAAAAAATGCATAGTTATTTTCATCAGTATAAAAATAGCGTATAGGTAACTATTTAAAAGAACGATAATGAGAAACTTGACTTGGAGCGAACTCCAAGGCTTAAGATAGATTCACAAGGAGATCACACTATGAAAATTTTAATTTTAGGAGCAGCAGGTCAAATTTCTCGTATGCTCACAAAAAAATTAATACAAGAAGACAAACATGATTTAGTTCTTTATGCTCGAAGTGCTAAAAACAGATTAACTGAAACAGGACATCACATTGAGCTTATAGATGGTGACTTCAAAGATAAAGAAAAACTACTAACTGCGATGCAAGGAGTTGATTTGATTTATTTAAACGATGTCAATTCAAACTTAGCAACTGAGAATATAGTTAATGCGGCTAAAGAATCTGGTGTAGAAAAGATTATTGCCGCAACCATTCTAGGTATATATGATGAAGTTATTGGTGAATTTGGGAAATGGAATGAAATGATGGTTGGTGGTCCAGGAACAGATCGTCATAAGCGTTCAGCACAAATAATTGAAGAATCAGGTTTAGATTATACATTGTTACGTTTAACCTGGTTATATAATCAAAATGGGAATGAAAAATACATGATTAGTCAAAAGGGTGAGCCATTTATTGGTGCACAAGTGACACGTCAAGCAGTGGCTAGATTAGTAGTAGATATCATCAATGACCCTAAGAGATTTAAGAATACGAGTCTTGGTGTCAGTGAACCAAACACAGATTTTCCTAAACCATCATTTTATTAAAGGTCAAAAATGGCAGAAAAATATTTTAATGAAAAATCAATAGTAGAAGATGTACTTAACGATCCAGCGTTCAATGGATTCGCTCATTTGTTGTTTCCAATTGATTTATCGATTAGCAGATACGCAACACTAAGTGATATTAGTACGTCAAATGTATATATTTGGTACAACAATATAAAAGTTAAAACGACCATTGAAATACTGAATTATTTAAAAACTGAAGCTTTAAATCATCAACAAATTTTCTATTCAATCTATACTGATGAAGAAATAAGACGTGATCCAAACAAAAAGGATACCGGTTTATTCTTCTTTCGAGGCAATGAATATGAGAAGTTTGCCATTATGAGTGCGGGTGGAGGGATGATGTATGTAGGAGCGATGCATGATAGTTTTCCACATGCATTAGAAGCAAGTAAGAATGGATATAACGCATTCGCCTTAATTTATCGTCCAAATAGTGCCTATGATGATTTAGCGCAAGCCATAAAATTTGTTTATGATCATTCTGATGAATTAAAAGTTAAAAAGAACTCATACTCATTATGGGGTGGATCAGCTGGAGCAAGAATGGCAGCCACTTTAGCGAATAAACAATATTTAAATCAACTTACTCAAAGAGATGATATACCTCAAGCAACAGCCGTGATTATGCAATATACGGGTCATTCTCAAGTTAATCAATATGATGCGCCTACCTATGCTTGTATTGGCACAAATGATTGGATAGCCGATTGGCGAGTTATGCAAAACCGTTTAAATAAACTAGAAAAAATGGGAATTCCAACAGAGTTACATGTCTATGATGGACTTCCTCATGGTTTTGGTTTAGGACTAGATATTAAAGCAGAAGGTTGGATAAAACAAGCATTTAAATTTTGGGAGACTCAAAAGTAAGTTTCATAAAATATTCTTGACTTGGAGTTTACTTCAAGTATTAAACTAACTAAGAAATAAATAAAGAGAGAGAAAAAAATGTACGATTTTATATTTCAAAACACAACAAAAATTTATTTTGGTGAAGATCAACTAAAACATTTAACAAGTGAACTTCAAAAATATGGTAATAAAGTTTTATTTGCCTATGGAGGAGGTTCAATCAAGAAGATTGGTTTATATGATGAAGTCATGAATGAACTTAGAAAAGCAGACTTTGAAGTTTTTGAGTTTGGTGGTATTGAACCAAATCCAAGACATACTACGGTAAATCGTGGCGCAGATATATGTAAAAAGGAAAAGATCGATGTTATTTTAGCTGTCGGTGGTGGTTCAACCATCGATTGTTCAAAAGTCATCGCCAGTTCTACATTCTATGATGGCGATTCTTGGGATCTGGTCACCAAAAAAGCTCAAATTTCCAATGCATTACCACTTGTGACGATTCTTACTTTATCAGCAACGGGGTCTGAAATGGATCCAGGGGGTGTAATTTCAAATGTTGAAACAAATGAGAAGTATGGGCTAGTGCACCCACTTCAATTTCCAAAAGCTTCATTCTTAAATCCAAAGAACACGTTTTCTGTTAGCCCATTTCAAACAGCCAGTGGTGCAGCGGATATTATCGCACATGTTATCGATGTCTTTTATTTAACCCAACATCCAAAAATGGATATGGTTGATTTGACGATGGAAAATATCATTAAGACAGTTGTTAAATGGGCACCTATTGCCTTAAAAGAACCTGAAAATTATGATGCACGTGCAAATTTAATGTGGGCAAGTTCTTGGGCTCTAAATGGCATTCTATTCTCTGGTGGTGGTCAAGCTGCAAGTAATCATGCGATGGAACATGAACTTTCTGCTTACTATGACATTACACACGGTTTAGGTTTAGCAATTTTAATGCCTCGTTGGTTAGAATATATTTTGGATGAAAACACTGCAAAACAAATTAAGAAATTTGGTGTTAATATCTTTGGTGTGGATACATCATTATCTGATATGGATGCTTCAAAGGAAGCTATTAAAAGATTTAGTTCATTCTTATTTGATGAATTAGGCTTACAAAGTACTTTAACAGAAATTGGAATTGATGAAACACATTTTAAAGCAATGGCTACGAATGCATGTAAAGGAAAAGAACTTTCTGGATTTAAAACTCTTAATGCTCAAGATATCGAAAATATCTATAGAATGTGCCTATAAATTTTAAACATTTTATAAAATACCGATTTTTGTTGTTGGTATTTTATTTTTCTGAAGAAATTTAAATTACTTGACCTGTAGTAACTACAGCGCTTTATACTTCGAAATTAATAGGAGAAGGAGAGTCAAATGTTAGAATCAATTTTAGTTTTATTGTTTGCGTTATTAAGCTTTTTAATGGGTGTTGCCCAGTTTATATTTGGTGGGATTATTGATAAAGTTTCTGAATCTATTGGTGTAAGTATTGCGGCGATTGGACAATTAACAACAGTTTACTCATTATCAGCTGCCATCGGAACTCCAATTGTGATGATTATTTTAGCTAAACAAGCACTTCATAAAATTTTATTTGTCGGTTTGATTAGTATGATCATAGGGAATGGAATGATGTTCATTGCCCCAAACTATGCACTATTATTATTAGCTCGTGTCTTTGTTGGTTTAGGAGCAGGTGTTTATGGAATTGCAGCTTTCTCAATTATTGCTGAAAAGGCGAAACCAGAAAGGCGTGGTCGTGATCTAAGTATGATTGCGATTGGCGCAAGTTTAGCTTTAGTCTTTGGTGTTCCATTCAGTCGTGCTATTACGGCAGTGATTGATTGGCGTTATATTTTTTTAGGCTTAAGTGTCGTTATGGCTTTAGTTATGTTAGTTCTTACAAGATTATTACAATCGACAAGTACTAGAGAAGCAGTTACTTTGAAAGAACAATTATCATATCTTCTCAGTAAAGAAACAGCTATGTTGTTTACTGTTACTTTCTCAATGTTCTTAGGCTATTCAATTATGAATACCTATATTACCCCTTACTTATTAAATACTTCTGAGCAGTTAAGTTCAGTAATTTCCTGGGTGTTAATGGTTGTTGGGATTGCTAGTACGATTGGTTCAAGAATGGGTGGTGTTTTATCTGACAAATATGGCGTTGCGCGTGTTATTGAGACAGCTTTGTTTGTTCAAGGAATTGCACTTGTTTTGGCTACAGTCTTTAGTCAATCTGTCTATCTTGTCATTTTGTTCTTATTTATTTGGGCAGTTTCTGCTTGGACATGTGGACCGATTTTCAACCTCAATATCAACACGCGTTTTACTAAAGGTACTGCTATCTTATTAAGTATTAATGGTACGATGGTTCAGTTTGGTTTTGCTGGAGGAGCAATTATTGGTGGAGTGCTCGTCGAATCAATTGGGATTCCTTTCATGACTATAGCGGCAGGAGGTTTTGTCTTGTTTGCAGCAGTTCTATTCTGGTTTGAAGGTAAAAAGAGTAAATAAAAAAATCAGCTTGACCATATCGCGAGCTGATTTTCTTTAGTCTATATCTATGATATTACTTGTATATTTTATTTTTCCGTTTTGAACATCATCATAATATTGATTTTTCTTCTCAATGTAAGCTAAGCTTTTATCGATTTCCTTTTTCTTTTCTAAAAGTTCAATTCTTTGCTTTTCTAACATTTTCTTACGTTTGTTGATGGTTGATGGACCTTCCATTGCAAGATCCAAATAAACTTTTAAGTCTTTGATTCCAAGTCCACATTTGCGAAGACATTGCAGACCTTCAATCCATGCTAAATCTCTTTCATCAAACATCCTGTAATTATTATGATCACGTTTTACGTTAGGGATTAATCCTTCATTACAGTAATAACGAAGTGTTTCATAGGGCATTCTGTATTTATCACAAACATCTTTCATAGTATACATAATTGAGCTCCTTTTAACTTATATTGTAGTAACTACAATGTTGTACGTTTATAGTATACATGAAAGATGAGGAAAGTAAAATGGAATATGCAACATTGAACAATGGCGTAAAAATGCCTATTCTCGGTTTTGGAGTTTTCAAAATACCGAAAGAAGATACGGAAAGATGTGTCTTAGATGCGATCAAAGTAGGTTATCGTCATATTGATACTGCACAATCATATTTTAATGAAGAAGGTGTCGGGGAAGCCATCGTAAAATGTTGACCACGAGAAAAATTAATTATTACAACCAAAATTTGGATTGATAATTACGGTTATGAAAAAACAAAAGCTTCAGTTTTAGAGTCAATGAGAAAGTTAAAGACAGATTATATTGATCTCGTATTACTACATCAACCCTTTAGTGATTATTATGCTGCCTATCACGCTTTAGTAGATTTATATAAAGAAGGTAAGATCAAAGCAATTGGTGTAAGTAATTTCTATCCGGATCGTTTATCTGATATTTGTGCTTTCAATGAAGTTAAACCACAAGTAAATCAAGTTGAAACCAATCCTTTCAATTAACAAATTGAAGCACAAGAAAACATGATTAAAAACAATGTTCAAATACAAGCATGGGCTCCATTAGCTGAAGGTAAAAATGACTTATTTAATAATGAAGTATTAAAATCAGTTGGTGAAAAATACCAGAAGTCAGTGGCTCAAGTTATACTTAGATGGTTAACACAAAGAGGTGTTGTTGCACTTGCGAAATCATCTCACATCGAAAGAATGAAAGAAAATATTGATGTCTTTGGCTTCACATTATCTGATGAAGATATGGAAACAATCAAAACGTTAAACACAGACACAAGTCTATTCTTCAGTCATCAAACTGCGGGAGCTGTTGACATGTTTGTTCAGTTAATCGAAAAAAGAAGAAATCAAAAATAAAAATAATTAGAAGACTAGTTAAACTGTGATACCCACATGTTTGACAAGTCTTTTTATATTTCCATATTTTAAAGTATGATAGGAATATGGATACACGTTTTTTGACTTACTTTTTAAAAATTGCACAAGAAGGAAATTTAACGCGTGCTGCCGAAAAATTACACATAACTCAACCAACTCTAAGCCGCCAACTTATGGACATGGAAGAACAATTGGGTGTACAATTTTTTATTCGAGGCAAACGAAGTCTAATCCTTACAGAAGCTGGTTTACTTTATCAACAGCGAGCTCAGGAAATTGTTGAATTGATTCAAAAAACAGAGAGGGATTTAAAAGGTCCTGATTCGTATTTGAGTGGAAGAATAAGTATTGGATGTGTTGAATCGTCCGTTTCAAAAGTTGTTGCAAAATGGACAAGTGATTTTATCAAACAGTACCCACAAGTACAGTTTGATATCTATTCAGCCAATGGTGATGATTTGCGAGAGCGATTAGATCAAGGGTTAATAGATTGTGCCTTTGTACTTGAACCTATAGAAACAGCAAAATACAGTTCTGTAAATTTATCGCTTTTTGAAAAACAGGGATTAATACTTCCAAGCCAGCATCCTTTAACCAGTAAAGGTTATGTAGAAGCAATAGATCTTATCGACTTACCTTTAATGATATCTCGACGATCAATTGTCTTAGATGATGTATTAGATTGGTTAGACATTGATTCAAATAAACTAAACTTTGTTGGATTTCATAATCTAATTAGCAATTCATTAGAGTATGCGAAATTGAATATTGGGTTTTCAATTACGATTGAAGGGGCATTAGCTATTAGGCCAGTTGATGGTTTGAGTTTTGTACCATTTAAACCTGAAAAACGACTGAACCATATTTTTGCGTGGAAGAAAAATAGACTCCAATCACAAGCAGCACAAATGTTTATTGAGGCCATTATTAACAATTCAAAGTAAGCATAATAAACTATTTAATATAACTATTTGTTATATCTTAAGACCACCTTTATAGTTACTTATATGGAGGTCTTTTATGAATTTAATAATGTCTTTATTAGAACCAAAAAACACTTTAGAAACATCTCAAAAGAGATTTGATAATAAATTTTTGATTCACTTAATTGTTCCACTACTTGTTGAACAATTTTTAGTTATGTTGGTGGGTATCTTTGACACGTTGATGATTAGTTATGCTGGTGAAGCTGCTGTATCCGGTGTTTCATTAGTTAATATGTTTATTACGATTTTTCTTTATGTATTTATAGCTTTGGCTTCTGGAGGATCCGTTGTTATAAGTCAATATATTGGTAAAAAAGATAAAGACTTAGGTGATCAAGCAGCAGCTCAAATTATTAATATTGGTTTAATGGTGTCGATGGTTTTCTTAATCTTTACATTAATCTTTAATCAACAAATATTGTCATTCCTTTTTGGACAAGTTGATGATGCCGTTATGCAAGCTAGTGTGACATATTTAAAGATTACAACCTATTCATTTCCAGCATTAGCAATTTACAATAGTGGAGCTGCCATCTTTAGAAGTATGGGTAAAACTAAAGTTACAATGTATATTTCATTACTAATGAATTTAATTAATGCCATTGGTAATTACATAGGAATATTTGTTTTACATGCAGGAGTTGCTGGGGTAGCTTGGCCTAGTTTTATTTCCAGGGTATTTGCAGCAGTTGTCATTCTTGCGTTGAACTTCAATAAGAATAATCCAATTACTTTACACTTTAAAAATATTTTCAGTTGGCACAAAGATATGGTTAATCGAATTCTAAAAATAGCCATTCCAAATGGTGTTGAACAAGGATTGTTTCAATTATCAAAAGTGATCTTAAGCTCAATTACAGCTTTGTTTGGAACAAGTCAAATTGCTGCGAATGGAATTGCCCAAAGTTTTTGGACGATGTCTGCATTATTTACCTTTGCGATGGGACCAGCTTTTGTTACAATCGTTGGACAATCATTGGGCGCACATGAAGTCAAAGCAGCAAAATTCTATATGAAAAAATTAACTCGAGTGACCTTTGCTGGTGCATTTGTTTGGAATAGTGTGATATTACTTCTTTTACCACTAATATTAAGAACCTATGATATATCAGCTGAAACACGAAATTTAATCGTTATTTTAGTCATCATACATAACGTCTTTAATTTTATCGCCACCCCAACAAGTCATGCGATGGCCTTTGGGATTCGAGCTGCTGGTGATGTCAAGTATGTCATGTACACTTCATTATTTGCGACAGTTGTTGTTCGTGTCATACTATCGTATTTATTGGGTATTGTCTTCAATCTAGGAGTCATCGGTATTGCTTTAGCGATGGTTGCCGACTGGTGTGTACGAGCAATCCTCAATCATTTCCGATTCAGATCAGGGAAGTGGTTAAGTCATAGTGTTATATAAATGAAATTGCTCATATTTTTTGACATGTAGTAAGTACATGGTTGTATAGTAAAAGTGAACATGAAAGTCGAGGAAAGAAAATGGAATATGTTACTTTGAATAATGGTGTTAAGATGCCAAAGATTGGCTATGGTGTTATTGGCCTAACAGAAGAAACTGAAGCTGAGAGATGTATTTTAGAGGCGATTGATGCGGGCTACCGTTTGTTTGATACAGCACAAGGTTATGGAAATGAGTCGCTTGTGGGGAAAGCTTTAAAGAAAAGTCCTGTCCCACGTGAAGAATTATTTATTACAACTAAATTATGGTTAGCTGATGCGACTTATGAAAAAGCTAAATTATCCATTCAAGGATCACTTGATCGTCTACAACTAGACTATATTGATTTGTTTTTAATACATCATCCATTCAATGATATATATGGTGCATATCGAGCACTTACTGAATTTTATAAAGCTGGGAAAATACGCGCAATAGGGGTAAGTAATTTATATCCTGATCGATTAATTGATTTTGTAAAATTCAATGATGTTGTGCCTCAAGTTAATCAGGTAGAAATCCATTTACTTCATCAACAAGATATTGCGATTGAAATCATGAATAAATATCATGTTCAAGCACAAGCTTGGATGCCTTTGGCTCGCGCAAATAAAAACATATGGGAAAATGAATATGTAATCAGTTTAGCTAAAAAATATGATAAAACGATTGCTCAAATTGCTTTGCGTTTCTTAATACAAAAAGGGGTTACCTTAGTTATGAAGACAACTAAGAAAGAGCGAATGTTAGAAAACATAGATGTTTTTAATTTCTCTTTTACTGATGAAGAAATGACTGAACTTAAAAAACTTGATACAGGAGCTTCTATTGTTTTATCACATAAAGATCCTGCTCAAGTTGAACGTTTTGCGGCTTGGGAAAGAAAGTATTAATGGTATAAAAATATGGAATATGTTGAATTAGGAAAAACAGGTTTAAAAGTATCACGCTTATGTTTAGGTACAATGACTTTTGGTGTACAAGCGGACAAAGAAGAAGCTTTTAAAATTCTAGATAAGGCTGAAGCAGCTGGGATTAATTTCATTGATACAGCTAATGTATATCCAATTGGACGAACATCAAGTAGCGAATCAGGTAGAACTGAAGAATATATTGGTGAGTGGCTAAAAGGTAAACGTGAGAAATTTATATTAGTGACAAAAGTCTTTGGAACCATGGGACCAGAAAAAGATGATAGAGGACTAAGTAAAGAAGCTATCTTTAAAGCGATTGATGCCAGTTTAAAAAGACTACAAACAGATTATATTGATGTCTACTTAGCTCATCAGTTTGACCCTGAAGCAGATTTAGAAGAAACACTTGAAGCTTTTAATGAACTGATTGAAAGTGGAAAAGTTAAATATATTGGGATTTCTAATTGGCGTGCCTGGCAAATCATGAAAGCCAATGGAATTGCGAATTTAAAACACTTTATCCCATATGGTGTAGTTGAACCAAGATACAACTTACTTTTTAGAATGATTGAAGATGATCTACTACCAATGTGTATTGAGGAAAATATTGCGGTGATTAGCTATAATCCGCTTGCAGCAGGATTGTTAACAGGTAAATATAAAAAGAATAGTGAACCGATTGAAGGAACTCGTTTTGGACTAGCTGCTGCTACTGGAAAACTCTATCAAGAACGTTATTGGCATGAAGCACAATTTGAAGCAGTAGAAGCCTATCGCAAATGGTGTGAAGATCAAAATCTTGACATGATTGCGACAGCTGTAAAGTGGGTAATCCAACAAAAAGGTATTAGTTCTGTCATTATTGGCGCAAGTAAAGTATCACAAATGGATGCTAGCTTAGCGGCTGCAGATATGAAAGATTTAACGCAAGAACAATTAGAATGGTTAGATCAATTATGGTATAGCTTGCCTCGCAAAAATGAATTTAGATAAGGGTAGAGATTTTATATGAAAGTATTAATGATTAATGGGAGTCCAAACAAGAATGGTTGTACATATACTGCCTTAAGTGAAGTTGAAAAAACACTTAATGAAAATGGAATAGAGACAGAGATTCTTCAACTTGGTAAACAAGATATTCGTGGATGTAGTGGTTGTCGTCAATGTCGAAAGCTAGGCCAATGTGTCTTTGATGACATTGTTAATGAGACAAACAAGATATTTGAAAAATGTGATGGAATCATCATTGGTACACCAGTATACTTCGCTTCAGCGAATGGGACTTTAATTTCTTTTATTGATCGGCTTTTCTACAGTGCATCATTTGATAAAACCATGAAAGTTGGTGCAGCAGTTGTTTCCGCAAGACGTGGTGGATCATCAGCAACTTTTGATGAGATTAATAAATATTTTACACTATCACAAATGCCAATTGCTTCTAGTCAGTACTGGAATAGTGTTCATGGTTATACATCTGAAGATGTACGCAAAGATGAAGAAGGTATGCAAACAATGCGAACACTTGGAAGAAATATGGCTTTCTTAATTAAAAGCATTCAATTAGGTAAAGAAGAATTCGGCTTACCCTTTAAAGAAGAAAGAGTACATACACACTTTATTCGTTAAAACGCTTGACCTGTAGTTACTACAATGTTCTAAAATTAGAATAGTAGGAGGATAAGATGAATAAAATACATGAATTTTCAAGATCACTTTGGAAAGTAATTCAAGACAGAGATGTTGATGCTTTTAAGTTAATGACACATGATAATGCCTTGTTTGTACACATGGGTGTAACACTTGATCGTAATCAGGAAGCGGAAACCATTAAAACAGGACGAATTACCTATCAAACTATTGATTTTGAAGAAGAGAACATTCAACAAATGGACAATATTTTTGTTGTTTTAAACAAGTTGAAGTTAACCGCTATTGTTGGTGGTAATGAAGTGACAAATCCTTTTGTTGTGACAGAGGTTTATACTGTAACTGAAGATAGTTACAAATTAGCTTCACTATCATTCACGAAAATTGTTTATTAAACAAGGAGAAAAAATATGGAATATGCAAAATTAAATAATGGCATAAAAATGCCATTACTAGGATTTGGAGTTTTCCAAATTCCACAAGAAGACACAGAACGTTGTGTTTTAGACGCAATTGAAGTAGGTTATCGTTTATTCGATACAGCTCAATCATATGGAAATGAGCGTGCAGTTGGAAATGCGATTAAAGCAAGTGGTTTAGATCGTTCAGAATTCTTTATCACAACTAAGCTCTGGATTAGTGAAATGGGCTATGAAAAAGCTAAAAAATCCATCGAAGGTTCGCTCGCAAGACTACAAATGGAATATCTAGATTTATTATTAATTCACCAACCATTTGGTGATTACTATGGTACTTATCGTGCGATGGAAGAACTATATAAAGAAGGTAAATTAAAAGCGATTGGGGTAAGTAATTTCTATTCAGATCGTCTAATTGATTTGATTAAGTTCAATGATGTTGTTCCAATGGTTAACCAAGTTGAAACTCATCCATTCCACCAACAAGTTGATGCGAATGAAATCATGAAGAAATATGGTGTACAAATCCAAGCATGGGCACCATTTGCTGAAGGTAAGAACAATCTTTTCACAAATGAAACGCTAGTTTCTATAGGTGAAAAATATGGTAAATCTCCTGCACAAGTCACACTTCGTTATTTAATTCAACGTGGTATATCCGTTCTTCCAAAATCAGTTAAAAAAGAACGTATGCAACAAAACTTCGAAGTCTTTGATTTTGAACTCAGTCAAGAAGAAATGGATGCAATCCTTCAACTTGATCAACCCGTTAGTTCATTCTTTGACCATGCAGATCCAGCTATGGTTGAAAGACTCACTGGCTATACTAGAGAATTTGATTAATCTCTTAGATTTTCAAAATAATTGCAGTAAATACAATCCCTTCAATGTCACATATAAAAGTGACGTTGATGGGATTTTTAATGAAATAAATGATGATTTTGAAATAATGTTGAAAATCCCTTGACTTAAAGTTAACTCTAAGTAGTAGGATAGCATTGTTGTGTTGGAGGAAAATTGATGAAAATATTAGAACATAAAAAATTTACGGGTGAACGAGCACTGTTTCAAGGTCATGACTTAGATATTAAATATTCAACTTTTTTTGATGGCGAGTCACCTTTAAAAGAAAGTAAAAATATAAAAGTAGAACAAAGTGTATTTGAATGGAAGTATCCATTTTGGTACAGCAAGGATATTGAATTAACAAACAGTATTCTTAATATTAATGCACGTGCAGCTATATGGTATACACATAATATTAATTTGAAGAATGTAAGTATCGAAGCACCTAAAAGTTTTAGACGGTCAAGTCAAATTAAATTGGAAAATGTCCAATTCTCAAATGCTGAAGAAACACTTTGGAATTGTAATGATATTGTGATGAAGAATGTCAGTGCTAATGGTATGTATTTTGCGATGGGATCCAAAAACATTGAAGTTGATCAACTATCAATCACAAGTAGTTATGCATTTGATGGCTGTGTAAATGTACTTGTTAAAAACTCACGACTTGCTTCAAAAGATGCTTTTTGGAATTGCGAAAACGTTGTGGTTGAAGATTCAATTATTTCTGGTGAATATATTGGTTGGAACTCAAAGAATGTGACATTCAAGAACTGTACAATTGAGAGTAATCAAGGTATGTGTTATATGGAAAATGTAAAATTAGTAAATTGTACATTAGTCCATACTGATTTAGCCTTTGAATATTCAAGTGTTGATGCAGAAATTCATGGTGTGCTTGAAAGTATAAAAAATCCAATCTCTGGGCAAATTTTAGTGGATGAAGTTAATGAAATTATTTTTGACAACGAAGATGTTAAAGCGGAAAATACAATTATAAAGATAAGAAAAGTATGAAAACCAATTTTGATAAATCGATAAATCGCTTTAGTGCAGATTCCTATAAATGGGATATAAAGAAACATGAGTTACCGATGTGGGTTGCTGACATGGATTTTCAGACAGCTCCTGAAATAATTGAAGATTTAAAGAATCGTGTAGAACACGGTGTGTTTGGTTATACAAGTATTAACGAACATTGGTCTTCGTCTATTCAAAATTGGTGGATTAAACGCCATCACTTTAAATTTGAAAAAGACTGGATGATTTTTTCAACTGGTGTTGTCGCAAGTATTACGACAGCTGTTCAACGTTTAAGTAATGTGGGTGATAATGTCATTATTCAAACACCGACCTTTAATGTCTTTTATAACTCCATTTTAAATCATGGACGACATGTTTTAGAAAATGAACTTATCTATGATGGTCAATCTTATTCAATAGACTTTAATGACTTAGAAGAAAAGTTATCACGTGATACATCTAGTCTAATGATTCTTTGTAATCCGCAAAATCCAAGTGGAAATATATGGTCAAAAGAAGATTTAAAAAGAATTGGAGATTTATGTTATAAATATAATGTCGTCGTTATATCGGATGAAATTCACTGTGATCTTTGTGATCCCGGT
The DNA here is from genome assembly GCA_963663995.1 of Erysipelotrichaceae bacterium. Taxonomy (GTDB): domain Bacteria; phylum Bacillota_I; class Bacilli_A; order Erysipelotrichales; family Erysipelotrichaceae; genus UBA2212. The sequence continues at coordinate 1,063,666 of OY760660.1, read as the reverse complement.
TATGAATATATTCCGTTTGCTTCAGTTTCTGATAATTGTTTAAATAACAGTGTTACCTGTGTTGCTGCAAGTAAAACATTTAATCTTGCTGGACTTCAATCAGCTGCAGTCATTATTCCTAGTCCAAAGCTTAGAGCAATCATGGAGCGTGGTTTGAATTCAAATGAGGTGGCAGAACCCAATGTGTTTGCGACACTTTCTACCGTATCTGCTTTTACAAAAGGTGAATCATGGTTAGAAGAATTGAGAGCGTATCTTTTTGAAAATAAAAAGTTTATCTATTCATTTATTGAAAAAGAATGTCCAAAACTACAGGTTGTTAAATCTCATGCGACTTATTTAGTTTGGATTGATATTAGGGAATTAGCTATTGATGCAGAAGATTTTGCTGACTTTATTAGGGAGAAAACAGGGTTAATTATTTCTGCAGGGAATCATTATGGCGGAAATGGTCAATCGTTTATTAGACTAAACAGTGCGACAAGCCGAGATCATATTATCGACGGATTAAATCGCTTAAAAAAAGCCTATGATTTACAGTTCATAGACTAAAATGTTTTGAAGATTAACATCCTTTTTATAAGGATGTTTTTTATATGAGTTGGTAGGATTCTAATTGTTCTTTCATGCTTTCATAATCTACTAAACAGCCACTCTCACCCATCTTGATCGAAGGTTTAGTTTTCCCATGGAAGTCACTACCACAAGTCATTAAGAGTTTGAGTTCTTTTGCTTTGTCGTAGAAATATAGGTTTGTTTCATTTGAATGATAACTAGAGAAAGCTTCAACACCTTTTAAACCTAGAGATACCATTTCATCTAATAATTCAAATTTTCCTTTAAGATTATTTCCTGGGTGAGCCAAAACTGAGATACCACCATTAGAGTGAATTAGATTTAGAATTTCTTCTAAACTTGGATAAATTACTTTTGTATAACAGGCTTTTCCTTGGGCAAAATAATCCCAATAAAAATTCACAAAAGGGTTATCTGATCGATTTCCATTTTTGCGATAGGGTATGAGTAATTGATGGTCCAAATATCTTTGATCTTCTAATAAGACTTCCGCAAACATTTCACCAGTGTAAACACCATTTGTGCTTAATTTGTCTAATTGTTCTTTTGTGATTTCAAAACCTAGTTGATTAACAAGTTTTATTTTTTCATAACTTGTTTCAAGTTCTTGTTTGATGATGTCTTGACCTAATTGATTAAACTTTGGATTCTTGTAGTCTATTCCATAAGCTAAAACATGAAGATTGATATCATTATAAGTACAATCTATTTCAATGGCTGGGATAAGTTTAATATTATTTTCATCTGCTAGAACATGTGCTTTCTCAATAGCTTCAACACTATTGTGATCAGCAATTGCAATAATTTTTAATTTATTTTTCTTTGCGATATCAATGAGTTCTTCTTCATTAAATTGTCCATCATCTGAAAAATAAGAATGCATGTGTAAATCGATCTGTGTATTCATATATGACCTCTTTTTGATTAAACTCTTATCTTTATCTTAAACCATAATAAACGTCTAGAAATAGTTGTTTTAATCATTAAAGAGTAAATCACATGGATTAAAGATTAAAGGTGTAAAATCTAGATAGAATGATAAAAGTAATTTTACTTCTTAGAGGCATAAATGTTGGTTCTAAAAAGATCTTGAAAATGGATGATCTAAAATCCGTTTTTTCACGAGAATTTTCAAATGTTCAATCATACATCAATAGTGGAAATCTTTTCTTTAATGCCAATGATATTCAAATAAGTGATCTAGAAAAGATATGTAAAAATCTAATCAATACAAACTTTAACTTAAATATCGATCTAGCAGTCATTAAAGAAGAAGATTTGAAAAATGCTTTAGATCATAGTCATCAAGGATGGGGAAATGATGATCAATATGTTCACAATACAATTTTTATAATGAATGATGATCTTAGGGATGATGTGATTGAATCAATGATAGAGAATAAGTTGGACGATGATAAAGTTAGTTACTATGGGAAATTGATTTTTTACTCAATGCATAAAGATAGTTATGATCGACAAAGACTTTCAAAACTTGTTTCTAAAAAATTATTGAATTCAACAACAATTCGAAATGCAAATACCACTAAGAAACTCTTAGAGATATCGTTGAAATCTTAATTGTGTTTTATTTGTGCATGTTGCATAAATAAAAAGTTTTTGAGAAGTCTATAATGAAATCAGAGGTTTTAACATGCAAAATATAAAAAGATTATGGAATGAAATCTATGGTGATTTCATTGATCATGGTGCACATGATAAACTTGAAGCTTTCATTGAAGAAGTCGAACAGATTAAACGTGATTATTTTTCAAAGAATAATAATGGGAAAAATGATTGGTATAAAGATGCAGTCGTTTATTCAGCTTATGTTGATTTATTTAATAAAGACTTTAATGGCTTAAAGGCTAAGCTTGATTATCTTCAAGAATTAGGTGTGAACTGCTTATGGTTATTACCAATTCTTGAATCACCCATGAAGGATGCTGGCTTTGATATTTCAGATTACGAATCGATACGTCCTGATTTATTAGGCTTAGACAAAGATAGTGATAAAAAAGTAAAAGATAAAGTCTTTAAAGAATTTATAGATACAGCTCATGAAAAAGGAATAAAAGTAATATTTGATGTGGCGATGAATCATTGTTCCAATCAACATCATTGGTTTTTAGAAGCACGTAGTTCAAAAGATAATAAGTATCGTGATTATTTCATTTGGAATGATGATCAAGAAAAATATAAAGATGCTCGAATTATCTTTAAAGGGATGATGGATAGTAATTGGCAGTGGGATGAAGTGGCTGGACAATATTTCTTCCACCGTTTCTTTGATATTCAACCGGATTTAAACTATCGAAACCCTGATGTATTAGTTGCCATGACAAATATGTTGATTGGATGGAAAATCAAAGGGGTGGATGGATTTAGAGCTGACGCCGTGCCTTATCTTTGGAAAGAAGAAAATACCATTTGTGAGAACTTGCCTAAAACACATTTAATCGTTCAATTCTTTAAAGCAACATTGGATTATTTAAGTGAAGATAATTTACTTTTAGCAGAAGCATGTCAACCACCTAAACAAGTTGTTGAATATTTCGGTGAAGGGGCTGAATGTAATGCGGCTTATCATTTTCCAGTTATGCCAAGAATATATAAAGCCATGGCAGAAGAGGATGGGTCGGCTATTGAAAAGGTTATGTCTGTAGCTGTTACCCCAGAAATACCTGATGCTTGTCAGTGGTTTAGTTTTCTAAGATGTCATGATGAGTTGACCTTAGAAATGGTTTCACCTGAAGAGCGTAAGTATATCTTTAATTATTATGCAAAAGATGCTTCATGGGATTTTAGACAAGGAGAAGGTATCTCAGCTCGTTTAGCGGATTTATTTGATCGTGATCCTAAACGAATTTGTTTAGCTTATTCGATTATGTTTACATTAATTGGTACACCAGTCATTTATTATGGAGATGAAATTGCTAAATTAAATGATTATGAATATTTTGATGAAATGTATAAGTTAAGTGGATATAAAGATTCGCGTTATTTAGGTCGTGGGCGGATGGATTGGAAGACAATTGATGAAGACTTAAAAGATCCTAAATCACTTGCTTCACAAATCTATAATGAAATAAAAGCGATGACAAAACTAAGAGCTCAACATCCTGCATTCGCCAGAGGAACACTCGAATTTATTGAAGCAAAAAAACCTGATGGAACTGTAAATAAACATATCTTAGCTTATCGAAGAGCTTATCAAGATGATCAAGTTTGTGTTTTACAAAATCTATCATCAGTGAAACAAGTTATTGATGGTGAGAGTGTAATGTTAAAGGATAAGATTGAACTTGAAGCGTTTGAATATAAATGGATTAGTTTATAAAGAGGGAAACCTCTTTTTTTTGTATTTTCATGATTATTTTTCATGTTTTTTGTGAGAGTCCTTGTAAAAGCGTACAAAGTCATATATGATTGACACGACTATTATTTGATGTGAACAAAATTCACAAAAATTAGTTATTCGACCATACTTATGAGTATCAATTGTGAGTAGCCATACGGACAGCTAGGTCGTTAGCCGGACCGGCAACATTGTTGCCTTATTGTTTGAGTTAAGAGCTCAATTTTTATAAGTTAAAATACACTTGTGAAAAGATCAATAAGAGTGGTAGAAGCTAACATAACTTCAGCCATACGTGTCGGACAGTAATTGTTGTGACCCAATCGACTCTTTGAAACCAAGTGTAATACTTGGTTTTTTAATGTCTGGAGAAATTGTCATGTATAAATTAGATCAAAATAAAGCACCGATTAAAGAAGCCCTCGAACAGGTTAAACGTTCTCGTTTAGTACCGTTTGATGTGCCAGGACATAAGCGTGGTGTAGGAAATAAAGAATTAACAGAATTCTTAGGGGCACAAGCAATGAGCTTAGATGTTAATTCCATGAAACCTGTGGATAATCTTTGTCATCCAACATCCATCATTTCACAAGCTGAAGAACTCGCTGCAGATGCATTTGGAGCAGCTCATGTTTTCTTTATGGTCGGTGGAACCACTTCATCTGTACAAGCAATGATTCTTGCTTCTTGTAAAAGAGGGGATAAGATTATACTTCCTCGTAATGTGCACCGTTCAGTTATTAATGCCTTAGTACTAAATGGGGCAACACCAATTTATGTGAATCCTGAAATTAATAAAGAACTAGGGATTCCTTTAGGGATGAAACTCTCATCTGTTGAAAAAGCGATTAAAGATAACCCTGATGCAGTTGCGGTGCTGATAAATAATCCAACGTATTATGGGATATGTTCAAACCTAAAAGCAATTACTGATTTAGCCCATGAATATGGTATGAAGATGTTAGTCGATGAAGCACATGGAACCCATTTCTATTTTGGTGATGATATGCCAATGACAGCGATGGCCGCTGGAGCTGATATGAGTAGTGTCAGTATGCATAAAAGTGGGGGTTCATTAACCCAAAGTTCATTCTTATTATTAGGTGAGAATGTAGATGTGAATGATGTTCGTCAAATCATTAACTTAACGCAAACAACCTCTGGTTCATATTTACTCTTATCTAGTTTAGATATATCACGTAAGAAATTGGCACTTGATGGAAAGAAAATCTTTGCGAAAGTCGCAAAATTAGCTGAATATGCACGTGAAGAAATCAATGATATTGGTGATTATTACGCCTTTGCCCATGAACTAGTCAATGGTGACACCATTTATGATTTTGATCCAACAAAACTATCGATTAATACTTTAGGTTTAGGTTTAGCCGGGATTGAAATTTACGATATCCTGCGTGATGATTATGATATACAACTTGAATTTGGAGATATTGGTAATACACTTGCTTATATTTCTTTAGGAGATACACAAAAAAATATTGAACGATTAGTTTCAGCTTTAGTTGATATTAAGCGTATTTATAAAAAAGAAAGTACTGGTATGTTAGACCATGAATACATCTCTCCTGATGTCGTGATGACACCACAAGATGCTTTCTATGCTTACCAAGATTTTATCCCAATGCGTTTAGCTCAAGATAAAATCTGTGGCGAATTTGTTATGTTGTATCCACCAGGTATTCCTATTTTGGCACCTGGTGAAAGAATTACTAAAGAAATTATCGACTACATTGTTTATGCGGTTGATAAAGGTTGTTTCTTAATTGGAACAGAAGAAAGAGAAGAACGTTATATTGAAGTTCTTATGGAGGAAAAGTAATGGATTTATGGTATTCAGAATTACATACGGATAATGTTAAATTCTCCATTAAAATTGAAAAACAATTACATAGTTCTCAAAGCGAATATCAACGAATCGATGTTTTTGATTCCGTTGAATATGGTCGTTTTTTAACCTTAGATGGTTATTTAATGTTAACTGAGAAAGATGATTTCATTTACTACGAAATGTTAGTACATGTACCAATGGCTGTGAACTTAGATATTAAAAAAGTTTTAGTTATTGGAGCAGGTAATGGGGGAGTTGCCCGTGAACTAAGTGATTTTAAAACAATCGAGAAAATTGATGTTGTTGAAATTGATGAACAACTTGTTGAAGTCGCTAAAGAGTTTTTCCCTTATGAAGCAGCAGGCTTTGATGATCCCCGTTGTACTTTGTATGTTCAAGATGCATTAAAATTTATGCGTCATTCTAAAATCAAATATGACTTAATTATTGTTGATTCTTCAGATCCTTATGGACCAGGTGAAGTGCTATTTACCAAAGAATTTTATGGTCACTGTTATAATATTCTTGAAAACAATGGTATTTTAGTAAACCAACATGAATCACCATTCTATGAAAATGATGCGAATATTCTAAAAAGAATTCATAAACGTATTTCAAAAACCTTTGAGGTTTCACAAATTTATGAAGCTCATATTCCTTCATTTCCAGCTGGACATTGGACATTTGGATTTGCGTCAAAGGGTTTAGATGCGATTAAGGATTTAAAAGCTGATGAGTGGAATGCTTTAGATTTAGATACTGAATACTACAATACAGATTTACATCGTGGAGCCTTTGCGCTACCTAACTATGTTAAGGAGTTACTTAAATAATGTTGAAAGCAAACATTGAAACTTTTATTGGTTGTGAAGCTGATTACGAAGAAGCAACGCATGTTGTCTTTGGAGCTCCTTTTGATGGGACAACAAGTTATAGACCAGGAACACGTTTTGCCTCTGCTGTGATGAGACATGATTCATTTTTAGGCTACGAGTCATACTCACCTGTTTTAGATAAAGATTTATATGAGTTAAAAATATTTGATGGTGGTGACTTAGAACTTCCTTATGGCTCAGCCGCTAAAGTCTTAGATAACATTGAAGCCTTTACTGATGAAGTTTTAAATGATGATAAAACACCCATCATGATTGGTGGCGAACATTTAGTCAGTTTAGGTGCGTTTAGATCAATCATTAAGAAATACCCTGATGTACATATCATTCATTTTGATGCACATACAGATTTAAGAGATGAATTTGGTGGATCACCTCTATCTCACGCAACGGTCTTAAAGAAAATGGCGATGTTGGCTGGAGATCATAAACTCTTCCAATTTGGTATTCGTTCAGGTTTAAAAGAAGAATTTGATTATGCGAAAGAACATCAATTTATTAACTTACATAATTTTGATGGTTTAGAAGAAGTTGTCGAAAAACTTAAAGGTAAAGATGTGTATCTCACCATTGATTTAGATGTCTTAGATCCAAGTGCTTTTCCAGGAACAGGGACACCTGAACCTGGAGGTGTTAGTTTTAAAGAACTAGTGAATGCAATATATTCACTCAAAGATTTAAAGATTGTCGGAGCAGATTTAGTTGAACTTGCTCCTCACATAGATCCAAGTGGGGCATCAACCGCTGTTGCGATTAAAACATTTAGAGAATTATTATTAACCATTGTTAAATAAAGGAGGACTAAAATGTCAAAAACTTTAGTTATTGGATGTGGAGGCGTCGCATCCGTTGCCATTCATAAAATGGTCCAAAATAAAGACGTATTTACCGATTTAATGATCGCATCACGCACTGTTTCAAAATGTGATGCCCTTAAGAAAGAACTCAATGGCAAAGGTGTAAACATCAGTACACGTGCTATTGATGCTGATGATACACAAGCACTGATTGAACTCATCAATGAATATCAACCAGATGTTGTCGTAAACTTAGCACTACCTTATCAAGATTTAAAAATTATGGATGCTTGTTTAGTGACAAAAACACATTATGTTGATACTGCAAACTATGAGCCAAAAGATACTGCTAAATTTGAATATAGCTGGCAATGGGCTTACCGTGAGCGTTTTGAAAAAGCTGGGATTACTGCTCTTTTAGGCAGTGGTTTTGATCCAGGTGTTACAGGTGTTTTCAGTGCTTATGCGATGAAACACTACTTCGATGAAATCAAACAAATTGATATCTTAGACTGTAATGGTGGAGACCATGGTTATCCATTCGCGACTAACTTCAACCCTGAAATTAATATTCGTGAAATAACATCGAATGGACGTTATTTTGAAAATGGTGAATTTCATGAGACTAAACCACTAGAAATCAAGCGTGTTTATAATTTTGATCAAGTAGGTGAAAAGGACATGTATCTTCTTTACCATGAAGAACTTGAATCATTGGCTCAAAATATTAAAGGCATCGAACGTATTCGTTTCTTTATGACATTTGGAGAAAGCTACATTCGTCATCTAACTGTTTTAGAAAATGTGGGAATGACATCCATCGAACCTATACTTTTTGAAGGCAAAGAAATTATTCCCCTACAATTCTTAAAAGCTGTCCTTCCAGATCCTGCTTCACTTGGACCTAGAACAGTGGGTAAAACCAATATTGGTTGCATTTACCAAGGGACTAAAGATGGTAAAGATGTAAAATATTATGTCTACAATGTTAAAGATCATCAAGATTGTTATAGAGAAGTTGGTTCACAAGCGATTTCATATACAACTGGTGTTCCTGCGATGATTGGTGCGATGTTGATACTTCAAGGCAAATGGAATATGCCAGGTGTTCACAATATTGAAGAATTTGATCCAGATCCGTTTATGGATGCTTTAAATGAGTGGGGACTCCCATGGCAAGAAGACTTCAATCCAGTCTTGGTAGATTAATGTTGTCAAATATTAGAACGCCTTATTTTCTCATTGAAGAAGATAAGCTGTTAAAGAATTTAAAACTTTTAAAAGAAGTTAAAGAAAAAGCAGGCTGTAAGATTTTACTTGCCCAAAAAGCCTTTTCTTCTTATGCATTTTATCCATTGATTGCTGAATATCTTGATGGTGTAACCGCAAGTGGCTTGTATGAAGCAAAGCTTGGCTTTGAAGAAATGAAAAAGGAGAATCATGTTTTTTCTCCTGCTTATCAAGATGAAGATTTTGATGAGATTGTTGATATCTGTGATCATATTATCTTCAACTCCTTTTCACAACTTGAGAAGTTTCAAGACAAAGTAATTCTAAAAGGTAAAAGCTTTGGATTAAGAATTAATCCTGAACATTCAACCCAAGGGGGTGGAATGTATGATCCATGTGCGATTGGATCTCGTTTTGGAGTCAAAATCTCTGATATGCGTGATGATTTAATGTCTCATGTGGATGGATTACATTTTCATACTTTATGTGAGCAAGGCTCAGAGCCCTTTGTAGAAACTTTAGATGTTTTTGAGAAGGTATTTAAAGACTATATTCCTCAATTGAAATGGGTTAATTTTGGTGGAGGTCATCACATTACACGTGATGATTATAATGTAGAACTGCTCATCACTAGTATTCAAGCATTTAAAGCTAGACATCCACATTTAACGATCTATCTAGAACCTGGTGAGGCTGTCGTTTTAAACGCTGGAGTACTTGTCTCAAAAGTCATAGACCTTGTAAACAATGGCATTGATATTGCGATATTAGATACTTCTGCTACTTGCCACATGCCTGATGTATTAGAAGTACCTTATACACCTAGAATTACGAGTTCATTAAAGGATGCACATTACAAATATCGTTTGGGGGGTCCTTCTTGTTTAGCAGGTGATGTGATTGGGGATTATAGCTTCGATCATAAACTTGAGATAGGTGAAGAACTTGTTTTTGAGGATATGGCACTCTATACAATCGTGAAAACAAACACATTTAATGGTATTCCACTTCCAAGCATTGCACTTAAGAACTTAAAAGGTGAAATAAAATGCTTGAAAGAGTTCAGCTATTCAGATTTTAAGTCAAGATTATAAATCAAAGCTCATTAATGAGCTTTTTTTGATGCGTAAAAATATATCTATGACCTATAAAACATGCGTAAAAATATGATAATTGCATTTTAATACGCATAGATGTAAAATATACCTATGAAAAGACACATTGATACAAGATTAAATGATTGGTTTCAACTAGAATCAAAAAAACCACTCATTATAAAAGGGGCACGGCAAGTAGGAAAAACTTTTAGTATTCGAAAATTTGCACAATTGAATTATAAGGAAGTAATTGAAATTAATTTTGAGATGCAACTAGAATTTGTAGATTTATTTAAAAGAACTAGAAACCCTAAAGACATACTAGAATATCTAAAACTGACATATCTCGATAAAAATTTTAATCATGAGACAGTTCTATTTCTTGATGAAATTCAAGCATGTCCAGATGCATTAACAAGTTTAAAATTTATGTCAACAAATTTCCCAACAGATATTATCTGTTCAGGTAGTCTTTTAGGTGTGGCGATTTCAGAAAGCACATCATTTCCAGTTGGTTATGTAGAAACTTGGGACATGAATCCATTATCATTTACTGAGTTTTTATGGGCGTTAGATCTGGATGAAAGTTTATATACAAACCTTGAAAATTCTCTGATACATCGAAAAGCTTTAAGTGAATCTATTCATTTGAAAATGAATGATTTCTTTAGAGACTATTTAATTGTAGGAGGAATGCCAGAAGTAGTAAGTGTTTTTTTAGAAAATAAGTCATATCGAGAAGCATTAATTGTTCAACGCAGAATCCACCACGACTATTTTAATGATATGGCAAAATATGCAAGTGGTAGTGACCGAATTAAGACTAGAGAATGTTTTGAATCAATACCTATCCAATTAGCAAAAGATAATAAAAAATTTCAATATAGTGTGATTAAAAGAGGATATAATGCTCGTTATTTTGAGTCGAGTTTACGTTGGCTTGTTGATAGTGGTTTGATAATAAAAGTAAATCGTGTTAGTCAAATATTAAACCCAATAGAAGCATATAAAGAACTTGAAGCATTTAAGATATACATGGCTGACACTGGATTGCTCGTTTCCCAGTTTGATGATGGGACGATTGCTTCATTATTAAAAGGTGATTTAGGTGTATATAAGGGTGCGATTTATGAAAATATAACTGCCCAAATGCTACATTCATTTGATAAAGAAATGTATTATTTTGAACCAAGTAACAATTCAGAAATTGATTTCATAATAAATTATGAAGGACAAATTTGCCCTATTGAAGTTAAATCATCCACAAATACACACTCAATCTCATTTTCAAACTTCATTAATAAGTATTCACCAGGACAATCAATTCGTATATCAACAAAAAATGTGGGCTATAATGATGACTTAGGAATCTTGTATATTCCTTATTATTTATTTGAAGTATTTCTAAAGTCTGAAAATGAAGTTATTTTTTAATATACAATTTCTTTCAGTAAAAGATTTGTACTCTTAATTTTTTATTATATAAAGCTTATGTTATGATTTTCACATGATAAAGCACTTATTAAAGAATCTATTTATACAGCTACTTTCTTTAGCATCTTTATTATTATCAATAGAGATTATTTTTAGATTATTATTAGGTTTGACATTAAGTTTCGAAGAACTGATGCAGATAATAATACTCTCACTCTCCTCTGCTTTATTCATCTATTCCATTTCATTAATCTTTAATGCTAGATATCGAGTGATTTTACATGTCATTATTATTTCTTTCTTTATCATCATAGCGATTGCGCAGCTGACATATATCAAATATATGAATGTGTTCTTTACGTATCAACTTGTCAAAGATATGTTGTTTAAAGTGAGTGAAGGTTTTGCTTTTGAATTTCTCAAATTTATCCCAATAAATAGTGTTCTACTTTTTGTACCACTTATCATCTATGCTTTTTTTACTAATAAAGAAGGGTATCATTTCAAATTTCGGGCAGCTTTTGTATTGTTGTTTATCAGTCTTTCTGTTCATTTGCAAATAGATAAAATATTAAAATTATTTGAAAACAATAACAGTGTGTACACAGCCGTTGAACTCTATCATCAACCTTTTTTGATTGAAACTAGCTTCAAGGAATTAGGCTTAATCACGACAAGTGTCAGAGATATCTTGAGTGATCAATCGCAATTCCAACCTGTATTAATTCTTCCAGAGGAAGAAACTGAGGAAGTTGAGGAAATTGTAGAAGTCGATTATTCAAGAGTTATTGATGATAGTGCATGGATTGAATTAAGTGCTGTCGAAAATAATGAGACGATAAAAGAAATTGATCAGTATTTGATGTCTAAAACAATTAGTCCTAAAAATGAAATGACAGGTTTATTTGCGGGTAAAAATCTAATTTTAATGCAAATTGAAGCCTTTGATTTAATGGCGATCGATGAGCAATTAACGCCAACTTTATACATGATGAGTCAAAATTCATTTTACTTTGACCAGTTCTATGCTCCACAGTTTTCTTGTACAACCGGGGACAGTGAGTTTATGGCACTTACATCACTGATTCCAAGATTAGGAATCTGTTCGCCAAATACTTATACAACTAATGCGTTTGATCAAAATATCTTTGAAATCTTTAATAGTGCCAATTACTATTCCAGTTCTTATCATAGTTATTCAGATGAATTTTACGATCGTACCATTTGGCATGAATCAATGGGAAGTGATCACTTCTATGATAACCAAAGTCTTGAGATAAAGACTCTATATGGTTGGCCAAGTGATGTTAACTTGATTGAAGAATCATGCCCACACTTTGTTGATAAGAATCTATTCTTTAGTTTTATTGTTAGTGCGAGTACACACTTTCCTTATGATGTTGACTCAACCTTGGGTAATCGTTATTTAGATACTGTTCAATCAATCTACCCTGATGCACCTTTGAATATTCAACGTTACTTATCAAAAGCAATCGAAGTTGATAAAGCATTGGAAACATTATTGAATGAATTAAAGAATGATGGAATATTAGAAAATACCGTTATTGTCTTGTATTCAGATCATTTCCCACTAAAAACATCTAAAACGGATATTATTGAAAATACTCAACAAGATGTTGATCGTGGCAGTGATTTAAATATTTATAAATCACCTTTCATTATTTACAATTCAACATTAGTTGGACAAACTATTTCAACCCTATCTAGTACAATCGATATTACTCCAACCCTTGCAAATTTATTTGGAATAGACTATGATCCTCGACTTTATTTTGGTCAAGATATTTTTGATACTAGCATTAAACATACTGTTAGTTTTCCAAGTTATTCTTGGATAAGTGATGAAGGGTACTACTACACCAGTAAAGCTAAATTTTTTCCAAATGATAATATTGAGCTTGACGATACATTTATTGATAATATGAAACAAAAAGTAAAAACGACAGCTGAGTTTAGCTATCGCATACTTAATTTAGATTATTTTTCAAACCGATAAAGTTTAAGGAAGATATTCAAAAGCTACCCTTGGACTACCATTATCCGTATAAATGATGCCACAATATTGAAATCCATTTTTCTTAATGACATATTGCATAGTTTTATTATATTGATGGGTGTCAATGCGAAGGTGATTAATACTTTGTTTACAATAACTAATACATTGATCAAAAAGTCCTTTAATACTTCCATCACTTGCTATTCTATGGATTGTGCCATAAGCTGAATCACTCAACCATGCTCCATCTTCAATCACATCATAAGTTGGATCATTTCCTAAGATAAAGGCGAATACACCATGAACTCTTCCATTTTCTTCAAAGACAAATAGTTCACCTTTTTTAATATCATCACGTAATACATCAGCATTTGGATAAGTATCTGGCCATTGTGTTAAATTTCCATTAGCGCGCATAAATTCACGCGCTTTTTTATAGATGTCTAATAAAATTTCAATATCAGTATTGTTCGCTAGTCGTATCATTTTATATCTCCAAAATATACTCTTTAATATATAGAAAACAATTGTAATTTACAATAAAAAAGGAGTCTTTATGACTCCTTAAGATTAGGCTTTTGCTTTTTCTAAAGCTAATTCATAGTTTGGATAATCAGATAAGATTGGCACATACTCAACATGTTTTACCACTCCATCAGCTCCCACAACAACAATACCACGCGTTAATAATCTTAACTCTTCAATGACATAACCATATTTCATCCCAAAGTCTAAGTCTCTGTGGTCAGATAAAGTTAAGACATTATCAATGCCTTCGGTTGTACAGAAACGATCTAAGGCAGTAGGTAAATCAACACTGATACAATAAACGCTTGTGTTCTCAAGTTGTGCTGCCTCTTGATTGAAACGTCTTGTTTGATTGGCACAAACTGAAGTATCAAGTGATGGAGCAATACTTAAAATAACTGTTTTACCTTTTGCATCTGATAATTTAACTGGATTTGAATTTTTGTCTAATACTGTGAAATCTGGCGCAAGATCGCCAACTTTTATTTCATTACCTAAAAGCGTTAATGGATTTCCGCCTGCTTTGACAACGTCTTTACGACTCATATTTATTATCTCCTTAATCATTTTTATGACTATTTGTATTTTACTTAAATGCATTATTTGCTTCAAGAAATGTGCTTCAATACTGACTTTCTATCTCTTGAATTTTCTGGTATAACATTTTATTTACAGGTACATCAATTCCAAACTGTTCTGCTTTTTTAATGACAGTACCTGCAAATAATTCAACTTCACTTTTTCTCTTGGCAACACCATCTTGTCGCATGGAAGGCATCCCTTCAGGGTTAAGGGTAGACATTAAATTGACATAGAAATCTCGATCACTCTGATCTAATGTAACTCCAGCTTTTTTAGCAATCGATATCACTTCATTCATAGCGGCTATCATTAAATCACGCGCTTCACCATTTTCTTGTATCGTCTTAAAGGTTCCTTCATAAAGCATGACGACTTGATTAACTCCCACATTCAACATCCATTTACCCCATAAACGATGTTGAATATCTTTCTCAAGAACAAAAGGATAATTTATTTCTTGAAAGAATGCTAACAATGTATTCAAAGCTTCTTGTTTAGTGTTCTCATCTTCACTTAAACCTATACATAATACACCAAAGTTTTGATAACTTAGTCTATTACCAATCTTTAAAGCATCCATCCCTTGGGCAACTGATTTAATAACAATTCCTTTATTTAATTTCTCTTGAATAATTTCTTCGCTGGAAATGCCATTTAAAACAGAAAGGATAATTGTATCTTCACTAACGACAGACTTTGCCATTTCAATGCTTTCTTCTAAAGCAGTTGCTTTAACTGCAAAAATAAGTAAATCAGTATGATATCTATCTGAACTTGGATCAATCATTTCAAAGTCACAACGGACATCATTGCTGTAAACGCCCTCATGATTAAACTTATCAATTCTTTTTTTATTCCCGAGAAAACGAAGATTCTCTGCTCCACATTTATCTAGAAAAAGTTTTCCATACATGATGCCTAAAGCACCCATACCAATAATCGCTACTTTTTTTATTTCTTTCATTCTTCCCCCTTAAAATTATTTATGCGTGTAAATAAAGCTTCATAGTCATCAATCGACATTGGTTTTGGATTACTTGAATTTGAACCATTTTTATATGACATCTCAGCTAATTTTCTAAAATCTTTAGGGTTAATGTTTAATGATTTAAAATCAGGCAAACCTATTTCCTTGGAAATATCACTAATGACCTCAATACCTTTTAAAACTTTTGTTTTTAGATCATTTTCTTTAACACCTAAGATGTCAGCGATACGTGCATATTTATCTAAACAATAATCCATATTTTCAAGCATCATATGTGGAAGAATAATAGAGTTACATAAACCATGTGGTTTATCATAAAGACTACCTAAAGCTTCAGCCATACAATGAACACCGGCAACATCAGAATGAGAAAAAGATAGTCCAGCAATTAACGAAGCCATCATCATATTATCTTTTGCTTCAGTATTATCTGGAATATTAACAGCTTTAACAATATTTTGACTAATCAGTTCTATGGCATATAAGCCTAAGGCTTCAGCAATCGGCTCAGTGCAGGTAGCAGTATAACCTTCAATCGCATGAACTAAAGCGTCAATACCTGTTGATGCGCTAATATGACTAGGTAAAGAATAAGTAAGTTCAGGATCTACTAAGGCAATCTTTGCGGCCATAAAAGGGGATTTGATCGTGAATTTAAAATGTTCTTTTGTATCTGTGATAACACTTGAAAAAGTAACTTCACTTCCTGTTCCTGCAGTGGTAGGAATCGCAATAAAATCTAAGACATCACTTGTAATTTCTTTAGTTACATAATCACGGGCTTGTCCTCCTTGCTTAGCGAGTACAATCATTGCTTTAGCTGCATCAATAGAACTTCCACCACCTAAGGCGACAACACAATCAATCTCATGAACTCTAGCAAACTCTGCACCCTTATAGACATTTGTATCTTTTGGATTAGCTTCAATTTCATCAAAAATAAAAACTTCTTTTTCAATCGATATATGTTCTGTGACTTTGTCTAATAAACCAGCCTTAATAATGCCAGGATCCGTCACAATCATTATTTTTTCAGCATTTAAATCATCTAATATCGAGTTTAATTCAGTAATTACAATTTTACCAAATCTGATATTAGTGGGAAGAATAAAAGTAAATGGCATAAGTTTCTCCTCTATTTAATGTATATATTATGACATCAATTAAACTTAAACAAAATTCTTTATGCGAAAAAAGCAGCTTTATTAGATAATGAAAGATGAGGTATTACTATGTACAACGAAAATATGCATTCAGTCGATCATAAAGAATTTAAAAACAAATTAAAAGAACTTAAAAATAGTCTAGGAACGTTTGTCCATCTTGGTGGTAGAGGAATCATTGAATCTTTGTCTAGTTCAGGATTTGATTATATTGTCATAGATGCAGAACATGGACCATTTTCGTTAGAGACAATTGATCAAATGATCAGTCGTGCAGAAGCGAATCATTTATGTCCATTAGTTAGAATATCTGAAGTCAGTCGGAGCCACATTCTAAAAACATTAGATATTGGTGCTAAAGGACTTATTGTTCCATATATTGAAACTGTAGATGAGGTAAAAGAACTCATCAAACATGCTAAATATGCTCCTATAGGAAGACGTGGTTATTGTCCAACAAAGACATCCACCTGGGGAGTTGATGGATGGGCTAAAGATGCAAATAAATATATGAGCATCTGTAATCAAGAACAACTCATACTGCCACAATGTGAAACTTTATCAGCTTATCAAAACATTGAAGAAATTATTATGGTTGAAGGTGTAGATGGAATATTTGTCGGACCTTTAGACTTATCAATTGCTTTAGGTGTACCATTTCAGCTAGATTCTGAAATCATGAAAGAAGCGATACAAACAATCTTAAGTCTATGTAAGAAGCATCATAAATTAGCTTTTATTTTTGCTGGTAGTATCGAAAAAGCCAAAGAGTATTATCATTTAGGTTATGACAGCGTAGCCTATAGTCTAGATGCTTCCATTTTTATAAAAGCATGTAAAGAAACAGTAGACCACATAAAGACAAAATAAAACTTGAGTTTTGTTCAAGTTTTTAAATATTTAAATAGATCTGTATCATCTGTCTGTATATGACCAATGATAATATTACTTAATAAAGCGAAGTATTCAGAATCCAATGCATCAGTGTTTTTATTTAAACGTGAAAGTAAAGCATCAAAAAGCGATATTAATTCGAGATGTATTTTTTGATGTTTAAGTAATAAACTATTCGGAACACGATTTAAACTATATTCATTTTCTTCTGAAACACAGTGCATTTCAAAGTGTCGTTTAAGTGATTTAGTCATCTCTTGTAATTCTTCAAATCCGGTTTTATTTAAATAATCCGAGGTTATGGTATTAAACAAAGTTACAAGTTCAGCATGCTCAGAATCAATAATCTCATTACCTGAGCGATTAAATTTGATGTATGGATGAGCATTTTTTAAAGTAGAATAATTTTCGACACGATTACGTCCACTAGCTTTTGCTAAGTAAAGCGCTAAATCTGAAGTTTTTATTAAATCTTTTGAGTTAGTCGCGTCATCAGGGAAAAGTGACATACCAATTGAAATGGTCTGAGAAATTGGTGATTTTTCTTTCACAAAAATAAATTCTTCAACTGCTTTTCGAATACGCTCAGCAATGATTTCGGCATTTTCACCATTACAATTATGTAATACTATAGCGAACTCTTCTCCGCCTTTTCGGGCGACAATATCATTAGGTCGAGTCTGTTGTTTTAAGATGTTCGCTAATTCGAATAAAACGATATCACCAATATCGTGACCATAAAAATCATTTACCTTTTTAAAGAAATCTAAATCAATCATTAACATAACAAGTTGTTCATTATTACTTGTCGCATGTTTAATATATTCTTGAAGTTTCTCATCAAAGGCATGAACATTGTTTACTTGTGTTAAGTAGTCGATTTCATGTGAAACTTGAAGATGGCGATACTGTACTAAACTTTCAAATGTATAATCAATAAAGTTGAGAACAACATAGCCTGCTAGAACATTAGTACCGATATATACGATTAAGAAAGTATTATATTCTTTAGACCATAGATGAAATACCGCACTACTGATAGTCAACAAAAAAACCATCCCTAGTACATAAGCGAGATACATTTTTTTTCGAGGCCATTTTTGATAGGCGATTACATTAAAATAGAAAAATAATGTTGTATTAAGAAGAATAATAAAATCAGGACTTCTTCTTGTTTCAAGTAATAAGAAATTCGCTAAAAACATGGTAATTCCGGTTACAAGACTGACGATAGGTCCACCATATGTAGCAGCTACCATAAAAGCAACATAACGCATATCGAATTGAACATTACTTGCAAAGTCGATTGAAGTCACCATTAAGAAGAGTCCAACTGCCGCTATAAATACACCAGCGACTATTCGTCTAGAAAAATTCCACTCTAATTTAAGATTGCTGTCCTTCAAGAAGAACTGCAAGAGTGAAATGATTGAGATTAGAAATGTAAAATTGAAGATAATAGATAGATACATAAACAAGCTTATACCAACCATTATAACAAGCTTATTATGATCGATAAACGATTGTACTCTAAAATATCTAAATTAAACTAAATTAATAAAAATAATTATATTTATATAAAATTGTATTTAAAATACAGTCAAAAAAGCGGGTTTGTTGCATATAAAAATCGAAAAAGGATCAATTGATCCTTATTGTTTGAGATTATTTTTCATGAGAATACTCATGACGGCTTTTTGCACATGTAGTCTGTTTTCTGCTTCTTCAAAGATTTCATCCGCATGCTCTTCAAATACATTTTCTGAAATCTCTTCACCTTTATGAGCAGGTAAGCAATGTTGAACTATCGCATCTTTTTTCGCATAAGCCATTAAAGTATCGTTGATTTGATAGCCTTCAAATTTTTCTAAACGACGTTTATGTTCTTCTTCATGTCCCATACTTGACCATACATCAGTGAAGACGATATCTGCATCTTTAACAGCAGCGACAGGATCAGTTCCCATATGGAAGTGTAAACCATCAGCATTTTTCGCAAATTCAATGACTTCGTGATCAGGTTCATAACCAGATGGACAGGCAATGGAAACATCCATTCCACATTTTATGCCACCAACAATGATTGAGTTAGCCATATTGAATCCATCACCAACATAAGCAATTTTCAAGCCTTTTAAATAACCTTTTACTTCTCTAATTGTCATTAAGTCGGCTAAGACTTGGCAAGGATGAAATTGATTAGATAAACCATTGATTACGGGAACAGAAGAATATTTTGCAAGTAGTTCTATTTCCTCTTGTTCATATGTGCGAATCATGATGCAATCACAATAACGACTTAGTACACGAGCTGTATCTTCAACAGGTTCACCACGAGAAACTTGTGAGGTATCATTTGAAAGAAATAAGGCATGACCACCTAATTGAAACATACCAACTTCGAAGGAAACACGTGTACGTGTTGAGTTTTTTGCGAAAATCATCGCTAAAGTTTTACCTTTAGGAAAATCGTGAGGAATTCCTTCTTTTTGTTCTTTTTTAAGTTGATCAGCTAAGTCAAGAATTTCAAAGATTTCTTCTTGGCTTAAATCTAATAATTTGGTTAAGTCTTTTTTCATCTTATTTAAAACTCTCTAGTACTTTCTTTAAAATAGATAAACCTTTATCAATATCTGCATATGAAATAGTCAATGGAGGTAAAAGTCTTAAAGCATCTTTACCAGCAGTCAATACTAATAGACCGTCTTCAATGCATTTAACCGCTACTTCTTTATGACTTACACTCACAAGTGGTATCGCAATCATTAAACCTAAACCACGGGCTTGTGATACAAAATCAAAACCCCAAGAATTAATCTTTGAAGTGATATATTCACCTTTATCTTTGACATCACTTAGAAGTGCATCATTTACTTGATTTAAAACTTCTAATGCACCTGCACATGCAATTGGATTTCCACCAAAAGTTGTCGCATGAGTGCCAGCTCCTAATACTGTAGAGCATTTTTCATTGGCTAAGAATCCACCTAAAGGTAAACCTCCACCAATGCCTTTCGCAAATGAAAGTAAATCTGGTTTAATCTCATATTGTTGAAAAGCAAATAAGCTACCAGTACGTCCAACACCTGTTTGGACTTCATCAATAATGAGAAGAATATCTTTTTCTTTACATAAGGCTTCGACTTCTTTAACAAATGTCATATCTAGTGGTAATACACCACCTTCACCTTGAATAAGTTCCATCATAATGGCACAAGTACTCTCTGATACTTTTGCCTTTATCGCTTCAATATTTGCTTTTGCGTAAACAAAACCTTGTGTAAATGGAAAGAAATAGTTATGGAAATGATCTTGAGCTGTAGCTGCTAAAGTAGAGATTGTTCTTCCATGAAATGAATTTTCAAGAGTGATGATTTCATAGCGATCTTGTCCATATTTATCAAAAGAATATTTACGTGCACATTTAATGACACCCTCATTTGACTCAGCCCCTGAATTCGCAAAGAAAGCAGATTTCATGCCTGTTTTTTCTGTTAATTCAACAGCTAATAATGTCGATGGTGCAGTGTAGTAGATATTTGATGTGTGTTGGATGAGAGATGCTTGTTTAGTGATCGCATCAATCCATTTTTGATTATTGTAGCCGATACTATTTACCCCAATTCCACTGGTGAAATCGACATAAGCTTTTCCTTCGAAATCATAAAGGGTAGAACCTTCAGCTTTTTCAATGGCTAAATCAAAACGACCATAAGTTTGCATAACCGCTTGTTGATCAAGTTGTTTTAAATCTTTGCTATTCATAAAGCCTCCTAGTAGATCATCGTTCCAACACCCTCATTGGTGAGAACTTCGATGAGAATGGAGTGTGGAACACGTCCATCAATAATATGGGTACGGTGAACACCGTGTGTAATAGCGTTTGTACAACATTCAACTTTAGGAATCATTCCACCGACAATGGTTTCATTGTTAATCGCTTCATCAACTTCAGCTTTAGTTAACTTGGTAATTAAATTCTTTTCTTTATCTAAAACACCCGTCGTATCTGTTAAAATTATTAATTTCTCAGCTTTTAAAGCAATTGCGATTTCAGCTGCAGCAGTATCTGCATTTACGTTATAAGCGGTATTTTGATCAGTCCCTAAAGCAACCGATGCGATTACCGGAATCGTATTACTAGATAGTGCATTTAAGATTGGTTTTGGATTTACTTGTGTGACAACACCAACAAGGCCATAATCTTTACCATTTGTGGTCTTCTTCATTGCTTTAAGCAAACCATCATCAAGGCCAGATAAACCAATCGCATTCGCTCCTTTTCTAACAATAGAAGCGACTAGATCTTTATTAACTTTTCCACATAAGATACCTTGAACGACATCCATTGTTTCTTGATCGGTATAACGAAGACCATCAATAAAGGTGCTTTCTTTCCCAATCTTTTTAAGCATATTGTTGATTTCTGGACCACCACCATGAACTAAAACAACGTGAATTCCAACGGTATTTAATAATATGACATCATCCATGACAGAATTAAGTAGACTTTGATTAATCATCGCATTTCCACCATATTTAATGACGACGACTTTTCCATAGAAGGATTGTATATAAGGAAGAGCTTCAACTAATGTTTGAGCCCTTTCAATCAGTTTTTCCATTTTGTACCCCTTGTTTATGAGCGATAATCGCCATTGATTTTGACGTAATCATAAGATAAATCACAGCCCCAAGCTGTACAAGATTCAAAGCCTTCGTTTAATGAAATTTCAATGGTGATTTCGTCTTCAGTTAGAATTTTCTTTGCTAAATCTTCATCAAAGACTAAGCCTTTACCATCCTTACATACTTCCACTTTACCAAGTTTAGATGTGAAATCAATATTCACTTGATTTGGATTGAAATCAACCCCAGAATACCCCATTGCACATATGACTCGCCCCCAGTTCGCATCAGATCCAAAGATTGCTGTTTTAACTAAAGAGGAAGCAATGACTGATTTAGCCATTGTTTCAGCGTCTAAGACAGACTTAGCTTGGCTCACTGTACAAGTTACTAAGTGCTTAGCGCCTTCACCATCAGCAGCAATTTTCTTGGCAAGATCAATGCAGACTGTTTCTAGTGCTTCATAGAATATTTGATAGTTATCATCCATTTGATTGATTTTTTTGTTTTGGCTTAATCCATTAGCCATCACAGTACACATATCATTGGTAGATGAATCACCATCGACAGATACGCGATTGAAGCTCGCGTTGACTGCATCGACCAAAGCCTTCTGCAGCATGACTTCATTAATCGCGACATCTGTAGTGATGAAACACAACATCGTACCCATATTTGGGTGAATCATACCTGATCCTTTAGCAATTGCTCCTAAGTGACAAATTTTTCCATCAATTTCAAATTCAAGAGCAATACTTTTTTCTTTGGTATCAGTTGTCATGATAGCGCTAGCCGCATCCATGTCAGCACTTGAACTGAGTGATTTTGCTAAAGTAGGTATGCCTTCAAGGATGACAGAAACATTCAACTCTTGTCCGATCACGCCTGTAGATGCAACTACAACATCACTCTCGTTGATGCAAAGCTCTTGAGCAACTTTAGCACAAGTACTTAAGGCATGATCTTCACCATTGATGGCACAAGCATTAGCGTTACCACTGTTAACGATAATGGCTTGAGCTTTATGGTTATCAAGATGTTTCTTAGTTACATGAATGGGAGCAGCTTGTACTTTGTTTTTGGTATAAACAGCAGCCGTATTTGCTAAGACTTCACTAACAATAAGCGCTAAATCTTTTTTGTCAGTATTTTTAGTTTTAACACCAACATGCATCGCAGCAGTGCTAAAGCCTTTAGCTGCACAGATGCTTCCAGAAATTATTTTCATGTTTCTTTCTCCCTTGATTAAATAAAAAAGACGTCCTTCAAACAAAGGACGTCTTGATAACGCGGTACCACCTTAATTTCATACACAATGGTATGACAACTCATCGCTATAACGCAGCGTCTGCGGAACATCCCTCAAACTTTCGAGATATCAGCTCACAAGTACGTTCGTTTCTTGTTAAGTCTTGCCTTTCACCAACTGCAAGTCGCTATGCCTTAAGAGAAGAAACTACTACTCTTGATCAATGCTTATGCGCTTATTATACACAAATAATTTTATTTTACAAATGTTTTCAGAAAAAACTTACAAATATTTTACAAGCCTTTCATTTCATCAAAGCCCAACATCAAGTTCATGTTCTGAACAGCTGCGCCAGATGCCCCTTTGCCAAGGTTATCAAAACGAGCTGTTAATAAGACTTGTTCATCATTTCCACTTACAGTGATTTCTAACTGATTGGTATTCTTGCCAAAACTTGTGGGTAGTAATTGGTTTTCAGGCATCAGACTAACTGAAACAAATTTTGAATCTTGATAGTATTCACTCAATTTTTGATAAAGTGATTGAACAGTTTCTTTAGCTATTAGTGATTCTAAATGTAAAGCAACACTTGTACTCATGCCTCGATAGAAATCATCAAGGATAGGCACAAATATCGGTTTCTTTTTTAAACCAGTCACATGCATCATTTCAGGAATATGTTTATGATTTAAATCTAACTTATATAAAGTAGCACTCGCCATCGCATCTGTTTTTTCATTTTCGTAGGCTTTAATCATTTGTTTACCACCCCCAGAATAACCAGTAATGGAAAAACAAGTTAGAGCAGTATCATCAGCTAAAATACCAGCTTTGATTAATGGATAAACAATCGAAATAAAACCTGTCGCATGACAACCTGGATTAGCCAAACGAGTGGTTGTTTTAATTTGTTCACAATTCTCTTTTGACAATTCAGCAAAACCAAAGGTCCAGGATGGATTAGTTCGATGAGCAGTTGAGGCATCAATGATTTTTGTTTTTGGATGTGTGACGAGTTTAACAGCTTCAATAGCTGCTTGATCTGGTAAGCATAAGAAAACTAAATCAGCTTCATTCATTAAACGACTTCTTTCTTGATCATCTTTTCTTAAAGCTTCATCAATAAGGAGTAGCTCAATATCATCTCTATTCTGTAGTCTTTCATAGATTTCTAAACCAGTTGTCCCAGCTTGACCATCAATAAAAACTTTAGGTAAAGTCATGATTTTCTTTCCTCTAAGAAAGTTTCAACCATTTTAATTTGTTGAAGAACAGCTTCTTTTGCAGGACCACCAGTTACTTTACGTTTTTGAACACAGTTATATAAATCAATGGTTTCATAGATATCTTCTTCAAAAAGAGCTGAGAATTTTTTATATTCTTCAAGACTTAAAGTCTCAAGTGTTTTCTTGTTTTCAATGCAATAACTTACGGTTTTACCAACTACTGTATAGGCATCTCTAAAAGGGAGAGATTTTTTAACTAAGTAATCTGCGCAATCGGTCGCATTAATAAACCCCTCAGCTGCTGCACTTAACATTTTATCTTTGTTGATATGCATTGTTTTCAACATCGCCGCAAAAATAGGTAAGACCTGATTAAGTGTATCGACTGCATCAAATACGGGTTCCTTATCTTCTTGCATATCTTTATTGTAGGCAAGCGGAAGTGATTTCATTACGGTTAAGAAAGCCATTAGACTTCCGTAAACTCTGCCTGTTTTACCACGGACAAGTTCGGCAATATCTGGGTTTTTCTTTTGTGGCATCATGGATGAACCAGTGCTATAAGCATCTGATAATTCAATGAATTTGTATTCCCAAGAACTCCATAGAATAACTTCTTCTGAGAACCGGGATAAATGCATCATTAAGATGGATAAGTCAGATAAAAGTTCAATCGCATAGTCACGATCAGATACTCCATCTAAACTATTTTGTGTAATTGTTGCAAAACCTAATAATTTTGCCACTAAAACACGATCAATTGGATAAGTAGTGGAAGTTAATGCACCACTCCCTAAAGGCATAACATCAAATCGCGTATAACAATCTTCAAGTCTTGTTACATCACGCATCAACATATTTGTATAAGCCATCATCACATGGGCAAAACTAGTCGGTTGTGCACGTTGAAGATGAGTATAAGCAGGCAGAATTGTTTCTGTATGTTGTTCAGCGATTTCTTTTAAGACATTGATTAAGTTTAAAGTATTCCCAAGGATTGTTTGAATTTCATCTTTTAGATATAGTCTAAAATCTAAAGCGACTTGATCGTTTCGACTACGCGCAGTATGTAATTTCTTACCGGCATCACCAATTCGTTTAGTGAGCTCTGATTCAATAGCCATATGTATATCTTCATCAGCTGTTTTAAACTCAATTAAACCTTTATCAAAATCAACTTTAATTTCCTTTAAGGTTTCAACAATTAAATCGGCATCTTTCTTATCAATGATGCCAACTGTTCCAAGCATCGTCGCGTGAGCAATTGAACCTTGAATATCATAAGGGTAAAAACGCTTATCAAAATGGATGGATGCGTTAAACTCATCCACCAGTTCATCGGTATCTGTACTAAATCTTCCAGACCAAAGTTTCATTATTTTTTATCCTTTAATTGTTTGTCTAAGACAGCTTTTACTTTTAGCGGTAAACCATATAAATTGATAAAGCCTTCAGCATCTTTTTGGTTATAATCACTTTCACCAAATGAAGCAAGTTCTTCACTATACAGTGAATAATCAGACCAAGCGCCTGCGGGTATGATATTACCTTTATAAAGCTTTAATCTTACTTTACCTGTAACATTTTCTTGTGTACATTCAACAAAGGCACTTAAAGACTCGCGTGCTTTTGTAAACCATTGACCATTATAAACAAAATCAGCAAATTTAAGGGCTAAGGATTCTTTTAAGTGAGCTGTTTCTTTATCTAAAGTAATGCTTTCTAAAAGAGCATGGGCACGATAAAGGATTTCTCCTCCAGGTGTTTCATAAACACCACGGCTTTTCATACCGACTAATCTATTTTCAACTAAATCTAATAAACCAACACCGTGTTTTCCACCTAAGTCGTTAAGTTTATAGATAATATCGATGGCTTCCATTTTTGAACCATTCAGTGAAACAGGTGTTCCTTTTACAAACTCAAGTTCAATGTATTCTGCTTTATCTGGAGCATTCTCAGGTGAAACACCCATTTCTAAGAAACCATCTTTATTATAAGTAGGTTCATTACCAACATCTTCGAGATCTAATCCTTCGTGGGATAGATGCCAGATATTCTTATCTTTTGAGTAGTTAGTTTCTCTGTTGATTTTTAAAGGAATATTACGTGCTTCAGCATATTCAATCGCTTCTTCACGAGATTTAATATCCCAAATACGCCAAGGAGCAATGATTTTCATTTCAGGGGCAAATGCTTTAAATGTTAGTTCAAATCGAACTTGGTCGTTTCCTTTACCAGTTGCGCCATGACAAATCGCATCAGCACCTTCCTTAATCGCAATTTCCGCAATTCTTTTAGCGATGATAGGACGCGCATGTGAAGTTCCTAATAGATAACCTTCATAACGTGCACCAGCTTTCAATGTTGGAATAATGAAATCATCAACGTATTCTTTTCTTAAATCTTCTATATAGAGTTTAGATGCACCTGTTTTTAATGCCTTCTCTTCTAAACCATCTAATTCAGTGCCTTGACCAACATCTCCAGATACCGCAATAACTTCGCAGTTATCGTAGTTCTCTTTTAACCAAGAAATAATAATAGATGTATCTAAACCTCCAGAATATGCTAATACTACTTTTTTGATATCGCTCATAAACGCTGTCCTCTTTCAAATTGTTTATCTAAGTTTAATTGTACATGAAAAGTTTTTCAATAAAAAAATGTAAATTTTCCTCATTTTCTCACAAAATTTCTTATTGAGAAAATTAATAAATATCAATTCAATAAATAAATTAAAGGAATTTTACTATAAAAACTTCTTTCAAATGTAATTTGCTATAGTTATCAGTGAAAGGCTCTTAATTTATCTTTTGCAACATTGATGTGGAAAAAGTGAAACATATATAATATTTTTCCCTATTTTTTGTTTGTAAAATGTAAATGTAAGCAATTACATTGTTGATCAAAATTATGAAAAGAAAAAATGACATACTTAGATTATTGTTTTCTGAAAAGCGCTATTTTAGTGTGAGTGAAATAGCAGAGAATATAGGCTTCTCAGAAAAAACTGTGAGAAATGAACTAAAAGATATTGAAAATTTAGTTCGTAATTTTGATATTGAAATCATAAAAAAACCAGGCCAAGGAGTAATGGTAAATGGTGATATTTCACAATATCAAGAATTCTTAGATTCAGACATTTTCAAATCAAGAAAACAGATGTCTCCTGCTGATCGACAAAGAGACATTCTTACTCAACTAATAATGAATAATGATTCTCTTTTAATAAAACAATTAAGTCTTGATTATCATGTAAGTCATTCAACAATTAATAAAGATATTCAAGTTATTAATGAGACACTAAATGACTTTGGTTTAACTATTAGTTATCACAAGGGTGAGGGGATTTATATTGATGGTAGCGAAGATGAAAAACGAAAAGTTCTTGCATTTGCGACCAATATTAATAGTGAAGAGATTTATGAAACTCAGAATGAGATTTATTCATCACAATTCTTAGAAAGATTTAAAGAATCTCTGAATATTGATTTTAAGAAAGTAGAAAAAATAGTAAAAGATGCTGAAAAAGCATTGGGATATCATCTTTCAAGTGAGGCAACAGTAAATCTTATTGTTCATATAGCTATCGCGATAAGAAGAATGCAACAAGGGAATTCAGTTGTATTATCACCAGATCTTGTTGAAAAATTAAAAGGCCAAAAAGAATATTTTGTTGCTGAGTCAACAGCAAAGAAAATTGAACTTGAATTTAATGTAAGATTCTCGGATGAAGAGAAATACTATATATTATTACATTTTCTGTGTGCGAAAAGACTTAAAGAAAATATGGAATTAATCGATTTTAAATTGAAATCTGATGATTCAAAATTGGAAGAAAGTGTTCTGAAGATGATAAGAAATGTTCAAGTAGAACTTGGTATTTTCTTAGAAAATGATGTGCATTTGTTCAATAGTTTAATTCTTCATTTAAAACCTGCTATCAATCGTTTGGAATATGGTTTAACTATTCAAAATCCATTGTTTGACGAAATCCAAAGAGATTATGGCGAACTTTGTCAGATATTGATGAAAAATGCTGATATTTTTAAAATTGATTTCAATGCACAAATTCCTACCCATGAAATAGCTTATCTAGCCCTCCATTTCGCAGCTGCATTAGAAAGAAATTTTAAACCTATTAGAACGGTAGTTATGTGTGCTAGTGGATTGGGAACAGCTCAATTATTAGTCGCAAAACTGAAACGCAACTTTGCAAATTTAGACATTATTGATGTCGTCTCAAATTTAGAAGTTAATAAATATACAAATAAAGAAGCTGATCTAATCATATCTACAATAAATGTGAATAGTTTGTTGCCCGTCATTCTTGTAAGTCCATTACTTACTACAAAAGATTTAGATCATGTAAGAACTGTTATTGATAAAAATAGTTATGTTCAAGAATACAATTTCTTAAATCCTGAAAATGTGTATCTCGATAAGGAGTTTGCATCTAAAAATGATGTCCTTAAATTTATTGATAAAGTACTGCTAGAAAAAAAATATGTAAAAGAAGGTTTCTTAAAAGCTCTTGTTGAACGTGAAGAATTAGGATCAACAGTTGTTGCACCTTATATTGGTTTACCACATGCAATGAATGATGCAGTGCTGTTTAGTAGCATTCAAGTAATAACATTAAAAAACCCAATACATTGGGATGAATTTAACAAAGTGAGATTTATTCTATCAGTAAATATTCATGAAGACGACACGGATAGATTTATAAACTTTTTTAAACGATTAGCCGATTTGGAATACAATTCTGATTTCTGGGATGAGCTAATGTTGATTAAAAACAAAGAAGATTTCAGTATTAAGTTCAATAGAATGTTTGGAAATAGTTAGGAGAAATACTATGAGTCTAGTTGATATTAGCGAGGAATTAGTTTTATTAAATGAGGATCTAGAAACATCTGAAGATGTACTAGATAAAATGGCTAGTCATTTATATAAACTAGGATATGTAAAAGATTCTTTTCAACAAGCAGTAAAAGATCGTGAAATTGCTTTCGCGACTGGGTTACCAACTGAAAGTTATGGAATTGCTATTCCTCATGCGGACATAGAACATGTTAATAAAGCTTGTATTTGTATTGCAACATTAAAGAATCCCGTTGATTTTAGGATGATGTCTAATCATGATGAAATTATAAAAACCTCGATTGTTGTGATGTTAGCATTGAAAGAAGGCCATCAACATATGGAATTACTTTCAAAACTAATTATGTTTATTCAAGATCCAAAAGTTTTGGAGAAAATTTATAATTCCACTTCAGCAGTTGAAATCGCTGATTATTTTAAAGAAGCCATTTAAAGCTGTAAGTTTACTAACGTTTATACGTTGGACCGACTGTTGTTTACCGAACACTTCATACATTTGAGGTGATCGGTAAACCAACAAGAACATTTATAGTTCCAGCGTATTGAAATATCGGAAAAAAAGATTGAAAAAGAATTGGTACTAAAAAACTCCTAAAGATTTCAGGAGTTTTTATGTCTATATTTCATAATTTTGGTCAATATAAAATTTGAATCTAGATTATTACCACAATGATGTGGAAAAAGTGAAACTATGGTATCAAATATCTTGATTTTGAAACGTTAGAATAGAAATGTAAGCAATTACATTTTTGAGAAATATTGTATAAATTACTTCATTGATGTGAAGCAATCACTCTTATTTTCAAGAATGTAATCATTATAGAAGTTCTTCTTAGCATTATTTTTATTTTTTTGAAAATAACGAGTGAGTATATGGGCTAACATTAATTTGTAATAGTTGGAGGAACTAGATGAAAATGTTTCCTCAAGTTGACTAACATCCATTGATGGCTTCGTAAATACTCCAATGTAATCACGAGTGAACAATTTGACTGATTCTGAATCTTGTTTGAAATTTGCTGAATTATTGATTGTTAAAGATAAGTCACTTAACTTCGAATATAGATTAATAGCTTGTTTAGATTGATCCATTTCAACTGATGCAATACATGCATTTCTGTAAATGTGACACATATTATGTTTCATTTCTTCAGTAATCCAGTCTACATTCGAATCTTGAATAGCTTTCTCTAAAATTTGCATAACTTCAGAGTAATCACCTTTAGCAAGATAGGCGTTACTCAATAAAATATATTTTGCTAAATTTGATTGTCTGCTTCCTTTTTTCAAAAGTGGAGTAGATTCAGCAAAAAACTGATTAACATCACAATCAGTCATTAGAATACTAGCGATACGTTGAAATTCCTTATTACCAGTCTTTGTACTTATCACTGCAGCTAAAGTATGGGCAACGAAAAGTGAAAGCGTTAAGAGTAAAAACTTAGTTATTGGAGATAAAAATCCAAGAGGAGATGTAGTTGGAATAATTATTACTACAAAAACAGCTGAAAGAAAAATTAAGACGATTAAGTATTGTGCTAGAGATTTTTTGAATTCTGATATCATGATGGCCCTTTCTATAAAAGTTGAATATAGCGCTAGTATATCACGAATAAAAGTTTGTTCATTAATTTGAATGTAAAGCAAAAATGCTATTACATAGATTTGTTTACAGAAGCTTATTTCCTATCAAATAAGAAATCAAAATGAAAGAAAGGAGAAATTATCATGACAGTCGGTAAAGCAAAAAAAATTCTGATTTCTTGCGGCACAGGTGTTGTAACCTCAACATTAGCCACCAAAAGATTATCAGAATTACTGGACGCCAGAGGTTACAAAGGTCAGTACTCAACGACTCAGTATAAAATTGCTGAATTATCATCTAAGGATGATGGATTTGATGTAATAGTTCACACAACAACTGTACCTAGTTTCTTAAAAACACCAACCGTTAATGCATTGCCATTAGTAACGGGTAGAGGTATGGATAAAGTTGCAGATGAAGTTGTTGCAATTCTTTGGCCAGAGGGAAAATAAGTTTTGTTAACTATTTAGTTATGGAGACAAGAGTTCTTTATAACGCTTAAAAAAGGAGAAAAAATGGTAGATGTAATTTTAGGGTTCTTTCAATTTATTTCTGATTTAGGACCATCAGTTATGATGCCAATCATAATGTTGATTTTAGGGTTAGCATTAGGTGCACCGTTTGGTAAATCACTAAGAGCTGGTTTAACTGTAGGTGTTGGCTTCATTGGTTTAGGTTTAGTAACCGGTTTAATGGCAGGTAATTTAGGCCCAGCTGTTCAACAAATGGTTACATTGTATGGTTTACAAATGGATGCTGTCGACATCGGCTGGGTTGCTTCAGCTGCTATCGCATTTGCGTCTGAAGTTGGAACATTTATTATTCCAATTGGTTTAACAGTTAATATCGTTATGTTGTTAACTAAAACAACTCAAACGATCGACGTTGATATTTGGGATTATTGGCATTTCGCTTTCACAGGCGCATTAGTTCAAGCTTATACAGGTAGTTTAGCTATGGGTATGGCTGCCGCTGCAATTAATATGATTATTATCATGATTTTAGGTGACTGGACTGCTCCAGGATTAGAAAAATACAATGGTTTACCAGGTATTTCTTTACCTCATGGTTTTACAACAGCATTCGTCCCATTTGCTTATTTATTTAATGCAATCATTGATAAAATTCCTGGTTTAAATAATGTAAATGTTGATATGGAAAAAATTCAACAAAAGCTAGGTGTATTTGGGGAACCTATCTTAATCGGTTTAGTATTTGGTGTCGTTATCGGTGTTATTGCTGGTTATGACGTATTTGGCGTTACAACATTAGGTATGAGCTTAGCTGCTTCATTAGTTTTAATTCCAAAAATGGCTGCACTTCTTATGGAAGGTTTAATTCCAGTTTCAGATGCAGCACAACAATTCATTGAAAAACATACTTCTGGAAACGGTAAAATTTATATCGGCTTAGATTCAGCTGTTGGTATTGGTCATCCAATTTGTATGACAAGTGCTTTGATTCTAGTTCCTGTAAGTATTGTATTAGCTGTTTTATTACCTGGTAATAGAGTATTACCATTTGCTGATTTAGCTGTTATTCCTTGGATGTTCGTTCTATTTGTTCCTGCTGCAAAAGGTGATTTCTTAAGAGCTTTAATTTCAGGTTTCTTTACATTAATCATCATGCTTTACGTTGGTACAGATATGGTTGATACATTTGTTAAAGCAGCTGTTGCTGCTGATCCTGGATCATACGCTGGTGCTGGAAACTTCTCAAGCTTATGCGATGGTTCAAATCCATTAACTTGGTTATTCTTTAGATCATCTGGCTTAGGATGGGCTGGTATTAGTGCATTAGGTGCAGGTGCTCTTGGTATGGCTTTCTATAATAGAAAGAAAATTATCAAAGAAGAATCAGCTGCTCTCTAATTAGTTCTTAGTTAAATAGATACACCATATTTATGGTGTATCTATACATGCATTTTGTTGCATAGAAAGGTAAGCCTTATGCAAAAAACATATAGTTATGATCCAAAACGTTATCAATTTAAAGTTTTATATGCTGGATATATCTTAATTGCTGTTGCTGTTGTATTTACTGTCTTATTTATCATGAATATGTCACAGTTGCTTTATTTATTTGGAATAGGTACTGCTGTTTATGGTGCGGTTAATACGTTTGTTTTGAAAAGTAATCCTAAAGAAATAGTTATTACTGATAATTCAATTCGATTTATTTCGTTTGGTGAAGTTGAATATCAGATAGAAGATTTAACAAGATTTTTAATTAAAGAATTTGCGAACGCTCAATTTTACATTCGCATTACTGATAAAAATGGGAAAAAAGGTCGCTTCTGGGTATCCTATTATTATTTCAGTGAAAGAGAAGAATTAATTGATGAACTTTATGTAATTGAGAAAAAAGTTCATCCACAAAGTTTGAAATTTAGAGGACGTAGTCATATGTTTAATGTCCGAAAATGTAATCAAGAGATAAATGAAATTGAAACGACTGATCATTTCTTTGATGATGCAGTGTTATCTTAGGAAGTAAAATTATGTACGAAAAAGAAAAAAGAGATGTCATAAAAGCTGGCATCAATATGGATCGTTATGAGCTTATCACTCTGAGTGGTGGTAATATCAGTGTAAGAATGGAAAATGGTAGTATTTTAGTTACTCCATCCGGAATGATATACGAAGACATGGTTGAAGACGATGTTCTTGTTGTCAATATTGAAGGAAAAATATTAGAAGGAAAAAGAAAAGCATCAGTAGACACTGAAGCTTTATTATATATTTTTAAAAATAGACCAGATGTTAATGCGGTTATTCATACACATCAACCATACGCTACAGCTATTGGTTTGGTACAAGATGAATTACCATGTACTTTAACAACGTTGGCTAATATGACAAAAGGTGCTGTTAAAGTTGCTAAGTATAGTTCTGCTGCAAGTATAGATATGGGCATTAATGCTGTAGAAACTTTTGGAGATCAACTGGCTGTTATTCTAAAACATCATGGTGTTGTCACGATAGGTAAAAGTTTAAAAGAAGCTTTGTATGCATGTGTTTATTTAGAAGAAGCTGCGAAATGTTATATCGCTGCTAAATCGATTGGTACAGTCGCAGAACTGACACCTGCTCAAGTAGCTGATGCGGTAGATGTTATTAAATATTATGGTCAAGAAACTCCTGAAAGACCAAAAAATTAATTAAACAAAAGATGAGTCATTCGACTCATCTTTACAGACTGATGACAAGTACGGCTTTTATAAGCTGTACTTTTTCTTTTGTGGATTAAAAAACAGCTGATGAGCTGTTCGAAGTGAAATTTTATTAGTTTTAATGATGGTTTTAAGGTTTCTTGAGGGTGCTCATGAAGCAGTAAAGCCATCTTTTTCATATTCTGAACAGCACAAGACAACCAAACGTAATTCTGTACTTTGGCTAGTCCTCGATAAGTCGCATATCGGTATCCATGATTTTGTTCACTATCCGCAAAACTTCTCTCAACCGTTGTCTTGCGTCGTGCATAGAGTTGCTTACCGTGATTACTTAGTCTTCGATCTTTGGCACGCTCATACACTTCTTGTTTGATGTGTCGTCTCATTACTTTTTTATTCGATTTGCCTGCACAGCTTTGAAGAAGCGGACATCCCTGACATTGTTTAGAATCGTGATACTGTTTATATCCTAATTTATCAATATTTTTTAAAGGTAAGACACAACCGATTGGACAGACATAGACATCATTCTCTTCATTATACTTAAAGCCTTTTTGACTCGCTTTATTGAATCGTCGATAAGCTACTACACCATAGATATCTTTCTTCTCTAATGACTCTAAAATATCCCAACTGTAATACCCGCTATCTAATCCTACATTCTTTGTATGAAAGCCATATTTATTTAAGATATACTCAACTCTTGAAATATATGGTTTTGAATCATGGACATTTCCAGGAGTGACATAGGCATCGACAATAAAGTTGTTTAATCCATCAACAGTCCGATGATCGAGATACATAAAGCCTTTTTCTTTCTCATCTCGATGATAATAGCCACTATCTGAATCAATCTTTGAGATTTTAATTTCTTTACGTTCAGTCTCATCTTCATACTCAAATGCATCTTTACCCATCTCTTCTCTTAAGTGATTAATCTCATTCTCTAACTCTAACTTACGTTGTTTAACCACTTGTTTAACTTCTATTTCATACTTCTTCTTATTCGCATTCGCTTTAATGTGGGTTGAATCCGTAAATAAGTCTCGTCCACTTACCAGTTATTTTGAGATGGCTTTATTCAAGACTTCTTCAAAGATCTCTTCGAAGATATCACTCTTTGAATAACGTCTTATATAGTTTTGTGAGAAGGTTGAATAATGAGGAACACTCTGACCAAAAGGAATTCCTAGAAACCATCTAAAGGACGCATCTGTTTCACATTGTTTAACGGTTGCGCGCATGGATTTAATTCCATATAAATACTGTAAGAACACGATTTTAAATAAGACTACTGGTTCAATACAGTTTCTTCCTGAGTTAGAACTATATAAGTGTTTTGTCTTTTCGTTGATAAAACTAAAATCCATACTTTTATCAATTTTACGTAAAAGATGATCCTTGGGGACCATCTCTTCCATACTCATCATAATGATATTTTCTTGGCTAAATTTACGTTCTTTATACATCACTTAAACCCTCGTTTTATCTATCTCTATTTTACCATTTCACTCTTTTCTTCTAAATCACAAAAAAAGACTGTCAACTTTATTTGTCAACAGCCTGAAAAGATGAGTCATTCGACTCATCTTTATTTTGAATTCAATATTCTTTGTTTCTTTTGTTCAAATTCTTCTTGGGTTAAGATATTCTCATTAAGTAATTTTTTTAATTCACGTAATTCTTCGATGTAACTTAAGTTTGTTAACACCACTGGGCTATCTGGAACATATGATTTAATTTTGACTAAAAATTGTTCTGCATTTTTTTTAATATTTTTAAATATAAAAGTGTTTGATTTTAATGGTGTTTTAAGTAACTCAAATAAATATGTGTCTTCACTTGTTTGAATTTCTATACAAAAAGATGTCAAAATGTGACTTTGTTCTCCAAGAAAACTTGTTGAAAATGCTTTAGCAAAACCGGTTTTACCATATGATCCTCTTGTCTCAATAAGATCACATCTAATAATATCGTTGAGATTAATTTGAGTAATTGAATTGTTTATATTTAAACTTTTGTTGATGTCATCTATTAGTAGATCTTTATCTATATTATTAACTTCAATTTTTGGCATAGTTTTCTCACTTGTAATTATTAATTAAATTTTAAGGTGAAAAGGCATAAATTACCAATTTAAATTAAAATAAGAATAGGAATAGGAACATAAAATGAAAAAAATACGACTAATAGCTTCAGATATGGATAATACTTTACTAACTAAAGAAGGTAAGTTACCTTCAGAGTTTTTCAATTACTTAGATCAATTATTAGATTTAGGAGTTGAATTTGTCATTGCTAGTGGAAGACCAATGTTTAAAATAAGAGAGTTTATGGGAACGTATACGGATAAGATTTCAATTCTTGGTGATAATGGTGCATCGATAGAGCGCTTTGGTAAAGTATTAGACGCACATGTTTTCTCTAAAGATGATTTAGATACAATTATTGATTACTTTGATACTCAAGATGCAGGAATTCCGGTGTTATTTGGGATTACTTCAGCTTATATGCATGAACGACACAAAAAGCATTTTGATGAAATGAGTTGGTATTTTAACCCAATCAAAATTTTGGATGATTTGAAAAACTATCAAGACGATATTATTAAGATCTCAGTTTACTATCCCAATAATAATGCTAGAAAGTATTTTAATGATGGTGTTAAAAGTCAATTGGAAAAAGATTATGAGATTGTATTGGGTCATAGTGTCTGGATCGATTTAACACTTAAAGGCGTTAATAAAGGGAAAGCATTACGTGAACTAGCTGGAATTTTAGACATTAATTTCGATGAAATGATGGCATTTGGAGATGCAATGAATGACAAAGAAATGCTAGAATCAGTTAAATATAGTTACATTGTTGAGAATGCTCAAGAAGAACTAAAAGAATTTGCAAAGTACATCGCTGAATCAAATGAAAAAGAAGGTGTCTTAAAAGTTATTAAAGAAGTTATTAAAAGTAAAACAGAGTAAATTAAAAATCACTTACCCATTTATTGGATAAGTGATTTTTCTAATAGTCACCTTTAGTGTTTTTATCTTTTAAATTACCAGATACTTCGTGTCTTTCAACAAGTTTAGCTTTTAGATCATCTAAGCTAACACCTTGTTTATACATAAGTACCATTAAGTGATAAGTAAGGTCAGATAACTCTTCAACAAGATCGCCATTATGTGCGTTTTTAGCTGCAATAATCGTTTCAGTGGCTTCTTCTCCTACCTTTTTACATATCTTATCTAAACCACTATCTAATAAGTAGTTCGTATATGATTTTTCAACAGGGTGATGAGCACGATCATCAATTTGTTTGTATAAATCATCAAGTATTGAGAATTGTCCTATTTCTCCTCCATCAAAACAAGAGAAGGTATTGCGATGACATGCGCCAATACCATTTTGTTGTACTTGAACAAGTAGAGTATCATTATCACAATCAAAAGCCATTGACTTGATAATTTGGGTATTTCCAGATGTTTCACCTTTATGCCATTGTTCATCACGAGAGCGTGAATAGAAACAAGTTTCATTATTAGCTAACATATAGTCATATGCTTCTTGGTTTGCATAAGCAAACATTAAGACTTTACCTGAATAATAGTCTTGTACAATGACAGGAACTAGGCCTTTATCATTAAATTTTATTTTAAGATCCGACATGGGATATCATTCCTTTCCATTGCTTCTTTAACTTCATCAACTGTTGCTTTTCCATAGTGGAATAAACTAGCGACTAAGGCAGCATCACAATTGGTTTCTTTAAAGACTTCTATAATATCATCGATAGAACCACAACCACCTGAAGCGACAACGGGGATATTTACTGCATCACAAACAGCTTTCGTTTGAGCGATATCATAACCATCTTGTGTACCATCGGCATTCATTGAAGTGAGTAAAATTTCTCCAGCACCTAACTCTTCAACTTTTTTAGCCCATTCAACTAAATTTAGTCCAGTCGCTTTACGACCTCCATTGATATAAACCTCAAAATCTTTAGAATCTATCGCTACAACAACCGTTGAAGATCCAAATTCATCAGATGCCTCTTTAATCAGTTGTGGATTATTTACAGCTGATGAGTTAATTGAAACTTTGTCAGCACCACTATTTAAGATTTTACGAAAATCGTCTAGAGTACGAATACCACCACCAACAGTAAGTGGAATAGAAAGCACTGAGCCAGCTCTTTCTATCAATTCATAAATCGTATCTCTATTTTCGTGGGTAGCGGTGATATCTAAGAAAACAACTTCATCAGCCATTTGATCTTCATAACGCTTCGCAATCTCAACAGGATCACCAACATTAACTAAGCCTTCAAAATTTATTCCTTTGACGACATGACCATCTTTTATATCTAAGCAGGGGATGATTCTTTTCTTAAGCATGTTTCAAGATCCACCTTTCCTTCATAGTAAGCCTTACCAACAATTGTTCCATAATAGGGATTATCTAGATCTGCATCTGTAGCTACACCACCAGATACAATCACGCGTTTATTTTGAATTTGTTTATACATCTCCCAATTAGGTCCTTTTAAAGTTCCATCCTTTGAGATGTCAGTAACAATGATGATGTCACAAGGTAAAGAGTTAATAAATTCTAAATAATCAAGATCTGATTTTTCAGTCCAACCATGAACGGCCACTTTTCCATCTTTAACATCAACCCCTACAACAATCTTTTCATTGCCATATTTTTTGACCATATCAATAACGAATTGTGGATCTTTAACCGCAACAGTACCCAATATGACGCGCTTTGCGACTTGTAAATATTTCTCAACGATATCGGCATTACGGATACCACCACCGACTTCAATATCGATAATCTTAGCGATTTGTGTGATGACTTCAAAGTTAGGGTTATCTCCTGATTTTGCGCCATCTAAGTCTACGATATGAATGAGGCTTGCCCCCATATCTTTAAATTTTTGGGCAATTTCTAATGGATTATCGCTATAAACAGTTTTTTGATCATAATCACCCTTATATAGACGAACAGCTTGTCCATTGAGTAAATCAATTGCTGGAATTATAAGCCCCATTTTTGTGCCCATCCTTTCAAAATAGCTTCCCCCACTTTACCACTTTTTTCTGGGTGAAATTGAGTGCCCATGATTTTACCTTGACCAACAGTTGCCGGAACTTTAACCCCAGCATAATCAACATACTCAATGGTTGTTTCATTAAAGTCAGCCATGTAAGAGTGGACAAAGTAAACATCCTCTTTAGTTTCACTTAACGTATTCCAACCCATATGAGGAAGTTTAGCATTGGTTGGGATTAATTTAACATCACCTTTTAATAAACCTAAACCTTTTATTTCTTCACCTTCAAAACCTCTTTCAAAAAGAATTTGCATGCCTAAACAAATCCCTAAAATAGGTTTGTCTGTTTTCTTGAGTTCTTCAGCTAAAGGTCCTAAATTATCCATCGCTGTTTTAAAAGCACCAACACCTGGCAAAATAATCGCATCAGCATCATCAATATTTTTTGATAACTTAGCTTCTATACCAGCTCGCTTACAAGCATTTAAAACAGATTTAATGTTTCCGCAATTGTAATCAACAATCGTAACCATTAAAGAACACCTTTAGTGGATGGGATTTCATTTGAAGTAATTTCAATCGCGGCTTTTAAAGCCATCCCGAAAGCTTTAAAAATCGCTTCAATTTTGTGGTGCGTATTTTTACCATACAATTCATTAATGTGTAGAGTCATCCCAGAATTAAAGGCAAGCGCTCTAAAGAATTCTTCCACTAATTCTGTTTCAAGTTCACCAACACGCTCAGCACAAAGTTCAGCATTAAAGACTAGAAATGCACGATTGGCTAAATCTAAATCAACACTAACTAATGTTTCA
The DNA here is from genome assembly GCA_963663995.1 of Erysipelotrichaceae bacterium. Lineage (GTDB taxonomy): Bacteria > Bacillota_I > Bacilli_A > Erysipelotrichales > Erysipelotrichaceae > UBA2212. The sequence continues at coordinate 1,023,647 of OY760660.1, read as the reverse complement.
TCCATGGGACATCTTGAACTGCCATAACGTTGAATCCCTTTTTTATCAGCTAAAGCTTCTTTTAAAGCCAAACCTAAAGCAATGCCAATATCTTCAACACTGTGGTGTCCATCAATATAAAGATCACCTTTGCATTCAATATTTAGAGTAATACCTGCTCTAAAGGCAAATAAATCTAACATGTGATCTAAGAAACCAATACCTGTATTAATTGAATTCTGACTTTTCTCATCCAAATTAAGACTAAGTTTAATTTGTGTTTCTTTTGTATTTCTTTCTATTTGGCTTTGACGCATTTTACAAAGGCCTCCATTTCTTCCTGTGTACCAATTGATACACGGATACGATCTGGGAACTTATCCCAATATCGAACCACGATTTTGTGTTCCATAAGATAATCATACATCTCTTTTGCGTTCTCTATCTTCCAGAAGACAAAGTTGGCATCAGAGGGTAAGCAATCAATTTGAGTTTCTAACCAAGCCCGTGTCTTTTTAACTTCTTCAACAATTGGATCTTGTTGAATCGCTTGGGTGGCTAAATTTTCCGCAATCATATCGATAGGATAAGAGTTAAAACTATTTTTACTATCGTTTAATTTCTCAATTAGTTTTTCATTTCCTATCGCAAATCCAACTCTAAGACCGGCAAGTGAATAAGATTTTGAGAAGGTCCGAACAACGAGTAAATTGTCATATTTCTTGGCTAATTCAATAGCTGAAGGAATATCTGAGAAATCAATGTAAGCTTCATCAATAACAACGATTCCATCTTGTGGTATTGAATCTATTTTAATCCCAACACCCGTTGGGGCATTTGGGTTTGCAATAATGCAGTTACCACGATATTCACTGAAATCAATCGTCCAATTCTTAAGTGGAATATAGTTTGCTTTAGCAGCGTAGAAATCTGTCCAAACGGGATAGAATCCATAAGAGATATCAGGTTGTGATAATACTTGATTTCTAAAGAAAGTTTCATAGATTAAGGCAATGACTTCATCACTTCCATTTCCCACAAAGACATTCTTAACATCAACATTAAATTTTTCTGCGATAGCTGTACTTAATTTTGTGCTATCAGGATCTGGGTAGAGTTTTAGTTTAGTCAAATCAATATCTTCTAAGCTAACTTTAGGAGGATAAGGATTCTCATTGGTATTGAGTTTGATATAGCCTTCACCTTTTGGTTGAAAACCAGCGACATATGCCATTAGAAACGTACCTTTAAACTATTTGCGTGAGCATCTAGTCCCTCTCTGTTTGCGAATTCAACTACATCATCCTTAAATGTTTCTAAGACTTCTTTTGGATAATAGGAATAACAAGAATATTTAATAAAATCATACACTCCTAATGGTGAATAGAACTTAGCTGTTCCTGAAGTCGGTAGAACATGATTTGTTCCTGACATATAATCCCCTAAAGGTTCAGGAGCATTTTCACCTAAGAAAACAGAACCAGCATTATCAATGAGATCTAAATATTTAAAGGGATCTTCAACTAGTAACTCTAAATGTTCTGGGGCAATATCATTAGAACATTCAATCGCTTCTTCAATTGTGTTAACCAAGAGCGCTGTTGAATAATCATTTAAACTTTTCTCAATAATGTTCTTACGATTTAGTGTTTTTATTTGTTTATCAATCTCTTTTTCAGTTTCATCAATGATTGTTTGAGAAGTCGTGATTAGGATGGCGCGTGCCATTTCATCATGTTCAGCTTGTGACATGAGATCTGCTGCAATATAGGCAGGGTTTGCCTTTTCATCTGCAATCACAAGAACTTCAGATGGTCCAGCAATCATGTCGATATCAACATCTCCATAAACTTGTTTTTTAGCGGTTGCCACAAAAATATTACCTGGGCCCACAATCTTATCAAATTTTTTAATACTTTCAGTCCCATAAGCAGCCGCCGCAATCGCTTGAGCTCCACCTATCTTATAGATCGAATGAATGCCACATACTTTACAAGCCATTAAGACTTCATTGGATGGATCTGGGGTAAAAACTGCAATCTCTTTGACACCGGCAATTTGAGCTGGAAGTACATTCATTAAAACTGAAGAAGGGTAGGAGGCTTTTCCGCCCGGCACATAAACGGCAACTCTTTTAATAGGTCTCGCAAACTGACCCATGATGACACCATTCTCTTTTTTTAGTTCAAAACCTTTATTAAGTTGATTGATGTGAAAATCTGTAATTTGAGCTTTTGCACGCTCTAAGATACGCATGAAGTTTTCTTCTTCTGTGACTTCTGGCTGAATGATAAAATCACCAGTATATTTATCAAACTTCTCATTATATTTACGAAGGGCTGCATCACCATTGAGACGAACATCAACGATAATATCTCTTACAATCGTTTCGATTTCTAAGTTTGAATCCATTGATCTTTCTTTTATTTCTTTATTGAAGCGCATTACTGAGCACCTCCATAATTTTTTGTGCTTTCTCACTATATTTTAAAGCAGCTTTTGAAAATAATACTTTTGTTTTGATTTGCATTGCTTCTTCAAAGATAATTAAACCATTTTCTTTTAAAGCTCTACCACTTTCAACAATATCGAAAATACAATCAACATTCCCAAACTTAGGCATAACTTCAGATGATCCACCAATCGTGATAATATCGGCAATGATCCCTTTTGTAGTGAAATAGTGATTGGCAATGGCTGGATTTGAAGTCGCAACCGTTAAGATTTTTTCTTCACTATTCTTACAACTTTCATAAAAGTCTAATACTTCAGGACGGCCTGCTACACAGAAACGAGATTGTGGACATAGTTCTAAATCAGGGAGTAAATCAGAAGCAAAGTTATCACCTCGTAAACTGTTTTTTAAAGTAGCATTTTCTAACTCATACTCACGATAGTTATCAAAGGCTGCGACACCAAGTTCTGCCCAGTTTCGATCAATGTATTGAGGAATATCGGCCACTTTAAGTAAGATGAAGTTATAGTTTCCACAATCTGATTTAAACTCTAAAAGTTTTCCTTTCGCATCTTTCATTTCCGATTCTAATAATGCAGATGTAATCCCAGCATTCTTGAAAATATCATAAGCTGATCCAAGAAGTCTTTTTCCTTTTGGTAAAGCAATGGTAATGGTATTCATAAGTTATTTTCTCCTATAGGGTTATTTTATAAAAAAAGCGCAAGATTTTCTTGCGCATACCTAAGTGTTTGTAATGTTTATTACAGTTTAGATAACGCAAAAAGCCATCAAATGATGGTGGTGAGAAGATGTGTGATGTGTGTAATGTTTTGTATTCATCGCAGACTCTCCTTAAATACTTTACTACTTTACTATAATAAAGTGATAAAGTAAAGCATTATTTAGATAAAACTTTGTTTTAAGTATCAATTCACATTCATCAAAGTGCTATGATTTAAATAGACGAACCATTAAATAATAAGGAGTTTAAACATGAAATCATTAGGTATATCAATTTATCCAGATGTCGCAAGTGTAGAAGATATCTATGCTTATATGGAAAAGGCATCAAATGCTGGTTTTAAAAGAGTGTTCTCTAGCATGTTTTCGGTTAAGGACAACCCAGAAAATGTCATTAAGATGTTTACTGATATGACAACTAAATGTCATGAATGTCAGATGTTGATGAGTGTGGATGTTAATCCAGAACTATTCGAACGTTTAAGTGTGAAATCGAGTGATCTAAGTCTTTTTAAGAAAATGGGAATCGATATTCTTCGCATGGATATGTCTTATGGCTTAGAGGGTGATGTAGAAGTTATTAATAATAAAGAAAATATTCAAATTGAATTTAATGCATCCGCTTTAAAAGCTTCTTATATAAAAGAACTAATTGAAAAAGGTGCGAAAAAAGAAAATATTTTAGTTAGTCATAATTTTTATCCACAAACATATACAGGTATGAAGTGGGATAAATTCCTACATGTTTCTAAAGAGTTTAAAGAAGCAGAAATTCGCGTAGGTGCGTTTGTTAGTTCGCATGCTGAAAATACACATGGCGTCTGGGATTCGATTTATGGTTTACCAACTGTTGAAAAAATGAGAGATCTTCCAATTGATCTACAAGTAAGAGAAATGCTTGCGACAGATCTTATTGATGAAATAATGATTGGAAATGCTTTTGCGAGTGATGCGGAATTTGATTTGATCAATGAAGCGATTAAAGCGGTTGAACCAGATATGACCTATCTTGAGAAATTGCCATTTGCATCCTTCTTTATGAAAAAAGAAATGCCAGCAGTTAAGAAAGTTAAAGTTGATTTGGTTAAAGAAATAACAGATGTGGAAAAAGAAGTTTTACTTAATTTCTTTCCACATATAGATATGGGTGATAGTAGTGAATGGATCTGGCGTAATCGTATTCCGCGCTTCTTCTTCCATGGGAAAGTTCCTCAACGTAAAGTATCACAAACTGAATTTGTCAGAGGTGATGTGGTCATGGTAAACAATGAATATGAACATTATTCATCAGAAGTACAAGTAGTATTGTGTCCTATCAAAAATGATGGAATGCGTAATTTAATTGGGCATATCTCTGATCAAGAAATGGAAATGTTTAAATTGATTAAAGATTTGGACATTGTTCAATTCTTAGAAAACTAAACTAATCTGGGCTAATCTAATTAGTCCTTTTTTTATTGTGAAAATATTGAAAATTTAGCTAGTTTTTATTTGAAAAACATTGCCAAAAAAATTCAGATTGTCATTTCGCTTTATAAATAAAGATATACTTTAGCCGACATTATGAAAGAAACTCGGATAAAGAAAATCTTTGATTTATTAAGTAATCAAGAACATTATATGACCAGTGAAGAAATATCTTCACTTCTTTCTGTTAGCTCAAAAACGATACGTAATGAGATCAAAGTTTTAAATAATATATTTGAAAGAAATGGCGCAAGCATTATCTCAAAAGCAGGTTTTGGTTTTCGCTTCGAAATTAGTGATGTTGAACCATTCAGAAATTTTATAGCGACAAAATGGCATGAATTTGCCTTTGATGATTCAAGTTTGAGTGATAAAGGTAATCGTGTTCATTATCTATTAAAAAAGCTCGCTTTTAAAAAGAACTATTTTTCAGCTGTAGATCTATGTGATGAACTTCAAATATCACGCTCCCAACTTAGTTTAGATTTAAATAATTTAAAAGATAAAATTGAGCCTTTTCATGTTCAACTAGAAGTTCGACCAAATTATGGTATTCGTTTGGTGGGTAGTGAGATGAATTTGCGTTTATGTATCGCTAATGTTCTCTACAATGAAAATTCTTTACCAGATGCTGATGTCGAATTTGAAACACAATGGGTCATGGAACAAATTCGTAAAAACGTTTTAGTGGTCTTTGATGAATTCAATTATGAAACCAGTGAAATTATTTTTGAGAACTTAATAACACATTTATTTATCGCCCTAGAACGCATTAAAATTGGTGAACCTATATTAATGGATAGTGAATCGCTTGAAGAATTAAAACTCAATGATGAGTATAAGATAGCGAAAAAAATAATAGAACGAATGAAAATCAGTTTTAATATAGCTTTCCCAGAGGATGAACAAGGCTATATCACCATGCATCTATCGGGTAAAAGAGTTTTTGCAGGGGGTGAAAGCTCTAATGTGGTGAGTAGTGAAGTAGACCAATTGGTTCAAAAAATGATCGAGCGCATTAATTATATTTTTGAGATTGACTTCAGTAAAGATCTCGATTTAAGAATTGCTTTGGGTTTACATTGTGTTCCCTTAATTAAACGTATTCAATATCGTTTACTTCTAAAAAATCCACTCCTTATTGATATAAAAAAACATAAACAAGCTTTTTTAATTGCTAAAGTTGCGACTGAAGAAATAGAGCGTATTTATAATACCCGTTTAGCTGAAGATGAAGTTGCATATTTTGCCCTACATTTCTATGTCGCACTGGAAAGACATAAAGAAAATACCAACAAGAAGAAAGTCTTATTGGTCTGTGCGACGGGTCATGGGACTGCAAAACTTTTGAATTATCGTTTTAAAAAAGAGTTTGAGGCATATTTAGATGATGTTCAAACGATTGATGCTTTAACCATACAAAAAATGAATTTAGAAAAATTTGATTTAATCGTGTCAACAGTTCCGTTACGTGTCAAAACCACAAAGCCTATTATTTACATATCTTCACTATTAGATGATAAAGATGTTCAATCAATCAAACTGCGTTTCAGTGAAGATCATTTGTCTATTGCTGAGTTTTTTGATCGTCGTTTATTCTTTAAAGATTTTGAAGGAAAAACAAAAGAAGAAATCATATATTTCATGTCTAATAAGATTACAGAACTTTATGGGGTTAAAGAAGGTTTCTATGAATCTTGTTTAGCAAGAGAAGGGCTGGCTAGTACAGAATTTGGTAATCTGATTGCGATACCACATCCAGATAAATCATTTACCGCACATACTATAGTATCTGTTGCGGTTTTAAAAGAAGCAATTAAATGGCGTGAAAGAGAGGTTCAACTTGTCTTTATGTTGAGTTATGGTGATACAGAAACTGATAACTTAGACACTTTCTTTGCGAAGAGTGCACACTTCTTAACCGATGCGAAAGAAATTCAAAAAGCGATCAATGTTAAGGATTATGAAGAATTTATTCGTATTATTGATTGGAACTAAATACTGGAGAAATCTAGTATTTTTTTTATGTTTCCACAGTGCTATGGAAAAAGTATGAAAGCATAAGGACTAGATTTTTATAGAATAGGTTTTGTTAGAGAAGGATAGGCTGCATTTTTATGGATGAAACACAATACGAAATACCGTTTCAACTCATATTACATGCGGGGAACTCAAAGTCTAAATCCATGTTGTCGATGAAGGCAGCACGTGAAGGTGACTATCAGAAAGCCCAAAACATCTTAGACGAAGCTGTTAATGATTTAAATTCAGCACACTTAGTTCAAACTGAACTTATTCAAGCTGAAGCATGTGGAAAGAAAACAGACATGAATCTGATTCTCATCCATGCGCAAGATCATATTGCGATGGCAACTGTTCTAAGTGATGTAGCTCAAGAACTTCTTTATCTTTATCAAAACACACAAAGAGTTGATCGAAATGATTGTGATTAAACTCTTCTGTAATGCGGGAATGTCGACATCACTTCTTGTCATGAAAATGCAAGAAAGTGTCAAAGAAAGAAATTTGGATATTGCGATTAAAGCGTACCCAGTGACTTCTTTGATTAATGAGCTTCCCTATGCAGATGTGGTCTTACTGGGACCACAAGTTGTGTATAAAGAGGCAGATGCTTTAAAACTCGCTAGCCCTTTAGGTATACCCGTTGGTGTCATATCGCTCAAAGATTATGGTCGACTAAACGGTAAAGGTGTCTTAGATGCAGCTTTAGAGTTATTGCATAACAAAATGTAGTGTTTATGTCATTTTTCAAAAGCGAAAAGGAGAACTTATGAAAGAATTTTTCAATGACAAAGTATTTCCAGCGATCATGAACGTAATTACGTCACGACCACTGACTGCAGTCAAAGATGGTATGATTGCGACAATTTCTTTAACCATCATCGGATCGATTTTCTTATTATTAGCTAACTTCCCTTATCTCCCAATTCAACAATTCTTTATTGATATGGGTGTGAAGGATCACATGATGCAAGTGTATCGTGCGACATTCAACTTAATTTCTGTTATCGCAGTTTTCGCAGTTGCTTATAACTATGCTAAAAATGCTGGTAAAGAAGGCTTAGGTGCTGGTATCCTAGCTGTTATTACATTTATGATTTTAATTCCTCATACTGTAACAGCATCTGGCGCAACAGATACATTAACAATTGCTAACGTATTCCCAATGGGTTATACGGGATCAAAAGGTTTGATTTCTGCCTTAATTATCGGGGCTTTAACAGGTATGGAATATGATTACTTCCTCACAAAAGGATTCACAATCAAAATGCCAGAAGGTGTTCCACCAAATATCGCGAACTCCTTTGCTGCCTTAATTCCAGGTACAGTTTTATTCACAATTGCCTTTGCAGTTAACGTGTTCTTTGTAAACTTTATGGGATCAACAGCTGTTGACTTCATTTACAAAGCCATTCAAACTCCATTGATGGGTTTCTCTGACTCATTGGTCGGTGTTATCGTCTTCTCAACTATGGTTTCATTACTTTGGTGGTTTGGTGTTCACGGTGCTTCCCTTGTTGGTGGTATTACATCAGGTATCGTTACAGCTAACATGTTAGCTAACCAAGCTATCTTAGACTCTGGTTTAGCACTTACTGCTGAAAATGGTGCAGCTGTTTATACAACACAAGTAGATGCTATGTGGCGTATTACAGGTTCAGGTATCACGTTCGGTGTAGTTATTGCTTTCTTATTCTTTGCAAAATCAAATCAATTCAAAACATTGGGTAAACTTGCAGCACCATCTGCACTATTTAATATCAATGAACCTATTTTGTTTGGTACACCAATTGTTTTAAATCCAAAACTTTTCCTACCATTCATCTATGTTCCAGTTGTTGCAGCAGTTGCAGCTTATTTAGCCATTGATCTTGGTTTAGTTCCTTACTATGGTGCAGTTTCAGTTCCATGGACTACACCTCCAATTATCTCTGGTTTAATTACTGGTGGTTGGAGAGCAGCTCTACTACAAGCAGCTATCATTGCTTGGTCAATTGTAGGTTACTACCCATGGATTAAAAAATTAGATGATGAAACTTATGCTGAAGAATTAGCAAAAGAAGCAGCTATCGAAGCAGCTAAATAAAAAATCTAATCTAAAACGTTCTGTGAAAATAGAACGTTTTTTAAAAATATTATCATCCGAAAATATTAAAAAAAGAAGATTTAAACTATGGAAAAACTTTCCATTAGGAATTGAAAAATGAGAAATAGATTGTTTTTCTATAAGATGGATCTAGGCAAAAAAGGAGAAATTTATGTCACAATTTACTAAAGGATTTTTGCTCGGAGGAGCTACCGCTGACTTCCAATATGAAGGTGGATTTAATGAAGGTGGCCGTGGTTTACTATCACATGATTTTGTTACAACTGGTGATGTTAATACACCACGTCAATTAACTTTGAAAATGGCAGATGGTACAAAGGGTTCTTGTCACTGGAAAAAATCAATACCAGATGGTGCACAAGTTGTGTTGCATGAGGATGTTTACTATCCATCACATCAAGCGACTGATTTTTATCACCACTACAAAGAAGATATTAAATTAATGGCTGAACTAGGCATGACTGTCTATCGATTTTCTACATGTTGGTCACGTATTTATCCAACAGGTGTTGAAGAAGTACCTAATGAAGCAGGACTTGCATTTTATGATGACATGATTAATGAATTACTCAAATATAATATTGAACCAATGATAACGATTTGTCATGATGAATTACCATATTACCTCTGTACAGAATATGATGGTTGGTCATCACGTAAGACAATAGATTTCTATGTCAAATATGCAAATACTCTTTATGATCGTTATGGCGATCGTGTTAAATATTGGTTAACTTTCAATGAGTTAAATGCGTTAGATGGATGGGCTGAACTTGGTACTTTAAAGTCAGATTGGCAAACAAAATATCAAGCAATACATCATATTTTCTTGGGAAGTTCTCAAGCAATTATTGATGGTAAGAAGAAAATGCCTGAAGCAATTTTTGGAGCGATGTTTGCGATGAGTGCTGTTTATCCTGGATCAACAGATCCTAAGGATATATTTGCTGCTTATACAAAACGTCGAGAGTCACACTTTTTTATCGAGGTAATGGCCAATGGAGCATATCCAAATTTCTCTAAAGAAATTTTTGAGCGTAAAAACATTAATCTAAAAATGGAAACAGGGGATGTTGAACTTCTAAGTAAAGGTACTTTAGATATGGTAACAATTAGTTATTATCGTTCGTCACTTGCTGATAAAGATTCGACTTTTGATATCATGGATATTTCTGGTGGAAAAGCTAACCCATATGTTGAAAAAACACCTTGGGGATGGGCTGTTGATCCAACAGGTCTTAGATATGTTCTGAATGAATTATATGATCGTTATAAGTTGCCGATTTTTGTTGTAGAAAATGGTCTCGGTTTTGCTGATAAATTAGAAAATGATGGTAGTGTACATGATGATTACCGTATTAAATATGTAAATGATCATTTGAAATCAATTCAAGAAGCTCAAAACATAGATGCTGTTCCTGTGCTTGGATATACCATGTGGGGAAATACTGACTTAGTTTCATTGTCTACTGGTGAAATGAAAAAACGTTATGGTTTTGTATATGTTGATATGGATGATCGAGGCAATGGATCATTAAAGAGAATTAAGAAAGATTCATTTGCTTGGTTTCAAGAAGTAACAAAAACTCTTGGAGATAACATCGAATAGATTAAGGATGGAGAAGTCATAAATAAATCTATATAACTTCTCCATTTTTTTTGATTTTTAAATAGTACAAATAAAAGTCAGAAATATTCATAATATCGACAAATTTAAAGGAGAGTTTTATGGTAGCTTGGTTGTTATTTAAAGAAATAGTTATTTTAATGTTAATGATTTTTTGTGGCTTTGCATTAGTTAAGTCTAAACTTGCTAAATCAGAAGATAGTCACATCTTATCAATTATTTCAATATACCTTATTACACCTTTAGTGTTAATAAATGCATTTCAGGTTGAGTATTCAAATACTATAAGAGATGGTTTTTTATTTGCATTGTTTATTGCAATAATTATTCATATTGTTTTGCTTGTTGTGACGAATGTTCTATCAAAGTTCTTACACTTTGACTCAGTTGAAAAATCATCAATAATATACTCCAATGCTGGAAACTTGATTATTCCTCTTGTGTTGTCAATGTTTGGAAGAGAATGGGTAATCTATGCGAGTGCCTTTATGTTAGTTCAACAGTTTCTTTTTTGGAGTCATTGTTTATCAATCATGACTAATGAAAAAGTTTTTAATATTCGAAAAATATTATCAAATATTAATATCATTGCGATTTTCATAGGTGTAGTTCTATTTTTACTACAAATTCGTTTACCTATCATTCTTGGACGAACGGTTAGTAGTATAGCAGCTATGATTGGACCTACAAGTATGATTTTATTGGGCATGATTTTTGCTGGTTCAAATTGGAGTGAGTTATTGGGTAAAAAAAGATTATATTTAATCGTATTCTTAAAAATGATAGTTGTTCCGGGAAGTATAGTAATCTTACTAAAATATGCAAATCTTTCGAGTTTAGTAAATAATGGTCCAACCATTTTGCTGATTAGTTTACTGGCAACTATTTCTCCAACTGCCACAATGGTTACGCAATTAAGTCGATTATTTAATCGTCAACCCAGTTATGCAGCTGCGATTAACCTAGCTACAACAACTATTAGTATTATCACAATGCCGATTTTGATCTTTTTATTCAATATTTGAATGAAAATACAGATTATTTTAAAACTTATCTTTTTAACTGTTAAAATATCAAAGAAATATTTAATACAGTGAAACTTAACAAAGGAGAAACATATGAATAATATTCTGACATCATTGTTGATTATTCTAGCTTATATAATTACTGGATATAGTTTAAATAAAATAAAATTGCTAGATTCAGCATCTGATAAATACTTCTCCAATTTTCTGTTAAAAGTTACTTTACCAGCCGCAATTATTGCCTCTTCAATTGGAATCGAAACAGATAACCGATTATCGGCACTTATTGTTCTTCTGATTGCTGCATTTATATTTATGCTGGTACCTTTAATGGCTAAAGTGTTTGTGAAATCTTTTAAACTAGATGATACTTATAAACTAATGTTAACTTTTCCAAATTTAGGTTTTATGGGATTACCTATTATTTCAACAATGTATGGATCCACGGGTATGTTCTATGCTGCCTTATTTATGATTATTTTTAACCTTATGGTATTCTCGTATGGGATATCTGTGGTTCAAAAAAATTCAAAGTTTGATATTAAAAAACTACTTAATCCAGGAATTATATCAGCTCTAATTGCATTACTTATTTTTGGTTTAGATTTATCGGTTCCAGAAGTCATTGCTAAGTTTTTAAATAATGTTGGTGGCATTACATCTCCACTTGCGATGATTACGCTTGGATCAACTTTAAGAGCAGTGCATATCAAAGATGTCCTCAAAGAAAAGATGCTATATCTGTTTTCATTTCTAAAACTCGTATTTTTTCCAGCCATCATTTGGTTCATCTTACAATTCTTTATTAAAGACCCATTAATTCTAGGTGTAAGTGTTGTTCTATCTAGTTTACCGGTCGCAAGTAATGTGACAATGTTATGTATTATCTATGATGGCAATAAGGACTTGGCGATTAAAGGAACTTATCTATCAACCTTATTATCGTTTATAACAATTCCAATTTATATGATTATATTTGCTTTAAATTAACAGCAATGAAAATACTGAAAAGGATAGGCTTTCATTCTTGAAAAACTTATCCTTTTCTTTTTGTTTTGCAGTTATTAAGTAAATGATTTTATAAAATAGAACCAATAAAAAAGGAGTATTTTATGAATCAAAGTGTATTTACAAAAGACTTTTTATGGGGTGGTGCAGTAGCGGCTAACCAACTTGAAGGTGCTTGGCTTGAAGATGGAAAAGGTATCAATGTTTCTGATGTAGTTGTAGGTATCCATAAAGATGGTTTACATCCAGCTTTGAAGTGGAATGATGATACAAAAAAATGGGCATTAGCTTTAGATGAAAATAAAATGTATCTAACTCATGATGGTATAGATTTTTATCATCGTTATAAAGAAGATTTAGCTTATATGGCAGAAATGGGTTTTAATGCCTTTAGAACAAGTATTTCTTGGTCACGAATATTCCCGACGGGTTTAGAAGATGAACCAAATGAAAAAGGTTTACAGTTTTATGATGATTTATTTGATGAAATGATTCGTCTAGGTATGGAACCTGTGATTACATTAAGTCACTATGAAACACCATTACAATTGCTTATTGAAACAGGTGGATGGACTGATAAGAATACGATTGATCGTTGGATGAAATATGTAGAAGTAGTTTTTAAACGCTATAAATCTAAAGTGAAAATTTGGATGACTTTCAATGAGATTAACAATATTTATCGTATGCCATTTGCGGCTGGAGGAGTATTAGATATTGATCCAGTGAATACGAATGAACCAATCGCAAACTTAAAAGATAAAGATTTAAATCAAGCAATACATTACATCATGATTGCGAATGCTTTAACCGTTAAGCTATGTAAAGAAATTAATCCTGAATCTCAAATCGGTTGTATGTTGTCGTTTTCATCTTGTGCAACTTATCCAAATACGACTAATCCAGTAGATGTGATGGGTGCGCTTGAGTATCGCCATCAAAACTTATTCTTCTCAGATGTCATGGTTAATGGCAAATACCCTGGCTACATGATGCGTCAATGGAAAGAAACTGATGCGATGCCTAGCATGACACAAGAAGAATTAGATATCATTGCCGCATATCCAGTTGATTATATTGCGTTAAGTTATTATCGATCAGCTGTTTATAGTGCAGATGCATCAATGACACATGATACAGGTGGTGCAGCAGGTGTTAAGAATCCATACTTAACTTCTTCTCCAGAACCATGGAAATGGCCAATTGATCCAGTTGGTCTACGCTATGTTTTAAACGAATTAACTGATCGCTACCATAAACCACTGTTTATCGTTGAAAATGGAATAGGACTAGATGAGACACAAGGCGATTCAGTCATTGATGATCAAGATCGTATTAAATACATCAATGATCACTTAATTCAAGTCAATGAAGCTTTAAAAGATGGTTGTGATGTGATGGGGTATCTCTATTGGGGACCAATTGATGTTGTATCTGCAGGCACTGGTGAAATGCGTAAGCGTTATGGCTTTGTATATGTAGATCGCTTCAACGATGGTTCAGGCACATTAGAACGTAAGAAAAAGAAATCCTTTGAATACTACAAAAAAGTAATTGAAACAAATGGAGAATCTTTATTTAAGTAAAAAAAGGGTTGGATTAGATCCAACTCTTTTCTTTAGGCTTTTAATTGTAAAGGTGTGGTGATGCAGGTATCACTAGCATCTAAAGTCGCGATAGGTATTTCTACACTTAATCCATCATATTCAACACTTAGTCTTGCTTCGATATCTTTTGGTAACCACAAACCAATAAATCCAGAATCCATACTTGTAAGATTTTCATCCACAAGAACAGTTCCATCTACATGAGTTACGACAACATGGAAAGTTTCGTTTTTAAGTTCACCACGGCATGAAACTAAATTATGTTGATTACATGGATGGGTATTGTTTATGTATGGTGCAAAGGAAACGTAGAACTGATCTACAGGTAAATCAAAATCATAAGTTTCACCATCGTCATATAGAGTTAAGGTGTTTGGTGAAATACTAGCACCTAGACTACTTGGTTCATCCACTCTTTGGTCTAAAGCATTGACCATTTCGATGACTGTTAATCCATCAAGTTCATATTTCTCTAAAACAGTTTGAACTTTTGATCTATTTAGAAATTGAAAACTAAATACAGCTGCCACTACGGCAATAAATACAAAGCCTGCGATTAAATATTTACGCATTATCATACTCCCTACCTACATACTAGGCAAAGACAGTATAAGAAAAAAATATTCACTTGTATAGTCTTTTTAAAGATAAAAATAAAATACCCTTATAGGGTATATAAAAATTGATATATTTAGATAGTAAATAAGGCTATATCACAAAAAAACAGTTCTTTTGAACTGTTATTTCTTTAAAATTCGTGATGCATTTAAGACGGCAAGAAGGGCAACACCGACATCCGCAAAGATGGCTAGCCACATACTTGCTAAACCAAAGGAGGCAAGTATTAAAGTTCCAATTTTTATCCCAAGCGCTAAAGCAATGTTTTGTTTAACAATACGCATGACATGTTTGGAGTGTTTGATTGCAATGGCTACTTTTTCAACTTCATCTGTTAATAGAACAACATCCGCTGCTTCGATAGCCGCATCACTTCCAAGTGCCCCCATCGCAACACCGATATCACTTAAAGCTAGAGCAGGGGCATCATTTATTCCATCACCGACAAAGACAAGTTTACCTTTAGCAGATTTTTGACTTAAGAGTTCATGAACTTTATCTACTTTTTCATGGGGCAATAGTTGAGCATAGACTTGTTTGATATTTAATGAAGTTGCAATGGACTGAGCTGCTTCATTTTTATCACCACTTAATATCGCTATATTTTTTATATTTGTTCTTTGTAGTGCTTGAATGCCTGATTTTGCATCATCTTTCAATTGATCACTTAAAGTAATATTAGCCACATGTATACCATCAATGGCAACATATATTTCAGTTAATGAATCACTGATTTTATTTAAACTGATTTCTTTTGTCTTAAATAATTTGGCATTTCCAATCAAGACTTGTTTATCATCGATGATGGCTTCTATGCCTTGACCACCAATATCTTTAACATCACTAATTCTCTTCAAATCTAGGTCTTTACCATTCGCTTTGATTAATGATGTCGCAATAGGATGTGAAAGATGTGCTTCAGCATGAGCTACAAAACCGAGAACATTTTCTTTTTCTAATCCAAAAGTTTCTATTTCTTCGATATCAAACTGACCACTGGTTAGAGTACCTGTTTTATCAAAGACAACAATCTCACTATGGCTCAATGCTTCAAGATAGTTACCGCCTTTAACAAGGATTCCTTTACGTGCAGCACCACCAATCCCAGCAAAGAAACTAAGGGGAATAGATAAAACGAGAGCACAAGGACATGAAACCACTAAGAAGACTAAAGCACGATATATCCATACATTAAATGAATCATGAAGTAATAAAGGTGGGATTATCGCCAAAGCTAAAGCAAATAAAACAACGATAGGCGTGTAATATCTAGCGAATATGGTAATGAAGTTTTCTGATTTTGATTTATGAGTACTAGCATTTTCAACTAAATCTAATATCTTAGAGACGGTTGAGTTTTGACTTGTTTCAGTGACTCTAATTTCTAATAAAGAATTTAAGTTAATACTTGCGCTTAAAACTTTATCATTAATATTAATATCTTGAGGGATCGATTCACCTGTTAACATCGAACTATCCACCGATGAACACCCTTTAATAACCACACCATCAACCGCTATTTTCTCACCGGGTTTAACTAAGATAATATCACCGATTTTTAAATCACTTGGATCTACTATAATTTCTTGATGATCTTTTAATAATCGGGCTGTGTCAGGAACGATATCTAATAAAGCATTGATTTCTTTACGAGAGTTGTTTACTGCTAAATCTTGGAAGTATTCACCAATTTGATAAAAAAGTAAAACAGCGACAGCTTCTTCTGATTGGTTTAATGCCATTGCGCCTAAAGTAGCCACTAACATTAAGAAATTCTCATCAAATAAAGTTGAAGGATGTAAGTTTTTTAGGACTTTTTTGATGATGCTTCGACCTAAGATAAAATATGAAAGCAGAAATAATACAATGCCTAAAGTTGATTCTAAAAAGAGCGCAATTAAATAAAAACTTGCACCTGATAAAATCATAACTTGTCTTTTTTGTTTACGAGTAAGTTTCATTAACCAATAACTTCTGTGTCAGGTTCAAAACTCTTTACAATCTTTTTAGCTTCTGAAACGATCTCAGCCATTTTAGATTCATCTGCTTCAATAATCATTTTAGTTGTGGCGAAATTGACACTTGCGAAGTTGACTCCTTCAAGTTTAGATATAGCACGCTCCATTTTATTGGCACAATTAGCACATTCTAATCCATCTAGTAACATTGTTTTTTTCATAAGTCCTCCAACAGTTGAACGATTGTTCAATTGTATTATAGTTGAAAATGTATTCAACTATCAAGTAAAAAACAAATTAATTTGGTATGATATGGGTAAGTTATGAAAAACAGTGAAATACTATGTGAATGTGATATAACACATCCTGAATCCATTAAACATGTCCAAGAAGAAATGCTGGAAGAGAAAACGATTGATACCCTTGCGTCCGTTTTTCAAATGTTTGCCCATAAAACACGAGCGAAGATTCTATTATCTTTAGCCACTGAAGAGTTATGTGTTTGTGATATTGCAGCTGTCATGAATATGACAAAGTCTGCGATATCTCATCAATTAGCACTCCTTAAGAAATCAAAACTAGTAAAAAGTCGGCGTGAAGGAAAAAATGTTTATTATTCTTTGGATGATGAGCATGTCCAAAAGATTATCGAAATGGGTTTAGATCATATTTTAGAGAGATAAAAATGAAACAAGCAAACACAAAATTGCTTGTTTTTTTAGTGTAGGACATGCGTGTTTTAATGATAAACTATACATGATTTAAGAAAGAGAGTTAAGTCATGGACATCAAAGAACAAGCTTTAGAATTACATCGTAAAAATGTAGGAAAATTAGAAATAAAATCGAAAGTCTCCGTTGAAACACGAGAAGATTTAAGTTTGGCATATACACCAGGTGTAGCCATTCCTTGTCTAGAAATACATGAAGATCCTGAAAAAGTATATGAATACACTGCAAAATCTAAAATGGTAGCGGTTGTTTCAGATGGATCAGCTGTACTTGGTTTAGGTAATATTGGCGCAAAAGCAGCGATTCCAGTTATGGAAGGTAAAGCTATCCTATTTAAACAGTTTGGTGATGTAGATGCGATACCAATCTGTTTAGAAACACAAAATGTCGATGAAATTGTCTTCATTGTGAAAAACTTAGCTCCTACTTTTGGTGGAATTAACTTAGAAGATATTTCAGCTCCAAGATGTTTTGAAGTTGAACGTAAACTACAAGAACAAATTGATATTCCTGTTTTCCATGATGATCAACATGGTACAGCAATTGTCGTATGTGCAGGAACAATTAATGCATTAAAACTTGTTGATAAAAAAATGACTGATATAAAAATCGTCATTAATGGAGCAGGTGCTGCAGGTACAGCGATTGCGAACATGTTAATTGCTTTAGGTGCACAAGATATTATTGTATGTAATTCAAAAGGTATATTAACTAAAGACCATACATCTTATGAAGTAGCTGCTTATACTAATAAAAATAATATATCTGGAAAGTTAGCAGACGCAGTGCTTGATGCGGATGTCTTTATTGGCGTTTCAGCTGCTGATACGCTTTCTCAAGATATGGTTAGATCGATGAATGATAAAGCGATTATCTTTGCGATGGCAAACCCTAATCCAGAAATTCTTCCACATCTTGCGCTTGAAGCAGGAGCTTATGTGGTTGGAACCGGTCGATCTGATTTTAATAATCAAATTAATAATGTCTTAGCTTTCCCAGGTTTATTTAAAGGTGCGCTTAGAGCTCGCGCAAAACGTATTACTGAAGCAATGAAAATGGCTGCTGTATATGCGATTGCTGACTCAGTGGATGCGAAAGATTTAAATCCTGAATGTGTTATTCCAAGTATCTTTAATCCGACAGTGGCAGATAAAGTGGCTGATGCAGTTGAGAAAGCATGGAAGGAAAATAACTAATGTCTGATTTCAGAATTGAAAAAGACAGCATGGGAGAAATTAAAGTTTCGACTGATAAGAAGTGGAAAGCTCAAACTCAACGTAGTTTAGAGAATTTTAAAATCGGTTCAGAAAAAATGCCTTTAGCATTAATCTATGCCTTAGTTCAAGTTAAAAAGGCTGCCGCCAAGGTAAATCTATCAAAGGATTTACTCAGTCAAGAAAAAGCTGATTTAATCGATTTTGCTTGTACAGAAATATTGACTGGGAAATATGATGATCAATTTCCATTATCAGTCTGGCAAACAGGTTCTGGAACTCAATCCAATATGAATATCAATGAAGTGATCTCATTTCTCACAAATGAAAAAGCAGGTATTAATATCATCCATCCAAATGATGATGTGAATAAAGGTCAAAGTTCGAATGATACTTTCCCTTCAGCCATGCATATATCGACAGCTTTAGCGCTTGTTTATCACTTAATTCCTAGTTTAGAAATCTTCTATGGAACCTTATTTGAACTATCGGCTAAGTATCAAACGATTGTTAAAATTGGACGGACGCATTTACAAGATGCAACCCCTTTAACCCTTGGTCAAGAAATCAGTGGCTGGGCATACATGATTCAACAGAATATTCAAATGATTGAAACATCCCTACAATATCTCTTTCCACTTGCGATTGGTGGAACAGCGGTTGGGACAGGTTTAAATACACCAGCTGATTTTGGTGATAAAGTCGCCGAGATTCTTAAAAAAGAAACAGAGTTAAATTTCAGTTCTTCTAAGAATAAATTCCATGCCTTAAGTAGTAAAGATGCGATGGTAAACACACATGGTGCTCTAAAAGCTTTAGCAGCTAATCTATTAAAAATTGCGAATGATGTCAGATGGTTGGCAAGTGGTCCGCGCTCAGGTTTAGGTGAAATCAGTCTTCCTGAAAATGAACCAGGATCATCGATTATGCCAGGCAAAGTAAACCCTACTCAAGCAGAAAGCTTAACTATGATTTGTGCACAAGTCATGGGAAATGATGCGACGATTGGATTTGCGGCATCGCAAGGTAATTTTGAACTCAATGTCTATATGCCGGTGATTGCATATAATATGCTTCAATCGATTCAATTATTAAGTGATGGGGTGAAAAGTTTCAATGATAATTGTGCAGTTGGTATACAACCAAATTGTGATAAAATTCAGACAAACCTTGAACAATCTTTGATGTTGGTGACTGCGCTCAATCCACATATTGGTTATGAGAATGCGGCTAAGATTGCGAAATATGCCTATCAAAATAATCTCACCCTTAAACAAGCAGCGATTGATTTAAAACTTGTTAGTGCTGAAGATTTTGATGAATGGGTTAAAGCTGAAAAAATGGTTTAAGAAAGAAGTGGACAATTTGTTCACTTTTTAAATGCTACAAAGCGTTTCTTTACCATTTATATTTGGAATAGCTAAAGTTGATGCATAAGTATAGGGTGAGAGGGTCAATAATGTTTCAATTAATTTTAACGCTACTAGCAGCTGTTTTTAACTTAATGTTTGTATCTTGTTTAATAAAACAACTTAGTCATTAAAATAGAAAAAAATTATCAAAAAAAACATGTTACACTTACAACAATGTTTAAAGGTTCAATCTATTACAAATTAACACTGATTTCATTAATCACCATGGCTGCTAGCTCAATTGGAATTATCCAAAATGTATCTGGCGTTTTCTTTTTGCCAATGAGCTTAGAACTAAATACTGGAATTGCATCACTCTCATTAACGCTTACTTTATCAAGCTTAGCGACAGGCTTTTCAAGTCCTTTTATGATTCAGTTTATGGTTAAAAGAGACTTTAATAAAATAATGAGATTAGGCGTTATTGTGGCTGCTTTATCAACTGTTTTAATTGCTTTTTCTAGTAGTCTAATTTTAATCTATGCTTTATCTATCATCAGAGGTATCGCAACCAGTAGTTTCTCTCTTGCGCCGATTGTTTATTTGATTGGTAATTGGTTTGAAGAAAAACATGGTTTTGTGACCGGTTTAGTGATGAGTTTTACTGGTATCACTGGTGTTATATTTAATCCACTTGTTAATTTAATTATTAGTTCTACAAATTGGCGTTATGGAATGGCTTTTACGGGAATACTATTGTTTGTTTTAACGTTTGTTGGCACATTATGGTTAAAACCTCATCCACAAGATAGAGGTTTACTAGCGTATGGCACAAATGCTAAAACAGTCCATGAGACAAACCTAAGTTCACAAAAACTCAAACTGAATGTTAATTTCTTTTTTATACTATTAGCTATTTATACAATGTTGAGTTCTTCTTTAACATCGATGATTCAACATTTCCCAACTTTTAGTTTAAGCATTAATCAAACAACTTCTGTCGGTGCACTAATGGTTTCAGCAGCGATGTTTGGTAACTTATCCTTTAAGTTTATTTTAGGCATGTTAAGTGATCGTTTTGGGGTAATCAAAGCAAGTTTAGTGATTGCGACAACTTATCTTATTTCGCAAATCAGTTTTAATTTTCTACCGATACAAAATTCTCAATTTATTTTATTATTAATGTCATTTTTAATGGGATCAGTCTATTCAGCAGTAGCCGTTGGAATTCCATTAATAACGAAATATTTTTATCCAAAAGAAGAATCAAATCTTGTTTATGCATCCTTAACATCACTTATATCTATTGGTAGTGCAAGTGGCGTTGTGATTATGGGGATGATCTATGATGTGACCCATTCTTATGCGCTTGGCTTCTTTAGTTTAATGCTTGTGCAATTAATGACATTAACAATCATGTTTGTGTTGTTGAAGTTAAAACAAGTTAAAAAATCATTCATTTAAAAGAAAAATATCTTGTCATAAATAATCAAAAAAATATGAAAATAGCTAAGTTTTAGTTTATATATTCATATTTTTTTAAATTTCACATAATATCCCAGTACGTTTTGATGTTAGTCATTTATAGATTATTTAGACTAAATATGCGTAATTTAATCATATTAAGTCAGCAACTAATCGTTGCTTGAGAATATAAGTATTATGCGATTAAGGTAGAAGTAGGGAAACTTACTGATTTTTATATAGTTAGGGAGGATTAGTATATGAATATATCGAATACGATTAAAGATTTAAGGAAGACACATCATCTTTCGCAAGAACAATTGGCATATAGAATTGGTGTTTCACGTCAAGCCATCACTAAATGGGAAACAGGGCTAGGAATGCCTGATATCCAAAACATATGTTATTTAGCTAAACTGTTTGGTATTACTGTAGATAGTTTACTCGCAAAAAGTTTGGTTACTGGCATTGAAAACGAAAAGAAATTACTTAAAGATTATGATGGGTATGAAACAAGTGATTGCTTCGATCTTGTCAATTTGTGCGTTTCATTAAATACCAAGATGAATATATCGATCTGCATACCAACACAAGTCAAAATAAGACGCAAATCCGTGTTGTCTTAAATGAAGATTATGCCATTAACCTTAAAATGAAAATTGAAGGGTATGTGTTATACATCAAAGCAGTTGATATCGAATTGTTAAAGTCTGATAACTCTTAGACATGTGCTAAAATTGTTACATGCCTCAATCTTATAGTTATTTAATTAAGCCAGCATCTGCTGCATGTAATTTAAAATGTACTTATTGTTTTTATAATGATGTTGCTGATCATCGTCAGCAGTTTTCGTTTGGAAATATGACTTATGAAACAGTTGATATTTTAGTCAATAAAACACTGGATGTAGAGGATGGAAGCGATATTACTTTTGCTTTTCAAGGTGGCGAACCAACATTAGCTGGAATAGATTATTTCTACTATTTTATCGACAAGGTAAACCAAATAAAAAAAGATAATCAAAATATCCATTATGCTATTCAAACTAATGGAACATTACTGAATGAAGAATGGACAAAACTATTTAAAGAGAATGATTTTTTAGTGGGAATTAGTTTAGATGGATTTGAGATAAATCATAATAAATATCGAATATCACATGATGGCAAAACATTTGAAAAAGTTATGAAGGGTATTCAATGTTTGAAAGATGCTGAAATAGATTTTAATGTTTTAACAGTATTAACAGAAGGATTAGCACAATCACCTAAAGATTTATTTGAATTCTATCAAAAAGAAGGATTCGATCATGTTCAATTGATTCCATGTTTGCCTGATTTTGATTTAAAAGATAATAGTGCAGCATTGACGCCTCAATCATTCGCATCTTTTTATAAAGTGTTCTACGACTTATGGAAAGATGAATATCAAAAGGATAACTATTTATCAGTTGGACTATTTGATAATATCATTCCAATGTTTATTGGTGTGCGTCCACAAATGTGTGGAATGTTAGGGTATTGTTCTGCGCAAATGGTGATTGAATCTAATGGGGATGTATTTCCCTGTGATTTCTATGTATTAGATGAGTATAAAATCGGAAATATCACAACTGATTCATTATCGCAATTACATAAAAGTAGTGTTTTGCATGAATTCTTAAAGGAAGACAAACGAATGAGTACAGCATGTAATACATGTAAATTTAAAAATATTTGTCATGGTAACTGTAAACGTATGAATATTGTTTACTTCGATGATAATGGCTATTGTGGTTATCAAGTCTTTTTAGAACATGCTCATAAAAGCATGATGGAAATAGCGAATAATCTTAAATAAAGTAAAAAATACGGATATCCGTATTTTTTAATCTTCTTGTAGTCTCTTAGCTAAGATGTGTAAGATGATTTCAATAAATATAAAGTAGATTACTTGATCATCAAGGAAAGTATATGTGGTTAATCGTGATACGATCGGTAATATAATTTGATGATCAACAGATTCTTCAAGTTTATTATTAGGTGTCATTGTGATCAAAGTAGATGGACAATTATTAAGATTTAATAAATTTATTACAGGTAAATAATAATCTAATGCTTTGATGGATAGGATAATGCATAAATCATCTTCATGTAGGATTTCGGCAATATCTCTCATTGAAGTTTGATCACCAATGGCTTCCGCATCGATACCGATTTTTCCTAGACGCATACGTAGTTGTTGAGCACTTAAGAATGTTCGATTAAAGCCTAAGATTTTAATCCGCTTAGCGTTAATGATGGCATCGACTAATTGATTTACTTCACTGATATCTAACACATCATTCATTTGATTGATGACTTTAGTGTATGAATTTGTAATTCTTTGAATTGGTTCATCAGTAGAAACGAAATCAGGCGAATTTGAAATCATTGATCGAGATAAAGCAAACCTAAATTCTGAATAACCTTTAAAACCAATTTTTTGACATAGTCTAATAAAGGCAGCTTTCGAAGCACCAGTTTCTTGGGCTAAAAAATCTGTATCTGATTGATACGCAAGAATTGGATCGTTAAGAATAAACTCAGCAATTTTTTGTTCGGTTTTTGTTAGGTTTGGCATATTCGCTGCCAAGGCTTCTAGAGGACTTAATACCATATAAATATTTTAACATGATTTAGCAGTACTTATAAATAAGTATTAAAATAAATTTCATAATAAAAAATATTTCAAAAAATATTGACAAATGGAATATAATCCAGTTTAATAGAAACAGGATGTAAACGGTACCATTACATTCATTGAAACAAAAGGAGAAATTTTATGGATAAATTTACAGGTTTTCTAGAAGAAAAACTCGGACCCGTAGCTTTAAAGGTTCAAGGAAATAAATCTTTGCAAGCAATAATGTCTGGATTTATGACAATTTTACCAATTACCATTATGGGTGCAATCTTTACATTACTTGGTGCATTAAACTGGGCTCCGTACCAAAGTTTAATAACGTCAACTGGATTAAAAACTATTTTTGGTTTTATTCCTGGTATTACTACTAATATGTTAGCTTTGTATGTTTCATTTGGTATTGGTAAAGCATTAGCTGAAAACTTAGGTTACAAAAAAGAAGCTACGGCTATTGGTGTTATTACATTATTTGTATTTATATTAATGATCCCACTTGGTGTGTCTGGCACATCTACTAGTGGTGAAGTTGTTTCTATCGGTAATGCTTTAACCACATCATGGTTAGGCGCAACTGGTTTATTTACAGCGATCGTACTTGGCTTGATTGTTCCACGTGTATATTTAATTGCTGTTAAGAATAATTGGACATTTAAACTACCTGATGGTGTTCCACCTATGGTTAGTGCATCTTTCTCAAGTTTAGTTCCTGCCTTCCTTGTTGCAATTGTATTTGCAGCATTACGTTATGGAATCAGCTTAACCTCATATGGACACATGAGTGCAATGATTTATGCACTAATGCAAGCACCATTACAATCAATGGCTGCTAGCCCATTCACATTCATGCTTTCTTTATTCTTAGTGTCTACTTTCTGGTTCTTTGGAATTCACGGTGGTTTAGTTGTTATGCCTTTCTTAAGCGCACTTTACACACCTCTAAGTTTAGAAAACTTAGCTGCTCTTGAAGCGGGTACAGCATTACCAAATATGATCGTTCAATCTGACTGGTTTATCTTCGGTATGATTGGTGGAGGTGGTGCTACGATTGGTTTAGCATTATTCTATGCTTTCTTTGCGAAGAGTGAACGCTATAAAACTTTAGGACGTATCGCATTACCCGCAAGCTTAGTTGGAATTAACGAACCAATTACATTTGGTACACCAATCGTTATGAATCCTATTATGATGATTCCTTTCTTCTTTACACCACTTATTCTGTGGACAGTCTCATATGTTTTAAGATTAGTAGGAATTCTACCGTATCTAAATGGTGTTAATATCCCAACAGGGACACCACTTATCTTCTCAGCATTTATTGCAGGTGGCCCAATCACAGCAATTGTTCAAGTAGGGTTAGTCGCATTGAGCTTCTTAATTTACTTCCCATTTGCTAGAATGTTGGATAATCAAGCAATTAAAGACGAAGAAAGTGTTGCAGAATAATTATTTATTAATCGTTTCAGTTAGGAGTATATATTGTGAATCAACCAAATATTGTTTATTTCGTAGCTGATCAAATGCGCAGCGATTCCCTTGGGCACCATGGGAATCCTGCTTCTTTAACGCCTTGTTTTGACAAAATTGTTGAAACAGATGCGATTTCATTTGAGAATGCCTACTGCCAAAATCCAGTTTGTGTTCCATCACGTCACAGTTTCTTATCGGGACTCTATCCTCATACAAGAGGGCATCGTACAATGCATTATTTAACTGCTCAAGATGATCCAAACATTCTAAAAGTGATGAAAGATGCTGGTTATGAAGTCATTTGGATTGGTCGTAATGATGTTATTCCAGCGGATCAATCTAAAGCAGCTTATTGTCATGAATATTACAGTGGAGCAAGTTTTGAAAGTCAAGTAGAACCTCCAGTAAATCCTGGGTTTAAAGGTCATGGTCACGACCCAGTTGAACCATCACCTGAACTCTATTCCTTTTATGTAGGAAAAGTTGAAGGGGATGATAGCTTTTCCATGATGGATAAAAATTGTTTAAAAAGCGCAATGGACTATCTTGATAGAAAAGCAAAAAGTGGAAATGATAAACCTTTCTTTATCTATATAACACTCATATATCCACATCCTCCTTATCAATGTGAAGAACCTTATTATTCAGCCATTGATCGAAGTAAATTACTAGCTCGTCGTCCTGATGCGAGAACCTTAAAGGATAAACCATCGATGATGACATCTATTGTAGGGAAACAAGGATTAGAAGAAGCCTTTGATGAAGCGTGGTTTTCTGAACTTCGCGCAACCTATCTTGCGATGACCATGCGTTTTGATGAACAGTTTGGTCAACTCATGGATAAGTTAAAAGAACATGATTTCTATGATAATAGTTCAGTCTTTATATTTAGTGATCATGGAGATTACACAACGGATTATGGGGTAGCTGAAAAAGCACAAAACCTCTTTGATGACCCTGTTTGTAAGGTTCCACTTATCGTAAAACCATCCAAAGATTTTAAAGTGAAGACAGGTGTGTCTAAAGCTTTAGTGGAACTTGCAGACTTGAGTGCGACGGTGTCTGAAATGACAGGGGTCGAATTGCCTTATACACAATTTGGAAAATCCTTAGTTGATGCGATTGCAGGGAATCCTGAACATAAAGAATTAGTTTTATGTGAAGGTGGACGTATTCATGGTGAAACACAAGCGATGGAAAGAGGACATGGACCTGAATCGCCATACTATCCTCGTTTAAGTACACAAGGATCAGAAGGACCTGAACATACCAAAGCAATTATGGTACGGATGAAGAACTTCAAATATACGTATCGATTATATGAAAAACATGAATTCTATGATCTAGATAAAGATCCACTAGAACTCAATAACGTGATTGATGCGCCAGAGTATCAAGGACAAATTGAACTGATGCGTTCTAAACTACTCTATCGGATGATAGAAACTGGTGACTTTGTCCCAAATAAACGCGATAAAAGATAATATCTAAGCCATTGAGAAATCAATGGTTTTTATGTGTTATGATTGCTTTACTTGATAAAGAAGAGATACTTACCTATAATGTTAGTAGGTAAAAGGAGTACACTATGTCAAATATATACAATTCATCTTTAGAACTTGTGGGAAACACACCGATTATTCGTTTAGAAAGACTAGAAAAGAAACTGGGTTTAAACTTTGAATTATATGCAAAAGTAGAAAGTTTTAATCCAGCTGGCAGTGTTAAAGATCGTATCGCTTTAGCAATGATTGAAGATGCTGAAAGTAAAGGATTATTAAAACCAGGCGCAACTATTGTTGAATCAACAAGTGGTAATACTGGTATTGGTTTATGTTCAGTTGCGGCAGTTAAAGGTTATAAAGTCATTCTTACCATGCCAGAAAGTATGCCAATTGAACGTCGCAAGTTAATGAAAGCCTATGGTGCACAACTGATATTAACGGAAGCTGCTAAAGGAATGAAGGGTGCAAATGCGAAAGCGGCAGAGCTACTGAATGAAATTCCAAATAGTTTTATGCCTTCACAATTTGAAAACGAAGCAAACCCAAATACGCACTATAAAACAACGGGTCCTGAAATCATGAAAGCGTTTGAGGGGACATTAGATGCCTTTGTGGCTGGAGTTGGTACTGGTGGTACTATTAGTGGAACTGGTAAATACTTAAAGGAAAAAGTAAATGGAATTAAAGTTATTGCGGTTGAACCGATTGATTCACCTGTACTAACGAAAGGAACTGCAGGCCCACATAAAATTGCTGGTATCGGTGCAGGGTTTATTCCGAATACATTAAATACTCAAATCTACGATGAAGTTATTACTGTTGAACTGGATAGTGCTTTTGAAAAAGCCCGTTTAAATGCGACAAACGAAGGTTTCTTAATTGGAATCTCATCAGGAGCTGCATTACATGCTGCCATTGAATATGGATCACGTTCAGAGAATAAAGGCAAAAAGGTTTTAGTCTTATTACCTGATAATGGAGAACGTTATTTATCAACAGCATTATATGAATAATTAAATTTAGTGAAAATAATTTGATTTTTCACGTACAATAGAACATGGATAATATGAAAAAGGTTGCAATATTTTATTTATGTCACTCTGGTAATACAAAAGGAGTGGCGGAGAAATTAAAGAAACTCACACATGGTGTGCTTTTCGAAGTCAACCCTAGTAAAGATTATCCAAATACACAAAAATCTCCGATAAAGGTGATTGAAAAGGAAAGTGTAGAAAATCCTCATCACATAAATAAAAATGGTGTGATTGATGTGTCAAGTTTTGATATTGTCTTGTTTGGTTATCCTAATTGGTGGGAAGGAATTCCAGAACCACTCAAATATTTAGTGGGTCAATTACGATTGATGGATAAGAAAGTGGCTGCTTTTTGTACCCATGAAGGGGCAAGGTCACATAAAAAAAGTACTGATATTAAGCCCTATTTTCCTTATTCTACAGTTTTAGAAGGCTTGAATTTACGAAATGAAACAGATCAAGATAAAGAACTTGAAACCTGGATTCAAACAAAAATACTCAAATAGAACAAAATTCCAAAAATTCCCACTTTATGTGAGAATGTGTGAAATTATGTGTCAATCAACGCTTGCGTACTTGTATGTAAGCGTTTTACATTTTATGATGACAGTGGTCTTAAGGACTAGGAAATGCTTCTTGAAAAGCGTGAATACTAAAATCAACTTTTAACTCACTTGCCCAGTGTGATTTCACTCTAAACTTCATATACGCATTTCTTTTATTTCCTTAAGCATATTCCGAAAGGGGAATTTCAAAAATATGGATGGTTTTACACGTTTATTAGAAGAAAAATTTCTTCCTATTGCAGCTAAACTTCAACAAAATATTTTTCTCGGATCACTCCGTGACGGGTTAGTTGCTTCATTACCACTTATGATCGTTGGATCAATGGTTATCGTTGTTGCTGAATTACCTGTTGATGCATATCAAAACATGATGTTATCTGTTTTCGGTGAAAATTGGAAATGGTTTAACTGGGGTGTTATCTACGCTTCAACAATGGGTATGGTTGCTATCGTAGCTACAATCGGTGTTGCTTACGCATTCACTACACACAAAGGTAAACCTGCTTTACCTGCAGCTATGATCGCTCTATCAGGTTTCTTCATTTTATTACACCAACAAGAAGCTGGTGGCTATGCTACTCAATTCTTAGGTGCTCAAGGTCTATTTGCTGGTATGACAGTTGCGATTGTTACTAGCTTAATTTATGACTTTGTATTAGAAAAAGGTTGGACAATCAAACTTCCTGAACAAGTTCCACCTGCAATCTCCAATCAATTCATGGCGTTAACACCTGCTGCTATCGCTATCGTATTCTGGACAGTAGTTCGTTTCATCTTCATGCAAACAAGCTATGTAACTTACTCAGACTTCATTATGATCGTTCTACAACAACCTTTAACTGCTTTAGGTACAGGTTTATTCGGAACATTAATGGCTGAATTCTTCGTTCAATTATTCTGGTTTGTTGGTATTCACGGTGCTAACGTTGTTGGTTCTGTATTTACACCAATCTGGCAAGCTGCTACATTATCAAACTTAGCTGCTTCTCAAGCTGGTGAAGCTCTACCTTATATCGTTACTAATGAATTCATGGCTAACTTAGTACGTAATGGTGGTTCAGGTGCTACTTTATCACTTGTATTCATCATGACTTTCTTAGCTAAATCTGATCAAATCAAATATATCGGTCGTTTATCAATGGGTCCAGGTCTATTCAATATCAATGAAACAGTTACATTCGGTTTACCTATTATCATGAACCCAATGATGATGATTCCATTCTTCTTAGCTCCTATGAGTTCAGTTGTTATTTCTTACTTAGCTATCTCATCAGGTCTTGTAGGTCGTCTACCAGGTCTTGCAGCTCCTTGGACAACTCCAATTATCTTATCCGGTTTCTATATCGGTAATGGTGATGTTCGTGTTGTTTTACTCCAAGTTGTAACATTCGTAACAACTGGTTTAATCTACTTCCCATTCATCGCTGCTTGGGATAAAGCTAAATACGCTGAAGAACAAGGTGCAGCTGAATAATTTCAGACAATTGAATCTGGGCATATAAAGGAATCTTCGGATTCCTTTTTTTGTGGGTTTATGATAAAAGATAAAAAAACAGAACTCTTAGGAGTCCTGTTTAGGTAATTTCATTGCTTCTGTTAATTCGAAAGTTTTATCAATCTGTTCATGATGAGACCTAAAGAAGAGCTTATTGAAGTGGATGTTAATCGCAATCAAATTATCAAAGATGGCTTGGACAACAGTTCCAAATCGAGAAGAAGCCAAGTAATCAACTTGAGAGAAGAAGATACGAATGAATTCGTCAGCATCTTTAACCATAGAAGACTCAATGTTTGATGATACGAGGATATATGGGATGCCTAAATCTTTTAAAATCTTTGTATCATTAATCATTAGCTTATTTTCACCTGAAAAAGAGACAATGATAGCTAAAGCCTTTTTATTATTTTCTTTTATTGCGGTTAAATGTGACCAACTTACGCCTGAGAAAGATCGTGCGAAAAAACCAACATCAGTAAACTTATACGCTAGCATATCAGCTATTTTATAAGAAAGACTGGTTCCATCGATAATTAACTCATCTGCTTCATTAATTTTTTTAACGATTCGAATCATTTGTTGTTTTTCAAGCGTAGTCATTGTTTGTTCAATAGATCTAAAGAAACTGAGTGGCATACGTTCAATGAGTTCATCTAATGAAGTTTCATCAGAGAACAAATCAAAGTTATTTTGCGATTGAGTATAAAGTAGAGTTTGATACTCACTTGCGAATTGGTATTTAAAATCTGAATATCCTTTAAAACCCATCTTCTTACATAAACGCAAGATTGTACCTGCACTTGTGTAAGTTAAAATGGCTAAATCATGAATACTAACGTTTAAAATATCTTTTGGATTTTCTTTAATATACGTGGCGACGGCTCTTTCTTGAATAGTTAGGTCTTTTGTTTTGCTTAAAATATCGATGATCATAATTCAACTATAAACTAATTAATCCAAAAATAGAAATACTTTAAATAGCATTATCTTGTATATGTGATTACTGTAGAATAAATTTCTTTGAAAATTATTGTAATAAATATTTTATTTCTACAATAATATTAATCAACGATGGTAAAGTAATAATAGTTTTAAGCCCTAATTCAATGTAAAACTTTATATGCATAAAAAACGCCGAAGGAGTGACTTGTCGATGAACATAGAATTTAATTCTGATATCCAAGCTTTTTTGAAAAGATGTGAATATAACATTACACACAGTGAATATAATCTGTTATTAGATGTTGATTTAAAACAAACAGGCTATGATGTTGTAATTAATGCTTTAGAGGAATTGAACTATCCCGAATTTGTGGGAAAGAAGGAATTGTGGCCGTCTTTGTATATTAGTAGTGATGATTTCTTGAAATCTCCGTTTCATCAAAAAATTAATTTTACAGATATCAAAGAAGCTGATGTTTCTTTCAAGTGGATTGAATTAGCGGCTGATCAACTCTTTAACTATAAAGGTATTCAAGCAGATTCCAAAAAGGAGCTCAATGACTGGATTATATTTAGAGCACTAGATAAAAATATTAAAACGCTTAGTTTAGCGATTAATGATGATATCTGGATGTTAGATGTTCCATCTGAAAGTGCAACCATCGATCCATCTGCTCTAAAAGCGAAAGGTCATGTCTTAAGTTTTGGTTTAGGGATTGGTTATTTTGTTTATATGGCAAGTCTTAATAAAGATGTAAAATCTATTACCGTAATCGAGAGAAATCATCGTGTTATTGAACTTTTTAAACATTATATTTTGCCTCAATTTAAGGCAAAGATAGATATTAATATTATTGAAGGTGATGCTTTTGGTTATTTTAATGAAATGTATTTAAATAACTTTGATTATGTTTTCGTCGATATCTATCAATCCAATGACGATGGTTTAGATATTGAAATGAAACTACTTGAACAATTTAATCCACCTTTTGATCAATGTGATTTCTGGATTGAGAACTCAATCTGTGAAGTATTACCGGCACTTATCTTTGTCTATTTAAAGGCAAAGTTGAAAAATCAAAGTTTAAAACATCCAGAGCCTTTCTATTTAAAACTTTTGAAGAAAATTGAAAAGAACTTTGATGAGTTGGACCTGACAATCTCAGATGTTCAAACTTTAAAAGATTTAATGTATGATCGAAAATTGCATCGGCAAATATTAAGTACACAAATTTAGTCCTACGATATTCACCTTTAAGGGTGAATTTTGTTTATAATAAACACATGAAATTACAACTAATCACATCACCTCGACATAATCCTTATGAAAACTTAGCGGTTGAACAAGTATTAATGGATACATGTCCGAAGGATACATTAATTTTTTATTTGTGGCAAAATGCTCATACCGTCGTTATTGGTAAACATCAACACTGTGCAAGTGAAGTTAGACTTGATTTAGCCCATGAAGATAATGTAACAGTAGCTCGACGTAGTTCGGGTGGTGGAGCAGTTTATCATGACTTAGGGAATCTAAATTTTACTTTTATAGCTCAAGACGGTGTTTATTCAATTCATCATCAAATGAAAATGATTGCCAATGCTTTACAAGTATTAGGTGTTGATGCGAAAGTCAATGGACGAAACGATATTGAAGTCGATGGTTTTAAAGTGTCTGGGAATGCCTTTGCTCACCAAAACAAAACACATTTACATCATGGGACACTTCTCGTCAATGTTGACAAACAATTGCTTGGGAAATATTTGAGTCCAAATCCCAAAAAACTACAACGTAAAAATGTTAAATCTGTCGCCGCAAGAATTGAAAATATTTCTGTGTTTAAAAGTTTAACGATTGCTGAATTAATGAGTCATCTCTTTGATGAAGTTGAAAAATATGCTGGTGTTAAAGGTGAACTTATCAATTTTGAAGAGTTAGATGCAAGTCAAGCAATCAATCATTATAGTGACCAAGACTATGTTTTTGGTCAAACAGGATTAGACAAATTCTTTTTCGAAGATTGTTTTGATTTTGGCTGTTTGAAATGGGAATTTGTAAGTGAGAATTCAATCATCAATGAATCCCGCCTCTATTCTGATGCCTTAGAAAACGAATGGGTTGAAGCATTAGCGAATTGGGTGATTGGCGTAAATGAAAGTGAACTCATAGAGCGTATCGCTACTTTTAGTTTCGATATTGATGATCGAAGTGCACAAATCGCAAATCGACTAAAAGAAATGCTAAAATAAAAGCATGCATTATATCCATGTAGACAAAACCTTAAAGGTTCCTGTGTACCAACAACTAAGAAATAGCTTTGAAGATGCCATTATGAGTGGTCTTTTAAGAGATGGTCAACAACTTCCAACTGAAGAAGAAGTCTGTATTGTTTTTGGAATCTCTCATTATATTATTCGTCATGCTTATGATCAATTAATGGAAGATGGACTTATTATACGTATTAAAGGTAAGGGTTCATTTGTGAAGATGAGACCACAAATTCTCTCATCTCTAACCAATCCATCCTCTCTTGAAAAAAGACTTGAAAGAGAAGGTCATGAAATTGAGTCACAAATTCAATTTATTGAAATGATTGATGATGATCCTCAAGCTTATGTCGCACTCAATTTAGAACATAAAAATAAAGTACTTCATATTAAACGAATTCTAGTGTCTGATAAATTTCCTGTCTATGCACAAGATTGGTATTTACCTGATCATTTGTTTCCAAAGTTTAAACGTCGTTTAACCCTTGATCGTAGATGGATAGAAGTTATTAATCAGTATCATCCTGTGCAAAAAATTGTCAATCATTACAGCGTTAAAAGTGCCAGTGTGAAAGATGCGATGAGTTTAGATTGTCGAAAAGATGATGCGGTTTTTGTGAATCGTTCGCAGGTTTTAAATGCTAAAGGTGATTGTATGGTTTTTGTGATCACAACTTACCCTGGTGATACCAGTGTATTTGAGGTGTAACAATGTTAAATCAAATGAAATTAACTCTAGATCGTCGATCTAACACAGAACTATCTATACAAGTGGCTAATCAAATCCGCAAATTAATTGTTAATCGTGAGATTTATCCTAATAGACCCCTACCTTCTTATGAACAGTTAGCTGATAAATTATCCTGTAAGATAGAAGTCATTGAAAAAGCATACCAAAGATTAATTGAAGAAAATTTAATTCATAAAGGGAAAACAAATGATTATTGGGTGGCTTTTTATGAAGCTCCAAAAACTGTTTTAACGAATTTTAATTCAATCTTTCAATCAATCGAGAATGCTGGATTCAAAGCAAGTTTTAAAACAACACATAAAGAAATCTTAAAATGTGATTCAGTTAAAGATTATCCAATACAAGATCCAAACAAGGAATTATTACATCTACAAAGAACGTATTTTGCAGATGGGAATCCGGTTGGTTTCATTAATATCTATTTCCCGATTGAACGTTTTAAAGATATTGTTAAAGTAGATTTTGAAAATGAAATTGTTCAAGATATTTTACAAAAACATTATAGTGTTGAAACATCTCTTACCAGTCGAAGATTTAAAGCTGAAATTGGATCAGATATGGCATGTAGTGCTTTAGGGATTGAAAATGAAAGTAGTGTTTTTATGGCTTATTTTTATGGATATGATAAGGATAGTAATTTAATTGTTTTCTCTAAAACAGCTATTGTTGAATTTATGCAAGTTGAATGGCAAATTGAGGCAAAAGATTTAGACCACTTCTATTAAGAAGTGTTTTTTTATCAAGAAAAAATAGAAAGTTATGTGATAATAGGATGGTATGAAAAAAATACTAATAACATTCGTTTTACTTCTAAGTGCTTGTAGTCAAAATGACACAAAAACTGATGAAGAGCTTATTGATGAGAATCTTGAAGAAATTGAAGAAGTTGTTGAAAATCCAATTGATAAAATTGACTTGAGTTTACAACCAGATGAGAGTGGAGAGATTATGGTTTTGATGTATCATGGGATCAATCAAGAAGAATCTGATTGGGTAAGAACTGTCGATAATTTTAAAAAAGATTTACAAAATCTATATGATCAAGGCTTTAGACCGATTTCTTTAACTGATTTTGTGACTGGAAATATAACAACGGAAATGGGTTTTACGCCAGTAGTCTTGACCTTTGATGATGGTAAGTTGGATAACTTTAAACTCTTAGAAGATGGAAGCATTGATCCCAATTGTGCGGTAGGGATATTAAAAGAATTTAATGAAGCACATCCTGACTTTCCGCTTGAAGCAACATTCTTTTTAACTGGTGATAATATCTTTGGACAATACAGTCTAATTGAAACAAAATTAAATATGTTAATTGATATGGGCATGGACGTAGGGAATCATACAGTCTCTCATCCTAACTTTAAAAATATTACAGATGCTGCAAGTGTTCAATATGAAATCGGTGCACAAGCTCAAAAGATTGAGTCGTATTTGCACACAGATTATCACGTTAATACAATGGCTTTAGTCTATGGCTCACGTCCTGATGAATCATTAATGGACTATATGGTTCACGGTGAATATGAAGGTGTGCCATATGATAACATTACTTTGCTTAAAGTGGGGTCAAATCCATCCGTATCACCTTATGATGCAGACTTTAATGCATTATCTGTTCCACGTGTTCGTGCTTCAGAAATGAATACGGATGGCGTTGGTTTATATGATTATTTACAACGTGATATCAATCAACCAGAACGTAAGTTTATCAGTGATGGGAATCCTGATATAGTTACCATACCTACTATAAAAAATGATCAGTTAAAACAAAATCTAGATAAGGAAATCTATGCGTACTAAATTATTTTCATTATTATTAATCCCAATGCTTGTTGCATGTTCAAATCAAACAATTGATGAAGAAGTGATTGAAGAACCTATAGAAGAAGTTGAGAGTGCAGAGGAAATCGCTGCCCGTCTTCAAGCGGAATATGAAGCCAATGAAGTGATTAGAGAATATGATTTAGGTGAGTTTTATGTACCACTTCCAAGTCCTAATGATGAAGTTGTTTTAGAAACTGAAACGGTTAAAGCACTTTATGTGACCTTTAATATAGCTGGATTAGGTTTTAATGAAGAAGATGTTAATACCTATGCTGAATTCATTACAAAAACACATAATGGTGAAAGTTTCGATGAATCACGGTTAGAGTCTGTCAATCGATTAGAAGAGATCTTAGGAATTGTGCAAGCGACTGAAATCAATTCTTTAGTCATTGATGTTAAGGATGATCGAGGTTTAGTTGGATGGCCATCGAATGTTCAGCTTGTAAATGATATTAAAGCGAACTGGTATGTTCCATGGACAGATTATCAAACACTTTTAGATTATTTAGATGCGAATGATGTTTATAAAATTGCCCGGATTGTTGCATTTAAGGATCCGTATTTTGCCGAAAATAATCCTGAACATGCGATTCAATTAAAAGATGGATCAGGTGTTTATAAAGATAAGTCAGGTTTCTCATGGGTCAATCCGTTTGATGAGTATGTCTGGAAGTATAATATAGCGATTGCTCAAGAAGCAGCTCTACGTGGCTTTGATGAAATTCAATATGACTATGTTAGATTTCCCGATAATGCGGCAAAGTATAATCCAATTACCGTGTTTTCAAATCGTAATGATCGTGCTAAAGACGATGCGATTGAAGATTTCTTAATAGCATCAAGAATTGCATTAGAACCTTATAAAGTCAATTTAGCGGCTGATGTTTTTGGGGTTATTACCTATTCTTGGAATGATCAACCAGAAGATATTGGTCAGACGTGGATAAAGATTGCACCACAAGTGGATGTCATATGTCCGATGGTCTATCCAAGTCATTATGGGGAAGGCTTTTATGGTTTTACTTATCCGGATGCTCATCCATATGAAGTTGTAAAAGAAGCTTTACTTCAAGGTATTGAAAAAAATGCCGCACTTGAAAATGGTGCAACGATTCGACCATGGCTTCAGGGTTTTACAGCAAGTTGGGTAAAAGGCTATATCGAATATGATGAAGATGCTATGCAAGCACAAATTAAGGCAACATATGATGTTGGTCTAGAAGAATATATTATCTGGATGTCCAGTAATCGCTACTTACCACAAACGTTCTTTACTGAAGATTTTAATCGTTATAGTCAAATTGAAGGTGTTGATCAATTAGGTCGAAGTGCAGAAGATGCTTTAAGACGTTATTTAGATTATCAAATCCGTAATCGTTTATCTTTCACATATCTGCTCACTCCAATAAGTGAAAGAGCTAATGATTGGAATACCTATGCTGATAATCAGTCAGTGAAGGATGCTAAATTGAAATCTTATGGTGAAGTCTTCATTTCAACGGATGAAAATGGAGATTATATTGCTTTAGTAAATGCGAAATATCAAGTTGCTGAAGAAGTAGTAGAAATAGAAAATGCTGAATATGTGATAAGTCTTGAAAAAGGTGTTTATAAAGTAAGTGAGCCAATCATAGAAACTTCAACAGAATAAAATCAAACCATCAAGTAAAACGGATGGTTTTTTTGTTACATATTGTTTTTTTTTATTGAGATAGTGTTTCAATATCTAGCCAATAGGTAGGTGCAAACGCTAGTGATTGTAAAGGTCTTGAACATCATAAGTTCATTAGAGAAGCATTAAAAAAAGCATGTTTGATGATTCAAACAGTCACAATATTTATAATTTTGACATTTTCTTTGTTTGAAACTGTGTGCAAATGAAACGGAATTTCATAAAATGCTTGATATTGTCTCGATATATGTAATTTGCTTTCATTAATAATCTATATTGTATTCACATTAATTAGGAATTGATAAATTTTTAAAAGGAAAATGGCTTTACTAACAATTGATTGTTAATGAGCGTGAGGTGAGTATGAAGATAAATGTTGATTCAGGAAATAAACAAGATGAAATTATAGAACTATTGGAAGCAAATGAACAACCTATTTTTAAATATTTGGGTCATCCCAATAATTTTAGGGGAACTATTCAATTTGAGGTTGAAAATTTCAATGACGGAGATGATGTCGTTAAAATCGCAAAAGACTTAATTAAAAATACAAAATTTGGAAAACTCATTGCTTTCCGTGTTGTTGAAGACGGGAAATTCATGTAGATACTAAAAGAACGGTTAGATCAAGTGACCGTTCTTTTGTTTGATTAAATAGGTTTAATGACTTCATCTGTTTCAGGGTCATTATATTTTTTGATGTTAGTAAGCTCTAAGTATAAAACATCCAATATAAACATTAATGATAATGGATACGATAAATTATCATAACGATGATCATAACGATCATTATCCCATAGAATATGATAATCAGCTAAGTCATAGAGTTTATTGTTTGTACGTCCTAAATGTACCATCTTCATATGAACTTCTTTTAAATAATGAGCAACTTCTATGACAGACTCATTAGTCCCGGTATGAGAAATGATAAAGGATAATGTCTTTTCTCTTTGTTGAGGGGTTTGAGAAACGATGTAATGTTTATTAATGCCTAATTGAACCTGAGCGTGATAACCTAAATTATTAAACCGTACACAAGCAGCTTGTGCTATTCCCAAATTAATTCCTGTTGCATAAAAATCAATATTACTAGCTTTTCTAAATTCAGAAACTATATAAGCAAATTCTTTTGTATCAATACGATCAGCACTGTTCTTTGCGACAAGTTCATAACGTATGGGCAATAATCTCAAAACATCATTTAATGAAGAAGAGACAGATATTTCTTCTTTTTCTTTTGGCATAGCTGAAAGTTCTTTGATGTATTGATATCTGAAATCTGGATATCCTGAAAAACCTAGTTTACGACAAAAGCGAATGATTGTCGGTGAAGATGTGTAAACAAGAGCGGCTAGGTCTTTTGCAGTGCAATTTAAAACACATTCAGGATTGTCCAAAATATATTTGGCAATAGTCTGTTCGCTTGATGAAAGGTGGTCGGTTTCTAAAAGTCTACGTTTAATCATATTTATATAATCCTTTAATTTAATGTAATTGAATTTCAAAATAATATCAATTTATGAAAAATTAATGTAATTCGATTTCATTATAGCATTTAAAAGTATCCGCTTTCAGTTAAAGTTGGTATTTTGCTTGTGTAGAAAGAAGGGGAACAAAATGCTAACGGTTGCTTATGTTGGATTTGGAAATAGTGTTGTACGTTACCACTTGCCTTTTATTAAAGACAATAAAAATGTAAATGTGAAATGGGTCTATCGTCGTCAAGAAGATCGTGAATTAGCAGGTGAAATGGAACGTGAGTTACTATACCCTGAATTTAAATTTACAACGGATTTTGATGAAGTCTTAAATGATCCAGAAGTTAATTTAATTTCTATCAATACACACGTTGATGTGCATTATGAATACGCAAAAAAATGTTTAGAGGCAGGTAAGAATGTCTTGGTTGAAAAACCATTTACAAACACGATTAAAGAGGCTGAAGAATTATTTAAATTGGCTGATAAAAAAGGTCTAGTTATCTCATGTAATAATAACCGTCGATTCGATGCTGATATGCAAACACTTAAAAAAGTAATCGATTCACATGTTTTAGGGGATATTGTTGAAATTCAATCACACTACCACTATTTCAGACCAGGTTATCAAAAAGCGGACCCAAATATGCCACGTCAAATGACAATGGTATCTGGCTTAGCGATTCACCCAATCGATCAAATGGTCTATCTCTTTGGAAAACCAGACAAGATTAGATATGATGTTCGGTCTGTTGTTTCAGAGTTTGATGACAATATCGATATTGATTTCTATTATGAGAAAATGAAATTTACCGTTAAAACAAGCATGAGTGCCAAGATTGATTTCCCAAAATTTATCGCTCATGGAACCCAAGGTAGTTTTATTAAAAACACCCAAGGACATTTAAGTTCAAATAGAACTGAACCAGTAGTGGTTAGCTTTGATCCAGAGCCAGAAAGTAATTGGGGACATCTATCGTATATAGATAAAGATGGAAACGATGTTGATACATATATTCAAACTGAAGTCTCTGAATATGGAAAGATCTATAACAACTTAGATTTAGTAATCAATGGAGATGGAGAACTTATTGTTAAACCAGAAGAAATATTGTTTGTCTTAAATATTGTTAAGGAAGCTGAGGCTAGCTTAAACAAATGAAACTTGGAACGATAGGTAGTGGATTCATTGTCATTCAATTTCTAGATGCCTGCAAAAGTGTCGATGGTGTTGATTTGATTGCTTCCTATTCAAGAACAATAGCTAAAGCGAATGAATTGGTTGATAGCTTCAATATGTTGGAAGCCTATGACGATTATGAAAAATTCATTCATTCAAATAGCTTTGATACGATCTATATCGCATCACCCAATAGTCTTCATTATCAACAAGCAAAAGATTGCTTGAATGCCAATAAAAATGTGATTCTAGAAAAACCATTCTGTTCAACAGATCGTGAATCACAAGAGATTATCGATTTAGCCAAGAAGAAGAAATTATTTCTATTTGAGGCGATGTCCATTAACTATATGCCTAATTTAGATCTGTTGAAATCTAAATTAGATACTATAGGCCCACTAAAATGGGTAGAACTATCCATGTGTCAATACTCGAGAAAATACGATGAATTCAAACGTGGGGAAGTACCCAATGTATTCAACCCTGCGTTCTCGGGTGGCGCACTGATGGATCTCAATATTTATCACCTGCATTTTGTCTTAAATGTTCTAGGTGATCCACAGGTAATCAATTATTATCCAGTATTAGCTAACAACGGTATTGATGTATCGGGTTTACTAATGATGGATTACGGTGAATTTAAGGTTAGTGCACTTGCGGCAAAGAATGCCAAGGGCAAACCAAGTGGAATCTTTCATGGAGAGAAGGGATGTATTGAATTAAATCAAGGGATCAATGGACTAGCATCCTTCGATATAGATGGTGAGAGATTCAATATCCAAGAAGAAAAAAATAGACTTTTCTATGAGATTCAAACATTTCAAATGATATATAAAAACAAAGATTTTCATTCATTAGAAAATCAATTCGAAGTCATTCAACATCGTATGGAATTACTTACAAACGCACGATTAAGTGCAAATGTTCGCTTTCAAGCGGACGCCTAAATTTGGCCTCAATTGATCTATATTTTCACAATTACGGGAAAGGTTGCTATATAGATCAAGGCAACATAAAAAAAGTGATAAATCACGAAAGGAGATTTTATGTCAGAGAAGAAAAGTTTCTTCGAAAATGTCGAAGCCTTCACGATGAAGATTGCTGAACCAATGTTCAAATTAGCGAGCATTCCTTGGGTTCAAGCACTTCAAGAAGGTATGGTTGGTATTATGCCAATCGTTATTATTGGGTCTATTGGCCTCGTTTTATCTGTTTTAGCCTTACCATGGATTGCAGTTGGTGGTGAACCTACGGTTTTATTACCATTTTTAACACCATACGCAGGTGACTTCTTGGTGTTCTTCGGTTTAACAATGAACTTCTTAGGCTTATATGCAGCAGTTACTATTGCGATGGCATATGCTACAAAATTAGAGATTGGTGCAAAACCTGCAGCTATCTTAGGTTTAGTTTCATTCTTACTCATCACTATTAATACTACAAGTTTAAGTGGTGAAGTAGCTGATGCAGCTGGTAATATGATTCCATTCTCAATTGGAGGAATTCCCGTATCATCCTTCAGTGCATCAGGGTTATTTACAGCGATTTTAGTGGGCTTATTATCTGTAAGACTTTATAAATTAGTTGTTGATTCAGGTGTTGTTATTAAAATGCCTGATGGTGTTCCACCAATGATTGCTGACTCATTTACAGCTTTAATTCCTTATACAGTTGTATTCACAGTCGCTTGGTTAATTAGAACTGTTTTGGGCTTTGATTTAGCAAGTTGGTTAACAACTTTACTTGCTCCACTTATGAGTGCTGGTGACAATATTTGGTTCTATACATTCCAACAATTCCTACGTAAATTATTCTGGACTGCTGGTATTCATGGTGACAATATGTTAGGTGCAATTACAGGTCCTTTTACAACAATGACTATTGCAGCTAATGCAGAAGCAGTGTCTGCTGGACAAGCTCTACCTTATATTTGGACTCAACCATTTGAACGTATGCATGACTGGACAGCCACTGTATGGCCACTCTTTATCTTCATGTTTACATCTAAAATTCCTGGTAAAAAAGCATTGGCTGCGACCGCACTTCCTGCTGGTATCTTCACAATCATTGAACCAGTTATGTTTGGTCTACCTTTAGCATTGAATCCAATTCTATTCATTCCATTCCTATTAGCAGAAGTTGTAAGTTCAATCTTCACATATGCCGTTGTGCAATTAGGACTAGTCGCGAGAATGTTCGCTGCACTACCTTGGGCAACACCTCCATTCCTATTAGGTCCTGCCTCATCTGGTGACTGGAAATGGATTATCGTAGTTGCATGTAACGTAGCGATTGGTTACTTCATTTACCTACCATTCTGGAGAGTTTATGAAAAGAATGAATTAGCAAAAATTGAAGCTGAAAAAGCAAACGCATAATTTAAATTAATAAAGAAATGAGGAATGTTCATTCCTCATTTCTACTTAAATTTAGAAATTTTTAACGAATAAATTGAGGATAAAAATATGAAACGAGAAAAACTACTATTCGCAAGTATGATGTGTGCGAATTACAATCATCTAGCTGACGATATTAAAGCTTTAGATGAAGCTGGAATAGATTCATTTCACTGTGATGTGATGGATGGGACCTTTGTTCCTAATATGACCATGGGTACCATGGATATCAAAACGATACGAGCTAACACAAACAAGATGTTAGATGTCCATTTAATGATTGAAAATCCATCATCCAAAATTGACTTATTCATTGATGCTGGAGCAGATCTTATCTACATCCACCCAGAAGCAGAAAGATACGTTGTTAAAACACTAGCTGCTATAAAGGCACGAGGTGTATTAGCGGGGATAGCTGTCAATCCAGATACAAGTTTAGAAACCATTCATGAAATGTTAAATCTCGTTGATTATGTCATGGTGATGACCGTTAATCCTGGGTTTGCTGGTCAAAAATTTATAGATTTTACAACTGAAAAGATTAAAAAATTAGTCAAACTAAAAAAAGATTTGGATTTCAAAATTATTGTTGATGGAGCTATGTCTCCTGAAAAAATTAAGGAAATGCATGACTTGGGATGTGATGGATATGTCTTAGGGACTTCTTCACTCTTTGGTAAAGAATTACCTTATTCAACACTATTGGATAATTTAAGAAAGATGTAAGGTGAGTAAAATGAGTTTTCCAGAAAAATTTTTATGGGGTGGATCAATTAGTGCTGCCCAATGTGAAGGTGGTTGGAATGAGGGTGGTAAAAGCCCTGTTCAAGTAGACTATGGAGATCCAGGTTCAACCAAGGATAGACGATTTATCCACTATTTAAATGCAGATGGTACACGGGGCAAAATGCGTCAATTTGATCATTTACCAGAAGGTGCTAAATATGAAATATTTGATGATATACGTTATACCAATCATATTGGTATTGATTTTTATCATCGTTATAAAGAAGATATCGCTTTATTTGCAGAGATGGGATTTACGACGTTTAATACAACGATTTCTTGGGCTCGAATTTATCCACATGGAGTAGAAGGAGGCGTTAACCAAGAAGGGGTTGAATTTTATCGTGACATGTTTAAAGAATGTCGCAAATATGGAATGGATCCAGTCATAACTCTATATAAGTATGATGAACCTGTTTATTTGGAAGAAACGTATGGTAGTTGGTCAAATCGTGAGATGATTCACCAATTCGTCGAATTTGCGAAAGTTTGTTTTACTGAATACAAAGACTTAGTTGATAAGTGGCTTACTTTCAACGAAATAAACATTCTTTTACATTTTGAAGTAAAAGAAGGTCATCAAGAAGGTTTCACGCAACTTCATAACCAAATGATTGCAGCTGCAAAAGCTGTTCAAGCTGCTCATGAAATAGATGAGAATATTAAAGTTGGAACGATGGTTGCTGGTATGTGTATTTATCCATATACATGTGATCCTAACGATGTAATTGCTTCCTATAAAGAATTCCAAAATAAATTTGCCTATTGTGCAGATACGATGATCCGTGGTTATTATCCTAATTATGCAAGTCGTATTTGGGAAGAAAAGGGCGTTGATTTAAACATCAGTGAAGAAGATAAAAAGGATCTAATGGAAGGTAAAGCAGACTTCTTAGCTTTCTCATATTATATGTCTGGCGTTATTACGACCCATGAAGTTGATGTTGACTTATCTCACGCTGGTGGAATTGGAGCATTAAAGAACCCTTATCTTAAAACATCCGATTGGGGATGGCAAATTGATCCTGTTGGTTATGAATATTTCCTTCATTTCTTAAATGATCGTTATCAAATCCCACTTTTTGATGTTGAAAATGGATTAGGTGCTTTTGACAAAGTTGAAGCTGATGGTTCAATTCATGATGATTATCGTATTAATTACTTACGTTCTCATATTCAAAGTTTGATGAAAGCACGTGAAGA
Organism: Erysipelotrichaceae bacterium; assembly: GCA_963663995.1. Lineage (GTDB taxonomy): Bacteria > Bacillota_I > Bacilli_A > Erysipelotrichales > Erysipelotrichaceae > UBA2212. Next base: position 979,029 of record OY760660.1, on the reverse strand, counting down.
AGGTGTGAATATCTTTGGTTATACCACATGGGGACCCATTGATTTGGTTTCATTTACTACCGGTCAAATGGATAAACGTTATGGTTTTATCTATGTTGATATGGATGATGAAGGCAAAGGGGATTTACATCGTTCTAAGAAAGATTCATTCTTTTGGTACAAAAAAGCTATTGAGTCGGATGGACAGGATTTAGTTTAAGATGACTTATCAAGATATTTTGTGGGGGAGTAGTACAAATGCCCAACAATTTGAAGGCGGATATGCGGATGGCGGTAAAGGTTTAAGCATTGCTGATGTCCGTAAAATTGAAATGGAGACAATTACGGATAGTAATTTTGATTCATTTAAAGTAGCGGCAGATCACTATCACCATTTGGAAGAAGATATTAAATATTACGGAGAAATGGGTTTTGAAATTTATCGTTTCACGATGTCGTGGGCTCGTATTTTCCCTAATGGGAATGATAATGAACCTAATCAAGAAGGATTAGATTTCTATGACCGTATGTTAACTGAGTTAGAAAAATATAAAATTCAACCAGTATGTACGCTCTATGCCTATGATTTACCTTTAAGTTTATTAAAAGAATATAACGGTTGGATGAGTCGTCAATGTGTTGAGGATTATCTAAAATATGTTGAAACAGTTGTTAGTTATTTTAAGGGAAGAGTTAAATACTGGTTACCTTTTAATGAACAAAACTTTTTAGCTATTGATTCTGAATACATGACAGGATATAAGGCAAAAAATGACCGTGAGATTTTCACAATGGAACATCATTTTAATATGGCATACGCGCAAGCAACACAATTAATACATCAATGTGATGCAAACGCTAAAACGGGTGGCAATATTGGAAATTGTTGTTTCATTCCAGCGACCTGTAATCCTGTCAATGTTCAAGCAGCAGATGATCTTAATTACAAGTTTGGTTATAACTTTGGCGATGTTTATTGTAAAGGCATATATTCGAAAAGATACTTAAATCAATATAGTGAAGATGATCGAAAACTTGTTATTCAAGATGGAGATTTAGAAATTATCAGTAAAGCTCAACCTGATTTTATCAGCTTGACTTATTATATGACTTCAACAGTTGATGCGACTGATGGATCAAGTGGTATTAACATGATTAAAGGAAAAAATCCTTATGTTAAACAAACAGACTGGGGATGGAATATTGATCCTTATGGATTTAGACACATGCTTGAGGAATTCTCACATCGCTATCAAATGCCAATTGTGATTACTGAAAATGGCATGGGTGCCTATGATAATGTCGAAGATAATGGATCAATCAATGATGATTATCGTATTGATTATCTAAAAGCTCATATTAAGCAGTTGAAAGACGCGGTTGATAATGGTGTAGATGTCAGAGCTTATATGACGTGGAGTGCAACAGATCTATATTCAACGCGTGAAGGATTAGTTAAACGTTATGGCTTTGTTCATGTAGATGAAAATACTTTAGAAAGAAGACCTAAGAAATCATTCTATTGGTATAAGAAATTTATTGAGACAAAAGGAGAACAATTATGAAAATAGGTATTGGAAACGATCATGTTGCTATTGATATGAAAAATGCGATTAGTGCTTATATCACTGAAAAATATGGTTATGAAATAGTTAATTTCGGAACTGATAGTACTGAACGTTTTAATTATCCAGTTGCAGGAGAAGCTGTCGCAAATGCAGTTGTGAGAGGAGAAGTTGATAAAGGAATTGTTATCTGTGGAACAGGTGTAGGCATTAGTTTGTCAGCCAATAAAGTTAACGGTATCCGTTGTGTGACTTGTAGCGAACCTTATTCTGCTAAACTCTCAAGAGAACACAATAATACAAATATGCTAGCTTTTGGGGCACGTGTGGTCGGTGTTGAACTAGCTAAGATGATTGTCGACGAATGGTTGAGTGCTGAGTTTGAAGGTGGTCGTCATCAAGTACGTATTGATTTGTTGAGTGATATTGAAGAAAGACAGAAACTAAAATGACATTAGCGGATTTACAAACACTAAATCCAAACTTGCATATTAAAGATATCAAAGATACTTCGTTTAAAACCTATGGTGAGATTATTCATCTAAATCTAAATGATGTTATAAATGCTGTAAATAAGCTCTACCAAGTCCCGACGAATGGGAATAAATATGAACCTAGTATTGAGAATTTAGAAAATGAAATCAAGATAAAACAATTGATGAAACAAGTTTATGGATATTTACCTGTCATGGCTGGTGTTGTGCTAGGTCACAATAGACTTGTGAATGGACTTGAATATCATCAATGTAGTGAAACAATCATTGCGGTAACTGATTATGTTTTAGTAGTTGGACATCGCTGGGATTTGATTGATCAAACGTATGATTCATCAAACTGTGAGTTTTTCTACGTACCTAAAGGATGTGTTGTTGAATGTTATGCGACAAGTTTACACTATACGCCGATTGCGGTAGATCAATATGGGTTTAAAACAATCTGTTTACTTTTAAAAGGTACAGGTCAAGCGATAGAAAATCGTTTAGGCATTTTAAAGAAAGTAAACAAATGGTTCATAACGCATAAAGAAAATCTTGATAAAGTGCAAGCAGGTGATGTAGTTGGTTTATTAGGAAACATGATAGAGATCAATCATTAAGGAAGATGAGTTATGAAATTAGATTATGAAGTAACACGATTAATTACAGCTGAGCCAAGTAAAGCTGCGAAGTATACAGCTCAACAATTAAAAGAATCTATTTACAAATCAGAAGGGCGCGTCATTATGGGACAACATTTGTTGTTTGCTAATGAAGGTTTATGTCATGGTGTGAACAATACTGAACTGATGTTTGCGTTTGGTGCGGATATGGTGATGTTAAATACTTACAATATTGATGAACCAGAAAATAACAAAGGTTTACAAGGTATGAGCTTTCAAGAACTTAAAGCGCTTGTTGGAAATAAACCGATGGGCATTTATATGGGTTGTCCTAAAGTGGATTCAGATTTAAATGATCCTGGTATTCAACGGATGAGTGGAATGATGTTTTCCAAAGAACATCTTCAACATGTTATTGAAATTGGTGCAAATTTTATTGTGTTAGGGGGAAATCCTGGTAGTGGAACATCAATTACCGATGTTATTACCGCAACAAAACTAGCCAAGGAAACCGCTGGTGACAAAGTTCTTATTTGCGCTGGTAAATGGGAAGATGGCATCAATGAAAAGGTGTTAGGTGATCCTTTAGCTGAATATGATGCAAAAGACATTATTAAACAACTAATTGATGCAGGTGCTGATTGCATAGATTTACCAGCACCAGGAAGTCGTCATGGTATTACAGTTGAAATGATTCGAGAATTGGCAGAGTTTACCCATCGCTATAAACCAGGAACACTAGTTTTAACTTTCCTAAACAGTAGTGTTGAAATGGCAGATACAGATACAATACGTCAGGTTGCACTACTTATGAAACAAACCGGTGCCGATATCCATGCGATAGGTGATGGTGGATTTGGGGCAGGAACATGGCCTGAAAATATTTATCAGTTAGCAGTTTCTATAAAAGGAAAGCAATATACTTGGAAGAAAATGGCTACACCATTTAGATAGAAAAGCAAGTTTGAAATAAACTATTATTATTTTTTAAATATTGGAAAAATATTTCATTGTCTTGCATTTAAAATTATATTGAGGTCTATTGAAATGAAAAAGATTAATTGGGCAATAATTGGTTTGGGTTCAACCTATACCCGCTTTCTAAAAGGTTTAAGTTTAAGTGAGAGTGGACAACTCTATGCGATTGCCAGTCGAACTGAATCAAAATTAGATAAGATTAAATCAGACTATCCAAACTGTGTGACTTACACAGACTATGATGCATTATTAAATGATTCTAATGTAAATGCTATCTACATTACATTACGACATAATGATCACTATCTTTGGGCTAAAAAAGCTTTGGAAAAAGGGATGGCTGTTTTATGTGAAAAACCTGCAACCTTAAGTGTTGAAGAAACACAGGATTTAGTAGATATCTCAAAAGCAAATAATGTGATGTTTGTCGAAGCACTAAAAACACGTTTTATGCCTTTGAATGTAAAACTTCATGAATTATTAGATACAAAAGTTATTGGTGAAGTAAAAAGTATTGAAACAGGTTTTGGTTATATGATTCCTGATGAACATGCTCGTTATTTATATGATTCACAAATAGGCGGGATTCTCTATGATGTGGGTTCCTATACTTTAGGGGCTATCCTTGATCTAATAAAGAGTGATATCAAATCAATTAAAACAGACTGTGACATGAAAAAAGCTGTTGATGCTTATGAGCGGATTACCCTTGAATTTGATAATGGTGTGATTGGCTATGCGAATAATGCATTAGATAGAAACATTGATCGTAATATGACGATTATTGGTGATAAAGGATCTATCTTTGTGACAGATTATCATCGCGCAAGCAAAATAAAAGTCAGTTTAGATAGTGGTCAAGTTAGTGAGTACGAAGACAATACAGATGATTTCTTTGGAGAAATCGAAGCTGTACAAAAAGGTATTCAAAATAAAAAATATGAAGATGAACGGATGTCTCATCAAGACTCTATTCAATTAATAAAATTAATCACAGAAATTAAAAAGGAGCTAAATTAAATGAATTTTAAATCAGTGATGCATGTCTCATTCTATGTAGATGATTTTGATACAATGGTCGATTTCTACGTCAATAAATTGGGACTCAAACAAAAAATATTAACCCGTTATGGTGTTTATAAAGATTCACCAAAACCGCATTTTAAGAAGTTAGCAGAAGAAAGACCGAATGATATTTTTCTAACTTATATTGAGTTAGCACCAGGTCAGTTTATTGAATTATTCCCTACAAATGGAAATCAAAAACCACATACAGAGTGGAATGAACATGTTGGATATTCTCACTTTGCATTACTGGTTGATGATATTCATAAAACACGAGATGAACTTGTTGCAAAAGGTGTTGAAATCGATGTTGAACCGAATATTGGTCCATCAAGAACATGGCAAATGTGGATTCATGATCCTGAAGGCAATAAATTCGAAATCATGCAATACACTGAAGGTAGTCTTCAAGTTGTTGGTAATGTTTAAAAGGACGAAAGTCCTTTTTTTGCATATAATAAGCATATGAGAAAAAATGACTTTATCTTTATTGGACTATTAATACTAGGAATAGTTGTAGGATTATTTTACGATATACAAATCGCAAGTGCACTTTTTCAACCAAATGATTTTGTGGCGAATGTCATTGATGATTATGCAAACCTATTAGCCTATGCTGTGGGTACATTTGCACTGATAGGTCTGAGCTTAAATGAAACAGATTTAATTAAAAAGACAGTTTATGAATCACTTGTTATATTTTTGTTGATTGCGGTATCTTTTATTACCCATCTAAAAATGGGTTTTGATTTAATTGATACAAGTAGTTTTACATTTTTAACAGGCTATGGGATTTATTATTTTGTTCATCATCATAAAGCGTTTAAAAGTTCAAACTTTAAGAAATGGTTTTTGTTTGCTTCAATCAGTTTTATTTGCTTATTGATTGTACCTAATGTTATTAAAATGTTTATCTTGCGTTTTAGACCTTATTTATTTATGGGTGGATGTTTAGATTACAGTTTCTATCTAAAGTGGCTACCTTTTAATTTTCAAGAAAATTTTAGATCATTTCCATCTTTTCATACTTCAATGAGTACAGTCTTGTTAGTCTTTACTGTTTTTCCACATCAAAGTGAAAAAGCTAGAAATCTTAGGTCCTATCGAGCTGTTTTGTGGATAGGAATTGTCATGTACTATCGAATGGTTGTTGGTGCACACTTCTTAACAGATACTTTAGTGAGTATATTGATGGCTTATATCATTCTTAGAATATGTTATCTCAGAATAGTTAAGTAACTTAATCATTTTAATTGACATTGCTTTTTCACTGTGTAAAATAGTATTTGTACAAAATAGTTAAGATACTTAACTAATTAAGGAGTTTTATGAAAAAACAAAAGAAAACAAAACGTTGGTTAATCGTTTTAGGGATAATTGTTGTCATTGTATTAGCTGGATTTTTTGGTTTAAGAAACCTAGCACAAGGGTCAATGGCTAATAGTGCAGAAGTCACAACGATTAGCCGAGGAGATATAGAACTTGTCTCAATTGCGACAGGTAAAATTCAATCTTCTGATGAAGATACAATTAAATTATCAGGTGCCGTTTCAGAGATGTTTGTGGAAGTCGGTGATGTCGTAGCGAAAGGTGATATTTTAGGTGAATACACCAAAACAAGCACAACAGCCCAAGAATTATACGCTCCAACATCAGGTGTAATTACTAAGGTGGCAAATAGTTTAGATAGTACATTTGAAATTTCTAACTACTCCATTCTTGCGATGGATATGCCGGTTAATGAGTTTCAAATTAATAAAATTAGTTTAGGTCAATATGCGGAAGTTTATGTGCAAGCAACTGATGAAACCTTTTATGGTCAAGTCAGATCTAAGTCTAGTAATGTAAATGCATTAGGTCAATATATGATTGGATTAGAATTTACAAATACATCCAATAAAGTGGTTGTAGGGATGAGTGCGGTTGCGAAAATCGACATTCCTGATACTGGTAATACGTATTATCATGGAAGTATTTCATATGGTAGTCCTCGTGAGATTGATGTTAATGGAACAATGTTAAGTACAAATGTTAGTGTTGGTGATTATGTCAACAGTGGCCAAAGTTTAGGAAGCTATCAAGCTCGTGCTGTTGATGCGAAAATTATCGCAACACGAGATGGTGTTGTTTCATCTGTTTCAAGTGCTCTGAGTGGCGATGTGGTTATTTCTAATTCTGATGCATTAGAACTTGTTGTTAATATTGCTGAAACAGATATTCATAAAATATCTTTTGATCAAAAAGTGAGCATTTATGTAGAGTCAGTAAATCAAAGTTTTGATGGTCACATTGTTAAGATTTCTCAAATTGGTAATACCAATTTAGACTATACAACCTATCCTATTACCATCGAATTTGATGGTGCAGATAGTCCTATCTTCTTAGGCATGAGTGGTTCAGCTTCAATCGTTGTTGAATCAAAAACAAATATTTTAGTGATTCCTTATGAAGCTTTAGTAAGTGAAGGGACAGATCGATTTGTGATTGATGCTGCTTGGATGGATAATCCTGGCCGTCCGCAATCAGATTTCTATATCCCAGTCACAACCGGTTTTGCCGATGTTTATCGAGTTGAAGTTATTGGAGACAATTTAGAAGGTTTAGAAATTGTGGTACCAAATCAAGATAGTGGATTTGGTTTAATGTTTGGACCTAATCAATGATTGAACTCAAGAATGTAAAGAAACGCTATGAGATGGGTGACAATATCGTCATGGCTCTCAATGGAGTTGATATATCGATTAAGGAAGGCGAATTTGTCTCCATCGTTGGACCTTCTGGTTCGGGTAAATCAACACTAATGAATATAATTGGCTGTTTAGATATCGTCTCTGAAGGCGAATATGAACTAAACAATATTCCTATTAAAGATTATGACCAAGATACTTTAGCGGATATCCGTAATCGTCAAATTGGTTTTATCTTTCAACAATTTAATTTATTAAGTACTTTTAGTGCTTTGGAAAATGTCATGATTCCAATGACTTATGCTAAAGTACCTAAATCTCAAAGGATAAAAAAAGCACAAGAACTTTTAGAACTCGTTGGTTTAGGAGATCGTGTAGATCATAAACCAACTGAACTTTCAGGTGGGCAACAACAACGTGTTTCAATTGCCCGTGCTTTATCTAATGACCCTGCGATTATCTTAGCGGATGAACCAACAGGGGCACTCGATTCAAAAACCGGGAAAGAAGTTTTAGCACAACTTAGAAAACTCAATGAACTGGGTAAAACGGTTGTGATTATTACTCATGACAATGACATTGCTGATACGACTGATCGTAAGATTAGTTTATGGGATGGAAAAGTCGCGAGTGATGAAATAAAGAAGGTGAAATTATGATTAAAGAGTATTTCGCCATTTCCTTTCGTTCAGTCTTCTCGCATAAAGTTCGTGCGATTTTAACAACCCTTGGTGTAGTGATTGGGGTCTCATCGGTTATCTTATTAATGTCTTTAGGAAATTCTGCCAGAGAAGAAGCTGCGAATCAAATTCGATCGATTGGTTCTAATCTTGTTTATGTCCAAGTGCGTGATAATGAAGGGAATCTCCCAAACAATTGGTTAGATTTAATTCAAGAAGACGCGAAGATTGATGCCTATTCACCGCTTATTTCAAATTCAGCGAATTATATTGTTGAAGGTCAAACACAAAACATCACAATTTCTGGGGTTAATGAAGATTATGCTTATATTAATTCTTTAGATATGACTGCTGGTCGTTTCTTAAGCAAAGAAGATATTAACTATTCAGTACCCTCTGTGGTGCTTGGTTCTAAAATTCCAAACTTACTCTTTCCAAATCAAGACGTTCTTGGAAATACATTATTAATCAAAGGTATGCCATTTACGGTTGTTGGTGTGGTTGAAGAAAGAGGGACAAACTTTGGTGGAGATAATGACTTAATGGTCTACATCTCATCTGAATTTGCCTCACGTATGGCAGGTAATGCCTCGTTTGCAAAAATTTATTATATTGCTGCGAAATCAGAAGATACCATTGATTTCACACTCAGTCGTATTGAGACATACTTGCTTTCAATTTTCCCATCGAGTGATTATTATGGAGCTTTCTCGCAATCTCAAATTCTGTCAGTTTTAGATACTTTAATGGGTTTATTAACAACCCTACTTTCAGGAATTGCATCTATTTCATTGATTGTTGGTGGAATCGGAATTATGAATATTATGTTAGTTACTGTTCGCGAAAGAACGAAAGAGATTGGTATACGAAAAGCCTTAGGTGCTCGTCAATCCCAAATTCTTCTTCAGTTCTTAATTGAAGCGGTTATCATTACCGTCCTTGGTGGTCTCTTTGGTTTAGTTGTGTCATATCTTGGGGCACTACTCATTACGTTCTTAACTGATTTTACTGTCACATTAGGTTGGAGTGCCGTTACCATTTCACTTGGATTCTCTTTAACGATCGGCTTGATCTTTGGGATTTATCCTGCCTATACAGCTTCTAAGCTTGAACCTGTTGAAGCGTTGCGTTTTGAATAAAAATTGTTATACTTATAAAGTATTAAAGGGAGTAGAAACCTACTTATGGGTGTGGATTTCACCAACACGGCTAATAGCCTGGAATTCACTTAAATTTGAGACTTTAATCTAAATTTTTAGATTGAAGTTTTTTTATTAGAAAAAGGAGTCCTATGGATAAACATTATCACTGGCATGCAGAATCACTTGAGAAAGTGTTAGATGTTGCGGCAGAAGACAAAGGATTAAGTCAAGAAGATGCGCTCAAAAATCAAGCTCAATATGGTTTAAATCGCTTAGAAGAAGAAAAGAAAGAAGTTTGGTGGCATAAAGTCTTAAACCAATTTAAAGATACGATGATTTTAATTTTGATTGCAGCGGCCCTGATTTCGTTCTTTATGGATGAAGCGGTTGACGCAGTTATCATTCTTTCAATCGTTATTTTGAATGCGATTATTGGGGTTGTTCAAGAAGATAAAGCTGAGAAAGCACTTGAAGCTTTAAAAGAAATGAGTGCACCAAGTGCGAAAGTATTAAGAGATGGAGAAGTTAAAGTGATTCCATCTTATAATGTTGTCCCATTTGATATCTTGCTTTTAGAAGCAGGTGATGTGGTGGCGGCAGATTGTCGTTTAATCGAAACGATATCAACTAAGATTCAAGAATCATCCTTAACCGGTGAATCAGTACCGATTGAGAAGAGTGCTTCAGCCATTTTAGCTGAAGATGCTGCTTTAGGTGATCGTATAAATATGGCTTATGCTTCAAGTATGGTTACCTATGGGCGAGCAACTGCTTTGGTTGTTGCGACAGGAATGAATACAGAAGTGGGTAAAATTGCGAAGCTATTGAAATCAGCTCAAAAAGAACAAACACCGCTTCAAAAACAATTAGATTCATTAGGTAAAGTTTTAGGTATTGCAGCCATTGTCGCAGTTCTATTAATTTTTGCGGTAGGTTTAATCTATGGAAATGAACCTTTTCATTTATTTTTAACAGCGATTTCATTAGCGGTTGCGGTTATTCCTGAAAGTTTACCTGCTGTTGCGACCATCGTTTTAGCGATGGGTGTTCAACGTTTAGCTAAACAACATGCGATTATACGTAATTTATCTTCAGTTGAAACTTTAGGAAGTGCAAGTGTTATCTGTAGTGATAAAACAGGTACACTTACCCAAAACAAGATGACTGTATTAGAAAGTTATGGAGAGGATAAACATGCTTTAGCTTTAAGCTCTTATCTCTGTAATGATTCTCGATTAGTTGATGGCGATTGGGTGGGTGATCCAACTGAAACAGCCTTAGCCGAATGGGCTATTAAAGAAGGGATTGATCTAAAAACGGATAAAACTTATCCTCGTCTAGGTGAACTGCCATTTGATTCAAATCGTAAACGGATGAGTACAGCCCATACGATTGAAGATCAATCACTAGTGCTTGTTAAAGGTGGAGTGGATGAAATCTTAGCGATATGCACGCATATTTATAAAGATGGAAAAGTTCATAAAATCAATCAAAATCACATTGATGAAATACATGAAAAAAACACTGAAATGGCTACGAAAGCCTTACGTGTTTTAGCTTTTGGACAAAAAGAAATTGATCCTAATAATGTCGATCATGATCGCTTTGAAGAAAAACTTACTTTTATGGGTTTAGTTGGGATGATGGATCCTGCTCGTGAAGAAGTTAAAGATGCGATTAAAATTTGTAAAGAAGCTGGTATTGAAGTCGTTATGATTACAGGTGATCATAAGGTTACAGCGGTTGCGATCGCGAAAGAGATTGGCTTAATGGAAGAGGGAGACAATGTTTTAACAGGTGTTGAACTCGAGAATTTAAGCGATGAAGAACTTAATAATGCGGTTAAAACGATTTCAGTTTATGCTCGCGTATCCCCTGAACATAAGATTCGTATTGTCGAAGCTTGGAATAATCAAGGCGCTATTGTAGCGATGACAGGTGATGGGGTGAATGATGCCCCAGCTCTAAAAAAAGCAGATATTGGAACAGCGATGGGAATTGTTGGAACTGAAGTTGCGAAAGGTGCATCAGATATGGTCTTGACGGATGATAACTTCGCAACCATTGTCGATGCAGTTGAAGAAGGACGTCGAATCAAAGACAATATTCTTAAATCGATTTCATATTTATTATCCTGTAATGTGGGTGAACTTATGACTTTGATGGTCGCAACTTTCTTGAATTGGTCAGCACCGTTATTACCAATTCATATTTTATGGATTAATTTAGTCACTGATAGTTTACCAGCTCTTGCTTTAGGTGTTGATCCAGCTGAAGCTGGAATCATGCAAAGAAAACCTAAATTAGAAAAGAATTTACTGACTTCTGCGATGAATTGGCGTATTGCTTATCAAGGAATTATGGTTGGAGGATTAACTTTAACAGCCTTTGTGATGGGAATGAAAGAATCCGTGTTAATGGGTCAAACCATGGCTTTCTCAGTCTTAGCGTTCTCACAACTTTTTCATGCTTTTAACTTAAGATCGTTTAGACACTCGATTTTATCAAAGTCAAAGTTTAATACATGGTTGTTATTGGCGGCTATTATCAATGCTTTAATGATGGTGGTTGTATTAACGGTACCTGCTCTACAAGATATCTTTAAGTTAGCGAATATGGATTTAACGCATTGGGAAATTGTTCTCGGTCTTGCCTTTGTACCAATTCCTGTAGTAGAAATCATGAAGTTACTTAAACTTAATGGTGAGAAATAATTAAAAAAGTTCTGAAATGTCTGAAGTTTTACTTCAAAATACATTTCAGAATTTTATTTTATTTTGAAATATGGTACAGTATGATGGATGTGGTAGATAAGGAGCTTGTCTACATACGGAAAGGTTTGTATGAAGTTATTGTTTGAGATGTTTATTGCATTCTTTAGAGTTGGTCTTTTTACCTTTGGTGGTGGATATGCAATGCTGCCCATAGTGGATAAAGAAATCGTTGATAAAAAAGGCTGGGTGACATCTGAAGAAGTGATGGATTTTTATGGGATTGCTCAAGTCAGTATGGGACTTATCGCGATGAATACTTCAGCTTTAATTGGTTATCGTATTCACAAGAAAACTGGTGCAGCAGTTGCGGCTTTGTCTGCAGCACTACCATCGGTCATTATCATTACTCTGATTGCTTTGTTTTTAGAACCGTATATGACTTTGCCTTGGGTGGCTTCAATGTTTTCTACGATTCGCATTATCGTAGCAGCTTTGATTGTCCATACTACCGTTAAAATGGGGAAAACAGGAATTATTGATTTATTTGGATGGATTTCCTTCGTCTTAGCTTTTGTGCTTATTACCTTCTTAAAAGTGAATCCTATACCATTAATTATTATTGCAGCAATTTCTGGAAATATCTTTGGACAAAAAGTGGTGAAAGCATGATTTATCTAACTCTAATATTTGAGTTCTTCATTGTTGGAACTTTTACAGTTGGGGGAGGTCTTGCGACCCTTCCATTCTTATATAACTTAGCGGCAAAATATCCATGGTTTGATAAGCCAATGTTGATAGATATGATTGCTATCTCAGAATCAACTCCAGGTCCGATAGGGATAAATATGGCAACGTATGCAGGTTTTAAAGCGGCTGGAATATTAGGTGGTGTGATCGCATCGGTTGCGGTATTGGTTACAGGTGTAGCCTTTATGATGTATGTCGGTAAAGTCTTACATCATTTCTCTGATCATCCAATTGTTTTGAAAGTATTCTACGGTATTCGTCCTACCGTTACAGCATTAATTGCTTATGCAGCCTATGAAATGATTACTGTTACCCTTATTAGAATCGAGCCAAGCTTTAGTATTAATTTCTTTGCGATTGCTTTATTTTCACTAACGTATTTCTTATTGCAGAAATATAAAGTTACCCCGATATTTCTTATATTCGGAGGAGGAGCATTAGGTATTTTTTTAAGTTTTCTATAAATGTTCTTAATTAGGTAAGCGATTTAGCTTACCTTTATTTTGAAAAAATATTCCATTTATCTGGATAAATGATTTTAAATCATAATTAGTGCTAAGATTGAAGAGCTATGGATTTATTTAAAAATACAAATTATTTAAAAATCAGTATCGTTTCATTTGTGATGTCAATGGCATCTTTGATGTTGAATACTTTATTACCACGTTATGCTAATGATTTAGGAGCCAGTTCGACGCTTATTGGTTTTGTTTTAAGTAGCTTTACGATTACGGCCATTATTTTTAAATCATTATCTGGTCCAATGGTGGATCATTTTAATAAAGTTAAAATACTAGCGTTTTCTTTAGGGATTATTAGTATGGCTTTCTTAGGCTATAGTCTTTCATCAAGTATTTATGCATTAATCTTTTTTAGGTTAGTTCAAGGAAGTGGAATGGCTTTTACGGCAGTTGCGACTTTAAGTATACTTGCTGACATCGTAGAAAAAGAAAGATTGATGGAAGCCATTGCCTACTATGGTACCTTTCAAGCTTTGGCGGGAGCTGTTGGACCATATATTGGTTTAGAACTATCACAACGTTTGGGTTATCAAGCAAGTTTCATTCTTGGTTTAGTCATTATGCTAATATCAGTTTTCTTAAGTTTAAGTATCAAAGTTGAATACCCTAAGAAAAGACGCAAAGCGTTTAAGATTGAAGTCTCAAAAAGTATTGCACTTGAAGCAATTATTCCTGCGAGTATGATGATTTTTCTGGCAGGGGCTTATAGTACGATTACGGCTTATATCACTTTGTTTGCGGATGATGTGAAAGTGAGCAATATCGGATTATTCTTCTCGGTGAATGCTTTATCACTTTTATTTTCGCGACCACTCTTAGGAAAACTATCGACGTATTTTAAGGAATATTTAATTTTACCTTTTGCGATTGTGATGTTTATTATATCGGTGGCTGTGCTTAGTTATTCAACCAGTCTAATCGGATTTTTACTAGGCGCAATACTACTTGCCTTTGGTTATGGTTTATGTCAACCATTGGTTCAAACACTTTGTATGAAATCTGTCCCAAGATCAAGAAGTGGGGCAGCAAGCGCAACTTCTTATTATGGGATTGATATTGGTTATTTATTTTCACCTTTAGTGGCAGGTTATCTAATTGACCATTTAGGCTATGCCTTAATGTTTAGATCATTGATTATATTTATCACCCTATCACTTGTCATGTATTTTATTTTTAGAAAGCGTTTAAAAATGATTTCGCTCTCGGTATGATGTAAATTCTTACATTAATGAAAAAAGACTTTACAAAATTTACAAAGATAGATATAATCAGTTCAAACGTTGAATAGGATATGTAGTTCTACATCAAGTTTTCTGAATAAGCGAGTTGAGTCATGGTGAAATGTCAACACAGAAATGCTAGAGCTGTAACCCCTATGAGTATGCATTTGAAACAAACAAGTGTTTGGAGTAAGGTGTGTCGGAGGCCTACCGTTAAATGAAGGCTCGAGTTTATTGGAACTTGAAAAAGAGACCTATTCAATTAGGTAATCAGGGTGGCACCGCGGAACAGTACAGTTTTCGTCCCTAGGGGAAGAATACTGTTTTTTTATTTTTATAAATAAGGAGAACCGTTATGTGTGGAATTGTATTTTATGAAGGTTTACAAAGTTCTGATACCTTTAAGAAAGATTATAGTTGTTTAGTTCATCGTGGCCCAGATATGTCACGACTTATTCAAGATGAATTTGGAACCTTTGGTTTTCATCGTTTAGCGATTATGGATGTCACTGAACATGGGATGCAACCATTTGATGTAGAAGAAATTCGTTTGATGGTAAATGGTGAAATCTATAATGAATTAGAACTTATCGATCGCTATAAAGATTATCCCTTTTATGGCCATAGTGATTGTGAAACACTGATTCCTTTGTATTTAGACAAAGGCAGTGATATGTGTGTTGATTTAGATGCTGAATTTGCCTTTGTTTTAGTCGATAAAAGAAATGGTAAAGTTCTAGCGGGACGTGATCCGATTGGTATTCGTCCACTCTTTTATGGTTATCAAAAAGAAACAGGTAAGATTGCTTTTGCCTCAGAAATGAAGAGTTTATTAGATTTATGTGAAGGGATTACACCTTTTCCTCCAGGTTATGTTTATGACGATGGCGAATTTAGACAATATTATGATGTGACAAAAACACATGATGTTTTATTGGATGAAAGCCAGGCTTTAGCATCTATTAAAGAAAAGTTGATTAAAGGTGTTGAAAAACGGATGGTTATGTCTGATGTACCGGTTGGTTTCTTGCTTTCTGGTGGTTTAGACTCTTCTTTGGTTTGTTCAATTGCCGCTCAAATGAGTGATAAACCTTTACGTACTTTCTCAATTGGAATGTCTCTTGATTCCATTGATTCAAAATATGCTAAACAAGTCGCTGAACATATTGGTTCAGATCATACGGATGTCTTAATGTCTGTTGAAGATGTATTAGGAGCTGTTAGAGATGTTGTTTATTATTTAGAATCTTATGATATTACGACGGTTCGTGCTTCGGTCGGGATGTATTTATTAACGAAATATATCCATGAAGAAACAGATATTAAAGTATTACTTTCAGGCGAAATTTCAGATGAACTATTTGGTTATAAATATACGGATTTTGCACCAAGTGCTGAAGCTTTCCAAAAAGAAAGTGAAAAACGTTTAACTGAACTTTATTATTATGATGTATTACGTGCTGATCGTTGTATTGCGGCGAACTGTTTAGAAGCACGTGTACCATTTGGTGATTTAGCGTTTGTCAAAGATGTCATGTCGATTGATCCAAAACACAAAATGAATCATACGGGCATGGGTAAATACCTTTTACGTAAAGCATTTGAAGAAGGTGATTTCTTACCTGAAAGTATTCTATGGCGTGAAAAAGCAGCTTTCTCAGATGCGGTTGGACACTCGATGGTTGATGAGTTAAAAGCTTATGCTGAAAAACAATATACAGATGCAGACTTAGCAGCTGCCGCTGCAAAATATCCATATTGCACACCTCATACTAAGGAAGCGCTTTGGTATAGAGATCTATTTGAAGAATTCTACAAAGGCAATGAAAAAGTGATTCCATCCTTCTGGATGCCAAACAATGAGTGGGTCGGAGACGATATTACTGATCCTAGTGCACGTTATTTGTCCAATTACAATAAATCGGGCGAATAGTGTGATAAAATAGTAAAAATAATTTGGAGGATTAGTTATGAAACCACAGTTTTCAGACCGTATTTTAAATTCTAAAAAATCATTCGTTAGAGAAATTCTTAAGTACTTAGGTGCCCCTGGCATTATCTCTTTCTCAGGTGGTTTTCCAAACCCAGAAAGTTTCCCAGTCAAGGAAATGCAAGAAGCACTTCAAGAAATAATGAGTGAAAGTGGTAAGACTGTCCTTCAATATTCTGGTTCTCAAGGTTACTTACCTTTAAGACAATGGATTGCAGATCGTTATAAGAAACGTTTTGACATGGAAGTTGACCCAGAAGATATTCTAATTGTTAATGGTTCTCAACAAGCTTTAGATTTAATTGGTAAAGTATTTATCAATAAAAAAGATCATGTCTTGATGGAAGATCCTGCTTATTTAGGTGCAATTCAAGCCTTTGATTTATATGAACCAAGCTATCATCAAGTTAAACTTGAAGTGGATGGTTTAGATATTGAAGAAGCACGTAAAGTATTAGATGAAAATGATGTTAAGTTGATGTATCTTGTCCCTAATTTTCAAAATCCATCAGGTTTAACTTATAGTGAAGAAAAACGTGAAGCTTTAAAAGCATTAATGGAAGATCGCAATGTTGTAATTGTAGAAGATGATCCATATGGGGAATTACGATTCTTCGGGAAACATAGAACACCGATTCGTAAGTTATTACCTGAGCATACAATCATGATGGGTTCATTCTCTAAAGTGGTTTCACCAGGTATGCGTTTAGGATGGCTTGTTGCGCCTAAATCAATCTATGATAAACTCTTAATCGCAAAACAAGGTTCAGATTTACATTCAAATATGCTTTCACAATATGCGATTGAACGCTTTGTGACTAAACATAGCTTAGATGCACAAATTGCGAAGATTACAGAACTTTACCAAGTTCGTCGTCAGGCAATGGTTGATGCTTTAGAAAAGTATTTACCAAGTGATTGTTCTTTTACAAAACCTGAAGGTGGCATGTTCTTGTGGGTTAATTTACCTGAAGGCATGGATGCGATGAAACTCTTCGACATTGCTGCAGCTGATAAAAAAGTTGTCTTTGTTCCAGGGGCACCATTCTATACAGATAATAAAGTTCATTCCAATATGCGTTTAAACTATACAGCGGGTGATCCTGATGAGATTACTGAAGGTATTAGACGTTTATGTGAAGCAATTGAGGAAATGAGAACTGCTTAATCGTTAATTAAAGTCATATGAAAATATGGCTTTTTTATATAGCTTGCACTTTATCGTAGGTAGACAAGTGAGGGTATGTGGTCTATCGTAAAAGAAAAGGGGGCAGATAGTATGAAAAATAAAAAAGTTATTATTGGGATAGTTGTTGCACTCATTGTGATTACAGGATTTATCATCTTTTCTAATATCCAAAAACAAAATTTGATTGATGAAAATCAAGGTATTTACGATGAATTTGAGGCAAAAGTTATAGCTGGTGACACAAGCAATTGTGAATCCAATGTAGATAAAAGTTTATTTCCTGAAGTCGTAGATTTAGAAGGTTTATGTTATTTCAATAAGGGTATGGACTTATATGAAGATGCTTTCTTTATTGATGCGATGATTGACTTTGATCACTCACTTTCAAGGACAGATATTTATCAAAATGAAATTGATGAGATGAAAACTGGGATTGAATTAATCTTAAATAGCACGAGTGTTAATACGGTTGATCAAATCTTTAAATTTGATATGGAGAATGAATTTTCCTTCTTTAATGAATTAATGGCCTTTATTACAATTCATCCATTTATTAACTCTGATCAAACATTGATCAAACACCAATATCTTCCACAAATTATTGGTTTGGATAATTGGACAGATGGGACAAATAATTTTAGATTTTATGAAGGTACACTGTATTCAGATATTCCACGATTTAATAATGGTGATGCTAGTAAAGTATTCTATCAAGTTTCAACAAGTGGTGATTTTGGTTGGAATGTTCCTAATAGCTTTGGGGTCATTATGATGGAAGAAGATAGTGGAGATGCATGGTCTTGGGAATATCGTTATCAAATTATTGATTTAGATACAATCATTATTTATTCCTTGATAAGTGACAGTCAATATACGTTAAATAGAGTATTTAAATAAGACGAAAAAAGGAACTTACCATCAGATAAGTTCCTTTTTCTTAATGTCTATTTCTTCCGCCTTCACTATGTGTTGGTAAACTTGTGTCAAGTCCCAAGTCGCCTTCAACGATAGCACTTGTTAGTGCATCTCTAACAGCGTTTATGATTCCCACACTTGAGAATGTAGAACCTGTAACTGTATCCACACTTAGGCTTTGTGCTTCAATGATTTCACTAGGAATAGTATTGAAAGCTGGTAAGTAATATTGTGAACGCTCCTCGTTATGAGAGACGATTTGAATACTAATCACAATATTATTCTGAACGATTACTTCAACTGTAAGATTTTCGCCAAAACCTTGGGCACTACCTGTATATGTACCATCATTGTAGCTGTTTCCTTCAAAACCAACTGCTAATAGCGTCTCATCAATATTTAATGATTCAATGGTGGCTGCTTCAACAGTTGAACCACCAATAAATTTTTCGATTAAGATACTACCAACATCTAGTACGTGCCAAATGATTGTAATGATAAAGGTAAGAGTTAGCCAGCGATGAATAACAATCCAGGGTTTGAATTTACTTAACTGGATTCTAAATAACCAATTTAGTCCTAAAAAGATTGAAAGTATCCAAGCAATGGTTCCTAAATTAAAACTTAGGATTTGATCACTTGAAAATAGACCATGGATAAATCCAACAGCGATTAATAATAAACCTAACTCTTTATGATAGACTCTTAGTTTCTTATTAAGGCTAATCCAAAAGCTTTTGTTTTGTGACTTTTCTATTTGTTTGCGTGTCATATAAACAATGGCGAGAATAATTGTTAGTCCTACAGCTACCCAAGCCATTCCAATATTTAAAAAATCAGTCATGTGAATTTCTCCTAACATGACTGATTTTAGAGAATAATTGTGACATTAATATGACATTTAAATAGTTTCTTGAGAAATGTTTCGATAAAAATCAATATTAATATTAGTTCCGCTGCCTTTTAAATAATAAACGGTTGTAGAGGTTGGTAAACCTTCAGTGTTATATGCGATGTTATGAATTTTAAAGCCAACTGAATGTTTAGGAAGCTTAAATATTTTGCAGATATCCTCAGGAAGATTGACCGCAAAAATACTACGATAATTAGTGTTGAACTGACCTGGAAAAGTTTTATGAATTGACTCCGTTAAAGTATCAGCTTTAAAATCAAAATTTTCAATCCCAGTAAATCGTGAAAGTGGATAGTAGAAATGAAAGACTGCTAATGGTTCATCATCTGCTTTATAAAGACGAGTCACTTCTAAGACTTGATCTTTAATATCTAATTCAAGATTACCCATTACTTCAAAATTGAATGGGATAACTTTTTTAGAGATCAATTTAACATTTGCGGTTGCGCCAGATTTACTAATTAGATCAGCCATTGGTTGAATCTTTTGCAGGAAATCCAGATCGATGGTTTTTTCAACGACAAAGGTTCCTTTACCACGATGACGTTTTAAGATATTTTGTTCCATTAAGAGGGTATAAGCGTGTTGGACAACTGATCTAGAAATATCTAAACTATCCATTAATTCTTGTTCGGTTGGACATTGATCACCAGGTTTAAGTTGGCCAGATTGAACTGCATTCTTGATAGCGCGATAAAGCTGAGTGTTGAGTGAGATAGATGAAGATCGATCTAATTTAATTGATTCGAATGACATATTAATCAGCCCTCATATCTAGACGATGACGGTTGCCTGGGAAATAAGACACCTTATAACAACACAATTTATCAAGATCATATCGTTTATAAATTTCTAATTTGAACATGGCATCGCCTTTTTCTAGTTCAAACAATACTTGGTTGAAATCATCAGCTGCAGCTGCATTAATTTGCATCATGATTTTGATTTCTTTACCTTCAAAGCGTTTTTCGATGTACTTATCAAAAGCCGTATTTTCATGGATTTCAGTTGGTAAATCTGGAAAATGTTCTTTAGGAAAATAAAAATTCTCATACATGATTGGAATTTTATTGGCATAACGAACACGTTTTAAATTGTAGAATTCATCCGATGCTTCATCGACTAAAGCAGGAATATCAAACCGTCTTACAATATCTAACATTAATAAGCGAGAGGTGGATGTTAAGTTAAGTTCTTTTAAGTATTCTTCATAATCTTCTCTAAAGAGTAAATTCGATAACACTAAATTACGTTTCACAAAAGTACCACGACCTTGATGTCTTTCAATGATTCCTTCATCAATTAGTGATTGATAGGCACGTCTTACGACTGGTCGAGAAACGTTATAGAGATTACATAAAAGTTCTTCAGTTGGAAGTTGTTGACCTTCATCATAAATCCCTTCTAAAATTGCCCACTTTAGAGATTCTTTTAATTGTGCATACAGAGGTACGCTTGAGAGTTTATTTATTTCGAAATGTAGTTCCATATATTACAAATTGTCCTAAGAATTGTACTTACATTATACACAAGTTTGACTCATAGGGATATGCTATACTTTTTAAAAAGAGGATTATATGATACAAAAATTTAAAAGCTTTAGCCCTAAAATTGGGAAAAATTGTTATATTGCGGAAACGGCTTCAGTGATTGGTGAAGTTACGTTAGGTGATAATGTTTCAATATGGCCAGGTGCTTCATTAAGAGGTGATATGGGACCAATCATTATTGGTGATAATTCGAATGTACAAGATGGCTCAGTCTTACATTGTATGCCAGGAGTCCCTTGTGTTATTGGTGAATATGTCACAATTGGTCATTTAGCACATGTGCACTCAGCAACCATAGAAGATCGTGTGATTATTGGTTCCACTTCTGTGGTTCTTGATAATGCGAAAGTTGAGAGTGATGTGATTGTTGGGGCAGGCTCATTAGTCACGCCACGTAAAGTTATGCCAACAGGTTCGATGATTATGGGAACACCTGCAAGTGTTAAAAGAGAGCTCAGTGAAGAAGAAAAAGAACATATTGTTGAGAATGCACGTGAATATGTTGAACTAATAAGTGGTTATCTAGGTTGATTTTTTTGTTTTAGTCTTAATTTGTTTATATTTATCTAAATTAAAAGCTATAATATTATCAAAGAAAGTGATATAGGGAAAACGATATCATGTTATTGAATATAATAACGCTCTATCTTTTTGGTGCAGGGTTAATCACGGCTTACTTAGCATTCTATCTTATAAATAGTGGTAAGAGCACGTACTCCAATATGCTTGCTTTTTGATGTTGCTTGTCTACTCTTATAATTTTGGGTATCTTACAGAACTTCATAGTGACAACATTGCGATGGCGATGTTTTGGATTAATTTTGAATACATTAGTATTCCACTATTAAACAGTACTTGGTTAATTATCAGTTTTCAATATCTAGGAATAATTAAGAAAATAAATTCACCAGTCACCTATTTTGCATTCATTGTTCCAATTTTAACGATTATTGTGCGTTTTACCAATGATCTTCATTCTTTATATTATTCAGATCCTTATTTGATTAAGTTCGATACTTTTATTTGGTCGAATCAACTCATGGAATTTGGTATTACATTAATGTTGGATATACGATTTTCTTAGCACTCATAATCATTTTTATATTTACACGAAGTTTGCTTAAAGCAGGAAAAAAAATGAAGCTAAAAAATATTCAGCGATGTTAATTGTTAGTATCCTTACCATTTTTGGTGTTTTACTTTCGCTTTTTGACCCATTTAATTTACCTTTAGATTACACAGCACTTATCTTGCCGATTAGTGTATTTATCCTAGCAATATCGGTTATTACGATTGATAACTTACAACTCAAATCTAAAGTAAGATTAGATTTGTTCCAATCGAGCCATGATGGAATTATTGTTATTAGTGATAAAAATATTATCATTGATTTAAATAACATTGCCTTAGATTTTTTGAAACATCATCAAGTCGTTTTAAATCCAAATGGAATTAATTCTGAATCAACACTTATCAGTCAAAACAAAACTTAGAAGAACTATTTAGTAATAATGAAGCTGTTTTTGAGTATTATAGTTTTCAACATGATGAGTATTGGGAAATTAAAACAAGACTTATTAAAGATAAATCAGATGAAGTTATTGGTCGCTTAAAACTATTGAGTGATACTACACAAAAAGTAAAATCCAGAAAACAATTTGAAGAATTATCGAAAACAGATGAACTCGGTACCTTGAACAATCCTCGTGAACTCTTTGAAAAGGGTGAATTGTGGTTAGAGGAAAATAGAGCTAATGAAACTAAAATTGCACTACTTTTCTTTGATATCGATCTCTTTAAGATATTAATGATACCTTTGGGCATAACATCGGTGATGAAGTTATTCGAAATCTAGGGGTAAAGCTTAGAAAACGTTTTAGAAATACAGATATCGTAACCCGTTATGGGGGAGAAGAATTTGTAGTGATGATAAGAGTGGATAGTGAAAATCAAGCGATTAAATTAGCCTGGCATATTCTCAATGAAGTTCAAAACATATCCTTTATTAAAGATCATCCATCCTTTGAAATTACACTTAGTGTTGGGGTAGCGTTTGCTGAAGAGTTAGACAACTTAGAAACTTTAATTAAAAAAGCAGATGGGGCTATGTATATTGCAAAACAAAGTGGTCGAAATCAAGTAGCAACACATAATTCTAAAACATTATAAAAGTTAAAAGATGTAAAAAAAAGAATTCTTTGGTTTAAGAATTCTCTTTAATCGTTTTTGGATATTTAATTGTATTAAGCTTCGACGTCTTTTTTAAGAACACCTAGTAAACCAGCTGTTACAGCAGTACCAGCTAAGATAGCAACGATGTACATTGGTAGATTACCAACAGCGAATAAGACGAAGATACCACCGTGAGGAACAGCTAAAGTACAGTTAAATGCCATACTTAGTGCACCTGTTACAGCACCACCAGCCATAATCGAAGGTAGAACACGTGCAGGATCAGCAGCTGCAAATGGGATCGCACCTTCAGTGATGAAGGAAGCCCCTAGAACAAGTGCTGCTTTACCAGCTTCACGTTGATCTTCATTGAATTTCTTTTTAAATAAGAATGTAGCAACACCAATACCAAGTGGAGGTACCATACCACCAGCCATAACAGCAGCCATAACAGCTGAACCTTCACCAGCCACCAAGTTTGCAAGAGTAGCTGTACCGAAAGCATAAGCAGCTTTATTAACTGGACCACCCATATCGAAAGCCATCATTGTACCTAATAATAAACCTAAGACGATAGCAGAACCGCCAGATAAACTATTAAGGAAGTCAGTGATTGCTTTATTAACAGCAGTCATAGGTGCACCTAATACCATTAACATTAGTAAACCGACAATAATACTTGAAAGTACAGGAATAACTAAGATTGGCATAATACCAGCTAATGATTTTGGTAAAACAATATACTTTTTAATTGCTATGACAACATAACCAGCCAAGAACCCTGCAACCATACCACCTAAGAATCCTGAACCGATGTTTCCTGCAATAACCCCACCGATCATACCTGGTGCTAAACCTGGGCGATCAGCGATTGAGAATGCAATATAACCTGCTAGAATTGGGACCATAAGTCCAAATCCACCAGCACCACCAATTGTCATTAAGTGAGCAGCTAATGTGCCGGGTGTTTGGAAAGCGTCATAACCGAAAGCAAAACTGAATGCGATGGCAATACCACCAGCAACTACGAATGGGATCATAAATGATACGCCACTCATGAGGTGCTTATAAAAAGCGTTTGATTTCATCCTTTTCTCCTTTATAATTTAAGTTGGATATATTCCTCAATGCTTAAACTCTGGTTGCACGGGTGTTTAAGCGTTGGTTGGAATCAAATTTATTTTTTCAAGAACCCGAAGAGACCTTTTTTCTCTTCTTTTTCTTTGGAATTGTTAAGTTTTGTTTGTTTAACAGACCCATCAAATAATTCAACTTCTTGTCCTAAATCAATGATTTCAGAAGCATGTTTAATCGCTTCTGCCACACCAACTGAGATCAGTTTCTTTCCTTTGAAACGATCAGTAGGAGTTGTCATATCACAAGCTAGTACGATCACATCTGCTGATGCTATTTCTTCATCACTAAGTGCATTTTCAACGCCTACAGATCCTCTTGTTTCAACTTTGACTTCATAACCTTTTGCTTTTGCAGCTTTTTCAATGGCTTCTGCTGCCATATAAGTATGGGCAATCCCTGTTGGACATGCCGTTACGCCTAGAATTTTCATTTACTTCCTCCTTTGGATTAAATGTTTTCTACATTTATTTGTGAAATGTAATCTTCAATGTTTTTTTCTTTAAAGATATCGGTTGAGATAGCACAAACTGCCAATGATCCCGCACAAGCGGCATGTTTCAAAGCTGATTCTGTATTTTTAGAAACTATATAATTTGCTAAGAATGCGGCCAACATGGAATCACCTGCACCTACGGTAGAGACAACTTCAACAGCTAATGCGTTTGCTTTTAAACAA
Organism: Erysipelotrichaceae bacterium; assembly: GCA_963663995.1. Taxonomy (GTDB): domain Bacteria; phylum Bacillota_I; class Bacilli_A; order Erysipelotrichales; family Erysipelotrichaceae; genus UBA2212. The sequence goes on along the minus strand of OY760660.1, from coordinate 954,090 downwards.
TTGTTTTGTGAAACAAGGACAGAACCTTTTTCACCACAAGATACTAAGATGTACTCAAGTTTGTATTGTTTGATAAGTTTTTGACATTCTGACTTTATATCAGATACATTCTCTAACTTTTTATTAATCAGTTTCTCTAATTCATCAATGTTTGGTTTGATTAAGAAGGGAGATGTTTCAAGACTTGCCTTTAACATTTCTCCATCAATATCAATAACGACTTTGCATGACTTATCAACTGTTCTTAGTAGTTGTTTATATGTTTCGGTATCAATACCTATACAAACTGAACCACTAAAGACAATGTATTCACTTTGTTTAGAATAAGTTTTTATTAACTTAATCATTTCATCGATTTGTTTTTGATCAACTTGGAAACCAGCTTCATTGATATCAGTTGTATTTTGATTACTTGGATCAATGATTTTTGTATTGGTTCGGGTATGAGCATCGATTAAGACAAAATCTGTTTGTATAGGATGTTCAAGATTTAAACTTTCAACTTGTGTAATATTCTTTTGTCCAATAAAACCAATCGCTGTATTTTCAGTGTTTAAGTAATTAAGAACTTTTGAAACATTCAGTCCTTTTCCACCTAATCCGATGGATATTTTAGAGACACGATTAACTTTGTTTGTTTCAAAGCTTTCAATCGTTAATGTTTTATCGATGGCAGGATTTAGCGTGACAGTTGTGATCATAGACTAAATCCTTTTAATACTTCGATTTCATAATCTTTGATGATCGCATTGAGGAGTTCATCATCACTTTGGGCATCAGTAATCAAAATATCAGCCATTGAAAGAGGCGCAATCTGATTCATATACACTTTATTGAACTTAGAGTGATCTGCTAAGACAATGCGTTTCTTTGCTTGCGACAACATCGTTCTCTTGATGGAAGCTTCTTCCAGTTCTGCCGTACTTAAGCCTGTATCTAAGGTCACACCATTAGTTCCTAAGAAGACTTTATCGACATGGAATCGCTTTAACATATCTTCAGCAATCGTTCCAACTGTTGCCAGCGTGTTAGATTTAACTTTTCCACCTAACATGATTAGTTCTGCGTTTTCATTTTCTGCTAACTCTGCAAAAGCAATTGTTGAGTTAGTGATAATAGTGAGATGTAATTTAGATTTCCCGATTAATCGAGCAAGTTCTAAAGTACTAGTCCCAGCATCTAAGATAATGGAGTCGTGTTCTTCGATTAAATCAAAGGCTAGGGAAGCAATTTCAATCTTTTCTTGCGTTTCCATTACTTCACGTGATTTAACACGATCTTCATTAGTTGGTTTGTTTTCACTAAAAACAGCACCACCATGAGTTCTCTCTAACTGTCCTTTTTCTTCAAGTAAGCTGAGATCACGACGTATGGTTGCTTCAGATGTTTCCAAAACTGAACATAGTTCACTCACGGTAATGATCTGATTAGCTTTGAGTAGTTCTAGGATTTGTTTTCTTCTTTCTGCTGCTAACATTAATCCACCAATCCATATTCTTTATAAGTTGCGATAACTTCATCAACAGTTTCAACTTTTCTTAAAGCTTCTCTAAAGTCATCATTCATTAATTTTCTAGATAATTGAGCTAAAATTCTTAAATGTTGATCACCTGCATCAGTAGCAGGTACACCAATTTGGAAAACAAGATCAACAGGTTCACCATCGAGTGATTGCCAATCAACATTATTAACACGTGTAAACATGACGAAGGCTTCTTTTACAGGCTCTGCTTTTCCATGAGGAATCGCAATATTGAAGCCAACACCAGTTGAATATTCTTTTTCACGTTCAAGAACAGCATGAACATATGGTTCTACTTCAGTGATATATCCTGCTTCTAATGCTTTTTCAGCTAAGAAATTAACAATTTTTACTTTATCTGTTTCTACACAGTTGAGGATAATAGATTTTTTATCGAACATATGGTCTCCTTATATGCTTGTTTTTGAGCGATATAAGACCATTATAGGTGATAATTCATAAAAATCAAGCAAAAACACGCAAATTATTTAAAATAATGCGCATTATTGATTGATTTCATTTAGATTTCACTCAAAAACGCTCATATTTTTATTGGAAAGGATTAAAATACTTATCACAATTGTGAAAATACAGTATAAAGAGTGAAACTTTGTGAAAGATAAGATACAATTGTTAATGAACTAAAAGGAGCTCATATGTTAAGCAATCAAGAAATGACAGTCATCGCAAAAGAAGTCCGTCGAAACATTATTAAGCAAGTCTATAATGCCAAAAGTGGACACATTGGCGGTGCACTGAGTGGAGTGGAAATCCTGATGGAACTCTACTTCAATGAAATGAATATTACGCAAGCAAATGTACTAGACCCAGAAAGAGATAAATTCGTTCTCTCAAAAGGTCATGCATCTGCCTTGCTCTATGCGATCTTAAAAGAAAAAGGTTTTCTAAGCCAAGAAGATCTAATGACTTTTAGACTGATTAACTCAAAACTACAAGGACATCCCAATATGAATTATGTTAAGGGTGTAGATATGAGTACAGGATCACTTGGTCAAGGTTTATCAGCTGCCGTCGGTATGGCCCTCAATAATAAGATTCATAATAATGACTTTAGAACGTACGCCTTAGTGGGTGATGGAGAATCTCAAGAAGGCATGATCTGGGAAGCAGCGATGAGTGCAGCTCATTATAAATTAGATAATCTATGTGCTTTCTTAGATGTTAATGGACTACAAATTGATGGAGATGTCACAAAAGTCATGAATCCATTCCCCTTTAAAGAAAAATGGGAAGCCTTTAATTGGCATGTGATTGAGATAGATGGTCATGACTATGATCAAATTCAATCCGCTCTAAAAGAAGCACGTAGTATTAAAGGAAAACCTACCATGATCTTGGCTAAAACAGTTAAAGGTAAAGGGGTCTCGTTTATGGAAAACAACTATGCATGGCATGGGGTTGCGCCTAATGATGAACAGTTTACTATGGCGATGAAAGAATTGGAGGACTAGGTAAAAGATATGGCTAAACAAGCAACTCGAGTCGCTTATGGGAAAACCTTAGCGAAATTAATTCTTGAAGATGAAAAGATAGTTGTCTTAGATGCAGATTTATCGAAGTCCACTAAAACAGCTGATGCGCAAGCAGTTTGTCCTGAGCGTCACTTTAATGTTGGGATTGCAGAAGGAAACCTAATGGGGATTGCGGCAGGTCTAGCGACTTGTGGGAATACTGTATTTGCTTCTACCTTCGCCATGTTTGCGGCAGGCAGAGCGTATGAACAAGTAAGAAACTCGATTGGTTATACCCACCTTAATGTGAAGATCTGTGCGACTCATGCAGGGATTACACTAGGCGAAGATGGGGCATCACATCAAAGTATAGAAGATATTGCCTTAATGAGATCTATTCCTGGTATGACAGTTATCCAACCGTGTGATGAAATTGAGACTGAACAAGTAATCAGAGCGATTTCAAAAGTACAAGGACCCTTCTATGTCCGACTAGGTCGATCTAATGTTGAAACAGTTTGTGATAAAACATATAAATTTGAAATAGGTAAAGGACATGTGATGCGTGAAGGCAAAGACATCACTTTAGTTGCGACAGGGATGATGGTTCAAGAAGCGCTTAAGGCAGCAGAAGTCTTAGCTGAAAAAGGTATTGAAATCACGGTCATTAATATTGCGACCATTAAACCATTAGATGAAGAACTGATCATCAAATACGCAAAACAATCTAAAGTTGTGATTACCTGTGAAGAACACTCTAAGTTTGGTGGTTTAGGTTCAGCAGTCGCAGAAGTTCTATCTAAGAATTATCCAACTTTAATGGATATGGTAGCGATAGAAGATACTTTTGGAGAAAGTGGAACACCAGATGCTTTAGTGAAGAAATATGGTCTATCCGCTGATTCAATTGTTGAGAAAGTCTTGAAACACACAAAGTAAGCGTGGAGGTATCCACGCTTTTTCTTTATAATAAGGATATGTCAAAACTTTTAAAACAAATTAAATTACCACAAGAAGCATTATTAATGGATTCATGGTTATATATTTTTAAATCAATGCCTGCCCTAGCTCTTGCTTTTTTAGTTGGTAAATTGATCCCGCTACAATATTTAGATAGCATCTCATTATTACTTGGAGTCATGTATTCATTAGAAGCCGTTAATCGAAGAGGGTTTAGATCTGCTAAAGATCAAATGATTACATCTGCTTTAGGTGGCTTTATAACTGGTTGTTTGATCATTGTCATGAATTATCAAATAACGGCACTTACCCTAGCTTTAGGAATAGGGATGACCATCTATATCTCTTTAATTATCGATTATCGTATGGTTTCACCATCAGCCTTGTTTACAAGTATCTATATGACGCAATTATTAAGAGTCAACAGTTTAGGTCAACCAGATGTTTTCTTAACTCTTGCCATTCGTTTAAGTTCCTTAGCGATTGGGATTCTTATTGCGATGATATTTAATGTGGTTTATTCAAAACTGTTCTATCAAAGAATGTCAGATAAACGTTTGGAGTTTGTAAAACGTCAAGTAACAGCAGCTTTAAAAATAGCCATCGAATTCTATGAAAAAAGAGTGGCCATTCAAGGTCAATCTTCCTGTTTAGCTAATGCTTTCAATGATATTGAAATGGTTAAAGCAGATTTAGAAGCATTGATGGTTGAAAAAGAAAAGAAAGTAAGTGATCTAGAACGCATAGTACTTAAACACCAAATACAACGATTAGTTGCTTTAAAGAATATCCTTCATCTTGTTTATGATGGTTTATATCGCTGGGAGATTGGTGAAAACAAAGCCAATCATGATCATATTTTAGTTATAAAAAGAATTATCGAAGGTTTTGAGAGCATTGATTATAGTAAAAACAGTATTCCTGAAGTATTAGAAATAGAAATACCAAAAACACTGAGTGGAGATTTATCACGTGATACAGAAAATGTGAAGTGGATGGCACTTCACTACCAAGAATTAGCTTAACTAATTTTTAAGCCAAAAAGTTTAGTGAAAGCAACTGCTTGCTGCTCATTAATTGTTAAGCCTTTAATTAAGACGGTTGTGACTGATGCACCGTGTAATTCGCAACTTGAAAAGTCGCAGTTTTCAAGCGATGTAGCGGTAAAATCAGTACTCGTAAAATTGATGTTTTCAGTGATGAATCCATCAAACTTACAATAGACAAAACTCGACTGCGAGTAATCAGAGTTTTGTAATCTAAGATGATCACAAATACATTCTGAGAAATCAGCCATTGAAAACATAGAATCTTTAATGCTTGTATAAGAAAATTTTGATTTAGAAAAGTTTGAACCTAAAGCTTTGCAGGCATTAAACTCACAACGTAAAAAATAGGCTGATTTTAATTTTATACTTGAGAAATCACAATGATTAAAAATACAATCCACAAAAGATAAAGCTTCGATGGATTGATCGAAGCTTACGTTTTCAAAAAGTGAGCCATCAAATTCATGGAAGTTTAAGTTTGAACATTTTAAATCTTTAAAATGTATTCCAAAAGCCTTCGTTTCGTTTGATTCACTATAAGGGATTAATTGATTATTTATTTTTACTTGATAGGGGTCTTTAGCTTTAGCCATTGCTATTTCTTAAAACCTTGTTTTTGTATTTCTTCTAAGAAATTGGAACGTGATGAAGGATTTTTAAAACCTTTCGCAATTTGATCAGTGAAACAATCAAGACGTTGATTTGCATTACGTAAATCATAGTAAGTTTGCATTTCTTGATCATATGCCGCAAATTCTTCAACCTTGAAAGCTTCTTTACGGTAAGTGTTTTCAAATAGTCTGAAGCTCATGTCCATACGTGGTTTTAGTTGAGGTTCTTGGTTAGGATAACCAAAAGCTAAGCCTAATGCAGGGAAGGTAAGTTGTGGAAGTTCCATAATTTCAATGAGTTGTGGAATATCGTTATGAATACTACCTAGATAAACTGTACCAATTCCTAAGTTTTCAGCCGCATTGACTACATTTTGTGACATTAGTATCGCATCGGTAAAAGCAGGAATAAATTTATAGAAGTAATCAGCATTAGTTGTTTGATTACCTTTATCTAAGGCAATATCATTATTGCGTTTAGTATCAGCTAAGAAAATCCATAATTCAGCAGCTTCAGCTACATAAGTTTGATTACATATTTTCGAAATCGCCAATTTCTTTACCGGATCAGTAACTCTAATAATGGAGGCTGCTTGTTGACCTGAAGAGGTCGCCGTTCTTTGGGCTACATTAATTAAAGCTTGAACCTCCTCATCTTTTAATGCTTCATTTTTGAATGCTCGAATGGTCTTGTGTTCGAGACTTGTTTTTAGTTTTTCCATATTTGTAGTCATAGTAACTCCTTGTCGTCCTTATTATTATAACGATACAATGAGCATTCACAAAGACATTGACTGTGAAAATGCTAAAATAGGCATATGAAAAGGCTTTCTATTACTTCAGTTGAAAAATTAAGGATTATAGATAAAGAAAATCAGATATCTTATGCTGCTCAGCAGGATTTTTATTCGAGTAAATGGAAACGGACTTCTGGTTGTGGTCCAACCGCTGCCAGTAACTTAATTCTTTATGAATATCGTAAGGATATTTGTGAAGATAATCCTATCCATGAAGAGAGCATTCGTCAAATAATGAATGGGATGTGGAAACACATTACCCCAGGGATAATGGGTGTTCATGTCTATCATAAATTTACCAAAGGATTATCTCGTTATCTTAAAGAACATGATTTGAACTATCAGGTCGAACATATCTTAGTTGATAAGAATAAGAATAAACGAATTAAGATTGCTGAATTAATACCTTTCTTAGAGAAGTCATTATGTTCTAATCACTTGGTTGCGTTTTTAAATCGTCATAATGGTGAAGAAAAATTACTGGATCGCTGGCATTGGGTTGTCCTGACGCAAATTGAATATGATGAGAAGAGTTGTAAAGCTCTTATCTTAGACCAAGGGAAGAAGATTGAGATTGATTTGAAACTTTGGTTAGAAAGTACTCAAGATTGTGGAGCTTTTGTTGCGTTAGCATAGCTTTGATTCTTTACATTCCTTAAACAATTCCCGACTTGGTGTAATATATACTTATAGATATGAGTGATAAGAAACAACAAATCTGTTTAGTCGATGATGAAAGTAATATTAGACGCTTAGTGGCGTATGATTTAAAGTCGGCCAATTATGAAGTACATAGTTTTGAAAATGGTCAGGAAGCATATGAGGCAAGCCTTAACCAAGATTTTGATGCTTATATCGTTGATTGGATGATGCCAGTCCTTGATGGTTTGAATTTTGTAAAGAAACTTAGAGAAAAAGGTGATAGTCATCTGGTGATTATGTTGACGGCTAAATCAGAAGAAGAGGATTTAATCGAAGCATTTGAAGCAGGTGTCGATGATTATTTAAGTAAGCCTTTCTCATCTCGTGAACTATTAGTGCGCTTAAAGACGCATTTATCAAGATTGCAAAATAATCAAAATAGCATGCTTCAACTCGGGAATGTATCGATTCATCCAATTAGACGTGAAGTTAAAATTGATCAAGAAGTCGTTTTCTTAACAAAGGTTGAATTTGATTTATTGTGCTTATTAGGAAAAGAAAAAGGAAATGTATTATCCCGTGATCAAATTTTGAATGATTTATGGGGTTTTGATTATGATGGTGATACGCGTATTGTTGATGTTCATATTTCAAAGTTACGTTCAAAATTAATTGATTCACAACTTGAGATTGTTTCTTTGCGTGGCGTTGGTTATCGATGTGAGGTCACAGAATGATGATTAAAGCAATCAGCATTATCTTTTTTAACGGGCTAGGGATTGTTCTAGCTTTTTTAAATGTTGTGCCTTCTGCCTTGATCATTTTAACCTTGGCAATTATTAATTATTACATTTACCACTCACTACTAGAACAGCGGATTCATGCATATGAAAATGAATTATCTGATTTAGAATCAAGTTCAAAAGTGCAGGAAAGATATTCACAAGTTCAAGCTTCGCAACTTGAAACGATTATCCAAAATTTACCTTTTCCAATTGCTTTATTAGATATTGAAGGAAAGTTTAGTATTACCAATAGTCATTTTAATCAATTTTATCCAAGTAAACCACTTGTTTATAGTCAAAAAAGTATCAATGATGAGATCCAATCTTTTGTCCGTTTCGCTTATTTAAAAGAAGAGGCTTATCATCAAAATATGCGTTTAGATGCACTGGATGTACAAGCCATTAATGTGCCAATTTATGACAATAAACGCTATAACGGCTGTTTATTAATGTTTTTAGATATTACTTCATTATTAGAGGGCGAACGTGTCCAAAAACGTTTTATTGCTGATGCATCACATGAGCTTAAAACACCCCTTACTTCAATTTTAGGTATGGTTGAAATATTAAATCGTGAACATTTTGATGATGTTGAAACACGCAAAGAGTTTTTAAAGCATATTCAAGATGAAGCACAAAGAATGGATATTATTATTAAAGACTTAACCGAGTTATCTAAACAAGCAAATGCTAAGATGGCCTTAAATACCCAAGTTGTATTGGTTGATGAACAGATTCAAGGAGCTATTCAATCCCTTTATCCATCCATTTTAAAGAACGAAAATCAAATAAATATTGAATGTCCAAAACATTTAAAGATTAAAGTGGATCCCGACAAGTTTCATCAAATTTTAACGAATCTTATTAGTAATGCCTCTAAATATACCTTTAAAGGTGAAATCAATATAAAAGTATCTGAAGATCATCAGCATACTTTTATTGAAATTAAAGACAGTGGGATTGGGATATCAGCTACTGATTTAGGTCATATCTTTGATCGTTTCTTTAGAAGTGATAGTTCACGCTCACGGATGAGTGGGGGCTCTGGTTTAGGGCTTGCGATCGTGAAGGCATATGTGAATATGCATCAAGCTGAAATTAATGTTGAAAGTGAGCTTAATGAAGGAACGATCGTTTCTTTAAAGTTTCCTAAATAGTTTTATTAATTTATCTTTACAAAAGGTTAACATAAGCAACATCAAACTAAAGTGATATTTTTCTAGAATGTAGATGAAACAAAAGCGTTTCTGGAGGAAAAATGAATTTAGTGAAAAAATGTTTACCTCTTCTTGCATTAGGATTAATCCTAACTGGCTGTTCTTCAGCCCCTGCGGAAGAAGTTGAAACACCAACAGCAGTTACAGGATCAATTAACGTATATACACGTGATGCTTCATCAGGTACACGTGGTGCTTATGAAGAAATTATTGGCTTTGAAGATGAATTAACCGTTAATGCGATTGAAGTATCTGGTAATGGTGATATGGCTGTTAAAGTCGGTGAAGATACAAACGGGATTGGTTATGCTTCACTTACAACAGATTTTGCGGCGAACAATGTTAAAGCTTTACAATTTGAAGGTGTAGATGCGACTCAAGCAAATGTTGTATCTGGTGCTTACACACTCGCTCGTCCGTTCTCATTTGTAACACGTGCAGCAGGTGACTTTGCATCCACTGAACAAGAAGAAGTCGTGATGGCATTTATTGCTTATATGACACAATCTGTTGAAGGTTTAGAAGTGGTTGAAGGAGCAGGTGGTATTGTCTCATACGATAATGCGCTTAACTGGGATGATTTAAAAGCTGATTACCCAATCGCAACAACTGACTTAAGTGCTTATACTATTTCAACAGGTGGTTCTACTTCTGTAGAAAAAGCAGTTAAAGCGGCTCTTGAAAGCTTCCAAGCTCTTACCGGTGTAGAATTCATCATGAATCAAACAGGTTCAGGTGATGGTTTCAAACGTACTTTAGGTGAAGAAAAAGATGGTGCTAACGCAGCGGATATCGGTTTTGCTTCACGTGATTTCAAAGATACTGAAACAGTTGCTGATGGAGCCATCAGTGGTGTGATGTGTAAAGATGGTATTGCGGTTATTGTTGAAATGAACAATCCTACAACTACAATTACTAAAGATCAAGTTTATGCAATCTTTACAGGAGCTATTAGCTCTTGGGAAGATGTTGAATAATAGCGATTTAAAATTGATTATTCACTCAGACTTAAGTGCATATGTGTGCTTAAGTCTTTAGTATGTTATTTCAAAAGTTAAGGATGACAAAATGACAGTACATGAAATAGACCACAAAAAACGATTAAAACGAAAACTTCAACAAGATGCTTTCTTTAGAATGATTTTCACGACAAGTGCCATCATTAGTTCGCTGATGATTGTTTTGATTATCGTTTTCGTCGCACAAAAAGGGATACAACCATTTTTACCGAATTATGAATTTGGTCAACAAGATTTATGGGCTTTTTTAACTGGAACAGTATGGCGACAAGACCAAGCCATTTATGGTGTTTTATTTATCGTCATCAATACTGTGATCTCTGGTTTTAGTGCTTTACTATTATCGTTTCCAGTTTCCGTATTAACGGCATTGTTTATTGTGAAAATTGCCCCAAAAAGAATTGGAGCGATCTTTCAAACCGTTGTTGAAATATTAGCGTCTATTCCATCAGTTGTTTATGGGGTCTTTGCGGCTGGTTATATTGTAACGATGGTTAAGGATTTAGCCCTTAATTTTGGTGTACAAACAGCGGGTGGTAGTTCTTTGCTGGCGGTAATCTTACTTTTAGCCATTATGATTTTCCCAACTATTACCTCTATTTCAATTACAGCCATTAAAGCAGTTGATCGAGATTTAGAGTTAGCTTCTTTAGCTTTAGGAGCTACGCCAACGCAAACAAACTTTAAAGTTGTTTTAAGTTCAGCAAAATCAGGGATATTTGCGGGTGGTATTTTGGGTTTAGGTCGTGCCTTTGGTGAAGCTACTGCTGTTTCGATGGTGGCTGGTAATAAGATGTTTGGACCGACTTTTGATTTATTTGATATTACCCGTACTTTAACAACTACTTTATTAGCCGGTTTAAAAGAAACTCAAGGTTTAGATTATGATATTCGATTCTCTGTTGGGATTGTCTTAATGATTGTCATCTTACTTTCTAATTTATCGATTAATCTTCTTAAAAATCGAATAGGAGGTACAAAATGAGTCGTAAAGTTAAAGATAGATTACTCAATGGACTTGTTTATTTAATGTCTTCTATTTCTGTGCTTGTCTTAAGTTTAGTTGTCTATTTTATTTTTTCTAAAGGATTTTCCTCCTTAAGCTTTGATTTATTTGCAGGCTCATATTGGTCTGATAATTATTTAGTCTCGTTTGATGAAGTGACGCCAGGGAATTTCACAAAACCTAGTCATCTCGGGGATGAGGTTTATTTCTCTAGCGCCTATGGAATGGGTATTATCGATGAAACAGATCCCCATAATGAAGCTGTCATCGAAGTTGTATATGCTGATCCTAATTCTGCCTATTGGAAAACAACTTCATTACAAGCAGGACATGAAGGTGAAGAAGTTGAACTCAGTACGTCTATGTGGGTTGAAAAGTTCTCCTATGTGAATGCGAATGGGGTAACACGATCTGCAGGTAATGTGGTCAATATGACTGCTGAAGAAACTGTTCAAACCTTAGATACACAATCTGTTGCGCTTGAGAGTGCCTTTATTCAATCACAAGGCGGTGGAATCTTTGGTTCATTGATTTCAACGTTATATCTGATTGCAATCTCTCTCTTATTTGCTTTACCAATTGGAATCTCAACCGCTATCTATTTAAATGAATATGCAAAAACAAATAAGTTAACTCCGTATATTCGATATTCAATTGAATTACTAACTGGTGTTCCATCGATTATCTTTGGTTTAATGGGGGTCTTAGTTCTCTTTCCCATCACAGCTGCCTTTGGGGCAACAGGTACCAGTATTTTACTTGGGGGCTTAACAATGTCGATTGTTTTAATGCCTACCATTATTCGAACCACTGAAGAAAGTTTAAAAGTGGTTCCACAAAGTTTCAGAGATGCTTCTTTATCACTTGGGGCGAATACTTCACAAACCATCTTCAAGATTGTCTTACCTTCAGCAATGCCAGGTATTCTAACCGCAACGCTTTTAGGCATTGGTCGAATCATTGGTGAATCTGCAGCACTCATTTACACAATGGGAACCTTTGTCTCAGATAATCCAACACTGCTTAATGGTGGAACTTCCTTAGCAGTTCAAATCTGGGCGGTGATGTCGGGTGAGCAACCTAATTTCCAACTTGCTTCAGCGATATCGATTATCATTTTAGCAATTGTATTAATTATGAACTTCAGCGTTAAGCTTATCGCAAAACGTTTACAGAAAACTTGGTAGGTGAAAAAATATGAACAATATATTTGAAATAAAGAACTTAGATCTCTATTACGGTGAGAAACAAGCTTTAAAAGGGATTAACTTAGATATTAAAAATAAAGCTGTTACAGCTTTTATTGGTCCATCTGGTTGTGGTAAATCTACACTCTTAAGATGTCTAAATCGAATGAATGATTTAATTGAAGGTGTTACCATTAATGGTGAGATTGATATGGAAGGAAAAGATATCTTAAATCAAGATTTAAATGTCGTTGATTTAAGAACAAAAGTAGGAATGGTTTTTCAAAAACCAAATCCTTTCCCAATGTCGATTTATGAAAATGTAGTTTATGGTTTGAGATGTCAAAACATTAAAAACAAAAAGAAACTAGATGAAATCTGTGAAGAGAGTTTAAGAAAAGCAGCGTTATGGGATGAAGTTAAAGATCGTTTACACGATAATGCGTATGGCTTATCTGGTGGACAACAACAACGTCTATGTATCGCTCGTGCAATCGCAATGGAACCTGAAGTGATTCTAATGGATGAACCTACCTCGGCTTTAGATCCCATCGCAACCGCAAAAATCGAAGAACTGATTCAAGATTTAAAACAAAACTATACGATTGTTATTGTCACTCACAGCATGCAACAAGCTGCACGTATTAGTGATGATACAGCCTTCTTCCTACTTGGGGAAGTGATTGAGAAAAGTCCAACCCGTGAACTCTTCCATGTGCCAAAGGATAAACGTACAGAAGATTACATTACCGGACGATTTGGGTAAAGGAGAAAAACCATGGTTAAAATTGATACTGAATTAAACTTATATCGTGAACAAGTCGAGATTATGGCATCTCGTGTTCGTAAAATGTATGTCTTAGCTTTAGAGGTATTGGAAACAGGGGATAAGTCTAATGCTTTAGAAGTTATTGAACTTGATGAATATGTTAATAATTCTAATGAAGATATTAATGATCGGGCTATTGAAGTCTTATCTTTATTAAATCCTGTCGCGAAAGATTTACGAGTTATCTTAGCAGGGATTAAAATCTCAACAGATTTAGAACGTATAGGTGACTATGCTAAAAACATGGCGCGCTTTATCATTAAAAATGATCAAGTCGATCCTTCATTACTAGAAACCATTAAAACACTAGGCATACTTTTCTTAGATTTCTATGATGCGACGATTGAGTGTTTCGAAAGTCAGGATATTGATGCAGCCTTTGTTATCCCAGAAAAAGATGACAAGATTGATGATACCTTCAAACAACTTCTCAATTACATAGAAAATCATGGTGAGAGTGTCCATAAGTTGATCCCAACTGTGAGTATGTTAAGAAATATTGAACGAGCTGGAGATCATACTAAAAACATCTGTGAACATATTATTTATGAAATCAGAGGACAACACGTCGATTTTGGTTAAGCAGTAAAGCAGACTTCGGTTTGCTTTTTTATTAGATATCTTAAGATTATGTACAACTTGTACAATCAGTACATAAGTTTTATACTATTTTTAAAAGAGGATAGCTTATGAATGAAAAATATACATACACAGTAGCTGAAACACGTGCACATTATGCTCATATTCAAGGACAAGTTAAAAAAGGGATTATATCTTTAACACATAATAAGAACTCACAAGATAATTCTTATACGATAAATGAAAAGATTCTAGAGAGTTTGCTTTTAAAAGTGGAAGGCGAGACCATTGTTGAGTATGATGAAAGTCAAAAAACATATACGGTATATCATAGTCTTGTTCCACAAATAATGGCAGAGACAGATTCAAAAGAAAATATAAAAGAAGTTTATCTGTTAGCGATAAAAGAATTTGTGAAAGATTATGTAGAAAATATTGATACATTTTCTGTTTTTTTAGATGGACTTCAACAATTCATTGTCGGTCTATTGCTTTTGAATATTGAAAATAACGAAAAATGTTTGGAGATTGTGAACTTTGGCTGATTCTGTGTCACAAGGTGAATTGAGAAAGTTTTTAGAATCGAATCATTTTATTATGAAGGGGAAAAAGAAAAATCATTATTTCGGGTTTATCAATCAAAAAAAAGTGTTATTGACCTTTCATTACCATAAAGATAATCAAATAATTCCTAAAGGAACATTATCGAGTATGGCGAAATCATGTGACTTAGCTTTAAAAGATTTTATTGATTTAGTGAAAAATAGATAAATAAAAGATCCAAATGTTGTTAGCCATTTGGATCTTTTATAAAGAGGATTTTATGAAAAAGGGAGAGTGTTATTCAAAGAGAGTGGATCAAATGGGGTTATGGGTGTTTTACTTGTCTTATTGTGCAAGGATACTGACCCGTCTCTTTGAATACAGATATATCTTAACAATCAATTGTGACAATAATATGACTTAAGTTTGTTATTTTTGTTTTATTCACTTAAATGTATGTTTTCTTCATAAAAGGCTTGTAAATCTTCTTTAAGTCCACCATAAGATAATCCATTATCTTCAGCATAATCTCTTAGTAATAGGCTGGTATTGGTAATTGTAATCCCTGATATAGCTTCAATCTCTGCTTGTGATATGCCAGAGTTAATCACATCTTGTAGACTAGTATTACCGGAGTAATTTACTTGAGAGCTATCATCAAGATCTACTTCAGCTAAACTAACTTCAGTGATTTCAACCATATATGATTCGAAATAATCATTTTGTTCATTATTTAATTTTCCTTCAGTCTTTAAAAGTTCTATGCCTTGCTTAGTTAGGTAGATATCTTCTAATTCAAACGCTAAGCCTTTATATATTGCGACAAAGCCTTGAACAGCTTCATTTCCGACTTCAACGGATTCATCCAAGTTTTGATAGTAATGTTCTAAGTCACGTGTTTCAAATTGTGCTAAGTCTAAATCATCTTCTATACAAAAAGCTTCTCTTAAAACTCTTTCATCAATATTAAATATCTGTGATACTTCTAAGAAGCTTGTATTTCCACTAATACTATAAGCATCTTCTGCATTAATACTTTCTTCGCTACTTAAGTTAAGACTTATGCCTTCGTTTTCACCATGTGTTTCTTCGTCTATTTCAATATAGTAAACGACGCCAAATACAACTAAGGCAATGCTTAAGATTAGAATAATTTTTTTATCATTTTGTTGTCTCCCACAATAAAGGGTTGAAAGGATAAATATTTATGTAGGGAATCATACTTTTGTTAGTCAAAACCATGCAAGAAGAAACAAGTTTTGGTTTTGATTGGGAGTGATGATAGATTTATCCTTTCAACTTGATTGTAGTTTAACGAAACTTTGTAACGAAAATTAGACGAAAATATATTATTTTAAAACTATTTATTTATAAAGACACTCTTAGTTAGTAAAAGGGAGTTCTCTTATGAAAAATTTATTACACGTTTTAAAGATCACAATGATTACATCTGGAACAATCTCTGCTGGTGTGGGGATTGGAGTAATCGAGGATAAAGCGATTGAATGGATTCAATCTGATGTTGGACAAAGCAACTTGATTGTCCAAGCAATTCCGCAATTAGCTAATTTAAGTTCATTTACAGATCGATACAATGAATATATTGCCCAAATCGCTGATACGCAAACAGCTGCAACAACTGAAACCGTCGCAACAACAACTCAAGAAGTTGTTGTCACTAATCCAGATGGAACAACCACTACACAATTAGTTGAAGTCCCTGTTGATACAACAGCGGGTTCAACTACAGAAACAGTTATCACTGACCCAGTTACAGGTGAGGTATATACTGTAATTACAAGTGTTGATGCGAATGGTAGTACTGTTGTGACAAATCAAGTAGGTGCTCCTGCTGATACAACAACTGGTGCTTCTGTCACAACTCATACAACAACAAGTACTAACACAACAACTGCAAATACAAGTACTACTCCTACTGCAAGTTTAAGTTCGACAGCTCCTGCTGATACCACAACTGGTTCAACCATTCCTGCGGATGCACAAACTGGTGCTACAGTAAGTGGTGATGATCATGATGACGATCATGATGAATATTATGACGATGATCATGATGAATATGATGACGATGATCATTATGAATCTCATGATGATGACGACGATCATGAGGATGATGAACACGACGACTAAACAATGAATGTAAATATAAACCACTTTGAACGTATCTATCGTAAGTATTTTGGACAAATATCTAAGTTTGTTATTTTCAAAGTACCGCAAATAAGTGATGCTGAAGATGTGGTTTCTAATGTGTTTACCAACTTCTATATTCAACTTAAAAAGAAAAATATTGAAATAGATAATATTGAAGCCTATTTGATTCAAATTGCTAAAAATGAGTTATCAAAATTTTATAAATCTAAGTCTAAATCAATTTTAATTGATGATGATTGGAAAGATAAAATTGATGTTGTTGCGGCAGATTTTGATCTAGAAGAGGCAGTCTTTAACAAGTTTGATGTTGAACGGATTGAAAAAGCACTCAACAAGTTAACACCTTTAGATCAAAGAATCATAACTGCAAAAATCAAATTTGATATGAGTTTTAAAGAAATATCAGATCAATTGAAAGTTAAAGAGAACAGTGTTAAGACCCGTTATTATCGAGCCCTTGAAACACTTAGACAAATCATTGTAAAGGAGGTGTGAAAGTGGGAAAGTTAAAACAAGCTATTGATCAAACATATTTAAATCAAGATCGTATTTTACAATCCATTTTGAACACCGAAGAACTTAAAACAAGATTTAAGTTTTCATGGATGATTCCTGTGATGAGTCTTGCGATGCTTTTACTCATATTCTTTAATGCAAATCCAATTACAGTGGTTGGTGGGATTTTATCGCCTAATCAAGTAAGAGCTTATGCAGTCGTGAGTGTAGATGTGAATCCAAGTTTTGAGTTTTTCACAGACATGGATCAAAATGTGGTTGATATTAAAATGTTAAATAATGAAGCTAAACAATTTGATACTACAAACTGGTTAAATTCGAATATTACATTAGTCTTAGATAATGTGATTGAACAAGCGATTGCCTTAGGTTACATGAACCTTGAAGATACTTTAAATGATGTCATTGTTGTTTCAAGTGTTTCTTTTGGTGCGGATAATCAAGCATTACTATCTAATGTTCAACAAGAACTCTATTTAAATAAGAACTTAAATAGTACTGTAAAAACATATGTCATAGAAGCTGATGAAGATGATTTTAAAAACTCTGAAGAACAACAAATTTCACTTGGCTTATACATGGTGAATCGTACGATCTCAATTAATGGTGAAGTGATGAGTATTTCAGAATTTATGAAGAACTCTACGTATATGGATCAATTAGAAGAAATTGCGGAGCATCAAAATGATGATCAATTAAAGGACATCATAAATGCTTTGTTGATTGAAACTGAAAGTGCTGGTATTGATGTGAGTGCCTATCGAGCACGTTTGAATACTGAGGGTGTTGATTTAGAAGATTTATTTGAAGATATTAAAGATTTATACCATCACCATGGTCCTGATTATGATGGAGATGATGACGATATGATTATTTTAGAAGATGGAAGTATTCATTATCTTGATCAATCGGATATACCTAATAGTCAAGATGAAGATGACGATGATGATCACGAAAAAGATGAGGATGATGAAGAGGAAGATGATTAAGCATCATTCCTCTTTTTTATTTAAGTTTCGTGTATAATGGTCTCATGAAATTTGGAATGCCTACACTGCTGGAGTTAACAGGACTTCACGCCAATGTTGACCTTTGTCAAAAATTAGATTTAGATTTTATTGAGATTAACTGTAATGTTCCTGAGTTTCAGGTGGATAAAATGGATCCTGAAGAACTTGTGCGCATTACCCAGGAAACTGGTATACGTTTCTCGATGCATTTAGATGAGTATTTATCGATTACTGATCCTAATGAAAAGATTAGTAACGCTTATATTAATTCGGTTTTAGAAAGTATTGAGTTTGCGAAGAAAGCAAATATTAAACGATTAACCATGCATATGTTGCCAGGCGTTGTCTTTACTTTACCGAATGAAAAAATCTATGTTTATCAAAAATATACAGATTATTATCTATCACGTCTACAAGTCTTTAGAAATAAAGTAGAAGCAGCGATTGGTGATAGTGGAATTAAAGTTTGTTGTGAAAACACTGAAGGATTTAAACCCTATGTTAGAAAGGGAATTGAGTTCTTACTTCAATCAGATGTCTTTGGTTTAACTTATGACTGTGGTCATAATAAACGATATGAATATGTTGATGATGATTTTATAAAAGCGCATCAAAGTGATATTCAACATATGCACTTCCATGATGTTTTAGGAAAAGCAGATCACAAGCCACTCGGTGAAGGTGAGATTGACCTTAAAAAAGAATTGCAGTTTGCGACACAATACAACGATATAGATATTGTTGTTGAATTAAAGAGTATTGAAGCGCTTGAAAAAGCAATGATTGATTTACCTAAATATCAATAAAATTGATGTATCTAAGGAAGTTAGTAAACTTCCTTTTTTTGATTTTATCAGGCGTATAATGAAAATATTGTAAAGAGGAAATTAACTATTATGAAATCATTAATCGAATTTAAGAATGTTACTAAACATTACCATGTGGGTGAAGTTAAAATAGAAGCTTTAAAAGGGATTGATTTTACGATTAATGAGGGTGAGTTTGTCGTTATCTTAGGGGCATCAGGCGCAGGTAAGTCAACCATTCTAAATTTATTAGGCGGTATGGACAAGGTAACTTCAGGAGAAATTATCGTTTCAGATGAAAATATCGCTGCTTATAATGATAAAAAGCTGACTCTTTTTAGACGTGAAAAAGTCGGATTTATTTTCCAATTCTATAATCTAATTAATAATTTGACAGCTCTTGAAAATGTAGAGTTTGCAGCAGCTGTTAAGAAACAAGCTTTGAATTCAAAAGAAGTTTTAGATAAGGTAGGTTTAAGTGAAAGAGCCAATAATTTTCCTTCACAACTATCTGGGGGTGAACAACAACGGGTGGCGATTGCGCGTGCGGTTGCGAAAAACCCTGTACTTTTGTTGTGTGATGAGCCAACAGGGGCATTAGATGATGAAACAGGTCGTTCTGTATTAGGTTTACTCCAAACTTTAAATAAAGATTTAAAAACAACTGTAGTTTTAATCACCCATAATATGGCGATTGCACAGATGGCTAATAAAGTGATTCATGTGCGCAATGGTTTAATTGATGATATTCAGTATGCTCGTGTTGGTAAAGATATTTCGGAGATTACTTGGTAATGAGGTATTTAATACGAAGATCATTTCGTTCGATAAAGAGTAATTTTTCTCAGTTTCTTTCTATCGTAATTATCATTGGTATTGGGACAACCATCTTTATGGGTCTTTTAACAACCATTACTTCATTAACTCAATTTTTAGATGATTATTATGGTTCGAATAAGATTGCTGATGCATGGGTCTATGTTTCCATGATTGATGAAGAAACGGTTCATGAAATTCAAATTGATTTTCCTGAGTTAGTGATTGATTCACGTCGTCATATTGACTTAGAACAAGCATTAAATGGTCATACAGTCACTTATCGTTTTATTGAAAGATCTTATATCAATACTTTTGATTTAGCTGAGGGTTCAAATGTTCTTGATGATGAATCTGTTTTAATAGATGCATCATTTGTTGAAACTAATGGTTTAAGAGTGGGTGACAGCATTGAACTTAACTTAAATGGTTTAGTAAAAGAACTTGAAATTAAAGGGATTGTTAATAGCCCTGAGTTTGCATACAAATCAAAAGATTATAGCGATATAGCAAGTGATAAAAAAGGTTTTGGGATTGTATATGTTTCTGATGCTCTATTACAAAATATTCTTCAACACTCAGATATGATAGTCGAAGCTTATGCTTCTATTGAAGAACAGTTTGCGAATGCGTTAAGTGAAATTAATTTAAATTTGGATGCGTTAAATAAGCAACAAGCACAAGTACCTGCTGTACAGGCAAAGATGCTTCAAGCAGCCATTGATCAATTGAATAGTGCTAAATCTGAAGTTTTAGAAAAACAAGCTGAAGCATTCGATACAATAGAACAAAGTACTTTAAAAGTACCTGAACTGTTAGTGCGTGGAAATGAAGCAAGTATCAATGAATTAGAAACTTATTTAGATGATAAAGATATTTTAATTAAAAGTATTTTAAAAGCAGATTATCCAACCTATGCAATCGTCTTTAATATCTTATTACCGATTACAATCATGGCTTATTTATTCCCATTTATGTTTTTTGCGGTATCAGCGATCATCATTCTTATTACAATGACAAAAACAGTTCAAAATGAACGAATGCAAATTGCCATCTTTAAAGCAATGGGTGTACAACCAAAAACGATTGCTTTTACTTATTTATCGCAAGCTTGGTGGTCAGTCTTATTTGGATCCATTCCGTTTGCGATACTTGGATCAATTGTCATACCTAAAGCAATTATTCCCATCTTTCAAACACGTTTCTCTTTTCCTGAGATTGTGATTCATTATCAACCACTCTTTTTCTTAGGAGCGTTTGCGGTGGCTATGTATTTTGCCTCTGCCGCTACTTTATTAGCTTTAAGACCCATTTTAAAAGAGATTCCTGCTCAAGGGATGCGTCCCAAAGTACCTAAGAAAAGCAGTCGTTCACTCTTTGAAAAGATTCCATCCTTATGGAAGAAATTACCGTATACAATTAAACTCATTTTAAGAAATGTTCAAGTTTCTAAAGTGAAGATGTTATTTTCATCAGTTGGCATCATTGGTGCAATAGCATTGTTAACGATGGGTCTGTCCTTTAGAAATGCAGCCAGTCATATGATTTTTACGACAGTTGATACATATAACTTTGATTACTCAATCAAACTTGAAAGTGAACTTAATAAAGATCAGTTAAACTTACCAAATTTTATCAATGACTTTGAAGCTGTTTCTAAAACAATTGGGACCTATAATGAAGATAATGTTATTGTGAGTTTATATGAAGCTCATACTCAATTGTATGATTTTAAAGATTCATCAAATAATTCAATCAATTTAGGACCAAATGATATTTGGGTGACATCGCTTTTAGCTGAAGTCCATCAATTATCCATGGGCGATAAAATTGATGTAGATATAGATGATATAAGTTATCACTTTACCATTTCCAACATTACCAATCAGTATATGGGTAAAGAAATCATAATGTCTTTAGATCATGCTCAAAAATTAGGCATTCATTTTACCCACGACACTTATGTAGCTCAAAGCGCAACCAGTGAAAAACAAAGCGAAGTACAAACACTTTTAGCGCTTAGTGAAGTATTAAGTGTCGATACGAAGTCTCAATTTGAAGCTAATGCGAATGAGATCTTAGGGATGTTAATGCGGATTGTTTATATTATCTTATTGGGTTCAGTTGTATTATCAATTACAGTTATTTATAACTTGTCTTCGATTAATATTTTTGAAAGAAGAAGAGAACTCGCAACACTAAGAGTGCTTGGTTATAGCTTAAAAGAAGTAGGACATCTTATTTATACCGAAAACTATCTCTTATGGATATTAGGTCTAATTGGAGGTCTACCACTAGGTTCACTTCTCTTTAAGTTAATAGCTTACTTAGAGTCTACTTCTGAGTTTGTTTTAAATTCTACCATTAGTTCTTATATGTTAGGTTTAGCGGTAATCTTATCCTTTTTCTTTACTTTTATCACGAATCGTATTCTATCAAGAAAACTGAAAAAAATAGAACTTGTTGAGTCATTAAAAGCTATTGAATAAGCAGTCAAATATTACTCAGAAATGGGTAATATTTTTTTTAAGATATGCAATAATATGAAATTTATATAAATATAAATATAAAAATATAATATTCTATACAAAATAGATTATATAAATTGTTATAATAGTTAATGTAAATAGATTAGTCTTTTAGGAGGACGAATAATGATTAATAAAATATTTAAAATGTTTATTGCTTTCTTTTTATTAGCATTTGCATTAGTACCTGTACAAGCAACAGATTATTATAATGTTAATGTTGGCTATCAAGCAGGTAATGCGGGAGTTCTAGGCGACTTTGCTTATGGTGGAGCATTGGCTGGTACTGAAGGCGGAGCTGCTCTTGATTCATTAGAGATTCATTTAGTTGATAGTCCTTATGAATCAGGTATTGAGTATAGAGTTTATACAACATCAGGTTGGTCTAAATGGTTTAATACCTGGGAAACAGCAACAAATAACTCAGAAGCTATTCTTGGTTTACAAATCCAACTTAAAGACTTTCCTAATGCGAATGTTTATTATCAATCCTATCGAAAAGGTTTAGGTTGGGGTATCTGGGTGAGTAATGGAGCGACTTCAGGACAATTAAACTCAGTTTATCCAATTACAGGCTTTAGAGTACAAGTTGATGAGATTGGTGTTAACTATCAATCAAATGTGGGTGGAGTAACACAAGTATTACGACATAATGGAGAAACACAAGGAACAGGCTCTTTAGAAACAGTATCGATGAGTTTAATCAGTGCAGATAATGGGTCTATTGAATATAGAGCATACCTCAGAAATGAGGGATGGACTGATTGGGCACGAAATGGTACAAATCTAGGATCAAGTGGTTCTGTGATTGAAGCATTAGAGGCAAGACTGATTGACTTACCACAATACAGTGTTCAAATTCAACCTCAAGTAGAAGGAGAATGGTGGGGATATGTCTATGATGGCCAAACAGCTGGATCAATGGGTTCACGCTTAACAGCTTATAGAGTAGAAATTGTACAACGAGTTTTTGTTGCGCCAACTGCTATTCCAACTGTTGTTGTAGAAGAAGAGCCTCAAGTAAGTGATGTTGTATTAAATGCAACACCTAATGTAACAGGTTTTGGATATGATATTAGAAATAGTGTTGATGCTGATGACGATTTTGATGATGATCCAGCGTATAAAAACATTACAATTGATGATAGATTTTTAGGTACTGCATACTTATCTGCATATGTACCTGCAAATACAATATCTGTACCAGATACTTTTAATAATTATGGCGATGATATGGTGGATCCTGATCAATTTGAAGTATACTCAGGTACGTATGATTCAAGTTCAACAATTTTTACTGTTACAGGTACTCGTTTTCAATCTCCTTATGAAAATGGAACTCATACATTAATTTTATATGACAATGACACAACAAGTTCGGTTGCTTATTTAGGCAGTATTTTAGTGCCAGGGAAATATGTTGAAATTAATTGGTGGGTAGATGGATTAACCGGTTCAAGAGTATTAAGATATTCTCCTGTTGTTTTTAACAATTATGGAGTTGCTTCATATGGTTATCCTAATTCGAAAATGGTTGCAGATGTAACATTTGATGAAAGTGATACATTTACTGGGTTGACTGTAACTACTGTTGTTGATTTAGCAACAGGTATTTCAACTGCAAGTACTTATAGTACTTTAAGTTTAGATTCAAAAGTTAATAATGAAGAATTTGTAGTGTTGCAAGGAACTTATATTGAAGGCACATTCACTGTCACTAGTACAAGTCCTACACATACTGCAATTATCTATGACTATGAATCAAGTGATAATTCATATGCTAGAAATATAAATGGGTATGTTGTTGAAGGTATATTAAATGGAGCTTATTTTAATGTAAATGATGCATTAACTTCAAATGCAATATTACAATATACACCTCCTGTTAGTTAAAATATCAATTAGAAATTTTAGAATATTAATTATTTATAAAAAGCAAAGCTTGTTAATTTAAAACTGAGTTCTTTGCTTTTTTTTGTTTTAATATTATTTTTTTATATATTTAATTAGCACATTATGTTTTGGATATTGTGCTCTTGTTAATGTTTTGAATAATAACACAGCTGTTTCATGTGTATTTGTTGATAATATACTTTTTAGTTCGAATACAATCATTTTTGTTATAATTTAGCACTTTCGTGCTATTTAATTTTGAATACCATCTCATTACGATGTTAGTAAAAGGGAGGCATTTGAAATGCTTAAAAAGATAATAAAGATTATAGTCGCATCATGTGCTTTTTTCATGATGCAAATGCCTGTATTAGCCACTGACTACTATAAAGTGAATGTTGGTTATCAAGGGCAAAATGATGGAGTATGGACAGACTTTGCCTATGGTGGAGCTCTAGCAGGGACTGAAGGGGGAGACCCTTTAGATAGTCTAGAGATTCATTTAGTAGATAGTCCGTATGCATCAGGTGTAGAGTATCGCGTGTATACAGTTTCAGGTTGGTCTGAGTGGTTTAGTACTTGGCAAAGAGCTAGTTATAATAATGAAGAGATACTAGGTCTACAAATACAGCTTAAAGACTTTGAACATGCGAATGTGTATTATCAAACCTATCGTAAAGGCTTAGGTTGGGGAACTTGGCAATCTAATGGGTCTACATCAGGTCAATTAAATGTAGCATATCCGATAACAGGATTTAGAGTACAAGTCGATGAAATTGGTGTTAATTATCAAT
Source organism: Erysipelotrichaceae bacterium (assembly GCA_963663995.1). Lineage (GTDB taxonomy): Bacteria > Bacillota_I > Bacilli_A > Erysipelotrichales > Erysipelotrichaceae > UBA2212. The sequence continues at coordinate 929,337 of OY760660.1, read as the reverse complement.
CAAGTATTGGTGGTATAACACAAGTACTAAGACATAATGGAGAAACACAGGGTACAGGTTCTTTAGAAACCGTATCGATGAATCTTATTAGTGGAGATGGTGGATCAATAGAATATAGAGCTTATCTAAGAAATACTGGTTGGACTAGCTGGGCAAGAAATGGTTCAGTTTTAGGTTCAAGTGGTTCGATCGTAGAAGCGTTAGAGGCTCGTTTAATTGATTTGCCACAATATAGTGTACAAATACAACCACAAGTAGAAGGTGAGTGGTGGGGATATGTCTATGATGGTCAAACAGCTGGATCTATTGGCTCACGCTTAACAGGATACAGAGTAGAAATTGTACAAAGGGTTTATGTTGCGCCCGCACCTACTGTGACATCAACAAATACATCAACTGTTTTTACGTCACATTTTATTTGGGCTTCAAATGGTGATATGGATTTTGGAGTATATCGTGATCAAGTATATATCGATGCTGAAAATACACTCTATCTAAATGTGGAACATCAAGGTGATGAGTTAGGCATCAGTGAAGAAAATCGGCCATTTACTGAAACAATAATTGTTTCTGATTATAATCAATACACAATGACATACGAGTATATTGCCGCAATTGCAGGAGAAGCTGCATTCAATTTCGGTGACACTGTAACTGTTTATCAAGGTGATGAATTAATTAGAACAATTACATTAAGTGAAAATACAAGTTTAGATGATCAAACAGATAATCAATATAATCTGGGTGAAAGTTTATATCAACCATCTTGTAAGTGGCATGTATTTACTATAACCACAACAGAAAACTCTAGTGACTATACATTAACTGTTCAAGATCAAATGGTGTGTTGGGCAATCATACGATGATAATTTCTTAAAATACTGATTTATAAGTATCAATAGAGGTATCGATTTGTTTTGGTATTTTAATTAACACTCAAAAAACTGATATTCATTATTATTCAATGGATATCAGTTTTACATGAGTCATACTCTTAATGATAGTAAGTTCTTGGAAGATATTTTTAACAGATACTAATGTACTAAAATTTTGCAGGATTGAAATCCAAAATTGGTAGTCAATCCTTTTTTGCATAAATAAGAATTTTAAGAACTATTCTTCAATTACTCTTTCATAAGATATGATCATATTTTGGTATAAAAGGATAAATTTACGATTATTTTAACAAGGAGTTTTATGAATATTCTTTTACAATTTCAGGTCTCTATTTACAGTCTAATCATTTTATCCATTTTTTATGTGTATATACGAGCTTCAAAGATTGAAACCTTTACTAAACAGATTTTACGTTATACCAGCTTTATTGCAGGTATTGGTATTATTAGTGAAGTTGTATCTTGGGTCTTTGATGGAAATACAGTCTTATATTTATATCTTATTGAATATATCAGTAACTTTATTTTGTTTATACTTGCGCCTGTTATGGCTGGACTATTTTTATCCTATGTTGATTTAAAGATTCATAAAAATAGACAACGTATTATTAAATGCAAGTTTTACCAATATACTAGTTTTATCACTTTGTTTATATTGATCATTAATTTCTTTACCCCACTATATTTTGTGGTTGATACACAAACTGGTATTTTCCATGCTAGTCAATTTAGTTATTTCAGCAATATTATTCTGGGTTTGAATTATGCCTATATGTTTTATTTGATTCACAGATATTATAAAGTGCTTAATAAAAGTGAAATTATTGTATTTAGTTTTATCTTTTTAATGCCATTTGTGGGAGTCATTGTTCAATTATTTAATGCCCATTTCGAGAATTTAGTCTTTTTAAAATTATAAATCCCATAATTAAAAGCATTATTTCAACAAATTATAAGTAAGTTTATATTCAAAATATTATTAAAGAATCATGATTTTTAACAAAGTTGTTTCAATGCTTTAAAAGGTGTAGTTTAAAGAAAAGGGGGCTTGTATTTAATATGAAATATAAACAATTAAACATAATGCTTTTGTTGATAGGCTTAACTTTAGTTATTTCTAGTTGTTCAACAGAAAATTATGATGATCAAGGTGCTTTTGATACCTATCGAAGCATGATTGACTCAGAGAATATTAGCTCTTGTGATCATGAAATTGATGCTGACGTATTTCCTGAAATCATCACTTTAGAAAGTGAATGTCATTATATCTTAGGTATGCAAAGCTATGAGTTGGGTGACTTAGAAAACGCATCGTTTGAGTTTAATCAATCATTAGATTTATCTGATACATTTACAAATGATATTCAAATCATGTTGGATGGTATTCAATTGATTGTTTCCATTCCTGTTCCTGATCGGGGTTTAGTTATCGATTTTGATATTTCAAATGACTATTCGATGTTTTATGATGTTCAGGCTTTCTTTGATATCTATCCTTCGACAATAAAAGATGATGTTTTGATTCAAAATGTCTTCTTGCCTCAAATTCTAGGGTCTGATGTCTTTCACAATGATGATGTTTCTCTATATGCTCTTAACACTAGTTTGATTACGAATATACCAACTTTTGATTCAGCTAATCCTGATCGTGTATCCTTTCAAGCGACATTGGATGGAGATGACAATTCAGGGATAGATGCAAGTTATGGCGTAATTTTAATGGAAGATAGTGAATTTTTGGATTTAAGCTATCGGTATTTAATTGTCGATTTAGACACGATTAAGATCTATTCCTATATCACGCAAACGGAATACACTTTAAATAGAATCAATAAATAAGAAAGGAGGTAAATAGTATGAAGAAATGGATTAAAAGTTTATTAGCGTTTAATATGATGTTTATGTTGTCTGCATGTTCTTCTGGTCCACAACCTGAAGCAACACTTGAATCTTATCTGCAATCCGTACAATCGGCTGAATCGATTGATGCAAGTACACTCTATAATGAAGAATACTTTGATATGTCTTTGCCATTTTACTTGGATTTATCAGCAATGGCACCAAGCAATATAACTGATGATGCATTTACACTAAAAATCTTAGGACTTGTGCAAGATTTTGATTATACCATTGGTGATGTTGAAACAAACGGTAATGAAGCCACTATAGAACTTACGATTACGTCATATTCATTGGGTGAAATCATGAGTGCTTGGATGACGAAATGGATGACCTTTGGAATTGAATACACGACAAGTGGTGAAGAGATGAGTGATGATGAGATGAATCAAAAGTATGTTGAACTTTTAGATGAAGCGATCAATGAAACTTCAAAGTCAAACGTTAATACATTTGATGTCTATATGACTGATGATGGTGGTTGGAAAATCAATGCAAATGATAATGATGATTTGATTACTGCATTATTAGGTGGACTCTATTAAATCATTTATAATTAAATAGAGACAACTTGTGATTACACGTGAAGAAATATTTAACTATGTTTTAAATAAGTATGAGACGAAAGCTGATTTTCCTTTTGATGAAGATTTTGATTCAGCTGTTTTAAGACATAAAAATGGTAAATGGTATGCATTAATCATGAATGTAAACAATCATCGTTTAAATCTTGATGACGAAGGCATCACTGAAATCATCAATTTAAAGGTTGAACCTGAACTCAATTATTTTCTAAGAGGACAAGAAGGTGTACTTCCGGCTTATCACATGAATAAGGAACACTGGATTAGTATTATTTTGAATAGTTCCTTTGATAAAGAAGAATTATTATCATTAGTTGATATGAGTTATGGATTAACACAAAAAAGAGCGAATCGATAAGATTGGCTCTTTTATTCAATGGATATCAGTTTTACGGTTGTGACATTATCAATGCCACTCAGTTCTTGAATCAGATTTTCAACAGATATTAACATATCTGAGATATCTAACATAATAACCACATAGGCATGATTTTGTAGTGGATAGTTTTGGGTAATCGTTAAGACATTCGCATGATGTGCAGCAATATGATGAAGTAGATTAGATAATATGCCTTGGGTGTGATTTAGACTACAAGAGATCACGACTTTACGAGTCGTTTTCTCATCTTCATCACTAAAGACCATATCTTTAAGTTTGTAATAACTAGAACGGGACAAACCTACTTTTTTACAGGCATCGGATACATCTTTAGCACTATGTGAATCCAATAAGGCTTTTGCTTCTATGACTTTTTCAAAGTTATCAGGCAATATTTTTTTATTAACGATAACGTATTGCTTACTCATATAAAACAACTCCCTCATGATCGATGAGTAAGGGATTTACTGACCAATCAGCTTCAGTTTGATTTAAATCAATATTTAGTTTTTCTTTAGTGATAATGCCTAAAGTAGGACCAGCACCAGATAAGAAAAGAGCTGATGGTTTTTGTAGGTTTAGTTTTTCTTTAATGAGGCTTACATCTTTAATTAAAGGAAAACGGTATGGTTGATGAATCACATCATCACATCCATCTTCAATTAAATTCATATCACCACTTTTTAAGCCTTGTATTAAATGATTTAGTTTAGATTGATGACTATCTAGTATGGCTTGTGAATAGCTTTGAGGTAGGACAGAGCGTGCAAGTTTAGTTGATAGTTCAAAGTCTGGAATTAGGAATGTAAAAAATAGATCTTTATTTAAGTCTAGATTTTTAATGGTATACTCACCATTTTCTTTAATGGAGTGAATTAGTCCCCCATAAATGGCAGGTGCGACATTATCGGGATGACCTTCTAAAGCAACCGCATGTTTTAAGACTAAGTCTTTATCTAGTTTTTGAGTGTTCAGTAAAAAGGCAGCTGATACACCGGCTACGATTAAACTTGAACTTGAACCTAAGCCACGGGCAATAGGTATATCGGAACTTAAATGAATGGCTAAAGGTTTGATTTCAAAGTTTTCTTGAATACATGTATATTCATATGCTTCTTTAATCAGGTTATCTTTTTGATAACGGACTTCTAAGCCTTCGTAAGTATATTCTGGGGCAAACTCAAAGGAAACATAAGCATAGAGTTGTACAGCTAAACCGAGTTCATCAAAACCAGAGCCAATATTAGCGGATGTAGCAGGGACTCTAATTTTAATCATGGTAGACCTTATTAAAGGAATCATTGATGTCACTTGTTTCAATGATTGTTGTATGAATTTCCTTTTTATCTTTAAGTTCTTTTAAGAAAGCTGGTATTTCAACTTGCGTTAAATCATAGAGTTTTCCCATCGCTTCAAAGTCATTATTTGGAATGTCTTGTTTAAGTGCTTTAAGGACTGTTTTTGGGAATTTATAGGGGGAAGCAGTTGCGGCAATAATTACGACATCCTTTGGATTTTTTTGATTATATTGATAACCAGCATGCATCGCAATCGCAGTATGCGGATCAAGAAGTTCTTTAGTATTTTGATAGGTGACTTCAATGGTATGATTTACTTCTTTTTGATTGATTGATTGAGCACTAAATAAGTTACTTAGTTCTTTAAACTCAGCATCCTTTAAAGTATATGAACCTTTTTCTTTTAGATCACTCATATAGGTTGATACTTGTTGTGTATCTTTACTGAAGTCATATAAGAGTCTTTCAAAGTTTGAAGATATTAAAATATCCATACTTGGAGAAGTGGTTGTCATGAAGTCTCTATTTAAATGATAAGTTCCTGTTTTAATCACTTCGGTTAATACATCATTCTCATTTGAGGCACAGATAAAGTGTTTAATTGGACATCCAATTTTTTTAGCATAATAAGCAGCCAAGATATTACCAAAGTTACCCGTAGGCACTGATACAACCATTTCTTCACCCAGTGATAGAGCTTTTTGTTCAATCAGTTGTTTATAGGCGTAAACATAATAAGCAATTTGCGGTACGAGTCTTCCAATATTAATCGAGTTAGCTGAAGATAAAGACTTGTCTTGATTGCTTTGAAAGAGTTCTTTAACTGCTCTTTGCGCATCGTCAAAGTTTCCTTTAATTCCATAAACATGGGTATTAGCTGAATCAACACAAGTCATTTGTTTGCGTTGAATATCGGAAATCCCAACCGTAGGATAATAAACCATGATATCGATGTTTTCTTTATCTCTAAAGCCTTCTAGTGCCGCTGAACCTGTATCACCTGAAGTAGCTGTTAGAATCGTGGTTGCCTTAGCGGGTTTAAGCAGTTCAGGAAGTATCTGTAATGCGACATCTTTAAAGGCCGCACTAGGACCATGAAAGAGTTCTAAGACAAAAGGTTTACCCACCTTTTTTAAGGGTGTAATTAAAGGATGATTAAAGCGCGATACTTGATGATCAACCGCTTTTTCTAGTTCTTCATTACTGTAATCATCAAAGAAAGCTTTAAGGATTCTTTTTTGAATATCTGCATAGTTTCCTTGAATTAAATCATCTAATTTAAACTGTGGAAATTGTATTGGAACAAAAAGACCACCATCACTGGATAAACCTTGATGGATGGCTTCTTTAGATGTCAGTTGTAAATCTTGAGATCGAGTACTAAAATAGTTCATATGTTCACCTTGAAATTCGTTTGTACATAGGTTACACTGTTTTCAATGTGAATACAAGTGTATTCAAAATAGAAACAGAGAAAAGTTATGAATGTTGGTGTTTTAGGCTACGGTACTGTCGCAAGAGCGTTATTAAAATTATTAAATAAAACGGATCACGTAAAATCAGGGATTAATGTTGTCCGTGTTTTAAGACGTCGAGGGAAAGTCACTAAAGATTTCATGACCGATGATCCTCAAGAAATATTAGAAAATGATGATATTGATGTCGTTGTTGAACTGATTGGTGGGATTCATCCTGCCTATGAGTATATTCGAGCAGCCTTAAATTCTGGTAAACATGTTATATCAGCGAATAAAGCTTTATTTAATGTTTATGGCGATGAACTCTCAGCACTTGCACGTAAGAAAAAAGTGGGTTTACTTTTATCTGCAGCTTGTGGGGGTGGTATTCCCATTCAACCAACGATTTTAGAAAATAAACCTTTAGGGATTCAAGCCATTTCTGGTATTTTAAATGGAACCTGTAATTATATTTTGGATGAAATGGAGACAAATGGAATTGATTTTAAACAAGCTTTAAAACAAGCTCAAAAGTTAGGTTATGCTGAAGCAGATCCTAGCAGTGATATTGATGGAATGGATACTTTATATAAAATTCGTTTAGCAATCGCGGTTGGTTTAAATACGTGGGTTGATCAAGAAAGTATATTGTGTGAAGGTATTCGTCACATTCAATCAGAAGATGTGACTGAAATTAAGAAATTAGGCTATCGAGTAAGATTGATTGCCAAAGGTGAAAAACAAAAGAAACATCTTCATATGACGGTTGAACCAACTTTAGTGAAAGAACATAGTGCTGAAGCGAATATCCTTCAAAACTATAATATTGCGGTGATTACACCAGAACGTGGTAATCTTGTCTATTTATCAGGTCAAGGAGCAGGGGGAGAACCAACTGCGACCAATGTTTTAAGAGATCTCTTTTACACTCGGGCAGGACAAAGAGAAATGTTGCCAGAGACAACCGTTCATAAAGCTGCTAAGAATGAAGAATTAGAAGGTAAATATTTTATCCGTTTATCAGCTGATTTAGATTTAGCTCATGATGAATGGATTGATAAAAAATGGCAAGTTGAAGATAAACAATACTTTTTAACGAAGTCTATCTCTTCTTTTGAAGTCCATAAAGCACTACAATTATTAAGAGAGAGTGGTCAACTCTTCTTTGCGAGGGTAATGTAAGATGATCGTTTGTAAATTTGGTGGTACATCTTTAGCAAATGCTAGCCAGTACTATAAAATTAAAAAAATTATTGAATCAAATCAAGATCGTAAAGTGATTGTGGTTAGTGCGCCTGGTAAGGATGCACTACATCAAACAAAGATGACTGATCTTTTATACATGACCTATGATGCTTTACAAAGTGATCAAGATTATAGCCAAAGTTTTGATGAAATCATTAAACGCTTTGGAGAAATACAAACTGAGTGTGCACTTGAAGTGAGTGATGATTTACAGAACTTTAAAGAACATTTATCTAAAAATACAACGATTGATGAACTTGTTTCTATTGGGGAGAAAACAAATGCACAAATCTTAGCGCGTTATTTAAACATTCCGTTTGTGGATGCAAAAGACATTATTAAATTGAATGATGATAGTAGTATTAATCAACAAGCAACCTTTAACTTAATTAAAGATACCTATGATCAAGTTGGACCTTGTGTGATTCCTGGTTTTTATGGATCTAATTTAAAAGGTGAAATTAAAGTTTTAGGTCGTGGGGGTAGTGATATTACCGGAGCACTTGTTTCAGCTGCTTTAGACTCAGATGTTTATGAAAACTGGACCGATGTATCAGGTGTTTTAATGGCTGATCCGCGCATTGTACATTACGCTAAATCGATTGAGAAAATGACATATGCAGAACTTAGGGAACTCGCTTTTATGGGGGCAAATGTCATTCATGAAGAAGCAATGATGCCAGTAAAACGAAAAAACATCCCTTTAAATATTCGTAATACCAATGAACCTGATCATCCAGGTACGATTATTTTAGAAACACTTCCACAAGAAGAAGTTACTCAACAATTTATTACTGGGGTGAGTGGACTAAAAGATTTTACAGTTTTATCGATTCACAAAGAATACATTTCTAAATCACCAAGAGTCTTTAGAGAAGTCTTAGAGATCTTTGAGTATATGCATTTACCGATTGAACTGCTCACTAAAGGGATTGATAGTTTTACGATTACGGTTAAATCCAGTAATCTCAAAAACAATTTAGAGAAATTGATTCAGTTAATTGAACATAAGATTCAACCTGAACGCTTAAACATTGAAGATGAATTAGCGTTAATTACCTGTGTAGGTCGAAGAATGAAAACTCAAGCTGGTGTATCAGCAAAAATATTTAGTGCACTTGGTGAGAGTAATATTAATATTCGATCGATTGCCCAAGGGACAGATGAAATTAGTATTTTAGTCGGTGTTGATAATAAAGACTTTGAAGATAGCTTACATGTGTTATATGAACAGTTTATTGGATAAATGATTATGAACTCATTCGCAAGGATGAGTTTTTTAATCACTAGATTGAATTAAATACATGATGCAAAAGCAAAAAATGCACACTATCAGTTTCTACCCAATTCTATTTATTTTTTATAAAATAAAAATAACTTAATATATTTAAATGAGTGTAGGGGGAAACATGTTTAATTTTTGTAAGATGTTAGTGTTAGTCATATTGATGACTCTTTTCATATTAGTACCTGTACAAGCAACAGATTATTATCATGTTAATGTTGGCTATCAGGCAGGAAATGAAAGTGTTCTAGGGGATTTTGCTTATGGTGGAGCATTAGCAGGAACTGAAGGTGGTGAACCTTTAGACAGTTTAGAATTACATCTCGTCGATGGTCCGTATAATGCAGGCATAGAGTACAGAGTTTATACAACATCAGGTTGGAGTGAATGGTTAAGCACTTGGGAAACCGCTTCAAATAATAATGAAGCTCTACTTGGATTACAAATCCAACTGAAAGACTTTCCAAATGCGAATGTTTATTACCAATCCTATCGAAAAGGATTAGGTTGGGGTACGTGGCAAAGTAATGGTTCTACTTCAGGTCAATTAAATAGTGCTTATCCAATTACAGGTTTTAGAGTACAAGTGGATGAGATAGGTGTTGAGTATAAATCAAGTGTGGGAGGAGTAAATCAAGTACTTCGTCATAATGGTGAAACACAAGGAACTGGTTCAATAGATTCTGTTTCTATGAATTTAATCAGTGCTGATAGTGGGTCTATTGAATATAGAGCATACATCAGAAATGTGGGCTGGACTGATTGGGCACGTAATAGAGCAAATCTAGGATCAAGTGGTTCTGTGATTGAAGCCTTAGAAGCAAGACTTATTGATTTACCTCAATACAGTGTTCAAATTCAACCACAAGTTGAAGGTGAATGGTGGGGATATGTCTATGATGGTCAAACAGCTGGATCGATTGGTTCACGCTTAACAGCTTATAGAGTAGAGATTGTACAGAAATTATATGTGCAAGCAAGTATGAGTAATGTGACTCTTGAGGATGTAAGTTCTTATACTTGTCCAAGTATATTATCTAATCAAATATATTTATATGTGCCAAGTGAAGATATGAGAATCTATGTTGAAGGTGAAGGAGTATATTATAGTTTAGAAGTTGAAAGTGAAACGCCATATAGTCCATATGGTTATTGGGGTAATGAAATCACAGTAAATGTAGATTTAAGTGGATTACAGGATTCACCCTTTAATGATTCACTCATCTATTTCTATTATTTACCCTCTGATTACTTTAATAATTTTGGTGATTTAAGTGCTTCGATGAATATATTAAAGGCTGATGATAAATTATATATCTGTTATGGAAGTGATTTTGAATTAGATGATAAAGTATATCTTGCACAAGATATACCAAACTTTAGTGATTATGATTTATTAGATGAAAAATTAGGTTGGTATTGGATGATTGGCAATGTATCATACAACGTTAATGATGATACTTTTACTTACAATGAGTTTAATAGATTAGAGATTGGATCAAGTCATCCACAATAGATTTATTATAAGTTTTATGTACCCTATAGAGTTAGATCTAAATCAGATTTGCTTTATAGGGTTTTTATTTAGCTTAGTCGTTTAATAAGATTAAAAAGAACATGTTAAAATTTAGATATGAAGATAAATAATCAAAGCTTTTTAAAGCAGTTTAAGGATAATTATCATTACTATATAGATAAAAATGCGATAAGTATTATCAATGGTCAATCGATTAACTATAGAGAATTATATGAGCGTATAGAGATCGTAGAAAAGTTTCTAAAACCATTTGATCAGAATACGCGTTTTTTACTTTGTGTCGCAAATCCACTGGATTATTTAATTTTAAGTTTTGTTTTAGTCGAAAGACAAACACTTATTTTTGAAGACTATGATTTTTTTGAAGAAAAATACAAAAGTACATTAATAAATGCTGAGGTTGATTTTGTGTTATGTGATTCATTGACACATCCTATTGTCAGGGCTGTGAATGAGTCTAACGTAGGTTTTTATTTATTTCATGCGAATGGATATCATTTTGAGAAAATTAAAGACTGTACATGTAAGTATCAAAAGAGTGAGACACAAATTTCATATGTCATTCAAACAAGTGGAACGACCAGTAAACCTAAAATATTTGAAGTTAACTATAGGGCTTATCTTGCGAGAGATCAATTTGTCGATTTCAATGATCAAACACGATATATTCAACTCGCTAAAATGTCACGTGTTTTAACAATTACATCAAGTATTAGAGTCATCGCAAATATGGGGGAAGTTATATTATTGAATTATTTTAATCCATCTGCGATTATTCACTATTTAAAACTGAAATCGGTCACCTATATTTCTGGTCCACCAGCTGTATGGACATATTTAAATGACTATTTGAATCGAGAAGATATATTTATTGAACAACAAAATGGTTATCTATTAACCATTGGTTCAGCGATCAATGATGCGATACTTACAAACCTTTCAAAGCGTTTAAATGCAGAAGTGGTTAATTCATATGGTTTAACAGAGACTGGAATTATATCAACAACTTATCAATGTAAAGCGATAAAAGGGAGTGTAGGAAAAGTCTATTTACCCTATAAAATTGAGGATGGGGAAGTATGTGTAAGTGGTCCGACTGTTATTGGTGAATATATGCATCATGAGTCTATTGAAAACTTTAATGATGGATGGTTTTTAACAGGTGATTTAGGCTACATAGACGAAAATGGTTATTTAATATTGATTGGTCGAAAAAAAGAAATGATAAATCGTGGTGGTGAAAAAGTATCACCGTTTGAAATTGAAGCCATACTTAGTCATTTTAGTAAAATAAATGAAGTGGTTGTTTTTCCTTATACAAACAAAAACGGATTTGATGAAGTCGCATGTGCTGTGACTCTAAAAGAAAATGAAACAATGAGTTTAAATGAAGTACGATCATTTTTACATAATAAAGTTGCAACTTTTAAATTACCTACTGTATTAGCCGTTCTTGAAGAAATGCCTTACCATACAAGTTATAAAGTTAAACGAAATCAATTCTATGAAGAGATAAAAGCTTATGCTAGATTTGAATTTATATAATTCCTTAATTGCATAATTAAACTATAACACTTAAGCGATTAATAGTTATCTAATGCAATTTATGATATTGATTTTGAAATACACAAGCATGATAATGAGCCATTAATAATATAGAAAGAATTGTTGAAGCGTAACAAAGTAAATATCTAAATAAAATAAAGACAATCACACAGACTTAAAATCAAATCAATAGAAACTGATTTTCGAATTTTTATTTTAAAATTAAACTTACTTTTAGAAACATATTGATAAAAAATCATATATAATAATCTAAAAATTCTAATAAGAGATAATTATCTAAAGAAAATGTGATGCTATACTAATTGAAATCAACATTTAAAATCATTGTGATATGCTTTTTGTGTATGATGAAAATTCTGAAGATGTTTTGTAATGTATAAAGGAGAGTCGTCTATTTCTTTGACAAAAAAATGAATAAGCCAAAAGTTAGCATACTGTGTCACTGTTTTAATCATGAAAAATACATTGCAAAAGCGTTAGATAGTTTTATAATGCAAAAAACAAAATATGATTTTGAAATTTGCATTCATGATGATGCATCAACTGATAATACAGCTTATATCATCAGGGAATATCAAAATAAATACCCTCAATTATTTAAAGTTATTTTGCAGGATGAGAATCAATATTCGAAAGGAAAGTCAGTGAATATGCTGAATTTTCAACAAAGTTCTGGTGAATATATTGCATTTTGTGAAGGTGATGACTATTGGACAGATATTTATAAACTCGAAAAACAAATCGATATTCTTGAAAGGTTTAATGAAGTTTCGTTAGTAGCGCATGCTTATAAAAGTTTTAATCAAAATACAAAAATTAGAAGAAATCACTATTATCAAAGAAATAACGGATTTGTAGATCAAAGTTCAGTTATAAAATCTTTTAACCCCATTTTCCATTTCAATAGTTTAATGGTAAGAAGAGGTGTGATGTTGATGCCAGATTTTTATATAAAACTTAGGACTGCAGATTCAATTATTACACATCATGTTGTTACATTGGGTAGAATATATTATCTTGCTGAAGTAATGTCTGTATATAGAACAGGTGTTAAAAATTCTTGGTCAGATCGATTAGCGAAAGATCCTCAAATTTTATATAAAACTTATCAACTAAAAAGAGATTTTCTTGAACAATATAATATTGAAACAAAGTATGAATTTAATTCTTATATTACAAAACACATTGAATTTATCGATACTTATATTAAAAAGGATATGACATTCAAGGAATATTATTCAAAAATTAATTATAAAACTAAAACACATCGATTATTTTTGATTGTTGAATATTTCTCACCGAAATATTCAACTTTGATCCGACATTTATTAATCAAATATTTCTATTAAAGGAAGTCATATGATGAAAATACCATTTTTAAAACCCTTATTACCTGATGTTGATGAATATAATAAAAAAGTAAAAGAAGTTTTTGAGTCCTATCATTTTACGAATAAAGGTAAACAACATGAGCAACTCGAGTTAGAACTTAAGCAATATTTAGGTACAGATAATCTTTCTTTATTTGTTAATGGACATCTATCATTGGAATCAATATTAGAAGTGTTTGATTTAAAAGGAGAAATTATTACTACGGCATTCACATTTCCTTCTACTATTCATGCAATTGTCAGAAAAGGCTGTATTCCTGTTTTTTGTGACATAAAAGATGATCTAACAATTGATGAGTCTAAAGTTGAGAGTCTCATAACTGATAGAACTGTCGCCATATTACCGGTACATGTTTTAGGTAATATATGTAACGTTGAAGCTTTGGAAAAAATAGCAAAATTGAATGATTTAAAGTTAATTTTTGATGCAGCTCATGTTTTTGGCGTTAAATATAAGAGTAAAGATGTATCTTCGTTTGGTGACGCAAATATGTATAGTATGAATATTACAAAAGTATTTAATACAATCGAAGGTGGAATTGTAACTGTCAAAGATAATAAGTATTTAGAAAAGTTAGAGTTAATAAAATACTTTGGAATGCGAAATGGTGATGTCACTTATATTGGCAGCAATTTGAAAATGAATGAGATGCAGGCCATTATGGGTTTGTTAACATTACCTTTAATTGAAAATGATGTAACAATGAGAAAAATTATTTTTAACAAGTATATCAAAGGCTTATCTCATTTACCCATCACATTTTTTCAACCACAAAAAGATGTAGAGCCCAATTATATATATTTTTCAATACTTTTAGAAAATCAAATGGTTAGGGATGATTTAAGCCACTATTTATTAGATTTAGGAATTGAAACCAAGAAATATTTTTTCCCAATCGCAAGCGAGTATACATGTTATAAAGATAAGTACTTATCTAACCATTTAAAAAAATCTATGGATTTGGCAAGTCGAATTGTAAATTTACCTATTTTTGCGTTACTAAAGGATGATGAAATTGATTTTATCATTCAAAGCATAAATAATTATTTTAAAATCTGAATTTTCCATTTTCCTTCCAGATGTTGTTCCACAATTGATCTTTGAAAATTGGTCCAGAAACTGACTCTAGATAAGTAATGTTTGGATATTGTGTATTCCATTCTAGCAATCTAATGCCTTCATCTTTGTCAAAAGCAATATCCCAACCAATATAAGAAAATTGTGGTATTTGTTTATGAAGTTTTATGCAAACTTCATAAGCTTCATTAATATGTGGTATGCAATACTGATTTAGTGGAGTATTTGAAAGGGGATTAATCGATATTTCCATATATTTTTCATTATGACCAATCTCATTTAATTGCCCATTTGACTTGACCATAATTCTAATTTTCCTATTTGGATTAAAAATATCAGAATGATCATAATATAATCTGACGTATGACCCAATGACTTTTACATATCCTTTATCGTCAAGTAATGTCGATACTCTTAGAGTAGTCGCAATAGTTTGACTTAATGGCAAGTACTCTTCATCTTGATTTATCATTCTTTGTATCACTGAGTCACCAAAATTAATTAATTTTTGTTTATCAAAATTCTCAAAGTTAATAATATAAATGTGTTGTGAACCTGATGAATCATCGCGTTTAACAATGTACTTCTTTCTGTTTCTCATTAATGTATCCATTAAAATGTCGAAATTAATCATTTGCATATCTTTATCATAAATATGTTTGTTAATGACAAAAAATTCATCATTTAAAAGATCTGTATTTAGTATTCTTTTCGTTAATGTTTTAGTTTTTGCAATCATTCGATAATTTTTATTTATTTTAGGTAAAACATAATAATCCATGTAGTTATCTGGAATACAATCATAAGGAAATTTTCCAGAAATTATGAAATAGACTTTCAACCAAGGCATGAAAAGTATTGATCCATATTGTTCTTTCGCATATTTAATCAATTTTAAATTTTCATTTAAAGTTACTTTTTTATGATCTTTTTGTACGAGTTTAATCATGAAAAAAGCTCTTTTATTGCTAATAAAATTGCTTAAGTAAAAAAGTATAAATGATTGTAATTTGTTTAACATGATTTCACTTTATAAGACCCTGTAATCTATAGAATTCACCTAGCTCTGAATTTCGTTGACCCTTATGAGCTTGGATAAGATATAATCCTGTAGATAGATTTCCTTCTAGTGCAACTAATCCTGTTTCAGTAACAGCAATATCCCAGGCAATAAATTTTAAATATGGAAAATTTTTGTGTGCATGAATAACTTGTGTCTTGATTTCGTCCCAGTGTGGGATAACAATTCCTTCTATCTGTTTTTCACTTATGGGGTGTTTGTAATAAATATTACTATCAATATTTGACAATCCATAAGAGAGAATTCCTGTATCAATATCAATGGAACTATAAATTCCACCAGCCCTTGCATTATCCATCGCCTTGTTTGGGTTTCGCCCAAATCGATGCATTGCTAATGCTATTTTAGTGTCAAAGTTACTACTAATGTCTTGAATGGTTATTATCCTAATAGTGTTTACCGATTCACAAAATATTTCATTTGAATAGCTTGCTTGTAGAACATATTCAACTATTAAAGATGAAGGTAAGTTTTTAATAATTTTCTCTAAATCAATTAAATCAATCACCTGATTATCAAAATATATTTGTTCGTTTTTATATTCTAATAAGAATATATTACGACCATTTTCACCCATGTTCTCTTTTATTAACAATTTCCCATATTTCATTAGTGTTTTTACTAGAAATTCAGTTTCAACTTTTTGTTTTGACTGAAAATCAATAATGGCACCATTGTTAATCCAAAAATTTAATTTTGGCAGATTTATAATATCTTTAAACATCTCGTAAAATTGATATTTATTTTCTAGTATATGCCTAAACTCACCATTTATCAGATCTATCTTAAATCTATCAATTTCTCTGATATAGTCATTTTTATTATTATTTTTCAAATTAAAGAGTATAAACTGACTTGGAGTGAATCCATTGAGAATTGCTAAGAATTTTATGTATATACTACTTTTTCTGTAATGATTAATAAAAACTAAATTAACTAGCCAAAATCGAAGAAAGTTAATCATTGAATCTATTCGTTTAAGTGTTTTATAGATTATCCTTTGATTTTGTGCTTTGTATGTATTTTTCATAGTTAAATACTAGCATATTGGTTTTATCTTAATATACTAAAAAGACGAAACATGATGAATACAGTAATAAATGATAGAATTTAGGTAAATTACTTAAATATATGAAAAGGTATTAAATTTACATGTACAAAAATAAAAAATGTATAGGAATCATGAGTATTGGGAGTGGAGTAGGACAGTCCGTTATTGCGTCTTTAAGACTCAGTCAAATTGACTTTTTTAGCATTGGAATGGGAAACAATCCACTTGCATTTGGCTCGTTTGAATGTGATGAATCAATTATTATTCCATCCATTTTTGATTCTCAATATTTGACTGTTCTTTTAGAAAATATTGAAAAATTTAATATCGATTTATTAATACCTGGATCAGACAATGAAGCTTTATTATTAGCAAAGCATAAAGATGTCATTGAAAAGCATAATACTTTAATTATTGTAGCTGACTATTCTTTTATTTCTAAAATAAGAGATAAACGTAATCTGCATGCAATGTATCCATTGATATCACATTTATTTGTAAAATCATATACAAAGGAAGAACTCGTTAAAAATTCTAAACTATTTCCTGTAATTGCCAAACCACTTGATGGTTTTGCATCTAAAAATATTAGAATTATTCAAAAAATTAGTGATTTAGACGGATGTGGTGAACAATTTGTTTTTCAAGAAATTGCGTATCCTCATTCACAAGATACAAATTACGAAGCATACTTAAAATCAATAAACAAAGGATTTAATTTGCAGATTTCTGAGATCTCTATTCAATACATCATCAGTAAAGATTATCAAATTCTTGGGAAAATGATGACTTATAATAAATTGAATAATGGAGTTCCAATTGAAATTACGCCTATAGATGAGTTTGAAATTTGGGCACAATGTGAAGCACTCATAAAAATCCTAATTGATGAAAAAGTAGTTGGCCCAATCAATATTCAAGGACGATTGACAGATTTTGGATTTAAAATATTTGAATTAAATGCAAGATTTACAGGCATTTCTGGATTAAGAGCATTGATGGGATTTAATGAAGTTGAAGCAAGCGTTATTAATTTTTTAGAGATGAAAACTCACTCAAATTTAAACGTTTGTTTGTCAAAAGTTGGTGTTCGGCAAACAACTGATAAAGTCATTTCGTTAAATCAAACTCATAAACAAAAGATTATATTAATTACTGGTATATCCGGTTACTTAGGACAAGCTCTAGAAAACGTATATAGGGACGACCCAATAGAAATATGGGGGTTAACACGAAATGAAGATGCATTAAAAAACCATGACAATGTAAAATACTTTAGTTATCATGATTTGTTTAGTGGAAAAGTTGATTTATCATTGGTGAATAGTGTTATTCATTGTGCTTTTGCTCGACCTCATCTAGGTGATGAAGAAATATTTAGTAGTTTAAATCTTAGTTTTCAATTGTTTAATCTATTTGAAAAGTTTCAGGTTCCAAAAATCATTAATATTTCAACCCAATCTGTGTATGGAACAAGTAAGGTCAGTGATGAGAAATGTGATATTGAATTAATGACTTTATATGAACATGCAAAATATCAAACTGAGAAATTTTTAGAAGCAGTTCATGAAAGAGTAAAACATATTCATGTTAGTTCTTTAAGATTAGGTACACTTATGGGTGGAACAAGTGGTCTAGTGGATGTCGATCTAATTTCAAAGTTAGTTGAGCAAGCTTTAATAAATAAAGAAATTAATATTAAAATTGATTCCAGTTCAATATTTAATCGATTAGATGTAAGAGATGGGGCAAGAGCCATTAAACTATTTGAAAAATCTTCTTCTCAAGACTGGGAAAATATCTATAATCTAGGATCTAAAAAAAGTTTTACGCTAAGTGAATTACTAAAAAATATTCAAATACAAATCAAAACCAATATAAGAATAAATTATATAGACTTTCAAGAATATAAGACTCCAGTAATGGATTCAAATCGCTTTTATGATAAAACTAAATTTGTTGAAAAATATCATTTAGAATCAACTATATTATCCCTACTTGATTTTTTTACTAAGAAGAATAGGAACGATATTTAATGAATATTCTTAATCTAATTAAGAATATTTATCAAAAATTATCACACTTTAAGTTTATTCGAAATTTAAAGACTTTTTTAATTAGTATTTTTTATCAATATCATAAATTCACTTATACAAGTATTTTTAAAAAAGATGCTTTTCCTAATGGATTAAATATAATTGGTTTAATAAAAGGACAAATGGGCTTAGGAGAAAGTGTACGACTACTAATAAAAGGAGCTAGTCATACAAATCTAGATGTTTCACTCATTGACTTCGATTACATTGATTATATCAATAGAGATGATATGACCTATATCAATAAAATCTCAAATAAGTTTATTTATAATATTAATATTTTTCATTTGAATCCGCCCGAATTACTTTTTTCATTATTTTATTATGGCAAGAAAGTATTTCATAAACGATATAATATTGGATTTTGGTTATGGGAATTTCAAGAACTACCCAAAGAGTGGGAGAAAGCATTTTATTTAGTAGATGAGATTTGGACCCCATCAAAATTTATTACTGAAACATTATCACAATATACTGATAAGCCAATTAAGACATTTCATTATCCAATACAAGTAAACGTCAAACAAGATCTGGATCGCAAATACTTTACATTAAAAGATGATCATTTTATCTTTATAACCCTATTTGATTTTAATAGTTCAATGGAACGAAAAAATGTCTTTGCGAGTATAAAGGCATTCAATGAAAGTTTTAGGTTGACCGATTCAGTTTCACTTGTGATTAAAATGAATCACACGAAAGAAGAAGATTTAAAAAAACTTGAAGAATTTACTCTAAACAATCCCAATATTATTTTAATGACGGATGTTTTATCACGAATAGAAGTGAATTCTTTAATTGATTGTTGTGATGCTTTAATATCACTTCATCGATGTGAAGGTTTTGGTTTAACTCTCGCTGAAGCCATGTATTTAGGCAAACCTACAATAGCGACCAATTACTCAGCTAATACAGAATTTATGAATGCAGAGAATTCGTGTTTAGTTGATTATAAATTGATAGGCGTTTCAAAAACACGTGATTTTTATAAAAAGGGATATCAATGGGCTGACGCAAATATTGAAACTGCAAAATTCTATATGAAAAAACTCGTAGATGATAGAGAATTTTATAATCGGATTAGTAGTAATGCGAAAAGATATATTCATGATTTTTACAATGTTCAGGTAATGTCTTCTGAAATAAAACAAAGAATAAATGAAATTTATGGTGAAAGGAGTACATATTGAAAAAAGTTGCACTTATTATGGCAGGTGGTAAGGGTGAACGTTTTTGGCCGAAAAGTACGGAAATTAAACCTAAACAATTCTTTAATCTTATAGATCCAAGGTATACCATGCTTCAATTAACTGTGAATAGGCTAATCTCAAAATTTTCATTTGAAGATATCTATATAGTGACTCGGGAAGTTTATGTTCCATTGATTTGTGAACAATGCCCTGAAATACCACTAAAAAACATCATAGTTGAGCCTATGAGGAAAAACACAGCTGCCTGTATTACGCTTGCGACGAGTATTATTAAAAGTAAGATAGGTGATTGTTTAATTTGTGTTTTACCGTCTGACCATCTAATTAAAGATACAGATAATTTTCATAATTCTTTGGATGTTGCTTTTAAAACTGCAGTGAGTAATAATCTTGTCACGATTGGTATTCCTGCAAAATATCCAGAAACAGCTTATGGCTATATAAAAGCACAAAGCAATAAAAATGGTATTTATGATGTTGAGGAATTTGTAGAAAAACCAGGTTTAATTTTGGCTAATGAATATATAGAATCAAACCATTATTTTTGGAATAGTGGAATATTTATTTGGAAAGCATCTACGATTTTAAACAAAATTGAAAAAACAATACCGCAGCATAGTGAACTCATTAAACTTGTTCATAAATTAAGAAATGTAGAATCTGAAGAAATTATCGATGCATATAATAAACTGAAACCTCTTTCGATTGATAAGGGATTACTTGAAAAGGAAACACAGATTAAAATGATCTTAGCAAGTTTCGACTGGGATGATGTGGGTACTTGGACAGCCCTTGAAAGGCAAAAAGTACCTGATCAAGAAGGTAACATTATTGATGGTAATGTCGTTAGTTTAGACACTGAAAACTGCATGATATTTGGAAATAGGAAATTAATCAGCTGTATTGGATTAAAAGATATGATTATTGTAGATACAGATGATACTTTGTTTATATCAAGCAAAGATGAAGTTTATAAACTAAAAGACTTATTAAATAAAGTAGATCAAAATCATAAATAAGATTAATAAGGAGAAGTCGAATGAAAAGTGCACTTATAACCGGAATTACAGGTCAGGATGGATCATATTTAGCTGAATTATTATTAGAGAAGAATTATCTTGTCTATGGTTTAGTGAGACGTAAAAGTCATTTAGATTATGGAAATGTTGAACATATTAAAGATAAAATCAATTTTATTTATGGTGATATAACTGATTTTGTTTCTTTAACACGCGCTCTTGAAATTTCTCAACCTGATGAAGTTTATAATTTAGCTGCTCAATCATTTGTGGGAACGAGTTGGGAACAACCTTTGTTAACATCAGAAGTGAATGCTTTTGGAGTCACAAAATTATTAGAAGCAGTTCGGCTTACAAAAAGAGATATTAAGATATATCAAGCATCTACGAGTGAACTTTTTGGCTTAGTACAAGAAGTTCCTCAAAATGAACAAACACCATTTTATCCAAGATCTCCATATGGTATATCAAAATTATATGCTCATTGGATGTGTGTCAATTATCGTGAATCCTATAACATGTTTATTAGTTGTGGAATATTATTTAATCATGAATCAAAGCGACGAGGTTTAGAGTTTGTTACTCGCAAAATTACCACAGCTATAGCTCGTATACATTTAGGATTACAAGATAAAATCGAATTAGGAAATTTAGATGCTAAACGCGACTGGGGTCATGCTAAAGATTATGTTTTAGCCATGCATTTAATGTTGCAAAAAGATAAGCCAAATGATTATGTCATTTCAAGCAACGAATCACATAGTGTTAGAGAATTTGTTGAACTTGCTTTTAAAGAAGTTGGTATTGAGATTGAATGGTTTGGAAAAGGAACAGATGAAGTGGGTATTGATAAAAATACAAAAGAAGTAAGAATTTCGATTAATCCAATATTTTATCGTCCTGCAGATGTTGTTGATTTATTAGGTGATTATTCAAAAGCTATTCAAGAACTTAATTGGCAACCAACTATTAGCTTTAAACAATTAATCAGTGAAATGATTCAGTCAGATATTGAATTAAATAAGTAATGACTAAGAAGTTAATTTGTTAAGAATATAGTTGGAATATTTTTCTGGAAGTTTAAAGAGTATATATTCAAAAAGTATGATTTTTGGATATTTTAAAAAATATTGTAATATTCTTGATTTCTTGCCTATATAACAATTTTCTCGCTCGATATAGAATGAAATTAATTGATTAATCAGTTTGTTTTTGTCATCGAATCGGTCTAGTGTGTTATATATACGTCGTTTATTTTTGAGAATTACTCGCTCATAATACTGAGTTTTATTTTCTAGATGAGGTAAGTGTGCGCTTCCAATTTGATTGGATTCATGCATTCTATAATTAACTAGTGGCTCATCAACAAAGATAAGTTCACCTTTTGTACTAGCGAATAATGATAACCAATGATCATGCACGTAACTATGATTGAAGGGAATAGCTGCTTTTGCGATATCAGATTTGATAATAAGTGTACAACCAGTAATACTGTTTTCAAGTAATAAATGAGCAAAACTATTTGTGCCTTTTACAGGTTTTAAAACTCGTGACATTTTGAAAAAGGAAGGATGCAGCACATTATTGTTTTTATCTATAATTCGCATATCAGAATATGCGAGAGTTTTATTGGGTTTATCTAATATGTTTAATAAGGTCTCAATTTTATGTGGTGCCCAAACATCATCTTGATCACAGTAGGCAAAGAAATTGGCATCTGCCCATTTTGTAAGTTTTTCAAAGCTTAAGTTAGCACCTAGATTACTTTTGTTTCGATCAATATAAATATCAAATTCGAAATGCAATTCTTGTATCAAATCCTTGATAGAAGTGAAAACTGTTAAATCATCACTATCATCTAAAACAAAGAGCTTTAAGTTCTTGTAACTTTGATTTTTTATACAGATGAGTTGTTGTCTTAGATAGCTCATATTTGGCTTATAACAAGCCATTAAGATGGCAACACTTGCTTGTTTCATACTTGTAGTTTAGCATAATCCATCTTAAACATTGCGCTTATGAAAAGTTCATGTCACACTTAAAATATGGATATCAATCATACTTTTATAATACTTGCCTATAAGGAATCACCATATCTTGAAGACTGTATTAAATCAGTGCTTAAACAAAATATAAAATCTGAAGTTTTTATATCGACTTCAACTCCTAATGAATTTATAGATACACTGGCTAAAAAATATCGATTAGAGCTTATCGTAAATAATAAAAGTGGACTAGCGAATGATTTTAATTTTGCCCTTTCACTAGCACATACAAGGCTTGTTACATTAGCACACCAAGATGATATTTACTATGAATCTTATAGTGAAAATCTATTAAATGCTTATCGAAAGAATAATAAAGCACTGATACTTTTTACGGATTATGATGAGTTACGAGATAAAATCATAACTCGATGTAATTTAAATCTTTTCATAAAGAAAGTTTTATTATTTATCTTAAGATTCAGCTTATTAAATTCAATTATATTTTTTAAACGACTAAGCATATCTTTTGGATCTTCAATTTCTTGCCCAACAGTCTGTTATGTTGTAGATAAAATTAAACCCCCATTATTTGACAAGAACTATCGTGTTTCGTTAGATTATAAAGCATGGGAGACTTTATCACGAAAAGAAGGTTCATTTATCTATATCCCTAAACATTTAATGGCACATCGCATACATAAACAATCAATGACAAGTAAATATATTGAATTATCCGTGAGACAGAAGGAAGATATTCAAGTGTTGAATAAATTTTGGCCAAAATCAATCGCCAACTTAATATTGTATTTTTATAAGTTTAGTGAAAAAAGCAATCAACTAAAATAAAGAAAGGATCCAAAAATGAGTAGTATACAAATTCTAGAAATCGCATTAGTGAGCATTTTAGCACTTATCTTTCTTTTTTATTCAATTGTTCATGGAAACATGTCTATTAAATATGCGATTATTTGGATTCTATTTTTTAGCTTAGTGATATTAACCATTTCAGCACCCATTTTTATTCAAAAGTTTGTGAAATTTCTTGGATTTCAATATCTTTCAAATCTATTTATATCTTTATTATTATTTACATTAGTTGGTATGAGTATGAGTTTAACCATTAGTTTGTCGAAGTTAAAAGAACAAAATAAAATTCTCACTCAAGAAATAGCTATTTTAAAAAATGAGATAAAAGATACAAAATGAAAGCGTCAGAAGTATTAATTATCATTCCAGCTTTCAATGAAGCACAAAATATTCTAGCAACCGTCAATCAATTGAGAAATTTAGATATTTCATATGATTATATTGTTGTTAATGATGGATCGAGCGATAGTACATATCAAATCTGTGTTGATAATAATATACCTGTTTTAGATTTAAAAATGAATCTAGGAATTGGTGGAGCTGTTCAAACAGGGTATAAATATGCCATAAGAAATGCTTATAAATACGCAGTTCAATTTGATGGTGATGGGCAACATATTGCAGACTATATCGATGAGATTTTAAATTATTTAGAAAATGAAAATGCTGATATTTGTATTGGTTCACGTTTTTTGTCTAAGCAAGATACATATGAAATTGAATGGAATCGTAAACTTGGTATAAAAATCATACATAGTTTACTGAAATGGCTCATCCATAAAAATGTTACAGATCCTACATCTGGTTTTAGAGCCTGTAATCTAAAATCAATGCATTTATTCGCTCAACATTATCCAAGTGAATATCCTGAACCTTCATCACTCGTACTATTGAATAAATATCATTTAAAGATCGTTGAGTTTCCAGTAAGAATGAATAAGCGATCGAATGGAGTTTCGTCGATAACTTATTTGAATACATTCTATTACATGATTAATGTATGTACGCTCATGATTCTAATTAGACTTTCAAAGTTTAATGTTGAAGGAAATGATAATCATGCTTGACATAATTTTTATTGGCTTATCATTATTTTTAATAATAATTTTTTCATATTTAATTGGAAATTTCATTCTTTTAAAATTTGATTTAGATCTATCGAAGTATATTAAGATACCGCTAGGTTTTTTTATCTTTCTTGGATTACTTCAATTTTTAGTTTATTTCATTGTGTATTTTAAAATACCAACGTTTTTTCTCTACCTGTTAATAATATTTTTAATACTATTTTTATCTTTTCTTACCATTAAATATGTGAATTTCAAAGACTTTAAAATTGATAAAATTTATTTATTTGCCTTTTTCTATCTTGGAATAATGATTATTATTTCATCACAACGAACTTTAGGAAATAATGGATTTGATAGCATTTATTATTTAAATATTGTTATTCATGATGCTAGTTCGGTCACGTCAGCCTATTTTAATTATAATAGTGGAACGATTATTGATCACCTTAATGTAACCTATGATTATCAAGTCTTTTATCTTTTTGCTTCATTTTTTGTCTATTTATATAATCAGTTACAAGTATTAATTTCGCCAAGCTTTATCAAAATTAGTTCTCATATTTATATATGGCTATTCTCTTGTTTGTATTTTTTATTAAACTTCTTTGTGATTGTAAGTATTATCGATTATCTAAAAATTAAGAATACTTTAATGAAATTATTTTTTGTTTTACTTACGTTAGTTTTCTTTTCAAATCAATATTACAATACTGCTTTTGCATTTTTTGGAAATACATATCGAACACTTATTGTCGTTCTTGTTTCAATTGATATACATTATTTAGTAAATAGTGGATATCATCGAAATAAGTTTATCATTTTATCAATTCTAAGTTCATCTCTAATTGCAGTCAGTTCTTCAG
This sequence comes from Erysipelotrichaceae bacterium, assembly GCA_963663995.1. Classification (GTDB taxonomy): domain Bacteria; phylum Bacillota_I; class Bacilli_A; order Erysipelotrichales; family Erysipelotrichaceae; genus UBA2212. Next base: position 903,476 of record OY760660.1, on the reverse strand, counting down.
GATTTTTTATTGCCTTCATGATGATATATAGTTTTATTTCAATTCTACTTATTGATAATAAGAAGGATGTTCAATTTATTGATATTTTAATTCTAGTATTTCCTATTATCGAATTTGCCTTTTTCTTTCAAATAACTTGGATTCTAAATCATTTCTTTATTTCAATAGGATTACTTTTTATACTTTTCTTTTTTTATATTCTGATAAAAAAGATCAATATCTCAAAAATTGTCTTTCTAATCTTAATTCCAATATCCATTGTAATTATATCCATATACTTGAATGTAAATTCACTTATTAATGTCCAGTCATTCTTTACAGCTCATTCAACAATCGATATGGTTTGGGACAGTTTTAATTTACTTAGTTTCAAGCACTTATTTATTAATTCTATCATTCTCTGTTCATTAATCTATTTTTTGATATTTAATAAAAATAATTATCGGAAATATCTTTGGATTATTATCGTTAGTTTTATTAATCCAATATCATATTTGTTTGTTTCAAAATATTTAGCCTCAATTGTTTATTATCGTAGTTTTGAAATTGTTTTTAATAGTTTTACCTACTTACTAATGATTAACTACATTTCTTCAAATATTGAAAAATTTAATTATTCAAATATTCTTAAGCTTAGTATTATTTTTATTTTATCGACTTTAGGTGTTCAACAAATTCAATCCTACTATCATCAAAGTTTTAGACCTTCAGATGATTTTAGTCCACTTTATAAAATGGAAACAAACCAAGTAGATGTTTTAAATGTATTGAATACCAAAAGGATTTTAGAAGACCATAATTCACCGAAAGTTATCTCACAAATTGAAACAATGGTTGGTTATGTACCCAATATTAAAAGTGTTATTTCATATGGACAGTATAGAGCAGTGAATCGATATGACTATGAACATGAATACTCTAAACTTTTAAATATATTTATTTTGCGTGAATATTATAATCAGCCAATTTTTATTGAAGATGCAGATTATGAACATACCTGTGAATATTTAATTGAGGAAAAAGTAGATTTCGTCATTGTAGATAATCGACAATATTACATCAAAGACGGGGAATTTATTCCACTCTATATAAGAGTTAGAGACTGTGCTTCAGAAGTCTATAAAAATGAGAAATATACTCTATACCAATTTTACTGGAATTAATAAACATGATCTTAAGTGATTAACTTTGTTTTTATTTCATCGATCACTTAATGAAAATTTGCATAATATTTACTTTGCATTTGATAGATTAATTTAATATTACATATAAATTTATGTTTTTTAGATAAAAATCTATAATAACATGTATGTTAAAATGTGATTACATAATAAATAAAAATGAGAAGGCTTCAGCAAACAATTCAACATTTATCTTTAGTAGATAAGATTGCTTTATTGACTGCACTTTATATGCTAAGTACAGTTTTTTTCTATCCTAATAAACTGTTTCATCGAAGTCTAATGTTTGGTTTATATTTTACGATGATATTTTTCAGCAATAATTCAAAATTAAAATCGAATCAAAATTTATTGAAATATAAAAATATTTTTTTTTCAATTATTTCAATTATTGTGACGATCTATTTATGTTCAAACTTTCAATTTCTATCGTATGAGCGAGAAGTTTTTGTTGATAGTGTTTCTCTGTCACAAATTATATTGGGTTTATTAACGATTATTGTAATAAATGAAGGTGCGAGAATAAAAGGCGGATGGTGGTTACCAGCACTAAATATTATCGCAATTTTGTATGTTTTTTTAGGTCAATTTATTCCAGGAAGATTTGGTCATTTAGGATTTGAGCTAAGTGATTTTATTGATTCATTATTCCTTAGTCGATATGGAATTTGGGGAGTTACCATGGGTACAGCTACGGGTACACTCGTTTTCGTTCTTTTGTTTAGTACCTTTTTAATATCTTTGGGGTTTGATAAATTTATCATTCGATTATTAGAATATTTTGTACACTCGAGTATATCAGCTTTTGGAAAAATAGCTGTTCTTGCTTCTGCTTTATTTGGCATGATTACAGGTGGTGGAGCAAGTAATGTTTCAGCAACCGGAACAATAACTATTCCTTCGATGATAGAAAAAGGGTATTCTCCCGTTTTTGCGGCTGCGATAGAAAGTACAGCTTCATCAGCAAGTACTTTTACTCCACCTGTACTTGGTTCAGTTGCTTTTTTAATGTCAGAATTTATAGCAGTCGATTATCGTATAATCGTAATGGCATCAATTATTCCGGCTCTTTTATTTTATTTTAGTTTGTTTCTTTCAGTTGATTTAAGAGCTACTAAAATTCAAACAGATATTAAAATTGAAAAAAATAAGGATTCATTTATTGATATTTTGAAAGATGGAATACCTTTTTTGGTCGTTATAGTCTATTTTGTATTTAGAATTAGTGGTGGTCGTTCAATTTCGAAGTCATCATTTGAGGCTATTCTTTTAACTATTATTATTTTTACAATATTTTCTGATTTTAAATGGAATACTATACCTTCAATATTGATTAAAGGTATAAAAAGAACATTGATTATCGTACCGATGATGGCAGCATCTGGTACATTCATTGGTGTCATAAATCTAACGGGTTTAGTTTCTAAATTTGGGGTTTACTTTTCGTTTATTTATCAAATGAATCTCTATTTAGCTTTGGCGGTTATTGGTTTAATTATTTTATTCATTGGAACAGCACTAAATACACCAACAACCTATATTATTAGTGCGATTTTCTTTGGACCCATTTTATTACAAAGAGGATATGAATTATTACCTATCCACTTCTTTTTTCTCTATTATGCTTCATTAGGTTCGATAACACCACCTGTTGCCATTACATCTCTTACTGCAGCAAGTATAGCTGACGCGTCTTTTTTAAAAGTATCCTTTAAAGCGATGTTTTTAAGCCTTGTAGCGTATTTAATTCCTTTTTCTTTCATATTAGAACCTACAATTTTAGCCCCTAGTTTTTCGATAGATTTCTTATTTATTCTATCAAAACTAATCATTGCGACGATATTACTCGTTTATGCATTAGAGTTTCAGTATAAGAAATATATTTTTCTGAAAAAGAGTATTGTTTTCAGTGCTGGACTTATTCAATTTTTTACGACAAATTATTATTTTATATTAATCAGTTTATTCATTATTATTTATTTATATTCATTAAAGAAAAAGGAGATTCTAATATGAATAAAATCAAAGTATTCTTTATTGTTTTTTTATTAACCTTTTTAGGCGCATGTTCAAGTTCTGTTAGTGAGGAAAAGATCGTAGAACCCCTGCAATTATCATTAATTGAAGGATCAGGTGGTACAGCTTATGCTGTGCTCGCGAATGCAATAGCGGGTGCTATTGAAAATGAGTTCCCTGGATCAGTCACTCAAATTGAACTAGGATCACCAAAAGGGAATCCAGTTAGATTAGAACAAGCAGAAGCAGATTTAGCAATCACAAATAGTAATACAGCTGTTTATTACAACGAAGGTTTGTTTGATTATGAAAAACTTGAAAATTTGAATTTTGTAGCTGGATTCAACTCATCCGTTATTCATTTGGCTCTAAGATCTGATTTAGGAATTACTACTTTTGAAGAATTTATACATAATTATCAAAACATGAAAATTCGCTATTCTGACGGAGCAACACAAGTTTTTTTGCAACAAGCATTATTAGCATATGATATGACTGAAGAAGATTTAGTAAATCAAGGTGTTGAGTTATTAAATATTGACCAAGGTGAAATTGCAGAAATGTTAAATGATGGTAGTTTAGATGGATATATTTTAAGCACATCTGTTCCAGGTGCATTGATTTCTCAAACATTTGCTTCAGGTGATATGACACTTTTAAGTTTTGATATTGAAAAATTAGAAACATATGCTGCAAAAGCTGGATATTCCCCCAAAATAATATCAAGTGATACTTATAGTTTTATTTCAACTGATATCAGTGCTTTTGAGACTTATACAGTGTTATTATCTCATTCACATGCAGATCAAGATCTTATTTACAATATTGTAACAGCTATAATTGAACATTTTGATTATATGAAACAAGTGCTTCCATCTATTGAAAGCAACAATCTAGAAGATTTATTAAAAGGACAGCTTATTCCGTTTTCAGAAGGGGCTAAAAGAGCTTACATGGATGCTGGAGTATTAAGTGAATGACCTTTAGAGAAATTATTGAAGATCATATTAAAAAAAGAGAAAATCATATTGCCTTAGGGGTTGGTTTAGATGATGCATACACATTTGAGCAACTTGCACAGTTTTATGATTTGTTTGTAGAAAAAATGAATGAGTTGCTAATTCCTCGACGTGCTCGTATAGCAGTACTTGCTGAAGATGCTTTACTTATTCCTTTTGTTGCGGCACCTTTAGTTGATCATTGGTGTAGCATCCAATTTACCATCAATGATTCTATCGAAGTAAATATTGATAAAATCAAACATTTCAAAATCGATTATATTTTAACGAATGATCATTACTATAGACTACTAAGTAAGGTAAATGAAAAATTAAATTTTATTATTTATAATAAATTTTCTATAAGTTCAGTTGAACTAACGAAAATTGAGAAAACTAAAGTATTTGAAAATGGAAGTAATATTGCGATGGTTGCTGAAAGTTCAGGGACAACTTCTAATTACAAAGTGATTCCATATTCATTTGATAAACTCATCACTCGCTATCAAACGCTTGTCAGTTCATTTCGTTATGATGCTAGTCGTTCACGTTTACAAGTTGCACAGTTGATTCGTACAAATACTTCGAAAACGTTCTTAAATATGATTTATGTCGGAGCAACTTCTTATTTTAGTAATGGTGTTAACTTCAATTTAATCTATAAGATGCTACAACAAAAGGAACCAACTGATTTTAGAATTGCACCTTCTAATTTAATGGGTTTGCTCAATTTTATTGATAAGCACCAATTAACTTTAGATAAACAACCCAAATATTTACTCATTTTAGGTTCATATTTATCAGAAGATCTTTATAAACAATGCCAAAGAATATTTAATAAATCACATATCATTCATACATATGGTGCAACCGAGACAACAACGATTTGCTCAAATATTGATTCACCTAAAGGTTACATTCAAGATTCAGTTGGTCAACCTATGTTGCATCAGATTAGAATCGTTGATGATGAAATACAAGTTAAACACGAGTCTGTCTTTGATGGTTATGAAGGCATTGATAATTCTGAATATTTCGATGATGGATGGTTCAAAACAGGTGACTTAGGTTATTTAAAAGATGGTTACTTGTATATTACTGGTCGAAAGAAAGAAGTTATTAATAAAGGTGGCGAAAAAATATCTCCATATGAACTTGAAAAAATACTTTTATTAGATAAAAGATTGAGAGAAGTTGTGGTTTTCCCTTATTTAAAAGATAATAAACATGAACATGTCGCTGTGGCTATTGTAACGTGCAATGATGAGAAAATATCTATTTATGAAATCAGAAAATTATTAATGAATAAAGACATACGAGCTTACAAACTACCTACAAGATTATATCAAGTAAAGAGTTTACCTAAATCTGAATCAGCCAAAATACAAAGAAATAAATTATTTCAATATTTAAGTACTATCGATATTACATTTGAGGAAATATAAATGAATGAAGTTGAATTAAAGATATTTGATATTTGGAAAGATGTATTAAAAAAAAGTAACTTTAAAAATACTGATAATTTTTTTGCGCTTGGTGGTGATTCGCTTAAGTTGGGAGAGGTCATAAGTGATATTTCAATCATCTTTGACTTAGATTTTCCCATGCAAGAAATTTTCCCATATCTAACGGTTGAATCGCAGGCTGACTTTATTCAAGCTAAACTGCAACCTCAAAATAATGAGCTTAAATTTCTAGTTTTATTGAAGAAGGGTACATCTAATAAAGAACCATTGATCTTTTGTCATGACCCAGATGGGACAGCAATCACTTATCTTCAATTAGCCAATACGATTAATACAGATAGAGATATCTATACCTTGGTTTTTAACTTCAAAGAGTCACATTGGGAATTTCCTCTTACTTGGGATCAAATTCTTGATGATTATATTCAAGAGATAGAATTAATTAATCCAAATGGTCCATATTTTTTTGCAGGATTAAGTATGGGTGGTCAAATGGCTTTAGAAATTTCAAATAAACTTTATCAAAAAAATAGAGATATTAAACTCTGTGCTTTATTTGATACAGTGTTTGTTAGAAAAGATAATTATAAATATTTAGACTTTAAAAAAGGGTATAACTTGTTTGTTAAACAAAGCAAAGGAAAGGATTTAGGAAGATTAGTCAAACTATTTGGATCTAAACTTAACACTCTTTATGTAAATTCACCAATTCGTCATGTCCACAAGAGAAATAGAATTAGAAGTATTAATGAAAAGATTAGCAACAACTCTAGAGATTTCACTCCTCGAGAAGTAAAAACAATTATTGCTAGCTATATTCCTAAAATGATAAGAAGATCTTATGATTTTTCAATTCAATATTATCTAGCCTTAAGGGAAAATAATTATAAAAGTTATACCTATATAAAAGAGCATGTTTCAAGTATAGAACTTATTGAAATTGATTGTTATCACGGAGAGTTTATAACAGATAATGCAAGTGATGTTGCTTATCATATTGAAAAGGTACTAAATGCATAAATTATTTATCGTTTTTAAGTTTTTAAAAAACTACTTAAAAAGAGAAGATTATCGAACATTTAACTGGGTTATAATAATTGGGTTTTTGAGTGGATTAATATCAGTATTTTCATCATTGCTTGTTTTTCCGTACATTGATTTATTAATGAATGAAACAAGCAATAATTCATTCTCAATCGTTTTACGAAACTTGTTTTTAGTATCATCTGAAAAGTCAGCAATTATAAATATTGGTCTTGTTGTTTTGGTTTTACAAATTATTGCAGCTGTTTTATCCTTTGGTGCAATTATTTATAGAAGTCGTTTTGTTTATCGTTTATATCATGAACTATCACTAGTGTATTTAGAAAAGTATCTTTATTTACCTTATGAAATGTTATCTAATAAGAACACTGGTGATTTAAGCAAATCCATATTATCGGATAGCCAACAAATAAGTGTTCAATATATTGGCGCAACGATGGATTTCTTTATTCACATAATGACTTTGCTTTTTTTTGTAATCGTTTTAATTTTTGTAAATCCTACAATAACAATCATACTTATTCTTTTCTTAAGTCTTTTAGCAGCATTGTTTTTATTTTTGTCGACGAGGATTCTATGGAAAATTGGACGTGAAACAAACATGGAGAACCGGCAAAGATTTAAAATTGTGAATGATATTATTTCAAATATGAAGTTAATAAGAGTTACAAATACAGAACATTATTTTTTAAATAATTTTTCTATGAGTTCTGAGCATTTTAAGGCAGTAAACATAAAAAATTCCATCGTTTTTGAATTACCAAAGAGTATTATTGAACTTTCAGTATTTACACTTGTGATTGGTATCCTATTTTTTGCGAGTTTATTTGGAATGGATATTAAATCGATTATTCCATTATTAGGTCTATATTTGATCTCTATCTATCGAATGATGCCTTCTATTTTAAAAATAAATGCAGCGATACATAGTTTTTCAACCAGTATTGATGTGTTCAAGCAATTCGAAGAAATTTTGGAATTTAAGACAGTTGTTAAAACACAAGGGAATGAAATTCATTTTAATAATGATATCGAATTTAAGAATATTTCATTTAATTATAAGAATCGAAATGATGTTGTTTTTGAAAATCTAAGTCTTAAAATACATAAAAATGAAATGATTGGAATTTTTGGACCATCAGGTAGTGGAAAAACAACACTATTAGACTTATTGTTAAACTTATACCAACCAAATGATGGTCAAATATTAATTGATCATCAATTGGTATCTCATAAAGATTTAAATCTTTCTAGTAATCTTTTTGCGTATATACCGCAAGAGACATATATCTTAAATGCATCGATTAAAGAAAATATTGCATTAGGTTATGACAAAACAGAAATTGATGAAACTAAAATAAAAAATGTACTGTCACAAGTTTCTTTGTTAGATTTGGTTGAAAAGGAATTACCTAATAAGTTAGAAACTATTGTAGGAGAGAGAGGTCTTTCACTTAGTGGTGGACAAAGACAACGTTTAGGAATCGCAAGAGCTCTATACATGAATCGAGATATCTTGATTTTTGATGAAGCTACAAGTGCTTTAGACTATAAAACAGAGAAAGAAATCTTAGATGTTTTGAATTCATTAAAAGGTCATAAGACAATCATTGTTGTATCACACAGAGTTGATTCATTAGATAGTTGTGATCATATTTATGATTTAAACAATAAATTTTTGACTCAATATAAGTGACTTAAAGTTATTAAATTAAAAAATAGTAATAATTTTGTAACATTTTAAATTCATAATAGTTTAGAATCACATTGATGTTTGGGGAGAGATGGATGTCGAAATTTAAATTAAAGCCAGTATTTAATCGAATCATACATATTATTTTGATTATAATGTTTGCTTTCTGGTTATATTCTCCTGTAAGTGTAGATGTTAATTATGCAAATTGGTTATTTATTATGTGGATATTACTTTTTAGCAGTGTTATTTGGTTGTTTCCAAAATGGTTTAACACAATTTGGTCTACAAGTACTCTCATTATTATTGGATTAGATGTGTGGGCTCAATCTGTTTATTTTAGAGCTTTTGGTCAATATGGTAGATTAACAACATTATTAAGTTCTCAATCAGAAATACGTAACTCATGGGAAAGTGTGCAAGAGTTTTTTATCAAAGATGATCTTCGATATTTATGGATACTCCTCTTATTTATTAGTATCTCAATTATTTTAAATCTTTATACGAGCAAATCAAGAAAGAGTGATTTAGTTTATTTCGCTGTTGGATTTCTATTAAGTTTAAGTATTTTATATTACCAATATTACCAATTTAATCAAGCAATATTGGAAGACAAAAATAGTATTGACCCTTTTCAATACTACAAAACAACACATTATATTTACAATACAGTCCCGAACACACTACAATTTGTTGAAAATTTTGGCGTTATAGGTTTGTTACAGAAAGACATATATGAAATATGGATTAAACCTTATACCGAACATACTGAAGAGATTAATCAAGAAATAACGAATTTGTTAAGTACTAAAGTCGAAATTAGTGATAGTCAATATTTTGGTATTTTTGAAGGTAAAAGTTTGTTAATGATTGAGTCTGAATCATTGATGCAATTAGCTATTAACCCAATAATCACGCCTAATCTTTATCGATTGCAAACAAAAGGCTTTACATTCCCTGAGTTTAATGCTCAATTGTTAGCTGGTTCAACTAGTGATACAGAACTTATGGCAAATACAAGTCTATTACCTGTTAGTACAGGTGAAAATACTTTTATGAACTATGCAGATGTCGAGTATCCTGTAACATTAGCGAACGTGTTTACTGAAAATGGATATATGTCTATGGCTGCTCATAATAATTATGCAGAGTTCTACAATAGAGATGATATGTTACCACATCTTGGTTTTGATTTCCTTGATTCATATCGTATGGGTTTTGAAGGTCAAGAGATTGAAGACTCAAGATTTTTAGTCCCAATAAAATGGATATCATATGAGAGAGAAAAATTCTTTAGCTATTGGATCACATTTAATGGTCATCAACCATATTCATTAGAATATATGAGTGAATTATTTATGAATGATTATAATTGGTTAAGTGAATTATATCCAGATTTACCAGAGTCTGAAAAAGTATATTTAGCAAAAATTATGGATTTTGATCGATCTTTAGGATCTTTGATTATTGATTTCACGAATAGTGGTCGAATAGATGACTTGGTTATCATCATCTTTGGTGATCATTACGCAAAAGGGGCATTCTCAAGTTCCGATACCATATCACAGTTATGTAATTTAGGGGATAACAACTGCAAGAAGACACCACTTATCATTTGGAATAATGATTCATTTATTGGTTCGATTGATAAAAAAAGTAATAGTCTAGATATTTTGCCAACAACTTTTGATTTAATGGGTTTCCAATATAATAAGAATTTTGTATTAGGAAATAATTTATTTGATGAAACCTACAAAGGTTTTTACTTTAATGATTATGGGGATATTGTGTTTAGTGATTTTAGTTATAATTCAATTAACGATGAGTTTACTAATCCTAACGATTTGAGTGATGAGGAAATGATTAATCGATTGGGAAATGCTCAAACATTACTGACTATTGGGCCAAAAATCATAGAGAATGATTATTTTAATAGTAGTGAATGTAGTGAACATTTTATAGAATGCAGCATAACAAAAAACAACTAGTCATTGGCTAGTTGTTTTAGGAAAACTTCAATTTTTTCTAAGGCTTCTTTAATATGTTCAAGTGAATAACAGTATGAGAAACGAATAAAGTCTCGTCCTGTTTCACCGAATCCAATGCCAGGAATAACAGCTACTTTTTGCGATTCCAATAATTGTTCACAGAATGTTTCAGAATCTAAACCTGTCTTTTCTTTGACATTGGTAAATAAGTAGAATGCGCCATCAGGATTCGAAACAGTTAAACCCATAGAGTTAAGTTTATCTACTGCATATCTTCGTCTCATATCATATTGGCTACGCATATGTTCAATGTCGCTATCACCGTTTTTTAAAGCTTCAATACCTGCAAATTGTGAAATCGTAGGTGGACATAGAATCGCATTTTGATGATACTTAACGAATAGATCTATTAAATCTTTGTGTGCTAAGATATAACCTAGTCTCCATCCAGTCATTGAATAAGCTTTTGAAAAACCATTTAATACAATTGTCTTCTCTTTCATTGACGGAATTTGAGCCATCGATGCATGAGGTAAACCTGTATAATTTAACTCACTATAGATCTCATCTGAAATTACATAAATTTCTTTATCAACTAAGACTTTTTCTAATTCTATATAATCATCAAGTGTCATAATCGCACCTGTAGGATTATTAGGATAGTTTAAGACAATAATGCGTGTTTTATCTGTAATATTATCCTTTAGTATGTCTGCTTTTAGTTTGAATCCATCTTGACTGCTAGTTTGAACTTCAATAACTTTAGCACCAGCCATTAATATTAGTGGTTCATAACTTAAGTAAGCAGGTCCAACAACAATAACTTCATCGTCTTCATTTAGGAGTGTTCGTAAAGCTAATTCAATTCCTTCAGATGCACCAATGGTTGTAAGTATTTCAGAAGTCGGGTCATAAGTTAAGTGATAACTTCTTTCGTAGAAGTTAGCTATTTCTTTACGTAAAGATAATAATCCTTTTGATGGAGTATAAAAAGTTTTACCATCTTCAATCGCTTTAATACCAGCTTCACGAATATGGTAAGGGGTAGGGAAGTCAGGTTCACCAATAGTTAAAGATAAGATATCAGGATTTGATGATATCTCAAGATATTTATGAAGCATCCCTGGTTTTAAGAGATGCATTTTGTTGTTTATATGCTTCATTCTTTAGATAACTCTACTCTAGGATCAATATCTTTTTTATCATCTAGAATGAAACCACTTTCTTTATATTTTGATAATACAAAATGTGTCGCGGTAGAAAGAACATCGTCAAGTGTGCTTAGACGTTTGGCGACAAACATCGCTACATCATGCATCGTTTTCCCTTTAACAAAAACAGCTAGGTCATACACACCCGCCATTAAATAAACTGACTCAACCTCTTCCATTGACATAACGCGATCGGCAATGTCTTGAAAGCCAGCTTCTTTTTTAGGAGCAACTTTGAGTTCAATTAAAGCATAAACTGGTGCTTCATCAATTTTAGATTCATCAATAATTGTGGTATAGCCTTTTAAAACACCTTGTGTTTCATAGGCTTTAATGGCCGCCTCTACCACATCTTCACTTTGATTAAGTAGAACACTTAATTCTTTAACACTGTAACGTGCATTTTCTTTGAGTAATGATAAGAGTTTTTCCATTTGTTTTTACCTCGTTTATTAGATTATAGGGGTAATTAAGTAATGAAACAAGCAAAAAATTCGTTCTAAAAAAGACTTTATTATTACATATTTAAAATATTTCAATAAATGTTTTAAGGTTTAAATTATTTTCTTTTATAACAACATAAGGCCATTTCCAATTGTTATATGTTAACTGAACTATACCTTGAGTAAGAATTAATGCACCAATGCCAAAATCAAAATACATAAATATAGTAGATATTATAAAGATAGCAATTCCTGAAATTAATGAGGATGTTACAAAAGGTATTTTATTTGAAAGAGTAATAAGTGTCGCAAAGCTAGAATGGTTCTGTTCTAAGAAGAGTATGAAACCTAATAAGGCTAACCATTTTGCTGGTAGTAAAGTCGTACTTACACCAACAAGAGTTAATAATAGTGGGAGAATAAAGATAATACTTAAATTACCTAGGATGGTCAATATCCATTGCACAAGCATTGATCTAGCAAAGAGTAATTTGAATCTTATGTTGCTATTGTTAGTTCTTGTTGAAGCAAGTTCTGGTAGATAACTGTTAAGAAGTAAGTTTGCAACATTACCTACCACCGTAAAGAGTTGGATACTTACTCCGAGTTGTCCTGTAACGTCTAAGCCTAAAAAGTATGAGCTAATAAGGGTAGAACTTTTATTAGTAGCCCATGATCCTAAATTAACGAGTCCCATGCGTTTAGCATTTGGCCATACAATTCTAAATACTTTTTTCGCGTCATAGGAGTCTTGTGGTTGTGATTTAAGATAGTCCTCGCCTAAATGTTTGTTTAACTCATAACGTGCCCATATCCAGTTTAAAACAACCGACAACAAATAAGCTGTAGTAAGTAGGATTAAACCACCATGTAGTGCTAAACCAATGGCTGCAAAGACCAAGTAGGATGATTTAGAAAAGATAAAGACTTTATTAGCAGCTTTTATGGCTCCACTTCCTTTTAGAATTGGGATCCAAAAATTTGTCATGAGTTGTAAATAGGAACCTAAGGCATAAATTGCCCATGCTATGACTAATTCTGTATCTCTAATTTGTAAGATGCCAACAACATAGATGAATCCTGCTATGACTAAAAATAGTCCTGCAATATAAGATAAAGATCTATAGATTCTTTTTGCTGCTATAACAATAGCTTTGACTAAAGGGTAATTTGGTTTATCAGAAGTTTGAGTAGGTACACCTATTTCTAAAATTTCTGATACACCAGAAACCGCATAGGTAATATGTCTTTGTAGAGTTGTAGAAAAACCAAAATCAATTAGTAGAACTAAACTACTAATTGATATAAAAACATACCAAAGACCCAGTTCATCTGGGCTTAACATTTTAAGGATTAAAGGTAAGACTAGGATACTAACAAATATATTTAAAAGATTAGCACCATAGTTCCATATAATATCATTTCGACTTGTTTTAATCATAGTTATCCAAAAACCAAACTAATCATAACACGAACTATCCAATACAGTCTTTGCCCATTTAAATAGACTTGATAACGAATACTATTATGTGAATATTTTTGTATATCATTGAAGTCTTCTGGTTTTAAAGTGTTTGTCTTATCAAAAGTTAAGAAGACATCAATAATATGTTTATAATGTTCTTTTTTAGTTAAATGATAAATAATCTTTCCTAGAAAATAATATTCTCTAAAATATTCTCTTAGATAAAGATTATCAGTAATAAACTTTTTAATAACTTCAGGTTTAGTAGAAGCATTCTCGCTCCATCTGTAATAACCTAATTGTTCAGTTGTTTTATAGACTTTATAGTGTTTATTAAACTCAACCATATACAACCAATCACCTGATGGGTACCATTCATCATTATATCCACCCAACTTAAGAAACTTCTTTCTATTCCAAACACTACCACAACTTGGTGCTCCATATTGATCAGCACACCAAAGGATATTATCAAAGATTCTGAGTTTATACATTTTACCTGAACTCAATTTATCTTTAATAGGTTTAAGAAATTTATAAAGTGATGTTTCTCTTAGTCTTGAACGATAAGCAACATTACCAATCTGTTTGGTACTCACCATGATGGCACCTATATCTTTATGTTTATGAATAAGTTTATAAATCTCTTGAAGATAGTTTTCTTTGAGTAGATCATCATCATGTAAAAAAGATACCCATTGTCCACGTGCTAATTGGACACCTAAATTTAAAGTATTAAATAAGCCAACATTATTTTTGTTCAAGTAGAAATACAAATTTGGAATATCGATTTGTTCAATGTAATTTGTAATTTCCGTGTCATTTGGATTATCACATATTATAATGATTTCATATTTAAAGTTTATTGGTCTTTGATTTATAACACTTTCTAAAGATTCCTTTAATAAATCTAATCGATTATAGGTAGGGATTATTAAAGACAAAAAAAGTTCTAAATTTTCATCATTATTTCTTATTAATTCATCATTTATTTTTAAAGGTATTAAGTCCTTAACAAATAGATTTTTATTTAACACATTAATATTATACACTTTATCAATATTTATAATTTCTAATAAAAAAAATTTAAAGATGTTTTGGAGAGGGGCGTGCGGACATAAAGTTGGACAAAGAGGAGAAATATGCCAACTTATTCAAAACAACAAGTTAAAATAGCTTTAGAACTTTATAGAGAAGAAAGAAGCGCAACACAAGTCGTGAGGAAATTAGGTTATCCCACAAAAGCTACTATTTACCTTTGGTTAAGTCGTGAAAAAACAAACTCTAATAATCAGATTAAAAATACAGACTCTTATTCATATCTAAAACGGAAAACGATTTCACCAGAACTTAAAATAAAAATCATTAAACGATGTTTTGAGGATGGGGAAGATGTTAGATATGTGGCAGAGGAGATGGGAGTTAGTCGACAAAGCATTCATAATTGGCGTAGAATAATTGAAACCAAAGGATTAATTGGACTAATGAATAAAGATAAGCAGAAGATTATCAAACCAAATCTCACAGAAAACAAAGAAATAAAACAAGCGAATACAGAAGAAATCAATTCACTTTTAAATGAAATCAAATCATTAAAAATGGAAGTAGATCTTCTTAAAGAGGCATTAGATTTAATAAAAAAAGATAAAGGCATTGGTTATCTAAAACTAAAAAATAGTGAAAAAATCCAGTTAATCAATGCCTTAAAAAAAGAATATCCATTGAAAGATTTACTAGAACGATTGAACATTCCAAAAAGTTCATATCATTATCATCTAAAGAAATTAAAAAGTCGTGATAAGTATGAAAATTTGTGTTTAAAAATAAAAGAAATTTATGAATTAAACCGTTGTGTATATGGTTATCGAAGAATAAAGATTAGTCTAAACAATCAAGGAGTCATTGTTTCTGAGAAGGTTATACGTCGTCTTATGAAACAGATGGAACTAAACCCAAAGTACAAAAAGAAAACAAGAAAGTATAGCTCATATCAGGGTGAAATATCAGAAGCTCCAGACAACATTATTAATCGAGATTTCAAATCTGATTATCCAAATCAAAAATGGCTCACAGATATAACTGAATTCGCGTTATCAAATGAAAAAGTATACCTCTCTTCAATCGTTGACTGTTTTGATGGGAAGATTATTTCTTGGAATACGAGCACTCGTCCTGACGCACAACTAGCTAATGAATCACTAATAGATGCATGTAAGACATTAAAGAAGTCTGATAATGTGATACTTCATTCTGATCGTGGTGGACACTATCGATGGAGTAACTGGATAAATATCACCAAAGAACACAATATTATTCGATCTATGTCTAAGAAAGGTTGTACGGGTGATAACGCTGCTTGCGAAGGTGTATTTGGTCATATAAAAAATGAATGTTTTTATGGATTAGATTTTAGAGATTTTAACGCCGAAGAATTTATTGAATATTTAAATAATTATCTAGTGTGGTTTAATGAAACTAGAATTAAAATAAAATTTGCATGTAGTATTAATGAAAATCGACAAAAATACGGTTATTAAAGTCCAACTTTATGTCCGCACGCCCCTACCATGTTTTGAGCTAATAGTTATAGTTTTGTTACATTTTCACTTATTAGAATTCTTATATTAAAATTATATTAAAATTATTTTCCTCAATTGTAAAATGAACTCGTCCACCCGTTAGAAAAAGAAAAGCACCATTCATAAGAATCCTAGTATCATTAAGTTGCGAAACACATGAGAAAGGACTTATGAACGATGCAACACAATGATATAACGACTAGAACTAAAGGACAACATTTAAGTTTGTCTGAACGGATAGAAATTCAAACACAGAAGCGATGTGGCTATTCTAATCGGCTGATCGCGAAAAATCTTAATCGAAGTCACTCAACGATTAACGACGAAATCAAACGTGGTTCAGCGATTCAAAAGAAGATTGTGAATGGTTATACTTATACCACTGAACTCTATTACGCAGAGACGGGTCAAATCGTTTATGAGCGACATCGCTTAAACAGTCGACCACAGCCCAAGCTAGCTAAGGTAAAAGCCTTTATAGATTACGCTACACAAAAGATTAGTGTTGATAAGTGGTCACCTGATATTGTCGTCGGACGAGCTTTAAAAGAAGGACATTTTGATCGGTCTGAAGCAGTCTGTGCTAAGACCTTATACAACTATATTGATAGAGGTTTAATCAAGGATTTGAATAACTTAAATCTATGGTTGAAACTTAGACGAAAGACAAAGTCTAAGAAAGCACCTAAACATCGTAGAGTCTTAGGTCAATCGATAGATTGTAGACCTCAAGAAATCAATGACAGAAGCACATTTGGTCATTGGGAAATAGATACTGTCATCGGAAAGAAGAAAAAGGATGAACCCGTTCTGCTTACTATGACAGAAAGGCTAACTCGTTATCAAATCATTCTGAAGATTAAAGGCAAATATGAAGAAGCCGTTAATGAAGGACTTAAACAATTAAACCTAGATCATCCGCATTTTCCACAAATCTTTAAATCCATTACCAGTGATAATGGCTCAGAGTTTGCAGGTTTATCAGAGCTTATACAAGATCTAAGTGATGTTTACTTCGCTCATCCCTATTCATCTTGGGAAAGAGGAACGAATGAAAGACACAATGGAATAATTAGACGTTCTATTCCTAAAGGTAAATCATTAAAAACGATATCTGACTTAACGATCGACCAAGTGGTTCATTCCATGAACCACTTACCACGTAAGATACTCAATTATCAAACACCCACTGAATCCATTCTTTTCCACTACAATCAAATTCAAACAACTTAATGATTCTTGATTTTCTTTATTTCAAAAAGTGGACGGGTTGATATTGCAATTTAGGTTAAAATTATTTTTTTTAAATTATTTATCAAGATATAATACTAGCATGGGAATTATTTTACCTTTTTTAACAATCACTTTCTTTAATATTCTCTTGATGCAGTTGAGTAAAAAATCTTTTGGTAGACTTTTACCTTTGAGTATTATATTTATAGGGATTTTTAGTCTTATTACAAGTCTGTTTAATAATATTTTCGTTGGTTATTTACTATATTGTGGTTTTTCGTTATTTGGTTTAATAATTGCGATAAAGCATCATAAAGAATTATTTAATAATAATTTTTACTTAACTTTGTTGCTTTTTATACTATTTTATATTTTTGTAACGTATATAAATATTAATAAGCAAATTTTTGCTTGGGACGATTTTACTCATTGGGCATATATGGTTAAGGATATGTATAGAACAAATAATTTATATACCAGCTCTATATCGACATTAATATATCATAGAGATTACCCGCCACTAGTTTCATTGATCGAGCTTTTTTGGATTTGGATAAAAGGAAGTTATTCTGAGTCATATTTGTTTAGAGCTATTCAATTGCTTGAATTTTCTTTCTTTATTTCAATTTTTAGTGAGAAATTACAATCAAAAAATATAATAAAAAATGTAATAAGCATTTTTATCGTTTTTATTTTTTCCATAACAACAGTCATTTTATTTAACCTAGAAGATGCAAAGTTTTATTCAACTCTTTACTTAGATTTTATAATGGCAATAACGGCAGCTTACTATATTAGAATTTTGAATAATTATAATGAATTTAGTTTATTTAGTTTTTTTGAAATATTTTTATTAAGTATTTCCATACTGTTCATTAAACAAATAGGAATTATTTTTATAATTCTAGGATTAATTATTCTTTTGTTTAAATTATTAATAAAACATGAAGTATATTACCTAAAATTAATTTTATGTATTATTTTTGCATATGCTTTTTCAATTTTATGGTCTATTTATATTAAAAATTTATCTATAGCTGGTCAATTCGATATTAATTTATCTACAATCTTTGAATCTTTTAAAATTTTAATTTATCAGTTATCTTCAAATTCTAATGTACTAATAAGTAATTTCTTTAATCATATATATGCAAAACCATTATTATTTTCTTCTTCGATTTTCTCATTCTTTTATCTAAATATTTTTATTTTATTAATAAACCTATTTCTTGATAAAACAAAAAGATTAGAAATATCAATATACCTGATATTTTTATTTTCATTTGTTTATATCTATATTTTATTTATTTTATATAACAATAGTTTTTCTAGTTATGAATTTGAGAATTTATTTTCATTAACAAGATACTTAAATACCTATTTATTATTTTCGTTATTATATTTAATTTTTAGTTATATTAATCAAAGAATAGAACTACTAAATATAAAATCTATTTTTATTTTACTTATAGTAATTTTCATATCAATAACTAATAATTGGAGCAATGATTCTTTTTCATTGAACTTAAAACCATATCAAGTTTCCAAAATAGAATCAATTTCGAATAAACTTAATGAATTAACAACTTTTGATCAAGGAATTTTTATAGTAGCTCAACAAGAATCTGATTTAATCACAAATCAATTTAGATATTATATGTTACCAAGAAAAATAAATATGGATTATCAATATATATCATTTGATGAATATATATCAGGATATTGGGAAAAAACCATTGATAAAGAAGACTTTATTAATTTGCTTTTAAATTACGACTATTTATATATCTATTCAATTAACAGGGAATTTGAATATTTTGCATATTCATTATTTGATGACAGTAATTACCCGGTTGTCGGAGGAGTTTACAAAATATATAAGCATAATACTACTGTTAATTTGGTTTTAGAAACATTTATTTATTAACATATTTTTTGATATTAGATTTTGACCTAAATTTAGATACAATTACTTTTATTATTAATATTACAAGACCTATTAGACTTAATATAAGCCCTAGATTAAAACCTTCTGGTCTAAACTTAAAGAGTAATTTATGATTGCCTGAATCAATTGGGATTCCTATAAAGCCACCTTGAACTTCATAAAAATCTATTTTTTTATCATTATCATACAGAGACCATCCTTCGTCGTATGGAATACTGAAAAATAAGAGTTGATTTTGTTCAATATCGATGTCAAAAAACATTGAATTCTGAGAATAATAAATTGGATCAAAGTAGTTACGATTGAATGTTTCGTGATTTGTATACTTTTGTAGTTCGATATCGCATCCGTTTTTAAAATATAGAGTTTGTTTTAATAAATCACCTAGTTCAAATAGTTGATACTGATCTTGACTTACAAAATTAGTGATCTCATTATAACTGGAGCAAAAATTATATGTATACGCAATACTTACATCGTCTTTGTATTTAAGAATTTTATACATTCCATTATTATAAATTTCCGTTGTGTACCAGTCGCTAACCATATAACTATCAACATTTGATGATTTAACAATCGCATATCTAGTATCCATAATTAAATTAAATGAGGGTTCTTGATATTTAAACTCCCAATTTGTGTAAGGGTATTGGCGTGTCCAATCTAAGTATTTTATTAATGAATATTGGTATGTGCTGTCATATGTTGAGATACTTTTAAAATCATATACTAAATTTATATTGGATATACTTAGATCATCCTGATAAATTCTATAGAATGTAGTATCAGTCGATTTTAAGAAAGTTAAAGCATCTAAATAATTTGAATCTCTAACAAAAGGAGGAGTTTCATTTTCAATTAAAAAGTCTTGAGACTTTATGGAAAAATCAGTTGATATGTATAGTTCAATTAAAGAAAAAAAGATTAAAACAATAGAAAGTGCGTTTATTAAATTTGGTCTTTTTAAATTCGAATTTATAAAAAGTAAAATTGTTGTGTAAATAATTGTAAGAATAAAAATATATTTTAAAATTATTAATTCAGTTGTGTTTATGGACATGTTAAATCCATAAATTTCAGGAATAATTACATTTGTAAGATATATATAAGCAATAGCTATTACCATTTGTACAATTAATAAAATAAACTTATTTAACTTATGTAATTTATCTAAAATTTGAATCCCAATAATTAAACCAAAAAATGTTATAACGAATGTATATCTTAAACTATATGTAAAATGAAAAAACAGACCAATTTTCGGTGATAGTAAGAGTGAATATATCAACAAAATAAAAATTGAATTAACAATCCTCTCTTTTTTTGATTCAAAAACATAAAAAACATGTGGTATTAAGATTAAAAAAATAGATCCGTAATACAGACCAATTTGGTAAAAGTAATACCAACTATCTTTTAAAAATCCATTTAAATATTTTAGAACTGGAATAAAAGAAAATACAAAAAAACTTGTAATATTTATCAAACTCCAATTTGTATATGAAAATAAATAATTACCAATTCTTGCAGAACTAAGTAAATGCATCATTCCTGGCAGCCAAAAAACAGATGATATCAATAATCCAATTATTGTATAAAAAAGTAACACAATAGAATTTTTAATAAAAATAGTGAAATTACTTTTATTTATTTTAAATATTATTAAATTTCTATATAGCCAGTAAAATAACAATAATATTGATGTTGGCCAAAATAAATAGAAATCAATAGATATTAATATCGCAACAGATAATATATAAATCGAGTATTTTTTTTCTAAAAGATATTTTTCAACACCATAAAACATAAAGGGAAGTATCACGTAAAATGAAGTGAAAAATGTTTGCTCAATAAATGTTGTGCTCCATCCACTGAATATAAAGAAAAGTGATGAAATTAATCTGATATAAATTTTATTAGTAAATGTTTTACTTAGAAGAAAAAAACCGGTGTAACCAATTATATATTTGACGATTAGTAGAATGCTCATTGATATAGTTGTGTTTTTAATATAATAGTTTAATACAAAAGCAAACCATGAAAAAATATCACCCATTATTCCTATGACTTTTGAGCCCCAATAATTTGTTCCTAAAAAGAAATTCCAAGACCATAATGGAAGACCATTTTTTAGTAAATTGAAGAATTCATGATAGTTAGGAATGTGACCCCAAGAATAATCATACTTAAGAATAATTCCATAATTTGGATGGTAAATTTTAATAAAGGAAAATATTATAAATATTATTCCAAATAAATAAATTGATAACTTAACTTTTTTCACGCCTCACCCACAATTAATTATCTAAAATTTCATTTTAATTTGAAGTTAATAAAATTATTTTTATACTCTCAAAAATTCATTTATAATTTTTTTTAACTAAAAAACTCTTAAGAAAGTTATTAATATTTACAATGCTAATCATCATTAAATAGATATAGATCATAAATAATGAAATAGAGTACTTATCGAAATTAGGAATATAATAAACAGAAGACATAATAATAAATGAAACTAATATTATAAAATCCCCCTTACCTCGATTTTTCTCATTTAAAAACAATACCAAGGAAGGTAATAAGTATAGTGCATTATATTGATGTGAAATTTTTGGAATTAATAAAAGTACAAATGTTATCGTTAGTACTCTCTTCCATTTTTGCCTATTCATCCATGAAGTAAATAATAATAAAATAGAAGAAGAAATTGATATTAGATCAACAATATTATTTGTAAGATTTGAAAATTGGAAATCTTTAATAAAATAGCTAATTAAATTATAAATTATTGCCTTAAACCCAATTCCTTCTAAGTCAGAATAAGTTTTAAAGAATTCATTCATATTATATAACATAACAGATATATTATTAAACCCGCCATTAAAAAACAAAAATGGTAAAAATACGAGAATTAAACTATAAATACCTAATCTTAAAATATCGAAATATCTTTTTTCAAATAATAAAAATACACCTAATATTGCCGGAGTTAATTTGAAGGATATCGCTAAAGCAAGACTAATAAGTGAAAACTCTCTTAAAATTTTAGAATCATTATCATACCAAAAAATATAAACTAACAAGAATAATAATGTAAATATTATTAGATTTGCACGTTCTATTGAAAATAACATAGTATTTGAGTATGTTAATGCAAAAGCTAGTGTTAGCCGAAATAGTTTAGAGCCTTTTAATTCTTCAGAAATTATCCAATTTACTAAACTTAGTAACATTGAAATAAATATAACAAAAATAATTAAAAACATTTTTTGAGCATATATATCTCGATATGATACAGTGTCAAATACTGCTATTCGTGAAAAGACATATGCAATTATATATGGTAAAGGGGGATACCCTTTTTGACCTGGTCCATTTATAGGGTTTAAATAAACATCTCGAGTTGAACTATATCCACTAATGTTAGTGAAATCAGCAAACAAATCATTACATTTATCAAAAAATATAGAATATTGAGTAGACTGTATGCCTTCATATAATATTGTAATAAACCACAAAATTAATGAAGAAACTACTACAAATAGAAATATACTTGCAAATTTGTTATTATCATTCTTAGTTATTTTCATTTTTATTTTTCCAATATTCTATGGTCTTTTTTATGCCTATTTCAAAACTTATTAAAGGTTTGAATCCAGTATCATTACATAATTGTGATATATTCACGCAAGAACTAAGTGTTTGTTGAGTCATTTCAGGTTTTTCATTAATTCCTAAGGGTAAAAGAGGATCAATAAGATCTCTAATTATAGTTATATAATCTTTTAATGGTTTATAAATTCCTGAACCAATACCATATATCATATTATCTTTTCCATTCTCTGATATTAATCTTAATGCTGTTGCAACATCAGAAACATATAGAAAATCCCACATTTGATTCAGATTGCCATATGAAGGTTTTCGTCGGTGTAACAACGATTGTATTGTATAGGTAATAATATTATTATCATTGCGAAATTCACCATATGTGCTGGGCAAAATTGCCCAAATAAATTTTTGATTTAACTGTCTTGCACGAACATTTAAGAAATAGTGTGTTGAGGTTTTTGCGGCACCATAAAAATCATTTGGTGTTTGTTTTTCCTCAACATTAAGAACGTTTTTACTGAAAACATATTCAGCAACAGTCCCAGCGGAAATGAACTTATCACAATTTAATTTATTGCATAGTTCAATTGCATTAATTGACATTTCAATATTTCTTATTTGCATTTTTAAAATATTTTTATCAGTAGAATTTACACCTTCCCAAGCCAGGTGAAAAAAACAATCGAATTTATTCTTTGGGAATTTATCTGTATTTAAATTTCTTAAATCACCTTCAATATATGAAAAGTTTGGATTAGTCAAAAAATTGTTATCTAGTTTATTTTTATTTCTAATAATTGCCAAAACTTGATAATTATTCATTAGTAAGTCTTTAATGAGCCATCTACCAATAAAACCAGTACCACCTGATATAATTACTTTACGCATTCTTTTTACCAGTTAAGTTATGCCTTTCATCTTCTATTACAATAGGATGATGCATTGTCCTAATGTTTATATTTGCAATGTACTCTCCTTGTATACCTAAGAAAAGTGTAATAAGTCCGCCAAATAAATAAACTCCAAAAAGTATAGCAGCATTACCCACTGGATAATCAATAATTTTCATTGTTTTTAATATAACAGTTATAAATGCGATAACTAAACTAATAGTCGATATTAACGTACCGATAATTACTGCGATACGCATTAATGATTTTGAATAAGATGTTATTCCTAACATAGCCACATCATAAAGATTCCAGAAATTAAAGGAAGTTTTACCATATTTTCTCTTTTCTTGTTCATAGTAAATTCTTTTACATTCTGGGGACAACTCAGCGACAATTCCTCTCAAATAAGGAAGTGGGTCATCAATCCTTGAAAAAATATTTAGCATTTTTCTATCATATAGTCCAAATCCAGTAAATTGATTTATGTGGTCAATTTCGGTAATTTCATTAATAAAGTAATAGTATAGAGAACGGATTTTATATATTACTCTATTTTCCTGACTTTTATTTTTTATACCAATAACAACTTGAAATCCATTCTCCCATTCAAAAATAAATTTTTCTATTAATTCAGGTGGATCCTGCATATCAGCAAATAAAAGTATAGCAGCATCTCCTTCTGCTTGGCCTAAAGCATAAAATGTTGATTTTGAAAAGCCGAAGTTTCTAACATAAAAAATATATTGAACACGTTTATCTTTTTGTGCCAACATTCTTATCACACTTCTTGATTTATCTTTTGATTTATTATCAACAAATAGTATTTTATAATTGTAATTCTGTAATTTAGTATTAAATAAATCTGAGATCCTTTGGTAAATTAATGGAATATTAATTTCTTCATTGTAAGTTGGAACAATTATTGTAATCTCTTTATTATAATTATACACAGAAGAACCCCCAGACCTTAATTTTGAATTATTATAACATATTAAAATGAGGCAATTTTTAAAA
Organism: Erysipelotrichaceae bacterium; assembly: GCA_963663995.1. GTDB lineage: Bacteria > Bacillota_I > Bacilli_A > Erysipelotrichales > Erysipelotrichaceae > UBA2212. The sequence continues at coordinate 878,692 of OY760660.1, read as the reverse complement.
AGAAATGTGTAGGATGATTAATTTTTTTCTATTTTACTTTTACTAATATTATAATGATAAAATAATAAAGAAAATATCTTATGAGGGGAATTAAATGAAAGTTGTAATTTTAGCGGGAGGTTTTGGTACACGTATTAGTGAAGAGTCACATTTAGTTCCAAAACCTATGATAGAAATTGGTGAAAAACCAATCTTATGGCATATTATGAAATATTATTCTTCATATGGATTTAATGAATTCATTATTTGTGCTGGTTACAAACAATATGTAATTAAAGAATATTTTTCAAATTATTATTTACATAATTCTGATATAACTTTTGATTTCAGTGGCAATCGTGAAGATTTAATTGTTCATAATAATCATGCAGAACCTTGGAAGGTAACAATCGTTGATACAGGACTTAATACAATGACTGGTGGCCGAATTAAAAGAGTTAAAGATTATATTGGCGACGAACCATTTTTATTAACTTATGGTGATGGTGTAGCAGATGTTGATATCAATGGACTTCTTAGCAATCACCAAGAATCTGACAACCTTGTAACAATATCAGCAATTCAACCTGGTGGACGTTTTGGAGTTTTGGATATCGATAACCAAAAAATAATTAATTTTCAGGAAAAAGTTAAAGAAGATGGTGGATGGATAAACGGTGGATTCATGGTAGTTGAACCGGAAATTTTTAATTATATTGAAGGTGATCAAACGGTTTTTGAAAAGGAACCACTCGTTGAATTGGCGAAAAGTAACAAGTTAGGTGCATATCAACATTTCGATTTTTGGCAATGTATGGATACTATGAGAGATAAATTATTATTGGAAGAATTATGGTCTACAAATAATGCTCCATGGAAGGTTTGGAAATGAGTTTGAGATCGTTTTATAAAGATAAAAAGGTTCTTATTACTGGGAATACTGGATTTAAAGGTTCATGGCTATCAGAAGTTCTATTAAATTTTGATGCAAAGATAATTGGGTATGCATTAGAACCAAACACATCGCCTAGTTTATATAAATTGCTAAATCAAGAGAAAAAAATTAAACAAATCTATGCTGATGTTAGAGATTTTGAAAAACTCAAAAGTGTTTTTGATGAGTTTAAACCTGAAGTAGTATTTCATTTGGCAGCACAACCATTAGTGTTAGAATCATATAAAAATCCTAGAGAAACTTACGAAATTAATGTCATGGGAACGGCAAATGTTCTTGAATGTGTGAGACTTTCAAAAAGTGTAATATCAGTTGTTAATGTTACAACTGATAAAGTTTATAGAAACAATGAATGGATATGGGGATATCGTGAAAATGATGTATTAGATGGTTATGATCCCTATTCAAATAGTAAGTCTTGCTCTGAATTAGTAACTGCAACCTATAACAGATCTTTCTTAAAAGACAAAAAAATACCTATTTCAACCATGCGAGCTGGAAATGTTCTTGGTGGCGGAGATTTTTCTGATAATAGAATAATTCCTGACTGCATTAGATCATTAGAAACTAAAGAAATTCTAGAGATTAGAAACCCAAATTCAATTCGGCCTTACCAACATGTCTTAGAACCGTTATTAGCGTATCTTAAGATTGCAAAAGAACAAGTAAGTGACTTTGAACTTGCATCTTCTTATAATATTGGGCCGGAAGAGAAAAATTGTGTAAAAACAAAGCAAATAGTTGATTTATTTAATAAACATTTAAAAATGAATTCAATGAATCCTATAAATGTTAACTATGGTAAAGTTGCAGCACAGCAACATGAAGCGAATTTATTAATGCTCGATTGTTCAAAGTTTCATAAAACATTTAGTTGGGTCCCAAAGTGGGATATTGATAAAACAATTGAAAAAGTAGTTGAGTTTGTTGACTTCCAACTTAAAACTCCAGATTTAAATGAAGTAGTTTTAAAACAGATAAGTGAATATTTAGGAGAAATAAATGAGTAAAAGAGAACAAATATTATCTTTAGTTAAAGAATATTATGAAGAAGAGTTCAGTAAAAAAGAATTTATTGAAGGAAAAACATTAATACCATTTGCTGGTCGAATTTTTGATGATAATGAACTTGTGAAATTGGTGGATTCGTCACTCGATTTCTGGTTAACAACTGGTAGATATGCCGCTCAATTTGAAAAAGATTTTGCGAAATTTATGGACAACAGATATTGTTTACTCACTAATTCAGGTTCATCTGCAAATTTATTGGCTGTTTCAGCATTAACTTCATCAAAATTAGGTGAACGACAACTACGTAAAGGTGATGAAGTTATTACTGTAGCTGCCGGTTTTCCAACGACAGTAAATCCAATCATTCAAAATGGACTTATCCCTGTTTTTGTAGATGTTGATTTAGAAACATATAATGTAAATGTAGAGCAATTAGAAAAAGCAATTACTACAAAAACAAAAGCTATAGTTTTAGCTCATACCTTGGGTAATCCATTTAATCTTGGAAAAATCGTAGAAATTAGTAAGAAGTATAATCTTTTTTTAGTTGAAGATTGTTGTGATGCTGTTGGCTCAATTTATGATAATAGAAAAGTAGGTTCATTTGGAGATATTTCAACTGTTAGCTTTTATCCTGCTCATCATATTACTATGGGCGAAGGTGGTGCAGTACTTACAAACAATCCATTATTAAAAACTATTATTCAATCATATAGAGATTGGGGTAGAGATTGTTACTGTGATCCAGGTCAAAATGATACATGTGGTAGGAGATTTAAAACACAGTACGGTGAATTACCATATGGTTATGATCATAAATATGTTTATTCACATATAGGTTACAATTTAAAAGTTACAGATATGCAAGCTGCTATTGGATGTGCGCAACTTGAAAAATTACCTTTATTTATAGAAAAACGCAGAGAGAATTTTAATAGATTAACTACAATTTTAGATAAATATAAAGAATTCTTGATTTTACCAAAAGCTGAAGTAAATTCAAATCCATCTTGGTTTGGTTTTCCAATTACTGTTATTTCAAATGAATATTTTAATAAAAATGAAATTGTTAATTATCTTGAAAGCAATAAAATTATGACAAGACAATTATTTGCTGGAAATATGACAAAACAACCTGCTTATTTAGACCAAGATATTAAAGTAATTGGTGAACTTACTAATACCGATACAGTCATGAACAACACATTCTTTATAGGGGTATATCCTGGTATTGATGAAAAAATAATGGAATATATTGGGTCTGTATTTAAGTCCTTTTTTGAGGAAAAAACCAAATAAATGTTGAGTAAATTAAATAGTTTAGATATTGTTGAAATTATTAAATTTTCAATAGTAGGTTTAAGTAATACTATTGTTTCATTTTGTGTATATTATTTATTGATTTTTCTAAATGTACATTATGCTATTGCAAATACATCTGGATTTATAATCGGTGTTTTTAACTCATATTATTGGAATCATAAGTATGTATTTTTTAGTAATAAATTCAATTTTAAAGAATTGTTAAAAACATATATAAGTTACGCTTTCACCTTCTTCATAAACACTTTAACTTTAGTTATTATGATAGAAGGTTTTAATGTTTCGGAGACTATTGCTCCAATTTTTAATTTAGTTTATTCAATTCCATTAAATTATTTATTAAATAAATTTTGGGTCTTTAAGAAAAAGGTGGTCGTATGAATAAGAAAATACAAATTTTGGATTGTACTTTACGAGATGGTGGTTATGTTAATGAATGGAATTTCGGTAAGGAAAGTATATCTAATATATTTGAACGAATTGTAAGTGCTAATATAGACATTATAGAAGTTGGGTTTATGGATGAAAGACAAGCATACAGTATTGATCGAACCATTCAACCAGATTCAAAATCCTACACAAAAAATCTATCTCATCTAGATAAGAAAAATACAATGGTTGTTGGGATGATTGATTTTGGAACTTGTCCAATAAGTGCGATTGATGATGCAAAGAATTGTTATTTAGATGGAATAAGGGTTATCTTCAAGAAACCTAAAGCAGATGCGGCTTTACAATTTTGTTCCGAATTGATAAGAAAAGGATATAAAGTATTTGTACAAGCTGTTTCAATAACTAGTTATAGTACTGATGAATTCATAGAGTTAATGGATAAAGTGAATAAAGTATCACCTTTTGCATTTTCTATTGTCGACACTTATGGTTTATTACATAGAGAAGGACTTTTAAATTATGTTGATATTGCTGATGAAAAATTAGATTTAAAAATAAATCTAGGTTTTCATTCACATAATAATTTTCAATTAGCCTATTCGAATTGTATAGAAATGATAAATCATGTAAAAAGTGATCGAAGTTTAATGGTAGATGGTAGTGTATTCGGAATGGGTAAAGGGGCAGGCAATGCACCAACAGAACTTCTTGCCATGTATATGAATGACAATTTAAATGGGAATTACGATATTACTCAACTATTAGAAGCCATAGATGTAACCTTAATTAATATTTTCAAAGAGAAACCTTGGGGATATACTCTAAAACTCTTTATGGCCGCATCAAATCATTGCCATCCTAATTATGTTACCTATTTATTAGATCGGCAAACATTGTCTGTTTCATCTATTGATACCATCTTAAAATCAATAAATGAATCAAGCCGACTCGACTATGATGAAAAGTTGATTGAGAAATTATATTTTGATTATCAATCCAATAGGCTTATTAATGCTGGTGTTATTACTACACTTCAAAGTGAATTATCACATAAAGATATACTTTTAATCGGCCCAGGAAACTCAATAAATAATCAAAAAGATTTAATAGACTTATTTATTAATTTAAAGAATCCAATTGTAATATCACTCAATTTCATTCCAGAATATAATATTAATTATTTATTTTTAAGTAATTCAAAGCGATATGTACAAATATCAACTCAAGTAAATAACAAGAATTCAAATTTCAAAGTTATTGCTATGTCAAATATACGTAAAAGTGAAGGCGATTTTGATTTTGTTTTAGATTTTGGTAGTTTGATAGATACAGACGCTGAATTTAAGGATAACCCATTAATAATGGCAATAAAATTATTAAAAAGTTTAGATGTCAAGAGTATCAATTTAGCAGGTTTTGATGGATATACAAAGGCAATAACATCAAACTATGTTCATCCTAATATGAACTATTCATTTACAAAAGAAAGAGCTATTGAAATCAATATTGATACAATTAGTAGTCTAAAAAGAAATTTTAGTAATTTAGATTTGAATTTTATAACTAAAAGCTTATATACTTTAGAAATTAAAGATTTATTGAGAGAGGAATTAAAACATGAAAATTAAAGTATCAGATTTCATAGCGAATTTTTTCGTATCAAAAGGTGTTAAAGATGTATTTACAATAACAGGTGGTGGTGCAATGCATCTAAACGATTCTTTTGGACACCATCCAGAATTAAAGAGTTACTATCAACATCATGAGCAAGCATGTGCAATTGCTGCTGAATCTTATGCAAGAATGACAGGGAATTTACCTTTAGTTTGTGTAACAAGCGGTCCTGGAGGAACAAATGCTTTAACGGGTGTTTTAGGTGCGTGGTTAGACTCTATACCAATGTTTGTCATATCTGGACAAGTTAAACGTGAAACTACAATTAAATCAACTGATATAAAACTAAGACAATTAGGTGATCAAGAGTTTAATATAACTGATTGTGTTAACTCTATGACTAAATATTCTCAAATTGTAATGCATGAAAATGAAATTCTCTTTCACTTAGAAGAAGCTTGGAATGAGGCTAATTCTGGGCGTAAAGGACCAGTTTGGTTAGATATTCCACTTGATGTTCAAGCAGCAATAATCGATACAGATCAGTTAATAAGAAAAAATAATGTATATACTGATACACAAACACCTATTTACGATGAATTATTAAGTCCGAAAATTATTGATAAAATAAACAATTCTAAAAAACCTGTTGTTTTTGTAGGTAGTGGTATTAGATTAGCAGATGCAAATAAAGAGTTTATTCAATTAATAGAGAAACTAAATATTCCTGTTGTAACAGCGTGGAATGCACATGATACATTATGGGATGATCATCCTTTATTTTGTGGAAGACCAGGTACTATTGGAACTAGAGGAGGCAATTTTGTTGTTGAAAATGCTGACTTGTTACTAGTTCTTGGGAGTCGATTAAATATTAGACAAATTAGCTATAATTTTAGAAATTTCGCAAAAAACGCTTTTAAAATAATGGTTGATATAGATCAAAATGAATTATTAAAACCTACTTTATCTATTGATTTTCCAATACATGCTAATGTAAAAGATGTTTTGATTTCACTAAATAAATATCTATCACTAAATACTTGTGACAATAAATTTGACAATTGGTTAAGGTGGTGTCGTGAAACAAATAATAAATATCCAGTAGTAAGAAAAGAATATTATCAAAATAATGAGTATGTTAATCCCTATATTTTCATGGATAAATGTTTTAATTTGTTGAATGAAAATCAAAAAGTAGTAACAAGTAATGGTTCAGCATGTGTTATATCATTTCAAGCGGCGAAAATCAAAAAAGGACAAAGGTTATATACAAATTCAGGTTGTGCTTCAATGGGTTATGGATTACCTGCAGCGATTGGAGCTAATATTGCAACTGGTGAAAAAATCATTTGTTTTGAAGGCGATGGAAGCTTACAAATGAATATACAAGAATTACAAACTATTAAGCATTACAATTTAGATATTGTTTTATTTGTGCTAAATAATAATGGATATCACTCGATTAGACAAACTCAAAAGAACTTGACTAAAAAAGATTTAATAGGTGTGTGTTCTGATAATGGTGTAAGTTTTCCTGAGTTGGAAAAAATTGCATATGCATATGATATAAAATATAAAAAAATTGATAACCATTCCAAATTAGATGAAATATTAAACAATGTGTTAAGAGAAAAAGGTCCAATTCTATGCGAAGTTATTTTAGATGTAGAACAAAACTTTGAACCAAAATTATCATCAAAAGTTTTAGAAGATGGAACGATAGTTTCTCCAAGAATAGATGATATGTTTCCATTCTTAGATCGAGAAGAATATGAAAGTATTAAATTTGGAGAATAAAATGAAAAAAGTTTTATTGACAGGTGGTTCTAGAGGGATTGGATTAGAAATTAAAAAAATATTTGAAAGTAATGGTTATTTTGTTTATGCACCCACAAGAAATGAACTAGATTTAAGCAATATAGACTCAATTAAAAAATTTATTGAGAATCATAAAAATGATACCTATGATGTTTTAGTAAATAATGCTGGAATAAATGAAATTAATCTTATTGAAAATGTTAAAGAAACAGATATCGAAAATACATTCAATATAAATTTAATCGCGCCTATCTATCTACTTAAATCATTTGTTCCAAAAATGAAAACTCAAAAGTATGGAAGGATTGTAAATATTGCATCAATATGGTCAGTTGTTTCAAAACCTGGAAGAGGAATTTATAGTGCAACAAAAAGAGGTATTCATGGAATCACAACAACGTTAGCTCTTGAAGTAGCAAATGAAAATATACTCGTTAATACAGTATGCCCAGGGTTTACATTAACAGAACTAACAAGTAAAAATAATTCAACAGAACAAATAGGAAAAATAGCAGAAACCATTCCATTAAAAAGACTAGCTCAACCAGAAGAAATTGCTGAAATAGTTTTTTATTTATGTTCCGAAAAAAATACATATATTACAGGTCAAGAAATTGTAATCGATGGGGGCTATTCAGTTCAATGAAAATTAAATCACAACTAAAAAATTACGAAGTTACATTTACAAAAAAATCATCAATATTTGACATCATTTATGATAACAAAAACACATTTTATGTTGTTGATAGCAAAGTCTATTCACTTTATAGCAATGATTTTTTAGATGGCATACCTTCAAATAGATTATTTTTGTTAAAAGCCACTGAAAAAAATAAAAACATAAAAACAGTATTTAATATTTTAGATAAGATGATTGAAATACCAGGGAAAAGAAATGCTAGATTAGTTTCAATTGGCGGTGGTATTGTTCAAGATTTAACTGGTTTTATTGCGAATGTGTTATATCGAGGGATAGATTGGGTGTTTTTTCCAACAACATTGTTAGCATCAGCTGATAGTTGTATTGGAGGGAAAACATCTCTTAACTACAAGAATTTTAAGAATTTATTAGGAACTTTTTATCCACCAACAAAAATATATATAAATACAAATTTTTTTTAAAAGTTTACTTGAAATGGATTATTTAAGTGGTCTAGGAGAAGTTGTTAAATTCAACTTAATGTATGGATTTGAGGGGTTAAATCGACTTGAAAAAGATGTTGATTTATTATTAAAGAGAGATTCAAAAACTATCATAAAATATAATACTTTTTCATTAAATTTTAAAAAAAATTATATTCAAAAAGATGAATTTGATCGTAATGAGAGAGTATTGTTAAACTTTGCCCATACCTTTGGACATGCTATCGAATCAGCAACAAATTATAAAGTACCACATGGAACTGCTGTTGCGATTGGAATGATAGTTGCTAATAGAATTTCATTTAAACGAGGACTCCTTAACGAAAACTATATCTCTAGAACTGAAACTATTTTAAATCAAATTATAAAAACAAAGAAATATAATTTAAAGTTAACAGATTTGGTTGATTCAATTAAAAAAGACAAAAAGCAATTAAACGACTCAATAAGAGCAATTTTAATTGATGATAGTATGAACTTATCTGTAGTTGATGATATTAATATTGATGAAATTAAATATGGTTTTGAATTTACACCATTTATTGTTGAGTAAGAAATGAATAGTATTGTTATTACTGGACCAACAGGAACAATTGGAATAGCTTTAATTAAAAAAATGATATCTGAAAAGATATATGTTTTAGCAATTGTTCGTGAAGGATCACAAAATATTAATTTGATTCCTAAATCAATATATGTAGAAGTTATAGAATGCAATTTAAATAATCTTAAAATTTTAAATATTTCAAAGCAATATGATGTATTTTTTCATTTTGCGTGGGACGGAACAATAGGTATTGGTAGAGATGATTTATATCATCAACTGGACAATGTTATTTATACATTAGATGCTGTCCATTTGGCCAATAAGCTAGGGTGTTCATTATTTATTGGTGCTGGTTCACAGGCTGAGTTTGGAAGAAGTAATACAATTCTCAGTCCTAAATCACTAACGAATCCGGAAACAGGATATGGAATTGCTAAATTGACTGCAGGTCATATGAGCAGAAGTTTATGTAAAACACTTAATATAAGAAATTTATGGGTAAGAGTTTTTAGTATCTATGGGCCAAATGATGATAAAAACACTTTAATTATGAGTTTAATTAATAATATATCCACAAATACATCCATACGGCTTACTGCTGGAGAACAGATATGGGATTATTTATATTCAGCTGATGCTGCTCAAGCATTTTATTTACTTGCTAAATCTAAAGACTTAAATAATAAGATATATTGTTTAGGTGGCGGAATTGGAAAACCTTTAAAAGATTATATAAAAGATGTTAGAGATATAATAAATCCAAAGTATGATTTAGTTTTCGGAGAAAATCCATATTCACAAAACCAAGTTATGCATTTAATAGCAGATATTTCTGACTTAAAGTTAGATGTTGGATTTGAACCGATAACTCTTTTTAATGAGGGTATAAAGAATATTATTTTAGGGGAAAAATTATGAAAAAAATTAGTATATTAATTCCAACATATAATGAAGAAGAGAATATTGAATTGATGGCACAAGAATTAAGTAAAATTCTTAAGTCTTTCGAGAAATATACTTATGAAATAATATTTATAGATAACCATTCTATAGATAAGACACAAGCTTTGCTTGAAAATATATGCAATAAAAACCCAAATATAAAAGCAATATTTAATGCAAGAAATTTTGGCCAATTTAATTCACCTTATTATGGTTTATTACAGACATCAGGTGATTGTGTTATAACAATGTCTGCAGATTTTCAAGATCCATTGGAAAGAATCCCAGACTTTATAAAAGAATGGGAAGCTGGCAATAAAATTGTAATTGGAATTAAGAGTAAAAGTTTAGTAAATCCAGTATTGCACTTTCTTAGAACACTTTTTTATAAATTAATTAAATATGCATCAGATGTCGAACAAATTGAACATTTCACTGGATTTGGACTATATGATAAAGATTTTATACAAGTGTTACGGGATTTAAAGGACCCTCAACCGTATTTCAGAGGTATAGTTAGTGAATTAGGATTTAAAATTAAAAAAATTGATTTTTTGCAGGCAAAGAGAAGAGCAGGTAAATCCAGTAATAATTTTTTTAAACTATATGATGCAGCCATGATAGGTTTTGTTTCTTATACTAAAATTGGATTAAGGATAGCATCATTTATTGGATTTAGCGGAGCAATTATAAGCCTAGGAATTGCAATGATTTATCTCTTCTTAAAGCTTATGTATTGGGATACTTTTACAGCTGGATTTGCGCCAATTATCATTGGTTTGTTTTTGTTTAATTCAGTAACACTTGTTTTTTTAGGAATAATTGGTGAGTACATTATTAGTATTAATCAACGAATTATGAACCGTCCACTTGTAATAGAAGAGAAAAGAATAAATTTTTAAATTTCACTTATAAAGTTGAATAAAAAAATTGGATTCGATAGAATAAGATAATGAGAAAACTATTATTTATAAATTTTATTATTTTTAGTTTTTTATATTTTTATATTATTTTTTTTAATAATGGTATTTTAATATTTTATGGTGATCCTTTAGATACTTTGTTACCAGTTTATAAACAGATTCTTTTTTTATTGAAAGATTTTTCTATATCCCTATGGAATAACTCTATTGGCTTTGGTGCTACTAATTATGTTTTTTTCTTTAATTCAATTTTAGGATCAATTTTTACATATATTTATGTATTAATTAATAAGTACGTACTAATAGGTCAATTTCTTTTTTTACAACAAATTTTAATTTTAATCCTAATTTCTGTTTTTTCATATAAATGGTTAAACCATCATACTCTAGTTAAAAATAATGCAATAATTGGATCTTTGATTATAACTTTCTCGGGATATGTTTCTTATTGGTTGCATTTCAATGTTTTTCTAGAAAGTTACTTGTGGGCTATTATACTTTTATATTTAGTAGAAGAAGTTAAGACTGGTAGAAAGAAGTATTTATTTATTTTAAGTGTCACTTTTTTTATCATTTCAAACTCTTATAGTTTTTATATGTTTTCTTGGTTTTTAATAATTTATCAACTCTTTCTTTATTTTAAACAATATAATAATCTTAATTTTAAACATTTTGTTTCAGTTGTTTTTCCTTTAATCAAACTATATATATACGGAATATTGCTTTCTAGTTTTGTATTATTACCAAGTATTGATATTTTACTTAGTTCTCCTCGTTTGAATATTCAAAATATAAATTCTGATTTGATTAGAATGTCTTTCTCATATTTATATCAATTAATTACGAGTTTTTACTCTCCAGTTTCAAGTGATTATAGTACTAACTTATTTATTAGTCGAATAATTAATAACAATGTAAGTCTTAATTATTATTATTCTTTTATTATTTTTCCTTTGTTATTCCCTTTGCTATTTTTTATAAAAAACAAAGAAACAAAATATTATTTAATTTTTTATATTATATATTTTTCAGGAAATATATTTCCATTTTTAAGCAAACTATTTAGCGGAAATGGTGATGTTCGATGGCAAAATGGTATTGTTTTTTTTAATGCATTAATTGTTGTATATATTTTAGATAATATAAAGAATTTAAATATTAAATCTATTTTATTCACAAGTATTTTAAATTTATCTTTAATTTTAAGCTTTTTATATTTTGGTAGAAATTTAAATTTAATCAACAATTCAGATCGTTGGTTTACTTATGTGATACTATTGTTAATTTTTATTTTTGTAATCATATATACGATTATTATTGTTTTTTCTATCAAACTTAAAAAAACATTTCATTTTTTGATTTTTTTAATTATTTCTTTTGAAGCAATATTAAGCATTGGAAGTCGTTTGTACTATAATTTCGATTTAAGATTTGTACGTTCAACTGATTATATAAGTAAAGACATTAGTGTAAACAGGGCATTTGATTATATAATTGATATTGATAAAAACTTTTATAGAATTGATAGTATTGTGGACAATCCAAATCAACCTTTGGCTTTTGATTATTCAGGGTTTACATTTTATTCAACAATTTATAATCATGATTCGCGAGCAATATTAGATAACAGTTTTGGCACAGGATGGAACATTAGTAATAATGAATCAAAATTTTTGTTTAAGAGTTTATTAGGCTCGAAATACTATGTAGCTTTAAATGATTATGTTGCTCCATATGGTTACGATTATTTAGAAACAGTTGATAATTTTGATATTTATAAAAATAATCTAGTCGTTGGATTAGGGTTTGCATCAGATAAGCTAACAAATTATAAAGAAATTGAAAAAAGTTCATCATTTGAAAAAGAAATTACTATGTTAAATTCCATTGTGAGTGATAAAAAGACAACAGTAACATTGGATGATCTAATATTACCGAAAATTATTGCTGAAAATGTCACAAATATCCAACTGACATCAGAAGAAGAAAATGGATATTTCTTTATTGATTATTCGTTTTCTAATCCGTATACTGAATGTTATTTAGAGTGGTATAAAGAAAATAATGTGCTAAATTCACAAGTTGTTAATGAGTATGCTTATATCGCAATTGAAAATAATTTAGATGCTGATAGAGTAGGTGTATATTGCACGGCAATTTATAATAAAAATGAATATCCAATTTATAGTGCTTATTTTGTATCTAACGATTTAATCGATGAAATATATTCTTCTATAAATGATAAAGATAAATTTGAGAATTTAATAATTGAAGAAGACAAGATAATAGCAGATATAAATATTACAAAGGATAATTCTATAGTATTTTCAACAATTGCTTTTAATAAAGGATGGAAAGTAAAAATAGATGGTATTCCAGTAGAAACTTATAAAGTAAATTACTCATTTATTGGATTTGATATTAGTAAAGGTCAGCATAATATTGAATTTGTATATGAGCAACCTTTCTTAAAAATCGGATCAATTATAAGTGGAGTAACATTAATTTTTTTGATTCTTGAATATTTCTATCTAAAAAAGAAAGTCATATTATAAAAATTATCAATAAATGTTAATACAAAGACTATGAATGATATGTATGTAAATACTCTCTTATTAATTGAATTTAGAATTATCAGCTCATTAAAAGCAAACAATCCAACTATTACAAATGAAAATTGCATAAATATAAATGTTCTATCAACAGAAGCCCATATTGTCGGTGAAAGTGCCATAATCATTCGACTTAATAAGCCAAGAACAAATATCAATACTAAAAATAAGGATTTGTTACTATTACCAAAACCTACATATATAGTATAAATAGATGAAACTAGTGCTATTAATAAAATGATATTAGGAATAAAACTAATAGCAGATGTGAAACTCATACCAGTACCAATATCAGTTAGCGAATTATTAATATATTCAATCGTTGGAAATAAATTGTTTATATTATCGTTAAAAATGCCAAATATAATCATTATGGAAAATGGAATAAAAGAGATAATAGTATTTTTAATAGATCCGTCTTTTTTGTAAATTAATAGCGCCAATATTAAAGCAAATAGCAAATAAATAACATCTGGTTTAAAATATACTGGATAGAGTGAAGAAGAGAACCCCAAATCAATTAATCTGAAATTACTTAGTGTAGAATATTCTGGAAACCATCTATCTACTTCTGCAACTCTTCTAGAAAAATTACCTTGACTAAAAACAATCAGTAACACATTTATTCCGATTAGGATACCACCTATGAAGATTGGCCAGTGAGATTCTTTTTTTAATAACTGATATATCCAAAAAGTAAAATATAAAACACCTAATATTAATGTCATTTGTTCAAAATTTGATGCAAATAAGAGTGCAAGATAAAATAAGAACCATTCCCAAGAAGTTATTTTTATGTTTCTTAAAATTTTTGTAAAAGGAATTAATGAAAAAACTCCTAAAGCTAAAGGCCAACTATAATTTATTGTCGTTCCTATCCATCCAGCGGAAGCCATATAGTAGTGACGATATGAGAGCAATGATAATACAATAGCCCATTTTACATAAACTGATTTTGAATCATTTATTATTTTATCTAACGAGTAATACAATATTACCCAAACAACAATATTCAGAATAAACCACATCCAATGATGTGGTGATATAAGTACATGTAGTGATGCTCCAAAAATTCTTGATGACCAAGTGTCATAATTGTATTTTATAAATTCAACAAAAGAACGATTCCCAATTAATGAAAGATATGCATTATCATCAATAAATCCTAGTTTTGCAGTAGAGTAAAGTGTTATTAAACTAGTTATAAGAAAAACCAAAGGAAGTTTCTCTTTATTAATAGTTATCATATTTAAAATTCTATTTTTTTTCATAAATTAACCCTTAATGTTTAAATGAATAAAATGATTAAACTAATATCTTTTACGTACTACATAATTAGGTCTATGTTTGACTTCCATGTATGTTTTTGCCAAATATTCGCCAAGAATGCCAAATGAAAGAAGTTGAATACCGCCTAAGAATAGGATAATAGCCATCATTGATGGGTACCCAGCAACTGGATCACCAAACAAGAATGCTTTTACAATAACAAAAATCATATAGATGAAAGCAATTAATGAAAATATAAAACCGACAAATGTAGATATTCTTAATGGGAAAGTAGTAAAAGCAACTATGCCTTCAATGGCATATTTAAATAATTTCCAAAAAGACCATTTAGTTTCACCAGCTATACGCTCAACATTTTCAAACTCTAGATAATCAGTTTTAAATCCAACCCAAACAAAGATGCCTTTAGAGAATCGATGATATTCAGTTAAAGAAAGTATGGCATCGACCATTGTACGTGTCATCATACGATAATCACGTGATCCGTCTACAATATCGACTTCACTTATTTTGTTTATGAGTTGATAAAATTTCCTTGCAAAATAACTTCTGATTTTTGGTTCACCAGTACGTGTGACACGATAAGTGGCGACACTATCAATATCTTCCACAATTATTCGTTTTAACATTTCAGGTAATAATGCTGGGGGATCTTGCATATCGGCATCCATAATGACAACTAAATCACCAGTAGATTCGCTTAACCCAGCTAATATTCCAGCTTCTTTACCAAAATTACGACTAAAATCGATAATTTGAATATCTAAATTATTATTTTCTTCTTTTAATTTTTTTAGAACATTCAGTGTTTTATCTTTTGAGCCATCATTTACAAAGATATATTCAAAATGATAATCAACTTTATTACTTTCATTAATGACTGCGTCAATAAAATGAGGTAGTGCTTTTTCCTCGTTATAACATGGAACTATAATAGACAATTTTTTCATATTTTTTACCTTATAGAATTATAGCATCAAATTATTATTCCTAGAAACCAAGTCAAGTCTAAATAGTGGTTCATGTTATAATAGCAAGGATGAAATTAAGTGTTATTGTACCTGTCTACAACGTAGAAAATTATATTGAGAAATGCATGGTCAGTTTATTAAATCAAGACTTTGATAATTTCGAAATATTACTAGTGGATGATGGCTCATTGGATAAATCGATTGATATTGCTTGTTCTTTAAAACATGAAAATCAGTCAAAAGTTAAAGTGCTTAAAAAAGTTAATGGCGGACTCAGTGATGCGCGTAACTTTGGAATTGATCATGCACAAGGTGAATATTTAGCTTTTATCGATTCAGATGATTATATTGATACAACAATGTTTAGAAGAATGATGGATCTTTGTGAAACTGAAAAGAGCGATATTGTTTGTTGTGACATGAAATACGTATTCGATAATGATGAAGAGAAATATTCAAGTGCTGGGAACTTTGATGTTTCTAATCCATTAGATTTATTACTAATAAATAACAGTGCATGCAATAAAATATATAAAACTTCATTGTTTCAAGATGTTAGATTTCCTAAAGGGAAATGGTATGAAGATTTAGAAACAATTCCTAAGGTTGTATATAATGCTAAAAAAATAAGTTATATAAATGAAGCCTTTTATTTTTATGTTCAACGAAGTACTTCTATAGCTCATCAAATTAATCCTAAAATATTTGATATCTATTCAGCTATTGATTCTTTAGATAGTTATTTCAGAGGAAAAGGTATTGATGATGAAAAATGGGAGACTGTTTATCAGAAATACATTATTACGCATGGTTTAATTGCAACAACTTTACGTATAAAAGAATCAGATTCTTTCCAAGATAAATATACATATTATAAAAGAAATAATTTAGAAATCAGACAACGTGTACCACATTGGTTTAAAGCTGAATTATTAAGAACTTATTCAATTAAACAAAAAATTATTTTTAATTTAATTAAATATAAATTAAACTTAATATTGGCAATTTTATTTTGAGGGTAATATGGGTGAAATAATCAAATATGTAAAAGATAATCGTTTTAGATTAATGATGACATCTATTGTTTTTTGTTTGTTTTATTATATTTCCTATAAAACACCTTTGTCAGGAGATGATTGGGCATTCCATAACAACGTCGTCAAATCTAATGTTGTAGATGCTGCTATTGGTATGTATTTTCACTGGGAAGGTCGTTTAATGACCCTGTTTTCTATGCATACACTGATTCAATATAAAGAAATATGGAATCTATTAAATGCATTTATTTTTGCCAATACATTTTATTTGTTATCTTCATTTATTAAAAAAGAGAATCAAAAATTATCATTATTATTTTTATTTTTCTTTATAGTATCTATAAAAGATAATATTCGTATGGAAACCTATACTTGGATAACAGGTTCTATCTATTATGGAATACCCTTATGGTTATCTATAGTATTATTATTCACAATAACAAATTCACTATTTAAAGGTAAAGAAAATTGGATTTCTTATATCCTAGTTGCATTTACATCTTTTTATCTACCATTAGGTATGGAAAATATAAGTATAGCTATTGGATTTGTGGTTTTAAGTTTAATTGTTTATGATTTTTATAAACAAAAAAAAGTTCATCCGATACTAATTGTTTCGATTATTTTTTATGGAATTGCCTTTGTCATATGGTATTTAAGTCCTGGATCAAATATCCGATTAGCTACTATGCCTGAATGGCAAACATTAAGCATTTTTGAAAAAGTACTTAGAAATTTACCTCAAATTATAAATTATGTATTCATTCAAAATAAAGTCATTATTTTTTCTCTATCTTGCCTATTAATCTATGTAAGTTATAAGACTTTCTCAAAAATTGAATTTGTAATGAGTATTCTGGTTTATGGAATAGCGATAATATATTTATTAAACACAAGATTAATACAATATTTACCCCAAACTGCTCGTTTATTTGATGTGACACAGTGGTGGTCAATGTTGTTTTGGGTTCTTTATATTGTTTTACTTTTGAGTCAGATAATACGTTTAAATATTTATAAATTAAAACAACCGTATTTAATTATATTTATGGGCATTGCAAGTTTAAGTAGTGCAAGCCTTTTGATGTCACCAGTTATTGGTTCTCGCTTAATTTTATATGCTGTATTTTATATGTTTATAAGTTTTGTATTAATTTTGGAAATCATAGAAATTAATAGGCTAATAAAAAATGGAATGATCGTAATTTTAATTGTTATGTCATTTATAGATGTGCGTACCTTTTATATCAAATATAATGCTGTAGCCAATATTTATCATGAACGTGAAATGATACTAGATGATTATCATCTATATTCAGATCAGTATACAACAGGCATTTGGTTACCTCGCTATCCTATCTATACCATACATGCTGGTGATATCGAAGAAGAAGATAGCTATCACATGGAAGCCTTTAAAATTTATAATAATATTCCAATGGACACAGATGTTATCTTTTATTGGAAGGAATCATATTGATGAAATTAATAAAGAAATACTTTCCAATATTAATTTTAATTAGTTTTGTAATATTAATTACTGCTTTCATAATGGTACCTTATATTATTGAGGGTAAAGCTTTTGTTATTGGGTTTGACTCAAGAACACAATATCGTTTATTTTTTATTGAGTTTAGACGTTTAATCGTAAATGCTATAAAACAAAAAACTTTTCCCTTTTGGTCTTGGAATATGTTTTTTGGGAATAATTTTTTAGCGGCTAAGTCATATTACATTTTTGGAGATATATATAGCTATTTAGGAATTCTTATAAATAATCATTACTACAATATAGTGATGATATTGAGCGTTTTAAAATTTATTTCAGCTGCTCTTTCTTTTTACATCTATGGAAGAGTTAGAAACTGGGATAAATATACAAGAATTCTTGGTGCTCTATTGTTTACTTTTTCTGCTTGGGCATTAAAATATGTAGAAGTTCCAATATATTTAAGTTTTTATAGCTTCGTACCTTTATATTTTGCAAGTTTAGAATTGGCTATGAAAAAGAAAGTTTACTTTTTTTATGCCATAATGACTGCTTTAATGTTGATTATGAATTTTTATTTGTTTTATACATTGTCGATTTTTACACTAATTTATTATACTTATCGATTTTTTGAAGAACATAGAAAGCAATATTTAAAAAGTGCATTTCCTTTAATTGCTTTATATTTACTTGGTTTTTTGTTATCAGCTATTCTTATAGTACCTGGTGTCTTATTATTATTACAAAATTCAAGATTGTTTAATTCAACAAATTCACATTTTTATTTTGAGGATATAAGAGTATATTTTCATTTGTTAATTGCACATTTTGTCCCTAGTTCGACTTTTATCAGTCAAATTGTTAATAATAATGGAATTGAACAATATACGTCTATTTATGAATCTATAACTTATCAAACACGTGAACTTATGTTATTTAGCGGATCTTTCACAGCATTAATGTTAGGACAAAGTATCTTTGATAAAGAAAATAAACTAATAAATAGAATATTTTATAGCATTATGATAATTCTTTTAGTATTTCCAATTGGTGGTTCATTTATGCATGGATTAAGTGAACACTCTTTTCGATGGACTTTGTTCTTAATTTTTTTAAATATTGTTCTAGCTATGAAATATTTTAATAAAATAGAATTTATTGATTTAAAAATACTCAAAAAAACATCACTAATTATTTCGCTTCTAATTTTTTTGAATATTCCTGTTTTATCTATGATTTTAAATGTAAATCCTTTCAATAATACATTTCAATGGATAGTGTTCATCATAACTATTATTTTTATTTGGGTTATATATTTTGTGTTATTCAAGGATAACAAGAATAAAAAGACTTGGATTATCATAATTTCAGTAGTTGAGATAATATTCGCAAGTTATCTTACGTTTAATATGAATCCAAACTATAAGAAGTTAGATTGGGACTTTGTAAATAAATCAGAAACTGTTTTAGGTAAAACACCGGATCAATTGAACCAATACCTTCAAGAATTAGATGGTGATTATGGTTATTATCGAATTTATGCACCGTATGATTCAATTTATTGGTATTCAAGTTTGAATATGAATCTTTTATATAATTATTCAGATGTTAAAACATATGATTCAACCTATCAATATAGTGTTGATAATTTATCTAAGCTTATTAGTTTAGATCGAGGTTTTGGTTGGACTTGGAATATTACAAACCCTGACATCATAGATTTTGCGAGTGTTAAATACTCAATTGTAACTAGTGAATCTGAATTGCCTCATTCAAACTTTATTTTAATAGGTGATTTTTATGGATTACCACTTTATCTAAATAATCAATATAGACCTATCGCAAACTCATATAATTTTGTTATTAGTTATGATGATTATGTAAAAAATCCTGATATATCACTCATAAATCAAACAATAATTGCAGATGAAAATGATGTTGAAATAATTAAAACCTATTTATCAGATGCATCGAGTGCTTCAATAAAAAATGTTGAAAAATATCAGAATCTATTATTAGGAGACATTTATAGTGAAGATAGAAATTTTGTTGTAACATCAATTGCTTTTGATAAGGGATGGAAAGTAACAGTCAACAATGAGTCAGTGCCAATCTATGCTGTAAATGGTGGGTTTGTAGGTTTTCCTATTAATGCAGGTGATAACACAATAAAAATGTATTTTATGCCTGAAGGATTTAAGTTAGGAGCGATAACTACATTTATTGGATTTATTTTACTGATTTTCTTAATCTTTTTCGAAGTTCGAAAATTCTTTAAACATAAAAACAAACAACAAAATTTAATGAAATTTTTTAAAATAAAAAGAAATTTAATTTCTTTAACTTTAATCCCAATTGTTTTTATTTTTCCAATGCTTTTAAAAGGTATACCTTCTGGGCATGATCTTATTTATCATTTTTCACGAATCGTTGGATCATTTGAACTTTTAAGATCTAATATTAGTGAATTAAAAATATTACCTGGTTTTTATTATGGTTATGGATATCCAGTGAACTTGTTTTACCCTTTAGGTTTATTTTATATTCCGGTTTATTTGATGGACTTTGGTTTAAGCCTCATATTGAGCTATAAAATATTTGCAGTAATAATAACGTTACTTACAGCACTTTCAATGTATTGGACTTCAAAGTATCTATTTAAATCAAGTTCTGCAGCTCTATTAGCAAGTTTTTTATATACTTTTTCAGTGTATAGAAATTACACTGATTTTTTTGAAAGAGCAGCCTTAGGTGAATGGGTTGCATTCATCTTTGTACCTTTAGTTTTTCTAGGATTATATAAAATAATAAATGATGAAAAACCAAGAGCTTATCTTTTAGCTTTTTCCATGTCTGGATTAATTTTAACGCATACGATTACAACCATTGTTATGGTTATTATTTTATTCATTTTCGCGCTTTTCAATTATAAAATTCTTATTCATTCATTAAATAAAATTAAACAAATATTGTTCGCAATATTCATTACGTTGGGATTAACAGCATTCTATTGGTTACCTTTACTAGAAATGATGTTTAGTGATACTTTCCAATATCAAACACCATGGACTAATTTACATGAACATGTAATAAATAACATTTTTCAATTGGTTTTTATCAGTCCTCAACTCGCTGTATTTCCTAATGGTATAGAATGGTATTTATTTTTAATTCCAATTATTGGATTGATTTTTAGATTTAAGAGTATTATAAAAAATCAAGTACTATTATTTTCTTTTATTATTTCACTAGCAACTTTATTTATTGTGTCAAATGTGATACCAATTAACTGGATATCTTTCCTTAATTTTATTCAATTTCCATTTAGACTATATTTTGTATTAACTTTTTTCTTAAGTATTTTAACCGCATATTTTATAAATGAAATCGTTATTGAAAAAGGCAAGTGGATCCAAGTTTTAACTTTAGTTTTAATATCTGTTCAATACCTATATATGACTAACTATTACTATAATGTAAAAATGATTGGGTATTGGTATGATAATTTCCCTAGGTATTCAATTGAATATTACTATGCTGAATTTTTACCTGAAAGTGCTGACATGGATAATTTAGCTCAAAATGCATCTAATAAAGTTATAAATGCCTCAAACCCTATTGAAATATCATACTCAAACAATCAACTAAATTATGTAGTTGATTTTAATCAGGGTGCTTATATAAATACGCAATTAGAATTACCACTTTTGTACTATAAAGGTTATGGAGCATTCTATGATGATAATGGTAAATATATCTTATTGAAAACAACAAAAGATAGCAAATCACTTTTAAATGTTGATTTAGGTGATATTAAAGAAGGTAGACTTTATATTTTTTATAATGGTACACTTATACAAAAGATTAGTGGATATTTATCTGCTATTTTTGTTGGATTAATTTCTGTAATCTTTGGTTTGAAGTCATTTGAAAAGATAAAAGGTAATAGGAGATTTAAAAAAGTATGAAAACTTTATCAGTTATCATCCCTTGTTTCAATGAAGAAGCAGTTATTGAAACAACTTATCTTGAATTAACTAAAGTTCTAATATCATTAAAAAGAAACTATGAAATTATCTTTGTGAATGATGGTAGTAACGATGATACTTTTAATATTATTAAAAACTTGTCAGAAAAAGATAAAAATATTACTGGTATTAGTTTATCTCGAAACTTTGGTAAAGAAGGTGTCATTGAAGCAGGTTTAAAAAGTGCTAAAGGTGATTTAATAGCTTTAATGGATGCTGACCTACAAGATCCCCCTTATTTATTATCTGAAATGATTAGTAAAATTGAAAATGAAGGTTATGATCAAGTTGGAACATATCGTACTTCACGTAAATCACAATCACTCTTTACTAAACTTTACTCTGAAACTTACTATCGAATTTTTAATATTTTAAGCAACGATAAAGTAATGAATAATGAAAGAGAATATCGACTATTTACTAAACAAGTTGCGCAAACAATTTTAAGTTTAAAGGAAAATAGAAGATATATTAAAAATATATGGTCATGGGTGGGGTTTAAAACAACCTATATCGGCTATGAAGATATTGATCGAGCAGCAGGGGTTACTAAATATAATATTCCCAAAAAACTAAAATTAGCAAAACATAATATTTTGGTCTCAACCAACCAACCTTTAAAGCTTGTTTCTTTGTTTACAAGTTTATATGTAATAATCTTATTTATCTTTTCAATATATTTATTAATCGAGAAAAACTTTGAACAAAGTATAAGTGCTCTTGTTTATTTTTGGCTATTTGCTTTCGTGTTTATATTTTTAAGTATTATTGCTGAATATATGGCTTTGTTGTTTATTGAAATAAAGGGAAGACCAAATTATATTATTAAAGAATATTTTGAAAGTGATTTAAAAAATAATGAATAAAAAAACAGCATTAATAGGGTATACAGGTTTTGTTGGATCAAACTTAAAGGATCAATTTGACTTTACACATCTTTATAATTCAAAAAATATTGAAGAAATTGTTAATGAGGATTATGACTTAGTTGTTTGTGCGGGTATTCGTGCTCAAAAATGGTATGCCAATCAATATCCAGAAGAAGATTTAAAATCAATTGATGACTTGTTCAATGTTTTAAAAAATGTTAAAACCAGATACTTTGTTTTAATATCCACAATTGATGTGTTCCCAGATTGTGATGAAGTAGATGAATCTACTTTTTTTGATGTAAGTAATCATCATGCCTATGGTAAAAATCGTAAATATGCTGAAGAATTAGCTATCAAATATTTTGAGAAAGTATCCATTCTTAGATTACCGGCATTATTTGGGAAAGGTTTAAAAAAGAACTTCATTTACGATCTTATGAACCCTGTCCCAGCAAGTTTAAATACACCTCTTTATCAAAAACTTCAATCACAAATAAGTGTAGAAGACTTTCAAGAAATTATAAAATCGTATGAATTTGTAAATGGTTCATATAAATTGAAAGAGAATCAATCAGAATTATTATTAACTGTACTTAAGAATAATAACTGTACAAGTTTAATGTTTACAGATCAAGATGACTGTTTTCAATATTATGGGCTTAATCGACTTTTTAGTGATATTGAAGTAGCTATAAAGAATGAAATACAAGTTTTAAATTTGGCGACTGAACCTGTTTTTGCATATGAAATATATGAAAAAATAAATAAAGTTCAATTTAACAATAGATTAGAACGAAAACCACAGTTTTATAATATGTGGACAAAATATGCAAACTTATTTAATAAGGATTCTCATTACTTGATAAATAAAGATGAGGTCTTAAATTCGATTGAAATTTTTATAAATGGTGAACAAAAATGAAGTTAGCTATTTCAAATATTGCATGGACTAAAGACGATGATAATAAAATGTATGATATCCTAAATGATTTAGAAATTAATCACTTAGAAATCGCTCCCACACGTTTGTTTGATAAACCATATTTTCAATCTAAAAATGATTTGATTCATGTAATAAATCAACTTGAACAAGTTAACATTCAACCGATAAGCATGCAGTCAATTTTATTTGGTCAGAAAGAACCCATTTTTTGTTCTGATAAAAATGTTAAATATTATTTAAATCAGTTTGAAAATATTTGTATGTTTGCGCAAACAATGAAGATTCCTAATTTAGTATTTGGTTCACCCTCAATAAGAAATGTTAATACTAATGATGAATTATCTAATGCCAAATTTTTCTTTAAAGAGTTAGGGAAAATGTGCAAGCGTTTCAATGTAAATATTGCTTTAGAAGCAAATCCAAAAATTTATAATACAAACTTCTTAAATACAAGTAGTGAAGTTTTCGCATTCGTAAAAGAGATTAATGAAGAAATGATAGGTGTTAACTTAGATTTAGGAACTATCATAGAAAATGAAGAAAATATTGTGGATATATTAAATAGCGAATTAATTAAATTTATTAAACATGTTCATATCAGTGAACCATATTTAGCTCTTATAGACAAAAATCACAAAGAATTACACATAGATTTATTGAAGATATTAAAAAGTCTAAATTATTCAAATTTTGTTTCAATTGAAATGAAATCAGGACCAAATATTGATGAAATAAAATCTACTTTAACGTATATTAGAGATATAGCATTTCAAGTAGGAGTCTTTAATGTCTAAAAACAAATATGACCGCATCATATTAGGTGCTGGAATTTATGGTTTATACGCAGCTATAAAAAGCCTTGAAAAAGGAATGAATGTATTGGTTCTGGAATATGATGAAAGTTTTTTTATGCGCGGAACTTACATAAATCAAGCTCGTGTACACAATGGTTATCATTACCCAAGAAGTCGATCAACTGCAGTAAAATCACGAGATTATTTTGATAAATTTGTACAAGATTTTCCTGCTTCAATCAACAATGAATTTAGAAAAGTATATGCCATTTCAGATGACTTTTCTTGGACAAATGGTGAACAATTTGAGAAATTTTGTATAGATAATAATATACCTCATAGTCCGATTTCAGAATCATTGTTTTTTACAAGTGGTACAACCGATGGTGTTTATGATACTGTCGAATATTCTTTTGATGCGAAAATTGTTGGAAATGAGTTAATGGCAAAATGCCAAACATATTCAAACTTTACAATTAAATATAAACAAAGAATTAAAGCTATTAAAAAAGAAAATGATTTATATTTGATAGATGAAGAAAATAATCAGTATTTAACACCTTATCTATTAAATGCGACATATGCTGGGACAAATCATATTTTGAGCTTAATGAATTTTCCAAGCTTAAATATTAAATATGAACTTTGCGAAATTATTTTATGTAAGGTATCAAGTTCGATTGAAAATGTAGGAATTACAGTGATGGATGGTCCATTCTTTTCATTAATGCCATTCGGTAAGACTGGCTATCATTCATTAACATCGGTTACCTTTACTCCTCATAAAACGTCATATGATGAATTTCCAACATATGATTGTCAAAAGGGTTGTTCAAATTGCACGCCACACAATATGCAGAATTGTAATACTTGTCCTTGTAAACCTGTAACTGCATGGCCAAAGATGTATCATTTAGCAAAAAAATATCTTAGAGACGATATTCAAATAGAATATGTAGATTCACTTTTCACGATTAAACCTATCTTAAAAACAACTGAAATTGATGACTCACGACCAACAGTTATTAAACAATATTCTGAAAACCCAACATTTATTACAGTTTTCTCAGGTAAAATAAACACAATTTATGATTTAAATGATGTATTGTAAGGAGCCCTATGTACGTACAAAAAGAAAAGAACTATATTTCTCTGGTTATATATGTTCACAATGATGAAAGTTTTATTGAAAAGAATTTACTTGAAATCGATGAAATGTTTACTGAAAATTTCACGAATTTTGAAATTATTTTAATAAATGATTTTTCTCAAGATAAATCAATTGATAAAGTAAAAGCAATTCAAGACAAGTTTCATGCACCTATTACAATTTTAAACCTATCATATTTTCACGGTTTAGAATTAGCAATGGTATCAGGCCAAAAAGTAGCGATTGGTGATTATATATTTGAATTTGATACTTTAAGTATAGATTATGATGTTTCACTTTTAATTGACATCTATAAAAAAAGTTTAACTGGGTTTGATATCGTGGCATTATCCCCCAATGTTAAACCATCATTTTTTAATAAAGTGTTCTATCGTTTACTCGAAATTTCATCTCCTCGAAATATGAAATTGTACACTGAAACAGCAAGAATCTTATCAAGAAGAGCGATTAATAGAGTTGGTATTTTAAACACAAATATCAATTATCGAAAAGCGTCATATCATTATTCTGGTTTACCTAGCACTGTTGAGTTCTATCAACCCACATTTAAAACAGATTATAATCAATTGAGTTTTACTAAAAAATTTAATTTAGGTTATGAGATTATGATTCGTTATTCACATATCGCATCAACAATTTCTATAGGTCTATCCATGTTGTTTTTTGTCTTCTCAATATTAATGATTGCATTTGTCATTGGATCATATCTAGTTGTAAAAAATATTGCGAGTGGTTGGACGACTTCCATGATGTTTTTAACGATTAGTTTCTCGGGATTATTTCTAGTTCTTTCAATGATTTTAAAATATTTAGATATGTTATTAAGAGAACGAACTGTAAACAAACCATATGTTTATGATTCTATAGAACAATTAAAGAATAAATAGAATGCTAAAAAATCATTTCACAAAACATTGGCCAATTTATGTTACAGCTTTAGTTTTAATAACTGTAATCTCTTATTACATATTTTTTAATTCATCTGTTCAAGTATTTCATTATGACATGATTGAACAAGTCATTCGTTTTATTATGAGAGGTTATAATCTTGTCAGAGAAAAAGGAGTAACATTCTGGGATTGGAATCATTATTTTGGGGCATCAATCTTTGTATATGGATATTACTTTCTATTTTCACCATTTTGGATATTATTAGCTATTTTACCTAAAATTGAATTTATTCCATACGCATTCATGTTTGTGAATATCTTAAAATTATTCTTATTATTTTTTACTTCATATTTATATTTCTCAAAAATTAGAACAAATAAAATTGCTATTTATGCAGGTGCAAGTATCTTAACCTTCAATGGTTTTGTAATGGGCTATTATAATTACACTTTTTTTACTGATGTTTTGATTTTTGTCCCTTTAATTCTATATTTTATTGAGAGTTATCTGGATGATTCTAAAAAAATCTATGGTTTAATTTTTAGTGTAGCAGTAATGGCTATCATAAATGCTTATTTAACAATTTTGTTTTCCATTTTTATTCTTATTTACACACTAGTTCGCTATCAAATTAAGAAGAATACATTTAACTTATCAGATACTATTAAAGATGGATTGAAATTTACACTCATTTATATAATTGGATTAGGCTTAGGATCAGTAATATTTTTACCTAATTTACAATTACTTTTATCCACTTCACGTATCACTACCACTAACTCATCTTTTTCAATGATTTCATTACGAGATGCATTTAGATACATAAGCAGTTTTCTACAACCAGTGGTTGATCGAAATAACTTTAATCCATTAGTGAATAAGAATATTGTACTTTCTTATGGACATAGTGGGGGATCAGCTGTTTATTCATTAATTATAAGTATGTTAATAATTCCTCAACTACTTGTCTATAAAAAAAGCTTTGAAAGAAATAGTTTATTATTAACATATCTTTTTTACTTCACGATATTGCTTTTTCCAAGTTTATATTTTCTACTTCAAGGTAATAGTGACACGCGATGGATGATTGGCATTATTTTTATTAATGCTTATGTTGTTTCATTGATACTTAATGATCTGAAGCAAATAAACAAGAAATTACTTCTATTAAGTACTTTTCTTGTAATTGGGTTATTAGGATTCACTTATTTAATCTCACGTTGGTATGGATTACAAAATGAAGAAATTTATTTCAATATAGCAAAAAGAAATGTGATTGTTTTATCAGCTGTTATTTTTATCTATTTTCTTTCATTATGGTACTTTGAAAAAAATAAAATATTTAAATATTTACTAATATTAACGATTTGTTTTGATGGTGCATATTCTATGTATAATATGTTTTTTAATCCTGTTTCGAGTATTTCAATGAAAGCATCTGAAATTCCAGCTTATCAGTTGAATAATACTTCAGTAATTGATTCTATTAAAAAATATGACGATGGGATTTATCGAATCGATGTTTTAGAGAATGCAGGCTTTAATAATCCAATGAGCAAAGAATATATGGGATTTACTTTTTATAGTTCTGTATATAACTTTAATGTGGATGATTTTATTCAAAACAATATCGCTAGTGCAGGCGGTTGGGTTGTTACAAACAATATCGGTAAATGGCAGTATAAAGAAATGTTTGCTTCAAAATATTGGTTTGATTTAACGAATAATGCAGCTGCACCATATGGTTACTCTAATTTAATGCAGGTTGTTTATAGTGATCAGCTGGTAGATGTTTACGAAAACAATTATCCAATACCTTTTATTTATAGTATGAATAATACATTAAACTATAATGCATGGTTAGAGTTATCAACATTGGATAAAATGCGGACATTGATGAATCAAGTTATTACATATGATTCACCCGTTACAGAGCCTACATATATCGACAATTTAGAATTTATTAATAGTTTTGGGACAGATTATGAACTGAATTTTGAAGAAGCTAAAAAAGATTTTACAGTTTATGTTGAATTACCACGTAGTGAAGAAGTTTGGATTGATGCATACTTTGGAGGAGAATTAGTTAAATCCTTTTATAATTATGAACCTCAATATGTAAGTCTTTATTGTGATACTTATGTTGATCAAATAAAAGTTAGAGTAAGTAATTTATATAATGTACCAGAAGAAGAATTTATTAACAATTTGTATATAGATCAGCCATTTGACTATTATGGTGAGTGGTACAGCAAGATATCAAAAGGCTTTGCTAATGATATTGAAATAGGACAGAATTCATTTGAAGCAAAAATAACATTAAATAATGAATCATATGTTGTCACATCAATTGCATTTGATGATTCATGGACAATTTACGCAAATAACGATAAAATAAATTTTGAGAAAATTAATGGTGGCTTTATTGGGTTTAAATTACCACCAGGCAATTATCAAATTAACGCAGAGTATTTTCCTAAATATTTAAAAATTGGAGCATGGGTAACATTAATATCTGCAATTCTCATTAGTATTAATTTTATCAACAGGAGAAGAAAGAAAAAGATTAGTTAGAATATAAATCTACTCTAATTATTATCTGACGCGGTAAAAAATGGAAAAATTTATAAAAGGATTTCATCGTAATCGAAAATTATATTATGGCCTAATAGTATTTATTGTTACACTCTTTTTAGGCATATTTATTTTTGTTTTCGGGATTATGTCTAATAGTTCATCTGAAGCAGAGCAAGTCATTAATTCTAATGATTATTATTCATTAAAAGGTAATCCAACTTCTTTAGAGAGAGATTTATTTGACAAATTAACCTCAGAAATTGAAAGTGATAATCCCCAAAGACTAGTCATAGCTGAGTTAGTCGCAAAAAGTTTTGTTGCAGATTATTATACTTGGAGTAATAAAGCAGGGGTATACGATATAGGTGGTAGTGAATTTATCATGCCTGAAGAAGGTACTAACTTTTACTTTTCATCTCGCCTTTATTATTACAATAAAATGTATGACTATATAAATACTAATATCGCTTTAACAGATTTGGTTGAAGTTGAAACAGTTTCTGATTCAATAGCTTCTT
Organism: Erysipelotrichaceae bacterium; assembly: GCA_963663995.1. Lineage (GTDB taxonomy): Bacteria > Bacillota_I > Bacilli_A > Erysipelotrichales > Erysipelotrichaceae > UBA2212. The sequence continues at coordinate 848,848 of OY760660.1, read as the reverse complement.
ATAGTGTTGATTATGATTATTATGGAACATCATATTTGAGTTTTTATATTGAGTTATCTTGGACATATAAAGAAAGTGAAATTATTGATACAACATTATTCCCAAATTCAGCCGCTATTACTTTAATAGAACGCGAAGATGGTCGTATTGAAGTTGTTAGATTTTATTAGGGAGTAATAATATGTTTAAAAAAACCGTAAAAAATTATACAGCTTTAACAGCAATCATATTCTCATTTATTAGCTTGACATTTTTATTAATTCAAAGCGTCAGTTATAGTAAATTAAATATAACAATATATGCTTCATTGTTTTTTATATTGTACTTATTAGTTATTGGTTCAGCCATTTTAATCATCGAAGGTAATATCCTGAAACGAAAACTATTGTGGATTGGTGGATATATTCTTATGTCCATTCTTCTAGTAATGTCATTATTTGGGAATTATTACCTTATTAGAATTAATGCAAGTATTAATCAAGTTATTGTTGACAGAAACCAACAAACAACAGTTGAAACTGCTTTTGCATCCTACCAACATAATGATTGGACTTCTGTTGAAGATTTAAATAATGCAAAGTTTGGTGTTTTATCAAACACTGATGAAAATGATCGAAATGCATATGTTAAGAATGAAATTATAGATTTGGGACTTAATGTAAGTTATGTTGAATATATTTCTTACAATGAAATGTTACTTGGTCTTTTTAACAATGATATTGATATAGCGGTATTACCAGCAGATTATCAAAAACAATATGGAGATTATGAAGGGTATAATACGTTTTTAGAAGAGACAAATACTGTTTATACCTTTAACTATACATACGAAGTAATTAATGAAAGTTCTGATTTAGATGTTACAAAAGATCCATTTACCATTTTGGTGTTTGGAACAGATGGTGGACGTTCAGATAGTATGATTTTAACAACGTTTAATCCTGTAACGCTATCAATTACTATGACTAGTATTGCTCGTGATAGTTATGTACCTATTGCATGTTATCCCAATCAAGAAAAGGATAAATTAGGTCACGCTTATGCAGTAAGTAAAGAATGTGCGGTTGATACTGTTTCAAATTTATTTGGTATTGATATTGATTATTATTTAACGGTTAATTTTCAAGGGGTTGTGGATATTGTAGATGCTCTGGATAAAGTGTGGTTAACTTCACCAGTTGAATTTGTTGGTCAAAACTCTGATGATCAGCGTGGAACTTATACAGTTTGGGTACCAGAAGGTGGTTTTTGGGCTACAGGTGAACAGGCTTTAGCTTTAGCTCGTGAGAGATATCATATGCCAAATGGTGATTATACTAGACAAGTCAACCAACAAGCAGTTATTCAGTCAATAATACAAAGAACTTTAGAATTGAAAGATATAAATAGAGCCATTGAAGTTTTAGATGCTGCAGGTGCAAATGTCCAAACAAACATGCCATTAAGTCAAATGATTGATATCTTTAATTTATTATTAAGGACTATGAATAAAACAGGATTAACAACTGATTCAATTTTGTTAACTACTGGTTCAAGAGTATTAGGATATTCTGATTATTTCTATAACGAAGAACTACAATTACCGTTATGGATAATGAAACCTTATGAAGGATCAATAGCTGATTTAAGAAGTTTAATGGAATCAAATTTAGCACAACCAACTAATATTACTGATGAATTATCAGTTCAGTTTAATGCATCTTTGGTTTTATACAGAGAAGACTATTTTTCAAGAACATATGATGAAAAAGAAATTCATGAAGTACTTCCGGATTACATGCCAACGATGAGTTATAACGATTGGACTCTAGAGAAGGCAAGAGAATGGGCATCAACACGAGGGATTACACTTTCTGTAGAAGAAATTAAATCTGGGAACGCATTATATACATCTGATGTTGAACATAATTACATTGTTGGACAAAGTGTTAGATATGGTATTAAAACTAGTAACTTTTCAAATTTGTCATTAAAAGTTATAAAACATGATCTTGACTGTAATATAAGCGACAATATGAAATATGATGAATGTTACTATAAACTACCCGATTTCACTACAACAAAAACACTTATCAGTAAAGTCATTGATTGGGCAAACAACTATAATGTGAAATTAACTTACACTGTTATTCCTGAAACAGATGTACGTTTTGATAAGAGCTTTATTGGTTATGTATATGATCAATCTCCTGTTGAATGGACTGATGTGAGAAACTTAGATTCACTTAACTTAACGATTATGGATAGTAATTATTCAGTAATTGTACCTAATATGCTTACTTGGACACTAGAAGAAGCAAAATCTTGGGTTGAAGAAAATATGTATTCTAAGAATAATATCGTCGTTACCTATGTACCAACGCTTGATTCAATTCTACTCAATACAGTAGTGAAAACTGTTCCTATTGCAGAGTCAAAAATTAAAGTTAAGGAAAATTTAGCTGTACAGGTTTATGGTGAAGGTTATAAATTATTAGATTATAAAGATAAACTTAAAACAGTTGTAGATACTGACTTATGTTCTACAAATATATTGATTTGTAATTATATAGAAGTCGAAATAGCTGACCAAACTAAAGATGGGGTTATCAAATCACAAAACGTTGTTGCTGGTACTATCAAACTTAAGACAGTTTGGAAAGATACTATTGTTACATTCGAAGTTTACAAATATGTCGCTCCTACTGTTACAGAACCTTCAACTACTCCATAACTTATTAAAAGAGGTAGAACCTCTTTTAATTTATTTAATATAAATAACACTTATGATAAAATTTAATGGACACAGGAGTACCTATGAAAATTGCAGTTTTAATACCATGTTATAACGAAGAATTAACTATAAAAAAAGTTGTTTTAGATTTTAAAAAATCACTCCCAAACTCAGATATCTATGTTTATGATAATAATTCAAAAGATCGAACAATTGAAGAAGCTTTAAATGCTGGAGCGATTGTACGAAAAGAAACAAAACAAGGAAAAGGAAATGTTGTGCGTACAATGTTTCGCGAAATTGATGCGGATGTTTATGTGCTTGTAGACGGAGATGACACTTATCCTGCTGAAGTTGCACAAGCGATGATTGATCTGGTAGAGGCAAAAAAGATTGATATGTTAATCGGTGATCGATTGTCTAATGGAACATATAGTTCAGAGAATAAAAGAAACTTTCATAATTTCGGAAATAATCTCGTACAACAATTAGTGAATAATATTTTTAAAAGTAATTTAAATGACATTATGACAGGGTATCGCGTTTTTAGTCGATTTTTTGTTAAAAACTTTCCAGTATTAAGCGAAGGATTTCAAATTGAAACAGAGATGACGATTTTTGCCTTGAGTTATCGTTTTAATATTTTAGAATTTCCTATCATCTACCGTGATCGACCAGAAGGTAGTTTTTCAAAACTAAATACAGTGAGAGATGGTATAAGAGTCTTATCTGTTCTATCTTCCTTGTTTAAACATACAAGACCAATGTTGTTCTTTGGAATTATTTCTTTTTTATTCATATTATTATCTTTGAGCTTTGGAACGCCTGTTATTATTGAATTTATTAATACTCAATATATTACTCATGTACCTTTAGCAATCTTAGCAAGTGGATTAGCAATTGTAGCGTTTTTGTTTTTTATGGTAGCTTTAATACTGGATTCGTTAGCTTACTATAATAGACTAAATTATGAACAAACTTTAAAATCGTTTGTGACAAATGAAAAAATAAGAATAAGTGAAGATGTAAGTAATGGTTAAAATATTTTTTGTTGTTGGAATAACAATTTTTATTTCAACAGGTTTAGGCTCTTTTTTAACAAAGAAAACAAGTATTAAACAACTCTATAGTGCACCACTTGGATTTGCTTTTCTTTTATTTTCACTTCAATTATTTTATTATCCTATACAACTCTTCAACTTAAGTAGTTATTATATTCATGTAATAACTACCATAATTTATGGGCTGCTTCTTATTTATTCTTTGTTAAATATAAAAGATATTTTTTATGAATATTTAAGATGGGAAACACTTTGGATTCTCGTTTTTTTTCTTGTATTTCTCACGATTTTTTACAAATCCTCGATATCAATCCCTCGTGCTGATGGACAAATGTATTTAAACTATATTGCGCAAAATGTTGACATTGATAAGTTAAATGATTTTAATTTATGGACAGGATTAAGGGGAAGTGAGTTTGTAACTATCTATTTATTTCAAGGTTATTTTCATTTTGCAGCATTCCTAAATGTTTTTGTAAATTCTTTTTCAAATTTACTCTCAATTGGGTCTACAATCGATAGTATTGTGATTAGTATGTGGGGATTAGGCTCTATATATTCACTCATATCTGCGATGCTAATTGTTAATATTGTTAAGTCGTTTAATTGGAAATCAATTTGGTTAGATAACATCATTCTTTTCTTTACATTATTTTATACAAATCTTTATTATTGGAAAACAGCTTTTTCTTTTTATGGTAATACCTATCGGTCATTGTTTATGGCAATGTTTATGTACTTCTTATTTCTCTATGTTAAAGAAAACAATAAATATTACTTAGCATTCGCATCCATTATTTTTGGTGCATCTATTGCGGCTTCTTCATCTTCTTTATTCATTGGTTTTGCAATTTTATTTGGTTTTACTTTTTATTTATATTTAAGTAAAAATGATGAAGCATTTCAGTATGTAGCGCTTATTGGATTGCCAATGGTTTTATATGTTTTAGCCATCGTTTATAAAGATTACATCTCACTTTTATTACCATTAGTGCTTTTCAGTGTTTTATTTTATTCAATGTTATTTAATACGAAATTTCAAAATATCTTAAAATCGATAAATAGTACTGTTTCTAAACATGCAAAATTAATATTTTTAGTGATATTACCATTAATTGCGATTGCTTATTCGATCTGGGATGTGATTACTCACCCCGAGTATATCTGGAGCATTTATCACTATTTTAATAATCATGCAAATTATGACATGGTTAAAGATTATTTATTTATTCATTCTAATTGGATGGATAACTTGTTGAATGTTTTTAGATGGTTAGGTTTACTATCTCTTATCGCTACCCGAAATAAACAAAAACAAATTAACTATTATTTGTGGCAATCAGCATTTGTCTTACTATTCTTCTTAAATCCACTCACAACAAGTTTTATTTCAAGAATGTTTGCTTCGAATGTATATTATCGAGCTTTTGAATCGTTGTTCAATGTTTTCTCTGAAATATTAATATTTGGTCTGCTTTTAAATCGATTTTGGAACATCAAATCTTTACGAAGTCTTATCGTTGTTTCATTTGTGTCTATTGTCATTATTAGTAACTATCAAAGTTTTGTTCTTGCAGATACGGGTGCTTCCTATGGCTACTATATCAACGAAGGTAAAACTGTTTTACCTTTATATAAAATTAAAAATAGTGAATTAGAAGTGATTAGAGCTTTTCAGGATGAATATGAACGTTTAGATATTACGAGTGATCATCAAATTACAGTTGTTTCTCAAGTTGATGGATTAAGAACATTTTTACCAGACGTTTATCAAGTATTTACAGCTCGACAGTATTGGTCAACGTGGGATAGAATAGATCAAGATTTCTATCAAGTAGCGCGTCTATGGTATGGATGGGAAGAGCGTCCTGAGGATATAGACTACACAAAATCTTGTTCTTACTTAGTTAAATATAATATTGATTATGTGATAAATGAAATATGGGAAAATGCTCCCTTTGATCAAGCCATCAATGATTGTACAGATGTCATCTATGAAAATTATGAATTTAGATTACGTAAGGTGACACAATGAGCATCAAAGTGAGCATAGTTGTTCCAATCTATAATGTAGAAAAGTATCTTTTCAAATGTTTAGATTCATTAGCCAAACAAACTTTAGATCAGATTGAAGTTTTGTGCGTTAATGATGGATCAACTGATCAATCTCAATCAATCATAGACGATTTTGTTTTAAGATATCCTCACATTTTCAAGTCATTTACAAAACAAAATGGGGGACTAAGTGATGCCCGTAATTATGGGGTTAAGTTTTGTACAGGAGATTATTTAGGTTTTATTGATGGGGATGATTATATTGACCCTAATCACTTTGAAATTCTTTATACAATTGCCGTCAAAGATCAATCAAACTTAGTTTTATGTGATGTTAAATATGAGTGGGAAAACACAGATAAATCTACGATCTTAAAAGGGTATCAAGGAAATGAAATAAATAAAAAACGTCTATTTTTATCTCCTCTTTTCGCATGGAACAAACTATACAAACGTGAATTCTTCGTATGCCATCATTTTGAATATCCCTTAAATTTATGGTATGAAGATATTCCTGTAACATGTCCAATCTTTGCCTTATGCAGTAACTTTTCATACACAGATAAAACAGCAGTACATTATATGCAAAGAACTCAATCAATTATGGGTTCTAAATCTAATATCAGAATGTTTGAAATATTTACCATCCTAGATTTACTTATTAAAAAATTTACAGAATTAGGTTTAGAAAATGAATTTAAAAATGAATTAGAATATGTAGCGATCGAACAACTCATGTTGTATGGAAGTTTCAGAGCTTATCGTTCAGACTTCAGTAAACAACTAATGAGTCAAAGCTTTAAGTGGATGTCGAATCATTTTCCTAAATGGAAATCAAATATTTATATAAAAGAATTACCACTAAAGTATCGATGGTACTTAAAGACATTGAGTGACTTCACACTGAATATATTTTCATACATAGTAAAGACAAGAGGTTAAGAATGATTTATATAACTGGTGTAAATGGACAACTAGGAAGTGAAATATATAGAGCATTGGTCAAACAACACATAGACTGTATTGGTTTATCACGTCAGGATTTTGATTTGACAGATTTCGAAGCTATGAAACTTTACTTTTGTGATAAAAACGTAGAAGGTATTATTCACTGTGCCGCCTATACAAAAGTAGATGATGCTGAAGATAATCATGATTTATGTTACTCAAATAATGTTGTTGCGACACATAATCTTATTCAAATATGCAATGAAAAAGATGCAAAGTTTTTATTTATAAGCAGTGATTATGTTTTTGATGGGACTAAAGATGATGTCTATGTTGAAGAAGATAATACAAATCCAATTAACTATTATGGTTATACCAAAAATGTATCAGAGGAAGAACTTAAATCAAATTTAAGTAAATATTTTATTGTACGTGTCACATGGCTGTTTGGTAATGGGAACAACTTTATTAAAACCATTAGTAAACTTATGGATTCTAAAGATTCATTAAGTATAGTGGACGATCAAATTGGCAGTCCTAGTTACAGTGTTGATATCGCTACAAGTGTTATTGAGATTTTTAATAGTAACCAATATGGAACATTTCATATAGGTAATGAAGGCTTTTGTTCATGGTATGATTTAGCAAATTATATTAAACTAGTTAAGAACAGTACTTGTTTAATCAAATCTTTAAAAACAAAGGATTATTCATATAAAGCAAATCGACCATTAAATTCACGTCTATCAAAAGAAAAAATTAAAAATTTTGGATTTACAACTTTACCACATTGGAAAGATGCGGTAAATCGTTATTTAAAAGTAATAGATACGGAGAAATAAGATGAAGATTGAAAAAACCCCAATTGAGAGTTTGATTGTAATCGTACCACAAATCTTTGAAGATAACCGTGGATGGTTTATGGAAACATATCATGAGGATAAATACAGTAAAGTAGGGATAAATTCAAATTTTGTTCAAGATAATCAATCTCTGTCCGTGTCAAAAGGTACATTAAGAGGCTTACATTTTCAAACAGCACCTTATGAGCAGGCAAAACTTGTTCGGTGCATAAAAGGCTCAATTTATGATGTTGCTGTCGATTTAAGAAAAAGTAGTCCTACCTATCTACAATGGTTCGGTATTGTGTTAGATGATAAAGAAAAGAAGCAAATGTTTATTCCTCGCGGATTTGCTCATGGCTTTCTAACTTTAGAAGATAATGTTGAAGTGGCATATAAAGTTGATAATATTTACTCAAAAGAAAATGATGGTGGTATTCATTATTTAGATTCAAACATTGGTGTTGAGTGGAATAAATATATTAATATCAACGAAATTATTGTTTCTGATAAGGATGCTAAGTTACCACTTTGGAAATAAAATGGGAAAAGACTTTACTATTTCAATAGCACTTTGTACCTACAATGGTGAAAAGTATATTGAAGAACAAATTCAATCATTGATTAATCAAACTCATAAACCAGATGAGATTATTATTTCGGATGATTGTTCAAAAGATAGAACTGTTGAATTAATTGATCATGTTTTAAAATCATCAGGAATAAACTATAAAATCTATACACAAGACAAAGGTTTAGGTGTTTTTAAGAACTTTCCATTTGCGATTACGCAGTGTACTAGTGATCTTGTTTTTACTTGTGATCAAGATGATATTTGGGATAAAATGAAGCTTGAAAAACATCTAAATGAATTTAGAAATAACCCTGATGTAGACTTAGTCTATTCAAATGCGAATGTTGTTAAGGAAGATGGAGTTAGCACCATTTCCACATTATGGCCTGAAAAATTAATCTTAGATAAAGAAAAAGGACAAGCGAGTATTTTTAGTCTTTTATATCTAGGGCGATCAATGGCTGGATGTTGTATGTCATTTAAGAAATCTTTTTTCATGGATATTAAAGATATTCCGGATGATGTATATCACGATGATTGGATTGCAACAAATGCTGCATTAAGAAAAGAAATCATCGGAATTAATGAACCTTTAATTAACTATCGTCAACATGCAAGTAATGTTGTTGGGATTAAACGAGGTAGAAAACTATCCTATTGGAAGAGTTTATATACAAATGTTAATTTCTATTATGAAAGTGATATTTATTTAGTCAAAAGACATAAAAGAGTCTATGATGCTTTAATTCAAAATAATACGAATAGTTCATATCAATCTGATTTATTAACTAACTTAGACTTTCAAATAAAAAGGACAAGTTTACATAAACTGTCCTTTATAAAGTCGTTAATAAATTTAACAGTTGCCTATTTAAAGAGATATTATTCTAAATACAATTATGGAGTCAAAGCCTATCTCATGGATATTTATCGACTCATTTATATAAAACTATTTCCTGGAAAAATTAATGCGATTCAAAATCGTTGATTTAATATATTGAAATTCATTTGTTTTATAAAAAAGAACTGAATTTATTGAGAAGCAGAATATTAGTATAAATAAGCCGTTGAATATAAATTGTATCCAAGCATTATTCCAATGAATATTGCTTAAAATAAATTGACTAAGAATTAATTCTGAGATTGTTATTGTTAGGTAGCTTACTTGCTTTATATAGATTTTTCTGACCTTATCAAAAATGACATGTTTATTTAGAATATACATTTGTCCAGTCCATGAAATTAAATAGGCACTTGTAGAGCCAAAGAATACTCCAATTAATCCGAAATTTAGTCCACCGATAATCGAAACGGATAAGTTTATAAAAAACTCAATGATAGAAAAAGGAATATATTGTTTAAATATTCCAGCAGAATTTTGTAGTTGCCATACAGGTTGGCGAGATAGAAATAAATAACTATTGAATACGATGACTAAAACAAGGGTTGGATTTATCGTATATTCAGCATTTAACCAAATATCTTTTATAAAGGGTGTTAAAAGAATATAAAAAGCAACTGACGTAAAACTGGCAATTAAAAAATAAGCAAACGAATAAACATAGTACATAGATTTAATCTTATCTTGATTTTTTTCTGCAATTAGATTACCAAACGAGGCTACAACTCCATTTAAAAGGTTTATAAACAAGTTTTGAACTTGTTGAACAATTAATGCATAGTTCGAGTAAATCCCCAATATACTTATTCCAATCAAGGAAGAGATAATAATACGATCTGTACCTAAAACACCAATACTAATCAACGATGAAATACTTAGGTATTTCAAATTACTCATGATTTTTGATTTATATTCAGCATTGAGTTGCTTAGATTTATCAAGTAAGAAAGGGTATTTTTTGATGGTAACAAATCGAATAACAGTATTATCAACGATTGTATAGGTAAGCATTAAAGCTAGATATAAAAGATAATTCCCTGTGTTTAATAAGATATAAATTTGAGAAAAAGTTAATATTGTTTTGAATACTAAATCAATCAGTAAAAGAATATAGTTTTGTTGATGGGCAAAAACAATAATTCGTGATGTCCCTAGAATATAAGCTAAACTAGTGTTTAAAACAAACAACATAAAAATTAGTCGAATATAATTGATATCTAAAGTAAAATCTTTAATAAAAACTTGAATAAAAGGGCTGATGCATAAGGCTGCTGCAAAAATAAAGATACTGACGATACGATAAGCTTTCTTATAAAAATTAAATAAGGCAGTTATCTTGTCTTGATTGTTTTCGAAAATTGGTTGATATAAAGCAAATGTTATAGCGCTGCCAATACCCAATTCAGATACTGACAGGATACTTAATAAATCTTGAAATAATCCATTTAGCCCAAGATACTCGGAAGATAGTACTTGAATGAAATAGGCTCTTAGTACAAATCCAAATATTAAGTTTATGAATTGTGAAATTAATCCTACAATTCCATTTTTTATTGTGTAGTTAGTGCGCAAATTAAAACCTCTTCAGATTTATATTATATAAGAATTTGATTAATGGTAAAATAACATTATGCAAAATTCAATACTTAGAAAGTTTACTTCATTTTTAGAAAAAAACATAACATTATTTCTCATATCAATCGTTATCCTATTACCAATACTAAATCTCGATTACATATTTTATGGCTTTTTTGATCAATTTGGGATTCCATTACCATCAACTGTTTTTAATTTTCTAATCTATCCATTCTTAATTTTAATCGTGTTCATATTTAAAGAAAAAAATAAGAAATCATTATTTATTGGACTTGCAATTTATGGAATTATTGCTGGCATTTATTTTATACTTCATAATCAATATGGTCTCAGTAATTTCGAACAACTTTACCTTTCAAACCGATATAAGTACTCTATGTTTAGTGAACTACAATATGTTCTAAAATTAATCATTCCCTTTGGAATGATTTATGCTTTTTTTAATTCTGACATTACTAAAGACAATATTAATAAAATCGCAATTATTTTATCATTATTAATTGCCGTGCCGATTTTTGTTTCTAACGTATTTGTTTTTAGTCCTTCAACTTATTACGATGGTCCAACGACTGCAAATTTTATTTCCTGGTTTACAAACGGTTATGATTTATATAATCCTAAGCAATTAACTTCTCTATTCTTTTTTAGTGAAGGAAACACTACAGGTATTATATTGTTTGCCATTTATCCAATCTTAATAAAACAATTGTTTATTGATAAGAAAAACAGATTGTTTTTATCAATATTAGTTTTTGTTCATGGTTTAGCCATGTATATTTTAGCAACCCGTGTCGCAACTTATGGTGTTGTTATGATGTTAGGACTAGTACTTGTTGTCTATATATTATTAGTTCTACTCAAAAAAGAAGTGTTCAGTTTAACACCAGTGTTAACGGTATTCGTTTTTATTACAGTTTTCTATTTAGCTTTACCTTATACACCTGCTGTTAAGAATCTTGCTATTGATAACCGTAATGATCAAGCAGTATTTGATGATGAATACTTGCGTTTAGAATGGAAAGACAATATCGATGATACTGACTTAATTCCAGGCTCTGCTCAATATAATTTTTACTATCAACACATATTTGAAGAATCTAGTTTTTTATTAACTATCCCAGATATTTATTGGCAATGGTATTACCCATATCGAATGGATCCAAAGTTTTATGTTGATTTGATTTATGATTATTCATTTTATGAACGACAAAGTGGTCGTCAATTTGAACAAATCTTTTTTAACTATAAATGGAATAATTTAACAGCAAGTCAAAAAATGCTTGGATTTAGTTATTCAAGGTTTATGAATGGATCAATTTTACTTGAACAAGATTTTAAAATGCAGATTTTTACGATGGGATATGTTGGTTTTGCATTATTCGTACTCCCATGGCTATTAATATCAGTGTTTATTGTACTAATGTCATTAAAGAATTTTAAGAGATTGTTTAATTTTAATTATTTAATTGTAACGTTAACCTGTTTTAGTTTTATAGGTGGAGCTTATCTTTCAGGACATGTTCTTGATCAATTTTTAACATCAATATTGTTAGCATTCTTTGGTGGCATGGTCTTGAAAAATATCTTGAATGAAGAATTTTAAAATGCTTGATAAATTAACAATGTTTTTAAAGAATACAATTATCTATTTATCCCGAAGTATAATAACTTATATTTTTCTATTGATGATCTTTATTGATAGAAATATTGAATACTATACAGCAAACTATCAAGTTATAACAAACTGGGTACTTTTAATAATTATAATTTTTGATTTATTTATTGTTTATAAGTATAGAGAAAACATTAAAATTTATTTGACTAAAGCAGATTTTAAAGTTTGGCTAATTATCATACTTTTTATTTTGTTTATCTATCAAATAATTAGCATTTATAGTTATTATTTTTATACTGGTTGGGATGCACTTACGGTTAGACAAGCTGCTTTTACACTTATTGAACATCCTGAACAACTCGCCAATTTTAATAGTTATTTTTCATATCATGTAAATCAACTATTCATCACAACAATTCTAGGTACCTTATTTAAAATTGGCACAATTCTTGGCCTTTCAAATCCCTATTCAATTTCATTAATAGCTTCAATATTAATGATAGACTTATCAGGACTTTTAACTTCATTATGTGTTAAAGAATTAACTAAGCGAAATGACCTAGCATTATTATCTTTGATATTATTTGTTTTATTATTAGGAATTTCTCCATGGGTTTCTATACCTTATACAGATACTTATTCAATTTTATTTTCAATATCAATTTTCTATTTATATATAAAACAATTTAAATTAACTTCAATTAATTATTTTAAATGGATACTCATAATCTTTCTAAGTTTTATTGGAGGAAGCATAAAACCTCAAGTTTATATTGTACTTATTGCGATTGTGATTTTTGAAACATTACAGATTCTTGAAAAGAAAAAAAGTGTTAAACACTATTTATTAATAGTCGTTATTGCGAGCATTTCTTTCTTTGGAACTCAATCACTTTATAGTAATTGGATGAGTAGATTTGACTTTAAATTATGGCCAGATCGAGCATTTACTTACACTCACTATATAATGACAGGTTTAAATCCAGTGAATTATGGCGTTTATTTAGATAGTGATGCAAGTTTATCCTATGAAGCACCAACAATTGAAGACCGACAAGCAGCTAATCTTGAAGTTATATATCAAAGATTAAATGATTATGGAGTATTTGGATTTGTTGATTTCTTTACACACAAAGTATTGATTAATTACAATGATGGTACATTTGCATGGAATGGAGAAGGTGGATTCATTGTCGAAATATTTAATGATAAATCTTCTGTTTCTACTTTTTACAAAGAATTATTTTATCCAGATGGTAATTACTATAGTGTGTTTCTAGTCTTTGAGCAGTTTGTTTGGATTATGACTTTATTATTGATGTTAATTGGGCTGTATGGTAGAAAAAATAAACTGAATATTTTAGTGTTATTGATTTTTATTGGTGGATTTTTATTTATTCAATTATTCGAAGCACGTGGTCGCTATTTAATTGGTTATCTACCTTTTTATATCATTCTTGCAACACTAGGATTTGAAAGAATATTAGATAGTGATGGAAGGGTTAATGTTAAAATAAAATCATGACAAAAGTACAAATTATCGTTCCTCTATTCAATATGGAAAATTATATTTCTAAAACGCTTGATTCTTTAATCAATCAAACATTAAAAGATATTGAAATTCTATGTATTAATGATGGATCAACTGATTCTTCTTTAGAATTAATTGAAAACTATTCAACGAAAGACAAACGAGTTAAAGTTTTCAGTAAACCTAATGGTGGAATTGCCGATGCCCGAAATTTTGGATTATCCAAAGTTACAGCACCATATTTTGCTTTTGTTGATAGTGACGATACTGTCGAACCCAATTTTATTGAAGAAATGTATCAAAAAGCAATTCAAGAAGAAGCTGATGTTGTAACTTGTGATTTTTGGTGGTCATATCCTAAAAAAGAAAAACTACAAAAAGATGGGCCATATGAGACCAAAGAAGAACTTCTAATTTCAATGTTCGCAACACTTTGGAATAAACTTTATAGAACAGATTGGGTAAAATCTTTAGAGATTCAATTTCCTACAGGATATCGTTATGAAGATGCATCATTTTTATACAAGATGGTACCATATTTAAGTAAATGGGCATATGTGGATAAACCTTTTGTCCATTATCTACAACGTGATGGTTCTATCACACATAATCATAATGAAAAAGTTAAAGATATGATATTTGTTTTTGAAGACCTAGTTCATTTTTATCAAATTCGAGATTTATATGATTTATACAAAACAGAACTAGAATACTTATTTATTCGATTCTTCTTGGGAAATTCGTTTTTAAGAACCTGTCAAATAGAGAATAAAGAAGATCGAAATAAAACATTAGATATGAGTTATAACATTCTGATTAATCATTTTCCTGATTGGAAAAATAATTCATATTTAAATGGTGCAGGATTAAAAAATAAATACTATAAATTAGTAAATAAGAAGACATACCGAATATTTGCATTTATATTCCATTCAATTTATAAATTTAAGTGATTTAAAAAAAAGAGGCTGGTGACCTCTTTTTTTAATATTCAAAACTATAATCCCTTAGTTCACTTAAATGTTTAAGATACTTACTCGCATAATATCGTGCACTTGGAAGATTGTTGTCATGATAGTTACCACAATCTTTTGCACTTGCACCTGGGATTTCTCCTTCAAAGTTTGAGATGAATTCAAAGGTGTTTTTAATGAGATTAAATAAATCTGTATGATCTAGTTCACCATTAGTAATTAAGTAGAAACCCGTACGACATCCCATAGGTCCAAAGTAAACGATCTTATCTTTAAATGTTTCATCATTTCTTAGATAAGTTGCGGCTAAATGTTCAATCGTATGTACTTCACCTGTGCCCATGACAGGTTCTACATTTGGTTTAGTTAATCGTAAGTCATAAGTAATGACTTCACTATTACCCACTGGATCACGTCTTGATTCATAGATACCTGGATTTAAGACTAAGTGATCAACTGTAAAACTTTTGATTTTTTCCATTTCTATTTCCTGAGAATTTCAATTCTTTCATAGATAGCTTTTGCTACTTCAGGTTTATTCATGGTATAGAGATGTATACCATCAACCCCGTGGGCAACTAAGTCCATGATTTGCATCGCCGCAAAACTAACTCCAATTTCAAACATAGCTTCTTTATCATTCTTATAAGCTTCAACCATCGTTAAGAGTGATACAGGCACAGCGGCACCTGTCATTTGTCTTATACGTACAAATGAATTGGCATCAGTTATGGGCATAATTCCGGCAAGAATAGGAATATTAACTCCTGCTTTACGTGAATTTTGAACCATAGTATAGAATTTCTCGTTATCAAAAAAGAGTTGAGATATTAAGAATTGAGCACCAGCTTTTTGTTTATATAGATATGCTTCAATATCATCGGATATCCATTTAGATTCCATATGCATTTCAGGATAGAAAGCCCCTGCACACATAAAGTCATGTTTCGAGATGATATGTTCCATTAAGTTATTCGCATGATCAAAATCATTAGGTAACTCTGGGTTAAAGTTATCACCACGTAAAGCCATGATGTTTTCAATCTTGAATTCTTTTAAAGACTCACAATAGGCATCTATGGTTTCTTTTGATTCATTGGCACATGTTAAATGAGCTAAAGGTTCAATACCTGCATCCTTAATAAACTTTGTAAGTTCTAAAGAGTTCTTATTGGTTGATCCACCCGCACCATAAGTCACTGAGATAAAATCAGGTTTTAAACTGAAAAGTGCAGATAAAGTATGTTGGATACTAGATAGGTCACTGATATTCTTTTTAGGGGGAAAGACTTCGACTGAAAACGTCCATTTCTTTTCTGTAAATAGTTTATTTAATTTCATACACACTATTATACATAAAGCTTTTAGATTATAATAGAAAACAATATGAAGAAAATTAACATAAAAGACATTATTAAAGAAAAAATCTTAGTTTTAGATGGTGCCATGGGGACGGCCATTCAAAAACATCATTTAGATGAAAATGACTTTGTGGGGAATTTAAATTGCACACATGCACAAAAGGGGAATAATGATTTATTAAATCTAACAAAAGCTGATTTAATTGAATCCATTATTGATTCTTATGCGGCAGCAGGTGCCGATATTTTAGAAACAAATACTTTTAATTCAAATGCAATATCGCAAGCAGATTATGGCTTAGAAGATAAAGTTTATGAATTGAATTTAATAGGGGCTCAAATCGCTAAAAGAGTAGCTGATAAATATACAAGTGACAATCCTGATAAACCACGATACGTTGCTGGATCAATTGGACCAACCAATCGTACCGCTTCTTTATCACCAGATGTAGAAAATCCGGGTATACGAAATATTACTTTTGATGAACTAAAAGAAGCTTATAAAACTCAAGTTGAAGGTCTAGTGGATGGAGGCGTAGAATTACTCCTTATTGAAACCATCTTTGATAGTTTAAATGCACGAGCTGCGATTATGGCTTGTGATGAAGTATTAACTGATAAAGGTTTAGATATCCCTTTAATGATTTCAGGTACGATTACAGATAAGAGTGGACGTATTCTATCAGGTCAAACACTTGAAGCTTTTAGTCAAACCATTAAACATGATCGACTTTTATCAGTCGGTTTAAACTGTGCTTTTGGACCTAAAGATTTAGTGCCTTATATTCGAGAATTATCAAAACATGAAGATTTATATATTTCATTTCATCCCAATGCCGGATTACCTAATGCTTTAGGTGAATATGATGAAACACCCGATGAAATGGCCAATGAAATCTTACCTTTATTAAAAGAAGGAAGATTAAATATTGTCGGGGGTTGTTGTGGAACTACCCACGAACATATTCATGCGATATCAGAGTCTGTAAAAGATTATAAACCACATGTCTGTGCAGATCATACAGATATCACTCACTTTGCTGGTTTAGAAGATTTAGTCTTTACCAAAGACTTAAACTTCTTAAACATTGGTGAAAGATGTAATGTGGCTGGATCTAAAAAGTTTGCCCGTTTAATCAGAGAAAAGAAATATGAAGAAGCACTAGCAATTGCCAAAGCACAAGTCGAAGATGGTGCTCAAATACTTGATATTAACTTTGATGATGGCTTGTTAGAAGCGAAAGAAGAAATGGAAAACTTCTTAAAACTGATTGCTTCTGAACCTGATATTTCCAAATTACCAGTCATGATTGATTCCTCTAAGTTTGAGGTTATTTTAGCGGGATTAAAATCCATTCAAGGTAAAAGTATTGTTAACTCAATATCCCTTAAAAATGGAGAAGCAGAGTTTATTGAACACGCCAAAATTATTAAACAATTTGGGGCAGCTGTTGTCGTTATGGCCTTTGATGAAGTGGGCCAAGCAGATACTTATGAAAGAAAAATTGAAGTCTGTGAAAGAGCTTATCGAATATTGGTCGATCAAGTTCATTTTGCCCCTCAAGATATTATTTTTGATCCAAATATATTAGCAATTGCGACAGGGCTTGAAGAACATAATCACTATGGTGTTGCCTTTATTGAAGCGTGCCGATGGATCAAAGAGAACTTGCCACATGCGCATGTATCAGGTGGTGTAAGTAACTTATCATTCTCATTTAGAGGCAATAACGTTATTCGTGAAGCGATGCATTCTGTCTTTTTATATCATGCCATTCAAGCAGGCATGGATATGGGGATTGTTAATCCTGGAATGATTCAAATCTATGATGAGATTGACCCTGAACTCCTTAAAAAAGTCGAAACCGTTGTTTTAGATACATCTGACAATGCCAGTGAAGAATTATTAACCTTTGCACAAACCATCAAATCTGATGATAGTGTTGTTAATAAAACTAAACAAGTATATATCGAAGATGACTATGATCGTCTTAAACATAAACTTATTAAAGGCATTACCGATGAGATTGAAGAAGATGTAGAACTTGTCCGTTTAAAACAAGCACAATCTATGGATGTTATTGAAGGTTGTCTAATGGATGGTATGAATGAAGTTGGACAACTCTTTGGGTCTGGAAAGATGTTTTTACCACAAGTCGTTAAATCTGCTCGGGTTATGAAAAAAGCTGTGGCTTATTTAGAACCTTTTATTGAAGAAGAAAAATCAGTTGGGGCTTCATCCTCAGCCGGCAAGATTGTATTCGCAACTGTCAAAGGTGATGTTCATGATATTGGAAAGAACATTGTTTCAGTTGTTTTAGGTTGTAATAATTTTGAAGTTATTGATTTAGGGGTTATGGTTCCATCGGATGTGATCATTGAAACAGCGATAAAAGAAAAAGCTGACATGATTGCCGTATCAGGTCTTATTACACCATCCTTAGAAGAAATGGCAGACCTCGCTAAAGCGATGGCTGATGCAGGTTTAGAGATTCCACTACTCTTAGGTGGGGCAACGACTTCAAAAGCTCACACAGCCCTTAAAATAGCGCCTAATTATAAAAATGGCGTTCTATATGGTGAAGATGCTTCACAATGTGTAGAGTTTGCACGTAATATCATGAATGCTAAAGTAAAACCTGCCTTTATTCAAAATACTTATGAAGCTTATGAAGACTTAGCCAATAAACTTAAAAACTTTAAACGTACTTTTGTATCTCTTGAAGAAGCTCGATCAAAAGGCACAAATATCGATTGGACAAAAGAAAAAATCGTACAACCAAAACAATTAGGTAAACAAAATTTCATAGATATTGATATGGAGAAAGTTTTACCTTATGTTCATTGGCTCTATTTCTTAAGAGCGTGGGGCATTAAGCAAAACACAGAGGAAGCTGAAAAACTCATTAAGGAAGCCCAAGAATTCTTAGTTAAAATCAAAGAAGAAAAACTTCTACAAATAAATGCAGTACTTGGTTTCTATCCTGCAAATAGTGTCAAAGATGATATTGAAATAAGAGATGAAAACAATCAATTACTGACAACTTTCAATATGCTTAGACAACAAGAAAAACGTAAAGATGATACCTATCGTTCATTAAGTGATTATGTTGCTCCAAAAGAGTCAGGTATCAATGATTACTTAGGTTTATTCATTGTTTCAGCTGGTATTAATGTTGAAAAGCATGCTAAAGCCTTCAATGAAAACAACGATGAGTATTCAGCTTTAATGTTGAAATTATTAGCCGATCGTTTAGTAGAAGCAACCTCTGAATATCTACATAAAGAAGTAAGAACCAATTTATGGGGATATGCTAAAGATGAAAACTTAAGTATGGAAGATATTCATGCAGTAAAATACACAGGTATTCGTCCAGCGATTGGTTATCCATCACTAAGAGATCATTCAGAAAAAACAAAAGTCTTTGAAGTACTAAATGGTCATGATATTGGAGTTGATTTAACAGAAAACTATATGATGATGCCTCAAGCATCAGAATGTGGACTCTACTTTGCTTCAAAAAATTCCATTTACTTTGATATTAATAAGATTGATCAAGATCAATTTGATGACTATATCAAACGTAATCAATTTGATGAAACTAAAGTTAAAAAGAACTTAAATCATTTAATCGATTAATATTAAGCCTTGGATAATTCCAAGGTTTTTAATTTGATTAAGACATAAAAAAAGTCCCACATTATTGTGAGACTTAAGAATGTAAGTTTAAGTTAAACTTAGATTTTTGAAGCTAAGTAAGCTGCTGTACGTACTAATTGGTTAGTATATGAAGCTTCGTTGTCATACCATGAAGCAATTTTAACTAATGTAACGCCACCAACAGTGGATACTTTAGTTTGTGTAGCATCAAATAATGAACCATAGCTAATACCGATGATATCGCTTGATACGATAGGATCTTCGTTATAACCGTAAGATTCGTTTGAAGCTGCTTTCATAGCTGCATTGATTTCTTCTGCAGTACATGCTTTTTCAACAACTGCAACAAGTTCAGTTAATGAACCAGTGATTACTGGAACACGTTGAGCTGCACCGTCTAAGATTCCGTTTAATTCAGGAATAACTAGACCGATTGCTTTAGCAGCACCTGTTGAGTTAGGGATGATGTTAGCTGCTGCAGCACGTGCACGACGTAGGTCGCCTTTTGAGTGAGGAGCATCTAATGTATTTTGATCATTAGTGTAAGCGTGAATTGTAGTCATTGAACCACTGATAATTTTGAAGTTATCATTTAATGCTTTAGCCATAGGAGCTAAGCAGTTTGTTGTACAACTTGCACCAGAAACAACGTGGTCTTCACCAGTTAAGATTTCGTGGTTAGTGTTGAATACTACAGTTGGAACATCATTACCTGCAGGAGCAGAGATAATAACGTAACGAGCACCAGCTTCGATATGTGCTGAAGCTTTGTCTTTTGAAGTAAAGAAACCAGTTGATTCGATAACTGTATCAACTTTTAAATCGCCCCAAGGAAGCGCTTTAGGATCTCTTTCTTTGAATACTTTAACTGTTTTACCGTCAACGATAAGATCATCGCCTTCGTAAGATACAGTACCGTTGAAACGGCCTTGTGAACTATCATACTTTAATAAGTGTGCTAATGTTTTAGCATCGGTCAAGTCGTTTAAAGCTACGATTTCGAATGCAGGATTGCCCCACATAATACGGAAAGCTAAACGTCCAATACGACCAAATCCATTAATCGCAATTCTTGCTGTCATGTTTGAATTTCCTCCTAATTGCATGCTTATTATAAGGGATAAAAGGGAGTGCGTCAATTTATTAACAAATGATATCGCTTACTGATTTTCTCTTATCCATAATGGTTTTTGAGTGAGTAGAAAAGCTTCTTGAGCAGATGTAACGTTAGATTTAAAGAGTTCATTAAAGAGTTTCGCATCATTTAATTTCACAAATGTATAAACTTCACTTGTTGATGTCGCATTGACAAGGATTCTTTTTAAGTTTTCTTTTGGCGAAACCTTGATTTTAATCATTTTATTGAGTGAAGTTACAGCATTGATACACTTTAATAATGCATTCGCATTTAAATAAACGACTTCATCGAAGATAACATCCCCATTTTCAAATAAAACACAGCCATAAGCCTCTAACTGTCCATTCTGTAAATAAGCAACCAGTTTGCCACCTTGAGCGAGTATTTCTTGTTGAAGTTTTTTAAAGTCGACAAGATCGCGTCTGATGTAGCCATCAAAGTGTTGGGTAAACTGTTTATAGAGTTTTAACATATCTTCAGCTTGAATTTGGGTACTAATACCAACACTAGAAATTACTGGAACTTGATTGGGTTCAATGTTATATGTCACACGATCATAAATCGGTTCAAAACCATATTTTAAATAAAGTGTAGGGTCATAAGCTTGAATAATGGTGAAGTGATGTTTACGCTCTTGTATCTCTAGGATTTCAGTTAAGAGTTTATTCATGTATCCTTGTCTTCGATATTGCGGCAGAGTTAAAAGACCAACAATAAAAGAGACTTTTAAGGCTTTACCAGCAAACATCAAGGTTTTTTCATGAACTTGTGCACATGAAATGAGTTCATCTTGATCAGTGGTTAATAGGAATGCTTGGAAAGGATCATAAGCAAACTTAAAATAAAAGTCTGAATGTCCGTGATCATCATCGGCAAAGATATGTCGCCAGGCTTTTTCTATTCTTTCTTTATCACTTTCTTGTGCTTTTCGTATAATCATAAATGTTCCTTAATTCGATACTTTTCAATCATATGATGAGGATGCAGTGCTAGTTTTGCTTGTCTTAAATTTTCATCACCCATATCATCTTCACGGTTGGCCCATTCAATATCTAAATAGTGTCGCGATAGAAACTCTTTTTCAATCGCTTGATATAAACCACGAATACTTGGGTCAGCTTTTTCAATATTGATTTGAATCATATTTTCAATACAATCAGAAACGATAATAAAAGCTTTCACTTCTTCATCTATTCTTATTAAACCACCTTTATAAGGTAATACATTAAATAAATCTAAAACCTGATCTGCACCTTCAATTTCATAGCGTAGATATTCTTCACTGACATCGCGTTTCCATGAATAAAGATATTCTTTAACTTCTTGAAGATTATCAAGCGATAAATCTTCATAAGTCCATTGATTTTCATAAGTCTTAATAAAATTATTGTAGTTATTACGTCTTTTTTGAAGTTTCTTACCACTCAGTGTTCTAAGTTTCTCGACTTCATGAATATAATCAGCAGCTTCACGCTCTGCACTCGCACGCATATGCGGGAAGATATGTAAAACTTCATCTTTGTTTTCTTCAGTAAAACAAGATAATTCAAAAGGTATCTTAAACTGTTTAAAAATACTACGTGCTTTAAGCATTGCTTCTCTGAAGTATTTCTCTTCGCATAAAGGCATATAGGTAAAAAGATGACCTTTATGGATTCCCAACAATAACATATAGTTTTCAGTATGATATTGCCATAAAGGGAATTGATTAAACCACTGAAACATATTCACTACATTGTGATTACTCTCTTGATATTGTGATTTTTGGATATATTGACAAATTAAAGGGATATCTTCAGTTGTGACTAATAAAAAATCTTCGTTTAAATGTTGATTCATGAACTTATTTTTCTTCTCGCTCATCTAAGACTTCGACATCAATAATATTAGGATTATCAGACTTTTGTTTATATTCATCATTCATTTGATTAACATCTTTCATCGCTTGTTGAACTCGATTTTTAATCATGATCCAGTAAATCACAAAAACGATGACTAAAAAAACAAAAAGTGGCCATAAGGTCATCAATAAGACAATAGAAAATAAAAGTACGAGTAAACTTTGTATCAGTCGCATAAGTCATAAACAATTATAGCACTCAAGCAATCAAAAAGCGCATATTGCGCTTGTTGATGTTAGAGTAGATCCCTTATATTCATCCCTAGTCCACTCGCTAGTTTAATCATCGCTTCAAAGGAGATATTACGACGACCTCTTTCTGTATCAGAAATATAATTTCGATGTAAAGAAGAAAGCTGAGCTAACTCTTCTTGCGAAAGATGATTAGCTTTTCTAAATCCTTTGATTCGTTGTCCGAAACTTTTACGAATATTTAAAATTTCAGATTTACTTAATTGACTAGCTTTTTTTGAGTCCAAATTACTCATGACTGACTTACCCCCACGGTATGCTTTAATTGTAATAACAATTCTCAAATTTGTAAACACATTATAAGTGTAATTTTAAAAGAATTTTATAAAAAAACTGTCAAAATACCAAATAAATCACTCATTAATGGCATTTAGGACAGTTTTTAGGATAGCTGAGTTATCAAATGGATAGACTTTAGGCTCAAATTTGTTAGTACGTTTAATGACATCAGCGAGTTCTTCAAAGTTATCACAGCGAAGTATATAACCATCATTTGAGAAAACATCTAACATTTCATATTGATGATCATTAGCGTGTTCACCATATTTTTGAAGGCGAGCTACACCAATGACTTTCTTATGATACTTTAATGAATCAAGGATACTACCAACACCAGCATGGGTAATAATCAGATCTGCTTTTTGTCGTAAATCATCTAAAGCAGTTTGTGAGTAATAATCCTTTATTTTTAAAACATCAGATTTATATTCAGTAAATCCAGCTTGAACAATTATCTCATCTTCAATGAGCCCTGATTTCTTTTGTTTCTCTAAGGAATCTAATAAGCGTGTAAAAGGTTTATCTTGTGTACCAAGGGTTACAAGTATCATAAGTCTTCACCACAGAGTGCTTTTTCAAAGCGCTCAACAATAAGTTCATTTGAATAGGTATAGGATTTTAAAGATTGCTTAATTTTTCTAAGTTTATGGACATCACTAATGAGCTCATTTAACTTATGGGCTAAACTTTCAGTGTTGTTATCAACAATCCAGCCTGTCTTATCTTCAATGAGTTGCTCATGGACACCAGAAACATTAGTAGAAAGCACAGGTGTACTAGCGATTAATGATTCAATGACAGTGGTTGGATAACCTTCATATAATGAAGATAAAACAAATAAATCAGCTTGTTTGATATAAGGCATAGGATTAGATTTTAAACCCAGGAAAATCACAGAGTGACTTAAGTTTAATTGTTTAACCTGTTGTTTTAAATCAGCTTCTAATTCACCTGAGCCAATGATATATAGTTTGACATTTTTTTCTTTAACTTGAGCCATCACATCGATTAAACGATCAACTGCTTTTTGTGGATGAAAACGAGCAACCGTAATCAAATTAATATCTGATTGATCAAAGTGTGTATCACAAGTTTCTTCAGCTTTTTTCTTTAAACCATCAATATCAATGGGGTTATTTATCGTAATCGTGTGTTGGGCTTCAAATAAGTCTTTATAAGCTTGTGCTGCTTTTAAGGAAACTGCGATATTTAAATCCATTTTAGAAATGGCTTTTTTCATTAATTGCATATGATGTGCACTATAGTTTTGAGCACTGTAATCAACATGTATCCAGTTTAATTTGCGCTTTGATTCACCTAAAGAAACAAAGAGGGTACAAAAACCTTCTTTAGCAGCTATTTCAACATCATAAGGTTGTTTATCAATTTTAAGTGCTTGGCGTTGTTTAAGAATTTGTTGTTCTATACTCCCAAACTTCATCGAAAGCAAAAGTTTAACTTTATTAAATACTTTTGACCAATCACCATCTTTAGTCGCTTGTTTTAAATTCACATCAACAGCTCTAAAGAACTCATTTCCTTCAATGACATTAACCCAAGAAGGGAGTTCACTAAGTAGTTCACCATGCGGATGTAAGATTAAAACATCGACCTCAAACTTAGATGGATCAATTTTATTCAACATCGTTATGAGAATACGAGCGACACCGCCCATAACCATTTCATCATTTACAAATAGAACACGTGTTTTCATTAATACAATTTTCCCACATATTGACTCTTTTTATAAGATGTTAATAAACTTTCCCATTGAACTAAATATAAATCAGCAATTGGATGAATTAGTTTACCTGAGATATTCGCTAGTTTTACATTGGCATAAGTTTCGATATAGATAATTTTTGATCTAAGCAATATCTTTGCTAAATAACAAAATACCACAGCTGTGTGAGTCCCTGTACTGACCACTGATTGCGGTCTAAAACGTAGTACATAAATTAAACTTAATAATGCATTATAAGTAAATTTAAATAAGTATACAAAAAGATGTTCACGTGAACCTGAAACCAGGTAGTGAACTTTATGGGGGAATTTATCAGTTAAATAGAGGGTAGATGGACTTTTTTCAGTAATCAGAGTGTAATCTGTTTCACCAAAAATGGGGGATAGTTGTAGTAGTTCGTTTAAATGACCTCCCATAGAGGCAATATAAACAACCCGTTTCTTATCTTTATTCATCAAAACCTTCTGTACTATCATCAATCTTTAAGAAGACCATAACCGTTTGTAGAATTAGTTTAATATCTAACCAAATCGAAAAGTTTTCAATATACATTAAATCCATTATCAGTTTATCTTTTGGTGAAGTATTATATTTACCATAGATTTGCGCATAACCAGTTAAACCTGCTTTCGCACGAAGTCTAAGTTCAAACTCAGGCATTTCTTTGGTGTACTTAGTGACATTGGCTAACATTTCAGGACGAGGGCCAACCACAGACATATCACCTTTAAGTATATTTAAGATTTGAGGAAGTTCATCTAAGCGTATTTTACGTAAGATGTTACCTACTTTAGTAATACGATCATCATCTTTAGTCGCTGATTTATTGGCTTCAGCATTGACTCTCATCGTTCTAAATTTATAGACTTCAAAGACTTTATTGTTTTTAGTCATTCTCTTTTGTTTAAAGAATACAGGACCTTTATCTTCTAATTTAATCGCTATTGTAAAAATCAACCAAAAAGGAGAAGAAATGACTAAACCAAAAATCGCTACAATCAAATCCAAGGTTCTTTTAAGGATTCTTTGTTCAATCGAGAACTCAGAGATATTCGTGGTGAATAAGGATAAGTCATCCATCATCACATGTTTACTTCTAAATTCGACAACATCCATGATTTCAGCATTATATAAAACAATTTTCTTTGCTTTATAACCGTATTCATTGAATTGAATACGTTCATCTTTAGGAATGTTATATAAAACAATCACTTCATTTTGATCAATGGCTTCTTTACATGCAACAACATTTGTATCATCCATGACTTGTGTTAAAGCATATTTATAAGTATTTGATTTAAGTTTACTTACAATTCGATTTGGTTTTGTATCAAAAGCATGAATGACTAGAGTTTTCTTTGGTTTATTTAATTTAAAGTAAAGTTTATTTCCTAAATAAGTAAACAGAATAATACCAACAACTTGAACAACATACGTAAAGACTAAACGACGCACTGAATAGAAACCAAACTGCCAGATATTCCAAATACTTGGATTGGTGATCTGTATCACCACATAAGCAAATAAATCAGCAATAAAAGTAACAATAATTAACGAATAGATAATTTGACGGGTTTGTTTTTCACCTACATCAAATCCCCCATAGGCATTCAACATTAAACCAAATGTTAAAACATAAGTGATAGAGACAACCGCAGCTTCACGTGTTTGTTTTAATAATTCAGGATAAGCAAATGAAAAAATGTAGATAAAACTACCGAAAATTAAAGCATAAGTCAATATGGCTAATAGAAACAGAAGCGTATTCTGAAATTTCTTAAAGATCTTTTTAAACATGGATTAAACCTATTCACTATTGTACAACAAGTCACTGTAAAAAGCCTAGAAATCTGGAGAATCAAAAAATAAAAAGGCATGTTATTTCTAACATACCTTCACTATACTCAAATTAATTAATCGAGATGTTCAAATACTTTTAGAATTTGTACAGCGTTTGAAGCAGCCCCTTTACGGATGTTGTCAGCAACACACCATAAGTTAAGCCCTGATTTAACCGATTCATCTCGACGAACACGTCCGACTAAAGTAGTATCAATCCCTTCACACTCTAAAGGTGTAGGGTATTCATTGCCGGCGTAAACTTTCATGCCTTTTTGCGCATTTAAGGCAGCCATGACATCTTTCATTTCAAAGTCTTTTTCAAATTCAACATTAATCGAAACAGAGTGACCAATAAAGACAGGTACACGAACACATGTTGCACTTACTGGTAAATCTTTTAAGCCTAAGATTTTACGTGTTTCATTAATCATTTTTTCTTCTTCTTTAGTATTACCATTTTCTAAGAAAACATCGATATGTGGAATAACGTTATGTAGAATTTTCTTTGGATAAAAACTATTGTCTTTTCCTTCTAAGTTATCTTGTAGATCTTTAACCCCTTTATAGCCTGATCCCGCAACTGCTTGATAGGTAGAATAAACAACACGTTTAATCCCAAAAGGTTTTAAAGCATTTAAAGGCAACATGCATTGAATCGTTGAACAGTTTGGATTCGCAATAATATTATGATGATTCTGTAGGGCTTCAGGATTCACTTCTGGAACCACTAAAGGCACTGTATCATCCATTCTCCAAGCACTTGAGTTATCAATAACGATACAACCTTTTTCAGCTGCAATCGGGGCAAACTCTTTAGAAGTATCACCACCTGCAGAAAATAAAGCATAATCAAAGCCTTCATCAAAACTATTTTCATCAAGTTCTAAAACAGTATGATCTTCACCTTTAAAGCTAATCACTTTACCAGCCGATCTTGCGCTTGAAAAGAAACGAATCTTTTCCATCTCTAAGTTATATTCTTCTAATACTTTAATAAAGCTTTGCCCAACCATTCCAGTTGCGCCAACAACAGCGACTCTCATATGTATATCTCCTTACACATCATTACGAATTAAATCTTCGTAAGTTTCTCTTTTAACAACACATCGATCTTTATCACCATTAACAAAGACCACAGCAGGTTTTGTAAAACGGTTATAATTATTGGCCATTGAATAATGATATGCGCCTGTCACAAAGACCGCCACAATATCATTTACTTCAGGTTTAACAAGACTTGTATCATGCACAATAATATCACCACTCTCACAAGCTCTACCGGCAATTGTATAACCATTTTCTTCATCTTGATTACATTTATCAACACAAATGGCTTCATATTTTGCTTGGTATAAGGAAGCACGAATGCTATCTTGGAAAGATCCATCCACTAAAACAAACTTTTTGTTTGGGGTTGTTTTGATACTTCCTACTTTATAGAGGGTTAAACCAGATTCAGCTACAATACTACGTCCTGGTTCAATCATTAACATCGGACAAGTCACATCATGTGCTTTTGCATAAGTTAAAGCTTTTTCAATAATTAGAGGTAAAGTTTTTTTTAAATCTACCCCTACATCATCTTTAGTATAACTAACGCCAAAACCACCACCTATGTTAAGGGTATCAATCGTAATGCCTTCATCTTTTAAGCTTTTAATGGCTGTAAAAAAAGCTTCTAGTTCTTCATTATAATGATCAGCATTTAAAATCTGCGATCCAATATGAGCATGTAAACCTTTAAAGTTAATATTTGGATTAGCCATTAAACGCTTAATCACATTAAGTGTAGTTTTATTATTTAAAGTTAACCCAAACTTAGAATCTAAAGTCGTTGTTTGAATATACTTATGCGTTTTAGCTTCGACCCCAGGATTAACTCTAAGTAATACGTTGACTTGACGACCATTAAGTGTTTTTTCAATTTGATCAATCTCTTCAAGATTATCGACTACAAAGAAGCCCACCTTTGAAGCAATCCCGTACTCAATCTCATCATGTGTCTTATTGTTTCCATGGTAGACAATATGCTTTGGATTAAAACCAGCTTCTAATACGGTAAATAATTCACCACCCGATACGGTATCAATATATAAACCTTCTTCGTTTGTTAATTCTGCCATTGCTTTACATAGAAAAGCTTTCGAAGCATAACATACGGCTGTCATAACTGAATCATGTTTAAAGTGACTCTTGAAAATCTTCATTTGATTCTTAATACGGGCTTCATCCATTAAATAAAGGGGTGTCCCATATTTTTGCGCGATATCAGAAACATTAAAATTTCCAATTTGTAACTGTCCATTTTTTACTTCAAAACCATGTGTATTCATAGGCACCTCGACAAGTTTGAATAAACATTATCATATGCTTTTATAAACTTCAATTTACATTAGCTTAAAGTTGCGATTATTAAAGATTTAATTTCATCTAAAAAACACAAATTCTGAGCATTTGTAACACTTTTGTCATAATTAAGTTATACCCTATGGGGGTAAGATAAAAACTTACGTAGGAGGCACATATGCACGCATTTAGTTCTTTTACACCTTATGCTATGGGTGGCTTGTATTATAACAGCTGGACCTTTTGGTTAATGGCTGCTGGAAGAGTAGTCGTTTTTATTGGAGTCGTATGGTTAATTGTTTGGGCAATCAAACGATTCACAAGATCAAATTATTCTTTTACTTCAGGCGAAGATGAAGCACTAAGCATTGTTCGCGAACGTTATGCTAGAGGTGAAATCTCTAAAGAAGAGTATGATAGTCTTGTTAAAGGTTTAACCTATTCAAGTAGACGTCGATAATTATTAAGAGTATTAAAAAAATGAGATTCTAGTGGGAATCTCATTTTTATATTACATATTCGATACGTCTGCTTTGATATCTTTACCTCGAGAGTAATCGGTAAGATCAACTGGGGTAACAGGAATCACTTTTGTACCACCGATGTAATCATGAATACTACGTCTGTGTCTTTGAATTAATGCAAGAATGATACTTGCTGCAAAGATATAACCTAAGCCAACCCCAATGATTTTTGCTTGTTCTGGGTTGAAGAATCTAGCATAGAGGAAGAAGACAACTGTTCCAGTAATCGAGAAGTTTGGGTGACCTTCCAACATCATCCCTAAGAAACGTAATAAATAGTTTTTAAGCTCAGCAGGTTCATCGTTTGTCTTAACAATTTTAAGCCCGACAAGACGCTTTCCATAACTTTGTCCTTCGATAAAGTAAAAAGGGAATATCACTTGATAGAAGAAGGGAACCCCGATTAATAAGATAATTGTAGGCAACTGCATAGTATCGGGTAGTGTGTATAGATTAATATCTTGTCCACCCACTGTTTGCCCAAAGGCATATAGGATTAACCACACTACTAAGATTAGAATATTAACCGCAAAGAGTTGAATAAAGTGGTCAATCCCGAAGGCTGCAAATCTATTTGCACGGCCACCTTGCCTTCGCTTTTCAGCACGTACTTTAAGATTCTCAGTCGAGAACTTACTTTTTATTTTTTCAAACATTATCTTCTCACTTTTTGATCGTATAGAATAACTACGGTATTCGCAATATAATCATGGAACATTTGACGATTAGGACGAATTATCATAATCGTACAAGAAACTAAAGTAACCATTATATAAGCTGTACTTAAATAACCAATAATATTAATTGAAACACCTAGTTTACCAATAATCTCTAAAACATAGAAAATGGAAAACATCACCATACCTTCACCCAATAACATAAATAATGTACGAATGATTAATGTCACTAGAGTAACGTCTGTGCCATTTACACGGATGGTTTTTAAACCCATGATTCGCTTTCCAACTGTTTGACCAACTCGATCTTCTCTGAAAATAAAGATCGGTGTCACCACAAAATATAAAATGGATAATAAAATTAAGAATGAAAAGAATAATACTTGTGCACCAACATTTTGACCATAAACGTCAATAATTGATTCAGCTTCAGGGAATAATAACGTGATGACTATATTACCAATAACACTCATTAATAGATAAACGATGACATAATCAATCACAAACGCAGCTAAACGTTTGAGATTAGGAGCCGTTAAAACTGTTTTTGATTCAACAACCTTTTTACTAGATTTGGACATTTTTGTACCTCACTGTGTTATTATACCGAACATTTGTGTATCACTCAACAGTTTAAAATTGAAACAATGTACCAAATGTAAGCCCTTTTTTATCTTGAAAGTGGAGAGAGTGAGTGGTATATTATGTACAGTATACCTACAAAAAATTCAGGAGGATTAGGATGCGTAAAATTATGTTGTTCTGTGCAGCTGGTATGTCAACAAGTTTACTAGTCAGCAAAATGCAAAAAGAAGCTGAAGCTCGTGGACTTAATGATCTAAAAATCTGGGCTGTCGCACAATCAGAGTATGAAAGAGAATTAGGCGAAGTTGATGTTTGCCTACTTGGCCCACAAGTTCGTTTCCGTTTAAAAGAAGCTCAAGAAAAGGGCGGTAAATTAGGTGTTCCAGTAGATGTTATCAATATGATGGACTACGGATCATGTAACGGACCAAAAGTTTTAGACCAAGCTTTAAAACTAATGGCTGAAAACCCTAAGAAATAATCTTTCTTAAAAGGCTTAAACTAAAGTGTCAAAATTTGGCACTTTTTTTCATGTGTTTCATGAGTAGTTTCATTGTTTACATCAAATACACTTGTTATAATGTAAGCGTTCTCAAGTTTAACACTTGTAAAAAGGAGACAAAATGAGTCAAAAAGGAATTAAAATTGTCACAATTGGTGGGGGATCATCCTACACACCTGAACTTGTTGAAGGGTTTATTAAACGCTATGATCACTTACCAGTAGAAGAACTATGGTTAGTGGATGTACCGGCTGGTGAAGAAAAACTAAACATTGTTGGTAACTTAGCAAAACGTATGGTTGAAAAAGCAGGCGTTCCAATGAAAATTCATTTAACAATGGATCGTCGCAGTGCTTTAGTTGGAGCTGACTTTGTCACAACTCAACTACGTGTTGGTATGTTAGATGCTCGTATTAAAGATGAACTTATTCCATCTAAGTATGGTGTACTTGGACAAGAAACAAATGGACCTGGTGGTTTATTTAAGGGATTAAGAACGATTCCCGTTATTTTAGATATCATCAAAGACATGGAAGAACTATGTCCTGATGCATGGTTAATCAACTTTGCTAATCCTGCCGGTATGGTTACTGAAGCTGTCTTTAGACACACAAACTGGAATAAATTTGTTGGTCTATGTAATGTACCTATTGGTATGCAAAGACAAGCAGCTGATTTATTAGGTGTAGATATGAATCGTGTTCGCATTGATTTTGCTGGATTAAACCATATGGTTTTTGGACATCATATCTATTTAGATGGTCTTGAAATCACTCAAAAAGTATTAGAACTACTTAAAACAGATAAAAAATCAATGGCTAACATTCACGATACCCCATGGGATCCAGACTTTATTGATCGCTTAGGCGTTATGCCTTGTGGTTATCATCGCTATTATTTCCAAGGTAAAGCAATGTTAGATCATGTTTTAGAAGATGCAAAAGCAGGTAAAGTACGTGCTCAAGTGGTTAAACAAGTTGAAGCTGAACTCTTTGAAAAATATAAAGATGTAAATCTGAAAGAAAAACCAGCTGAACTAGAAAAACGTGGTGGCGCTTACTATAGTGATGCAGCATGTAATCTAATCGCATCCATGTATAACGATACTAAGGATATTCAACCAGTTAATACCTTAAATCGTGGATCTATTTCTAATCTACCATTTAACTGTGCGGTTGAAGTTTCTTGTGTTATCACAAAAGCAGGGCCAGTTCCACTTGTTATGGGACCTCTACCAACCCAAGTGAATGGACTCGTTCAATCGATTAAATCCTTTGAACAAGTTGCATCTGATGCAGCTGTATCAGGCGACTATAAAACAGCTTTAACAGCGATGACCATTAATCCACTTGTTCATGATCAAAAAGTTGCTAAAGAAATCTTAGATGAAATGTTGGAAGCTCATAAAGAGTATCTTCCAAAGTTCTTTAAGTAGGAATGTTTAAAGTGCCCAAAACTTGGGCACTTTTTAGCGCATGAAGAAACTTATCTTTTTTGATTGGGATGATACCTTATATGATAATAAAAACCAATGTCTTCCTGATTATCATGTTCAAATCTTAAAACAGCTTAAAGAAAAAGAAGATATATTAATTGGGATTGCCAGTGGCAGAGCCGCTTTCTACTTTCAAAAGTTTAATGTAGATTTCGATGTGTATGTCACAAATAATGGACAATATATCAAAGTCTTTGATCAAGTCATCTTTGAAAACAAAGTCGATTTGAATATGAGAACTGATTTGGAGAAGTGGTTAAAAGTCAGAAAGGGTGGACTCTTTGGTGTTCATTCTGAGAAAGGTCTATTTAGAAGTTTAGAATCAGATGATCAAGAAATAAGAGAACATCAATCTTATAAAAACATTGATCACTATGGACCTCATCAAGCTGATCTTCCTTATGAACATATCTTATTAGCAGCTTATGATTCCAAATATGATGATGAACTCATCCATAAATATCCAGATTATATTATTCATCGATATCATGGCTTTATGGTTGATATAATTCCTAGATCAGTCACTAAATTGGAATCGGTTTTAAAGGCAGCTGAGTATTTAAAAATTGAACGTGAAAATATTATCGCCTTTGGTGATAGTGATAATGATTTAGAAATGATTGAAGGTGTTGGTATTGGAATAGCAATGGGTAATGCGAATGATAAAGTCAAAGCAAAAGCCAAGATGATTACCGATGCATTTGATCATGAGGGTATTAAACATGCTCTTCAAAAATTAAATATTTTATAAAGGAGAAAACACGATGAAATTAATCGTAAATTCAGATGACTTTGGCTTAACTGAAGGCGTCAACTATGGTGTGATTAAAGCTTTAAAAAACGGGGTCTTAAGATCCACCACCGCAATGGTGAATATGCCTGCCATTGAACATGCAGTCAAGCTCGCACATGAGAATCCAGAGCTGGGGGTTGGTTTACATTTAGTACTAACAGCTGGGTATCCACTTGTTAAAGATCATAAAACAATTGTTGATGAACACGGACATTTTTTAAAAAACAGTGTTTTGAATGCATCAACTATTGATGCTGAAGAAGTCTATCGTGAATATAAAGCACAAATGGAACGCTTTATAGAACTATTTGGAAGAAAACCAACGCATATTGATGGACATCATCATACTCAAGATTTAGATCAAACACGTGAAGTCACAAAACGTTTAGCTAAGGAATATGGTATTGATTATATTCGCAGTATTTCTGATCATCCAGAATTTGTAAATAATTTTTATGGAGACCATGTGTCTATTGAAGATTTCAAACAATGTGTAAATGAGCATAAAAATGATGAATTTATTGAAATAATGTGTCATGTTGCTTTTATCGATGTTGATTTACTGCGCATCTCTTCCTATAATAGTAATCGAGTCAAGGAACTCGAAACTTTAATCAATCCCTTCTTATTAGAATGGGTAGATTCACAAGGATTCGAGCTCGGACATTTCTAAGAGGAGAAACGTATGAAAAAAGTAGCTGTAGTTAGCCGTAAGTCTAATCAAACAAATGCCTTCATGACGGCAGTTGAAATGAGAAAAGAAAAAGGTGAAATGCCTTATGAAGTAAAATTGGTCGTACATCCAGATTTTGTTGGACCGATGGATGAATTCAAACCAGATTTCGCCATTATTGGACCAGAAACACTACCTTGGCAAGCTGAAATCATTAAATATTTAGATGAACACAGTATTCCTTATAGTATTGCGAAAATGTCACACTTCGCAACGCGTCAAATCGAGAGTATTTTCTCAAAGGTTACAGTTTAAAAATCATATAAATTTAGAGGTATTTATCTAATGAAATACCTCTTTTTTTATGCTTACTCACACAATTTAGATAATTTATCACATTTTATTACATATTTTTCTTGTGAAATGAAAGCGCTTATATTAAAATGTCTATAGAGACATCTACAGATGTACTCGTGGAGTATAAATCACACTGGGCAAGTGAGTTAGATACTCCATTATTCCGAAAGGGGAATTATAATATATGGATGGTTTTACACGCATTTTAGAAGAAAAGTTTCTTCCTATAGCAGCTAAAATCCAACAAAACCGTTACCTCATGTCATTACGTGATGGTTTGGTTATGTCATTACCTTTAATGATTGTTGGATCATTTACAATTATTATTGCTGAAATGCCAGTTGATGCTTACCAAAACATGATGCTTTCTGTTTTTGGTGACAACTGGAAATGGTTTAACTGGGGCGTAATCTTCGCTTCAACAATGGGATTAGTTGGTATGATCGCATCAGTTGGTGTATCATATGCACTTATTAAATCCTATGATAAACCTGCTCTACCAGGCGCAGTTATCTCACTATCAGGCTTCTTTATCTTGTTACACCAAATGGAAGGCGGCGGTTACGCTACTCAATTCCTAGGTTCACAAGGTTTATTTGCGGGTATGGTCGTAGCGATTATTACCGCTAAAGTCTATGTATTCGTTTTAGATAAAGGTTGGACAATCAAACTTCCTGAACAAGTTCCACCTGCAATCTCTAACCAATTCTTAGCTTTAACACCTGCAGCGATTACAACTGTTATGTGGACAGCTGTACGTTTCGGATTTGCCCACACAGGTTATATCACATTCTCTGACTTTATCCTTCAAGTTCTTCAAGTACCTCTAACTGCTGTTGGTACAGGTATTGCTGGGACTGCTGTTGCCGTATTCTTCAACTCAGCTTTCTGGTTTGTTGGAATCCATGGTGCAGCGATTGTTGGTTCAGTTTTCAATCCTATTTGGCAAGCAGCAACTCTTGATAATTTAGCTGCATTCCAAGCTGGAACAGATATTCCTAATATCGTTACTGCTGAATTTATTTCTAACTTGATTTATCAAGGTGGCTCAGGTGCTACATTATCATTAGCATTCATTATGGCTTTCTTAGCTAAATCACAACAAATTCAATACATTGGTCGTTTATCAATTGCTCCGGGATTATTCAATATTAATGAAACAGTCACATTCGGTTTACCTATTATTATGAACCCAATGATGATGCTTCCATTCTTTGTAGCACCTTTAGTTATTACTTTCATTTCCTACTTTGCTATCGCATCAGGTCTTGTTGGTCGACTACCAGGTCTTGCAGCTCCTTGGACAATGCCTATCATTCTATCCGGTTTCTATATCGGTAATGGTGATGTCCGTGTCGTTCTTCTACAAATTGTAAACTTTGTAATTACAGGTTTAATCTACTTCCCATTCATCGCAGCTTGGGATAAGAAAAAATACGCTGAAGAACAAGGCGCAGAATAATCTACAATTAAATTAATTGCCCAACTAGAGCCACTGATGTGGCTCTTTTATTTGTTATAATTAAGGTAATGTTAAACAAACTCTTTAAGCCTAGTTTGAGCGATGGGGTCATTAAACTAAAATTCGTTACTAAACACAATGATTCCAACCCTGATGGTTGGGGTCTTTCTTATATCTATGACATTATTGAGATAGAAAAGAATCGAATTATTGGTCGTTGCGATATCCGCGTCGGAAAAGGAGATACGATTGAATTAGCAGGGCACATCGGCTATACGATTTATAAACCATATCGTGGTCATCGCTTTGCGACAAAAGCCTGTTTATTACTTTTTAAACAAGCCAAAATTTTAGGATTTAAAGAACTCATTATTACTTGTAATACTGACAATATTGCTTCCTTTAAAACCTGTCAGTATGCTGGTTGTGAATTTGTAGGGCTAAAGAAAGTACCAGTTGATCATGAACTCTATCTACAAGGAGATCGTGAGAAAGCCATATTCAGCAAAAAAATAGACTAATCTTGACAAATCCTTAACTTAAATTGGCAAAACTGCCAAATCACTGTTTGTTATAATGATGTTTGTGAGAAATGAGGTTGTTTATGATAAAACTTTTTGTGTCAGATATGGATGGAACATTACTTCATAACCCTGAAGTAGAACACAGTAATAGTATTAGTGAAGAAAATAAAAGAGCAGTACTCAAACTTCATAACCATGGTGTCAGATTTATGATGGCTAGTGGACGTGATGTTTTTTATCGTCATGTTTTAGAAAAAGAATTTGGCTTTCAAGTCGATGCGATTGGGATGAACGGTTGTAACGTCGTTGTTGATAATGTAGAAATTACAAACCATGGTTTAACACGACAAGATTCATTTGATTTAATGGATGCTATCCATGAATTCAAAATGGATGCGAATTTTTTAGGGATTACAAATGCAGGTGATTACGTTGTCTATGATGTAAATAAAGAACCTTTTCACCGTTTTCATGAATTGGAAAGTGAAGGGGTTGTTAAACAATGTCCAACCATAAATATGGACGAATGGATTAATGACTTAGAAAAAGCACCTTTTAATAAAGTCGTTGGTTTAGTTTGGTCGATAGAAGATCGCGATATCATGATGAAATATTTTAATGATCGTTTTGGTGATCGCTTTGATATTACTTATTCAGGTCCAAATAACATCGAAATCATGCCGCAAGGTATTTCAAAAGGGCAAGCTCTCTTAGAACTGATTGAACTCAAAGGTTATAAACCAACAGAAGTAGCATGTATTGGTGATTCAATGAATGATATTTCGATGTTAAAGGTTATACCATTCAGTTTTTCGATGAGTCATGCCGATGAAATCATTAAAGCATCTGCCAATAATATTGTTGAATCTGTAGCGCAAGCGATTGATTTTGTATTGGAATATAACGAAAAAGAAGGAAAAAATGTTTAAAGCTAACTATCACACGCATACTTCTCGTTGTGGACACGCAACGGGCAATGATGAACAATATGTCTTGGCAGCTATTGAAGCTGGTTTAGAAGAATTGGGATTCTCTGATCATATGCCTTATCCTGATGCATCAAACCCAGGGGATCGTATGGAATATCATCAGATGGATGAATATATTACAAGTATTAATCACTTAAAAGAAAAGTATAAAGATCAAATTAAAATTTATGTTGGTTTTGAATGTGAATTCTTTCCAGAGCGATTAAATTACTACAAAGAAGTCGCACAAAAAGTAGACTATATGATTTGTGGTCAACATTATAAAGTTTTAGATCAATATGGCTATGACTATTACACAAGCGATGCTGATCTAGAAGTATATGCTGATCAAGTCATTGCCGCCATGGAGAGTGGCTTAATTAAATTTCTAGCGCATCCTTCCTATTTTATGTTAGGTCGTAAAGTCTGGAATGAAGCTTGTGATCAAGCAGCTCATCGTATCTGTGAAGCCGCTGAAAAGTATAATATCCCTTTAGAAATCAACCTTAAAGGGACAAAATATCGAAAAGGCATCTATAATGGGTATAGTAGTTATCGCTATCCAAATCTCGCTTTTTTCAGCATTGCTTCAAACTATGATGTTAAAGCGATTGTTGGTTTAGATGCCCATTCTCCACTTTATTTACTTGAAACAGATATTTACAAAACAATGGAGAAAGACTTCTTAGATTTAGGGATAACAGTTTTAGAACGATTGGAGATGTAGATGAAAAAACTGGCTCATCAGCTTGTTAAAAAACCATTTAGTGTATCAGTTCTGATACTTTTACAACTACTTTTTATTTATGTAGCGGTTTTTACTTTGAGTCAACGCATTGAAAACATCTATATCATTCAACTATTTGCGAACTTTGCAGTCGTAATCTATATTTTAAATAAATTTGATAATCCATCCTATAAAATGACCTGGATTATGTTTATTCTTGGTGTGCCAGTGGTTGGCGTAGTAACTTATTTCTTATTTGGTGGACGTAAAGTTCCTAAAGAACTTAGAGTTGGGATCAATGAAATGAGTCAAGACCAAAAACCTTTATTGGTTCAAGATGAAGCAACTTTAGTGGGTATTCGAAGAGCTGTTGATCGACGTAATGTTGAATATATTCTACGTAATTCAGATTTTCCAGTTTATGAAAACTCAAAAGTTGAATATTATCCAACTGGTGAAGCAAAATTTCAAGCTTTGATTAATGCCATACAAAAAGCTGAGAAGTTTATCTTTTTAGAATATTTCATTATCAAAGAAGGAGTTGTCTTATCCCATCTCTTTGATTTACTTAAACTAAAAGTTCAACAAGGCGTTGAAGTAAAGTTTATGTATGATGATGCAGGGGCAACCTCACTCCCTCATGATTTTGTGGATACTATGCGAAAAGCTGGCATACAAACAGCTGTCTTTAATCCCATCCGTCCCGTCTTAGCGATTCGTATGAATAATCGAGACCATCGTAAAATTGCGGTTATCGATGGGAAAATCGGTTTTATTGGTGGAACTAATATTGCTGATGAATATGTCAATATTAAAAGTCGGTTTGGACATTGGAAAGATGTCGCTATCTCAATTGAGGGAGAAGCTGTTTATTCTTTAAGTTTAATGTTTCTACAATTCTTTGATTTTACAGCTAAAACTAAATCAGACTACTTAAAATATAAAATAGAACATGAAGTTTATATGGGACAAGGGATGGTCCAACCATTCTCTGATTCTCCAACAGATGATGAAGCTGTTTCTGAAAATGCTCATTTAAATTTAATAAATACAGCCTCTCATTACCTCTATATCATGACCCCTTATTTAGTGATTGGTTTTGAAATGGAAACAGCTTTATGCAATGCTGCAAAAAGTGGGATTGATGTCAGAATTCTAGTCCCTGGTATACCAGATAAGAAGTATGTTTACTCGGTTACTCGTTCCAATTATGAAAGACTGACTAAAAATGGTGTCAAAATCTATGAATATACACCTGGATTTGTTCATGGTAAAGTAATGGTTGCAGATGGTAAAATGGCTATTGTCGGAACAAGTAATTTAGACTTTAGATCGTATTATCTACACTTTGAATGTGGGGCATTAATTATTGATTCACCCATCTTAGAAGATATTGTTTCTGATTATGTTGAAACATTAAATAAGTCTAAAGAGATTACTTTTGAAATGGCTTTGAGTACGCCATTTATCGTCAAAGTTTATCGTGCTGTTATGAATATTTTTGCAGCATTATTCTAGGAGAGATTTTATACATGAAAACAGCTTTAGTATTAGAAGGCGGAGGCCTACGTGGTGCATACACTGCTGGTGTTTGCGCATGGTTAGTTGAAAATAACGTTGATTTTGATATCTATATTGGCATATCCTCAGGAGCTATGTATGCTGGTTTAACAGCGATGAAAGATGTCAAAATGCTACATGACATCTCAGTCAATTCATCCGTTGAAGCTGAGAATTTTGGTTTAAAAGCGATTTTAAAAGAAGGAACACCTGTTGCTTATAATCGGATGTTTAAAGACATTCTTTTAGAGCGACTCAAATTTAATGTAGCTGATTTTAGAAAAATCAAAGCCTTAGTTGAATTTGGTGTTTACCGTTTAAAAACCCAAGAAACGATTTGGTTAAATCAAACTGATTTAGACGATGAGATTAAACTTATGCAAGCCGCCTGTACAATTCCGATTGCTGGAAAAAATGTAAAAGCTAAAGGTGAATGGTGGATGGATGGTGGTGTAACAACCATGGTTCCAGTTGGTAGAGCGCTTCATCATCAAGTCGATAAAATGTTAGTAGTGGTCACAAAACCTCGTAACTTTGTACGCGAAGATAATTCTAAGACAACTCAATTCTTACTTGATCTTCTATATCATAAATACAAGATTTTACTACAAGATTTTAGAAATCGTAAGGATGTCTATAATGGTGAAATGGCAACGGCTAAAAAATTAGAATCTGAAGGTAAAGCGATTTTAATCCAACCAACAAAAGATTTTGGCGCAAAGCGTTTTTCAGCGACTTATGATCAAGTCAATGGAATGTA
This sequence comes from Erysipelotrichaceae bacterium, assembly GCA_963663995.1. Classification (GTDB taxonomy): domain Bacteria; phylum Bacillota_I; class Bacilli_A; order Erysipelotrichales; family Erysipelotrichaceae; genus UBA2212. Next base: position 807,908 of record OY760660.1, on the reverse strand, counting down.
TGAGCTCGCAAAAGCAGATTGCGAAGCAAAAAAAGACGAGATAATAGCTTTCTTTAAAAAATGATGAAGCATTTGCTTCATTTTTTTAATCAATAAGTAGATGGGAGTAAAAAGAAGTATGAAAGAAATTTTTAAAAAAGCAAAAGCTGATATGACCTTATGTTATATGTGTCCTATTTGTAATGGTGAAGTTTGTCGAGGTCGTCTTCCTGGACCTGGAGGAAAAGGGAGAGGACAAAGCTTTGTGAATAATGTTCAAGCCCTTAAAAACATCAAACTTAAGATGCAAGTGATTCGTGAAGACTATGAAGTCGATACAACATTTAAGCTTTTTAATCAAAGTTTTTCAGCACCGATTATGATTGCCCCGATAGCTTCAGTTAAACAACACTTTGGTACACAAATGGAAGAAATTGATTATGCAAGAGCGATTAATCAAGGCGCAAAAGAAGCTGGAATTATTCCATTTTTTGGAGATGGTACACAGCCTCAATTCTTTGAAGCTGGCGCAAAGGCAATCAATGAATTCAATTACGGTATTGCGACGATTAAACCATGGCGAATGGATATCGTTGAAGCAAAATATAATTTAGTTAAAGAAGCTTCTAATTTGGCTGTTTGTATGGATGTTGATGCGGCTGGTTTAGTTTTTCTTAAACATTCACCTACACCTATTCAATTTAAAAACACTGAAGATTTAGCGAAAATTAAAAAAATGGTAAATGGACCATTTATTGTGAAGGGAATCATGTGTGTTAAAGATGCTCAAAAAGCGATTGATGCGAAAGCGGATGCGATCATTGTTTCCAATCATGGTGGCCGTGTTTTGGATGATTCGATAGCGACGATTGATGTCTTAGAAGAAATTGTTCAATATGTAAACAAGAGTATCAAAGTATTTGTTGATGGTGGATTTAGATCAGGAACGGATATTTTTAAAGCTTTAGCACTTGGGGCTGATGCAGTACTTATTGGTCGACCATTTACCCATGCTGCAATTGGTGGACAAGCTGAAGGTGTAAAAGCCCTAGCTTCACAATACACTGAGGAGCTTAAGGAAGCGATGCGTTTAACCAATGCTAAAAATCTTAAGGCAATCAATAAAAACAAAATAATAATTTAGGATAAGCGGATATTTAGTATCCGTTTTTTTAATATATAATTAAATCAGTAGTGGGAGATATTATGCATGATTTAAAGAGATGTCCACATTGTTTACATGAAATAACGCCAGCTTATCTTGGAAAGACGACATGTTTCAATTGTGGAACAGAGGTCAGTCCGAAAGTTTGAGGTTTAGTGCTTTCTGTACTTTTATCTTTAGTACTTTTTTCAATTTTAATAGGAGATCAGATTGATTCAAGAGCATTTGTGATTATTGGATCTTTTTTTGTCATTATTCACTTTATACTATTAAAATTCTTTGGTTATCATCAAAAACAAGTTGAAGTACTCATCAATCCAAAAACGATTGATGAAGAAAATAAAGAACTTTTTAAAGAAGCTATTCCACTTACAAAACGTGAGAAGTTTGGCTATGTAGGTGAAGCAATCCTTCTCATATTAATCGCCTATATTATTTTAACTGTTCTAAGTTTGTTTCTAGAATTATCAAGTATACAAACAGGACAGTTAATGGCTGTCTTTATGGTCATTCCTCATATTTATCTTTGTATGCAATTACTCTATGTTTATAAAGAGGAATGGTTTTTAAAACTGAAATACCATCCCATGAGTAATATGGGTTATTGGCTATCATTTGTTTTTGCTATGTTAGCTTTTAATACAACATTTAATCCTTTTACATATTATGGTTTTAATCAGATTAGAATCTATTTATTGCCAATATTACTGTTAATTAGCTTAACTTCTTTCTATCTACAAAAACAACATGATCAAAAACGAGGCTGAGTGTACGATGAAAAATTTAAAAATTTGTCCAGTTTGTCAAAATGAATTAGAAAAATCTTCTGTTTTCTTTATGGAAAGTAATCGATTATGTCATCACTGTCAGAGTAAAGTTTATCCAAAAAGATGGATCAGAATGGTATCGGTCTTAATATCACTGATGGGATTACTCATTTTATTTGAGTTTGTTGGAACTTTGAGTGGTGTATTCATTATTTTTGTGGGTAATGCAATGATTTTTCTTCTTAGTAAAATATATGGATATGATTTTGAAACCCTTGATGATGAAGAATATATTAAAGAGAAAGCAAAGTTTAATGAACTTGATTCTCAAGGTTATGACAAAAATCGTCAATTAATCAAGTTTGGTTCAATGGTCTTTCTAATCATTTTCTTCTTTTTCTTTTTACCATCACTTCTGTATCGTATGAATATCATTGAATTTAATCAAATGTTCATTATCGAAGGTTTAATACATCCATTTGCTTGGTTTTTGGCGGTGATGTTAATACTATACATGTTTAAAGATAAATGGTTTTATCGTATCTTCTTGAATAAACTTAAGTTTATTCCTTTGATGATAAGTATGATTTTAGCGGCTCACATCTTAAGTTTAATGTTAAATTTCTTTGTCTTTGATGCTTTTGAAATCTATTTTGATCTTTACTTTACAAAGCTCTTACAAACGATAGTCATTGGATTGATTATTCAATTTATTATCATTAAAAAAACAAATCTGAGATAGATTTGTTTTTAGTTCCAAGGGTCTTCTTGTGGTGGATTGGATTTAAAGACGAGTGTTTCTTGTGTGGTTGGATGAGGAAACGTTAATTCAACTGCCCAAAGGGCGATTTGTTGTCCAATTTTTGCGTTTGGATTATATCTTTGATCACCCCATAGTGGACAATTACGTGATGCAAATTGAACCCTAATTTGATGTGATCTTCCTGTTTTTAAATCGATTAAGACATGATGCATATCTTGTTTTGAATTGATAAGCTCATAAGATAATTCAGCGTATTTACCTTTGTCTTTCGCAACCACTCTAGACATATTTGTTTTCGCATCTTTATGAAGATAGTCTACAAATTTTGGATGATAGGGTAATTTACCCACGACAATAGCTTCATATTTTTTATGCCAAGTATTTTTTCGCATTGAATCAGACAAACGCGAAGCAGCTTTAGATGTTTTCGCAAAAACAACCACACCACCCACGGGTCGATCTAAACGATGAACTAAACCACAGTAGACTTGTCCAGGTTTATCGTATTTAAGGCGAATGTATTCTTTAGCCATATTTAGAAGATCTAAATCTTTTGATTCATCTTCCTGCATCGGCACATTAATGGGTTTTTCTACGACGAGTAAATGATTGTCTTCAAAAATGATTTTCATTTAAATAAAACTCGAGCACTCATACCAGCGCGCATGGCTTCTTCTTTATTTTCAATTGGGATATACCATTCTCTAATTTCAACTTTTTTAGAACGTTGGTCTAATCCTTGTTTAACGATACCTTCAAAGCGACGTCCAAATAAGTTTTCGACATAAACAGACATCAATAAACCAAAGGCATCATCTGATAATAAGACATTAATTCTTTCAAGAAGTCGATGGATATCTTCTTCAAATTTAAAGACTTCACCTTTTGGTCCTTTTCCATAAGCAGGTGGATCTAAAATGATTAAGTCATAGCGATGACCACGATTGATTTCACGTTCAACAAATTTAAAGGCATCTTCTTGAATTGGACGAATCGGCATATCATCCATATTGTTTAATGTTCTGTTTTCCTTAAACCAATTAAGTGTTGATTTACTTGCTTCAACATGGACGACTTCAACCGCTCCAGCTTTTGCACAAACCAGGGATGCGGCACCAGTGTAACCAAAGAGATTTAAAACACGAATCGGTCTTTTCGCATGTTTGATTTGATAATCTAACCATTCCCAGTTGGAGATTTGTTCAAAGAAAAGTCCAATCTGTTTGTTAGTAGAAAGTTTAAGCTTAAATTTTAAACCTTTATATGAGTAAGACCAATTTTCAGGGACTTCATTTTGGATGATCCATTCACCCTCGCGGTTGTTTTTACGTTTATAAAAAACATCAGGGCGTGACCAAAGATTTGAGTTTGAGACAGGTCCCAAAGCATTTGTATCAGGGCGTCTTAGTTCTACGCCACAAACGTTTTCAAGTTTTTCACTTTCACGTGTATCAATAATTTTGTATTCGGGGATTGTTAATGTATGTTTCATGAGACTATTATAGCTTTAATTCTTTGGATATGGGAACAATCTAAGGTATAATAATGAACGCGAGGAATATAGCTATGACAAATAAAGTAAGAACACGTTTCGCCCCATCACCAACCGGTTATATGCACATCGGAAATCTTCGTACAGCTTTGTATGAATATTTGGTGGCTAAAAAGGACGGTGGCGAATTTATATTAAGAATTGAAGACACTGATCAAGCCCGTTTAGTAGAAGGTTCAGTCGACATTATTTATGACACATTAAACAAAGTTGGACTTTATTATGATGAAGGACCGGATAAACCTGGAAACTATGGCCCATACGTTCAAAGTGAACGTTTAGGGATGTATAAAGATTATGCGCTTGAATTAGTTGAAAAGGGTGGAGCTCACTATTGTTTTTGTGATGAGACCGTTCTTCAATCACAAAAAGAAGCGGCCGAAAAAGCAGGGATTCCTTTTAAATTTAATGATCCATGTAATCACTTAAGTGCTGAAGAAATTGAAGAAAAGAAAAAATCAGGTCACTATGTCATCCGTCAAAGCATTAAAGAAGGTGCAGCGACTGTTTTCCATGATGAAGTGTATGGTGATATTGAAGTTGAGCGTGAGATTTTAGATGAACAAGTTTTATTAAAATCTGATGGCTTTCCTACTTATAACTTTGCCAATGTTGTCGATGATCATCAAATGAATATTACGCATGTTGTGCGTGGTAATGAGTATTTATCATCAACTCCTAAATACAATTTAATCTATGAAAGTTTTGGTTGGGAAAAACCAACGTATGTTCATTTGCCTCCAGTTATGAAGGATGAACAACATAAACTCTCAAAACGTAATGGCGATGCCTCTTTCCAAGATTTAGAAAGTAAAGGTTATTTACCACAAGCCATCCTTAACTATATTGCTTTATTGGGTTGGTCACCGGAAACAAATCAAGAAATTTATACCTTAGAAGAACTGACCAAAGCCTTCAATGTATCACGTGTCTCAAAAGCACCAGCCATTTTTGATATTGAAAAACTTAAATGGATGAATGGTCAATATATCCGTGCTTTAAGTTTAGAAGACTTTCATGCATTAGCTCTTCCTTATTTAAAAGAAGGCATACAACGTGATTGCGATTTATTAGAAGTCTCTAAAATGCTTCAACAACGTGTTGCTTACTTATCAGAAATTGTTGAAATGGTCGATTTCATTGATACTTATAATGAGGACTTTGATGTTGAAATGTTCTTCCATAAAAAGATGAAAACCAATAAAGAGAATTCAATTGCTGCTTTAGAAGCTTCACTTGTTTGTTATGACGAAATTAAAGATTGGACATCAGTTGATGAACTCCATGAAAAAATGCAATTGGTTCCTGAAAAACTTGGATGTAAGAATGGTCAATATTACTGGCCAGTTAGAACCGCTGTAACAGGTAAACAATTTACGCCAGGGGGAGCACTAGAAATCCCTTATATTATTGGTAAAGAAGAAACGATTAGAAGAACATTAATCTCGATCGAAAAACTAAAAGCCTATGTTGAACCAAGTGAATAATTCACTTGGTTTTTTTTATGGACAGCACAAAGATATCTTGCCTAAGTTTTGGTATACTATATGATATGTCATCAAAAGTTAATCTTAATCAAAATCAACACCAAGCGGTTTATACTTCAGATCGTTATGTTCGTATCGTTGCCGGAGCTGGGAGCGGTAAAACACGCGTTCTAATCGAAAGAATATCTCACCTCATTGTAGACTTAGGCGTTTTTCCTTCATCTATCTTAGCGATTACCTTTACAAATAAGGCTGCTAATGAAATGAAAGAACGTTTAGACCAAATGATGGGATCAAGCGCAGCAGGTGTGCATATCTCAACCATTCACTCACTTTGTGTGCGTATTTTACGTGAGGATTGTCCAAGTATGGACTTACCCCGTAATTTTACAGTGATGGATTCAGATGATCAAAAAAGCATCTTGAAAGAAGCTTATAAAGAAATTGGCTTAGAAGTACAAAAAATATCACTCAACTCCATGTTGGATTATATTTCAAACAATAAGGGAGCGGAAGTTTCAGTCGATCGAGCAAAAATATTAGCAGGCGAACATCCTGGTGAAAAGGATAAAGCAGCTGTCTATGCCTATTATGTACAAAGGCAAAAAGACTTATATGCTTTAGATTTTGACGACTTGTTATTAGTCACCGTTAAAATGTTTGAAACTCATGCGACTATCTTAGATAAGTGGCAACGTCGTTTTAATTTTGTCCACGTTGATGAGTTTCAAGATATTGACCGTGTTCAATACAAACTCATTAAACAATTAGCAGGCTCAGAGAATCAACTTTATGTGGTGGGCGATCCTGATCAAACCATTTATACCTGGCGCGGAGCTGATGTGAATATCATCATGAACTTCGAAAAGGATTTTAAACCTACCTCAACCATCGTTTTAAATCAGAATTATCGCTCAACTAAACATATCTTAGCGGGTGCTAATGCTTTAATAAAAAACAATCAATTTAGATTAGATAAAGATCTCTTTACAGAAAAGGAAAGTGATCAAAAAATTACCCATTGTTCCTTTGCGAATGAAGAGGAGGAGGGTAGATGGATTCTAAAAGAAATCCAAAAGAAACATGATGAAGGCTTAGCCTATAAAAATATGGCGATACTTTATCGTTCCAACTATCTTTCACGATCCATTGAAAAAGGCTGTTTAGATGCCCAAGTTCCTTATGTCATTTATGGTGGTACTCGATTCTATGATCGAGCTGAAATCAAAGACATGTTAGCTTATTTAAGAATGTTAACTACCGCCGATGACTTAGCGTTTAAACGGATTATCAATGTTCCAAAAAGAGGGATTGGGAATAAGACTGTTGATACCATTCATCAAGAAGCAAAGAAACGTAAATGTTCTTACTTTGAACTTGTCTCAAGCGATAATCCCATTAGTGGTAAAGCAGGTTTAACGATTGATCGATTTGTCGATATGATCAATCGATTTAAACAAATGATGGTCGATGATAAACCCATTTTAGATATTTTAGAAGCGGTCGCAAATGAGAGTGGAATTCGTCATATGTATGAAGAAAACCATGAGATGGATCGTATTGAAAATATCAAAGAATTAATTAATGATGTCATTACCTTTCAAAATCAATATCCAGAAGCAGGTTTAGATGAATATCTACAAATGGTATCACTCTATGGGGATAAGAATGAATTAACGACTGGTGAATACATTCAAATGATGACCATTCATGCCGCTAAAGGTTTAGAATTCGATACAGTCTTTGTGGTGGGTTTATCTGAAGGTGTTTTCCCTAATGAAAGAAGTATGAATGAAGGGAAAAGAGGACTAGAAGAAGAAAGACGTTTAGCTTATGTTGCTTATACACGAGCTAAAAATAAATTGTATCTTTCCGAAGTTTCAGGTTTTTCCTTTGTCTTAAATAAAGTTCGAGCACGTTCTCGTTTTATTGATGAAGTCGATAATAAACACTTAGATCATATTGGTGTTAACTATAATTATAATCAGCCACAAAACTTAGACTTGAAAAAGAAGTTTGGGACTAAAGCAACATTTAGTGATGGTATGCGTAAAACCGTAAAATCAAAATATAAAGTTGGTGACATGGTCAATCACACAAGTTTTGGTCAAGGTGTTATTCTTACATTAGATGGTGTTTTAGCTGAAATAGCTTTTGATTATCCAAATGGCGTCAAAAAGCTAATGGTTGAACATCCATCCATCTCAAAGGTTTAATTATGAGCAAAGAAAGAATTGATGAATTAAGAGCACTCATTCGTCGCTACAACAGGGAATATCATTCTTTGGATAAGCCTTCCGTATCAGATCAAGAATATGATCGTTGTATGCAAGAACTACAAAGTTTAGAAACACTTTATCCTGAGTATTTTGATGAAAACTCACCGTCTCAAAAAGTCGGTGGTTTAGTCTTGGATGCTTTCACAAAAGTAAAACATAAAGCACAAATGTTGTCTTTGGGCAATGTTTTTAATGAAGAAGAAGTTCGTCATTTTATTCAACGTATTGAAAAAGAAACAGGTTCTATTGAATGGGTTTGTGAGTTAAAAATAGATGGTTTAGCGATGTCTGTTCATTATGAAAATGGCGCTTTTATGCAAGCAGTTACGCGAGGTGATGGTGAAGTTGGAGAAGATGTTAGTCACAATGTGAAAACGATTCGATCAATTCCACTCATTTTAAAACAATCTGAAAGTTTTGAAATTCGGGGTGAAGTCTATTTGCCTAAAGCTGAGTTTGAACGGATTAATCTATATCGCAACAATAAAGGTGAAGATTTATTTGCTAATCCACGTAACGCTGCGGCTGGCTCTATCCGTCAATTAGACAGTAAGATTGCAGCATCACGTCACTTAGATGCCTTTTGGTATTACTTAGTGAATGGTGAAAGTCATCAACTAAAAACCCATTATGAGGCTTTACAATGGGTCAAATCTTTAGGTTTTAAAATAAATCCTCATACACGTCTTTGTCACTCTGCTGATGAAGTATGGCAATGCATCCAAGATTTTACTCAACTACGATCTAATCTTGAATATGAAATTGACGGAATCGTATTAAAAGTCAATGATTTTAGTCTACAAAATGATTTAGGTTTTACCGCAAAAACGCCCAAATGGGCTGTCGCTTATAAGTTTCCAGCAGAAGAGGTTTTAACAAGTCTAAATGATATTTTTATCACTGTTGGACGTACTGGTAAAGTGACGCCTAATGCCGCTTTATCACCGGTAAGAATTGCTGGTACAACCGTTTCATTTGCCCAACTTCATAACGAAGATTTTATTAAGGATAAAGATATTCGTATTGGTGATATCGTCACTGTGCGTAAAGCAGGGGAAATTATTCCTGAAGTACTGGCTAGCCATCCAGATCGAAGAGATGGCACACAAGTGCCTTATATTTTCCCAAGTATTTGTCCACATTGTGGAGGAGAACTTGTTCGAGCAGAAGATGAAGCACATCATTTCTGTATCAATACTAACTGTCCCGCAAGAATCGTGGAATCCTTAGCCCATTATGCATCTCGCGATGCCTTAAATATTGATGGCTTAGGCGCCCGTTCAATTGAACAACTCCATGAAGCTGGCTTAGTCTATACAATAACTGATTTATATCAATTAAAAGATAAAACAGAAGCCATTCTATCCCTTCCTGGGTGGAAGGAAAAGTCTGTTCAAAATTTAATCCAATCCATTGAAAAGAGTAAAAATGAACCTCTAGAAAAGCTACTCACTGGTTTAGGCATTAGACAAGTTGGAGAAAAAGCAGCTTCGATCTTAGCACAAGCCTTTGTTTCTATGGAACAATTAAAAGAAGCGACAGTCGATGAACTAAGTGCTCTTAAAGATATTGGGGGCATTACTGCGATAGGGATTGTAGATTATTTTAATGAAACACATAATCAAAAAATGATTCAAGATTTAATAAACTTTGGGGTACGTATGGATACAGATGTGGCGGAAGTAAAAGCATCTCCTTTTACCGATTTAGTTGTTGTCGTAACGGGATCAATTGAAGGCATGAGTCGAAGTGAAGCAGAACAATGGTTGACATTGCATGGTGCAAAAGTCACAGGATCAGTCTCTAAGAAAACGGACTTAGTTATCTATGGTGAAGCTGCTGGATCTAAATTAAGTAAAGCGCAAGATCTAGGGATTAATACAATGGAAGCAGAAGCATTTTTAAAAGAGGTCAACAAATGAAGAAAATACTGACTTTACTATCAATCATCCTTCTTTTATCAGCTTGTTCATCTTCGTCTGATGAAGGTTTAGATCTAAATTTAATTAATTCTACAAACAATGGTGATTATTCAGTTTTAGTCCCGTTTGTTAGCTCTCCAGTGCGGGCTTATCATGGAACCTATTTAGGAAAAGCAGATTTCATGGAAGTTGGGGCTCGTTTAAGTGAAAAGGCAAAATCTTACTTTGACCCTAGTCAATACTATATGTCTGAAGGTCATGTTTTAGATATTAATGAATTAAGTCAGCTTGTAACCCGTGAAAGTAGTGATAATCCCTATGGGTTAAATCCACCATCTGGTTCAGAGTTTGTGACTGGTGTAGGTGATATTACGGTTTTAAATGCGGTTGCGATTGCGGATGTCGTTGAGATGGATTTCTATACGGGCTCAGCATCCAATCCTGAGTTAGCGGGGTTAGCTTTTACAATCGTATTAAACGATCAATTACGTACAAGTGATGGAAGCTATACGACCGTTACTCAGAGTCGTTTATATGAATATGGTAGTGATATGGGACGTAAACTAGAACGTTTCATTAGAACGCTAGCCAATATGGAAAGTATTCCTGTCTATATTGCCCTTTATTCGACGGCCAGTATTGATAATGCGCTCCCAGGTTATTATATTGGAGATGGTTACTTTGATGGGCGTAGTGGTCAATTTAAAGAGAATAGTGAAGAATGGCGTTTATTCCCATCCACTGCAGCAGCCTCAGCAGATCCTGCTTTGGATGCTAGTTTCTCAGCCTTTAAAGGATCTATCCAAGATTTTGTTCCTGAAAATGTGGGAGTGATTGGACATGCCCATTATGTCGATAATAAATTGAATAGTTTAGACATCTTTGTCCATATTCAAGTGAAAACATATGCTGAAATTTATGCTTTAACACAGTATATTGCGACATTATTAAAAGAATTTGATTTAGCTAGCTATGATATAATCGTTAAGGTTGAAAATATCGATGACACACTAGCGATGATCCAAAAAGATCGTAGTGGTGAAATAACTGTCATCTTGAGTGATTAGGAGGAATTGTCTATGTCTTATGATGCAAATTATTTTAAAAATTTAGCTCATCAATTACGTTTTGATTTAAGTGATGATGAAGCCAATGATATCGCTTATGAATTTGATGTTTTAATACAACAAATGGCACTTTTAGATAAGATCGATACAGAAGGGGTTGAAGAGATGGTTTATCCCTTTGAAGCTCCAACGCATTTTTTACGAGAAGATGTGGTTGATCATGTCTTAAGTCAAGAAGAAGCGCTTAAAAATGCACCTGATCAAAAGAACGGGTTTTTCGTTACGAAGAAGGTGGTTTTATAATGGCGATTAAAGATTTTACACCGATTGAATCGGTCATGCCAGCCCTAGAAAAAGCAAAAGCATTTCAAGCTGATTTAAACGCTGTCGTTAATTTTGTTGATCCTAGTCATCAATTAAAAAATATATCAAACATAGAAGCTAAACATCCACTTTATGGTGTACCTGTTGTATTAAAAGACTTAGTCAATATGAAGAAAACAATTACAACGGGTTCTTCAATGATTCTTGAAAACTATGAATCGCCTTATGATGCGACAATCACTAAAAAACTGCAAGCAGCTGGTGCAATCATTATTGCGAAAGCATCTTGTGATACCTTTGGGATGGGTGGAACAAATATGACTGCCGCAACAGGACCTGTTCATAATCCCTATGATTTAAGTCGTATGTCAGGAGGATCATCAGGTGGCTCAGCTGTTTTAGTAGCGAGTGGCGTTGTACCAATGGCGATTGGTTCAGATACCGGAGACTCTGTTCGTAAACCAGCTTCCTACAACAATATTGTTGGTTTTAAACCAAGTTATGGTCGTATTTCTCGTTATGGTGTCATACCTTATGCATCATCTTTAGATCATGTTGCTTTCTTTACTCAAAATGTGAGTGATGCGGCAAGTACATTAGAAGTGTTGGCTGGACGCGATGATAAAGACATGACTTCTTCCTTTAAAGAAGTTGAAAAATACAGTGAACTTTTAAAAGGTGATTTAAAAGGCAAGAAAATTGGTATTTTAGAAAATGTTTTAGATGCCATTCAAGTCACAGAAACAAAAGATCTATTTAAAAATTTATGTGAAAAATTAAAGTCAGAAGGAGCAGAAATTATATCGATTCGTTTAAAAGATGAATTAATGCATGCTTTCTTACCAACTTATTATATTATTGCGAATGCAGAAGCAACCGCGAACCATTCAAACTTAGATGGTTTACGATTTGGGGTTGCCAAAGAAGGTTCAAACATTGAAGAAGTGATGACCCATTCTAGAACAGATGGTTTTGGACCATTACTTAGAAAACGTTTTGTCATTGGATCTTATGCTCTCTTTATTGAAAACCAAGAAAAAATCTTTAGAAAAGCTCAAAAAGTCAGACGCTTAATTGTCGAAAATTTAAATGAAGCATTTAATAAAGTGGATGTCTTAATCGCACCAGCTAGTGGAGCAGGGGCTCCTAAAATCGGTGATGATTCAGCTGATCAACTTTCAAGTGAATATTTAATTGCTGAAAACTTTATGGCTTTAGCAAACTTTGCTGGTACACCAAGTATCACGATTCCAATGGGTTTTGTGAAAAATTTACCAGTTGGCGTAAATATCAATGCAAAAGCCTTTGAAGAAACAAAACTATTAGATATTGCCTATGGCTTTGAAAAAGTAACTGGCATACATGACCAAGTAAAGGAGCCAAAATGAATTACGAAACAGTCATTGGGATAGAAATCCATTGCGAACTCAAAACTAAAACTAAAATGTTTTCATCTGCTCCAGTCATTGTGGGTGCTCAACCAAATACAGCTACCAATGAAGTCGACCTAGGTCATCCAGGAACACTCCCTTCATTAAATAAAGAAGCTGTAAGACTAGCGATTATGGCCTGTCGTGCTTTTAATTTAAAGATTGATCCACTGATTAAATTTGATCGTAAAAACTATTATTATTCAGATTTACCAAAAGGTTTTCAAATTACTCAACAATTCCATCCAATCGGTACTAACGGACATATTGATATCGAAACAGCAGAAGGTATCAAACATATTCGCATCAATCGTTTACACATGGAAGAAGATACAGCAAAACAATATCATGTTGAAGAAGAAAGCTGGATTGACTTCAATCGTGCAGGCACACCACTAGTTGAAATTGTTTCTGAAGCCGATATGAGAAGTGCTGAAGAAGCGATGAAATATGTTGAAAAACTACGTGCTATTCTCGTTTATTTAGGTGTTACTGACGGCAAGATGGAAGAAGGATCACTTAGATGTGATGTCAATATTTCACTAAGACCTGAAGGCACTGAAAAATTTGGGGTTAAAACAGAGATTAAAAACTTAAACTCCATTTCTAATATTGCAGTCGCTGTTGATGCTGAAATCAAACGTCAATCTGAATTATTAAATAAAGGTGAAGTGGTTGAACAAGCAACACGTCGTTTTGATGATGTGAATAAAACAACGGTCTTAATGCGTAAAAAAGAAGGAATAGTTGATTACAAATATTTCCCAGAACCTAATATTCCACCAATCTTAATCGATGCAAAATGGATGGAAGAAATTGTTTCAAATTTACCAGAACTTCCAGATCAAAGAAAAGAACGTTATCTTGTCTTAGGTCTTAATGAGATTGATGCAGATCGTTTAATAGCAAATAAAGTTTTATCTGACTTCTTTGACAGTTTAATCTTGCATACAACTCAAGCAACACTTGCGGCTAATTGGGTCTTAACTGAAGTTGTTTCAAATCTTGATATCCAAAAAATCCATGATAAAGACTATCAACTTAAACTTGAAGAATTTGGACAAATGTTAAATGCCTTAGGTTCAAAAGAAATATCTTCTAAACAAGCCAAAGAAATCTTTACACACTTATTAAATGGCAAAGACTATAAAGCAATTGTAAAAGAGTTCAGTATTGAACAAGTTTCTGATGAATCAACACTTCAAAATTTAATTGCTGAAACACTTAATGAAAATGCGCAATCTATCATTGATTTCCATAATGGAAAAGATCGAGCACTTGGTTTCTTAGTGGGTCAAATCATGAAGAAAACACGTGGTCAAGCAAACCCACAAAAAACCAATGAACTCTTATTAAAAGCCTTAAAAGAAAGAGGCTAATGCGAAAGATTAGTCTTTAGGCTATAATGGACTATGTTATGACAAAAAACACAAATCAAAAAACACAAACAAAAAAGAAATCACACAGTAAACTCTTTAATAAGATATTTAAAGGCAATGCCATTTTCTGGGCAGGATTAGTCTTCTTTTCAATCCCTGTCATCATCTTATTAGTGATTTTACTCCAATCATCACTTGCGACGGGTAATGTTATTGAAGGCAATCGATTCAATAATGACCTTGATCCTGAGATTACAGATGCCATGATTACTAATGTTCAAAGTGAACTTGAAGCTTTATCGGTTCAATCTGTTTCTGTTAACTTACATGCGGCAACCGTAATTGTCAGTATTAAAGTTGATCCAGATTTAGGCGCTGAAAGTTTTGCTGATATCGCGACAGAAGCTGTGGATGTAATTGATGGAGCCATTGCGATTGATACATACTTTACCTCTACAGATGCAAAGAAAATGTATGATTTACAAATTGATGTGTACAACATGAGTATGGCTGATGATTCAGTTAATCTACATACAATACTTACTAAAAATGGAAATATGACAGAATGGGCTATCCAAGATGTCTCAACTGCTGTAAATCCTGATTTAGCCGCTGAACTACTAGCTGCTTTGGAAGCAAAGAATAATCCAGTCACAGAAGATGCGACGAATATTCCAACGGATTCCACCGACGCACAAAATACAGATACGACAGGACAATAAAGAGGCAAAAGGCCTCTTTTAACTTAAAAATGAAAAAAAATGAAACACTAAGACTTACCGCTATTGATTATAACGAAAAAGGATTAGCTGTGTGCAAACACGAGTCTTTTGTCGTTTTTGTACCGAATATGTTAATTGGAGAAATTGCTGATGTACTTATTGTTAAAGTGAATTCTTCTTATGCATTTGGAAAAGTATCTGAACTTATTGAAAAAAGTAAAGATCGCGTCGAACCAGCTTGTCCAGTGGCCAATATCTGTGGGGGATGTCAAATTCAACACATGAACTACGCTCATCAACTTCAATTCAAAAAACGCCATGTAGAATCTTTGATTCAAAGAAATATTGATCAAAATCTACTTATTGAAGACATTACTGGAATGGATAATCCGAATCACTATCGTAATAAATCAATTGTTCCATTTAATGAAGCAGGAGATTATGGTTTCTTTCGTGCGCATTCACACGATATCGTTCCGTTTAACACATGTTTAATTCAAAGTGAAGACGCTGATCAAATCTTAAAGCACATTCAAAACTTCTATCAAACAAATCATCTTCCGTTTGATAATTTAAGAAATGTACTGATTAAGAAAGGTTTTGAATCTACGGATCTGATGTTAGTTTTAATTGTTCGTAAAAAGAAAATCGCTTTAAAACAAGAATTTATCGAATCTCTGATTAAAGCTTTTCCGAATATTAAAAGTATTCAAATCAACATCAATAATAAGGAAGATAATGTTGTCTTAGGCAAAGACTATGAAACAATCAATGGAACTGATGTGATTATTGATCATTTAGATGATTTGACGTTTGAAATATCAGCGGCCAGTTTCTATCAAGTAAATCCTGTACAAACAGTCAAACTGTATAAAAAAGCAATCGAGTTCGCTGATTTAGACAAAACAAAAACAGTTCTCGATCTTTATTGTGGTATTGGGACTATCTCAATGTTTGCGGCAAGAGTGGCCAAAGAAGTCATTGGTGTTGAAGTGGTCGATGATGCGATTGAAGATGCGAAACGTAATGCAAAATTAAATAACTTAGATAATTTATCTTTTATTTGTGGTGATGCCAAAGATGCATTTCAACAATTAAATCAAAAAATTGATGTCGTGATTGTAGATCCACCACGTAAAGGTTTAAGTGAAGAGACGATATTTAGTCTTTTAGAATTAGCGGCTGATTCAATCATTTATGTATCCTGTGATCCTGGAACACTTACACGTGATCTTAAACTTTTAACAAATCAATATTCTATTGAAAATATCCACTGTGTTGATATGTTCCCACATACTTTCCATGTGGAGACAGTGGTTAAACTAAGTCATATTTAAAAGTATCTAAATAAGGGAGCAAGTGAAGTGAGAAATAAACATAAATTCTATGTAATGACTTATCTTTTGTTTTTACTGGTTTCTTTTGTTTTACCTTTTTATAGTTTTGAAGGCTATTCAATCATCAGTAATACGACAAGTCATCTAGCAGCACAAGCTTCTCCTTATGCATGGATTATGAATATCGTTTTTGTTTTACTTGGTTTAAGTTCTGTGTGGGTTTCAATCCAAAGTAAAATTCGATACCATCAAATCATTGGCGTATTGTTTGGCTTAAGTTTGTTGATGACGGGTATTTTCCAACATGCTCCTTTAATCGAAACTGTTAGTGTAAATGATATAAATGATAATTTGCATTCAATTTTTGCGAACTTAACAGGGATAAGTTTCACACTTTTAGCATTTGGTCATGGTTTTATGAGTGCACATCGACAAAGAATTATCGGAATATTAATGGGGTTTATTTCAATAGGTCTGTCTTTGGCTATGTTTTCTCTTCCAATGTGTATGGGTTTATTTCAAAGACTGATGTTTATGAGTGCTTTTGCTTGGTTGTTCTTTTATATGGATGTTCCAAAAGAAAAGCAGATTTAAATTAAAAATTGAGATTAATTTTCAGTTTAGAAAACGTATTAAAAAAATAGTTTTAAATGCTATACTAATGACTAAATAAAATAAAAGGAGATTTGAAATGGAAGATTTTAAAAATGTTACGGTCGTTAAAAAAGCAAATGTTTATTTTGATGGAAAAGTAACAAGCCGTACTGTTTTATTTGCTGATGGAAGCAAGAAAACATTAGGTATTCTTTTACCAGGTGAATATGAATTTGGTACAGCTGATAAAGAAATCATGGAAGTTTTAGCAGGTGAAATCAAAACTTTATTACCCGGTAAAGAGTCATGGGAAAGCTATCCAGCTGGAACAAGTTTTGAAGTCGCTGCTAATTCAAAATTCAAAGTTTCAATTAGTGAAGTTAGTGATTATTGTTGTTCATATATCAGTGAGTAATTAAACATTTTTTAAAAGTTGTAGTTACAGTAACACTTAATCAAGAAATTATTGAGCTAAGTTCTGATAAAAATATTCTTAAACTAAAACATATCGTATGTAAGCTTATCACTTGAATAATCTATATACGATATTTTTTTATGCTTTTATTGCTTGACTTAGACTTAAGTCTAAGGCGTAGAATACTGTTAAAGAATGGAGAATAAATATGGAATATATAAAATTAAATAATGGGATTGAAATGCCAATGGAAGGTTTTGGTGTCTTTCAAATTCGTGACCAAGAGCTATGCAAACAATCTGTACTGGATGCGATTAAAGTTGGCTATCGACTCATTGATACGGCAGCTGTTTATGGGAATGAAGAAGCCGTCGGTGCGGCTGTAAAGGAAGCAATAGAAAGTGGTTTATGTAAGCGCGAAGACTTGTTTATCACATCTAAACTTTGGGTGCAAGATATGGAAAGTTATGAAACGGCTGAAAAAGCAATTAATGAATCCTTGCGTAAAATGGGTTTAGAATATTTAGATCTATATTTACTTCATCAAGCGATGAAAGATTACTTCAGCGCATGGCGTGCCATGGAATCAGCTTATCAATCGGGTAAACTTAAAGCCATTGGTGTATCTAATTTTTATCCGCATACTCTAACTAATTTATGTGAGACTGTCACAATCAAACCGATGGTTAACCAAGTTGAATTACATCCGTACTTCACACAAGAAAAAGCTTTAGAGACAATGAAACAATATAACGTTGTTGCAGAAGCTTGGGCACCTTTAGGTGGTGGAAGATATAATCCATTTGAAAATGAAATGTTAAAGGGGATTGCTGATAAACATCAAAAGACTATTGCGCAAGTAATCTTACGATGGAATGTTCAAAGAGGTGTTGTGGTTATTCCTAAATCAACACATATTGAGAGAATTGAACAAAATTTCGATCTTTGGGATTTTACTTTAAATGATGAAGAAATGACTCAAATCGCTTCATTAGATCAAGGTTATGTTGGGACAGCCGTAAAACATTTTGATCCTGAATTTGTTCGAATGGTCCATAATATTAAAATTCACGATTAATATTACATGAAAAAAGTCTTGATGCTGTATCAAGACTTTTGTTTACTTATTTTTCAAATGGGAATTTAAATTGATTTAAGCCAAGTTCATCTCGGACTTTTACAAACTCATGTTGAACTTCTGTATTAATAGGAACCCCTTTATCTTTACGATATAACCAAGCATCATATTCTTTTTCACCTGCGGTAAAGATTCTATCATAGCCTGGAGCTTTAGTTGAACCTCTTAGATCTCTTAGAATATCACCGGCTGTTTTCTTAAAGGATTCAAGTCCCATAAAGGCTTCTGTATCAATCGCAATAAAGAAATGACCTAAATGATAAGCTTGTTTTTCACCCGTATCACTTAATCCAGTTAACATTCTTAAGAAATTACCTTGTTGTAGGGCAGCTGATAATACTTCAACTACTGTCGCATAACCATAGCCTTTATAGCCTGCTAGTTCTTCACCTATACCACCCAGTGGTGCTAAAGCAGCTTCACCATGAACTAAATCTAATAGAATTTGCTTAGAATCAGTCAGTGCTGTGCCATCTCTTCCAATAACCATACCAGCTGGAGTATCTTGATCTGTACGTGCAAAATATTCAATCTTACCTCTTTGGGTAATGGAAGTTGCACAGTCTAAACAGAAGTTAAATTCTTCATCTGTTGGGAAGCCAATCGTTAATGGATTTGTGCCTAACATATTTTCAACGCCAAAGGTTGGGGCAATGGAAGGCCGTGCATTAGTCCCAGTCATGCCAATACATCCGGCATCTGCAGCCATATCAGTGTAATACCCAGCTATTCCATAATGACAAGAATTACGCACAGCAACCATGCCCATGCCATATTGCTTAGCTTTTTCTATGGCCATATTCATAGCTTTTACACCAATGACTTGACCCATACCATCATGTCCATCGACAACAGCTGTTGTATAAGTTTCACGAATAATTTCGAAATTGGTTATAGGGTTTTGAATCCCAGCTTTTATACGATCTAAATAAATGGGTTTAAATCGATTAACTCCATGTGAATTAATCCCTTTTTTATCAGAGGCTAGTAAAACATCACGACAAATCTTCGCATCATCACGTGGTACCCCATAAGCTACAAATGCTTCTTCTATAAATTCACTTAATAAATCCCATTGGACAAAATTCGCTTCCATGCAAGTCTCCTTTTAAATTAAATAAATGCATTATTTAACTTTATTTTACACTATAAACTCGTTCGTATTTTAATACAGGAAATATTCTTAATGTTAGAATACAAATTATGAGGCGACTAATAATAGTCCTAAATTATCGGACCTATTTTAGCTAAGTCAATTAATCTTATGTCATAAGGAGGGTCATGATGGATTCAATCGATGCAATGAATAAAGCTTTAAAGTATATTGATGAACATTTATGTGATGAAACTGAACTGAGTGAATTAGCAAAAATTGCAATGTGTTCAGAATATCATTTCAAGAGAATGTTTACCTATATCGCCCAAATGCCATTATCTCAATATATTCGTAAGCGCAAATTAAGTTTAGCAGCCATTGATTTAAAGGACAGTGATTTGAGAATAATCGATATTGCCATTAAATATGGATATCAATCAGCTGATGCATTCTCAAGAGCTTTTTATAACTGTCATAATGTCTTACCAAAAGATGCACGTAAAGAAAATACAATGATTAAAGTTTATCCTAAAATGACCTTTGCCTTAAGTATAAAAGGAGCTGATGAAATGAAATATAGACTCGTCGAAAAAGAAGCGTTTAAATGTGTAGGATTGAAAAAAAGAGTGCCCATAATATTTAATGGACAGAATGAAGAAA
This sequence comes from Erysipelotrichaceae bacterium, assembly GCA_963663995.1. Classification (GTDB taxonomy): domain Bacteria; phylum Bacillota_I; class Bacilli_A; order Erysipelotrichales; family Erysipelotrichaceae; genus UBA2212. Next base: position 787,832 of record OY760660.1, on the reverse strand, counting down.
TTATAAAATTAGCGCAAACCCTCACACCAGAAATTATTAGGGATTTAAAATCAATTTCTAATATTGAACCAAAAGGTATTATTAGTGCATCCTACCATTTCTCAGAATCAAGAATGGATGAAAAAGGAGAATGTGATCATATGATTGGGGTTGCGACAGATTCTAATGATACAAAAGGTTTTGAAAGTTTAGAGGTTGATGCTTCTACGTGGGCTGTCTTTGAATCGATTGGACCTTTCCCTGAAACATTACAAAATATATGGGGAAGAATATATTCTGAGTGGTTTATCTCGTCAGGGTACGAAGCGATTGAAGGACCAGAAATTGTATGGCATGAACATCCAGATATTACTCATCCACGCTATCATAGTGAAATTTGGATTCCAGTAAAGAAAATTTAAGGGCAAAATGCCCTTTTATTTATTTTTGATAGTAAGATTAAATAAATTGCAGGGAGATATAAAGATGACATATGTACATACCAATATAATTGCCAAGGATAGTGAAAAATTAATTCACTTCTATAAAGAAGTTTTCAACTGTGAAAGTATTGGCCAAAAACGAAACTTAAAAGGTCCACAGTTTGATGCGTTAACGGGCATTAAAAATGTTCATATTATTGGTGAACATTTACGCTTACCTGGTGAAAAGCAAAGAGCTACTTTGGAAATATTTTCATATAAAAAAATGGTGGGGACACAAGAACATAAAATCAATGAATATGGTTTTTCACATATTGCCTTTGAAGTAGATGATGTAGAAGAAACATTGAAAAAATGTTTAACCCATGGAGGATCGCTCGTAGGAGAACTGATTCATGCGGATTATCCAGATGGGCGTCATTTATGTGCTGTCTATGCACGAGATATTGAAAACAATATTGTTGAGATTATGAATTGGTCATATAACGATAAGAATCAATAATCCTTTTTAATATTTTAAGAATACAAAAATCATATTTATCTCTACTTTATCCATATTCATTCGTTTATATGCTTTTAAAACTTGTCTTTTATGATACCCTTTTTAATATAAGGGGTGATGTGATATGAAGAAACTTAATGATTATTTATATTCAGGCGATACTGTTTTAAAGATAATCCAATCTTATGCGAATGATTTAAGAGAAGCAGCTATTGATCATGATAATCACATTGATTTATTGCATTGCAATTTTCTACTACAAATTGCTGAATTACTCCAACATCGTGAGTTTCTGAGCTCTCAATCCCAACGTATTCGTGAATTTTATCAAATGATGGCAAAAGATTATCCTTTTTTAGCCTTTACTTTTAAAGGTCGTATTAAGTCTTTAATTAGAGCTGAAAACAAATTCAATGGCAACATTGTTGAGTATATCTATAATTATTACCAAGAACATAAGACCTATCCAAGTTTACTGGAACTAAAGAATAATCTAAGTTTTTTTAGAGATTTAATTGCCTATCGAATTGTCATTTCTTTGCCTAAATGTAATTTACAAGCAGGACAAACAATTGATGAAGAGGAAAATAAATATCTTTATGATGTGGCTAATAAGCTCCTGCCTTTTTTAGAGGAAAGAGGCTTTACTGCTGAATTATCTTCCTTTGAGGGCGTCAATCAATCGGCTTTGCTCAATGAAGAAGTTAGACCATATGTCAAAGATTATGTAGCTAATCCTGAATCGAGTGGTTATCAATCCTTGCATATTACTTTCTATGACAATATTTCGCGATCCTTTATAGAAGTGCAAATGCGTACAAAAAAAATGGATGATTTTGCTGAAATAGGACCTGCCAATCATTTGGGTTATGAAAAGCGGCAGGAAAGAGAACGAGTAAAACGCCAAGCGATTCCACTGGGTGAAAATAGGTATTTTGATGATGCTTTTGAAAGAGTTAAATCACTTCAAGAAATTGAACTAGCCAATCTTGATGTCAATATGTTCTCAGCCATGGATAACTCCTTAATTAATGATGGTTGTGGACTTTATCGAGGCCGTTTGATTTTGCCCTTTGAACATCTATCAAAATTTGAAAATATTGATGATAAATAAAAATAATATGGATTTAAATACTTTAAATGCTTTTTATGATTTAAAATAAAAGCTATGAAAAAAAAGTTAACAATTAAAAAAAATATTATTGCATTCATAAGCATGCTTTTTATTGGGGTTGTGGGTTTTATCATCTATGCATCAGATTATTATGGGGCTGATCAAACAGCCATCGATTATTATGAAAAAGATTCTCGCTTAATCATTGAACATAATCAAATTACGATTCCATCAAGCTCAGATAAAACAACGGCATTTATCTTTTATCCTGGCGCAAAAGTAGAATATATTGCCTACTTGCCTTTATTTGAAAAACTCAATGATGAAACAGATATGATGGTGGTAATGCTTAAAATGCCACTTAACTTTGCGTTCTTGGGTATGAATGCTGCAGATAAAATTATTGAGGCAAATCCAGAAATTGATGAATGGATAATGGTAGGACACTCCTTAGGTGGGGCTATGGCAAGTTCATATGCTTCCAATCATCAAGATGAAATAGTTGCACTCATCGTGTTAGGTGCTTATGTTTATGGAGACTATCCCATTGAGCAATCATTAACTATTTATGGATCTTTAAATACCAGTGTTGAAGAGAAATTAACTTATGATGAGAATATTGTTGAAATTATGGGTGGAAATCACGCACAATTTGGAAATTATGGTTTCCAAAAAGGGGATAGTACAGCTTTAATTAGTGCAGAGGAACAACAAAATCAAACTGTTCAAGCCATTGTAGATTTTATTCAAAAATAAAAGGAGAACCGTATGCTTTTTATGATTATTGTAAAAGCCTCAAGACATTCTGAAATGGGATATCGTCCTCGTTTACCTTTAAGAGAAGCCATGGATGAATACAATCAGAAACTAGAAGCTGCTAACGTTAAAGTCGCTGCTTATGGTTTGCATCCCAGTGATGAATCACAACGTATAAAATTTGATAAGGATGGGAATAAACAAGTATTACATGGTCCCTATTCTTTCATTAGTGAACTAGTGGCTGGTTTCTTTTTAATCAATGTTCAATCGAAAGAAGAGGCTATAAAGTGGTTTAATCAATGCCCTGATCCAATGGGTGAAGATGAAGGCATGATTGAACTAAGACAAATTTTTGAATAATTATGATAGGATATTAAGGTGATTCAGGAACTAATTAGAGCGTTTAGTTTAATATTTATGGCAGAAATGGGTGATAAGACTCAGATTTTAGCCATGGCATTCGCAACTCAATATCCAATCATGAAAGTATTAATGGGCATCGGATTCGGTGCTTTTTTAAATCATGGTTTAGCCGTTATTCTAGGAAGTTTACTATCTACTTTTATTGATTTTGAAATCATGCAAATGATTGCTGGTTTTGCTTTCGTCGCCTTTGGTCTATGGACTTTAAAAATAGATAATGATGAAGATGAAGAAAAACAAAAGAAACAATATGGACCAGTCCTCACTGTTTCTATTGCTTTTTTTATTGGAGAACTTGGCGATAAAACTCAATTAGCTGCGATAACACTAGCCAGTGAAGCCGTTTATCCAGCTGTTATTTTAATAGGTACTGTATTAGGGATGATTGCGACAGGAGCCCTAGGTATCTATGTTGGTAAAAAGTTAGGGGATAGAATTCCCGAACTTGCGATTAAATATTTAGCATCATCCGTTTTTCTATTGTTTGGTTTTCAAAAACTGATTAGTTTATACACATTAACGACTTATCTTATCGCTTTTATATTATTTGTTTTAGGGATAACAGTTGTTTTAGCTTATAAGCTTTATCAACATCATCAATTAGTGGTATCACAATTTAAAATTGCATCCCAAAAACTTTATAACTATTATCAACATGTCTCACATCATTTAGATGAAATCTGTATGGGTGAGCGTTACTGCAATGCTTGTTTAGGTGAAAAATGTGCAATTGGTCACGCGAAACAAGTGCTTAAGGATTCACTTGATGAAAGTGATGTTGAAACGACCCCTATTGATGAGCATCATTATGCTTTTAAACCTTTTGATCGTAATGAAGTTTTACATGTCCTTGCTGATACGATAAAAGTCATTGAAGATGTACAAGATGAAAAACGACTTCAAAATGCACAACTCATTCGTCAACAATTAGAAATGATTCTGATCAATAAAACTTTAAACTACGAAAATACAAAGGACTACTTAAAACGCTTTAGTCAAGAAGATGAAGGTATGGGTTTAAGACTTAGAGGAGCGATTGCTCAACTAAAAAAATAGTGGCTACGTATAATGGCATTTGCCCACTTTTTTGACAATTAAGTTACAATAATATTTGCATGTATATAGTTAAACTAAATTTGCACACTTTAAGTGCAATAAGTTAATAATATGTGAAAATTCACAAAAAAATTCTAAAATATATAAATATGTATCATATTTGTTTAAAATAAACTATATAATATGCTTGGAAAAGATGTAAATGGACAAGAATAAAAAAACAATTTTAACCTTAAATCAATTAACTTGGAAATCATTTTGGCGTATCGCTGTGCTTCCACTTTTTGTTATCGAAATAGTCTTTATTTCAATATATTTTGCATCACAATCTTTCTCAACTGATTTGATGATAGATTATGTTACAAGTGAGAGTGCAGAAGAAGTGCAACTGATTGCGAATTCAGAAGCGAATACGATTCAAGCAAAACTTTTAACAATTGCAAACAATACAAATTATTTTGCGCGTATAACTAAAGATGCTCATACATCGGGTGCTGTTTTATCAGATGACTTAGCATCACGTCTTTCAAGTACAGATTATGGTGCTTTGTACACCAATGCTGATTCTGAAGAAGGTGGTGTGGCTGTTTTCTACAGTGGCGCTGTTTATGTAGGTGATGCTGAAAAAGAAAAATTAGGTCAATTAATGGTTTTAGAAGATGACATGATTAATCTTTTAGAGACTGAACCTTTAGTCACACAAATTTACTACAACACATTTGATTCTTTGAATATCATTTATCCATATTTCGATACGATAAGTCAGTATCCAGTTGCCATGGACATACCTGATTATAATTTTTATTACGAAGCAGATTTAGAACATAATCCAGATAAAAGTGTTGAATGGACAGATATCTATTTAGATCCAGCGGGACAAGGTTGGATGGCTTCTGCCATCGCACCTGTTTACACTGGGAATGACTTTTTAGAAGGTGTCGTCGGGATCGATGTGACTGTTGAGACTTTTACTCAATCAATTTTAAATATGGTTGTTCCATATGATGGCTATGCGATGTTGGTTGGTGAAGATGGAACTATCTTAGCTTTACCTGCAGCTGGCGAAGAAGATTGGAACTTAAAAGAGTTTACCGATCATACTTATGATGAGGCGGTTCTTCAAGACACTTATAAACCTTCAGATTTTAATCTATATTTAGCGATGCCTGATGCTGATGCGATTAGTCAAATTCAATCTGATAGTGAAGGTATTGTCACCACGATTGTTCATGGTGGAGAATATACTTTATCTTGGTCAACAATTGAAGAAACTGGTTGGAAACTTGTCCTTGTTTTAGATCCAAATATGATTATTGGTCAAATAACAGGCATTGAAGATGAACTCTTTAGAATCGGTTACTTTATTTTAGGTGGAATGATTGTTTTCTATATCATATTCTTCCTCTTTATGGCTGAAAGAGCTAGAGGTATGAGTGAATTTATTGCTACACCATTATCTGAACTTAATGAATCCTTTAAAGAAATTGGTAAAGGACACTATAAAGTTAAAACTCTAGAAACAAATATCTTGGAATTGAATGAAACTCAAGAACAAGTTATGAAGATGGGTCAAAAACTCTCTGATGCGACAAAAGCTTTAGTCCGTAGCGAAGAACGTTTTAACCTTGCTTTAGAAGGGGCTGAAACTGGTCTTTGGGATTATGATGTAAGAACTGGTGAAGTTTACTTTAGTAATAAGATGAAAGAAATCATTGGTTATCGCAATGATGAATTAATTGCTAGTTTAGAAGCTTGGATTGATATTGTTCATCCTAAAGATCGACAAAAACTTGAAGATATGATTAATGATATGGTTGAAGGTCTTCAAAAGAATGTTAAACTTGAAGTTCGTGTTAAAACCAAGTCTGGTAAATATATTTGGAATGCCATTCGTGGTGGTCTAATCACAGACCCTAATAATAATCCAATCCGCATCATCGGAACGAATTCTGATATTACCGAACTCATTGAACAAAAAGATAAGAATCTAAAACTTCAAATTGACTTGAGTCAAAAAGAATCAGATTTCGAAGAACTTAAAGAAGTTAGTTCGAGAGATCCATTAACTGGTGTTTATAACCGACGTTTCCTACAAGAATTCAAAGTACATCGAGGTGATCGTTATTGTATTGCTATGTTAGACTTAGATCACTTCAAAGTCGTCAATGATACATTTGGACACGTTGTCGGTGATGAACTGCTCAAACATACAATTAAGATTATCAAAGACACCATACGTAATACGGACACAATTGTTCGAGTCGGTGGTGAAGAATTTGTGATTGTCTTTAAAGATAGTGGACTAAATGGATCTCATGAAGTCTGTGAAAAGATTCGATATAATATCGAAATGAATCCACTTGAAAAAGTAGGTACACAAACGATTAGTATTGGTTTAACTCAACTTAAATCTACTAATGATTTGGATGCTAGTCTCAAAAGAGCAGATAAAGCCTTATATGATGCTAAGCATGCTGGTCGAAATAAAGTTATCCTAATTGAAAATTAGACGGTAGAACCTACCGTCTTTTTTATACTGTTATTTAATGATGTTAGAAATAAAATTGGTTAAGTCAATTTTTTATATCTAATAGTTAAATAAAATTGTGAGTTAGTGAACAAGTATAAAAAACATTAAGAAAATCTATATCTTTACAAAAATTGTGTCGAAAATTATCAAATTAAACTTTATAATGATTACAGGAGGCTTATTAAAAATGAGTAAAACAACATATGAATGCTTAATGGCTGCATTTGCTGGTGAATCACAAGCAAATCGCAAGTATACTGCTTTCGCACGTAAAGCTGAAGCTGAAGGATATAAGAATGCTGCAAAATTGTTCAAATTAGCTGCAGAAGCTGAAACTCTTCACGCTTTAAAAGAATTTGAAGTAGCTGGACATATTAAAACAACGGCTGAAAACCTACAAACAGGTATTGAAGGCGAAACTTATGAGTTCAGTGAAATGTATCCTGAATTTGAAGAAATCGCTAAAAATGAAGGAAACAAAGCTGCTGAAGTTGCATTTAGATGGGCAAAACTTGCAGAAGTTAGCCATGCTGAAATGTACAAAGATGCACTTGCAAACTTAGACGAAACAGAAGAAGTATTCTACTACTACTGCCCAGTTTGCGGTAAGATTGAAAAATCACGTCCTGAAAAATGTGATATCTGTAATCTTGCTGGCGACAAATTCATCAAGGTTTAATCACTTAAGCTCAATTTATATTGAGCTTTTTTTGTATATGAGCATATGATTAGGTTTTCATTATTTCTTTTATTAAACTTAGTTTATAGACGACTGTCTTATGGAGTTAAATAAAATGAAACAATATCGTACAATTGAAAGACTCATTCAAAACCCTCAAAGTCATTGGGTTGGGAATGGTTTTCATGTCAATCACTACTTTCCAGGCAATTTTGGATCTGCTTTTATGGAGCGTTTTTCACCCTTTATTTTGATGGATTATAATGTTCTTTCAACATTTAAGGGAACAAGTCAAGAAGTAGGTGTAGATGCTCATCCACATCGTGGATTTGAAACAGTTACTTTTGCCTTTAAAGGTAAAGTTGAACATGGGGATAATCATGGTCATTCAGGCATCATTGAAGAAGGCGACATTCAATGGATGACAGCAGGATCTGGTGTATTACATAAGGAGTTTCATGAGAAAGAATGGGCAAAACATGACCGTGTTTTTCATATGATCCAATTATGGGTTAACTTACCTGCAAAACATAAAATGACTAAACCCAATTATCAAGCCTTAAAGAAAGCAGAACTCACTCATTTTGTTGAAGAAAAAAGTGAAGCTAATATCATTCTTTATGCTGGTGAAGCATTTAATCATAAAGGGATTGCTCGTACGTTTAGTCCAATCAATATCTATAAAATTGATTTGAAAGCAGGACATCGTATTGATTTAAGTGAAAAAGAAAACTTTAATTTAGGTTTTTTAATCATCAGTGGCAAACTTGAAGTTAACGAAGAGATTAAACTATCAACAAATGATTTTGCCTTATTTAAGAATGAAGCAGGACTTGTTGAAATGTATGCCTTGGAAGATGCTGAAATATTTGTGCTAAGTGGTGAACCACTTAATGAACCGGTTGCGGCAGGTGGTCCATTTGTGATGAATACTGAAAAAGAACTTCGTCAGGCTTATATTGATTATCAAGAAGGAAAGTTTGGTTCCTTTGATTTTTAATATTTCTGCCTTAAACTATAGTAAATAAAGGAGTAGATCTTATGTTGATTGATTGCAGTCTTAAAGTCACAAAAGCGATGCGAACAGATGCTCAAGGCAATGAAAGCAAAGCGTTAAGTGGTCATTTAGGAACGCACTTTGATGTGATGAATCAAATCTTTCCTCTTGAATTTACAAAGCGGGAAGGTCTTGTTTTTGATGTCTCACATATAAGAAATAGAGATATTGTTTTAAGTGACATTGATGCAAGTAAAGTTAAGGCTCATCAATTTGTGGCTTTTTATACAGGTTTTATAGAAGAAGTTGAATATGGAACAGTTGATTACTTTACCCAACATCCACAGTTAGCTGATTCATTAATTGATTTTCTATTGGCTAAAAAAGTGTCTATTATTGGAATTGACGCGGCAGGGCTAAGAAGAGGTGTTCAACACACACCCTGTGATCAAAAGTGTGCTGATCAAGGCGTGTTTGTAGTTGAAAACTTAGTACATCTAAAAAGCTGTGTTGATAAGGTCTGTGTAATCAATACTTATCCCATTAATTTTGAAGATTGGACAGGTTTACCCACCCGTGTCATCGCTGAAATTGATGGATAAAGACAATATGATCAAACAGCTTGATGCGCTTATCCATAATGTTGAAGCTCAAGCACCAAAATTTAAAGAGGGTAGTTCGCAAGCAAGTTTAATCAAAAATCGCTTATTTGCCCTAAATCTTTCAAAAGCATTAATGTTTGGTTCAAATCATTTTTCAAATGAAGAATTGAGAAAAGCTTATGAGCCGATGAAATCTATCTTAAGAAAGAACTTAAAAGCGCAAGAAAAACATCAGACTGATACAAATATTTATAAACGACTTCAAAGAAATATTTTACTTGTAGAGTATTGTGTTGATTTGATTAACAATGAATTAGCTAAAGAGTGATAAGCACTCTTTTAAATTAGGTATAATGAAGAGGTGGATATTCAAGAACTCATTAAAAAAGATAAACTCATTCTAAAATTCAGTTTCTATGGTTTTTTTAAGAATTTGAAGTTTTTTGAACCTTATCTTTTAATTTATCTCTATTCTTTAAATATTGATTTGTTTTATATGGGTATCTTATGGTCGATTCGCGCAACATTTACCTATTTATTTGAAGTGCCATCAGCAATTGTAGCCGATATCTTTGGAAAGAGAAATACACTATTATTAAGCTTTGTATTTTATATGATTTCATTTGTCTTTTATTTTTGGGCGTATAATTTCTTAGTTTTAGCACTTGCGATGATCTTCTTTGGTTTAGGTGAAGCCTTTAGATCAGGCAATCATAAAGCAATGATTTTATCTTATGTAGAAGAAAAAGGATGGCAAGCACACAAAACACTTATCTATGGACATACACGGTCATATTCACTAATTGGTTCTTCATTCTCAGCTTTTCTTTCTATCTTGTTTATTTTAAATTTACCTTTAATGAAATGGATTTTTATCTTATCGATTGTTCCTTATCTTATTGATTTTATTTTAGTCGCATCCTATCCGAAACGATTGAATGAGAAGCAAAGTTTAGGACAACATCAAAATATATTCAATTTTGGTTTTGACCAAATTAAAAGCATTATCAAGGATATAAATATTGTTAAGATTGTCATGAGTAGTTCAATCTATGATGCAATATTTAAAACGATTAAAGACTACATTCAAGCAATCTTTGCCTTATTACTCGTGTCGGCATCGATGACAACACTTTTGAATTTTAATACAGACGATAGTTTGAAAATATATCTAGGTTTATTGTATGGATTGTTTTATATCTTTAGTTCACTAGCATCACGTAATGTGTTTAAGCTCATTAAAAATCAAGAAGCTATTCATCTATATGAAAATCTCTTTTTCTTCTTAGGTGTAAGTTTTATCATCTTAGGCATAAGTGTACAAATGAATATCGCTCTATTAACGATGTTTATCTATTTATTACTTTATTTAATGAAAGATGCGAGAAGACCACTCTTTGTTGATGTTTTAGATGATTATATGAAAAAAGAACAACGTGTTACGGTCTTATCAATTGAGTCGCAGATGACCGCCATGTTGATGATTGTGTTTGCGCCTATTTTTGGATATATTGCAGAGCACATCGGTATTTCTTTCTTGTTTTATGGTTTAGCCGTCTCAGTCCTTCTTATTAGTTTTAGTCTTAAATTGAGGAGAACAAAATGAATTTAAGAGAAAAAGCAGATAAATTAATCGATTTTATCCCTGTATTAATCATTGCTTTAAGTAAAAAAGAAACTCCAATTATTGCCAAGATGCTGGCTGCTTTAGCGATTGGTTATGCTTTGTCGCCAATTGATCTTATTCCAGATTTTATTCCTTTTATTGGTTTGTTAGATGATTTGATCATTGTTCCTGTTTTAATCTATTTAACAGTTATGATGATTCCAGATGAAATATTAGAAGAATGCAAAACTCAAGCAAAAGAAAGTAATTTGAGAGCGAATAAGAAGTGGCTTTACGCCATTCCAGTGATTTTGATTTGGGCTGTTTTAATCTTAGTTATCATGACGATGTTAATGAACTAGCGAGAAATCGTTAGTTTTTTTATGTGCACATTTTTATTCTTATGTCATAATATATCTAATAGATATATGAGAACAAAGACACGTTATGTTTTATTAGGACTTTTAGCACAGAAGTCACAAACGGGTTATGACTTAAAGAAACATATAGATGAAAACTTTAAGGCTTTTTGGAATGAGTCCTATGGGCAGATTTATCCAGAGCTTAAAACATTACTAAACGAAAAATATATAAAGATTGATTCAAAAAAATTAAAGTCACGGAAAAACACTTTATATGCGATTACAAATAAGGGGCGTGATAGCCTTGCTGAGTGGTTAGAGATAGAACCTGAAAAGGAAAGTGTAAGATTAGAAATATTGCTTAAAACATACTTTTCAAAACATGGTTCTAAGTCATCATTAATTGATTATCTTGAACATTTTAAAGAAAACCATAGTGCTGATTTAAGACAACTTCATTTAATGAAAGAATCTCTAAGTGCTCGTAAGAAGCCAAATATCAATGATTTAGAACTTATTCGTATTTTGGATTTTGGGATTAAAGTTAACGATGCTTATGTCAGTTGGTGTGAAGAGAGTTTAAGCGAATTTAAAAAGGAGTTGAGTGTATGAAAACATTAGTCATCTATTATTCGTTTGAAGGTAGTACTAAATTTATAGCCGAAAATATTGCATCATCTTTAAATGCAGATCTATATCGTGTTAAACCTGTTTATGATATTCAAGCGTCTAAGTTTAAACAGTATTTTCAAGCATATGATTTAATTCGACATAAATGTAAACCTCAACTAGATGATTTTCATTGTGATTTTAACCGCTATGATCGGATATATGTCGGTACACCTATATGGATGTTTAATGTTGCGCCAGCAATACGTACTTTACTCTTGGATAAGATTAAAGATAAGGAAGTAGCATTGTTTTATACTCATAAAGGTTTTGAGTACAATTTCATTGATCATGCTAAAACTTTGATAGAAAAGAATAATCGTTTGTTTTCGATTCATGGTTTTGCGAATGTTCAACAACATCAAATGGACTCCTTAATGGAAAGCCAACATTGGGTGCATCGTTTTGTCTTATGAAAAAATCTTTAGATGAGATGTCACTTGATGAATTGTGGCAATTATTTCCAATTGTTTTAAAACCCTATAATGCTGAATATCCTTTTTGGTATAAAGAAGAAAAGAAATCGATTGAAAGGCTATTAAAGAACTATTCTATAGAACGTATTAATCATATAGGGAGTACGGCTATACCTCATTGTTTATCTAAACCTTGTGTAGATATTCTTTGTGAATGTAGTGTTAAAGATGATTTAAGTGAAGTTGCTAAGTGTTTAAGTCAAAATGGTTGGCATATTATGCATGAAGAAAAAGGCGAACAGACAAGTTTTGTTTTAAATAAAGGTTATGGAGAAGATGGATTTGAAGAGAAAGTTTTTCATTTGCATTTAAGACAGCTCAATGATTGGCATGAACTCTACTTTCGAGACTACTTAGTTCAACACCCCAAAGTTGTCTTAGAGTATGAAGCCTTGAAAATTGATTTAGCGCCTCGCTATAAATTTAACCGTGATCAATATACTCAAGCTAAAAAAAGTTTTATTCAATTTCATACTGAACAAGCAAAAGAATTATACAAAGGTCGATACGCAATTAAATAAAGGTGTTTAAAAGCCTTAATTTAATGAATGTGTTAAAATTAAAGTGCTTGAAAGCGCTTATAAGGAGTGAATTATGTCAACTGTCTATTCTGATATTGAATATCATGTACAACTGAAAAAAGGGGATGTTGGTGAGTATGTAATCTTACCAGGAGATCCTGGTCGTTGTGAGAAAATCGCAAAACATTTTGATGATGCGAAACTAGTGGCGACAAATCGTGAATATACAACTTATACAGGAACTTTAAATGGTGTTAAAGTATCTGTTACATCGACTGGTATTGGTGGACCATCTGCATCTATTGCGATGGAAGAATTAGCCCATATTGGCGCAAAAACATTTATCCGTGTTGGTACATCTGGGGGGATGCAAGAAGAAGTCTTAGGTGGTGATGTCGTGATTGCGACAGGTGCCATCCGTTTAGATGGAACATCGAAAGAGTATGTGCCTATTGAATATCCTGCTGTGGCTGATTTTGATGTGGTAATGGCCTTGAAAGAAGCTGCAATTAGTCTAAAAGCACCTCATCATTTAGGGGTAGTTCAATGTAAAGATAATTTCTATGGACAACATGATCCTTCAAGTATGCCCGTAGGTTATGAACTCATACAAAAATGGGATGCTTGGAAAAAAGCTGGGGCATTAACCTCTGAGATGGAATCTGCAACTTTATTTATTGTTGGCTCAACAAGACGTTTACGTGTTGGTTCAATTTTACTGGTTGTTGCAAATCAAACTCGTCGAGAAATGGGTCTAGAAGATGTGCAAGTTCACGATACTGAAATTGCGATCAAAGTGGCCGTTGAAGCAATCAGAAATTTAATTGAAAAGGATAAAGCCCAATAGGGCTTTTTTATGTGAAAGTGATGAACGAAATAGATAGCTTTATAGAAGAATACCCAGAATCAACTCAAGAAAAATTAATTCAACTACGAGAGAAAATTCATAGTCTTTGTGAGTGTAGTGAAAAGATTGCTTATGGTATTCCTACGTTTGTTTATAAGCATAAAAACTTAGTTCATATGTCTGCCTATCCAAAACATATTGGTTTTTATCCAGGAGGAGATGTCATCGAACATTTTGAAGATGAAATATCACAATATGTTTATGGTAGAGGTTCAATTCAATTTCCATTAAATGAAGAACTGCCTTTGGAACTGATTGAAAAAATGACGGTTTTTAGAATTTCACAGGTTGATGAGTATGCAAAGTAAGGCAAAAACTGTTGATGAATACATCAAAGAATATACTGAAGAAGAACAAGTTGTTTTGAATCAAATGAGAAACTGTATTCTTGAAAATTTACCGAGTGGTTATGTCGAAGGGATGCAATATGGCATGATTAGTTATTATGTTCCATTATCAGCCTATCCTAAGGGCTATCTTAATGATCCAGATGTTCCAGTTTCATATGTGGCACTCGCAAAACAAAAACATCACTATGCCTTTTATTCATTAGCGGCATATGCTTTAACAGAACTTTTTGAAAAAGAAAAAGAGCGCTATGAAATAGAATATGGGAAATTAGATCATGGTGTATCCTGTATCCGTTTTAGAAACAAAAATAAAATTGATTATCAAATGATTGGAAAAATAACGGCAGCTTTAAGTCTAAAAGATTATATTGCTTATTACGATAAAGAAAGAGGAAGTCGCTAATGGATATTAAAGACTTTTTACCTTTGCCTGATTTATTTTCATTTAAACATATTTTATTTGTTCAACCACACCCAGATGATAATGAAATCGGGGCGGGAGGAATCATTGCTTTGTGTCATGAAAAAGGCATTAAACTTAGCTATCTAACAGTTTCTAAAGGAAAAGGTGGATCAGCTACTCTCTCTTCGCATGAACTTGTCAAAATTAGACAAAATGAATTAAAAGAAGCCGGGAAAGTATTAGGTGTCGAAAATTTTATCCAACTGGATTTAAAGGAAAGTCATTATCCCGATGAAAAAGAACTAGTCATAAAAATTGTCGATGTTTTACGTCAAGTTAAAGCTGATTGTGTGATTACCATTGATCCCTATTTAAAATATGAAGCACATCCAACCCATCGTAAAGTGGGACAAGCAGTACTTGATGCATGTTTAATGAGTTCTAATAGACATTTTCCGCTTCCTGATCAAGATAATCATCCTTATCCAATCCAAGCCGTAGGTTTTTATGCTTCGGCACATCCAAATTCAGTGATTGATATAAGTTCGACAGTAGATTTGAAGTATCAAGCAATTCAAAAACATCGCAGTCAATTTGATGAAGCTGGCTTTGCACAGTTAAAACAGTACTTAGATTATCGTCATTTTGTGAATGGAACAGAAAAAAACATTAGATGTGCTGAAACCTTGAAGTTATTACCGTTGGTCTTAACGCATATGATGGTAGAGAGTGAAACGTATTAATTGATAAAAGCTTTAAGTGTTTCAATATATTCTTCACGATAATCGTGAACACTACAAGCATGAGCACTTCCTTTAAAGAGTTTGAGTTGAGTTTCCGGAAAGCGTTCATGTAAATATTCTGATTGTCTAAAGGGAACAAAGAAATCTTGTGTTCCGTGAATTAAAAGTAAAGGTCGATCAATTTGTTTTAATTTGAGATAAACATTGATTTGAGAAAGACTGAAGCCTAAGATGATTTTCATCCAAAAGGATAGACCTGGCATGAACAACAAGGCTGGTCCTTTATAAATCTTCATCGATTGTTTTTTTAGGATCGGATCTAAATTAGTATAAGCAGAGTCAGTAATGACTCTTTTTATATCGCTGTCTAAATGATGGGCTAAAGCAAACAAAGCAGTCGCACCACCCATTGAAATCCCATGAAGAATTTTATCGGCTGTATAGCCTAAGTCGTTTAATTGTTTAACCCATAGATTAATATCTTTATAATCGCCTAAACCAAAACGAATAATCGATCCTTCTGATAAACCATGTGCACTTAAATCGATTAAGAGGGTATTCATTTTAAAGACATCGTGGTAAATGCGAGCGAATAAGCTCATTTTGATTGCGGATGAGGTATAACCATGAATGATAATGGCTGTTTTGGCTTCTTTACCATAATCGTTTAAAAAGTAAGCAGAACGCTTTGATCCTTTGATTGAAATGTTTAGTATTTCAGGATTTTGACTCATTAACCATGCTTGATCAGGTTTAAAAAAGGACCAATCAATCGTATTTAAATCATCTGTTTTATTTAAAAACTGTTTTGAGACTTTTCGATTGAATGTCATTTGAAATAAAATTAAACTAATTAATAAATAAAGGCTAATACCTATAAGTGATGTATCCATAATGGTATTATAACAGTAAGAAAACAAAAAGGTTAACTATGTCAGACTCACTAAAACTTCTTCAAAAAAAAATATTTGCGCAAAGAAAAACAGAAAGTACACGCCTATCTCTTAAGTTGGCTCAAGAAGCTGAGCTTATTTTAAGACGTCAAAATGTTGAAAATGAGGATGCTGTATTCTTGTTATTTGCGGCTGCAAATTACTTAAATGCATTTGTGAAGCAAAGTGATAACAAACATTTTGAAAATAACTATTTCTTTAAATTTGATTTAGTAGAAAGTTTGAAGAAAGTCGATCGAAACTTAGTCCGACTTACAAAAGAAGATAGAGTCTTAATGGCTGAGATTAAAGGCTTTCAATTTAGTTTTCATCATGTAAATTTTAAAGATTTAGAACAAATAGAAGTACTACCTCAATCAAAATGGGCTGGTATTAAGCTACAACCTTATGCGACTGAATTGTTTAAATATGCTTTAGAACTCAATGACAATAGCCAAGCTTTTGTGAATCAATTAAAAGCCTTAGCAGACCCAATGCGTCTTAAAATCCTGGATATTTTAATCGATGGCGAAAGATGTGCTTGCACCTTTACGTCAGATTTACCGATTTCTCAATCAACGCTTTCTCATCATCTTTCGGTACTAAATAAAGCTGGTTTAATTAAGATTGAGAAAGAAGGAGTTCGTTCAAATGTATCCGTTGAAAAGGAAGCATTTAAACAAATTCAGGAAAATCTTAGTAAATTTACACACTAAATAAAAACTTTATGTTAATATATCGATATGTATCGATATATAGTAGATGGCTTTTCAGCCTTTAATGACATTTTCTTAAAGATGAATTGGCTCGCAGAATTGATGGAAGTCATTTTTGTGAAGCTATTACGCTTTCCTGAAAATGAACTAACGCATATCTTAGTTTACTTCTCTTATGATGTGATTAAAATCTTGATCTTGTTGGTCACTTTAATCTATTCCATTTCATGGGTACAATCCTATTTCCCACCAGAAAGAACAAGAAAAATACTTGGGAAATACAATGGTTTCAGTGCGCATGCGATAGCCGCCTTACTTGGCACGATTACACCATTCTGTTCCTGTTCTTCGATTCCACTCTTTATTGGATTTACCGCATCAGGTTTACCTGTTGGTGTAACCTTTAGTTTCTTGATTTCATCACCCTTAGTCGATATGGCTTCAATTATCTTATTAGCCTCTATCTTTAACTTTAAAATTGCATTTGCTTATGTCTTAGTTGGCTTAATCTTAGCGATTAGTGGTGGCTATGTTATGTCCATCTTTAAAATGGATCGCTATGTTGAAGATTTCGCTAAAAATAGACGTGCGATGCCAAATTTAGACATTGAAATGACAAAAAGAGATCGTCATGATTTTGCCTGGGCGCAAGTTAAAGATATCGTTAATAAAGTCTTTATATACATCTTAATTGGTGTAGGGATTGGCGCATTAATTCATAATGTTATTCCCGTTGAATGGATTATGAGTGTATTAGGTCCTAATCATTGGTATTCCGTTGTCTTAGCAACTTTATTGGGTGTTCCTATTTATGCAGATATCTTTGGGACACTACCGATTGCGCAAGCTTTATTATCTGTAGGTGTTGGTTTAGGAACGGTATTAGCCTTAATGATGGCGGTCACAACCTTGTCACTTCCATCGATGATTCTACTTAAAAAAGTGGTTAAAACACCACTCTTAATCTTATTTGCAGTCTATTGTACACTTGGCATTATGATTATTGGATTTGTTTTCAACAGTATTCAAGCAATACTTTTATAGGAGGGAAAAAAGATGAATGTTAAAATTTTAGGAAAAGGTTGCCCTAACTGCCATAAGTTAGAAGCTAACACAAAAGCAGCACTTGATAATTTGAATATGAGTGCAGATGTTGAAATGGTGACTGATATTGACACGATTTTAAGTTATGGTGTGATGAGTACACCTGCTATTGTCGTCGATGAAACCGTTGTATCTGTCGGTAAAGTCTTAGATACTAAAGCCGTTGAACGTTTATTTTCACCAACTGGTCCAAGTATTAAACTATATTAAGCCCAGATTAACCAAATTAAAATATAGCCGGTCACAACCGCTGCTAATGTAAAAGGAACACCTATTTTCATAAACTCTAAAGTGGAAACATGGTGTTTTTCTTTGCGTAAAATACCTAAGGCAGTAATATTTGCACTAGCCCCAAGCGGTGTTAGATTACCTCCAAGGGTAGCCCCAGATAATAGTCCTAAGTAGAGAATCATTGGATCAATGCCCATGCTTATCGAAATACTAGATACCACTGGCAACATTGTCGCAATATAAGGAATATTATCGACAAAGGCTGAGATAATCACTGAAAACCAAACCAAAATCGTATAGATTAAGAAGATATTGTCGTTGGCTAAATTCGCGAATATTATTGCGATATCATCGATTAAACCAACATACGTAATCGCTCCAATAATCACAAATAAACTGGCTAAAAGTAATAGTGTTTCAAAATCAATTTCTAATAGCGTTTTAACAAGTTTGGAGACTTTACGATCAGGTAAATAATCTCTTACTAAGCCAACAAGTAAGAGTGACATACAAATTAGACCATTCGTGATTTGTAGTTTGTTAGGAATAAAGGACGCAAGAATTAAAAGTAGAATCATAACTAATAAAAGATAAGTTGGAAACATATCTTCAACTGTTGTTTTTTCTTCTAAATGAACTGGCTTTGTATCTTTTCTAAAGAACCACATTAAAACTAAAGTAGAAGCAATCGCACCTAATTGAACGATCCAGAAAATCCCAATTCTTCCATCATTAAAGAAAAAGTCAAGGAAATCCATATTTGCATAACCACCTAATAAGATTGAGGTTGTATCACCCACTAAAGTAGCTGCTCCTTGCAAATTAGATGCAACCGCAATCGCTATAATCGCTAGGACTGGACTTATTTTTAATTTCTTTGTGATTTGTAAGGTGACGGGTGCCAACATTAATACAGTGGCGACATTATCCATAAAAGCAGAGATAAATCCTGAGAAAATAGATAACCAGATAATAGCCCACTTAACATTAGGGGTTTTGTCGATGATCCAATCAGCCATTAAAGATGGCATTTTAGAATCGATAAAAAGGGATACAATCCCCATCGTTCCACCTATCATCATCAAGACATTAAAATCAATGCTTGAGATAATACCATTGACTGGCAACATCCCAAAGGATACAAATAAAGTGGCACTGACTAAAGCAATATACGAACGATATTTTGGAAGCGCTAAAAGCGCGATATAGGTTATAACAAATAAACTTAAAGCAACTGATTTCATAATTTACCTCATTACGTTCACAATTTTAACATGTTCAAAGGCATAGAAAGAAGATATATAATGAAAATGTGAGGTAATCGCTATGAATCATCATCAAGTACGTGTATATCAACTAAGGGAAAATGATTTAGTCGTTAAAGACTTTGATCAGTTTGATGAATCAAATATTACAGAGAATGATCTAATATGGATTGAAATCAATGGACTTGATCAAGTTGATAAAGTTTTACAACTAAATCTATTTAGGAATGTGCATCCACTTTTAAAAGAAGATTTACAAGAATTGAATCCACGAACAAAGATGCAGATCTTCGATTATTTCTCGTCGATTGTTTTAAAACTCTTAAGCGTGAAAGATCAACATATTTTCATTACTCAACTTAACTTAATTGTTTCTGAGAAAGTACTGTTGACTGTTTTTGAAGAACCTTATAAAGGCCTAGACGCCTTAAAAGCGCGACTTCAAGATAAACCAGTTAAACACATGGATACACTCCTCTACGATGTTTTAGATGCGGTAGTGGATGATTATAATTATGAATTTGATGAATGGTCCTCTTTTATTGATGAAACAGAACAAGCGCTTTTAGGACACAGTGAAGCCGATCATATGAAAATCCTACAAAGTTATAAAAAAGAACTTTTCTTAATTTATCGTTCAATTAGTCCGATGCGTGATGTGTTATCACGTACCCATAAAGAAATTGAATTTATGTCAGATGTGATTGCCTTGTATCATCGTGATGTCCAAGATCATTTAATTCAAGTTTTAGATGAATTGGAACTGTATCGAGAAACCGTGAATACAATGGTTGAAGTATATTTATCATCGCTCTCAAATAGAACCAATGATATTATGAAGGTCTTAACCGTTATCTCAACTGTATTTATTCCTTTAACCTTTATTACTGGTCTTTATGGAATGAACTTTCAAACCATGCCAGAATATCAATATCCTTATGCTTATCCACTTGTATGGGGTGTAATGATAACTATATCTGTATCTTTACTCGTTTATTTCAAAAAGAAAAAGTGGTTTTAAAGCATATTCATTGTTTATGTTAAGGCTCATGTTATACTTGTAAATGCAAATGATTCGCATTTAGGAGATTCATGAAAAAAATAATACTCAGTCTATTAATAACAACACTTGTCTTAAATGGCTGTGTTGTAAATGAAAATACAAATGATAAAACACAAGTCGTGGTTAGTTTTGTTGTCTTAGAAGCGATTGTTAATTTATTGGCTGAAGATCAAGTCGAAGTGATTAATCTATTACCTGTAAATGCAGATCCACATAGTTATGAGCTTGATTCAAACGATATGATTAATCTCTCTAAAATAGAACATCTCATCATCGTTGGAAATAATTTTGAACATTGGTATAGCGAAAGCTATCCTGAAATTAAACCAGCTAAGGCTGAGGTTTTAGATGTCTCACAAAATATTGATTTATTAAATGATTCATTAGGTGAAATTGATCCTCATGTCTGGACTTCATTATCAAACTTTAAACAAATGACGATTGATATTGCTGAACATCTAAAAAGTTTTGTTGAAGATTCTGCCAAGATTGATGAAAACCTAAATCAGATTTTAATTAGAATTGAAAGTATCGAAGATGAAACAAGAGATTTATTTAACCAAAAATCAAAAAGTTTATTTGTCACACAACGACCAGCTTTTGTATATTTAGCGAATGAATATGGAGTTGAGATGATTTCTGTATCTGATCCAGGTCATGTTAATGAAGTGGATGCTTCACATCTTCAAGAAGTGATTCAAGTGATTAGAAATAATGATTTAAAAATCATTTTTTATGAAAATGAAGATGAGAAAGATGTCGCAGAAACATTAGCCCTTGAAACGGGAGTTGAAATCCGTCTATTATCCTCACTAGAATCGATTGATTTAAACAGTGATAGGGATGTCCTTGATCTTATCAGAAATAATATCATTAACTTAGCAGAGGCCCTCAAATGACAGAACTATTAAGAATTGAAAACTGTTCTTATCGCTATCCTCAAAAATCACTTTTTGAGAATTTTAATTTATCCGTAAATAAAGGTGATTGGATCGTCTTTATTGGTAATAACGGGGCAGGGAAAAGCACTTTACTCAAAGTGATTTCTTTAAGACTTCCTCTTCAAATTGGCAGAATTATTTGTGCTGATAATGTTAAAACAGCCTATGTCGGTCAACATGATTTTTCGATCCATAACCGTTTTCCTGCGACAGCTTATGAAATAGTCAGTAGTGCTTTTAGTGCTGATTTAGGCTTATTTAAACGCATCACAAAATCACAAAAAGAAGAAGCAATTGATATGCTTAAAAAACTCGGTTTAGAAAATGAAGTTCATACTCGATTAAGTGAATTATCAGGTGGACAAAGACAACGCGTTTTTATTGCGAAAGCTTTATTAGCACGGCCAGATATTCTCTTTTTAGATGAACCAACCTCCGCATTAGATCCCCATTTTACTTTAGAACTTTTAAAACAGTTGAAAGCTTTTCAAGATAAAGGATTAAGTATTGTCATGGTCAGTCATGATTTAGCTTTAGCACAAATGGTTTCAAATAAAATACTTTGTGTCTCAGAGCACGATGTATTAGAACTAGATGAAACAAGTATTCAAGAAGAATTAGCGCATCGACATCAACACATAGGAGTTCATCATGTTTGAGTATGCTTTTATGATAAGAGCTCTATCGGTTGGTTTAATGATTTCATTGATTGCTCCATTAATGGGACAAACTTTAGTGTTAAGACGTTTATCGATGGTTTCAGATGCAGTAGCTCATGCGACCTTAGCAGGAATCGCAATTGGGATGTTGATTGGAGTTGACCCAATTATTTCTGCGATGATGACATCAATACTAGGCATTCTTTTTATTGATATCTTAAGAAAACGACTTCCTGATTATGCAGAGGTATCTGTCTCTATATTAATGGCAGTTGGGATTGGTTTAGCGGGAACACTTTCATCCTATGTTTCTGATTCAGCTAATTTTAATTCGTTTTTATTTGGTTCGATTGTGGCAACAACACCAAGTGAAGTAAAATGGATTGCGCTCATAACGATTTTGATTTTAGCACTCTATATTTTGTTTTATAAAGAAATATTTGCGATGACTTTTGATGAGAATGAAGCGCGTCATTTAGGCTTAAATGTCAAATTGGTGAATGCTCTTTTTCTGATTATGCTAGGTCTTAGTTTAAGCATTGCCGCTAAAACGGTTGGATCACTAATTCTTAGTTCATTATTGATATTACCCGTCGCAAGTGCCCTACAAATTGCGAAAAGTTATAAATCAACTTTAGTCTATGCGATAGGATTTTCACTCTTCTCGATGCTGACTGGTTTAACACTATCGTTCTATTTAGGTTTAAAACCAGGAGGAGCAGTCGTCTTATTATCTGTACTAGTCTATTTACTTGTCTTACCTCTTAAAGGACTACGTAAACGATGATTTACCCAAAGGATTTAAAAAAGACAAAAGGACGTCTAATGGTCTTTAATTATTTTAAGAATTTAAGTGCTTCAATCAGTGTCGAAGAACTTCATGAGATTTTTCCAGAAATCCATCTTGCAACCCTGTATCGCATTGTCGATGAATTTAGTAAGCATTCAATCATTCGTTTAAGTGATGATTTTAATCCTCAAGTTAGACGTTACGAGAAAAATGAGAATAGACATTTACACAAAATTAAATGTATTGATTGTAAGAAGGAACTTACCCTTGAATCTTGTCCTTTACATTTACATGCCCCAGCTGGCTTTATTATTTTAGATCATCGCATTGAAATTGAAGGTTTGTGTCAGGAATGTGCACAGAAAAGAGAGAAAAAATGAAAGAATATACCCTTATTACTGGTGCATCTTCAGGATTAGGTAAAGATTTTGCTTATGAATATGCAAAGAAAAAACAAAATTTAATCTTAGTTGCTCGTCGTTATGAACTTTTAGAAGCACTTAAAGAAGATTTAAAAGACTATGAAATTGATGTCTTGATTTATCAAGTAGATCTTAGTGATCTTAGACAAACTAAAGATTTTGTAGAAAAACTATCTAAAGCGTTTTTTGTATCACGCCTAATTAACAATGCTGGTTTTGGTAATCATAGTGCGTTTGATACGCAAAGTGAAGACACCTTAGTCAGTATGATTCGCGTTAATATCGAAGCTCTAAGTTTATTAGCTTATCATTTTATTCCGACGATGAAAGAGCATAAAAGGGGAGAAATCCTTAATGTTGCTTCTGTGGCTGCTTTTACAGCGGGTCCTTATATGGCTGAGTATTATGCCACTAAAGCCTATGTGCTTTCATTATCGAATGCATTAAGAGATGAATTAAGTGAATACAATATTAAAGTGAGTGCTTTGTGTCCAGGACCAACTCATACTAATTTCTTTAAAGTAGCGAAAAATGGACCTTCACTCTTGTTTGAAAAATTCACCATGGATTCATTAAGCGTTGTAAAAAAAAGCATGCGAGATTTGCATGCGAATAAAGCGATAAGTGTTCCTGGTTTTAGAAATCAAATTTTAGTGATTCTAACGAAATTTACGCCGAGAACATTTGCCTCAAAAGTCGTAAAGAAAATACAAGAAACACGTTCTTAATCAAAAAGGCGTGTTTTTTTAAACCAAGCTAATAAAGGCATACCAATGATGATGATTGATACAGCTTGACCAAATGCAACATCAAGCGCAAATAAAGCAAAACCAGCAAGACTTGGTAAAAGAACATAAGCGAGTTCTGCACCAATGATGAGCGCATTAATCACAATTGGACTTAAAATTGAAATAACGGGGATATCTTTAATTTGGACATTTCTAAATTGATAGGTAATCAATGCAGCAATAAGGGTTGCACTTGTCCCAATCACAACATCCATCATTCCAAGTAAATTAGCACCCATTACAACCCCTACTAAGTTTGTGATGAAACAACCGATGGTTAAAGCAACAATGGCTGGCGCATAAATAAGTGGTAAAAGGGTGAGTGCTTCAGCCACTCTCACTTGGATATTTCCAAATGAGATAGGGGCAAGCACTAAGCTTAAAATCGTATAGATAGCCGCAATCAGCGACACTTTAATCATTGTTTTAGTTGTAAACATGTTTTATCTCCTGTTTTTATATGATACTTTGGTATTGTATATGAAAGAAGAATCATAAACAAGATGAAATTTAATACAAGAAATAGCTATTTAATTGGGGAAGAAAACTGTGAATTACTCGCGCAAAAACACGTTGCTGTGTTTGGTGTAGGTGGGGTTGGATCTTTTGTCTGTGAAGGTTTAGTCAGAACAGGTATTGGCGAGATAAGTTTAATTGATTTTGATCGTATCGATATCACCAACTTAAATCGGCAACTCATGACCAATGTCGATAACATCAATGAAATAAAAGTTGATGTGATAAAAGAGCGATTACTAAAGATTAATCCGGATTTAAAAATACATACTTATCCAATATATTTTGATCACGAAAGTCAGTTAGATTTTTCGCTTTTTGATTATGTGGTCGATGCGATTGATCATGTTCCTTCTAAACTCGAACTGTTAAGAGTCTGTAATCTTAGAAAAATTCCTTTTATCATGAGTTTAGGCACAGCTCGTAAATTAGACCCATTAAAATTAAAAATCTCAAAATTATCAAAAACGGAAATGGATCCCTTAGCTAAAAAAATGCGACTCTTAGCACGTCAACAGAACTATGGGGATTGTAAAGTAATCTATTCAAGTGAAAAGGCACTTCCTTCAACCAAAGTTGATTATCAAGAAAAGTTGGTCAATGGATCAATGATATTTGTGCCAGCCAGTGCTGGTTTATTGATTGCTCAACAAGTGGTCAGTGACCTGATTTCAAAAGATTTATAAAGATGAGAATGCTATAATAAACAAAAGATAACTCTTGAAAGGAATCAGATGGAAAAAGATTTAAGAATAGCGGTTTTGATTGACGCAGATAATGTCTCTGAGAAATACGTTAAAGCGATGTTTGATGAATTATCAAATCATGGCACACCGACTTATAAAAGAATATATGGGGATTGGACAAAGCCACAATTGGCTCAATGGAAATCAGTCTTATTAGATTACTCGATATCACCCATTCAACAATATGCTTATACAACCGGCAAAAATGCCACAGATGCAGCATTAATCATTGATGCGATGGATATTCTCTATTCACAAAATGTGGATGGTTTCTGTATTGTTTCCTCTGATTCAGACTTTACACGCCTTGCTTCAAGATTAAGAGAAGCAGGCAAAGTCGTTATTGGGATGGGTGAAAAGAAAACACCTTCAGCCTTTATTGCCGCTTGTGAGCGTTTTAAGTATCTAGAAGTTTTGTTAGGTACCGTTGAACCAAAAGAAAGTGCTAAATCACAAAGCAAGAAAACAGAAGCTTTAGAAAAAATACTCAGTACCATTATCAATGAACAATCGGATGATGATGGTTGGGCTTTCTTAGGTGAAGTCGGAAATATCTTATCCAAAAGAATGCCAGAATTTGATACCCGTAACTATGGTTATCATAAATTAACACCGTTAGTGAGTTCATTAAAAGTCTTTGAAATTCAATCAAGACGTACATCGAATCCAAATATCTCACATAAATATATCCGCATTAAAAATTCATGAGTCTAAACATTCTTAAAAATCACTCTTTAAAAGCTTTTAATACACTGAAACTTGATGCTTCAGCAGCTTTTATCTATCTTCCTTTAAGTATTGAAGAAATGATTGAAGCTTTAAACCAGACAAATGGTAAAGCAATCATTATTGGTAAAGGTTCAAATATCTTTCTAAAGAAAGATTTTTATGATGAATCAAGCCCTTTTATCATTACCCATCATCTTAATCAAATTGAAGTCTTAGATGATGAGTTGTTTGTTCAAGCAGGCTGTAGTTTAAATCACTTAGCTTGGTTAGCTGTTGATTTAAGTATTGATGGCTATGCTTTTTGTGAAGACATCCCCGGTACAATCGGTGGGGCTTTAATTATGAATGCTGGACAGTATGAATTTACGATTGGTGAATCTGTCAACTGGGTCGATGTTTATGATTTAAAAACACATTCTGTTGAGCGAATCTTTCCTCAAGACGGTTTTTTTAAATATCGTTCTTCATCCTTTACCAAGGATCAAATCATTCTTCAAGCTTCATTAAAAAGACGTCAAGGACAACAAGATGAGATTCTTGATCAAATCTTTACTTATAAAAAGAATCGCTATGCTAAACAACCACGAAATTTTGCCAATGCTGGTTCTGTTTTTAAGAGACCAAGTAAGAATGGCGAAACACTCTATGTTTGGAAATTACTCGAAGCTTGTGATTTAAGAGGGTATAGAATAAATGATGCACAAATCAGTGATAAACATCCTGGTTTTATTGTGAATTGTGGTCAAGCGAGCGCTGAAGATGTGTGTGATTTATTAGATTTATGTCAAAAACGAGTCAAGGAAAAATTTGATGTTGAATTAGAACTGGAGTGGAAAGTCATTGGATAAAGCTCAAGTAACGCTAATCGCGATTAATTTAAATCATGATTTAAATTTTAATCATCGCTTACAAGAATGTGCAGAACTGATTGAAGCGGCTGATTTTGAATTGGTCTCATATATCACTCAAAGTACCCAAGAAGAAATGCCTTATTACTTAGGTTCAGGGAAAATTGAAGAACTCATTGAGGTGATTGAAAAAGATGACATTGACTATGTTGTAACGCTAGATGAATTATCACCAGCCCAACATCGAAATTTAGAAGAAATACTCAATCTACAAGTCTTAGATCGCACTCAACTTATCCTAATGATTTTTGGACGACGAGCATCTTCTAAAGAAGCTAAGTTACAAGTAGAGTCAGCTCGATTAAGTTATTTGTTGCCTCGACTTAAAACCCATCGCACCCATACAGGTCGTCAACAAGGTGGGGCTGCAAAAACACGTGGAGCAGGGGAGCGATTACTTGATTTAAGACGGAGAAGTGCCCTTAAACAATTTCAACAAATTCAAAGAGAACTTAAGAAAAGTGCACATATTCACAATACTCAAGTGCAAGCACGACGAAAGTCAAATGCTTTAGTGGTCGCTTTTGTTGGTTACACCAATGTTGGTAAGAGTTCTTTGATGAATGCATTACTGGAGCGATTAACCAGACATCAACAAAAAAATGTTGAAGCTAATGATCGATTATTTGAAACCCTCTCAACCTCATCACGTCACTGTGTCCTTAATAAAAAGAATGTCATTCTTACCGATACAGTTGGTTTTGTCTCCAATTTACCGCATAGTTTGGTTAAAGCCTTTCATTCAACGCTAGATGAAGTACGTTACGCTGATTTACTAATCCATGTGATTGACGCATCGAGTGAGCATGCCTTTAATCAACAAATGGTAACTTTAGAGACACTTAAAGAGCTTGAAGTCGAGGATAAAGCGATTTTGACAGTCTATAATAAAGCTGATATTGCCCAACATCCTGGGCTATGTGTCAGTGCTAAAACAGGTTATCACTTAGATGAACTTATTGATCGAATTGATAGTGAACTACAAAAGATTCAACATCATAGCCAATTACTCATCCCTTATGAAAAGATTTTGGTTTTAAATGAGCTTAAAAAAGTCATTAGTCATTGTGAAATAAGAGAAGCTGAAGAAGGCTTCTTAGTAACCATTCCATTTTCAATAAATGAAGAGAGTGAATGGAATCAATATAAAAGTTAAAAGGAGAATCAAAATGATCACAACCACAACCCCAAGTATTGAAGGAAAAACAATTAAAGAATACAAAGGCTTAGTCATCGGTGAAGTTATTACGGGTGTCAACTTTGTTAAAGATTTTATGGCAGGTATGTCAGATATTTTTGGTGGACGCTCAAAAACCTATGAAGGTGAACTCATTCAAGCCCGTGAAGAAGCAATCCATGAAATGGAACAACGTGCTATCGCTTTAGGCGCAAACGCTGTTGTTGGCGTAGATTTAGATTATGAAGTTTTAGGCCAAGCAGGTTCAATGTTGATGGTCACTGTTTCAGGAACAGCTGTTGTTGTTGAATAATGGTTTATCTCGATTATTCAGCTACCACACCAATCGATGAGAGAGTCATCGAAGCCTGGGTCAATGCTGAGAAAAACTATTTTGCAAATGCAAATTCAAGTCATGCTTTAGGTTTAAAAGCTAAAGTTTTTAATGATGAAAATATACAAAAAATAGCTCAAAGTTTAAACATTGAAGTTGAAGAGTTTATTTTAACTTCATCTGCTGTTGAAGCAAATAACTTTGCGATAAAAGGGGCTTATTATAAAAATCCCCATAAGAAACATATCATTACTTCAGAGTTTGAACATGCATCTGTAGTGGCAGCGATTAATTCTTTAGACCTAGAGGTTGATTTTATTGCTTTAGATGAAAATGGTTTATATGACATCCATTCATTAAAGAATTTAGTTAAAGAAAATACTTTAATGGTGACTTTAGTCGCTGTTGATTCTGAGACAGGCATTCGACAACCTGTTGAAGAAGTTGCCCAATACTGCAAAGAAAATAAGATCCTTTTTCATTGTGATGCCACCCAAGCTTTAGGTAAAACAATGATTGATTTTAAAGATATGGATTGTGTTTCGATTTCAGCTCATAAAATTTATGGACCAAAAGGGGTAGGAGCTCTTATCAAAAAGAAATCAGTCAAGCTTGTACCACTTTTACATGGGGGGCATAGTCTTACACCTTTTAGATCATCCACTCCAGCGTCGGCTTTATTAGCTGCTTTTCAAAAAGCGATTGAATTAGCGATAGGTGAACTAGATGAAAGAATTGATAAAGTGCGTCAACTTAATATTTATTTAAGAAATGCCTTAGCCAATAATCCTAAAATCCATATTAATTCAAATGATGTATCCATTCCTCATATTTTTAATCTCTCGATTGCCGACTCACATCCTGAAAAAGATTTAATCCGTTTATCTGATAAAGGTATTTATTGTTCATCTAAATCAGCTTGTAGTGGTCAAGAGGAATTCTCTAAATCGGTTTATGCTTTATCTAAAAATGAAGATTATGCGAAAACTTCTTTTAGAATATCCTTGTCTCATTTAACGAGTTTTGAAGATATCGATGTTTTTGTGAACACTATTAAGGAAATTTTCTAAGATGTCAGTTATTATAATAAGTGCGCTATGGTGTAATGCTTGTTTGTTTATGAAAAAGACATTTAAAGCATTTGCGTCAGCTCATCCTGAATATGAGTTTAAATTTTATGATTTAGATCTTGATGATGAAGTTGAAAACTATTCAGTACAAAAAGTTCTTCCAATCATTATTTTTGAAAGAGATGGTCAAGAACTTTTGCGAATAGAAGGTGAATGTACACTAGCGCAATTAGAGAGAGGACTCTTAGATGCGTCAAAAACTTAGTTTCATATTTCTTTCTTTAGTCTTTGCACTATCACTAGTTTTAGGGGTTAATGCGACTGAAAAAGAAGTTCATTTATATTATTTCCACTCAGAAGGTTGTACGACTTGTGCAGCTGAAACAGTGTTTTTAGAGTCGATTATGGAAAATGACCCGTCACTTGTTTTACATGATTATGAAATTTTATACAACAAAGAAAATCAGGATTTCATGAAAGAAGTTTCGCAACTTCTACCCGTTGAAATCAAATCAACGCCTACATTAGTTATTGGTCAACAAGTTATTGTTGATTTCATGCAAGGTGTCACAGATCAAGCAATTTTAGATGAAATAGAATATGCGAAAACACATGTAATTAAAGATGTTATTGGAGAAGTTTTAGGCATCGTTGATAACAGTGATATATCAGTTGAAGATCGAAGTGAAGTGACTCTACCATTTTTTGGTAAAGTTGAAGCTAAAAGTATTTCTTTACCTATCTTAGCAATCGTAATTGGTGCATTGGATGGCTTTAATCCCTGTGCAATGTGGGTTTTACTTCTATTAATCTCAATGTTATTCCACTTGGAAGAAAGATGGAAACGTTGGTTCTTAGGATCAGTCTTCTTAGCCACCACAGCCATTATGTATCTCTTCTTTATGGTTTCTTGGTTAAATATCACCATCTTATTTGGAACCCTTGGTTGGATTCGTTTAGTCATTGCAGCCATTGCCCTTGTCGGTGGTGTTTATAACATACATCGCTATTTAACGACCAAACCTGGTTGTGAAGTGATGGATGATAAACAACGTAAAAAGGTAAGTGCACGTTTAAAACAAATCGCTAAAGAACCTGTCTTCGCGCTTGCGACTTTCGGTGTTATCGTTTTAGCCATCTCGATTAACTTAGTTGAAATGATATGTTCTGCTGGTTTACCAGTACTCTTTACCCAAGTTTTAAGTTTAAATAACTTGAGTTTCTTTGAAACATCCATCTATATGTTGATTTACATTTTCTTCTTTATTCTTGATGATGTCTTAATCTTTGCAGTTGCGATGAAAACATCAGAATTAACGGGTATGTCAACAAAGTATGCGCGCACAGCACATTTAGTCGGTGGAATATTGATGGTCTTTATTGCTATTCTTATGGTCTTTAGACCTGAATGGTTAATGTTTAATTTTTCTTAGTTTTTTTCTAGTAAAGCTTTAATTTCTTTGAGCACTGACAGTTCAGTTTCTGTTGGTGCTTTTTCTTCGATAACTTCTTGTTTACGTTCAAAAGCGCTAAACGTTTTAATAACGAAGAAGATTGATAAAGCAATAATTATAAAATCAACAATGTTTTGAATGAATAAACCATAGTTTAATAAAACTGCTTCTTCAGTCATTGTCGCTTCTTTAATTACATAAGTTAAGTTGGTAAAACTAAAACCACCTAATAAAATGGATATAAAAGGCATTAATACATCATTTACAAAGGAAGAAACAATTTTATTAAATGCTCCCCCTAAAATAACCGCCACTGCTAAGTCAATCACATTTCCTCGATGGATAAAAGATTTAAATTCATTGATAAAAGATTTCATATACTTATCTCTCCTTATACTCTAGTTTAATGAACTCACTGCTTATCTACAAGCAACGCGCTTTTTCATACTTTTATTGTTGAGGATAGATCAAGAAAAATAAATAGTCCAAAGGTAGTAAGTCAAATGCTTAAGATATTAGGTACAATAGGGATATGAGAAAATTTTGAGCTAAAATTCAAAAGATAGGAACAATAACTGAATTAATTCAATTTTTAGATCCGAAGGTTTTTTCTCTATTTGCTATGTTTGTTTGTGCATATTGGATAATCAGTCCGATCATTGTGTTATTTAATATTTTAGAAATGGTAAATAATGATCCTTTTACGCTACTCTTAAATAATCTACATCGTATATCCCTTTGGCAAACCATTTTAGTTCAAGTGGGAGTTTTAGGACTTGGTTTATTGTTGGTGAGAGGTATGATTAATCTCTATCAAAAAAGAATGAAAAAAGCTTTATCGTTCGAAATAATCGCATTGATTGCTTTTGTTTTTTGGTTAATTCTGTCGTGGTTTATGAATGGTGATAAATCATTTACCTTTATTGGGACAACACATCGTCAAGAAGGTCTCTATGCCTATTTCATGTATGTTGGTCTATTTACATTGGCCTATCATATCAATGATTCTAAACAGCGGTATTTTTTATTAAAACTTTTTGTATATGTCGCATCTTTTTTAGTGATTTTAAGTTTTATCAATCATGAAAGTTTATATGCTGTTTTAAATATAAGTTCAAAAACATCTGTCTTCTTTAATCAGAATCATTTTGCTTATTATTTAGCTTTAGCCTGTATGGCCGCATAAGTTTATATATCCTAAGTTATCAAAAACGTTATCTCCTTGTTTTTTCTATACTTGTTTCTGGTTTATCATTTAATACTTCTTTTGGACCTTTTTTAGCCCTTATTATTAGTTTAAGTATCAGTTTAATACTTTTAAAGATTTTAAATAGAGTCACACAAAGAAACAGTGGACTATCGTATCAACATTTGTTTTAACTGTTGTGATTACCAATCTTTCGACAAATTATCTTCTAGCTGATTTCTTTAGATTAGGAAATGATATCGCAAATATTCTAAGTGATAGTGAAGATATTGGTTTTGCGGGTTCAGCTAGATGGCCATTATGGGTAAATGGACTTGAGTTTATTAAACAAAGACCACTTTTTGGATATGGTTTAGATAACTTAGGTGTTCGCTATGCCTTAGTAAACATTACGATAGATCGACCACACAATGAGTTAATACAATTTGCCGCTAGTGCAGGTTTAGCATCTTTAGTGTTTTATCTATCAGCACTCATTTCAACATTTTTTAAATTCATTCAAAATATCAAACGATTATCGCTTGAAAGTCTGTTAATCTTTTTCATTTCTCTCACTTATTTCATTTCGTCACTTTTTGGAAATACGATGATTTATACCACTCCTTACTACCTTATTTTCTTAGCTTGGATTATAAAAGATGTGAATGTTTTAAAAAAAAGTTAAACTAAAACTATGAAACTATGTGTTCTGGATTTTGAAACAGCTAACTCAAATATGGCTTCTGCTTGTAGTTTGGGTGTTTTAGTGTTGGAAGATGGAGTGATTACGGATGAATGGGTCTCACTTATTCAACCCCATCCTGCTTATGATCGCTTTGATCCCTTTAATATCAGCATTCATCAAATTACACCGCTTATGGTCAAAGATGCACCTACCTTCGCTCAAATCTATACAACATTATTAGATTTTTTTGAAGGTTCTATTTTAATGGCTCATAATGCACATTTTGATATGACTGTATTAAATCGATTAATTGAAACCTATGGTTTAAAAAAGCCACCTATAAGCTATATTGATTCTTTAGAAGTCGCAAGAAAATGTTATCCAATGTTACAAAATCATAAATTAAACACTGTCTGTGATTTCTTAGGTGTGCAATTAAATCATCATGAAGCACTCTCAGATGCAAAGGGAAGTGCGATGATTGCGATCCATTCAATGATTGATGCAGAAGAATATGATTTGAATGCTTGGATCAATCTTTTAGGTTTAAGAAAACGACGATTATGAAATTCTTTACATTAAATCTTACATCACTTACAATGTTAGATACACTAGTGAGAGGTCAACTATGAACACAATTGAAAATAATGCTTTCTTTTGGCAAAAATTAGATACATTATTACTCGCATCTACTTTCGAACTTAAACAAGCATCTGGAACTGCCCATCCAGATTTTATGAATTTAATCTATCCGGTAAATTATGGAACTTTACAAGATACATTGTCTCCGGATCAACAAGGTATTGCGATGTATAAAGGTTCAATCACATCTCATCAAGTGAACGCTGTTTTAATTGCGGCTGATATTTTAAATAAAGATGTAGAAGTTAAATTCTTAGTTGGCTGTAGTGCTGAAGAAGAAGAAAACATCCTCCGCTTTGTAAATCAAACAGACTTTCAAAAAGCTGTTTTAATACGTCGTTCAAACGAAGTCCCTGCATGGGCACTAACGGACTAATATGAAAATCAAAATCGAAAAATCTGGCATTAATGGTGAAGGAATCGGTTATTGGAAACAAAAACCGATTTTTATATCTGCAACCTTGCCCACTGAAGAAGTTGAAGTAGAAAAAATTGAAGATAAAGGACGCTATGGAATTGCTGAATTAAAAAGCATTTCAAAAGCTTCTAAATATCGAATACATCCAAAATGTAAAGTACAAGCACAATGTGGTGGCTGTCCTTTAATGATTGCTGATTATAAACATCAAATTTTCCTAAAACGTGAGAATCTTAAACAAAGTTTATTAAAATATAATGGTCGTTTTGACTTTAACCTTCTTAAAGATATTATTGTTAATCCAAATCCATTAGGTTATCGTAATGCGATAAAAATGCCTTTTGAAAAACGTCGTAGTTTGGAAAATGGTTTATATAAGAGTGGAACAAATCATATTGTCAGTATCGATACCTGTATCATTCATGAACCCATTTTAGAAAAACAAAGAAAAGAAATTTTAAAAGTTTTAAATAAAAGTCGTTGTGATATTTTTAATCCGCCTGTTTCTTCAGGCTTAAGAACGTTAGTCATGCGTCATTTTGAAGGTTCAACACAAGTCACTTTGGTGACTGGTAAGGATCCAATTCCACAAAAAATCTTTGATCAAATTAATGAAATCGAAGGCATTAGTTCAGTGTATCATTCTATCAATGCGTCAAAGAAAAGTATTGAAACGTTTGGGAAGATCATGGAACATAAAGCAGGCTTTAAAACATTACGTTTTAATTATGCTGGTTTAGTTTTAGAACTTTTACCAAATGCCTTTTTCCAACTTAATCCTCCACAAGCTCAAAAACTTTTTGAATATGTTGTTGATCAAATCGATGAAAAAGATGATGTCATTGATGTTTATTGTGGTGTGGGTGCACTAAGTTTAATGATTGCGAAAAAATGTGCGTCTGTCTTTGGCGTTGAACTCAGTAAAGATTCTATCTTTGCGGCTAATCGTAATACAAAACTTAACGAAATTAAAAATGCAAAATTTGCTGATAACGATGCAGCATTTGAACTAAAGAAGATTAAACTAAAAGATAAAGTGCTTGTGTTAGATCCACCACGTTCTGGACTAGATGATTCAATGATTCAAGTTTTACTTAAAAATCCTGCAAAGAAAGTTATTTATATTTCTTGTAACCCTAGTACTTTAGCGAAAAACTTGAAGGATTTAAAAAAGCTCTATCGAATTGAATCGATACAGCCATTTGATTTCTTTTCACAAACACCATTACTTGAAACAGTCGTGGTCTTAAAGAAAAATTAAATAAGATTAAAATGTTTTAAAGCTTGAGCAATGCCACCTTCATCTACATTTGCACTGACATAATCGGCAGCAGCTTTCATATCTTGACTACCATTGCCCATCGCTACGCCGATTTGGGCTTTTTTTATCATCCCTAAATCATTGTTTTCATCACCAAATGCAATGGTGTTATTCCACGTGATATTTGCCATTTGAATGACTTCATCAATCCCATGGATTTTATCACTTTCTTTAGAGAAAACATCAATTCCATATTCACCAACCGCATGAACAATGATGTTTGGATTTTCACTTAACTTCAAAACTAATTCACTTTGATAATCACTGTATACAAAGATGCCTTTTGCACTTTCTACTTCGTTATGGTAATTTCTTTTTTCACTATCATCGATGTAGAGCGAATTTGAACCAAAATTTTCTCCATAGAATTTTGAGAAATGTTCATAATTACGATAGACAATCATTTCTTTAGAGGTTTTTAAGGCCATCGAGGCATTATATTCATCCACTAATTTAGCGACAAATTTTACATCATCATCAGCGATGGGATGTTCTTTAAGAATTTCACCTTTGTGATTGAGTAAACAGCCTCCATTAATCGTTACATAATAATCACAATCTAAGACTTCACGAACATGCGGTTTTATAAAATAAAAAGCACGTCCAGTAGCAACTAAGACTTCAATTCCTTTTTCTTTTAATTTATGGATTGCCTGAACAGTAGATTCTTCAATTTTGTCAGAACCCCACTTCAGTAATGTGCCATCAATATCAAATATTGCGAGTTTTATTTTTTCCATATTTCAAGTTTAACATAGGTTAAGCATGGTAAACTAATACCATGATAAAAGCCTATGAAGCCATATTATTTGATTTAGATGGAACCTTAATGGATACATCAGCTGATTTACAAAAAGCCTTAAATATAGTTCAAGAGAAATATGGATACGAAAAATCTAATCAAGACCAAACCCAAGTATTAATGGGGAATGGCATACAGTATCTTGTTGAAGAGTCTTTAAAAGGTTGTGATAGAGATACTTTAAAAGAAGCATTAAATGATTTTCATAAAGCATATGCCAAGTGTTTTAATATCGATTCTATCCCCTATGCTGGGATGATAAGTGGTTTAAAAGAACTTAGACAAAAAGGTTTAAAACTTGCGGTTGTCTCAAATAAACAAGATGAATATACGCAAGAGATTGTTCGTGATCACTTTAATGAAATTAAATTTGATTATATAACGGGTGCGAAAGCATCAGTACCTAAAAAACCAGCCGCTGATATGTTGGTGAATGCGGCCAAAGTATTAAATCTAGATGTATCTGCGTGTTTGTTTATCGGTGATACAGAAGTGGATATACAAGCAGCTAATGCGGCCAAGATGGATGTCATGGCCATTGCTTGGGGATATCGAGATTTTGAGCAGTTAAAGAAAATGAAAGTAACATATACAAGTGATTCGGTAGAAGATTGTTTCGAAACACTTGCTTGTGTATAATTTGAAGAGCAGATTATGGAAAATATGGATTCAACCTTTTCAAGGTCAACTTTAAAAATCTTTTTTGGACTGTATTGCATAGGCGTTGCCTATCTTTTGTTTGTCTACAAACGTGATATCGATTTATCATGGATGATTAAAGGTGACTTATTTACAAATATGGAAGACTATACCAACTTTATTCCTTTTAAGAACATTCTTTCCTATGTAATGGCAATGAATCGGGCAACAGGATTGAATGCAATTTTAGAAAATATTGTTGCACATATGTTTGTATTTTCGTGGTTAGGTTATTTCATGCCTAGAATTTGGGGCCGATATTTAAATCCAATTAAATATTTAAGAACTGTTTTCTTAATTTTATTAGGCATCGAAATTGCGCAGTTTTTATTAAGAGCTGGGATGTTTGATATCGATGACTTGATGACTAATTTCTTGGCTGCTTTCTTAGGTTTTGTTTATTTACGACATGTTGAATTAGAAGAAGAGGAACTTCCTTATGTTTGATACTTTAGTTGAATCAGTGATTCACTTATTTTCCAATTTATTATCGAAAGAGGGCATTGTCTTTGTTACCTCAATGATGCCAATTCTAGAATTAAGAGGTGGGGTTGTGGTTGGTTATTCTTTAGGTTTAGATTTAATGACCACTTCACTTATTTCGGTCTTAGGTAATTTATTACCGATTCCATTCATTCTTTTTTTTATTGAAAAAATCTTTGATTTTATGGAAAAACACAATATATTAGTTTCTTTAGTCCATAAACTTCGTGAAAGAGCAGAACATAAATCAGGGAGTATTAAAAACGCTGAATTTATCGGTTTACTCTTATTTGTTGGGATTCCACTTCCTATCACCGGTGCATGGACAGGTGCTTTAGTGGCGGAAATGCTACAGATTAAACGTTCTAAAGCATTGCTTGCGATTTTTTGTGGTTTATTAATGGCTTTAAGTATTATGTTAGTTTTCTCTTATGGATTACTTAATCAATTAGGAATTTAAAATATGTTAAAAATATTTGATCAGTACAAAGGATTATCACGGGATATCTATATCCTTTTTATTGGCCGAATTGTCCAAGCAATGGGCACTTTTATCTGGCCAATGATGACCTTAATCCTGTCTGCAAAATTTGGTTATGATGCGCCAACGATTGCGATTATTCTTTTAATTGGTGGGGCAATGCAAATGCCAGCCCAAGCACTTGGTGGTAAGTGGGCTGATAAATATGGACGTAAACGCGTTATTTTAGTTTCATCCTACTTAATGGTTATTGGCTATATCATCAATGGTTTACTTCCTTTAGGCTTACATACCATTTTTATTTTCTTTTTATCTGGTTTCATGGGAACAGCCTCACATCCTGCTTCGCATGCGCTGATTGCTGATAAAACATCCTCAAAGGATCGTGAAAGAGCCTATTCATTATCCTATTTAGGCTTTAATTTAGGTTTTATTTTAGGACCAAGTATTGGTGGTTTTCTCTTTCAAGATTATT
The DNA here is from genome assembly GCA_963663995.1 of Erysipelotrichaceae bacterium. Classification (GTDB taxonomy): domain Bacteria; phylum Bacillota_I; class Bacilli_A; order Erysipelotrichales; family Erysipelotrichaceae; genus UBA2212. The sequence goes on along the minus strand of OY760660.1, from coordinate 749,674 downwards.
TAGGTTTAGCTTTCATTATCGATGGCTTAACGACATTGTTTGGAACTGTATTAATTCATATTTATATTCAGGATGGTTTACGTGATGGGGAACATGTAGAAATAGGTGAATATGAAACTGAATCACACCATGAATCCATCTTTAAACTTTTAAAAGCGAATCGTGTTTTATGGTTTTATATGATTATGATTGCGATTAGTGAAGTTATGTATATGCAAATGAATTTCTTAATGCCTTTACAACTTGAATCATTAATGACGAATTATTCAGAATTCTTTGGCATTCTCTCTAGTTTTAATGGTTTAGTGGTTATTATCTTTACACCCTTATTAACGTTATGGCTAAAAGAAACCATTGAAATTAAACACTTTGTCTTAGGGACAGCCCTCTATATGTTTACCTTTGTCCTCTTAGCCCGTTTTTATCAACACTGGATCATCTTTGTGATCGGGATGTGGTTATTTACTTTAGGTGAAGTTAGCTTTGCGATAACGCGTGGTGCTTATGTGACCCGACGAATACCAGCAACACATCGTGCTCGGGTTGAAGCCAGCATTGGTGTCTTCTCAAGTTTATTAATTGGTGTTGGCCAATTTGCTTTTTCTAGAACCCTAAGTTTTGTTGATTACAATAACGCTTGGTTTATTGTATTTGCTTTTGGTTTAGTGTTAATGCTTATGTTTCCACTCTTTATGCGCACCGATCATAATCGCTACCCTAAGTTGTATAAATCATGAATACCTTTATCTTGACCTTGTTGATCTCAATGACCATCATAATGTTTATATTTGTACCGGGTATTGCTGCTTTCTTTATTTATAAAGATGCGCAAAAGTATCCTGACTTAGGATCCCCTTTAACATTTGCCTTAATGGCGATGTTTGTGCCTTTCTATTTAGGCATTGCTTATTATCTCTACAAACAAGATGATTATCAAAGTAAAAAATATAATGAAGAGCACCCACTTGATTGAAGTGGATGCTCTTTTTAATTATTTAAATTTAACAGCTGTTCCGTATACAATAACTTCAGCAGCCCCTTGCATAATCGCGGAAGATGCATAACGAATATTCACTATCGCATCTGCTTTTAATTCTTCAGCTTCTTGAACCATCCGTTTAGTGGCTAAGGCTCTTGCATCATTCATCATCTCATTGTAGGCAGTGAGTTCGCCTCCAACTAAGGTTTTAAATCCTTGGGTGATATCACGACCAATATTTTTAGATTGTATGGTACTTCCTTTAACTAAACCTAACATTTCAAATTCTTTTCCACTAATTGTTTCAGTATTGACTAAGATCATCTTCTTCACCGCTCCTTATTTCTTTTATGCGTTCGAATAAAACATAAATATTAACCATCGCAAAAGCTAATGGAATAATGGCCATTAAAGTTTTTGTGAAAGTACTTAGATAGGCATCTTTTAAAATGAAGAAAGCCCAAAAAATAAAATAAGCACAGAACAAAACTGTGATAATGATGGGTGCAATGATTTTTTTACTCATTTTAAATACCTCATATAAAAATAGTATAAACTCTTATTTTTAGATATGAAAGACTTGGGGTCAGTTTATTGTGTGTTTTTTTGATTATAGATTAGAACAGTGATTAAAACGATACATCCACCAAGTAGAGCGATGGGATTGGGTACTTCATTTAGAAAAATGAATACCCAAATAGGATTTAATACAGGCTCAATAGTTGCGATAATATTGGCGCTTGTGGCACTGACTTTAGAGATACCAATCGAAAATAAGATATAAGCAATCCCAAGTTGAAAGACACCCATGATCAGTAAAAGACTGATACTTTGTAAGTCCATAGAACTTAAATTTTGATCAAAGAAAACAAGGGGTAGTAAAAAGAAGGTTAAAACGTTGCCTAAATAGACAGCATCAACTGGATTAGCATTAGGTAACTTATTTGCGAAAAAAACCCCTGCAAATGCGACGCCTGAAGCTAAGCCTAATAAGTCTCCTAATAAATGACCACTACTAAGTTCGCGAGAAAAGAAGATAAACATGCCAATGAAAACACCGATTAAGGCATAAATATCTAAGCGTTTTGGTTTTTGTTTGTACATGAGCCATGCAAAGAAAATAATATAGACAGGAGAAGTATATTGTAGAAGGATAGCATTAGCAGCTGTTGTAAGTTTATTGGCCATCATATAGAAAAGGGTGGTTAAACTTAAGGCAATCGCTGCGATCAATACTGATTTACTAAGATGAACTCTAAAGGTTTTACGATAGAGTGCAATTGTTAAAGCAGAAATACCACCTCTTAATATGGCGATACTTAAACCATTTAATGGAATAGCTTTTCCAAGCAAACCACCAAAGCTCCAGAGGGTTGCGGCTATAAATATATATATTGAGCCTTTTCGTATTTCAGTCATAGACCTATTTTATAAAAGAAATCGATATAGTAAACAATTAAATTCGTATAATACAAGATAAAATCGAAATTTCATAGACAAAATGCTCATTCTTAGCATAAAATGATTAGGTATTCACAAAAACACTACTCTATAATGCCTCTAATATGGTGAGGCAGTCTCTACAAAATCACCGTAAATGATTTTACTACTGTGGCGAATTGATGTTAACTAAGCAAAAACTTGGTCTGGACTCATTCCCCAGGCTTTTTTTATTTGTGTAGTACACATCAGATTGGGAAAGAATACAAGAAAAAGGAGATTTATCTTGGAAAAATTCTTTAATCTTAAGAAACTAGGTACGAATGTACGTACTGAAATCTTAGCCGGTCTAACGACCTTCTTGACGATGGCTTACATTTTAGCTGTCAACCCAGGGATGTTGGGTATTACAGGAATGCCTGTACAATCCGTCTTTTTAGCCACTGCGATTTCATCTGGTATCGCAACACTTGTAATGGGTCTATTAGCTAATTACCCAATTGCATTAGCACCAGGAATGGGTGTAAATGCTTTCTTTACTTTTACCGTTGTTTTAACATTCGGTTATAGTTGGGAAGCAGCCTTAGCAGCTGTCTTTGTATCAGGTGCTGTATTCTTAGCTATTTCTGTTTCAGGTGTTCGTGCGATGATTATCAATGCGATCCCAAAAGACTTAAAACTTGCGTTTGGAGCAGGGATTGGTTTCTTTATTGCTTTCATTGGTTTAGTCAATGCTGGAATCATTGTAGATAATCCTGCAACCTTAGTTGGTTTAGGTGATTTAAGTGCCCCAACTGTCATGTTATCAGTTTTTGGATTATTCGTAACAATTGCTTTACTCGCAAAGAAAACACCAGCAGCTATTTTCATTGGTTTAGTCACAACAGCTGTTGTTGGCTTAATCTTAGGCGTGATGGGTGTTGAAGGTATGCCTTCATTACCAAGTGCGGTTGTTAGTTTTGATTTTGATATGCCAACACTTGGTGCATTTGCAGCAGGTTTCTCAGAACTCTTCTCACGTTCTGATTGGATGATTGTTATCTTTACTTTCTTATTCATTGATTTCTTTGATACAGCTGGTACTTTAGTTGCGGTTGCGAACCGTACTAACCTTATCAATGAAAAAGGTGAATTAGAAAATGTTAATAAAGCGATGTTAGCTGACTCAATTGGAACCATTGTGGGTGCTATGCTTGGTACTTCAACAGTTACTTCATATATTGAATCTGCTTCAGGTGTTGAAGTGGGTGGTCGTTCAGGTTTAACAGCTGTAACGACTGCAGTACTCTTCTTCTTATCTATTTTCTTCGCACCATTATTGGTTGTTGTTACATCTGCTGTTACAGCACCAGCTTTAATTGTTGTTGGTATTTTAATGGCTCAACAACTTAAAGAAATTGATTGGGAAGACTTTGTTGTCGCATCATCGGCTTTTATTGCCATTGCCGCAATGATCTTAACTTACTCAATATCTGAAGGGATTGCAGTTGGTTTCATCATTTACGGTGTCGCTAGCTTATTTGCTGGACGTGCTAAAAATGTACCTATCATTCTTTGGGTCTTAATGTTTGTCTTTATTGTTCACTTTGTGATCTAAGTCAAATTATGATTTTTAGTAAAGGATTCACATGCTGTGAGTCCTTTTTCTATTCAAAGTTGACAATAGATACTAAAATATATATATTAGTATCTATTTTTAAATATAGATATCAATATTTGTTTGTTTTGTTTTTCTTATTTTTTATACTCTATTTTTACTATTATCAAGACTACTTTTGGGGAATATATAAACTAATATTCGCAAATTTAGCTAAATAGGCTAAAATAATATTAGTTTTATATGTATTTTTTTATATTTTGTATAAAAAGAAAGGATCGATTGAATTATGGATTACATTTTTATCGATAAAACATCTAAGAAACCAATCTACCAGCAGATTGCCGATACCATTGAAGAAGCAATAGATGAAAGAAAATTAGCTCATCATTATCATCTCCCGACGGAGAAAGAAATAGCTGATTTATATAACCTTTCACTAGGTGTTGTAAAGAAAGCATTTGTTGTGTTAGAAAAAACAGGTAAAGTTCGGCGTACACGTGGGAAAGGATCCTATGTGGTTAACCGAAATTCTTATATTTTCTCTCCTAAAGATTTACGTTTGGAAACGGCGACTAAGCTTCCTTTTGAAACGATGTTGATTGAAACTTTTAATGAGAATAACTTAAACTCTGTCGCAAAAAAACACTTTGATTGTAAATCCGTTTTTCACTGCCTTCGTTTACATAAAGATTATTATCATGCTGTTGTCTTGGAAGAAAGTTATATCGATGAATCTTATTTTAGACGTTTAGTCTTAGACGTTCATATGGATAAAACAATTTCAGAAATATTACTAGAATGTACGCGTTGTAATATTAGTAAACAAGAAAACATCATGTCGGGTTATATTGCTGATTCTAAAGATGCGCGTATGTTTGAAATCGCAGAAGGGTCACCAATGATTAAAATTGAAAGTATTTTCTCCAATAGTGAATCCAAAGTTGTTGCGATGATTGTTCGCTATTTACCAAGCGAATTTACAATCATGGAAAGTGATGTTATCTATGCTTAACTTACATATTGATCGAAGACGCAATGATTCAGTTCAACAACAACTTGTTGCAGAAATGCGTAATTATACCAATATTCATCATTTAAGTAGTGATACTGAAATGCCTAAGTTACTTGATTTTGCGAGAACCTACGAACTTAGTGAAAAAGAAGCTCAGGATGTCTATGATACTTTAGTCAAAGAAAACATTATTAAGAAGAAAGATAATAAGTATTATCTTATTCACTTTGAAATGCCAAGTATCTTCTTTGATAAGATTCATTCAATTATTGATTTAATTGAGTTAAATGGTTTTAAAGCTAGTTTTAAAGATATACAAATTTCAGTTGTTGATGCCCCTAAACGATTATTAGATATGATTCCAGAAGGGGATGGTGATTACTTAGAGTTTAAAAGAATATATTTTGGCGATGATAAGCCAATTATGTTAGTTAAACTTTATTACCCACTATCAAAATTCAAAGGTTTAGATAAAGTTGATTTAATGAACAAACAAACATGGCCATATCTAACTAAAACTTATGGTGTGAGTTTAAGTCACGTTAAACTTCGCTATCATACTGAAATTATCAATGAAGAAATGATGCATGATTTAAAGACTAAATCGAATTTATCTAATGTCATTGAGTCGACGATTTTTGACAAAGATAATGAATTAATGGAATATTTAATAAATTACACGATTTCTGATTCATTCTATGTACGCTTAGAAACAAAAATATAAATTAATCATTTAATCTATATTTTTTAAGTATTTATATTAACTAATATCATATAATCACTTAATTTCTGTTTACACTTATTTGACCTCATGCTAGACTTTATCTAGCACGAAGTCCTTTAATTCAATCCAGAGAGATTGATAAGGTAAAGATCAAACTTTTTACTCGATAAAGGACATGAAAATGTCCTTTTATAATGTGACTGTGCAAAAAGGGAGAGAAAATGAGTAGTCAAAAAAATGAATTGTTGTATGACGTACATGACAAACCGCAGGCTGCGACATGGTTAGCATTAAGCTTTCAACATGTATTCGCAATGTTTGGGGCAACCGTCTTAGTACCAATTTTGACAGGTTTACCTGTTAGTGTTGCATTATTTGCATCTGGTTTAGGAACATTGATTTATATTGCTGCAACAAAGGCAAAAGTTCCGGTTTATTTAGGATCATCATTTGCTTATATTTCAGCTGTTATTATTGCGAAAGAAAGTATGGGTGGTGATATTTCTGCCGCTCAAACAGGTTTGATTTTAGTTGGTTTAACATATGTATTAGTTGCTTTAGTGATTAAAGTCATTGGCAAGGGTTGGATTAATCGTTTATTACCTCCAATCGTTATTGGCCCAATGATTATTATCATCGGTTTAGGTTTAGCTTCAGTTGCTGTTAGTTCTGCAGGTTTTGTAGATGGTGGAGATTCTCGCGTTATCTGGACTGCGATTATTACCTTTGCAATTACTGCAGCAGTTATGACTTTAGCGAAAGGTTTCTTACGTATTGTTCCATTCATCATGGGTATCTTTGGTGGTTATGCAGTGGCAGTTGCTTTTGGGCTAGTTGATTTTAGTGCTGTTGCGGCAGCTCCATGGTTATCATTACCTGAATTCTATTTCCCATTTGCGATTGGTAACTTTGGAACTTATTCATTGTACTTTGGTCCTGAAACTTGGGTTATTGTCCCAATTGCGATTGTGACCATTTCAGAACACATTGGAGATCATACTGTTTTAGGTAAAATCTGTAATCGTAATTTCTTACAAGATCCAGGTCTTGATCGTACTTTAATTGGTGATGGTCTTGCGACTGCTATTTCAGGTTTCTTAGGAGGTCCTGCAAATACCACTTACGGTGAAAATACAGGTGTTATTGGTTTAACACGTGTTGCATCTGTTTGGGTAACTGGCGGAGCAGCTGTACTTGCTTTATGTATCAGTTTTATTGGTAAAGTATCAGCATTAATCAGTACGATTCCTTGGGCTGTATTAGGTGGTATGAGTATTTTACTTTATGGTTTTATTGCTTCAAATGGTTTACGAGTATTGATTGATGAGAAAGTTGATTTCTCACAACGTCGTAACGTTATCATTGCGGCTAGTATGTTGGTTTTAGGACTAGGCGGAGCGATGTTTAAACTGGTTGGTTTAGCTTCACTATCGGGTACTGCATTAGCGGCGATTGTTGGGGTTGCTTTAAACCTAATTCTTCCTTACGAAGACTAATTTTAAACAATTTATTAAAAACTTCACAAGCACCTATCGTTAGGTGCTTTTTTTAATCACATCATTGGTAAAAGTGCCACAACTTGGGTATAATACAGGCGCAAAAGGAGATTTAAAAATGAGTGAAAAAGAAACAAAAGTAGATTTAGATCCGGCTTTTGACCCGTTTAAAACAAGGGGTAAAAAAAGTACAAACATTAAAAAGATGATTGCGGTTGTAAGTGGTAAAGGTGGCGTTGGTAAATCCACTGTTGCGGCACTACTTGCATCACATGCTGCAAAAGATGGCTTCAAAGTTGGTGTCATTGATGGGGATATCGTTGGTCCATCAATGGGACATCTTTTCAATATTCATCACCCAGTCTTTGGGACAAAAGAAGGTATTGATCCAGCGTTAAGTGAATTAGGTGTTAAAGTCATGACTTCAAATATGTTGGTTGAAAATGAAACGACTCCCATTTTATGGCGTGGTGCTTTAATTACCAATGCAGTTAAAGATTTCTATTCAGAAGTTTTATGGGGCGATTTAGACTTAATGGTAGTGGATATGCCTCCAGGCACAGGTGATATTGCCTTAACTGTTTTCCAATCTTTACCAATTAATGGCATTATAATTGTTACATCACCTCAAGATTTAGTCACAATGATTGTTTCTAAAGCAGTAGAGATGGCTCACAAGATGAATGTACCTATTTTAGGGATTGTTGAAAATATGGCTTATATGGAACATAAAGGGGAAAGATTATTCCCATTTGGTGAACCAAAGAGTGAAGGTTTAGCCAATAGCTACAATATTCCTCTCTTAGCTCAACTTCCTATTGATCCAGAACTTGTTAAGTTAGCTGATGCAGGAGATATAGAGTCATATGATTCAGAAGATTTCCATTGGTTAGCAGAAACGATCTTAGGCGAATAAATGTTTGATACAGCTAAAGCGATTAAACAGCAAGATCCGGCAGCCCATTCGCTTTTAGAAGTCATCTTACTTTATCCTGGCTATCATGCGGTACTCATTCATCGCGTCGCTCATTTTTTATACAATATACATTTCTATTTTCTAGCTCGCTTACTTTCTCAATTTTCACGGACATTAACAGGGATTGAGATTCATCCAGGAGCTAAGATTGGAAAACGACTACTCATTGATCATGGAATGGGAGTTGTGATTGGTGAAACCAGTGTTATTGGAGATGATTGCTTAATCTATCATGGTGTAACACTTGGAGGACGAGGAACAGAACATGTGAAACGTCATCCAACTTTAGGAAATCATGTGATGGTGGGTGCAGGTGCTAAAGTTTTAGGGAATATTACCCTTGGAAATCATGTCAAAGTAGGCGCGAATGCGGTTGTGCTTCATTCGGTTGAAGATCATCAAACAGTGGGTGGTAATCCAGCAAAAATATTAGTCTCAAAGCGTAAGTAATTACGCTTTTTTTGTGTCAGATGCTAGTCAGATGACTTGGTTTATTGTAAACTTTCAGTGAGGTTTTATTTATGACATTACCATACAATTTTGCAGACACATTAAATTTAATTATTATCGCAGTCTTTGCGTTATTTATTATCATGGGCTATATGAGAGGCTTGTTAGCTCAAGTCTTAGATATTGTTAGCTTACTTGCTTCAATTGTTTTAGCCTGGCTATTTGCCCCCCAACTGGCATCATCCGTAACCATTATTCCTTCGACTTTAGAGTGGTTTCAAACACCATTAATTGGAGATAGTTTACACCAAATAGCGAACACGATGGTTTGGTATATTATAGTCTTTATTGTTGTTTCAGTGGTTATGACCTTCATTGTTAAACCAGCTGCGAAAACAATCCATGCGATTCCTATTGCGAAAACAATTAATCGCATACTTGGAGCAGTTTTTGGATTAATCGCACCATGTATTATCGCAATTATCGCAACCTTTGTTTTAAGTAGTCCTTTATTTACAAATGGTCGTAATGTTGTAGAAGCTTCCTATCTTGCGCCAATTACTGAACTCACAGATATTGCCTTAGAAAGTATTGTTGCCCAAACTGAATCTGGTTCATTGGTTCAGAAAGTCTTAGATGGCGAACCGATCACAACAGAAGATTTTCAAAGTATTCCTGATTGGTTTGCGAAATTAGGTTTACCAGTTGAACTTCAAGGTCCTTTTGAAAAACTGGTCAATCAAGAATCATTAAGCCAAGAAGAGATTAATGCAGTGATTGAATACATAAAAGATGAGGGGTGGACAAAAGAAGATGTCGCAAATTTCCTCAATCAGATGGGTTTAAGTGTTGAACAAATCGATGAAATTATTAATCGATTAGGGATTAAATAAAAGAGAGAATCTTGCAACATGAACTGTCCCCTTTGTCAAGGACACTTAAAAAAAGGACTTTAGAGAATTAGATAAAAGGAACAGAATTTCTGAATAGAAAATATGTTCCTTTTTCGTTTGATCATAATAAAAATATGTTTAAGAGAAACGATTGAATTATAGGTATATTACTGGCTGATGATAGAGAACAGGTAATAATAATGGAATATCATCTGAACGATCTAAGTAACTTTCATATTTATGAGGTGTCATACGATGTAACCCCCATTGTGGGCGATCATAATTATAGTAGTTGATATAGTCCATAATCGCTTCAACACATTCAATATAGGTCTTATAATGCTTAAATTTTACTTCATCTTTCATGTGCCCAAAGAAACTTTCTTGAGCTGCATTATCTAAACAATTTCCACGTCTCGACATTGAACTTTCAATTCCTAGTTCATCTAAGACTTGTTTAAAGGCTCTTGATGTATAATGTGAACCTTGATCTGAGTGAATGAGAACCTTTAGATTTAAATCACCCATTTGTGTTTCAATAAGCCCTTGAACGGTCTTTAATACAAACGAGACATCTAAGGATTCTGATACCCTATAAGATAATATCTTATTACTAGAGGCATCTTTGATGACAGATAAATAAGCTCGCTTATGAGAACCATAAGTAATATACGTAATATCTGTGAGAAGTATTTTACGCGCAACCCCTTGTTTGAATTGTCGATTAACTCGATTGACTGATATATCGTTAGTTGCCATATCTCTCATCATTTGTCGATATGGATTTGCTTGTCTAATCTCACACACTAAGCCGTATTTACGCATTAATCTTCGTATTTTCTTAAGATTCATACACCTATTATGTTTATCTTGAAGATACATCTTAATGGGTCGTGCACCCTTATCATAGCCACGATAGTTGAAGGCTTCTTTGATGTAGGCAAAATCAATCTCATCTTGAATGTCTTTAAAATTAAGGCTTCGTTTGCGTTTGATAAAGGCGTAATAACCTGATCTGGATACTTGTGCGATTGTACACATATAATTTATATCTAAACGATTTTTACGTTTTGAATTAAGGTTAAAAATTATTTCGTATTTTTCTTGTGCGCTAAGTTGTATCTCACACTCCTTTCCAGTGCGTCGAGCTTTTTTAAGAATTCATTCTCCTGTTCTAAGTATTCATTTCGATCTTTCAAATACTTAAGTTCTTCTTCTAGTGTTCTTGGCTTTTGTCTTGAACGACCTGAACTTCCTTTTCGCGTGTCTTTAAACCCTTCATCGCGTTTACTCATCTTTCGCCAACGCTCTAACGACAAACGGATACGATTCATTCCTAAATCTTTAACACTTAATCCTGCATCTTCGAAAATCTGTCTAGAACTATATCCTCTCTGATACAAATCAACTGATTTCTCTCTAAAAGCCATCGTGTAAGTTATCGACTTTTCACTAATATTTTCTATATACGGATTATCTTTCAATCGTTTAATCTGTTCTTCTGAAAATCGGACTTTACTCATAACTTTTCCTCATTTTCTTTATTATATTTAAAAACCCTATAGGGTGAACTTGTAAAGGAAAATTAGACAAGTTTAAAAAACAATTAGAACCCTAAGTCATGTTTATATTGAATTGGGGTTTTATATTGTAAGGTATATGCAGGACGTTCATGATTAAAATGATGAATATATTCTTTAATTGTTTGATAAACATCATTTGAACGAGAGATATTAAAATCTATATACAATTCATCTTTCATCCATCCATTAAGTGCTTCATTGACTGGATTATCCGTAGGTGTACCTGAGCGATTCATCGAACGAATAATGTTATAATTTGAAAGAGCTTGATTGAAAGCTTTACTGGAGTAGACTGACCCTTGATCTGTGTGAAGGATGATGGGGTATTCTATTCCTTTTATTTGCTTTAAATATTGGGATAAACAATCATAATAAGGTTTAATATCACCTTTTTGAGATGACATGGATTGAGCGATAATTTCATTATTGAACGTATCGATAAACAATGTGAGTTCATATGCTTTCCCTCGATTACGAATCTGAGTCATGTCTGATACGACAATCTCATAAGGTTTTGAGGCATTCCAATGCCCAGCCACTTCATTTTTGTAAATGACATGCTCATCACCAACTTTTCGATATCTATACTTTCTCGCACTTGATTTTAAACCCAACTGTTTCATACATTTATGAACCAAGTGATCAGAGAACACAAACTCTGTTTGATTACGTAATTCATAGGCTACTCGATGATAACCATAAGTCTTATGTTTTTGATGTATTTGCGTAATATATGGTATTAACTTCATTCGATATTGGATGTATTGATTAGGTCTATCTTTGCGCTCTAACCATTTGTAGTACCCTGATCGATTCAATCCCATTTCTTTAAGTAATTGAGTAATTGAATATTTATCTTTTAATCCATCAGCTATTTGATAGTCTTGCCGGATAGTGTAACGTATTCCTTCTGTGAACCAACTCCTTTCACGGTGTATCCTTTTTTTAAGCGTTCAATTTCAATGTCTCGTTTCATAAGCTCAAGTTTTAAACGTTCAACTTCAGTTAAATTTTTACTTGTATACAGGGCTGAATAAGGGTTGCCTTTGCCCTTGTGAATGGTTCTAAGACCTTCAATTCCATTCTCTCGATAATGTCTTATCCAGTTTCTGATGACGGAATGACTAATGTTTAATTCCGATTCTAAGCGAGGTAGTGAAACTCTATCTTCTAAATAACGATTAATTACTTCAATCATAAATTCTAATTCGTATTTTCTGTTCTTCCCACCTTTTGGTCTTCCTCTCATATAACCTCCTTTTCTTTAGGTATAAGAAAAAAGTAGACTTTATTCAAGAAAATGGTTTTTTCTTGTGTCTACTTTTACTTTACTACTTCAAGGGTAACACTTTTTTATCGTGTCTACTCTATAGGGTACAGTTTAAGATTCTCTCTTCTTTTTTTATAATTTTGAAACGCGATGTAAGATTTGATCACGATTAGGTCCATTAGACACTAATGTAATCGGAACATTAATCATTTTTTCTAAAGCGTCAACATAAGCTTTACATTTTTCAGGAAGTTCATTGTAATCACGGATAGCTGTGATATCAGTTCTCCAACCTTCAATATATTCATAAATTGGTTTAGAAACTTCTAAACGAGAAATGTTAGGGAAATGTTCACGGCGTTTTCCTTCTGTTTCATAAGCAACACAGACAGGAATTTTTTCTAAGTAGGCTAAAACATCTAAGTTTGTTAAAGCAACATTGGTTGCCCCTTGAACTTGACAGCCATAACGTGTTGCGACAGCATCGAAGTAACCGACACGACGGGCACGTCCTGTTGTTGCCCCATATTCACCTGCATCACCACCGCGACGTCTTAGCTCTTGAGCTTCATCACCTTCAAGTTCGACGACAAAGGGTCCAGCTCCAACGGCTGAAGAGTAAGCTTTTGTGACTGCCCAAACTTCATTTAATGGATGAGGGATACCTGAACCAATTGGTCCATAGTAAGCAAGTGTATAAGAAGATGTTGAATAAGGATAAATCCCAAAGTCAGGATCTCTTAATGCGCCTAGTTGACCTTCTAATAAGATGGTTTTATCTTCCTCAACAGCATCTTGGAAATATTTAACAGTATCTGTTACAAATGGTTTAATCGCTTCACGGTATTCAATGAGTTCTTTAAACACTTCATCATGTGTGAGTGGTACATGAGCATATAAGTTCACCAGTAGTGCATTTTTAATACCTAAGACACGATCAACTTTTTCATGTAACCATTTTTCATCGAAAAGTTCTGAAACTTGGAAACCAATTTTTGCATATTTATCTGAATAGAAAGGGGCAATACCACTTTTTGTTGAACCAAAAGAAGCTTTACCTAAGCGTTCTTCTTCAAGTTTGTCAAACAAGATGTGATAGGACATAACCACTTGAGCTCTTTCAGAAACAATGATTTTAGGCATAGGTACGCCTGCATCAACAATACTTTGTAATTCTTTTAGGAAAGCAGGGACATTGAGTGCCACACCATTCCCAATAACATTTGTTGTGTGGTTATAAAACACACCAGAAGGTAACATATGTAATGCGAACTTACCATAATGGTTAATGATGGTATGACCAGCATTGTTTCCTCCTTGAAAGCGAACAACGACATCTGCTGTTTCTGCGAAAACGTCTGTTAGTTTACCTTTTCCTTCGTCGCCCCAGTTAGCGCCGACTATAGCTTTAATCATAAATACCCTCCCTTTCATAAAAATAGGACAGCATGTGCTGTCCAAATTTACACTTCTAAAGATATCAAATTGCTTGTCTTTAGTCAAAGACTTTTCAATGAATTTTCAAGAAATTTTCAAAGTTTTTTCAATAATCTTATCGGCCACATATAAGCCATTGGCAGCTGCTTGTGATAATGAACGGGTAAAGCCTGCTCCATCACCAATCGCATAGATGCCTTCACTGTTTAATAATTCAAAATCATTCGTCTCTGGCCGGGCTGAATAATACTTCGTTTCAACTCCATAGAGAAGGGTATCTGCATTAGCTGTACCAGGGGCAACTTTATCTAATGCTTGAATGGTTTCAATAATATTATCGAGTTGTCGCTTAGGAATACATAAAGATAAATCACCAGCGACGGCTTTTTGCGTAGGAATAACGGAGTTTTGCGCTAAACGTTTTTCATTGGTGCGACGACCTTTGATTAGATCACCAAACCGTTGTACAAGCACTGAGCCACCAGATATACGATTACCTAAACTAGCGATCATTTTGGCGTATTCGATTGGTTCATCAAATGGTGTGGTAAATCGAATCGTTGAAAGAAGAGCGAAATTAGAGTTTTGGGTTTTACGATCTTCTTCTTTAAAGGCATGGCCATTGACGGTTAAGATGTCATCAGTATTTTCAATTACGACATGACCTCTTTCGTTAAAACAAAACATTCGGGTACGATCACCATATTGTTTTGAACGATACCATATTTTAGGTTCATAAATTTTTTCAGAGAAATGTTTCCAGACTTCATAAGGAAGTTCGACACGAACCCCGATATCCACTTGATTATTAGTTAATGGTATGTGATGTTCCTTTGCCCAAGAAGAGAAGAAAGAACTGCCAGCACGACCTACCGCAAAGATGATTTCATCACCCACAAGTGTTTTCATTTCTTTGTTTTGTATGTAGGTAACTGATTTTGTATCAGGATCAACGTCAGTGACTTTTGCGCGTGTGATGATTGTGATTTTATCTCTTAAGGCTTCTACCATTTTAATCATTGTTTGATAGTTCGCATCAGTTCCTAAGTGTTTAACTTGTGCTTGTTGCATATGTAAATCATATTTTAAGCATAGTGTCTTTAGTTCATCATTTGGCATATAGCGCTCTTTAGTTGCACCATGGTTTTGAAGAATTTGATCAGCTTGTTCAATGTAGTTGATGACTGTGTTGGGATTTAGAAAATCGGTTAACCAACCACCATATTCAGTTGAAATAATATATTTACCATCTGAGAATGCCCCCGCACCCGCTAAACCTTCCATAACGCCACAGGTAGCACAAGAGATACAGGATTCAACTTTACCTTGAATGATTGGACAAACTCTATTTTTAATATCAGCCCCTTTTTCGATAAGGGTGACTTTGAAATTTTGATTGGAATCAACTAAACGAGTAGCAGCCATTAAACCAGATATACCACCACCAATAATTACGACATGTTTTGACATAGATGCCTCCTAATTGCCGCATTTATTATAGCCTATTTGTTTTAAATAAAACTAGCGTACAATAGTATTAAGGGAATATAGAGAGATCATGCGAAGACAAGCTTTTGTATTATCATTAATTCTAACTTTAATTTTCAATTTAATTTTGACGATTGTTTTTTTTCATTGGGAACAAGCAAGAAATGAACAAACAAAAGAAGACTATCTAGCACATGAAAAATTAATCGTTGATGCCGCAGTTAAAAATATAAATACTCAAATCATTAGTAACCTAGCTGATCTAGCTTTTATAAAAGATACTTATCTACGTTCCTTGAATACAGATGATGGGGAAAATGATTTATTATCAGATTGGGTCCTATTTTCAAAAAACAAAGGGATATATCATAAAATACGTTTTATTGATTTAAGAGGGCAAGAAATTGTTCGGGTTGATAAAGATGAAGAAACATCCTTTGTATCAACTCATTTAGAAGACCGTTCAAGTCGTCCTTTTTTCTATGAAGGGATTCAATTAGAAGAAGACGAGTACTATGTTTCTAGATTTGATTTAAATCTTGAAAATGGGGTTGTCCATTTCCCTATCATACCAACAATTCGGGTTGTCCAAACAGTTTATGATAATAGAATCTTAAAAGGTATCGTTGTTTTAAATTATGATGCACATATACTAATTGATACCTTTATTAGTGATATGGTTATATCCCAAGCAGATCATTTTTATCTTTTAAATGAAAAAGGGGATTACATTTTAAACACAGCTAATCGAAACTTTGATTGGGATTTTATGTTTAATTCATCAATCTCTTTTAAATCACAATACCCTGATGTTTTTAAAGTCGTTGAAAATAATAATTCAGGCTATGTTAGTGACAATGATAAAATCTACTATTTCAGTCATGTGTTGCATTTTGATTATTTAACGATAGAAACGCAATATATTGAAAAATCACAGATAAATAATCATGAAGAATGGTATGTCATCACAGAAGTAAATGAAAGTGAAATCCCGTATCATTCTTGGGATAATTTCTTAAGTTTTCTTTTTGACTTTAAACGTTCTTCGCTAATCTATAGCTTTATTTTATTTAATGGAATTGGCTTTATCCTTTATTTTTACTTCTTGAATCGAATTAATACAGAAATGTTAATGAAATATGACCCGATGAGTGGTGCATATTCACGGATTCATGGCTTAAAGATTGCGGAAGAACGCTTTAATATGATGTTGGCAAATAATCATACTGTCACTGTCGTTTTTGGAGATCTTAATGGTTTAAAAGAAATAAATGATCGCTTAGGTCATCAAGCAGGAGACTTAGCAATTATGAAATTTTCTCAAGCAATTATTAATAATATCCGCTTTGTCCAAAGAACCTATTTCTATGAATTTATTTTGCATCGACTATCATCAAAGGTTAGAAAATACTTCAATTTTAGAGAAGATGATATCTTTGTACGTTTAGGTGGAGATGAATTCTTATATATGTGCTTTGATGTAAATAGAGAAGAATTAGAGAAAATTGAGGAACGTGTGCTAGCGGACGTAGCTCAAGAAGATATCGAAGGATTAAAATTAAGTGCAAGTACAGGTGCTTTAGTTGTGAGTAAAGAAATGGATATCGACTTTGAAACAGCACTTAATTTGGCAGATCATACGATGTATGATGATAAAATGCGTTATTATAAAAAGGTGAATAAGGAGTTTTTATGAGTCAAGTAAATGCAAAAATAGAATTTGAAAAAGGATTTAATGGAAAACTTGTTTTAAAACAAGGTGAAATAGGTATCGGTATCGCTGATGATAAGGCTAGACCATACGATATGTTGCAAGGAGCATTAGCAGCTTGTTTACATTCAACATTCTTAGATATCTTAGTTAAGAAAAGAATTGAACTTGATTATGTGAATTATGAAATATCCGGTGAGAAAAGAGAGACAATTCCTAGCACTTTAGAAAAAGTCTTGATAAAGGTCACTTGTCCACGACATGAGAAAGAAGCACAAATTCGCAAATCAATGGATTTAGCGACGCAATATTGTTCTGTCTTCGCGACTATTTCACAAGTAGCAGAGATCACACTAGAACTTGAATTTGTCTAGTTTCTTGATTTTTTATTTAAAAGGCATAAAATAAACAAGTATTTATGAAAAAACAATACCAACGTTTTAAAGCATGGATTAGTACGAAAAGTCCAACCCAACAAATTGCCCTAAGTTTCTTAGGAGTTATTTTAGTAGGGACTTTTTTATTGATGTTGCCAATCAGTAATGCTTTACCACTTCTGCCTTTTATTGATTATATCTTTACGGCAACTTCAGCTGTTTGTGTGACCGGTTTATCAACACTCGTTGTTTCAACACAATTCACTTTATTTGGAAAAATCATCATGATTATCTTGATGCAAATAGGTGGTTTAGGTTTAATGACCTTGATCGCTATTTTCCTTATTTTTATTGAAGGGAAATTAACGCTAAGTACTAAAAAGGCGATGTCTGAAGCAGTGAATCGTAATAACTTTCATGATTTCTATCATTTCATCCAAGCGATTGTTAAATACACAGCCTTTTTTGAAATTATTGGAATTATTATCTTAGCAGCTCACTTTATACCTGAATTTGGTTTAGGTGAAGGTTTATTCAATGCTGTCTTTATTTCTGTTTCAGCTTTCTGTAATGCTGGTTTTGATCCTTTTGGGGCAAACTCATTAGCAAACTATGTTTCAGATCCGATTATCATATTGACTGTTGCCGCATTAATTGTCATGGGTGGTTTAGGTTTTGGTGTATGGTTTGATTTCTCTCAAGGTTCTAAATTAATCTTTAGAGGAAAACAGAAAGTGAGATATGTTTTGAAGCATTTCCAAGTCCATGTGAAGTTAGTTATTTGGATGACGGTCATGTTAATTGTCAGTGGTTTTATTTTCTTTGTCTTATTTGAATTTAGTAATCCTGACTCGTTTGGTCCATTAAGTTTATGGGACAAATTACTCAATGCACTTTTTCATTCAATTACCTTACGTACAGCTGGCTTCTCTTTCTTAAATGTTGGAAACTTTAGAGTGTATACATTATTATTTATGATGGTATATATGGTCATCGGGGGCTCACCTGGTGGGACCGCTGGGGGTTTTAAAACAACCACCTTTGCGATTCTGTTTCTGATGGTGATTGCTGAACTTCGTGGAAAAGACTCGATTACTGTTTATAATCGAAGTATCGGTCGTGATCAATTTAGAAAAGCTTTCATTATCGTTGTTATTCTACTAAGTATCTTATTTGTAGGTATTGTCTTATTAACGATCACCGATCCATTTACACTACCTCAAATTGCTTTTGAAGCAGCAAGTGCGATAGCGACAGTGGGTTTATCAACAGGCATTACTCCTGATTTAAGTGTTTTAGGAAAATGGATTATAATCTTATTGATGTTTATTGGACGAATTGGTCCACTGACAATGATTTTATCGATTAATACAAATACGAAGAAAGGAATTGAAGTGAATTATCCGAAAGCGGATATTCTCATTGGTTAATTTATGAAAAGAAAAACATTTGCGATCTTAGGTTTAGGGATCTTTGGATCAACTATTGCGAAAACACTTAGTGAAAATGGTTACGATGTTATCGGAATGGATTTAGATATGGTTAATGTTGAGCGCGTGAGTGAATATGTTACTCAAGCTGTTCAAGCAGACTTTACCGATATTGATCAATTACGTATGTCAGGGGTAGCTGATGTGGATACTGCAATTATTGCGACTGGTTCAAGACTTGAGGCATCGATTATGGCTGTTCTTCATTTAAAAGAACTGGGCATTCCCTATATCATTGCGAAAGCTAAAAATAAAATTAACTTACAAATCCTTCTTAAAATTGGGGCGGATCGAGTTGTTCGTCCTGAAAAAGAAATGGGTGTTCGAGTAGCGAAGTCCTTAATGTCTGAGAATGTAATGGATATGATCGATATTGATGATGATTATTCATTACTTGAAATTAAAGCACCTGAAGAGTGGCATGGTAAAGCATTAATCGATTTACATTTGAGACGCGAATATGGGGTTAACGTTTTAGGTTATCGTACTGAAAAAGAAGGTAAACTAAACGTTGATTTAACCGCAAGTTATGTTGTTAATGGAGATGATTATTTATTAGTCATTGCAGAAAACAAAAAGTTTGAAGCAATGGAATATAAGGGTAAAATCTAGAACGGGGCAACCGTTCTTTTTTAAGCAAAGACTGGGTATAATAATAAAGTATGAAAAAAATAGTACATATAGGGGTTAATTTAGTTCAAGGTTGTGACATTTCTGGTGGCGAGAAAGCCATACAGGTTTTAAGTGAGACCATTGACTTTGAAGAAATATTAGAAATTGATCAAAGTTTATTGAAAGATGAGAAACCTCTTTATTTAACAGCGATTACAGAGTTAAACCAACGTATTAAACAATCCATTATTAAACATACAAAAAACGGTGAGTTTCCACTGGTTTTTGGTGGAGATCATGCTTTAGCGATAGGTTCGATTGCGGCAAGTGCAAAAGATGATGATTGGGCTGTCTTATGGATTGATGCTCACGGAGATTGCAATACTGATGAATCTTCCATTTCAAAACGAATTCATGGGATGCCTTTAGCGGTGACGCAAGGTTATGGCCATCTTGATTTAGTGTCGATTATGGATCACTTTGTCCCATCGCAAAATATCTTAACTGTAGGAATTCGCAGTTTAGATCCTTTAGAAGAAACATTGATGAAGGAGTGGGGTGTTAATATCATCACGATGAATGAAATCAATGAAAAGGGTTTAGTTTGGTGTATTGAAGAAGTAAATAAATTTATGATGAAACATCAAAATATTCATTGTTCGTTTGATTGTGATTCGATGGATCCTCATTTAATCCCTGGGGTTAATACGCCGGTAAAAGGTGGCTTTAATCAAACTGAGATAATGGAAATATTAAGAAATGTTTTTCAACACGAGACATTAAAATCGTGTGACATCGTTGAGTTTAATCCTGTTCAAGATAATGGGAATACATTAGAATGTGTTAAAGATGTATGTGAACTCATACATAGTATTAAGGAGTAAGTTTATGGCAAAGATTATATGTGTTATTCAACAAGGAACATCTTTTTCTCGAGCGATATTGTTCGATGAAAATTTTTCTATTATCGCAAAAGCACAGACTAAACTTGCCTGTGATTACCCACATCCTGCTTGGGTTAATCAAGATGCGAATGAAATGTTTGCATCCGTTCAAAAAGTCGTTCAAGAAGTTTTAACTGAAGCACATTATAAAGTTGAAGATTTAGCGGGTATATCGATTGTAAATCAACGTGAAACAACCATCATGTGGGATAAGAATACGCATGAACCTATTGCTCCAGCTTTGGTATGGCAATCACGTCAATCTGCTTTTTATTGTGAAGATATGAAGAAAAAAGGTTTTGTGCCTTTTGTGAAGAAGAGAACGGGTTTGATGATTGATGCGATTTTTAGCGCATCCAAGATTCGTTTTATTTTAGATGAACACTCTGAATGTCAAATGGGTGCGAACTGTGGTGATATCTTATTTGGTACCGTCGACACCTGGCTCATTTATAAATTAACGGCTGGTAAAGTTCATGTTACCGATGTTTCAAATGCTTCACGTACTTTATTAATGAACATTGATACCTGTGAGTGGGATCCAAAGTTATGCGAAATATGGAATATCCCAATGTCTGTTTTACCTAAGATTGTTGATAATAATCAAATTGTTGGTTACACCGATAAAAATGTCTTTGGGGCAGAAGTACCAATTGCCTCAATTATTGCCAGTCAACACGCTTCTTTATTTGGACAAATGTGTATTCATAAAGGTGATGTTAAAAATACGTATGGGACTGGTTGTTTCTTATTGATGAATACCGGTGATACAAAAATAAATTCAAAAAAAGGTTTAGTTTCTACCATTGCTTGGCGTAAGAGTGGGGAAGTTACCTATGCTTTAGAAGGTTCCGTCTTTAGTGCTGGTGAAGCGATTCACTGGTTAAGAGATGGATTAAGATTGATTGAAAGTGCTGGCGAAATTGAAAGTTTGTCTCGCTCGGTAGAAGATGATGAAGGGGTTGTATTTGTGCCAGCTTTTGTCGGTATGGGGGCACCGTATTGGCGCTCAGACTTAAAAGCAGCGATGTTTGGGATTACCCGTTCAACCTCAATTGCTCATATTGTTCGCGCATCCGTTGAAGCTTTAGCGTTTCAATCACGCGATATGATAAAACTGATGGAAATGGACTCTGGGCTTAAAGTTCAAGAAATTTACGTGGATGGAGAATTCTCTAAATATGATTTCTTATTAGAATTTCAATCAGGGATTTCTAACTTTAATGTGATCCGTCCCAAAATTCATGAGACAGCTGCTTTTGGTGGTGCGATGATGGCAGCCTTAAGTTTAGGTTGGGTGAAAAGTGAAATAGAACTCTATGAAAAATGGAGTCCTGAGAAAATCTTTACCCCAAAAATGAGCGCAACCCAACGCTCTGAAGCATTAAAACACTGGAAAGATTCTGTTTCTGCTTTATTATGTTATAAAGAATACGAATGAAAAAATTAAATAGATACGACAAATTATTAATGATCTTTATCCTCATCACATCTGTAGTTTTATATGGGTCGATGGAGTTTTTTGTGCGAGCAAGCACATCTGGTCAAAAAGTAGCGGTTGTATCTTATCGAAATGAAGAAGTTTTACGTATTGATATGAGTTCAGATGCGACCTATACTGTTCAAGGAACTTTAGGTGAAGTTTTTATTGAAGTCGCAAATGGCAGAATACGTGTTGAGAAAGAAACATCCCCATATCACCTTTGTAGTATTCAAGGTTGGGTTGAATATGCGAATGTGCCAATTGTTTGCTTACCTAATCATATTGTCATTTTAATTGAAGGGACAAACAATCGTCCAAATAACGAAGATACGGTGATCTCATGAAGAAGATTAGTTCAACACGCCGTTTAACACTGATAACGATGCTTTTGGCGATGAGTATTATGTTGCATATGATTGAGCCATCTTTACCAATACCTGTTCCTGGCGTTAAATTAGGTTTAGCGAATGTTTTAGGTTTAGTTGCTTTAGTTCTCTTTGGGGTTAAAGAGATGATTATTTTAAATTTAATGCGTGTTTTAATTGCCTCACTTTTAAAAGGTATTATTTTTGGGACTGGCTTTTGGTTGTCGCTGACTGGGGTTATTTTATCAACTGCGATTTCCATTATTTTATACAAACAAGATAAATTATCGATTATAGGGATTAGTATGGGCTCAGCTGCTTTTCATGGTTTAGGGCAAATCTTAGCACTTATGTTGATTAATCAAACGGTTTATATGATATATTGGTTGCCTGTGCTTTGGTTTTCAAGTATCCCAACAGGTTTACTTACAGGCTTACTTGCGCTAGAAATTTTAAAGCGTCTACGAATTTAGGCAAGCTTTTTCATTAAGCATTTGACGCACAAGGAGTATAATAATTTTCGTGAAAGAATTACAAGTTTTGTGGTCTTATTTAAAAGGCTACCGTTTTTTAAGTTTAATCTTAACTCTCACCACTGTTGTTTTGGTGTTTTTTGTCCTTTTTACCCCCTTACTCTTAAGTTTCATTATTGACTCTGTCATTAATGGCTTACCAATCCAAAATACATTGATTGCGACTTATGCGGATGTTTTTGGTGGGGTTGGAAATATAAGAGAGAAATTATATCTTGGTGCACTAATGATTATGTTAGTGACTTTTATGCGCATTATCTTAATGTATTTTAGAGGTCGCTTTAACGGTATTATTGCCGAGAGATTTGCTGAAAAGATCAGAAATGATTTATTCTCCCATATTCAACATTGGTCTTATCATACACATGTTAATTCCAAGACCGGTGATTTGATTCAACGAGTCACCTCAGATGTTGATACGATTCGTCGTTTTCTGTCGGCTCAGTATTCAGAACTGGTTTATTCCATTGCGACCGCAATCATTGCCTTAACGGTTTTATTTAGTATTTATGTAAAGTTAGCGTGGATTGCGATAGCATCGATGCCGATTATTTTCCTTCTTGCCTATCTTTTCTTTAGAAAGATTCAAAAAGAGTTTTTAAAGAGTGATGAAGCTGAAGGTGAATTATCAACGATTCTTCAAGAAAATATTTCAGGAGTAAGAGTAGTTAAAGCCTTTAACCGTGAAGTTTTTGAAGTTGATAAGTATGATAAATCTAATCAAAGCTATCGTGATATTACTTTTAAACTCATTGAATACTTAGCTTACTACTGGGGCGGTAGTGATTTAATCATCTTAAGTCAAATCTTCGCAGTGGTTATCTTTGGAATTCTTGAAGCTCAAGCTGGGAATATTAGCTTAGGTGAATTTACCGTTTTTGTTTCTTATGAAACGATGATCTTGTGGCCAATTCGACACATTGGCCGTATTCTATCTGATTTTGGTAAGATGCTCGTTTCCTTAAAACGTTTAAATGAAATTTTAGAAACGCCACAGGAAGATTTATATGCTGGATCTGAAGCTGACTTAAGGGGAACCATTGAATTTAATCATGTTCGTTTTAGATTTGATGATGGATCAAATGATGTTTTAAAAGATATAAGTTTTAAAGTGAATAAAGGACAAACAGTCGCGATAATTGGACCAACAGGTTCAGGTAAGAGTTCATTAGTCCATTTGATGTTAAGACTCTATGAAGTCAGTGATGGAGAAATTGTGATTAATGGACATAATATCCAATCCGTTTCTAAACATCACTTACGTAAAAATATAGGGATTGTTTTACAAGAACCCTATCTTTTCTCTAAGACGATTTTAGAGAATATTAAAATCGCATCACCAACGGCTGATGAAACGGCAGTCATGAAAGCTGCTCAAATTGCTTCTGTTCATAATGTTATTTCTGATTTTGATCAAGGCTATGAAACTTTAGTCGGTGAAAAAGGGGTAACTTTATCTGGTGGTCAAAAACAACGGATCGCGATTGCCCGTACGATTGTGAATAATTCACCAATCCTTATTTTTGATGATTCTTTAAGTGCGGTTGATACGGAAACAGATGCAGCAATTCGTTCTGGTTTAAAACAGTTGTCCAAAGATGTCACAACCTTAATTATTACCCATCGTGTTAATACCGCGATGGAAGCCGATATGATTTTAGTTTTAGAAGATGGTTTAATCACACAACGTGGCACACATAGTGAACTTTCAAGTCAAGAAGGTTTATATAAACGGATTGTGGCCATTCAAGATGCCATTGTGGGAGAAGCAGTATGAGTGTAAAATTCGAAGAAAAAACCTACAATACCGATACTTTAGATACCTCGCTTTGGAAGCGTATTTTTGCCCTTATCTGGGAACAAAAACTCAGACTTTTCGCCTTATTTGGCTGGGTCATTATTTTAGCGATTACTGATATCGTCTTTCCACTCTTACATAAGTATGCGATTGATAAATATGTTAGTCATGCGGGTGACTTAAATGACTTATGGATGTTTGGACTTATTTATTTCTTTTTTGTGATCGTCGCATCCTTTGTAGTCTGGATTTTTATTTACTTAGCTGGTCGCGTTGAAATGGATTTCGCTTATACCGTTCGTAAGCGTGGTTTTGAAAAACTTCAACGTTTACCTTTTGCATATTATGATAAAACACCACAAGGATGGATTATGGCACGAATGACTTCAGACATTGGTCGTTTAGCTGAAATCATTTCTTGGTCACTCATTGATTTATTCTGGGGAGCAGCTTTAATCATTGGGATTGCCGTTGTCATGTTGATTGTGAATTGGCAACTCGCACTCCTTGTTTTGTTTACAGTCCCAATCCTCGCTTTTATCTCCGTTTATTTCCAACGTAAAATCTTAGAAAAATACCGTGAAACACGTAAAATCAATTCGAAGATTACCGGTGCTTTTTCAGAAGGCATTACTGGTGCGAAAACGGCTAAGACTTTAGTTATGGAAGATGTTCAACATGATGAATTCACGCAGTTGACTTCATCTATGCGTTTTGAATCGATTCGCGCAGCTGTTTTATCAGCTTTATTTATGCCGATTGTAATGGGTTTAGGAGCTTTGAGTAGTAGTTTATTGTTATGGAAAGGTGGCGAAGCTGTCATGTTGGGATCCATTGAATTTGGAACCTTAGTGCTCTTTTCTTCCTATGCCGGTCAATTCTTTGAACCATTACGTCAAATTGCTCGACTCTTAGCTGAATTTCAAATGGCACAAGCGAGTGCAGAGCGTGTTCTTTCATTGATTGAAGAACCGGTCACTTTAGTCGATCGCGATGACGTGATTAAATCTTATGGTGATATTCTTGAGCCTAATGACATAAACTATGAAGCGATTCATGGGGATATTGAGTTTAAAGATATTCATTTCTACTATAAAGAAGAAGAAAGCATTTTTTCTGACTTTAATTTAAAAGTACAAGCAGGAATGTCAGTGGCTTTAGTTGGTGAAACGGGTAGTGGTAAGAGTAGTTTAGTTAATTTACTCTGTCGTTTCTATGAACCTATATCAGGTGAAATCTTAATTGATGGAAAAGATTATCGTGACCGTTCAATTTCATGGTTACATTCAAACTTAGGATATGTTTTACAAAGCCCACATTTATTCTCAGGAACAGTGATGGAAAATATTCGCTATGGTAAACTAGATGCGAGTGATGAAGAAGTTATCGCCGCTGCAAAGCAAGTTAAAGCGCATGATTTTATCATTCACTTAGAAAATGGCTATGCGTCTGATGTAGGTGAAGGGGGTTCAAAACTCTCAACCGGTCAAAAGCAATTGATTTCATTTGCCCGTGCTATTTTAGCGAAACCTGCTTTATTTATCTTAGATGAAGCAACATCGTCGATTGATACTGAGACAGAGGCTGCGATTCAAGATGCGATTGGTTTAATGCTTAAAGGTCGTACCTCGTTTGTGGTCGCCCATCGTTTAAGTACGATTGTTCAATCGGATCGTATTTTAGTCCTAAAACACGGTAAAATTGTAGAAGATGGAAATCATGATGAATTGATGGCTTTAAAAGGCTATTATCATCGTTTGTATACGCATCAATTTAACCAAGAGAAACAAGATGCACTCCTCCATTTGGAAAGGATTTCATGAATATAAACTTAACCAATTGTTTAGTTAAACAAGCTGAGCTAGATGAACGCATTTTAGTGATGCATAATCAAACTCGGGAAAGTACCCAACGCAAAAGAGTGTTGGCACTTTTGGTTGAGATTGCAGAACTTGCGAATGAAACGAGATCTTTCAAATATTGGAGTTTAAAAGAAGCTTCACCAAAAGAAGTTTTATTAGAAGAATATGTAGATTCACTTCATTTCTTATTATCCCTGTCACTGGATTTAAACTATGAACAACTAACTTTGTCTGTATCAAAGTCAAATCTTTCAGTTACTGAACTTTTCTTAGCTTTCAACAAGTCAGTCATTGAACTTGGTGAGAATTTTAATGAACATAACTTAGAGCGTGCCTTTAATCGTTTTGGTCAAGTTGGGATTGCTTTAGGTTTTAGTTCAAGAGATATTGTGGATGCGTACTTTTTTAAAAATGAAAAAAATCATAAACGACAAGATGAATCGTATTAAGAAGGAGATTTATGAAAGAAATTGAAAAGGCTTATGGCCAAATTGACTTAGAAATGATGGAAGCTTTTACATCAGCCCATGGTATATCTGGCTGTGAAAAAGAAGCAAGCCGCGTTATGAAGTCATATATAGAACCTGTTTCAGATGAAATTACTTATGATCAACTGGGATCATTAATTGCCTATAAGAAAGGCAAAGGTGGACCAAAGTTGATGTTGTCAGGACACATCGATGAAATTGGTTTTGTTGTTCGTTCAATTGATGATAAAGGTTTTATTAAACTTGCGCCAATTGGTGGATGGTGGGGCCATGTATTATTGTCTCAACCAGTCATTATCACGACTCGTAAAGGGGATAAGATTACCGGTATCGTTGGTTCAAAACCTCCCCATGGATTACCAGCTGAAGTTCGAAATAAAGTCATTGAAGTTAAGGACATGTTTGTTGATGTTGGTGTAGCGAATAAAGATGAATGTATATCTTTAGGGATTAAACCGGGTGATATGGTTGTTCCTAAGTCAGACTTTACTGTTATGGCGAATCCAAATTATCTAATGGCAAAAGCTTGGGATAATCGGGTTGGCGCTTTAATCATCACGGATGTTTTTAAGAACTTAAAAGATGAAGTAATCAATTGTGAATTATATGGTGTAGGAAGTGCTCAAGAAGAAGTGGGTCTTAGAGGGGCAAAAACAGCTGCTCATAAAATTCATCCTGATCTAGCTTTAGCAATTGATGTAACTTTAGCCAATGATATTCCAGGAGCTGATATGGGTTCACCTATGGGTAAAGGAATTACCTTAAGTGTTAAAGATTCATCAGTTTTAGGTCATCGTGGTTTATTAAATATGTTGGAAGATCTAGCGGAAGAATTAAAGCTTGATGTTCAACACGATATGCTTTTAGCCGGTGGTACAGATTCAGGTGAAATACACAAAGCACATGATGGAGTCATCACTTTAACGATTTCTATTCCTTCTCGATATATTCATTCACATCGGGCAATGATTCATCGTAAAGATTACGTTGATACCGTGACTTTGATCACTGAGTTTGCCCGTCGTTTAGATGCTGAAATCTTAAATCAATTGAGTGAATCTAATCGCTAATGAATTTAGTTAAGAAATATGGGCTTGATCTAGCTCTCTTAGCTTTAATTCTCTATTTCGACCATATCACAAAATTTGTGACTGAGAATTGGTTAGGTTATCGAAATTCCTATGAAGTGATTGAGAACTTCTTCTGGATTCATATCCTTAGAAATACTGGCGGAGCATGGTCAATGTTTTCCGGTAATGATTGGTTATTTATGATCATTCCACCCGCTGCCTTTATTGCGATGTGTTATTTCTATGTCACTTCTAAAGATCATCAAAGACTCTTTCGAATCGCGATTATCTTGCTTATGGCAGGGACATTAGGTAATTATTTTGATCGTTTACAATTAGGTTATGTCCGAGATTTTCTATCCTTTAATACATTTGGCTATATGTTTCCAGTTTTTAATATTGCCGATATTAGTTTAAATTTTGGGGTAGGATTATTAATCATAGATACATTATTGGAAGGTAAAAAATGAGCGAAAAAGAATTCTTAGTAGAAGCAGCGCACAATATGCAAAGACTGGATAAAGTACTCACCGAACTTTTACCAGATTTTTCGCGTTCACTCCTACAAAAAGCGATTGCGAATGGTGAAGTTTTACTTAATGATAATGAAGTAAAAGCGAATACAAAAGTTAAAAGTGGTGATTGGATAAGCATCGATTTTGATGAACCAAGTGAACTTGAAGTAGAAGCTGAAGAAATGGATTTAGATATTCTTTATGAAGATCATGATCTATTAGTTGTTAATAAACCAAAAGGTTTAGTCGTACACCCAGGGGCTGGTAATCCCAACCATACCTTAGTGAATGGTTTAATGGCTCATTGTACTGATTTATCAGGCATCAATGGTGTGCTAAGACCTGGTATTGTCCATCGTATCGATAAAGATACCAGTGGATGTTTAGTTGTAGCGAAAAATGATAAAACTCATCAAGGTTTAAGTGATCAACTTCAAGATCACAGCTTAAATCGTACCTATATCGCTTTAGTCCATGGCATTATTAATCATAATGCCGGAAAGATAGAAGCACCGATTGGACGTGATCCTAAAGATCGTCAACGTATGACAGTTACGCCAATTAACGCTAAAGAAGCTTTGACTCATTTTAAAGTTCTTGAACGATTTAAAGATACAACTTTAGTGGAATGTCGCTTAGAAACAGGACGCACCCATCAAATTCGTGTGCATTTTGCC
The DNA here is from genome assembly GCA_963663995.1 of Erysipelotrichaceae bacterium. GTDB lineage: Bacteria > Bacillota_I > Bacilli_A > Erysipelotrichales > Erysipelotrichaceae > UBA2212. Next base: position 720,401 of record OY760660.1, on the reverse strand, counting down.
TATATTGGTCATCCATTAGTGGGTGACGATAAGTATACAAAACAAAGTACTCTGGACACTCAAGGTCAAATGTTACATGCGAAAAAAATTGAGTTTACTCATCCAATTACGCATCAGAAAATGGAATTTGAAGCGGCTGAGCCAGCGGTTTTTTCAGACACTGTTGAACGTTTAAAACGGGAGATTCAATAATGAATCTAGTGAAGTCGCTTAGACTATGTGCATCGATTTTAATCAATGACTATGGTTATCAACGGGTTGAAGTATCTCATCTCCAAGATGAAGTATGGTTATCTCATCAAAATCAAAAAGACTATAATTTAATTCGTTTGTATTTAGGTGATAAGCCGCGATTAAAAGCTGAACATACCAATCAAATTTTAGATGCGATAAAATCTGTTTTTCATCAAAAACTCAATTTCTTAGAACTTGAATTTACTGAAGATGCATCAGGTGTAATTGAGAGTGATTATGGTCTAGTTATTCAAGTGTCAGCACTTAATTTGCCAGAAGCTTTTACAAAGCAATTTCCAAAATGTGCTTATATTTTTAAGGACATGGATGATAAATCTTATGACAAAGCAACGTCTATTTTAAATAGACGACAAAACGCTCAAACACCACAAAACTTTTTTGGATTTGTTAAGAACTTACCAAAAGGGACACTCTATACAAGTATTGCCTTAATTATTATTTCGTTAGCGATAAATGCTGTTGCGCTTATTTTTGATTATGATATTTATGCAGCTGCAATTTTCTTTGGTGCATATTATAAAATTTTTATTAGCGCTCACTTTGAAATTTTCCGTTTCTTAACTTATGGTTTCATCCACACAGATATCTTTCATTTATTGATGAATGTCTATGCTTTGATTAATCTAGGAAATTTCATGGAGCGTATTTACGGTGTTAAGAAATTCTTGATAACTTTAATCGCTGGTATCATCATGGGTTCCTTATTTGTCTTTATCTCACAAGGCAATGTGCTTCTGGTTGGAATTAGTGCTGGTTTATATGCCATCTTAGGTGTTTTAGGGGTTTACCTTTATGAAACAGGACTGATTAAACAAGCCCAAATACAAGCGCAGTTGTGGCGCATGGTTATGATAAATATCTTTATTAATTTTATTCCTCAAGTCTCTGTGATAGGACATGTTGGTGGTTTAATCGCCGGACTCTTCTTAGGATTTGCTTTTTCAAAGTCTGCTAAGATTTCACACTTAAAACTTCATTCTATGATTGCCTTAGCGCTTCTTTATATTTCCTGTGCAGTTTTATCATTTCAATATAATGATGCGAAAGAAATCTATGCTAAGACAGACACATTTGTGCTTGAAATAGCTAATGATTTTAATCTATCATGGTATGCAGAAGATTTAAGTGACTCATTACTTAAATATTATTTGGAGGTTTCTCAATAATGAAACGTCATAATGCCATTTCTTGGACTGCCTATTTTATGGGTATCGCCCATCTTTCAGCGCTTAGATCAAAAGATCCAAGCACACAAGTAGGAGCCGTTATTGTTGATGATGAACACAAAGTCGTCTCAATTGGCTACAATGGTTTTCCGCGTGGTATTAATGATGATGATTATCCTTGGGAAAGAGAAGGGGAAACTTTGGAAACAAAGTATCCTTATGTCGTTCATGCTGAACTAAATGCTATCTTAAATGCCCCAAGAAGTATTAAAGACTGTAGTATTTATGTCTCTTTATTTCCATGTCATGAATGTGCGAAAGCAATTATTCAATCTGGGATAAAAGAGATTGTATATGAATCTGATAAATATGCGGATACCGATAGTGTTAAAGCAAGTAAGCGGATGTGTTTAGATGCTAACGTTAAGTTGACAGAGACATCTGAAAACGTTGAAATTAAACTCGAAACAAAGGCCAAGTAAATTACTTGGCCTTTAATATGCGCTCAGTGTTTTTAAAATGTATTTTTGCGACTTCTTTAAGTTTATCAAGCGATCTTTGGTGAACAAATTGAATCCCAGCTTCATCAACTTTTTCGCCAGAGCCAAAGGGGAAATCAAAATCATAATGTTGATTCATCTTTTCCATGACTTCTAAGAATTTTGCCCGCGCAAGAATCGATGCACAAGCAACCGCTGGATATTTACTTTCAGCTTTTGTCTCAAAGTGTAAATTTCGATAGATATCCTTTTCATCTTTGATGTATTTAAAATAAAGATTTTCAGGTGTAAATTGATCAACTACGGCAAGACTTGGTATCTCAACTTTTTTACTCAAATGAAGATAAGCTTGATTATGTAGTAGCGCTTTTATCGCATTCATATTATGTTTGTCATGGATTCGATTATAAGTGCTATTATCAACCACTAAGACAGAATGGGGCACAATGTCTTTAAGTTTTTGAGCCATCTTTTTAATGTCTTCATCTTTTAAAACTTTAGAGTCCATTAAGTGAAAATCCTGAACTTGATCTAGTATTTCATCAGTGAGTGCACAAGCCACGACAACAACCGGTCCAAAATAATCACCAGTACCGACTTCATCACTTCCAGCGTGGGCTTTTAACTTTTTGGTATAGATTGAAGCCATGCTTTCAGCTTCTGCACCTTGAAAGACCACTTTTTTAGAACTGTAAATGGTAATGGTACAGTCCTCAAGTTTAAATTGAGCATCAATATAAGGATTAGCGTTTTGTACACTTGCATGATGATATTGTTTTTTTAAATCAGCAATTTGTTCAGCACTTAAACTTAAGGTTTTTGTTAAATTCATGACTAAAGTTTATCACATGTTTGCACATGCGAGCGCTTTTAAAGTAAACTTAATCTTGGACATATGACAAAACAAGCACGAGAAATATTACAGTATGATTTAATCTTAGAAGCGATCGCAAAATTTGCGACTTTTTCACTGACCAGAGAAAAAATAATGGCTCTTGAACCATCGAATTCTTTGTTGTGGATTGAAAGAGAAAATAAACGTACTCAAGCTGCCATGGAATGTGAGCGTTTAATGGGACCTTTACCAATGCCAGGGATGTCAAACATCAGTATGGCTTTAGTGAAGGCGAATAAAGATCAAACACTAAGCTTTGAAGAATTAATTAATGTCGCTCGTTTTACTTACTCAGTTATGTCAGTACAAACGTACTTTAAAACAGCGGAAGTGAACTTGAGTGATTTAAATGATTTGATTCAATCGCTTGAAGTGAACTTAGATTTAGCGAAGAAAATTGAACGATGTTTTTCACCCGCTAATGAAATGCTTGATCAAGCCTCAAAAGATTTAAGTAGTATACGTGCCAAATTACGTAAGAAAAATAGTGAGCGTAGTGATAAAATTCAACGCTTTATTTCAGCTAATGCTTCTAAATTAACCGATAGCATTTCTACTTTAAGAAATGATCGCATTGTTGTCCTAGCTAAAAACAGTGATAAGAATTCCTTAGGGGGCATCATTCATGGAGAAAGTGCTTCTGGTTTAAGTGCCTATGTTGAACCACCTCTTTTTATTCAACTTAATAATGAAATATCAGAACTTTTATATCAGGAAAGTGAAGAAATAGAGCGTATCTGTTTTGAACTTTCTCAAGCCATCAAACCTTATGTTTCTATGTATGCATCCAGTTTAGATACGATGGCTATTCTTGACTCTCATTTTGCGCGAGCTATTTATGGGAATAAACATGAAGGAATATGTGCTAGAGTTAATGAAACCAAAACCCTTTATTTAAAAGATGCTCGTCATCCTTTAATTGATCCCAAAGAAGTCGTTTCTAATACCTATCGCTTAGATCCTAGTCATTCAATGATTTTAATAACTGGACCAAATACTGGGGGTAAAACGGTTAGTTTAAAAGTGATGGGTTTAGCGTGTCTAATGGCTTATAGTGGTATTCCACTATGGGTGGATGAAGCAGATGTTCCTTTATTTGATCAAGTTTTTGTGGATATTGGGGATGATCAATCCATTCAACAATCGCTTTCAACTTTTTCATCACATTTGACAAAATTAATTGAAGTGACAGATAAGGCAACTGATCAGTCTTTTGTCTTACTAGATGAATTAGGTGGCGGAACAGATCCGGTTGAAGGTGAAAGTTTAGCGATTGCGATTTTAGATTATCTAAGAGATAAAGGGGTTAGTTGTGTTGCGACGACCCATTATACACGTTTAAAACAATATGCCATGCAAAGAGATGATGTGCTTATCGCATCAGTACAATTTGATATGGAGAAAATGCAACCAAATTATAAATATGTTGAACATTTACCTGGTCAATCTTTTGCCTTTGAAATAGCGAAACGTTTTGGTTTAAATGAATCTATTTTAGACCAAGCTATCAGTCATCGGGAAAATGCAAAAACTTTAGCCGAAAAACAACTTGAAAAAGTTGAAATTCAAATGGCTGAACTTTATCAAAAAGAAGAAGATTTAAAGAAATTAGAAAATGCACTTGAAGCGGAAAAAGCACAAGTGAATAGAGCCAAAGAAGTCTATATCAGTTATAAAGATGATTTATACCAAAAAGCACAAGATGAATTAAAAGACTTCATTGAAAACAAAGAAGAAGAAGTTTTAACTATCATCGAAAACTTAAAACAAGAAAACAAACAAAATCTACAGTCTGCTCGCACTTCCTTAGAGAAAATTCTAGCGATTAGTCCTAGTGATCCTGAAGCGCATTTAGAAAAAGTTAAAGTCGGACAATGGGTTAAACATAGAGTGACTCAACAAACAGGTCAAGTTGTAGAAGCCAAGAAAAGAATTTATGTTTCAATGAATGGGGTTCGTACCGAGGTTAAACTTGAAGACTTAATCGAAGGTAGTGCACCAGTGAGAAAGAAAAAGTTTACCGTAAAAACAGTGCCTATAGCGTCTGTTCCGCATGAACTGAATGTGATTGGTTTGCGTGTTGATGAAGCTTTACCTTTAATCGATCAATATTTAGATGATTGTATCTTAGCAAAATATCCATTTTGTCGTCTTATTCATGGACATGGAACAGGGGCTTTAAGGGCAGCTGTCCATCAACATTTAAATAAGGCATCTTTTGTTGAGTCCTATCGTTTAGGTGAACAGGGTGAAGGTGGACACGGAGCCACCGTGGTTAACTTTAAAGGATATAAGTAATGGATGATTTAAAAGTTAAGTTACAGACATTACCACTTGAACCTGGTTGTTATTTGATGAAAAACAAACAGGGCAAGATCATCTATGTTGGTAAAGCTAAGAAACTCAAAAATCGGGTGACTTCCTATTTTACAGGAGCTCATAATTATAAAACAACAAAGCTTGTTTCACAGATAAAAGATTTTGATTATATTGTGACCCATACTGAAAAAGAAGCTTTAATTTTAGAAATCAATTTAATTAAAAAACATCGTCCTCGCTTCAACATCATGTTTATGGATGATAAATCATATCCTTACTTAAAATTAACAAATGAAAAGTATGCTCAATTAAAAGTTGTAAGAGATAAGAAAAGAGATAAGAAATCAACCTATTTTGGTCCTTATCCTGATGCGTCAGCAGCGCATACAATGCGTAAATTGATGAATCATCTTTACCCCCTTAGAAAATGTGAAACACTTCCTAAGAAAGTTTGTCTATATTATCACTTAGGTCAATGTTTAGGTCCTTGCGAGTTTGATGTTAAAGATGAAGACTATCAAGCAATGGTTAATGAAATCATTCGTGTTTTGAAAGGCGATGACAAAGACTTAAGAGCACGTTTAAATCAAAAGATGATGGAAGCGACTGAAGCCCTTAATTTTGAAAGAGCGGCTGAATATCGTGATGATTTGAAAGCCTTAAATTATGTCTTAGATAAGCAAGCGGTTGCCAGTGAAACACAGGGTAACAAAGATGTTTTTGCCTATGCTGAAAAGAATGGCATTATTGCCATCCAGGGTTTAATGATCCGTGCAGGGAAAATATTAGATCGATCTTTCGCCTTACAAATTTTAGTGGATGACGCGGATGAGAGCTTTATTAGTTTTCTCGCTCAGCTTTATAGTCAAAATGATTTACCAGATGAACTATTATTGCCGCAAGGCATTGATGTGTCATTACTTGAAGATCATTTAGAGTTAAAGATTCACCAACCACAACGCGGAAATCAACGTAAGTTGATTGAACTTGCCCAAACCAATGCATTAAAACAACTCGAACAAAAAGCAGAAATGTTTAAACTAAAAGAATCTGCCCAAGAAGAAGCTTTAGTTGCGCTAAAAGAAAAACTACAGATCACTAGTGTTGAAACAATTGAACTCATCGATAATTCGCACATCCAAGGGGCTTATGCTTCCAGTGCTGTGGTTGTCTTTAAAGATGGTGTTCCTTCAAAGAAAGATTATCGTTTATACAATGTTTCTAATGGCGCAAATGATGTCGCAAACATGGAAGAAGCGATCTATCGTCGTTATTTAAGAAAAATCAAAGAGCATTCTGATTTACCTGATTGTTTATTGGTTGATGGTGGCTATACACAAATTCAAGCAGCTTTAAAAAGTTTAAACATCTTACATGTTTCTATTCCTGTTTTTGGTTTAGTTAAAGACAACAAACATAACACATCAGCCCTAATGGATCTAAGTGGTGAAAGAATAGAAGTTAGTGATGAACCGCAACTTTATTTCTTTCTGACACGAATGCAAGACGAAGTTCATCGATTTGTTATCTCTCATCATAAAAGACGTCGTTCTAAGGGCCAAGTGGCTTCGATTTTAGATGATGTTAGTGGTTTAGGACCTAAGCGTCAAGCAGCTTTACGTAAACAATTTAAATCACTAAAAGCAATGAAAGAAGCCAGTGATGAAGAACTCTTAAAAATTGTACCTGAAACGGTACTTAAAGCACTAAAAGAAGCCTTAAAAGCGGCATAGAATGGTATAATACAACATATGACTTATGGAATTATTGACTCAGGTTTAGGAGGCTATCGCATTTATTTAGCCTTGCATCATGCTTACCCAAAAGCAGCCTTTACTTTTTTGGCTGATCAAAAGAATGCACCCTATGGAAATAAAACGAAAGATGAGTTATTAGACATTGCGAGAAAGAATATGCAATGGTTTTTAGCGCAAGATATTCATCAAGTTATCATTGCCTGTAATACGATGAATGCTTTAATTTTAAATGAGTTAAAAACGGAGTTTAAAACCATTCAGTTTCATGAGTTAGTTAAACCAACCATTGAAGCACTTAAAGAAACATCACATAAGTCATTTTGTGTACTTGCCACTCAAGCAACCACTCAATCTGAGATTTATAAAAAGGGTATTAAAGCACTTTGTCCAGATACAGAAGTTGAAGGCATTGCTTTACCTAAATTGGTTAATTATATTGAAGACATGGAAGATGAATCAGTAATAAAAGATTATCTTCATCAACTCATTCCAAGTCATAAATATGATGCGATTTTATTAGGCTGTACCCATTATCCTTTAATCACCAAATTAATCGAAAAAGAATTTAGTGCGAAAGTGTATGATTCAGAATTAGCGATGGTTAATTCTTTAAAAGACGAACCTTTTGATGAAGGTCTTTCTCGCTGTGTCACAAGTGCTGAAGCTGATCACGCGATTCAACAAGCCAAAGTATTATTTGGCAAAGATGAACAATTTGAGAAGGTGGTTTTTTAGATGCAAATTGTAGTTGTGAGTGATGCCCATGGTCGTAATGAAGTTTATTCTAAACTAAGAGAACTCCATCCCAATGCAGATGCCTACATCAACTGTGGTGATTCAGAGTGTTCTGAAGAATATTTAGATGGCTTTGTCAGTGTTCAAGGGAATAATGATATGTATTATGATTATCCACATCGATTAATCATCGAACTTGAAGGTCTAAGAATTTTAGTTCAACATGGTGATCGTATTCCACCGATGCATATTACTGAACGCTTAAGCGAATATGCTTATGCAGAAAACTGCAAATTGATGTTATATGGACATACACATATCTTTCATGTAGAAGAAAAGAATGGAATTACTTTAGTAAATCCTGGTTCTATCTATTATAATCGTGATTACTCAACTCCAAGTTATGCCCTTATTACCTACCATAATGGTCAGTTTACGGTTGACCGTTTGGCTATAGATGAGCCAAAAGAAAAGAAAAAAGGATTCTTTTCACGCTTTTAGTTTTCAAATGCTGTGGAGTTTGTTATTATATTAAAGCACTTGTCCTCATAGCTCAGCTGGATAGAGCATGCGCCTTCTAAGCGCACGGTCGGGGGTTCGAATCCCTCTGAGGACGCCATTTAATTAGAAACGCTAGTAAGCGTTTTTTTTTATGGTTTTGATAGATAAGAATAAAGTCTAAATGATTATCGCAAAAACACATTTAAAATTTGTTCTAGAAGTATTAAAGAGTCAATAGCGGAAATAATATATAATTAAGTTAACAGATCATGAGTAAAACAAATAGTTTAGTTGAAAAGTTATATGATCGAAATCCAGAGAATGGTAATTTTATTATTGAGGTTTCCCTTAATAATTATGAAGCCATTTTTAATGATTGGGATCATGCACCATTTAAGCGAAAAGATATTCATCCTGGACTTATAAGTTTCTTAGAAGATTCGATAGATGATATACCTATTCATTTTTGTATTGATATTTCTTTTTATTTCTCTGATGAGAAGAAAGATGTAATTCGAGAAGAAGTTTTGCGAAAATGGTTTAAAACGTTTTATAGTTTTTATGTTGAACTTGAAAAGAATAAACTAAGAAGAATCATGAAGAATGCATCGCTTTACTTATTTATTTCTGCTCTTTTATTAACATCCTCTTATTTTGGGGTTGGACACAGAGATAATATCGTCTCATACACCTTAACCGAAATTGTCGTTGTTGGGGGTTGGGTATTTTTGTGGGAAGCAATATCTCGTTTAACATTTGAAGGTAGGCGTATTCGTCGATTAATTAAGAATTATAAACGTTTCATAAATGCTGAAATAGTATTTAGATATAAAAATACAGCCTGATGGCTGTATTAAAATCACGATTTAAATTAGAGTTTTACATTTAATGTGTCTAACTCTTTTTTATGAGAACTTTATTATCTTTAACTTTAGTTATTTATTTATCTTTTCTAAGCGGTTTATTGTGAAATATAGAGCTGATATGCCAAATACAGGTAATGGGATGATTAAGAAGATTAGCCAGATATCTGGGTTATTAGCGTTCGCATTAAAAACAATATACGACAATACTGATCCAATCACAATAAAGACCCATGCACCAAACTGTGGATATTTCCAAGCAATCGCAACACTGGTTAAGATTGACCATGTAGGAATACTGTGAATGATGAAACCTAATAGTCTTTCAAAAGCGGTTGAGCCACCATCTAGAAATACATCAAATGAGAATAACATTAAAAATAAGGCAATAAGAATAGATAATAGAGATGTAAATAATTTAAGTTTTAATGATATTGTCCATTGTTTTTTCATACTTAAATTATACGCCTATTAAGCAAGAAATAAAAAAGGCTCATTGAGCCTTATTGTTTAAACATGAAACTAAGCATTACAGTCGCAACCTTATTATTTTCATAGACAAAGGTTGAAATTGTAATCTTATAAACTTGATTGAGTTTATCCGCCATTTTATTGTAGTCAACTTTTGATAAGTAACCAATCGATTTATTTTGATAGAAAATCTCACAAGATTTTAAACCATGTTTTTGGTTTTCTCTTAAGGTAAGTTCTGTACCCTCACTAAGTTTCTTTAAGATTCTCTGAGATTTAAATCCTTCAATCCCGATTAATCGAGCTTCAACAAAGCTAGCATTTAGTACAGGTTCTTGTGAGTTAATGACAATCTCATCTGAGACAAGCGTTTGATCTAAGTTTTCTTCTTCTGTAACTTCATTATTGATTTTTTCAATATCTTCTGACACTTCTTCAATTAATTCAGGTTCTTCATCAAGTTCAATGACTTCTTCTACAAACTCATCTTCAATGTCTAAATCATCGACTGATTCAATGGCATCACTTGTTTCTTCAATAGATGAATCATCACTTTTCATCATTTCTTCTTCTACTGGTGCATCTTTTTCTTTTTCAAATAGATTAAGAACCATCGTATCTTCAATCATTGAAGTAGGTTCACTCATTTCTAATATCTCAGTGTCTAAGTCTTCGTCTTCATCTAAATCTAAGAGAACTTCTTCAATGCTTTCTTTCTCATCTGTGTCATCTGTTTTCTTCTTTTTCATAAAGACAACTAACATCATATAAAGACCAATCGTCATCAATAGAAATGATCCACCTAAATAAAGACCAAGCATTGTGACATCTAAGCTATCGATTTGAGTGAATCCTATAATGGATAAGGTGAGTCCACCAGCCGCTAAGGCTAAGCCGACTATAAATATTATTGCTTTCATTACACAAATTTTAACACGAAGAAAAGACATCACACATAAAGAAGTGTTGTGGCATAATAAAATGTATGAGTGATACCTACTATAAACAATGTCTCAATGACATCCAAAAATTAATTGATGAGAATAAACTTGAAGAAGCCTATGCGAAAGTCTTAGAAGAATTAGCGATGCCGTATGTGCCTAAAACTTTTTTAACGGAAATAGAACGTTTAGAAAAAGAGATAAGAACTGAACTTAAATCTAGTGAAAAGATTCAAACAAGTTTAACCGATCCTCAAGCCATACTAAAAGCTTTAAACGGGGATGATGAACAAATCATTTATGCACTCGATTCATTAAGCAAGCTTAATTTAAGACAGCATGTTGATTTAATACAAGAAGCCTTTGATATATTATGTGATGACTTAATGAAAGCCTTACTGATTCGACTTTGTATTGAACAAGCTTTAGTGAATGAGTTTAAGGTGGACATGGGTGGGTTTCATTATCAAATCATTCCGATGAGTTTATGTTTACCTGAAGATAGTGATGGGTTTGAAATCGCAGAAGAATACTTAGAAAAATGGTGTATGAAAGAACCAAGTTTACATCAATTGTGTACCCAAGAACTCCATCTGCAAAGTTTATTAAAACTACCGATGGTCTATGAGGTGGATGAAAGCTATGATTTAGCAATCACAATCATGGAAAAAATGGTTACAGCCCTGTATGATAGAGACGCTTTTGAAACGATGAAAGATAGTTTATTAGAAGAAAGTATTCCCTCTAGCACTCATTAGTTGACAGTGCTAGATGCTATGCTATAATGATTAAGCAATATGAGGAGGTCTCACATGAAAAGTACGTGGACAGTAATTGAAAAATCAACCGGAGAGTTGAAAGTAGAAGTAGAAGGAGACCTTTGGGCAAAGGCTCAAGAGAAAGCTTTTAAAAAGTTAGCTCAAAATGTAAATATCAAAGGATTCAGAAAAGGGAAAGCCCCTTTAGACATGGTTAAAAAACAAATTTCCGAACAAGAAATTTTAATTGAAGCAGTACAAAATGTTGCTCAAGAAGCTTTAGAAGCAGGTTTAGAAGAGACTAAAGTTGAACCGATTTCACGTCCTGAATTAGGCGTTGAATCAGTTGATACAGCTAAAACTGTTTTAACATTTAGTTTTGCGGTAACACCTGAAGTAACTTTAGGTGCATATAAAGATTTAGGTATTAAAAAAGCAAGCGCAAAAGTAAGTAAAAAAGATGTAGAAGCTAAGTTAGATGAACTCCGTCAACAATTTGCAGAACTTGTCTTAAAAGAAGAAGGCAAAGTTGAAGCTAAAGATACAGCAGTTATTGATTTTGAAGGCTTTAAAGATGGTGTCGCATTTGATGGTGGTAAAGGTGAGAACTATGCACTTGAAATTGGATCAAACACATTTATCCCTGGATTTGAAGATGCAATCATCGGTATGAAATCCGGTGAAGAAAAAGATATTGAAGTTTCTTTCCCAGAAGATTATGGAGCTGAGCATTTGGCTGGTCAACCTGTTGTCTTTAAAGTTAAAGTAAATGAAATCAAAGTTAAAGAACTTCCAGAACTTAACGATGATTTTGCAAAAGAAGTTAATCACAAAGATACAACCACTTTAGAGGCTCTTACAGCTAAATTTGAAGAAGATTTAAAAGCTGAAAAAGCGATTAAAGTCGATGAAGATTATAAGAATGAAGTTCTAACAAAAGTTATGGACAATGCAAGTGTTGAAATTCCTGATGTACTTGTTGATCAAGAAACAGATACTATGGTTCAAGATTTCCAACAACGTCTACAACAACAAGGTTTCTCATTAGAACAATATTCACAAATCACTGGACAAGACATGGCAACATTACGTGCTCAAATGGCACAAGATGCTTTAGGCAAAGTTAAAGTTCGTTTAGTATTACACGCAATTGCAAATGCAGAAAATATTGAAGTGAGTGCTGACGAAATCGAAGAAGAATACAAAAAAGTTGCAGAACAATATCAAATGGATATTGAACAAATTAAACAACTTGCAAGCACAGAAACAATTTCTTACGATTTACGTTTAAGAAAAGCGTACGATTTAATCTTTGATACAAAAGCCTAAGTTTTATGTCCCTTTAACATAAGGAGTTAAAACATATGGAAAAACATGAAATAAATGTACCGGCAATTGCGACTCGTGGGGTTTTGATTTTCCCAAATCAAGATGTCATGATCGAAGTTGGACGTGAAAAGAGTGTCAATGCGGTAGAAGAAGCAATGGCGTATTTTGATGGACAAGTTTTCTTAGTCTCTCAAAGAGATGTCTTAGTCGACGAACCTCATGAAAATGATTTATACCAAGTTGGTACACTCTGTAAAATTAAAAGTTCTCGTAAAAAAGAAGGCTTTATGCGTGTTACTTTTACGGGACTTAGAAGAGCGAAAGTCCTTCGTTTAAGTGAAGACGATAGAATGTTATTTGCGGCGATTGAGCCTCATGATGATGTTCTTGGTGATTCCTTAGAAGAAGCTGCTTTAGTTCGTCAAATCGCAAAAGGTTTAGAAAGCATTACGAATATTGGTAATTCCTTTCCACCTGACGTATTTCAACAATTAACAAAGGGTGTAAGCGCAACTCAACTATCTGATCAAGTTGCCCAATATTTCCCAATGCCTCTTGATGAAAGACAAGCGATGTTAGAAGAATTTAATCTTAATGCACGATTACTCTTAATCATTTCTTCGCTTAAGAAAGAAAAAGAATTAACTTCAATTGAACAAGGGATTAATGAAAAAGTTCGTGAATCGATTGAACAAAATCAACGTGAATACTATTTACGTGAAAAATTACGTGCGATTAAAGAAGAATTGGGTGATGTACCTAATTCGACCGATGATGTCGATAATCTCAGACGTTTAGTCGAAGAAAATCCTTATCCTGAAAATATTAAGCAAAAAGCATTAGAAGAAATCCAACGTTATGAAATGTTGCCAACTTCATCTGGTGAGTCTGGTGTTATCCGTACTTATCTTGATTGGTTATTAAATATTCCTTGGTGGCAAGAATCTACTGATGAAGGCGACTTAGTTAAAGTTCGTGCTCATTTAGATGCTCAACACTATGGTCTTGAAAAAGTTAAAGATCGGATTATGGAATACTTAGCTGTTAAGAAAATGACAGGTAGCTTAAATGCCCCTATCTTATGTTTAGTTGGTCCTCCTGGGGTTGGTAAAACATCTTTAGCTAAGTCTATTGCGGGAGCCCTCAATCGCACCTTCGTTAAAGCATCCTTAGGGGGTGTTCGTGATGAAGCTGAAATTAGAGGTCACAGACGTACTTATTTGGGTTCACTACCTGGTCGTTTCATTCAAGGGATGAAAAAAGCCCAAGTCATCAATCCAGTATTCTTGATTGATGAAATTGATAAGATGGCTTCTGATTATAAAGGTGATCCAAGTTCAGCAATGTTAGAAGTTTTAGATCCTGAACAAAATTCACTTTTCTCTGATCACTATTTAGAAGAACCATATGATTTATCTAAAGTTATGTTTATCGCAACCGCGAACTATCTAGAAGATATTCCACCTGCTTTAAAAGATCGTTTAGAAATCATTCAACTTTCTTCTTATACAGAAGATGAAAAAGTTAATATTGCGCGAAATCACTTAGTTCCACGTCAAATGGCATTAAATGGATTGAAGAAAGCTCAATTTAAAGTAAATGATGATGTTATTCTACATATCATTCGTAACTACACCCGTGAAGCAGGGGTTCGACAAGTTGAACGTCATATTGCCGCTCTCTGTCGTAAGTCTGTGTTAGCTATCTTAAAAGATGGTAAAAAATCGATTACGGTTACCGATAAATTGATGATGGAATATTTAGGTAAAGAAATCTTCGAATACGGTAAAAAAGAAGGTGAAAACCAAGTTGGTGTTGTGACTGGTTTAGCCTATACATCCTTTGGTGGTGATGTACTTCCGGTGGAAGTCACTACTTTTGAAGGAAAGGGACGTTTAATACTTACAGGTAAATTAGGCGATGTTATGAAGGAATCTTCAGAAATTGCTTTAGGCTTTGTTAAGTCACATGCCCAAGAGTTTAAAATTGATCCTAAGTTCTTTGAAACACATGATATTCACTTACATGTTCCTGAAGGAGCTGTTCCTAAAGATGGACCAAGTGCTGGTGTCACCATGACCACAGCGATTGTCTCTGCTTTAACCCATACACCTGTCTATGCTAACTTAGCGATGACAGGCGAAGTAACACTTCGTGGTAACGTATTACCAATTGGTGGACTTAAAGAGAAATCTTTAGCCGCACACAGAGTGGGTATCGAAAAAATCTTAATTCCTAACTTAAATCAAAAAGATTTAGATGATGTACCACAAGTTGTTAAAGATGCGATAAAATTCGTGCCTGTAACCAATGTGATGCAAGTTCTAAAAGAAGCATTGGTAAAGTAATGGCTCTATTTCAAAGTGCTAGCTTTGTCACAACGGCAGTACGAAAAGAACAATTCCCAGAATCTGAACTTCCTGAATTGGTTTTAGCTGGACGATCAAATGTTGGTAAATCATCATTGATCAATTCAATTACGCGTCAGAAAGCTTTAGCCTATGTTGGTAAAAGACCAGGGAAAACACGTTATATCAACTTCTATGAAGTCCCTCATCAAGTGATGTTTGTGGATGTGCCTGGCTATGGGTATGCCAAGCGTTCACGCTCAGAACTCTTAGCTTATGGAAAACTGATGGAAGATTACTTTTCTGAGAGAGAGCAAATTATGGCAGTTATTCAAGTGATTGATGTACGTCATCCACTTTCAGAAGATGATGAAGACATGTTAGCCTTTGTTGAAGAAGCTGGTTATCCACTACTCTTGGTTGCGACAAAAAGTGATAAGTTAACTTACTCACAAAAATTAAAAGCTGAAAAAGAATTAAAAGCTCAGTATGTTCACCCAGTGATCATCTTCTCATCACTTGATAAAAGTGGTTTAGACGAAATTGAAGCTTGGATTAAGAAATTTATAAAAACTCAAGCAATGTCTTGAGTTTTGTTTCATTTATTTACATTATTTATTTACATTTTATTACATAAAATTGTTTCATTTTATTAAGATATTTGATATTATGAACTCTGAACTGAAAGAAAGAGGTTTACTATGAAAGATGCATTATACATTCACGATGATACAGCGATAATTAACTTCTCTGCATTCTTCCCAAAAGATGCTGATGAGATCTTGTCGCACGAAAGTTTTAAAACTTTTCTAAATACATATTTAGATGGTTTGAAGGCTACAGATAAAAATAAATACACTTGGTTATTAGAAGGTCAAAGTCAAAGTAAAGCTATTGTTGGTTTAGTTCGACTACTCAAATTATTACTTGTACTTGATCTAGATGAAATTGATCATCCATTAGCTAAAGAACCAAAGAAATTAATCACAATTGTTGAAGATGCTTATAACGCTTGGCGTAACTTGTCACGTGTATCAGTTTTAAAAGTTTCGACTTCAATGAGTGGTCATGCCGATAACTTTGTTGAAATGGATACTCGTTATAACGCGACTGTTTTAAGTTTATACCGCAGTATTCAAGAAAAATTACAAGGAAGCAAGAATCGCGTTTATCGCCAACTTCAAGCTGGTACTAACGCTTCGATGGTTTTACGTGATATTAAATGGAAAATACCAACGGGTTATGAATATCTAAAAGGCGTTCCGTTTATTGATCAAATGTTAGTTCGTGCTCCATTAATTTTAAGACCAAAAGGAACGAAACGTTTTGGTTCTTTCCAACTTGTAAAAGATAACCCAATCGCTGATTTAACCATTAGCAAAGATGATTACTTTGTTTATCCTGCAAAAGTTGGACAATTACTAATCTACGCTTATGTCAATAAAGACTTCTCCTTCTCTGGTATTTCAAATGCTAACTTATTTGAACTTGCGACTAAAGAAGAAATCTTAACGAAAAAAGTAGATGGTATCCTTATATTTGGTTACAACGATGGTAGTGATGAAACAACGTATTACCACGATAAAGCCAACGATATCTGGACTGCAAAAGTAGCTTATAGTGAAAAGATTTCATACTTTGGATACATGAAGAAAATGATGTTAACAATGCACAATGCAATTGTTATGGAACGTGGTTGGTTACCAATTCACGGTGCAATGATCAATGTTCACTTAAAAGGACGTGATCCAATCGGTGTTTGTTTCATGGGCGATAGTGGTGCTGGTAAATCAGAAACGATCGAAGCCATGCAATTATTAGGTCATGAAGAACTACTAGGTTTCGATATTATCTTTGATGATATGGGGACTTTCCAACTAGAAAATGGTAAAGTAGTTGCCCAAGGAACTGAAATTGGAGCCTTTATCCGTTTAGATGACTTAGACAATGGTACCCCATATAAAACAATGGACCGTTCAATCTTTATGAATCCAGAACGTACTAATGCTCGTGTTATCATTCCTGTTTCAACTTACGAAACAATTTCAACTTCACATCCTGTACATTATTTCTTCTATGCGAATAACTATGAAAATACAACAGGTGTTAAGATTGTTGATAGTGCTAAAGAAATTAAAGACACATTCGTTAACGGTAAACGTATGGCTATGGCAACAACACATGAATCAGGTATATCTGTAACTTACTTTGCAAACCCATTTGGACCTATGCAAGATCAAGACACTTGTAATCCACTTATCGACAAGTACTTTGAAGCATTAGATGCATCAAATGTTAAAGTTGGTGAAGTTTACTCAGGTCTTGGTGTTAAAGATGCGGCTAAGAATCACTTAGAAATTACAGCGACTGCCTTACTTGAAACTTTAATTAATTCAAAATAAGTTTTAAAAAAATATAAACTAAATAACTTTCGAAAAGATTTCAAATGAAACATTCGAAAGTTATTTTTATTGTAAATGAAAGTTTTTTAGTTTATTCTATGCTTAAGATGAAAAAACTTGAAACACGTCATACACAAATATTAGAAATGATTACAGATAAGAAGAAAGTGGATGTATCTGAATTAGCACTAGCTTTTAATGTTTCCCAAGTTACTATTCGTAAGGATTTAATTCAACTTGAAGAGAAAGGTTTAATTAAAAGAGAACATGGATTTGCGACATTAAACGCTAAAGACGATATTAATACACGCTTAGCCTATCATTATGATAAAAAGTTAAAGATTGCTAAGAAAGCCATTGAATCAGTAAAGGATGGAGAAACTGTGATGATTGAGTCTGGTTCTTCCTGTGCACTTGTGGCTTTAGAACTAGCGATTAATCGAAAGGATATTACGATTATTACAAACTCTGCTTTTGTCGCTGATTTTATAAGAAAAGTAAATCAAAGTAAGATTGTACTCCTTGGTGGGGAATATCAAAATGAAGCACAGGTAATGGTTGGTCCGATGACGAAGCGTTGTGCTAGTAATTTCTTTGTTGATAAATTGTTTGTTGGGACCGATGGGTACTCAGATAGAATAGGATTTACTGGAAATGATTTAATGCGTGCTGAAGCCGTTCGCGATATGGCTGAGCAAGCAAATAAAGTTATTGTTGTGACTGATTCGATAAAATTTAAACAAAGTGGTGTTGTTCCACTCATAAAGACAGAGAGAATCTTCGAAGTCGTGACTGATTTTGAAATGGATGATGAAATTAAAAAATCCCTCGAAAATCGTGGGATTAAAGTAAGTCTTAGTTAAAAGAAACAGTCAATTTGATGTTTGATAAAGATCCTTTGATAATCTTTTAAGTCTTCTGGATAGAGGGCTTTTTTTTCTTTGAGCTGATATTCACGATTTAACATATCATATTTCTTTTCCCCAAATTGATGAAAGGGTAAAAGTTGAACTCGTTGCACACCGATTTTATTTAAGAGTTTAGAAAATTTTTCAGCATCATCAAGACTATTATTCACATCAGGGATCACAGGGATTCTGACTAATGTATTGATATTATTTTGAATAGCATACCTTAAATTTTGAATGATCAGTTCATTGTTTACACCAGTATATTTTTTATGTTGAGTAGAATCATGATGTTTCATATCAAAAAGTAATAGATCAAAACGATTGGATAAATCTTTAAATACTTCGGTTTGCACAAAACCAGTTGTTTCAATGGCTAGATGTATCTTTTCTTTTTTTAACCTAGCGACAAGATCTTTTAAAAACTCAGCTTGTGACATTCCTTCACCACCTGAAATAGTGACACCACCCTCTGATTCTTCATAGAAATCTTTATCTTGTAGACAAATATTGACAATATCTTCAACTTCTTTTGTTTCACCACTTAAACTTAAGGCTTGATTAGGACAAGCTTTAATGCATTTATCGCAAAGAGTACAAAGTTGTGGATTAATGAGTATTTGATTATTTACAAGATTAATCGATTTATCTTCACAGACACTCATGCATTTTAGCTGTTTATCACATTTTCTATCATCCCAAAGGATTTGAACTGAAAATTCTTGTGATTCAGGATTGGAACACCATTCACATTTTAAAGGACAGCCTTTTAAAAATACGGTCGTTCTTATTCCTGGACCATCATGAATACTAAATTTTTGGATATTGAAAATGACACCTTTTTCCATTTGCTTATTTCTCTTTCTCATCATAACATTGTCTTAATGAAAGTTAATATACTTTCATATGAAATATTTATTGACATATTTCTTAAATATTATAGACTAAACTTGTAAAAGAAACATTAAAAAGTTTCAAATGAAATAAAAAGGAGTTTATTTTATGAAAAATGATGCATATTTCGGATCTTTAAGTCAACGTATGAATGATTATCGTGAAGCTGTTTTGGAAAAGAAACCTTATATTAGTGCTGAAAGAGCACTACTGGTAACAGAGTCTTACAAAGAAACTAAGAATCAACCGGTTGTTATTCAAAGAGCTTTAATGCTTAAGAACATCTTAGATAAAATGACAATTTATATTGAAGATGAAACTTTAATTGTAGGGAACCAAGCGGAGTCAAATAAAGATGCACCTATTTTTCCTGAGTATACGTTAGAGTTTGTTATTAAAGAACTTGATTTATTTGAAAAACGTGATGGTGATGTTTTCTATATTACAGAGAAAGCTAAAGAAGATTTACGATCTATTGCTGACTTTTGGGAGAATAATAACTTACGTGCTAAAGGTGGAGCGATGTTACCTGATGAAGTTTCTGTCTTTATGGAAACGGGTTTCTTTGGCATGGAAGGTAAATTAAACTCAGGGGATGCCCACTTAGCGGTCGATTATGAATCAATGCTTAAATTAGGTTTAAAAGGCTATGAAGAAAGAACTTTAAAATTAAAAGAAGATTTAGATTTAACCATACCTGAAAATATTGATAAATATCATTTCTATCGTTCTGTTTTAATTACGATTGATGCGGTTCAAAATTTCGCTCATCGTTATGCTACATTAGCGAAAGATTTAGCGAAAACGGCAGAGGATAAACGTAAAGTAGAATTATTAGAGATGGCTGATATCTGTGAGAAAGTACCTTATTATCCAGCGAGTTCTTTTAAAGAAGCTATCCAAGCTACTTGGTTTATTCAATTAATTCTGCAAATAGAATCAAATGGACACTCCTTATCCTATGGACGATTTGATCAATATATTTATCCTTATTACAAAGCAGATTTTGAAAGAGGGATTATTGAAGAAGATGAAGCGGTAGAATATTTAACAAATCTTTGGATTAAAACATACACAATTAATAAAGTTAGAAGTCAAGCACACACCTATTCAAGTGCTGGATCTCCCCTATATCAAAATGTCACAATTGGTGGGCAAACAAGTGATAAAAAAGATGCTGTAAATGCGCTATCCTACTTAGTTTTAAAATCAGTTGCTCAAACTCGCTTACCTCAACCTAATTTAACCGTTCGCTATTATGCAGGTTTAGACCAAAAATTTATGAATGAATGTATCGAAGTTATGAAACTTGGAACCGGTATGCCGGCCTTTAATAGTGATGAAATTATTATTCCTTCTTTTATAAATTTAGGGGTTTCTGAAGAAGATGCCTATAATTATTCAGCGATTGGTTGTGTTGAAACAGCGGTTCCAGGGAAATGGGGATATCGTTGTACCGGTATGAGTTATATGAACTTCCCACGTATTCTTTTAATCACGATGAATAATGGGATTGATGTGACAAGTGGAAAACGTTTTACTAAAGGATATGGCCACTTTACGGACATGTCTTCTTATGAAGAATTAGCGGATGCTTGGGATAAAACGGTACGTGAATTAACACGTATGTCAGTGATTGTTGAAAATACTGTTGATTTAGCATTAGAGCGTTCAGTACCTGATATTTTATGTTCAACCTTAACTCAAGATTGTATTGGTCGTGGTAAATCGATTAAAGAGGGTGGAGCGATTTATGACTTTATCTCAGGATTACAAGTAGGAATTGCCAATACAGCGGATAGCTTAGCCGCCATTAAGAAATTAGTCTTTGAACAAGAAAAAATCACAACAGAAGAATTATGGGCTGCTTTAGAAGATGATTTTACATCTGAAAAGTCTCAAAAAATTCAACAAATGTTAATCATGGAATCACCGAAATATGGAAATGACAATGATTATGTAGATCAATTAGTCGTTGATGCGTACGATTCCTATATTTCAGAAATGAAGAAATACCCTAACACACGCCATAATCGTGGTCCGATTGGTGGAATCCGCTATGCAGGAACATCATCTATCTCAGCCAATGTAGGACAAGGTTTAAAAACGAAAGCAACACCTGATGGAAGAAAAGGAAGGTCACCGCTAGCTGAAGGTTGCTCACCAGCTCATTCAATGGATAAATCGGGTCCCACAGCTGTTTTTAAAACAGTTTCTAAATTACCAACACATGAAATAACAGGTGGTGTTTTATTAAACCAAAAAGTGACACCACAAATGTTATCCACTGATGAGAATAAACTTAAATTAGAAATGTTAATTCGTACATTCTTTAATCGATTAAAAGGTTATCATGTGCAATACAATGTCGTTTCTCGCGAAACCTTAATTGATGCTCAAAATCATCCTGAAAAACACCGTGATTTAATTGTTCGGGTGGCTGGATATTCTGCTTTCTTCAATGTTTTATCAAAAGCAACACAAGATGATATCATTGAAAGAACAGAACAAAGTATTTAGGAGGTTTTATGGAATTTATTATTGATACCATAAATTTAGATGAAATAAGAGAAGCGGTTGAGTATTTACCAATTGTGGGTGTTACTTCTAATCCAAGTATCGTAAAAAAAGTGTCTCCCAAAGATTTCTATGCGCATATGCGTGAAATAAGAGAAATCATTGGTAAAGATCGTAGTTTACATATTCAAGTAATTGCGAAAGATTATGAAGGTATTTTAGCGGAAGCAAAAAAAATTCACCAAGAAGTGGATAAGCAAGTTTATATCAAAATTCCAGTAAATATGGTTGGTTTAAAAGCCATTAAAACTTTAAAAGAAAAAGGTTATAAAGTAACAGCTACTGCTGTCTATGATTTAATGCAAGCTTATCTTGCCTTAGCAGCTGGAGCAGATTATATTGCCCCCTATGTAAATCGGATGAGTAATTTAGGTACAGATCCTTATGATTTAATCGATCATTTATCATATCGAATCGCCAGTGATGATTATGATTGTAAGATTGTGGCAGCTAGTTTTAAGAATAATCAACAAATCAAAGATGCCTTCAATGCGGGTGCACAAGCCATAACAGCACCTGTTGATTTACTGAAAAATATCTTTGATAATCCAAATATTGAAAAAGCAGTCAATGATTTCAATAAAGACTGGTATTCAATGTATGGAGATAATAAAGGTTTAAATGATCTATAAAAAAAGTTGGAAATAATTCCAACTTTTTAGTCAATATAACCAATATCTTTTAAAACTTTTGCTAGTCCATCATCCCAAACATTTGGGGCAACATAATCAGCAATGTCTTTAAGTTCTTCTTCACCATTACCCATCGCTACTTTTAAACTTGCACCTTGTAACATTTCCATATCATTGTGTGAATCTCCAAAGGCAGCATAATGAACATCCCAAGCTTTATGTTTACACATTTCAATGATGGCACTTGCTTTAGAAATGCCTTCACATGCACAATCGGCATAGGAGCTTCTAGCTGGAAAAACAGCTAGACCTTTTATCGCTTTAAAAGGAGCATAATCATAACCAACTTCATTGTAGACTAAAATCTTGTCACAAGATTGACCTGTATATTCACCCACTGGTGAAATAGGTTCATGGAAGAATTCATGAGCAGCTCTAACATAATCGTTTGCTTCTTTATTCATGAAGTCACCTGAGCTTGCGCCAAATTGAATATTTAAATCTAATTTATTTGCTTCTTCAATCAGTTTTAAAACAACATCGTGTTCGATAAAGTGATGAATCAATGTTTCTTCGTTTTCATCTTTTATCAATTGTCCGTTATTTAAAACATAACCTGACCAAGGGAATTGTTGCATAATGCCAGTTGCCTTTAAAAGTGGATAACCACGGCCAGAGGCAATACAAATGTGATAGCCTTTATCGTGTAGTTCTTGAAGGGCATCAAGAGCAGTCTGGGGTACTGTATGGCTAATCGGATCAACGATTGTACCATCAAAATCAAAGAATAATGTTTTTGGTAATTTTTTCATAATGAAAATTATAACATGTGATTTTAACTCATGTTAAAATATCACTTGTATGTATAAATATTTCGTTACCGACATTGATCACACCTTGTTTGATGTTGAAGTAGGGATACACCCTAAAAACATAGAATCCTTAATTGCATTACAAGAATCTGGGGTAAAACTTATCTTGGCTTCTGGTCGAACCATTTCAGCAATTGAAGTTGTTGCACAAGCAGTTCACTTAGAAAAATATGGTGGTTTTTTAGTCGGTGGAAATGGAACGATGGTTCAAAGAGCCGGTGATTTAAAACCTTTTGTCCAATATGATCACAGTGTTGAAGACTTGAGTGAGTATATTGAAGAAGCGAAAAGATTAGGACTTCATTTCTCCTTAGAACAAGATAAAACTCTTTATTATTCTCATTTAGATCATTCTGTTATTTATGAAAGAGATCACTGTAAGATGAAGGTGGCTCCAATTACTGAACTTAATAATGTTCATAATCCTTTTCCAAAACTTTGTTTGCATCGTGAAAATAATGATTATCCAGAACTCTTAGATGCTTTTATCAGTAAATATCATGATAAAGCTTATTGTGAGCGATTTAGTGATGCTTATATGGATGTTATGCCTTTTGGTCATTCCAAACTTAGTGGTATACAAGAAATCCTTCAGCTGGAAGGAGATAGCATTGATCATGTGGCGGCCATTGGTGATAGTGTCAATGATCGTATTATGTTAAGTGAAGTCGGTTATAGTGCAGCCGTCGATAATGCTGATGACTTTATTAAAGAAGTCGCTGATATTATTGTTTCAGACGCAAAAAAAGCTGGGGTTTCAGAATTTGCCCAACTTATCTTGAAAATGAATAAGTCGCTTTAAGCGTGAATGTTATCGTCAAGTTTAAAGAAAAACATAGGTATTAAACTCAGTAAACAAGCAATGGCTGGTAATAGAGAAATTAGCGAAAAGATTCCATTTAGAGCACTTGGATTTTGCAGGGTATTCTCAATAAATCCACTGTAGTTTAAAACAAGACCGATTGTAAATAAACCTAGAGCTGATTGAAGTTTAGTGGTAAAGGTATGGGTCGCAAAGATCATGCCTTCAAGTCTTATACCTGTTTTTTGATGATGATACTCAACACTATCTCCAACTAAGGTATAAGAGATAACATCGCCTAAACCTAATGATAAACCTGATATAAAGAGCATTGAATAGGTGATAATCGTTGATGTATCACCAATAAGATATAAAGTAAAATGAGCTATAAAGCCTAAAACAAGAGAAAAATTGTAAAGGGCTTTTTTAGTGTAATTTTTTCGTAGGCGTGGGGTAATCAGCATGGCGAGAATCATCGATGCGATTAATAAACCGCCCATGATTGAGAATTGAGCTTCATCGCCTAAATTATACTTAGCGTAATATAAGCCAGAAGTGGCTAGGACCATTCTAAAAGCAGAGAGTAAACGTGAACTTTGTAGAATCATTAAAGGTTTATTTTTTAGGATGGATAATAGACTGCCTTTTTGATTGTTATTATCAGGATGAACACGCTCTTTTGCGAAAAAACCAACTGAAGAAAATAGGAGAACACCAATACCAGCCATGATTAAGCCGGTAATTAAATAAGCTCGGTGATTTGATCCTAGAGAAGAAATCATTAATGGTGGAATAACGATTGATATCGCTAATCCAACATTCGAGAGGACGCGAGCATAAGTCAGTAAAGATAAACGATCTTTTGAATGGGGTGTCATTAAGACTGTCAATCCCCAAAATGGAATATCAGATACGGTATAAACTAAGTCCCATAAAATAAAACTAAAATAAGCATAGATTAAGCGCGCTCCCATACTTTCAAAGGGAATCAAAAATAACAACATCGTAGCTATAAACATCGGAATAGGTACAGCACGTAAAAAAGGTAAAAGTTTTTCTCGTCCACCTTTTCTTCGATCAACAAATATTCCCATTATAGGATCATTTACTGCATCAAAGAAACGAGCCACTAAAAGCATGGTCCCAACTGCATAAGGAAGTAATTTTACAACATCCGTATAAAAAACCATGATATAAGCAGTGGCGAAATTATAAACCATGTTTTGGCCAAGACCAGCAAAGCCAAAAGCTATTTTCTCTTTTTTGCTGAGTGATTCATTCATAAGTGTTATCGTTCTTAAATTTAGTATACACTTGTCTTATATGAAAAAAGAACTCAACCGTAGTGAAGTCGAAAGACTGATTCATTTAATCGCTGTTGAAAGTGGGCAACTTGTTGAAAGTATTCAGTGGGAACATGAAGCCATTCAAGAGCATCAATTAAATCAAGCTCTAATCACAATTGAAGAAAAAATCAAAGAATTAAAAGAAATCTTAGGAGAATAGTTTGTGGGCGCAAATTAGAAGAGTAGGAGGTCATTTTATGGCAACATCTACGATTCTAGTTTATGTCGCAATCGCGGCTGGGGTAGCGGCTATCTACAAAGTCATTACCAGTGGTCGAGGACGAGTCAGTTTACCTGGTGTCGAACTGACATGGGGGAAATAGAGGCGATGGCCTCTATTTCTGTTTTTAGCCCCGAAAAACCACGTGAAAAATTGATTCAATATGGGGTTAAGAGTTTAAGTAATACAGAACTTATCGCTTGTGTTTTAAAAACAGGAACGAAACAAATTCCTGTGTTAGATTTAGCTCAAACACTCATGGATGAAGCTAAGGATTTATTAGGTCTTAGTTTATTAAGCTATGATCAACTGATTCAAATTCCAGGAATTAAAAAAGCTAAGGCAAGTGAAATATGTGCGATTGGTGAATTATCACGACGGATGGCTAAAGCACAAAGTACCAATATTGATGTGGTCGATCAACCGCAACGCTTAATTGATTGGTTGCGTCATGAAATAGGTGCTCTAGACCAAGAGAATTTCTTAGTTGTTTTCTTGAACACAAAGAATCATGTGATTGGTCATCGTATTCTTTTTACCGGTGGATTAGATCGCTCAATCGTTCATCCACGTGAAATCTATAAACATGCCTGTGCACTCTCAGCGGCTCGTATCATTGTCGTGCATAATCATCCTAGTGGTGATACTTCACCTTCACAAAATGACTTAAAAGTAACTGAGGTATTAGAAGAAGCGGGAGTAACGATGGGGATTCCACTTTTAGATCACATTATTATTTCGAAGACGGGCTATACTTCTTTGCGTTCAATGATTTCCAAATTAAAAGAATAAGTTATAATAGAGTAGCATGAAAAATATGAGCCCACTTCAACAATTCCTAGCCTGGATTGCTGGGATTGTTGTGAGTTTTATCTTATTCTTGAATACTTTACAATTATCTGCACCTTCAGTGACTTTAAATGATCCTGGTTATCGTTTTTTCTCACTTGTTAATTCAGCTTTTTTTCAAATGCCAATAACATCTTTAGGCAATATTACTGAGCGTATCGCATCCTTTTGGCATACTCAAGAGGAAAATGATGCCTATCGTAAAGAATTAGAATTAATTGCTTTGTATCAGGCTAAGCTTGAAGAAACCTATCGTGAAATCGAAGATTTAAAAGATTTAGCTGATTTAAAAAGCACCTATTCTCAGTATGAATTAATCTCAGCCAAAATCGCATCCCGCTCAACAGACAGTTTTAATCATAGTTTAAACATCAATGTTGGATCGAGTGAAGGGGTTGCGATTAATGATGCTGTTATTTCCTCAAGAGGTTTAATGGGGAAAGTGGTTGATGTGACAAGCCACGAAGCCACGGTTCTTTTACTGACAACTGAAACGAGTTTAAATAAAGTATCGGTTAAGATTCAAATTGATGAAGCGAAAACAGCAGAAGCGATTTTAGAACGCTATGATCCTAATGCTCAAGCTTATATTCTTCAATTACTTGATACACAATCTTCGATTACTGAAGGCATGAAAGTTATCAGTTCAGGGATTGGTGGTTCATTCCCATCGGGTTTACTTGTGGGTGAAGTATCTAAAGTAGAATCTTTAAGCAATGCGATTGGTTTAAGAATTGAAGTGGATCCAGCTGTTGACTTCTATAACATTGATTATGTTGCAGTGGTTAAACGTTATGAATAGATTAATCAATCTTTCGTTTATTCTATTAGCCTTTATCTTAGATTTAATTCTTCAAAGTTTCTTTCCTGTTGATTTTGAATATCGACGTTTATTTGTCGTTTTTAATACAGGCATTATTGCCTTGATGTTAACCATTAGAAAAGAAAACTTTTTAACCGTTTTATTGGTTGCCTTTAGTGTGGGTCTTTTATTAGACTTTGTTCGTTATGGTTACTTCTTCTTATCTGCTTTAAGTTTCAGTTTAACCTTAGTGATTGCGCGCTTATGGTCAAATCAAGTAAATGATACTACTTTAGAATTAATGATTCTTTCAGTCATTGTTGTGTTTTTAAAAGAACTTATATTATATGGACTTTTAGCTTTAGCAAATTTAACTTTCTTATATCCAAGTACTTGGTTTATTTATCGTGCTTTTTTAACGATTTTGATGCATATTCCACTCAGCTTAATGGTCATCTATTTTAATCGTTTAAGACTTCTTTCATTAGATCGAAATCTTAAAGCTCGTCATAAACAAGAAACGACACTATCTCATCGCGTTAGAAAGTCCTAGCCACAGGTCTGTGCTATAATATTTTAGACATGAAAACCATTATAAAATTAACTCTAATCACAAGTTTAATCTTTAGTTTAAGCGCTTGTAAATTATCTCAACCTAACATTGGTGTAACTGTATACCCGGTGCAGTATTTAGTTGAAAGAATTGCCCAAAATAAAGTAACAGTCACAAATATTAGTGAAGGTAAAACAATTACGCGTGCCCAAATAACAAGTGACTACGAAAGCTTATTAGAAAATCTTGATGTACTCTTTGTTTTTGGTAATTTAGAACCTTATTTATCTGTATACAATGAATTGCTTCAAAATGAAGGCGTGGCGATGGTTGACTTAAGTTCATCGGCTTCTGTTTATGCTTTTCAACGCTATGATACAAATTATATTTCAAATACTCGCGTTACCTTAGAATCTACTTATTATAGTGGTTCTGTTTTTGATCAGATTGATGTTTATCAAAATGATCCATATTTATGGTTAGATCCAATTACAATGATTTCAGTCGCAGGAAGTATCAAAGATTGGTTAGTAACCTATTACCCTGAAGAAAAAGCATCTTTTGAAGCGAACTATGAAGCGCTAGCTTTAGAACTTGCGAGAATGGATGCAGATTATCAAGAACTCTGGGATCAACAAACTGCTTTTGTTTCAGTTACCCCAAGTTTTGGGAATTGGCAGAAAGCCTTTGGGATTAATGTCTATCCACTGATTCTTTCACGTTATGGTGTTTTACCAACTGAAGAACAACTTGCCCTTATGCTTGAGCGTATTCAAATTGATGAAGTTCAATACATCGTACATGAACCAAACTTGACTGAGGATATGGAAGCTTTATACCAACGCGTTAAAGATGAATTAAATCTACAATCGGTTGAAATGCACAACATTGCTTTCTTAACAGATAATGATACATTAGCGAATAAAAACTACATTACCTTGATGTGGGAAAACCTATCAACTTTAGAAGGTATGTTGCCCATCGCTTATGCTGAAGAATCAAGTACAAATACGACAAATGAATAAAGCCCTAAGGGCTTTTTCTTTTGGTGGGTATGTTAAAATAGTAAAGCGAGGATTCTTATGAAAAAAATGTTATTAGTGGATGGAAATTCACTCTTCTTTAGAGCTTATTATGCGACGGCTTATACGCGTATGACAACAACATCTTTTGGTCAAGCAACCAATGCCGTATATGGTTTTGCGAACATGTTAAACAAAGCATTAGAACTGATTAATCCACAGGCTTTAGTGATTGCCTTTGATAGTGGTAAAAAGACTTTTAGACATGACGCCTATGAAGAATACAAAGGGACACGTAAAGCCTTACCTGAAGAGTTAATCTCTCAATTTCCTTTAGTGCGTGAATATTGTCAATCAAGTGGGTATTGTTATTACCAACAAGACGGACTAGAAGCCGATGATATTATTGGTTCTTTAGTTAAACGCTACCCTGATTGGGATATCAATGTCTTATCATCTGATAAAGATTTGCTTCAATTAATAGATAAAACAACTTCTGTTTGGTTAACCAAAAAAGGGATTAGTCAAATTGAAGAAATGGATGAAGCAGCATTGATGACATCAATGGGTTTACGTCCTGAACAAATCTGTGACTTAAAGGGATTAATGGGTGATCCTTCAGATAATATTCCTGGTTTACCAGGTGTTGGTGAGAAAACAGCACTTAAGCTTTTAGCTCAGTACGATAGTGTTGAAGGTGTCCTTGAACATGTTGAAGAATTAAAAGGAAAGTTAAAAGAAACGGTTTTAACGCAAAGTGAAAAAGCAACTTTTTCCAAATGGTTAGCAACCATTAAGACAGATGGTGATATTGCGATTAAATTAGAGGATACACTCTTTAATCCAACCCCATATGAAGCTAATAAATTTTTTGAAAAGTATGAGATGAAATCTCTATTAATCAATATTGAAGCCGCAAAAGAAGATTTGAATGAGGCGGTATCTTTTAAAGATTTGGATCAATCAAAACCCTTATCAGTGGTAGGACATTATCGTTTAGATAGTGATTGGCCACATCCTCTTTTTGGCTTAGCACTAAGTGACGGAAAAGATTCTTGTTATATCGATATTGATGAGATTATTAAAGATGAAGCTTGCTTAAGCTATCTCAAGGAAACAAAGGACTGTATTAGTTATGATGTGAAAACTTTATTTCATGCACAAACAGATAAAGTTCAATTTAATCCAAAGATGATTGATGTTTCTTTGTTAGCATTTATCGAAGATTCTAGTTTAAATAACTACAATAAATGTGCTGAAGTTTTTCATTGGCCTAGTGCAGCAATCGCTAAAAATGATGAAGCGAATCAAAATTTAGTCAGAGAATTAGCACTTATTCTACATAAAACAAGTGCTGATTTATTAAAATCTTTAAGTGATAAAGATGTTTTAGATGTCTATAAGAAAATTGATTATCCTATGATTGAGGTACTTTATCAAATGGAAAAAGAAGGCTTCTTAGTAGATGCTTCAATTCTTAGTGATATTGCTGATACAACCTTAATTAAAATTAATGCTTTAACCGATTCCATTTATAAATTGGCAGGAATGAATTTTAATATTAATTCACCTAAACAACTCTCAGAAGTTTTATTTGATCATTTAGGCTTACCAGCAAATCGTAAACGTTCGACTTCAGTTGATGTTTTAGAGAGCTTAGTTGATCAACATCCCATTATTGCGGACTTAATGGAATACCGTAAATACCAAAAACTCTATTCGACGTATGCGATTGGTTTAAGTAAATATATTTCAGCCGATTCTAAAATTCATACCGCCTATAACTTAACGACTGCTCAAACTGGACGTCTATCCTCCAGTGATCCAAATCTACAAAATATTTCTGTTCGTGATGAAGAATCAAGAGCGATCCGTAAAGCGTTTATCCCTCATGAAGGACATGTTCTACTCGCTTGTGATTACTCTCAAATTGAACTCAGAGTTTTAGCACACATGGCCCATGAATCGTCATTGATTGAAGCTTTCACAACAGGTTTAGATATTCATACAAAAACTGCCATGGATGTCTTTGGATTAAAAGAAGATGAAGTTGATTCAAGTGTCAGACGTAGCGCAAAAGCGGTTAACTTTGGAATTATCTATGGAATTTCTGATTTTGGTTTAGCTCAACAAATTGGTTCTGATCGTAAAACGGCTAAAACCTTTATTGAAAAGTATTTAAGTACTTATAGTGGTATTTCATCCTATATGAATGAAACAATTGCTTTTTGTGAAGAGAATGGCTATGTAGAAACACTCTTTAGACGTCGTCGTGAAATTCCTGAAATTCATAATAAATCATATCAAGTGCGTGAATTTGCGAAACGAGCATCCATGAATGCACCTATTCAAGGCAGTGCTGCGGATATTATGAAATTAGCGATGATTGATATTCATCAAAAATTAATTGATCAAAAGTTTAAAGCTAAAATGATTGTTCAAGTACACGATGAACTTGTCTTTGATTGTCCAAAAGATGAACTAGAAGCTCTTAAAACTTTAGTTGTTAATGCCATGGAAAAGGCCGTTATCTTAGAGGTTCCACTTAAGGTTTCAGTGGAAGTTGGTAATAACTGGTATGAGGCAAAATAATGCCTGAGCTTCCTGAAGTTCAAACGATTATTAATCATTTAAAACCACAGTTGATCAATCAAGTGATTAAAGACTTTGAAGTCTATTATCCAGCCATCACTTACCATAAAGATTTTAAAACTGATTTAATCCAACAAAAAATTCTTGATTTAAAGCGAAGAGGAAAATATATCATCTTTGTTTGTGAAAAAATCTATGTCATCATTCACTTAAGAATGGAAGGGAAATTTTTTGTTCAAGATGGTGATGATCCAATTCATATGCATACCCATGCTTCCTTTATCTTCAATGACTTTAGATTGGATTATAACGATACACGTAAATTTGGTCGAATTGATATCTGTCATGATTTAGATGTTTATTTCAAAGATAAATTAGGCTTAGAACCTTTTGATGAGAATTGTACAGCTGCTTATTTAAAAACACAGGCAAAAGGAAGAACAATTCCTGTTAAAACATTTATTTTAGATCAATCAGTTATAGCCGGTGTTGGCAACATCTACAGTGATGAAAGTTTATTTGATGCGAAACTCTCACCCTTTAAATCAGCTCAAAAAGTAACACTAGAAGAATATGAACGTTTAATCTTATCGATTCGAAAGATTCTCACTCTCGCTTTAAAAGATGGAGGTTCAACGATTAAGTCATTTGCGGTAAGTCATGAGATTAACGGTTTATTTCAACAACATCTTCATGTCTATGCAAGAGGCTATCAAGCATGTCATGTTTGTCAAAGTATATTAGAAAAAGCTAGAGTCAATGGACGATCATGTGTATACTGCATGAATTGTCAGAAAGTGAGTCAAAATGCACATCGCCATTACCGGAACCATGGGATCAGGAAAAACTGAAGTAGTTGAAATTCTGAAATCACTTAAGATTCCTGTTTTAAATGCGGATGACATTGTGAGTGAGCTATATCAAAAAGATGAAATTAAAGAAAAAATGAAAGAACTTTTTGGTCAAGAAGCACTAAGTTGTTTTAATGAAATTGATCGAAAATACATTTCATTTAGGATTTTTAACAATTTAAACGAAAAAATAAAACTAGAGGCACTTATCCATCCTTTAGTCTATAAAAAACTTCATGAAGAAGGAATAAAATATCCTTTAGCTTTTTCTGAAGTTCCACTCTTATTTGAAACAAGTGGTCAATCCTATTTTGATCAAAGTTTATGTATTGTCTGTGCTAAAGAGCAAGCGATTGATCGCTTAACGAAAAATCGAGGTTTAAGTCTTGAAGAGATTGAAAAACGCTGGGCTCATCAAATGAGTGTTGATGAGAAAAGGGAACTTTCTACTTATGTCATTGAAAACAATGGAACGAAAGAAGAACTAAAAGAAAAAGTGATACAATACTTACACAGTTTGAATTATGAAATTAAATGAACTTGATACCATACATGTTTTAAACCCATCAATTGAAGTAAGTTCAAGTGCTTTTATGCGCACTTATGGTGTGCTTATTCAAGCAGAAGCTTTTTTTGTGTTTGAATTTCTAAAACGTACTAATACTCAATCATTAAGTCTGAAAGAACTTTGTCTAAATACTGGTTTAAATCTAAGTCAGTTTAATCAAGCTTTAGATCGTTTGGTTCAATGTGAAGTCATTGATATTAAAGTAAAGAAGCAAAACACAAATCATCTTCGACTTCATTTTAATCATTGTTTATCGATACAAGAATTTTGTCGACATGATGTATTAGGTCGCCAATTACTTAAAAAAATTGGTCCTGAAGCCTTTGAAAAATTAAAGTCTGAATCACAAGATAATCTCTCAAATGAAGGTTATGATGATTATGAGATAAAAGCGTCAGCCAATATTCAATCTTGGACCAATGAAGATGAGAAACAATTTAAACAAGAAAAAATTATCAGACACAAAAGTGAAAATTTATCCTTTGATTTAATTGCTTTCTTAAATCAATGTAGTGATCTAGTTTTCCCCCATCATAAACGGACTGAGCATGCGATTGCAGCGATCTCGGAAATAGGCTCAGTTTATGGCTTATCAGTCAAACAAATGATTGAGTGTGTTGGTAAAGCTTGCGCTAAAAACGATGCAACTTTAAATTTTGATAAATTACGCAAATGTGCAGCCAAACAAGAGGTTGAAGACATGGTTGAAAAAGATGATCCTTATGATTATCCACCATCAATCTTCTTAAAGAGATTACGTAAAGGCATTGCTGCGACAGCTTTAGAGAAATATGTACTTGTTAGACTGGTCAGTGAAGTTGGTTTAAAACCGGAAGTCTTAAATGTATTAATTGAAGCGCATTTTAATCAATTTCGTTCTAAAATAAATACAAAGGTTTTAGAAGAAGTGGCCATGCAATGGGCTGTTTCAAACGTTTATTCGAAAGAAGAAGCCTTTAAAAAAGTAAATGAATTTAAATCATCTAAAAAACGAGTAGAAGAAAAAACAGATTATTCAAATAAAGAAATTAATCTAAGTGAAGCTGAACTGAAAGCCTTAGAAATGGCTTTAAAAGAAATAAAGTAAGATGCAAGAATTAAAATTTGATTTTAAACTAAGCGCTGTGCAAGAAAAAGAGAGAAATGCACTGATTCATGACTTAAAAGAAAACAAGATTGTTCAAGCTTTTTTGCGTGAGAACCATTTAGACGAAACTTTTATAGAGAAGAAAGCACAGATGTTAGCGGATTATGTTAAAGAAAAGGGTAAGTGTGATCATTGTCCAGGCTTACATGCTTGTAAACAAGATCATCGTGGCTATGTTTTAGGCATCCAAGTTGAACCACTAACCAGTCGTGAATATCAAGCTTGTACATATCAAATACATCAAGAACAATTAAGAGCCCATAAAAAACAATATTCAATTTTAGAGTGTGATGAATCATTCTTGGAAAGTCGTATTGAATCACTTTTTGATCAAAAGAGTGATGTGAATTATAAAGCTTCATTAAAATCAGTGATTGATTGGTTTAAGAATCAAAGTCAAAAAGGTTTCTACTTTTATGGTGCGCCAGGAACAGGTAAAACACATTTAGCGATGGCGATAGCGAATTACTTTGCCCTTAAAGGACATAAAGTCGCCTGTGTTCACATACCAACCCTTGCCTCTAAATTCCCTAATAGTTTTTATGAAGGTCCTGAAAAAGAACAATATATGTATCTTTTAAAGAAAGCTTATTGTGTCGTTTTTGATGATATCGGGGCAGAGACTTATACCTCCTATTTTAGAGATGAAGTCTTATTTCCTATCTTAAATGCACGAATGGAAAGTAATGCTTTAACGCTTTTTACATCTAATCATTCAATGAAGGCATTAGAGAATCATTATCGTTTTAACAATAAGGCTGATGATGAACAAATTAAGTCAATGCGTATGATTGAGAGAATTCAAACGCTTTCAAATCCATGTGCCGTACAAGGTGTCAATAGAAGAGGGTAATTTTCACCCTTTTTTTATGAAAAAATTCACATATGATGTTAGAATATATAATGGTTTGGAGGCGTAACAAATGGTAAAACGTATCGGCGTACTCACATCCGGTGGCGATGCTCCTGGAATGAATGCGGCAATCAGAGCTGTGGTAAGATCAGCGATTGCCAGAGGAATGGAAGTCATGGCCATCGAAGATGGTTATAAAGGAATGGTTGAAGGAAATATTTATCCGATGACAACCAAAAGTGTTAGTGACATTGTATTTAGAGGTGGAACAATTTTAGGTTCTGCTCGTTTACCTGAATTCAAATTAGATGAAGTTCGTAAACAAGCAGTGGCCAATTTAAAAGAACATGGCATTGAAGCCGTTGTGGTTATTGGTGGAGATGGTACCTATAAAGGGGCTCAAGCTCTAACTGATATGGGAATTAATTGTATTGGTTTACCAGGTACAATTGACAATGATATTTCAAGCACTGAATATACCATTGGTTTTGATACGGCCTTAAATACCGTCATTCAAAACATCGATAAATTAAGGGACACATCGTCTTCCCATCACAGATGTTCTGTGGTTGAAGTTATGGGAAATCACTGTGGTGATTTAGCACTATTTTCAGCCATCAGCTGTGGGGCAGAAATTGTCGTTACACCTGAAACAGGGTATGATGAAGAAGCGATGTTAGATCGTCTACATTATTTAGATGATAATCGTAAGAAAAAACATGCGATTGTCGTTATCAGCGAAAAGATTACAGATGTAGAACTATTAGCTAAAAAGATTTCAAATGCGACATCATTCTCGGGTCGCGCTACCGTTCTCGGACATATTCAAAGAGGTGGTTCACCTACTGCATTTGATCGTGTCTTGGCAACGCGTATGGGGGATAAGGCAGTTGATTTAATTGCCCAAGGTGTCGGAGGACACTGTGTTGGAATTAAACAAAACAAGATTGTTTCGTTCCCAATTGTTGAAGCTTTGGCGATGCCAAAACCTTCACGTCGCGAATTCTTTGATATGCAGATTCGCTTAATCTAGGAGAAAAAATGAATAAAATTCGTAAAACTAAAATTGTGTGTACATTAGGCCCGTCTAGTGAAACACCTGAAATGATTCAAAAATTAGCAGAAGCTGGGATGAATATCGTCCGTTTAAACTTCTCACACGGTGATCACGCAGAACAAGGGGCTCGTATGGATACTGTTAGACAAGTGTCTGATGTATCTGGCTACAACATTGCGATTCTTTTAGATACTAAAGGTCCTGAAATCCGTTGTGGTGTGATGGAAAATGGTGGCGTTGAATTCGCTAAAGGCGATATTGTTAAAGTTGTCTCAAAAGAAGTAGAAGGAAACAAAGAACGTTTCCAAGTGATTGTTCCTGAACTTTTTGATGATGTTCAAGTGGATGATTATTTACTCATCGATGATGGGAAAATGAGATTAACGATTTTAGAAGTTAAAAAAGGTGAATTGACTTGCCGTATCGAAAATCCAGGATGGATTAAATCACGTAAAGGGGTTAACGTTCCTAACGTAAAACTCAGTATGCCTTTTGTTTCTGAAAAAGATGAAAAAGATATTCGTTTTGGTTGTCAAAAAGATGTTGACTATATTGCAGCATCCTTTGTTCGTCGTGCTAAAGACGTTTTAGACATTCGTAAAATTTTAGTGTCTGAAAATAAATCAAAAATTCAAATTATTGCGAAGATTGAAAACCAAGAAGGTTATGACAATCTTGATGACATTTTAGAAGTAGCTGATGGCGTGATGGTTGCGCGTGGTGATTTAGGGGTTGAAGTTTCAACTGCCCTAGTCCCTATTTATCAAAAATCAATCATAAAGCGTGCTAATGAACTTGGTAAACCTGTTATTACCGCAACCCATATGTTAGAAAGTATGATGGGCAACCCACGTCCAACGCGTGCTGAAGCAAATGACGTTGCCAATGCAGTACTAGACGGTTCAGATGCGATTATGTTATCAGGTGAAACGGCTGCTGGTTTATATCCATTAGAAGCTGTCTCAACCATGAATACTATTGCTTTGACCATGGAAGACATTATTCCTTACCGTGATCGTTTAGGTATGAGTATCAAAACATCACGTCATACAATCCAAGATGCGATTGGTATTTCCGTTGCCGATACTGCTTTACAACTTGAAAAAGTTAAAGCGATTGTGGCTTTTACACAAGGTGGATCTACTGCTCGTCGTATCTCTAAGTTCAGACCAAGTGTGCCTATTTTTGCGGTTACCTTTACAAAGTCTGTACAACGTAAACTTGAAACATATTGGGGTGTAATTCCAATTTTATCAGATGTCCAAAATGAAATGACTAACGATGATGAACTCGCAATGATTATTGCCCGTGATCGTGGTTTAGTCACTGGTGATTATGTCATTATCACAGCTGGATATCCAACCGGAGAAGGCACAGCCAATATGATGAAGATCGTGGAGATCAAATAAGGAGCTCATCATATGAAAGCAGTTATTGGCATTGATTTAGGTGGTACAAATGTACGTGTCGCCAAAGTTAGTGAAAGTGGGGACATTCTTCAAATAGAAAGTTCTGAATCGTACGCTTTAGAAGGTACAAAAAAAGTCATGGATAATCTTAAATCATTGATTAAAAAGATAGATATGACTGATGTTGTGGGCATTGGGATCGGTGTTCCAGGACCTGTAGATACACGCCGTGGTGTAATGACGATGGCAACCAATCTTCCAGGTTTTGAAGAATATCCAATGGCCAAAGAAATTGAAGCTGAATTTAAACTTCCAACCTACGTAGATAATGATGCGAATGTTGCTGGTTTAGCGGAAGCTTTAGTAGGTGCAGGTAAAGGTCAACCAATCTGTTATTATGTCACTCATTCAACAGGTGTTGGTGGTGCACTAGTGGTGGATGGAAAAGTTGTCTCTGGCCGTAATGGTTATGCAGGTGAAGTTGGAAATATTATTTTAACGCGTGATGGTGAAAAAATTAATCACCTTAATGTTGGAGCTGCTGAAAATCTTTTTTCAGGAACGGCTTTAGTTAAAGAAGCACAAGCTAAATTAGATCCAAGTATCACTTCTGCAAAATCCATCTTTGATAAAGCCAATGATGGTGATAAAGTCGCCCAAGACATTGTCGATACAATGGCCTTTAATTTTGCTTCACTCTTATCGGCTGTAGCACATGTGGTTGATCCACATATCTTTGTCATCGGTGGTGGTGTAAGTAAATCAAAAGATTATTATTTTGATAAAATGATTAATTTCTATAATGGCTTAGTCCATGTCGGTATGCGCAATCCTGTGATTGTTCGTGCTGAACTTAAAGAACCTGGTATTGTTGGTGCAGCGATGTTGCCAATCAGTCATGGTCATTAATTTGAATCGCATAGGAGGTCGTTTATATGCCTAGTCAAAAGCGTTTAGAAAAATACGCTAAATTATCTGTATTAAGTGGAGCAAATCTACAAAAGGGTCAACCTTTAATGATTTCTGCGAATACAGATACAAAAGAATTTGTTAGATTAATTGTTGAAGAAGCCTATAAAGCTGGCGCATCTGATGTCAGAGTTCGTTGGAATGACGAAATCACAGCGCACTCTAGTTATGCTTATAAAACAAAAGAACAATTAGAAGAAATTCCTGAATATGTTGTGAAGGAATATGAATATTACATTGAAAAAGGTTATGCTTTAATCGCTGTCCATGCGACAACACCAGGACTTCTTGCAGATATTGATCCTGAAAAACTTCAGGCTGCAAGCATTGCTTCAAGTAAAGCTTTAAAAATGTGGCGAGAGCATA
The DNA here is from genome assembly GCA_963663995.1 of Erysipelotrichaceae bacterium. Classification (GTDB taxonomy): domain Bacteria; phylum Bacillota_I; class Bacilli_A; order Erysipelotrichales; family Erysipelotrichaceae; genus UBA2212. Next base: position 681,872 of record OY760660.1, on the reverse strand, counting down.
CGATGGGGAATCGTACCCAATGGTGTGTTATTTCCGTTCCAACTCCAAGTTGGGCATTAAAAGTTTTCCCTGAGCAAAGTGTTGAAGAAGCAGTTGAATCCTTATGGAATGCAATCTTATCAGCCGTTCGTGTCGAAGAAGATAATGATCCTGTTGCTGAGTGGGACACACATACAAAACGTCTACAACACAACAATAAAGTCTTAAATGACTTCAACTTTAAATCACTCCACTTTACTTCAGGTTTAGGTACTGATTTAGTCGTTGAACTTGTTAAAGATCATATTTGGGCAGGTGGTAACGAAGAAAGCACAAATGGGACTATCTTCAATGCCAATATGCCTACTGAAGAAAACTTCTCTATGCCACTTAAAACAGGGGTTAATGGGATTGTTTATGCGTCTAAACCTTTAAATTACAATGGCGTTCTTGTGAAAGAATTCTGGTTGAAATTTAAAGATGGAAAAGTCGTAGAATATGATGCCAAAGAAGGTTTAGAAACACTAAAGAGTTTAGTTGAATATGATGAAGGTTCATCTTACTTAGGTGAAGTTGCCTTAGTCAACTATGATTCTCCAATTTCTAATTCTGGTATTCTCTTTATGAATACACTCTTTGATGAAAATGCATCCTGTCATCTAGCACTAGGACGTGCTTATCCAATGAATATCAAAGGCGGTCATGATATGACTCAAGATGAATTGGACAAGGCCGGCTCTAATAACTCAATGGAACATGAAGACTTTATGTTTGGAACCAGTGATATGAATATTGTTGGGACTAAATATGATGGAACTGAAGTTCAAGTATTTAAAGACGGTAACTTCGTAATCTAATGTAAAAATGGAACTATAACAAGTTCCATTTTTTTTATAGTTGATATTAAAAAACAGATTTTTTTAGAAATCTGTTTTGTTTGTTTAAGCTTGTGCTCTACGATATTTGTACATTCTATATTGGAAACGGATAAAACATCCAACACAGAAGCCCATTAAAGCAACCGTCGATGCGATTAAAACCATAGAGGCAAAGATAACGCTACTAAAGGTCCAACTTAAGAGATGACTAATATACGCTAGTAGAAACATCGTCATCGCTAAACTTTGATTAAAACGTTGATCATCCTTATCTTCTTGATGATATTCATTGAGTGGTTTTCTTAAAAACTTTTTCGCAATAAGCATGATGAAGTTTTTATGGATGACTAAAGAGAATAAACAGTTAAGTAAAGGAATGAGTAAAAAGACTTCATTCTTAAAGATTAAATAGGCTAATGCAGTACTTGCGACGAAGGCTTGATTAGCTCTTACCAAGGGTTGTGGAATAGTTTTCATGTATATACCTACCATACTTATAGGTAGGTTTGTATTATACACAGGTTCAAGACTATTTGTCTAGTCATATGTTCTTTTTTTGTTTCTTTGTTGCCACATTCTCGCCATATTTGTTGATTAGAATTAACACTGTAAACAAAGGAAAGGGGATATAGGATGTATCGAAATGAGATTAAATATGAAATTAAGCATGAAGATAATTTAAGGATATCCAATATCTTAAGGCAAGTTCTTAAACATGATAAACATGCGATAAATGGTATGTATCATGTGCGCTCACTCTATTTCGATGATATTTATGATCGAAGTCTTCATCAAAATCAAATGGGTTTAGCCAAACGTAGTAAATATCGAATACGTATGTATAACTACAATACTGAATTTATACTACTTGAAAGAAAATCTAAAAATTATCATAAAGGTCGAAAAGAACATATAAGACTTCAAAAAAATGAAGTTGAAAAGATTCTGAAAGGTGAGATTGATTTCTTAGAAAAGAGTCAAAGTGATTTAGCTCATGCCTTTATGCATGATGTCAAACAGAATCAATTAAGACCGGTTATTATCATTGATTATGAACGTGAAGCCTTTCAATTTGAAAGTGGAAATGTCAGGGTTACGATCGATCGTAAGATACAAAGCTCAATCAATGTTAAAGGATTCTTTGATAAAAACCTTGCTTGCTTACCTAAGTGGGGTGTTCAAAATCTACTTGAAATAAAATATGATCGCTTTATTCCTGATTTTATTCAAGCCTCTATTAAACGCTTTGATCCCTCACGGATTGCTCATTCAAAATATGTTTTGGGACGAATGTCTCAAATTTAAAGGAGAAAAAATATGTTATTAACAACGTTTAGTGATGTCTTTAAGAATTCGTTTTTAGAGAATATGACAGCTGTCTCATTTGTTGATTATGGAATAGCTTTATCCGCCTCATTTATTTTAGGGATGTTTATTTATATTATTTATAAAAGAACATTCTTAGGGGTAATGTATTCAGAAAGTTTTAATTTAAGTTTAATCTTATTAACCTTACTAACAACCTTTGTTATTTTGGCCGTTACATCCAATGTAGTTTTGTCTTTAGGGATGGTTGGGGCTTTATCCATTGTTCGATTTAGAACGGCGATAAAAGATCCACTTGATTTAGTCTTTCTATTTTGGGCCATTGGTGGTGGTATCGTTATGGGCGCAGGACTTATTCCTCTTGGCATCTTTGGGTCAATGTTTATCGGTTTACTCTTAGTCTTTAAAGGTAAACAAACAGGTGAGAATACAGCATATATTGCGATACTTCGCTTAGAAAGCGCAAATGCTGAAGAAGAAGCTTTTAGAATTTTGGAAAGTCGAACAAGAAAACTTAGAATAAAGTCAAAAACACAATCTCAATATGAACATGAGTTGATTTACGAGTGTCAACTTAAAGATCAAGATACCGCTTTTGTGAATGCGATTGCGCAAATTACAGGTGTATCAAATGTACAACTCGTTAGCTACAATGGAGACTATGCAGGATAAATTTATGAAATCTAAAAAAATATTAATGAGCAGTGGCTTACTCTTATCACTATTACTAGCTGGATGTAGTACAACAACTTCAAACAGTGAAGTCGTTGATGAGACAAATACAAATACAGAAGAAACATCTAGTACAGAAACAACTAATACATCGATAGAAACATCTTTAAGTTTTAATTTTACACAGGAAGATTTAAGAACAGATGTATATGATGAAGAAACAATTACTTTAAGTGGAAATTCAGCAACAACAGATGGAAACAATGTAAGCATTGATAATGGACTAATTAGCATTAATGGTGGGGGTGATTATGTCATAACTGGGACATTAACGGATGGTCAAATTATTGTTAATGCGGCAGATGATGAAGAAGTACATATCGTATTAGATAATGCTTCAATCACACACACAAGCGGTGCAGCTGTCGTAATTAACAGTGGTGATAAAATCATCATTACATTGAAAGAAGGGACAACAAACACGATTGAAGATGGCAGCTTATATGCCCAAGCTGAAGAGGAACCAAATGCGGCAATCTTCTCATCATCAGATTTAACTTTCAACGGTACAGGCGAATTAATTGTTACTGCTAATTACAATCATGGTATTTATTCTAAAGATGATTTAAGAATGATCGATGTAAATATCACAGTAACTGCTAAAAATGATGCGATAAAAGGCAAAGATGTTGTTTGGGCACAAAATGTTATTTTAAATATCACTGCAAATGGTGATGGGATTGTATCAAGCAATGCTGAAAGCACAGATGTTGGAAATATCTTAATCGAAGGTTCTGATATCACAATTAATGCGGGTTATGATGGTATTCAAGCAGAAAATATTCTAGAAATTATCTCTGGAGATTTTGATATCACATCAGGTTCATTAATGACTTCAGTGGATTCAGGTAAAGGTTTAAAAGCAGTTAATGAAATCATTATTGATAGTGGTGATATTATCATTAGCGCAAAAGATGATTCTGTACACAGTAATGGTAATTTAATCATTAATGATGGGACGATTACTTTATCTTCAGGAGATGATGGTTTGCATTCTGATAACAGTATCACTATCAACGGAGGAAATATTAGCATCATTGAATCTTACGAAGGGATTGAAGCAACAGTTATTACCATTAATGATGGGAGAATTGATTTAACATCCTTTGATGATGGTATTAATGGATCATCAGGATCAGGTTCACAAAGTATGTCAGCAGAAGCAGCTGTTTTGGTTACCATCAATGGTGGAACACTCGTGATGGATGCTTCTGGTGATGGTTTAGACTCTAATGGCTCACTTGTTATGAATGATGGAACAGTGATTGTTTTTGGTCCAACCAATAATGGTAATGGTGCCATTGACTACAATGGACAATTTACTTTAAATGGTGGAACACTCTTAGCAGTAGGATCAGCAGGTATGGCCGAACAAGCGACAAGCTCAAGCCAAAATACAGTTTTGATAAACTTCTCAGGTGTTAGTGCAGGTGAGCTTATTAGTATAATTGATACTGATGGGAATATTATTGTTTCAGTAGAAGCACCAAAAACACTGAGTTCAATTGTTTACAGTGGATTAAATCTTGTTAATGGTGATTATATTTTAGTCTCGGGTGGTTCAACTGATGCGACTTACACAGATTATGTCGCTACTTCTGGATCACTGGGTTCTTATACAAGTATTGGTACCTTTAGCATTAGTCAAACGATCACAAGTTTTGGTTCGTCCGCCGCACAGCCTGGTGGAACTAGACCTAGCCGTAATTAATAATTCAAGCATTTGAGAAATCAAATGCTTTTTTATATTGACTTTTGATTTTAACTTTGTTAATGTAAGTAAGTACTTACATACATTTGGAGCGAAATATGAATAAAGAAGAACGTCAAAGTGAATTATTAGAGGCTGCATTAAATGTCTTTATTGAAAAAGGCTATAAAGGAACAACTACTGCAGAGATTGCTAAACAAGCGAATATCTCTGAAGTAACATTGTTTAGATATTTTAAATCGAAAGATGAAATCTTTATGTTGAGTGTTAAGCCAGTGATTGAAGAATCATTAGAAATGTTGAAGTTGGATGCGAATCATGAAAAGTTTATAGAAACTCTAAGAGCTGCGCTAATTCAACGTGTTCAATATATTAATAAACATCACTTAGTGATTAAACTCATACTGAATGAACAAATGTTGTTGAAAGAATATACAAATGTGATTGAAGAGATGGTGAAATCTCTTCAAAAACTTTTATTCTCTTATGGCGTAAAAGAAAAAATAGAACTTAAACAACGTATTTTAATGGGTATGTTTCTATCCTATTTATATCATCCAGAAATTAAACTTAAGAATATTGAAGACTACATCGATTATGTTGTAGCGGAATTATTGGTTTAATAAATGAATAATATTATTAATTTCTTAGCTTCTATCGTGGATAGAAGACCTTTTAAAACACTATTTATAACTTTATTAATAGTGCTCGCAATGGTAGTTGGGGCAACGCAGCTGCGCTTAGCCACAGGAAATGACACTTTAGTTCAAAGTGATAATCCTGTTTATATTGCCAATGTTGAAATGGAAGCTAATTTTGGGGGAGATGCAGTATTAATATTGTTCGAAGCTGAAAATCTTGAGCCTTTATTAGAACCTGTTTTCTTAAATGATTTGTATGATATACAAACACGCATTGAAGAAACAGATCATGTCTTTTCTGTTTTATCACTCACTTCTATTCTTCATGAAATGACAAGCAAACAAGCAGCGATGATTATTGATAACTTAGCTGAACTATCTGATGGCTTAAGTATGATGAGTTCTACCATGATTGATTTAGGTGAAGAACTTAAGGCTAAAGACATTAAAGATCCTGAAGAAATGTTAGCTGAATTAAGTGCGCTTGAAGATATCTCTTTAAAATTTACAGAACTTCAAGCAGGTCAAAATGCTTTAACAGAAGGTGTTCATACGCTAGAGCTTGCCTTATACCAAACATCGGATGGGATTGGGACAGTCGCATTACAACTAAGTCAATTAGCAAATACCTTACAAGATCCATTAAAAACACAATTGTTAACCATTGCGACAAATTTAAATACGACATCTGTAGGTTTAGATACGATGGGTACAAATACCCAAAGTATTCAAACAGGTACTTCTAATACAGCGACGGCTTTAGGATCGATTGAAGATAACTTAAGCACTAAATTAAGTGATATGAAAGGGGATTTATCCTCTGCCTTAAGTAAAGATGATTTATTAAAAATGGCTGATGGTTTTATTGAGATGGGTGGAAAACTAAGCGATATCTCAGATGCCTTAAGTATGTTTCATGATAAGTCGGGAATGATGGAAGCACGAATTCCTGCAAGTCAAGATGAAATAGATTTACTTTTATATGAAGATACAGAACTTCGGTCTTTGTTTGATGACATTTTGATTTCTGATCATCAAATGATGATGGTAGTTAAATTAGAAGGAAATTTAAGTGATGGGGATAAAGATGAAATATCCCAAAGCATAGCTTCTTTATTGCTGGATTTAAAAACAGATGAAATAAATATAACTGTTTCAGGAAAATCTATTTTAGATTCTGCTTTGAAAACTGAAATGAAAAGTAGTATGCAGGCTATGGTTGGTATGGCTATTGGTTTGATGTTACTTATCTTATTGCTTGTGTTTAAAGTAAAATGGAGACTCCTCTCACTTCTTACGATATTTATTGCGGTACTGGCTACTTTAGGCTTTATGTCATGGATTGATGTACCGGTAACGATGGTGTCGATGGCGGTCTTCCCAATTCTAATCGGTTTAGGGATTGATTATTCGATTCAATTCCATAACCGTTTTCAAGAAAACCAAAATGTGAAAGAAGCCATGATCAATATTGCCCCAGCTGTAGCGGTGGCAGTCATTGCGACCATGCTTGGTTTCATTTCCTTGTACGCGTCATCAGTTCCTATGATTCAAGATTTTGGGAAGATGTTGACGATAGGGGTTGTGATAAGTTTCTTGGCAGCCATGTTTATCTTAATGCCTATTTTAAGAGCTTCTCAGCATCATGAAACGAAAGTGCAAACACAATCCACTGAAACAAAGCAAGGTCACTTAGAGCGCTTCTTCGCATTTTGGACCAAGTGGACATTAAAACTTGGTCTAATCATTCTTGTGCTTGTAAGTGGCATTGCGGCATATGGTTTCTCAGTTGATTCGAAGATAGCTGTTGAAACAGATATTGAGACTTTTATGCCTCAAGATTTAAAAGAATTAGAAGATATTCATTTGATACGTGATGCGCTATCAAGTACCGATCAAATTGCGATCTATATTCAAGACGATGATATCTTAGCACCTGAAAATCTCATTTATTTAGATGAAATTGAAAGGCTTTTAGAAAATCATTTCCCTGATGAAATTAGTGATGTGCAATCGATTACTTCTATCTTAAAAAATATGGATAGCGAAATTGATCTAAATGCTGATGATATTCAAGAACAAATCCTAAACTTACCTGAGAATCAAAGAAAACTCTTTGTCTCTGAAAATAATCAAGCTGTCATGCTGATTTCGGTAGGACACTTAGCGATTGAAGATATGAGTGATTTAGTTGATGACATTGATCGACTTCTATCAGCTGCACCCTTTGCATATACACTCACTGGGAAATCAGTCTTAGATGTGGTCATGGTAGATGGTTTAACCTCAGGACGCATTGAAATGACTTTAATTGGTCTAGCTTTAGTCTTTGCTGCTCTACTTCTTATCTATCGAAATCTCTTTAAAGCGATTGTCCCGATTATTCCTGTATCGATAATCATTGGTTTCTCATCACTCTTTATGTATAGTTTCAACATTGCCTTTACCCCGATTACCGCAACACTGGGTGCTTTGATTCTAGGGATGGGAACAGAAATGACAGTCATGGTGATGGAACGTTATTTAGAAGAAAGATGTCTAGGTTTTGATAAAACAGAAGCGATGATTGTGTCGATTCAAAAGATTGGGAAAGCGGTCTTAGCTTCAGGACTTACAACCGTGGGTGGATTTGCGGTATTGCTCATGTCAGATTTCGTAATTCTACAAGATTTCGGGATTATGACAGTGGTGAATATTAGCTTAGCACTACTTTCTACCTTCTTAGTATTACCACCACTGATTGTTTTATTTGATAATGTTTTGATCCCTAAAAAACTTAGGGAAAAGAGAGGAAATTAGTTTATGTTGTCTCCGATATTTGCAATTTTGTTTATGATTTTAGCTTACTTCTTTGCGCCAAAAATTCTTAAATACCGTAAAATTTTAACTTATGGTGTTTGGGGCGTGCTCGCTCTTGAAATTATTTTGAGAAATGCGCCATTTATGGCACCCTTTGTCAAAGGCTTCATTGGTTATGCCTTATTCTTCGTGGTTGCCATTAGCGGTGCACTGCCCCCTAAGTGGACACTCACTAAACGTTTAATGAGTGTAAGAGGGATGTACAGTATTTTAGGTTTTGTCCTCTTAACAGCTCATCCAATTTTCTATACAAGTGAAATTTTAACAGGTGTTCGTGATATTCCTTGGTATGGTGTGATTTCCTATGTGGTGATGATTCCACTATGGATTACATCTTATATCAGTGTTCGAAAGAAAATGACACCACAAAACTGGAAAAAACTTCAACGCTTTGCTTATGTATCTTATGTCTTAATGTTTGTACATCTCATTGTGAATGCTTCAACCCCACAAAACAGAATTGTGGCGATCGCCATGGCAGCGATCTATGGCATATTAAAATTGATTCATACCTTTGTTTGGCGTAAACAAAAATAAGCCATCAATAATTGAAGACTCTTACTTGACTTTAATAATCAACTTGCATTAAACTACCTACATAACCAATGCTAAAGACATGGTTTAATTGAGTTGTGTTTCTAGAGAGAAAGCGTTTGGTGTGAGCTTTCACACAGTCATTTAAATTACCACTTTAGGGGAGAAACTTCGAAAAGTTTCCGTGAATCTGCGTTAAGGATTTGAGGTAGGCAGTGTGCTTACAAATTAAGGTGGTACCACGAGCACTTCGTCCTTTGGATGAGGTGCTTTTATATTTTACTTAGGAGGAACAAGTAAATGATCAACATTAAAGAAGATGAAAGACTATCGGTGATTAATCACTCATGTGCTCACATGATGGCACAAGCAGTAAAACGTTTGTATCCAGAAGCCCAATTCTGGGTAGGACCTGTTATTACAGAAGGTTTCTATTATGATATGGATTTAGGGGATATTGTTTTATCTGAAGCCGATCTTCCTGCCATTGAAAAAGAAATGAAGAAGATTGCGAAAAGTGATAAACGTATTGTTCGTAATGAATTATCTAAAGAAGAAGCTTTAGAGAAATTTAAGGATGATCCTTATAAAATTGATTTAATCTCAAACATGGATGGGGTTGTTATTTCAACTTACAAACAAGATGAGTTTGAAGATTTATGTCGTGGACCTCATGCGAATACAACAAAAGAACTTAAAAACTTTAAGTTATTAAAAGTGTCTGGTGCGTATTGGAAGGGTGATGCCTCTAACAAAATGTTACAACGTGTTTATGGGGTTTGTTTTGATACACCTGAAGCCTTAGATGAACACATGTATATGTTAGAAGAAGCAAAAAAACGTGATCATAAAAAACTTGGAAGAGAGTTAGATCTCTTTATGATGAGTGAATATGGTCCAGGTTTCCCATTCTGGCTACCTGATGGCATGATTCTTCGTAATATTTTAGAGAATTACTGGTATGAAGAACATACTAAAGAAGGTTATCAATTCATTAAAACACCAACGATGTTATCTCAAGAATTATGGGAAATCTCAGGGCACTGGTATAACTATCGTGAAAACATGTATACATCAGAAATTGATGATCGTCACTTTGCGATTAAACCAATGAATTGTCCAGGTGGTATCTTAGCCTATAAACACAATTTGCACTCTTATAAAGACTTTCCACTGCGTGTTGGTGAATTAGGCTTAGTTCATCGTCATGAAGCCAGTGGCGCTTTAAATGGCTTATTTAGAGTTCGTGCCTTTACCCAAGATGATGCCCATCTTTATATGACACAAGATCAAATTGAAGATGAAATCGTACGGATGATTGATCTCTTTGATCGTTTCTATAAACTTTTTGGTTTAACTTATTCAATTGAACTCTCTACTCGTCCTGAAGAAAAATTCATTGGTTCTATCGAAGTTTGGGATGAATCGGAAAGAGCCTTAGAAAAAGCGGTTAAAAAAGCAGGCAAAGATATTAAAATCAATCCTGGAGACGGCGCATTCTATGGTCCAAAACTAGATTTCCATCTAAAAGATAGTATTGGTCGTGAATGGCAATGTGGAACGATTCAACTCGATATGAACTTACCAGAACGCTTCGATATGACTTATATTGCGGCTGATGGAAGTAAACAAAGACCGGTTATGTTACACCGTGTTGTCTTTGGTTCAGTTGAACGTTTTATTGGTATCTTAATTGAACACTATGCTGGTGCCTTCCCACTTTGGTTAGCACCTAAACAAGTGGTCATCTTACCCGTTAATGCAGAATTCCATAATGAATACTCAAAAAATCTATTAGAAAAACTGCAAGCTTTAGGCTTACGAGCAAGCTTAGATGATCGTAATGAGAAATTAGGTTATCGTTTACGCGAAGCACAAATGAAGAAAATCCCATACCAACTGGTTGTTGGGGATGGTGAGCTAGAATCAAACTCAGTAAATGTTAGAAAATATGGACAAAAGGATAGTGAAACCTTGACAGTGGAAGAACTTGTGATATTATTAACAAGTGAAGTCAAGGAGAAACGTTAAATGAAGAGAATTCTTAGTTTAGTTTTATTAGTGGGCTTATTATTAAGTGGCTGTACAAGTACACAACCACTTGAATGGAATAGTTTAAGTATATTGTCACCTAAAGGTGCACCAGCCGTTGCATTAATTCCTTTAGTAGAATCTGATGTTGATGCGATCGACTTCGTTGATGGCGCAGATTTACTCAGTGCAGAACTTGTTAAAGGGGAATATGACGTTATTGTTGCGCCAGTTAATTTAGGGGCGATGCTTTATTCAAAGGGAAATGAAACATACAAACTATATGCTGTATTAACTTGGGGTAATTTATACCTTGTTGGTAATCCAGATATGGTAGCGGAAGAAGCAGAACCGCTTGCCTTATTTGGTGATAAAGCCGTTCCTGGAATTGTTTATAACACTTTATATGCAGCTAATCCTGCGTATAGTGGTGAATTCTTCAATGCTGTAGCGGATGTTCAAGCGCAGTTATTGACTGGTCAATACAACTTAGGTTTACTGGCTGAACCATTAGTCACAGCGACTTTAGTTAAAGCACAAGAAAATGGTATCAATCTACAAGTAATTGAAGATGTACAAGCTGCCTGGTTAGCAAAAACTGGCTATGAAAACTTCCCACAAGCTGGTCTATTTGTTAAAGCAGATTTATCAGAAGATCAATTAGCTCAAATAGAAGTTCGATTTGCAGCAATGCAAGACTTTGTGAGTAGTGCAGATGAGAATGCAATGGATGTAGTCGTTGCGCCTATTGATGCGATTGGAGCTGCAGTACTTGGTGTTCCAAGTGGGGCACTTGTTGCGAAAGCATGGGATGGCTTAAACATTGATGTTAAAAACGCCAGTGATTCAAAGGATGCTGTTGAAGCTTTCTTAGAACTCTTTAAGCTTAATGGACAAACTATATATTTCGAATAATTAAGTAAAAAGACAATCTCGCGATTGTCTTTATTTTTTGTCTTTCATTTGCGCTTCCATTAAACGACGATATTTCTCATACTCTTTATAAGTGATTTTTTGTTGACCTTCTTGTCGTTTCTTACTGTAGATTTTGTAGTATTGATAATAAGAAAATCCCTTAAATAAGATAAGGGCTAAAAAGGCAAGGGTTGCGGTAGAAATACCAAGTACATGAAACCATTCCATATATTAATTAAAAACTATCTATTCTCTTTTTTCAAGAAGCTTAATCAAGCTTATACTAATACAATAGATAATTAGATTAAACTTTAAAATTATGAACTTAAAAAATGTGAAATAATTTAAAAAAAATCGATTGAGTAGTATTATTTATGCATGTGGAAAAAATTTAATAGAAGCTTTGAAAATTTTTTATATCCAAGCGCAGAACATAAAGAAATACTTCCATATTTAGATGTCTTTTTAAGAGAATACACCATTCGTAATCTTAATCAGATGTTAAAGATATTAATTGTTTCAATTATTTCTGCATTTATAGCTTTATTGTTTCCGCTTTTTGATGGTTTATTAAAAGCAAGTCTAGTTGTCTTTGTCGTTTTTTCAACAGTGTATGCCATTATTATTTATTATTGGCAGCGATATCATTATGCTGTTTCATTTCGATATCAATTTATTGTTCAGTTACTTGTAATATTAACTTTCTTATATGGGACAAGTGCTTTCAATGCCTTTAGTTATAATGACATGATCAATATTCATCTCTATATTGTCGCCTTTGCATATACGGCAATTCTGTTTCATATACCTGCAAAAACAATGGCAATTATTGGTTTTATTAGTTTAAGTCTTAATATAACAAGTATTTTGCTTTTACATACCTATGATTTCTATACAATCCTGTATGAAATAATTAATCTAATTTTCTTTGTATCTTTTGCTTGGTACTTTGGTGTTGTTAATAATCGACATCGTATGCTCTTGTGGTTAAATGTTCGTAAACATATAAATGAAAATGAACTTTTACAAGATATTGCAGTTATAGATTCAATGACCCAATTCTTTAATCATGACCATGTTTTTAGATTATTAGATCTTAGTATTAAGGAAGCTAATGTACGGCAATCATCTTTAGCTTTATTGATTATTGATATCGATGACTTTAAAAACATTAATGACAAGTATGGTCATCTAAAAGGGGATGAAGTCTTATTAGCCGTATCTGATTGTATTCGTTCAAATGTACGTGAACAAGATATATTAGGCCGTCATGGTGGTGAAGAATTTATGATTATCTTCCCAGGTGCTAATCTTCAACAAGCACTAAATGTCTCTGAAAGAATAAGAGAAAATGTTGAGAACATTAGAGTGGGTGATATCCACTTAACCATCAGTGGTGGTTTAGCAAGCCTTGATCAACATACACGTGATGAATTAATTGAATTAGCTGATATCCGCTTATATAAAGCGAAAAAACAAGGTAAAAATCGTATTGAATCAATATTAAGCTCAAATTGAGCTTTTTTTTCACTCTATCAAATGCATCTTGATATAAATAAGTCTAATTATGTGGGTAAAATAGACTTATGATAAATAAATTTGTCGATATGTTTTATGACTTTGCTTATCCTAAACCAGAACACAAAGCGGTTTTCCCATTTCGCTTTGAGTTTTTGTTTGAACAAACCCAAGTTAACTTAGAACACTTGTGGGGTTTAATGTTGTTGACAACACCATTAAACTTTTCACTTCTTTTCTTTAATTTTGAGCTTAAAACAAAAATTTCACTAGTCATATTCTTATTTATCAATGTGATTGCAATTTTAGTTGTAAATGGTTTTAAAAAGAATAATTATGGTGTTCGCTATAAATCAATGTTACGAGTTCAAAACGTCATCCTTTTAAACTTTTACTTTTTAAGCAGTATATTCAACTTTTTTGAATCAGATCATTTAGTCTTAGTGCATATGTATATTGTTATCTTTGTATTTTCAGCAGTTGTTTTACATATCAAATCGACCACACTAGCTAACTTAGCGATTGTAACTGAAATTTTTAATATTGCGGGTATTTTATATTATCATTCTGACCCTTTAGTTATTCAATTTGAAATCATGAATATTTTTATTTTTATCTTTTTAGCTTGGTATGTTGGAGTGTTATCCAATCGTAATCGAATTATTATTTGGATGAATTATCACAATCAAAAAGAAGCTAATATTCAACTTGAGGAATTAGCTCAAAAAGATTCAATGACCCAATTTTATAATCATGAGAAAATCTTCCAACTACTCGATAATGAAATCGAAAAAGCGAAAATGAATCATAAAGATTTATCAATTCTTATTCTGGATTTAGATGACTTTAAGAATATTAATGATAATTATGGACATCAATATGGTGATAAAGTCTTAATGGAAGTTGCTAAAGTCATCCGAAGTCAAGTTCGTAATAATGATTTAATTGGCCGCTATGGTGGCGAAGAGTTTATGATTTTATTCCCTGAAACGCTAAAAGCTCAAGCCGTAGATATTGCAGAACGGATTCGTCAATCTATCGCAGATATTCAGTTTGAAAATTTTTCGATTACTATTAGTGGTGGTATCGCAGAGTTAAATAAACAAAGTAGTAAGGAACTCATTCAAATAGCTGATAAACAACTCTATGTTGCTAAAAACAATGGTAAAAATCAAATTCAAACAACTGTCTAAATAAATATTTATCTATAGAAATACGACATGAAATTAATACAATTATACCTAAAAAATGTGACATAGCGTGATATATTTTAAGTATGAATATATTTAAGAAAATATATTATAAACTTGTTGCACCTAATCACAGTGCTGATGAGATGGAAAAGTATCGTGATGAATTCTCAAAGGAAAGAATTATTGAGAATTTTCAAAGTGTTTATCGAATAATGATTGGTTTAGAATTTGTTGAATTATCCATCGCGTTGATGCCATCAATTCATATCAATATTCGTTATGTCGCAATGGCTTTTCTTGTAACAAATGGTTTGCTTTTTATTCCTACTTTTAAATTTAAACGTAAAAATTGGCAAGCAGATTTTATGAAGATGTTTAAACTTCAACATATTATCGTTTTTAACTTTATCGCATTAGCTTCTTGTTTAAATATTGTTGTCATTAATGATTTTGATTTTGTTCATATGTATATTGCGACAATCATGATAATTGCGGTAACTATTTATATTCCAGTTGTTTCATTAACTTTTATGGTTATGGTTTCACTCATCGTAAATGTATTCTTTGTTGCGATATTATCAACTAATCCTGAAGCTTCCTTTCATATGATTGAAAATCTCATTGTCTTCACATTTATTGCTTGGTATTTAGGGATTAAGTCAAATCAAAAAACGGTTGAACTTTGGTATAACCATCAACATCAAATGGACTTAAATAATAAACTAGAAGAACTTAATAAACGTGATCCAATGACACGCTTCTATAATCATGAAAGTATTCTTTTACAAATGGATGAAGCTGTAGCTCATGCCCATCGATACAAGAAGGATTTATCAGTACTCATGTTAGATATTGACGATTTTAAAAAAACTAATGATACCTTTGGTCATCAAGAAGGCGATAAAGTTATCTTAGAAGTTGCTAAAGTGATTCATCGTTGTGTGCGTGATACTGATTTAATTGGTCGCTATGGTGGTGAAGAATTCTTAGTTGTCTTTCCTGAAACCACAAAAGAAAACGCCAATATTGTTAGTCAGCGTATCTGTGATGCGGTTGCTCAACTTAAGTTTGATAAGATTAGTATGTCAATCAGTGGTGGTTTAGCTGAACTGAAAGATAACAGTAATGAACGATTACTCGCACTGGCTGATGAGCGATTATATGTGGCTAAACACCAAGGTAAAAAACAAATCGTTGCGTATTCCTAAAACTCTATACAAATTGGAGTTTTTTTATGTATGCTTTTTGAGATAATCATATTGTAAAGGAATGGGAGTTTATGATTAAAAAAAGACAGTACTTTTTAAAAGTTATTGGATCTATTCTCTTAGTTTTTTTATTTTCATGTTCATCGATTGTTTCAACTGAATCAAATGAAGAGATTCAAAGTACTGAAGATATTAATTTTCATTTATTAAAAGATCAAGTTGAAATTTATGTTGGACAAAACTTTGATCCTTATCAATTTGTTGATGAGTCATTAAAATATAAATTAAGTATTGCCAATAGTGTAGATATCAATATTCCTGGTTCATACGTGGTTATCTATTCAATCGATGATGTCAAAAAAACTTTGAATGTCATCGTTTTAGAGGAGCCAATTCTTTTAAGCTCAAGTGAATTAACTTTAGAATTTGGTTCAGTCTTTGACCCACGAAATTATATTAATGATAATCCCAAAATAAATATAATTAATCCTGTAAATACAAGCGCTGCAGGTACTTATACGGTAACTTATTCAATAGATGATTTTTCAAAAACATTAACAGTTATTGTAAGTGAAGCAAGTATTAATAATGGGAGTGATTGGTTATTAGATAAAATAAAAACTTTAGACTTATTGAATCACAGACTTATTGAAGTTGATAAATGTGATCTGTCAGGTGGAAGAGATGTTAATGTTGTCGTTGATGTCGGGTATGGTGATCGTGAGTATTGGGCTTTTACAAATGAATATGGACAACTTATCGTGATATTAGCTGATAAAATTACCCGTCAAAATGAACGTACAGAAGTGCTTTTAGGAGAGGGAAGATATTGTAGTGATGAAGCGAGAGTGCCAGGTACAGAAAGCCCAGATTTAGATCAAGGTCATGTTATAGCTGATTCTCTTGGAGGTGTATCCAATGCTTATAACATCACCCCTCAAGATTCAACCTTGAATCGCTATGGTGATCAAGCTTATATGGAAAGTAGCATTCGCTCTGCCTTAGGGGCAAGTCAGTTTATTGCCCTGATAACCTATCCTAATACGGCAACTCAAACACCATCACATTACAGTTTCAGCTATGTTATTAATGGCATCACAACGACAGATGATTTTGATAATGTGAGTCCTAAAGATAATTCTAATGCACAAGACTCGCATGATATTAGTTCAATAGACACAAATCACAATGGGACAATCACCATTGCTGAAGCAAAAGCAGCTGGTTACTCTATGCCTATTCATTCTGACTTTTGGTTATATCAATATATGGTTGATGGTGATAATGATGGAATGGTAGGGGAATAAGTTAAATCTATTAAAAAATCTCCGCTTGGAGATTTTGTTTTTGTTTAGGCTTTTACTTTAGTTAAATATAAACTGAAGATCATAAGTAAGATTGCACTGATTAATGAAATCAAAACAATTTGATTAAGTCCAAAATGAGAGATAATATAACCAGCACTGCTTGGACCAATTACATAACCTAATTGGATGGCTGAACCATTGATGGCCAATATAACATTTGCATTTTGATGGGTGTAATGAACAATGCTGTAGTTTGTCATTAAACCTAACATCCATAATGCAAATACAAATATAAGAAAACTTATAAGATTCAACATCGCAAAGGATCGCGTAAACATTAACAAGATAGATCCGATTAAGTAGATAATTGATCCCCAAATTAATGCTTTTTCACCACCTAGTTTATCTAAAGCTCTTCCACCAAAATGATTACCAATTAACGCGAATAAACCAACGATAATTAAGATTAAGCTGATATATGGTTTGAAACTATCATACTGTATTAAATAAGGTGTGATATAGACATAGAGTGCTGAATAACCTACAAACATGACTATTGTAATTATTAAAGCGACGATAACTTTTTTAGATTTTAAATAAGTTAACTGATTTTTTAAAGAAATATAATGATCTTTGTGATTGCTTTTAGGTAATTTAAAGGCAAAATAGAGACAATTAAAAATAGCGAGAACAATCAAACCGTAAAAGATAACTTGCCAAGGGAAATAAGTAATAAGTAATCGAGCAACTGGGATCCCGATGATTAAGGATAATGATAATCCCATTGGCATATAAGCCATGGCTTGTCCACGTTTTTGAGGATCTGATATGGCAATGACAGTCGCGACAGCTAAAACGGTAAAAGCACTTAGAGAAATTCCCATTAGACCTCTAAAGACTAAGATGATGGTGAATGAGCGTGCTTGTGTTAATCCAAACATCATTAATATCCCAATCGCTAATGATCCGACTAATAGATGTTTTCGATTTAACTTTGAAAAAGCAATTAAGACCAGTGGCCCACCAAAGAGGGCACCAATCGCATATGAACTCGAAAGCATTCCAGCTTGTGCTAGTGTAATATTTAAATCAATGACCAATGTATCAAGGATTCCACTAAAAACAAACATGGAAACTCCGTTTGTAAAACTCATTAAACTAAAAACTAAATATGTTCTAATATTATTTGTCCGCATACCATAACCTTTACTACCCAAACAACTGACTATTATCTACTATAGCATAGTAAACACATATTCGACCCTTACAGAACACTTTAAACTTAAGGTAAAATAAACATAATAATATTGGGTTCACATCTTGAACCCCATCAAATGTAAACGGTTGCTAATATTGAGTCAAGATTGAATAGACTTATGGGAGGATCTTATGCGCATAAACCGATTAGGCCTATTGAATTCTTTATTTACGGTTCTGAATGATAACTCTCCAGATGATAGTAGCGCAGTACTCGCACGCTATTTTTTGGAAAATTATAATCATTTATCAGAACTCAATATCTTTGATGTAGCAGCTGAATGTTACGTTTCTCGTTCAAGTGTTCGTCGTTTTTGTAAGTCTCTTGGCTATGGAAGCTTTTTAGATTTGAAAAATGAGTTTACTGAGTACGATGACAAAATGTCGCAATCAATTAAACATTATGGACGCGAAGAGTATAGATCTAAATTAACCTTAGAAATCAATGAAATGATTGAAGAACTTGATTACCGTATGGATACGGAAGAGATAAATTCAATTATTAAAGTGCTCCATGATTCACGCTATGTCGTTATTTTAACGTCAGATGCTTCAACATCTGTCATCAAAAACTTCCAACAAGCAATGGCTTTGTATGGAAAGATTATTTACTTAGTATCTGATAGTTATGAAGATCATTCTATGATTAGCGAGGCTAATGAAAAAGATTGTTTGATTACACTATCCGTTACTGGGGTATTTGCAAATGCAATTTATCCTTTTATTAAGGATTCAAAAGCTCATAAAACACTGTATACAGGTAATCGTAATCCCAAATTAAATGAGGGTTATGATAAGGTTTACCATTTAAGTAAACGTGATGTAACCGGTGAAAGTAGCTTTATGTATGGGAAATATGGAATTGACTATGTTTTCGATATCATTTTATCTGCTTATGTAAATGCCTATAAAGAATCTTAATTTAAGAAAGGCAAAACATGTATTATAAACACAATCCAAACTTCCCAGAAGGGTTTTTATGGGGTGCTTCAACGGCAGCTTGGCAATGTGAAGGAGCAACCACTGAAGGTGGTCGTACACCTGCCATCATTGATTTAAATAGCCAAAAGAAGAAACCATATGCTGACAATTCAATTGCAGCAGATCATTATCATCACTATAAAGAAGATGTCAAATTAATGGCAGAAGCAGGCTTTAAGTCCTATCGTTTTTCGATTGCTTGGCCACGTATTATTCCCCATAGTGATGGAAAAGTGAATGAAGAAGGAATTCAATTCTACAATAATCTTATTGATGAATTATTGAAATATGGCATTGAACCAATCCCAACGCTATACCACTACGATATGCCTGTTTGGGTAGATGAAGAATTAGGTGGATGGCGTGATCGAAGAATTATTGATGCGTTTGAACATTATGCTGAAGTTTGTTTTGAAGCTTTTGGAGATCGTGTTAAACACTGGTTATCCATCAATGAACAAAATATGCAAATTGTTTATGGTGATTGGTTAGGTGTTGATAAAGGATGTACGGACTGGTTTAGAGATAAATGGGATGTTAATCACATCATGAACTTATGTCATGCAAAAGCAGTTATTGCCTGTCATGAACTGGTTGAAGGTGGAAAAATTGGACCTGTTCCGGGTTACGTACCGATTTATCCTCAAAGTGGAAATCCTTTAGATCAAATTGCCGCCATGAATGCTGAAGAACTAACCGAAAAAATTTGGAATGATCTTTATGTATTTGGTGAATATAACGGCTTTACGAAGAAATATTGGGCAGAAAATGATATTCATCCTGATATTCGTGAAGGCGATATGGAACTGATTAAACAAGCAAAAATCGATTTCTTTGCGCTAAATTGTTATCGCTCCAATGTCGCGAAACATGCCCCACATGATAGTGATGTAGTTGGTTTAGCATTGAATAAATCTGGTAATAAAGGTGAATTTATTTATCCTAACTATCCAGGTTTATATGCACTTGATAGTAATCCATATGTCGAAACAACTGATTGGGATTGGGAAATTGATCCAGTCGCAATGCGTTATATGCTTCGTTATGTATGGGACCATTATCATTTACCAATGATTATTACAGAAAATGGTTTTGGTGCACATGAAGATTTAGATGAAAACGGTGAAGTAAATGATCAAGGACGTATTGACTTCTTACGTGATCAAATCTATCAAATCGGACTTGCAATCGAAGATGGTTGTGAAGTCTTTGGGTATAATTTATGGTCATTTACCGATATCTTATCAACAGGTAACGGAATGGCAAAACGCTATGGCTTAGTCTTTGTTAATACAACAGATGAAGATGTTAGAGACTTGAGAAGAGTTAAAAAAGCATCCTATCACTGGTATTCAAAACTCATTAAATCCAATGGACAAGATTGGGGAAAGGAAATGAATAATGAGTAACTATACAGAAACTTCTAAAGCAATTTTAGAAAAAGTCGGTGGGGAATCAAATGTCACAGGAGTTAACTTCTGTGCAACACGTTTACGTTTAACTTTAAATGATTTAAGTAAAGCAGATCTTGAGGCAGTCAAAAAAGTAACAGGTGTTATGGGTCTTGTTGAAAGAGGAAATGAAATCCAATGTGTTATTGGCACCGATGTTCCTAATTTATATCAAGCATTTGTTAAACTTGGAAACTTTACAAAAGGTGGAAAAGTAAATGACGATGGTTCAAAAAATCTTTGGGGAACAATCATCGATTTCGTATCCGGAACTTTCGTTCCATTATTACCAATCCTTGTAGCAGCAGGTTTAATTAATGCTGTTCTAACGATTGGGACAACTTTCTTAGGCATGGATGCTACATCCGGTGCCTATACAATTTTAAGTTCAATTAATACAGCTGGTTTTGCATTCTTACCTATGTTTGTCGGTTTCTCAGCAGCTCGTAAAATTGGTTTAAACCCATTCATGGGGGCTTTCTTAGCAGCTGTCTTATTATCAGCACCTATCAATGGCATGGAACTCAACTTCTTTGGAATTGGTATTGCTGCACAAAACTATAGTTCATCTGTATTGCCTATTATCTTTGGGGTTGTGGTGATGTACTTCGTTGATAAATACGTAGACATGTATACACCAAAAGCGGTTAAATTTTTCTTAAGACCACTTGTTGTGATGATTGTCATGGTACCATTCACACTTATCGCATTAGGTCCAATTGGCGTTATTGCGGGTCAATGGTTAGCTGCTTTCTTAGTTTGGGTAAATACTTATTTAGGTTGGTTATCTGTTTCACTTATGGGTGCCTTCACACCGTTCTTAGTTATGACTGGTATGAACCAAGCTTTATTCCCACCAGTTATCGCTTCATTTGCTGATTTTGGGTATGATGCATTTGTCCTTCCTGGAATGCTCGCAGCAAACGTTGCGGTGGGTGCTGCAGCTTTAGCTGTTTTTGTTAAATCAAAAGTCGCTAATACAAAAGCTTTAGCATCATCTGTTGGTTTAACGGGTATCTTAGGAATTACAGAACCTTCAATCTTCGGGATCTTACTCCCATTTAAGAAACCTTTCATTGGTGCAGTAGCAGGTGGAGCTGTAGGTGGTTTATTTGCAGGACTTGTTGGTTTAAAACAATACGGTATTGTATCACCAGGTTGGTTTGCACTACCTACATTCATTGCACCTGATGGATCATTAGGGAATATGTATATGGCTATCGCAACCATGATTATTGCGATGGTTGTCGCCTTTGTAGTCACTTGGGTCCTTGGATTCGACGACGTAGAAACTGTATAATAGAAAAGTATTAAAGAGCGGCCACAAGCCGCTCTACTTATAAGGAGTATTATGTTTAATTTTCTAAACAAAAAAGAAGCATTTACAAACACACTTACATCTTTTGCATCAGGACAAATTGTAGATGTAACATCTTTAGTTGATCCAATCATGGCTCAAGAGACGATGGGACCATCAATTGTGATAAACCCATCAGAAAATACAGTAGTCGCACCCTTTACAGGTGAGGTCTTATTTGTCTTTCCAACCAAACATGCAATTGGACTTAAAAGAGAAGATGGCTTAGAAGTCCTACTTCACATCGGGATTGATACTGTTGAATTAAATGGTAAACATTTCAAATCATTTGTAAAAGCAAAACAATCCATTAAACAAAATCAAAAATTGATTGAAGTAGACATACAAAAGGTTAAAGAAGCTGGATATGATCCATCGATTGTATGTATCTTTACATCACATTTAGGAAAAACAATCAACAGACCTGAAAACAAAATCATTCAGTCATCTGAATATTTAATGGAAATATAGAAATCGCGAAAGCGATTTTTTGTTTTAAAAATGAGTTAAAATATATTAATGAAAACTAAAAACGTATACAAGACAAGTGAAAATAATAGAGCACGTTTTATTTTAGGTGATAATGGTAATAATCCATTAATATGCATTGGTATAAATCCAAGTACTGCAACATCAGATGAATATGACCAAACAATGGCAACTTTGATGTTTGTTTCAATGATTAATAATTTTGATGGGTATGTGATGTTGAATCTTTATCCTCAAAGATCTACTGATCCAAGATTATTACATAAACATGCAAAAAAGGATTTAATAGAAACAAATATAAAAACAATTTCAGAATTCATTAATTTTAAACATTTAACAATTTGGTGTGCCTGGGGAACTTTAATAGAAAAACGTCGATATCTAAAAGAATTATTAATTCAAATTGTTAATTTACCTGAATTAAAAAATTGTACATGGGTAAAAAGAGGAATGTTAACTAAATACGGACATCCTCATCATCCTTTGTATGTGAAAAGTAATGCTGAATTTGAAGAGTTTGAAATTCAAGAATATATTAGGCACTTAAAGTAGACAATAACGCTCTTTTAATTTCGTTATATCTTCTAACATCTTGATTAAATATCGGTAATATTTTCAAATTGTGTTGAACACAAATTTTTACTTTCTTTAAGTCGTTTGCCATAGTAATTTCATCAGTAAGATGTTCATAACCACAAATTTCTACAACCAACATGGGTCTACCATAAGAATCAAGTAGGACAAAATCAAAATGTGATTTTATAGCATATTTGAATAAATCATAATCCTCATTTTTAAGATTCATTAATTCTAAGATATCTCCTATACGAGTTTTAGGAATATATTTGAACTTTTGGTTTGTAGATTTTAGTTGAGCGATCGTTCTAATAAACTCTGATTCAGACTCAGTATTGAATGTTTTGTAGCCTATTACTTTAGTTTCATTTCCAATATAGTCTTCAGAAATAATATCATAATCACCATTGTTGTTTATATAATGTAAAAATTCTTGTAAATCATTCATTTCGCTATTTGATAAACGCATAACTTCTGCAACATCAGCAATTACTAAAATATGATCTCTTGGACGCGTTGAAGTAACATTTATTAATTCTTTATTATTTTTTGCCCAATCAAATGCGCCTTGAGTTGTATTAGAGGTGATAGCAGGACTAAAGATAATCTTGTCACTTTCTTGACCTTGAAAACCATGTATTGTACTAACTTTTATATTTTCGATTTTTTCGGTATCTAAAACTTGTTGTATCAATTGTTGTTGATTCTTAAAAGGCGTAATGATTGCAACTTGCATGTCCTTAGGAGTTCTTCTAATTTCATTAATAATTTCATTAGCTTCTGATATTGAAGTGTTTCTGAGAGCTGAATGTGAATTTTGGATATTAATTAATTTCAGTGGTTCTAATTCTTTTTCTTGAGTTTCAATTTCAAGTTGGTTGGAATAATATTTTTTATTTGAAAAATCAATAATTTTTTTGGCACATCGATAGTGTTTTTTTAAAAAAATAAATTTAGATTTTGAATCAACACTTAAGAGAACATTCATAATTGAATTATTTTTATAACTATATACATCCATGATGTTGTAGAGTTTCATTAATAGTTTATTTTTTTCTTCAGATATTGTCACAACAGGCTGTAATTGTTGTGGATCACCGACAAAGCAGGCTCTTTTTGAACGATTCATTGGAATCAAAGATGGCACAATACTACATTGAGAAGCTTCTTCCATTATTAATAAGTCAAAACGACTATTTTCAGTACCGATTTTTAATGTAGATATATTTGAAGAACCAATTATTGGAAAACAATCAATTAATATTCTAAAACCATCTTCAGTTTTGATGAAATTTTTAAATTCCTTTAATCTCTCTTTTTGAGATTCAATTTTAAAGATATCTATTAGCGTTCGATTTTTACTTAACAATAATCTTTCTCCATATGTTAACGACAATAGTTGAATAAATTTTTTATTAACATCTTCATCAAAAACAAAATTAGATATACTACTTTCATCTACATTTTTTATCTTAATTTTTTGGGAATAATCTTGAATTTGTGCATCAATATCAATGATGTTTGCCATTTTAGTAGCTAAATCAATTTGATCGTCTTTGTCGATAAGCTTCTTTAATTCTAATAGAGTATTTAAATTTTCCTCTAATTCCAGTTTCTCTTCATATTCACTTAATATTTTGCTGACATTTCCTAAATTTTCTTTGATTTTTAAACGTAGCGTATACAATTCATTCTTATCAACAACTGATGTTGGTCTTTCTTTGAAATATTGATATCTTCTTTCGATTTTCGCAATTGCTTCAATAAGATAATGATCATTACCTAACCTTAAATAAGGATAAGGTATTTGAACACCATCAACTTTTAGTTTATCTATACGTTTAAAAATGTTATCGATAGCTTCATTATTGTTTGATGCGATTAAAGTTGAATTTCCATTATAAAAACTAGAATGCACCATGTTAGTAATAGACACAGTTTTACCAGTTCCTGGCGGTCCTTGAACATATAATAAGTTTTCATTAATTGCATTATATACAGCTCTTAATTGATTTGCATTAATATGTTTGCTATCCACCAAAATAGATCTTTTTTGACCTTTTTTGGTTTCTATTTTTTTACCAAACAATGATTGTAGTGATAATGATAAATCATTAGATTCCAAATTATGCGCAATATAATCAATTTCAGCTTTAACAGAAATGTTATAGCGCAATACCATTTTCATGAAATATGGACGTTGGTCAAGTCTTTCACTATATGATAGATTTTCCTGTATTGCATTAGTAAATTCAGTTTCGTAATTCAAAAAATTTTCTTTGAAAAAATCATAATCAACTTCCATGTAGTTATTCAAATAAACGGTGTTTGTTTTGCCAAAAACAATTGTTTTGGGACTAAATTCCAAAGTATCTGATTTAACCATTCTTTTATGCTCGATATCTATTAATATATCGTAATAACAAATTGGTATTATTCCTTTGGTTTTATTAAAAACAGATAAATAATTAAAAATGACTTTTTCATATATAGAATTATTTTTTCGTTTTATATTTAGTTGATTATTTAATGTTTTTATAAAGTCTTCGAATTGTTCATCTGTCAATTGTAATTGATTAGTATTATCAAAATTCTCAATATCTATACCTTCAACAACAGTATATTGGGTTTGACTAGGATCGTTGTCTTGAAGGTAACACTCGTTATAGTAATTAAGTAGTTTATCTTCAAATCGAGCATATTCTAAAAATAGATAATCTTCAATATTACTATTTATTTTATCAATTAATTTTGATTGAATTTTACTGAAAGATCCTTCGATGACATTCGCTTGAGTAATTCGATCAAAATAGATATGGAAATCTCTGTTAAAATTTGGAGTCTTGGAAGAATTATATACATCAACAGTCAGAAGTTTTTTCTTTGGGTTTATGTCTTTTATTACACACCAAAAACTTGTTTCCTCTTGATTTTCATTTTTGTATTTTATCGCAATCCATTTCCCCTCATGTATTGAACGAGATACTTCTATAGACCAGATGTACATATAACCCCCATGAACACTGATGTTTTGACTATTTCATCATAGTATTAAACTAGAATTTTGTCACTTTTAGATAATCTTAATAGCTAAATTAAATTAAATTAGTAAATATTATTTGTTAAATAATCCTATAAATGACATGTAATATAAGATTACTAATACAAAATGCTATAATTTTTATATGAAATTAGCAAAAGATAAAATTGTACAATTTACAAAAGATAGAGATTGGGATCAATTTCACACTCCAGAAAATTTAGCTAAATCTATTTCGATTGAATCAGCAGAATTATTGGAGTGTTTTCAATGGGGCTCTGATTTTAATAAAGATGAAGTTATTGATGAACTTGCAGATATTGTCAATTATTGTATTTTGTTATCAGATAAACTTAATGTTGATTTAGAAGCAATAGTTTTAAATAAATTGGAAAAAAATAATATTAAATATCCAATCGATAAATCTAAGGGAAGTAGTAAAAAATATAATAAATTGTAGGGGGGTACTATGATTATATATACAGATACAAAATCTAACTTTATGGATTCTGTATTGGGTGGTGAGATAGCAGATATCGTCGAAAAACTGCTAGTAGAAAAATTAAGATCTGGTGTAAACCAATCGCAAAAGAGTGCATTTCAAAACTCTTTTGCTTTTATGCGTATGATGTTATCAGAAACAAAATTGGATGATAACACATCAATATCTATTGAATATACAATACCAAATACTTCTAAAAGAATTGATTTTATAATTAGTGGTTTTGGTGAAAATAATGAAAACAAAGCCATCATTATTGAACTTAAACAATGGTCTAATGTACAAGCATTACCTTCTTCAGATGGACTAGTGAAAACGTTTGTTGGTGGAAATGATAGAATCGTAACTCATCCTTCTTATCAATCATGGACTTATCAAAGTTTATTAACTGATTTTAATGAGAACATTTATCAAATTCCTATTGATTTAAGTTCATGCGTATTTATGCACAATTATGAAAAAGTTGATAACGATGGAGTATTTCATCCAGTTTATGATGACTATATAAAAAAGGCACCCATATTTACTAAACGTGATGTCCTTAGATTAAGCCACTATATAGATTCAATCATTAAATCTCCTGATAATCATGAAACAATAAAATTAATAGAAACAGGTAAGATAAAACCATCAAAATCTCTTCAAGATTCACTAGCATCCATGATTGATGGTAATGAAGAATTTATTATGGTCGATGAACAGAAAGTTGTTTATGAACAAGCTTTAGCTTTAGCTCGAAAATGTAACAAAGATCATAAAAAAAGAGTCATGATAGTAGAAGGTGGTCCTGGAACTGGAAAGTCTGTTGTAGCTATTAATTTACTAGCTAACTTAACTATCAAAGATGAACTTCATACACGCTATGTAACAAAAAATTCAGCACCAAGACAGGTTTATCAATACTATTTAAAAAAACATGGTAGAAAGTCTAAAGACATTAGTTATCTTTTCACAGGTTCAGGTAGTTTTACTGAAAGTTCTACAAACTTTTATAATGCTTTAATAGTAGATGAAGCACATCGTTTAAACGAAAAATCTGGTTTATTTGCAAATTTAGGGGAGAACCAAATTAAAGAAATCATCAATGCAAGTTTGTTTTCGATTTTCTTTATAGATCACCAACAAAAAATACATATAAGTGATATTGGTAGTTCAGAAGAAATTAAAAAATGGTCAAAATATCTCAATGCAGAAGTCTTTGAAAATGAATTGGCCTCACAATTCAGATGTAATGGTTCAGATGGTTATCTTAATTGGATAGATAATGTTCTTCAAATTAGAGAAACAGCAAACTATAACTTTGATTTTGATTATGATTTTAGAATATTTGATGATGTTTCAAAAATGAGAGAAGAAATTGAGAAACTAAATACAAATAATAAATCCCGTATGGTTGCAGGATACTGTTGGGATTGGATATCAAGAAAAAATCCTAATGATTTTGATATTAAGATAGAGAAAGATAATTTCAAAATGAAATGGAATCTTAACAGCGAAATATATGCTATTTCTGATTCTTCAGTTTCAGAAATTGGTTGTATACATACAACTCAAGGTTTGGAGTTTGAATATGTTGGTGTAATTATTGGTGAAGATATGGTTTATCGAGACGGAAAGATTGTTACTAATTTTGAAAAAAGAGCATCTACTGATAAATCGTTATTTGGAATTAAAGGTTTAGCAAAAAACAATCCCGATGAAGCATACAAAATAGCTGATGAGATTATAAAGAACACATATAGAACATTAATGACACGAGGAATGAAAGGCTGTTTTGTATATTGTGTTGATAAAGATATTTCAAAATTCTTAAGATTACAAAGAATGGAGAAAATTGGATAATAGGGACCGATGAAAGAAAAAATTTACAATTTAATTCGAGAAGATGACGAAAATGGTGTTTATAGCAATTTATTTGATTGGACAATAATTGGTTTAATAATAATAAATATTTGTTTAGTCATATTAGATACATTTAATTTATCTAGTTTTTATGAAATAATATCAAGCAAAATCGAGTTTTTTTCGATTGTAGTTTTTACAATAGAATACTTGTTGAGAGTTTGGACTTCAACGTTTCAATTCAACCAATTAACACCAATAAAGGCAAGATTAAAATACATTTTTAGTTTTATGGCAATTGTAGATTTATTAGCTATATTACCTTTCTACATACCTTTAATAATTACAATAGACTTAAGAGCATTAAGAACTTTAAGATTAGTACGACTATTAAGGATATTAAAATTTAATAGATATTCAGATTCAATGATGAATATTATTGATGTTTTTAAAAAGAAAAAATTTGAATTATTATCATCATTTTTTGTTGTTATGTTACTTATGATAATCTCATCTGTAATAATGTATAATCTTGAAAATTCATCGCAACCTGAAAGTTTCAATAACGCATTATCGGGATTATGGTGGGCCGTCGCGACTTTTACCACTGTTGGATATGGAGATATATATCCTATTACAATTGGTGGCAAATTTATGGCAGGAATAATTTCTATATTAGGAATTGGATTAGTAGCTGTTCCAACTGGTATAATTTCTGCAGGGTTTGTTGAATCAATAAAAGTTCATGATATTGAAAATAAACAAAAAAAATATTGTCCTTATTGTGGTGAAAAGCTCGAATAACAATATTTAAAATTTTAATTTTTATGAAAACCATACTCCCAACTCAATCTAAACAAAAATATGTTCTTGATTGTCTCAAGCATCAATCCATTATCGGTGATACAGACTTTGTATCACTTTCAGTGTATCTAAATACATTAAGTGAAAATCGTCGAGAAGAGAATTGGTATAAATGTGCTTTTGCTTTAGAACAATTGAGTCGTGATAATCGTATTCGAGTACTAAAAGATGTACTAAAGTTTCCGATTACGGTTGATCAAGTTGTTTCATTTATTCAGCTGATGGCGGATGAAGGATGGAATCAAGGGGATTTGCCTTGTGAGAGTGATAAAGAGAAAGATTTATTTTTAGTCATTGATACAGTATTACCCATCTTTAAAGCACAGTTTAGACAATGGATAGAGTTTGAGAAATCTGATTTGTCCAAAATTGAAGTGCTGGAACATTTTTATGATTATCCTATTCAAGAAAGATTGAATAAATCTAATGGATTAAAACAAATAAAAATAGAAGAGAAAGATCTTAAAAGAGGATTAAGATATGCTTCTAATCCTCGCTCTGAAATACAAGCAGCCATTCAATATATTGTTAGTGACAATTTAGATTATGCTGATCAATCACTTGTTTGTTTAGATACAGCAATGATGGATCAAGCTGAAGTCTTTTTAAATCAATATGGGGTTGAGTATCAAAAAGTAGGGGGTGGACTTAAACACCCAGCACTTCGATTATTTAAATGTATTGTTGAGTTTAAAGGTTGTCCTAGTTTAGAGAACTTTATTCAAATTCTTCATAATGATTGTTTACTTACTAAATATAAATTAGAACTGATTAAATACTGTGAAGTTTTTAAACCATCATTGGATGATTTAAAAGAGAGTTTACACCATATTCCTTCAGCTTTTAGTAATGATTTATTAAAGACATTAGTCAGACAAACTGACTTCGAAGTATTAGAAGAACACGCAGAAGAAGCTTTAAGTGAACTGAGATGGATGATAAGTGATTTAACACATGAGAGTCATGAAATCATTGATTTTGTTTCACAGTGTTTTGAAGTTTACACAAAACTCATCAATCCTGAAAATGATGAACAAGTTGCTTCAATGTATGTTATTAAAGAATTCATTGAAGAATCACATTTAGAAAATATTGATCAAAGTGAAAGTAAGTTTGATTTATTACTTTATGCTTTAGATAAACTCAGTTTAAAAGAAAAATCGAAGTCTGGTTTAATTCTTACTGATTTAAAGCATGCTTTAATACCTGGACTAAAACGTCAAATATGGCTAGGTTGTACACAGAAAAACTATCCACAAATTGATAATCCAAGTGGTTTATTTGATTTAGATTACTCAAAGAAAATTAAAGCCTATGATTTAAGTAAAAGATATGACTATCACATGAGTACACTTGAACATAGTCAAAATATTGCCGATGAAATCATCTATTCTTATTCCATTGGCTCTTATGATGGAAAAGCACAAAAGATGCCTTTTGAACTTGAAAAAACTTTAAAAGATGTCAAAAAAGAATCATGGATACTTGTTGAAAATGAAACCGATTATGAAGAGAGTAAAAGACAACTTGATGGAGATTTAAGTCAATCATTGTTGATGAAGAATGGTTTAAGGGGAAGTATCACTTCTTTTGAAACTTATACTCATTGTCCTTATAAATATTTCCTACAAAGAGGTTTATCTTTATATGAAAAACCAAGTTATGAACTTGATTCAGCTTTATTAGGAAATATTAGTCATGCTTTACTTGAGCATGCGATTAAAGAAAAAGGTAAAGACTATGCACTGATGGGGGATGCTGAACTCAGTGATCAAATTAAACCTTACATTGAAGCTGCAAAAGGCTTATATCCATATTTAAAAGAAGAATTAAAACTAATTGAATTTAAACTTGTTGAAACACTGAAGTTATCTTTAGAGTTTTTAGCAGATTGGGAAAAACACAAAGGTTTTTCACCTACTCATTTAGAACATGAATTTAAAGATGATTTTATATTAAATAATGATCAGACTTTACATCTAAAAGGAAAGATTGATCGCATTGATGAAAGTGGAAACATGTTTAGTGTAATTGATTATAAATCATCGGCTAAAAGTTTTAGTGAGAAACATTTCATGGCTGGTTTACAACTTCAACTAGCGACTTATTTATGGGCTTATTTAAAAGAAGATAAAAAGGCGGTCTTTGCCGGATACTTTAGTCAAAAACCAGTTCGTATTGATTTGAACACCAAAGAAGGATTTAATGAAGAAACTGAACGTCAAAATAAACGTCAATTAAAAGGAATCATCTTTAATGCTGAAAGTGCATTTGATGATGATGCTTTACACATTAATCAACTCAAAATAAAACAAGAAGTGGTTTATACATTAGATGCTTTTGATGAGCACAAAGTCATAGAACAGCTTAAAGAAATCTATACCAAACTATATGAAGATCTTTCTCGTGGTGATATCCATAAACAAAATATAGATCATTCCTGTCAGTATTGTGATTATCAACATTTCTGTCAATTTAGTGGGGATGAGATAAAACTAAAACGAATATCTAAAAAAGATTCTAAAATTAGGAAGGAGCTTGTATGAGTTTTACCTGGAGTCCAAAACAAGCGGCCGCAATACAAGCTCTAAATACCAATGTTTTAGTGAGTGCATCGGCTGGTGCAGGTAAAACAGCTGTTTTAATTGGACGTTTAATGAAACGCTTAGAAATCGATCGTATATCACTGGATGAAGTGGTGGCGATTACGTTTACTGAGCTTGCGGCTAGTGAAATGCGTAAACGCTTAGCTGAAAATTTAAATACGAGACTATCACAGTTGGAAGAAGGTGAACTTAAAGCACATTTAACAAGACAATTATCTTTATTACCTTCTGCCTATATCACAACAATTCATGCTTTTTGTTTAAAGATTATTGAAAACTATTCTTATGTAAGTGGGATTGATCCCAATCAAGTTAAAAATGTTTTAGATGAACCCTCCAAAAAACGTTTGTGGGATAAAGCTTTTTCATTGGCTTATAAACAAATGATTTTAAGTGATGAAAGTGGTATGAAAGAACTGGCTTGGCATTTTGATTTAGGTTTAAGTTCAAACTTTAATTTAAAAGAGGCTGTTGAGAAACTTAAAAATAAACTCAACACATTAGAAGATCAAGATGCTTGGATAAAAATGAGTTTAGATTGTGGAGATATCACATCCTATGCTGATTTAAATGGACAACATAAAACTTATTTTGACTTAATGTATAAATGGTATATCGATAATTTTATCTATCGTCAAAAAGCGATATTGAAAACAGTTCATAATCAAGATTATATTGATTTTATCGAATCAGGGAAAAGAGCTAAAGGGGATAGTGCTAATCGTCTTAAGTTTTTAGCTCAAGAAGAGTGTCGTCAAAGCTTTATCCATGAACTTGAACATTTAACTATAGATTTTAACTATGAGAAATATCAAAAGTGTATCGCGAAAATGGCGATTGTTTGTGAGTTTAAAGGTCCGCCACAAACAAGTAATTATGAAGTCATAGGTCATCAATGGGATGCATATAAAAAAGCTTATAATCGACTGACTGAATTAAACTTTGAAGAATCAGATTGGTTTAGTGATATGAGCCTGTTAAAGAGTCGCTTAAAGACTTTAATTGATTTAACACAACTCAGCATGGAATTCTATAAAACGCTTAAATCAGAAGCTTTAGCGATTGATTTTGATGATATGGAACACTTAGCCATTGAAATCTTAAAGAATGAACAATTTAAAATCAATTATGTTTTTAAAGAGAAGATCAAAGAAATTATGGTGGATGAATTTCAAGATACCAATGAAGTTCAAAATCAAATTGTTGAACTGATTAGTTCTGGATCAAATGTCTTTAGAGTAGGCGATGTTAAACAAAGTATCTATCGCTTTAGAAATGCTCAGCCACAACTGATGCAAGGTTTAATGCGTAATAGTGATGATAATAATCAGGTTTTATTCTTAGATGAAAACTATCGATCTAAAGAATCAATTGTTGTCTTTAATAATGAAATCTTTAAACAGTTAATGGATTTTCCTAACTTAGGATCTTTCTTTCATGCATCTGATACCGTAAAAATTGGAACTGATAAACAAGCAGGGGGAGAAGCTATTGAGATTCACTTCCTCGCCAAACAAGAGGATAGTGAAGAATCCTTTGATGATAGTGATGAAGTGATTGATACAGAAGATAGTTCAGCTTCAAAACAAGTTGATCCTAATGCAAAGTTACATGTTATTCATATGGTGAATACGATTGAAAAGATGAGAGAAGAAACATCTTTTAATAACTATCGTGATTATGTTGTCTTAGTTAGATCAAATGCTGAAAAAGAATATCTACAGGATTTGTTTGAAAAAGCGAATATCCCACATCATATCAGTGCTAAGACGGGTTTCTTTAATGCGCCAGCTGTTCAAGATGTATTATTGATGATCAAAGCTATCTTAAATCCATATGATGATTTGAATTTTGTCGGATTATGTTTATCACAGTTTATTGAACTCAGTGATAGAGATTTAGCACAAATGGCATTAGTCAAAGGAAATCGTTTTTATGTTCAAGTTTTAAAAGAACTGTATCCTGAAAAATACCAAGAACTGATGTTCTTTATCAATCAAGTTAGATCATCGGATTTATTAACAGTGATTAAGTCTATCTTTGCTTATAACCAATACTATGATGATTTCTGTGATTTACAAGCACGAGCTAACTTAGACTTACTTTTTGAAAAAGCTCTACTTTATCGTGATCAAGCGATGTCTTTATCTGAGTTTGTCTCACAAATTACATCAGTTGAAGATACTGAAAGTACAGAAGCCATTCCTTTTACGACAGAAGATGATGTGGTAAGAGTCATGACCATACATCAATCTAAAGGTTTAGAATTTCCAGTGGTTTTATATTGGTCACGACTTAGTGCAAGTGTAAAAGATAATGATGCAGCCCTTTTAGCTGATAGTGAACTTGGCTTTATGTTAAAAACGATACAGTTTCCAAAACTTGGAACCCGTAAAAATCCAGTCAGACTTGCTTTAGAAATGAAAACAAGACGAGATGATATCTTAGAACAAGTTCGTTTAATCTATGTTGCCCTAACACGTGCTGTTGATAAACTCATTATCATAGATCAAACACCTAAATTTAATATTCCTCTAGAAGACAGTGTAATCTTGGATGGATGGGGAAGTACTTATCTTATTCAAGCTGCTGTACATGCTTCTTTAGGCAAAGTTAAAGTTGAATATGTCCATGAGATTATTGATCAATCTTATGTATTTAATCAAAAGAAAATTAAAGAAAAGAAAAACTTTGAATATAGTGTTAAAGAACGATCATCCATTGAATTTAAAACACCAAGTTCAACCCATCCACAAATGAGTGAAGTTCATTTAAACTTTAATCAAAATAAAGGAACGGTTCATGGAACTGAAATCCATAAACTTTTTGAAGATTTACCACTCACAGATTGGACAAAGCCATTATTGCTTGAATATAAAGCTGACTTAAGTGAAAGTGATCAAGAAGCTTTTATGACGTATTATCAATCAGATATCTATCAAGCGATGTTAAAAGGGGAAATCAAGCATGAATATGCTTTCCATGCCTTATTAGATAATATTGTGATGCATGGTTATATGGATTGTATAGCAGTCTGTGAAAAGTCGGTCTATTGCATCGACTATAAAACGGATGGAATCGATGAAGAGCTAACATTTATTGAACTCTATCATGAACAAATCGAGAACTATATGACTGTACTACAAAGACAATATCCTGATAAAAAAGTAAAAGGGTATTTATATAGTTTACACTTAAAGAAATTTATAGAGATAAAGGGGTAGTGATTTATGTACGAAATAAAGTGTCCACATTGTCATAAAGAATTTAAAGTTGATGAAACAGCTTATTTAGATATTGTGTCTCAAATTAGAAACAGAACGTTTAATGAGGAACTTCATCAAAAACTAGAAGATGCGAAAATCCAACAAGCTTCAGAAATCGAACTGGCTAAAGAAAAGACAAAGAATATCTTAGAAAAAGAACTCTCACAAAAAGATACACAAATCTTAGAGTTAAAGGCAAAGCTAGATTCTTCAGAAAGTGATAAATCTTTAGCGATCAACAAAGCTGAAACTGAGCTTAAAGAAAGAATTGTCGCGCAAGAAAAAAGAATTGCTGAGTTAATGTATAAAACTGAAAGTTTAGAAAAAGATGCGCAAGCAAAGTTGATGCAGTCTTTAGCAGAAAAAGATAAAGAATTAGTAGAACTTAAAAATAGCATTGATAAGAAGACTTTTGAATTAACCAGTTCATTGGAAATGATTAAGAAAGAGAATGAACTAAATCAAAAATCAATTAAAGAGAATCATTTAGTTGAACTTAAACAAAAAGATGAAACCATTGCTTTCTATAAAGATCTAAAAGCTAAACAAAATGTAAAACTCTTAGGTGAAACCTTAGAACAACATTGTGAGATTGAATTTAATAAACTACGTATGACAGCGTTTAGAAATGCACAATTTGGCAAAGACAATGATGCGAGTAGTGGTAGTAAAGGCGATTATATCTATCGCGAATTTGATGAACACGGGACAGAGATTATCTCGATCATGTTTGAGATGAAAAATGAAGGCGATACCACCGCAACTAAAAAGAAAAACAAAGACTACTATAAAGAGTTAGATAAAGACAGAAAAGAAAAGAACTGTGAGTATGCCGTCCTTGTGACTTTACTAGAAGCTGAGAATGAGTATTTTAATACAGGAATCGTAGATGAATCCTACGAGTATGAAAAACTCTACGTTATTCGTCCACAGTTCTTTATACCAATGATTACACTACTTAGAAATGCAGCTTTAAAATCGCTTGAATATAAACAAGAAGTAGCTTTAATGAAAACACAAAATATCGATATCACCCATTTTGAAGAGGATTTGAATAACTTCAAAACAGGTTTTGCGAAAAATTATGAACTGGCAAGTCGTCGTTTTAATGAAGCCATTGCAGGGATTGATAAAACAATTGCTCAACTTCAAAAAACAAAAGAAGCTTTGATGTCATCTGAAAATAACTTACGCTTAGCTAATGATAAAGCTGAGGATTTAACGGTTAAGAAATTAACGAAGAATAATCCAACCATGAAAGAAAGATTTGAACATTTAAAATAATCCAATTATTTTGGTATAAATGTAATTTTAAGTTTCATATTTAATCCATCAGCTAGTTTGTTTAATAGTTTAATTGATGGATTTGTCATACCTCTTTCAAGTTTACTAATATCCGCTTGATCAATTCCAGTTAGTTCTGCTAACTGTTTTTGAGTTAAATTTTTGGATAGACGTGCATCTAAAATTGCTTGAATGATCGTGTACTCTTGTTCCAGATTATCAAAAGCTTCTTTAAACTCTTTGTTTTTTAGTCTTTGATGAAGATCATCTCTAAAGTTTACTGTTTTCATTCTCGTTCCTCATTCTTTTTATAAACTCTTTTTGAAATGCTTTTGCGATGCGTATTTCTTTTGGAGGTGTTTTATTTGTTTTCTTCACAAAACCGTTAGTTAAGATGATGGTTTTATGATGGTAGAAGAAATAAATAATCCTTGTTATATTACCGTTTGATTGAGTTCTTAGTTCAAATAGTCCTTTTCGAAGTGATTTACTATAGGGCATTTTTAATTGATGTCCATTTTTTTCTAGTAGTATTATATTTCTCATGACTACAACAGTCATTTTAATATCTAAACGATCTAGAAAATTTAATACTGGAACATCACCATTAGATTTAACATAATAAACAACTTTGAAGTTCATTTTTTACCTCTTCTAAAGTTCTTTATTACTTACTAATAATATGGGATATAAACCATATAATCAAGAACTTTAATGTTTTTATTCCATTTATTTGAATAAGAACCTTGTTAATAATACGAATCTTATTTATATAATTCCTATTTCTTTTTTAATTAACAGCTATAATAATTAAAAAGAGGTAAATCAGATGAGTGTATTAAAAACGATACCTAGTTATAGTGATGCTGATATGGTCACTGGTTGTTGTCCAAAGTTCTATCCTGAGCGATGGGATCGCAAAAATTTTGATTTTTCTGATTTATCTTTTGTTAAGGCGTTCTCAAAAAGTTTTATGCACATGCCTATAGACTTAGGTAAAGTTATGACAAGTGTTCAAACTAAGATCGACACTGAACACGCTCAACCAGATCATCAATACCTTATTTTAAGTAAAGACTTATCGGCTTTTTCATCAGTTCATTATTTTATGGTTGATAATCATATGACCAGTATGCCTTTAGAAAAAGTGAAAGGAATATTTAATGCACGTGTTTTTGAAGGGAATTTTAATGAAATACCTAAGTGGTTTAAAGAGATCAGTGAAGATTACCAGATTAAAGGCAAATCGATACAAGAACAGTTTGTTTTCTATACGACCTGTCCAAAATGTGCCAAAACTTATGGACACAACTATATCGTAATATTTACTCGATAATTGAAATCTAAAAACTATAACTACATATAAAATAAGTATTTATCTATAGCCCATTCATATCTAAAACTATGGTATCCTTCTTCAAAAGAGGGGGATATCTTTATGACTATCATGTATCATATTCCAGATTATTTAATTGAAGACGAAGATAATTGTTGTACTAAGATAAATCCATCCCATTGGGATAGAAAATTATTTGACTTCTCAAATCTAAATTTTGTCAGAATAAAATCAAGTCTCATTTTTCATGTTCCATATCGATTACACAAAGTAATAAAAGAAGTTAAAACGATCATCAAACATCAAGAATCCAAATATTTAGTTTTAACGCAAAACGCATCGATGTTTTCATCGACACATTTTATGCATGTCAAAAGCCAAAATAGAATGTATAAACATCATCGAATCAAAGGCGTTTTTAGAGCTTATGTTTTTGAAGGAGAATATAAGAATATCCCAAAATGGAAACAAAGCATTAAAAAAGAGTGGGCGATGAAAGGTTTAAGTATCAAGGAACAATTTGTTTACTTCACTTCATGTCCTAACTGTGCACAAAAATTAGGCTATAACTATGTCGTGATATTTACTCGATGAATGCTATACTTTAGACATGTTGAAGAAGAGTTTAGTTTGGATTCTTTATCTAATGGCTTATGAAGTTCTGGTTTTAGTGGTGAATAAACCGATCATCCTACCAGATCTTTTTACTGTCATGTCTTATTTTATATCTGAAGCAATCGATCCAAATTTTTACCTAGCTTTTTTTACGAGTATTGCTCGTGTTGTCATTGGGAGTTCATTTGCTTTAGTCTTTGCTTTCTTTTCAGCATTAATGGCACAGCGTTTTAATTGGTACCGTGTTTTAATTAATCCATTTTTAACGTTAGTCAAAACACTACCCAATATTACCTATATTTTATTAATATTAATTTGGTTATCCCGTGAAATCTCCGTTTCAGTGATTGCGATGTTGATTGTTTTTCCAGCATCCTACTCACAAATGATTAGTGGCTTAGATAATCTCAATCTCGATCAATTAGAAGTGATGGAAATATATCCTGAAAGCTTCTTAGAAACATTACTTAAAGTTTATATCCCTAATCTATTACCTTTTATCTTTGAAGCTTTAATCCTTTCCTTAAGTTTAGGATTTAAAGTAGGGGTAATGGCAGAAATACTTGGTCAAGTACAACCAGGATTAGGTTATTTGTTGTATGGCGCAAAAGTTAACTTTGAGATTGCAGAATTATTTTCCTTAAGTATCTGGATGATTTTGTGGGTAGTCTTTGTAGAAAAGGGTATAAGAATATGGAAACAGAAACACTTAGACGACTTGTATTAAGTTATCAAGAAAAAGAAATAAGTTTATACGATTTATTATTAAACATACAAAATGACAATGGCTTAAGTGAAAAAGAAGTCTTTATTCTTTTAAAGCATTTTGATATTCCCTTAAAGGAAATTGAAAACTGTGTTAAAGAAAATAATGATTTAGACATTAAAGAAGCTAATAAAAATGTCATCCATCTTTGTACTGGAAATGTTTGTGAATTTAAACGAACAGAAGCCATTATGAACTACATTGATGAACTAGAAGGTTTTGATGTTCATAAAGTACCTTGTTGTGGGATGTGCTCATCTGCCCCAATCGCTTTTGTGAATGGCGAAGCATATATCGACATAAATACGAACTTTGGGTTTAAAATGGCTGTTAAACAGAAGAAATAAATATGGAAAAAGAAGCACTTAAACGTTTAGTTACGAAATACCAAAATAATGAGATCACTTTAAAGCGATTACTCTTAGACATTCAAGTACAAGCAGGGGTCTTAAGTGATATGGATGTTTATCATCTTTTTAATGACTATAATATTCCGCTTAAAGATATTGAACATTGGGTACGAATTACTAGAAGTTTAGAAATTGTTGAACATGCTAGTCACCATCTACATTTATGCCAAGGTCAATCTTGTTTAATGAAAATAAATCAAAATACACAAGATATCATTGCTGAAAATAACGACTTTGAAGTGCATTATGTTGGCTGCATGGGCATGTGTTCACTAGGACCAATGGCTGCCCTCGATGGAAAAGTTTTTAACGATATTAACCATAATCAGCCTTTTATAGATATTTTAAGGCAAAAATAAAGAGCATTGAGAGTGTTTAGTTTTGAATTATTGGTATAATTTAAGTATCGATAAGGAGAATTAAAATAATGAAAAAAGAATTACACGATTTAGTACTTGATCAAATTAATTTCGAATTTGAATCTGGTTATCTCTATCTAGCAATGGCTACTTGGGCACAAGAAGAAGGTTACCCTGGGGCATCACATTGGATGGAAAAACAAGCATCAGAAGAATTAGAACATGGAATGAAACTCATTCACTTTCTACAAGAACTCGATGAAAAAGTTGAATTAAAGCCAATTGCTTTAGATAAACTAGCAGTCGCTGACTACATTGATTTATTTAAACAAGCTTTAGCACATGAAAAAATTGTCACTGAAAGAATTGGTAAACTCTTTGCTTCCTCAATGGCATCACAACACTATGCCTTAGTTAGACTCTTTGGTTGGTTTGTAGATGAACAAGTTGAAGAAGAAAGTACACTTAATGACATCATCACTCGCTTAGAAAAAGTACCTACACCAATTGGTATTATGCGCATGGATGATTCACTCGCTCAACGATAGTTCAAAAAAGATGCACGAAAGTGCATTTTTTTTAAAAATTACTTTAAATTCGTATTTAAAAATAAAGATCGTGAAAATTGTAAAATCAGACGTTTAAATTAGAGTCCATAAAGATATTTATAAATAGAAGTTGCATATGTATTTGCATTTTTTTATTTAGGGTGTATATTAGTTAAGGTACTTAACTATTAAGGAGCTTATACTTTATGATGCAAGTAGAAAAAAGAAAACAAGTTCATCTATTTATGGAAAAGTTTTCGCAATTACAAAGAGTAATGCGGAAAACACATGATGGTAAAAAGAAGTTCATATTTTTACTGATTACGATGCATGAGATCAATCCTGGTCAAGCTTTTACTACGTCTCAATTAGCTCAAAAAATGGATGTTACTAATGCGGCAAGTTCACAGATGGTTGAAAAACTTGTCAAAGTAGGATTTGTTAAACGTGAGAGTGACGAAAATGATCGTCGTGTAACCTGGGTCAGTTTAACTGATAAAGGTAAAGAACAATTACGCATTGCTTATAAAGAAGCATCTGATTTTATCGAAGGTATGATTGACTACATCGGTGAAGAAGATACAAAGATTATGCTTCCTATTATGGATAAAGTACTAGAATATGCTGAAAAAATGTCTAACAAAGACTTAGAAAGTTAAACTTATGTTAAGATTAAAATCATTTTTTAAACCCTTTATATTTTCAATGATTATGGTTTTATCACTCTTGTTTGTACAAGCGTTTTCTGACTTAAATTTACCAAATTATATGTCAGATATCGTTTCTGTTGGCATCCAACAAGGTGGGATTGAACATGCCGCAATCGATGTTATGAGTGAAGAGGCTTATAACTTTGTCTATGCTTTAAGTTCAGATGAAAACAAAACATTATTAGAAGAAGGATATACTTTAGAAACAAACTACAGTGATGCTTCTTATCCAGATGCACCAAACACTGTTTATGTGTTAGTAAATACTGATGAAACAACCGTTCTTGCTTTAGATAAAGCTATTGGTGAATCTGTATGGACACTGATTAATTTTGCCCAATCACAAGGAAATAGTGGTTCATCATCGATGAGTATGGAAAACATTGATGTGACTCAACTCTATGCATTCTCAAATCAAATAGCGATGATGCCTGCTGAAATGTTGGCACCTTATCAAGAAAGTGCAGCAGATGTTAGTGATATGTTAAAAGCACAAACAGGTGTTGTTCTTGCCAAAGGCTTTTTAACAGAACTAGGGGCTGATTTAGATCAAATCCAAATGAATTATATTCTGCAAACAGGCGGAATCATGATTCTGTTCTCATTAATAGGTGCACTAGCAGTTATTTTAGTTGGTTATTTTGGTTCTCGAATGGGGGCAGGGGTTGCTCAAGCAATGCGTAAAGCATTATTTGAAAAAGTTGAAACATTTTCGAATGAAGAATTTGATCATTTCTCTTCTTCATCCCTGATTACACGATCTACCAATGATATCACCCAAATTCAACGTTTTGTGGCGATGGGAACACGTATTTTCTTCTATGCCCCAATTATGGCGGTTGGTGGAGTCTTTATGATTACCCGTACAGATTTAAGTATGGCGTGGATTATTGCGAGTGCCGTTGCAGCACTCATTGTTGTGATTATCGCTGTCTTTATGGTTGCTGTACCGAAGTTTAAATTAACGCAAACATTAATAGATAAATTAAATTTGGTTGCCCGTGAAAACTTAAGTGGATTGATGGTCGTTCGAGCATTTGCAAACCAAGATTTCGAAGATGAACGTTTTGAAAAAGCTAATAAAGATCTTGCTGATGTCTTACTCTTTGTCGCACGTGTTATGGTCACCATGATGCCAGTTATGATGGTTATTATGAACTTAACGATTGTTGCGATTGTATGGTTTGGTGCACATCAAATTGATTTAGGTACTTTACAAATTGGCGATATGATGGCGTTCATGCAATATGCAATGCAAATTATTATGTCATTCTTAATGATCTCTATGATTTTCATTATCTTCCCACGTGCTCAAGTTTCAGCAAATCGTATTGCTGATGTCTTAGAAATGGATAACTCGATTAAAGATCCACAAAATGCTAAAGCATTTGATGAAACGAAGCGTGGATTTGTTGAATTTGATAAAGTCAGTTTCAAATATAAAAATGCTAAAGAATATGTTATTAAAGATATCAGCTTTGTTGCTGAACCTGGAAAAACGACCGCGATTATTGGATCAACTGGTAGTGGTAAGAGTACTTTAATTAACTTGATACCAAGATTCTATGATGTCAGTGAAGGCTCAATTAAAGTGTCTGGTGTTGATGTTCGTGAAGCAACACAACATGATGTTCATGCGGAAATTGCTTATATCCCTCAAAAAGGTATGTTACTTTCTGGAAGCATTAACTACAACCTTAAATATGGTAAGCCAGAAGCAGATCAAGATGAAGTCGTACATGCCAGTGAAATTGCTCAAGCAATCGACTTTATCTCAGAAAAAGAAGAAGGTTATGAAACCCATATTGCCCAAGCAGGAGCGAATGTTTCTGGTGGACAAAAACAACGTTTATCGATTGCCCGTGCTTTAGTTAAACAATCACCAGTCCTCATCTTTGATGATTCATTCTCTGCTTTAGACTTTAAAACAGACCAAAAATTACGATCTGCATTAAAGAAAAACTTAAAAGATACAACGATTTTAATTGTCGCACAACGGGTTAACACGATTATGGATGCTGACCAAATCATTGTCCTTGAAGAAGGAAAAATGGTTGGCATTGGTACCCACAAAGAATTACTCAAATCTTGTGAGACTTATTATGAAATTGCATCATCACAACTATCAGCTAAGGAGTTAGCCTTATGAGTCAAAATGAAGCACTAAAAAAACAACCTCGTCGTATGGGTGGTCCTATGGGCCATGGCCCGATGGGGGGTGGAAGTGGTGAAAAACCACAAGATACTAAAGATAGTATTAAAAAGTTAGGGTCTTTACTTAACCCCTATCGTTTCAGAATATTTTTAGTCGTTATCTTCGCGATAGCTTCTACTGTCTTTACGATTATTGGTCCTAAGATTTTAGGGAATGCCACAACCATCTTAGTTGAAGGAATTATGGCTAAGATTACCAATAGTGGATCGATTGATTTTGAAGGTATTGGAAACATTATTATCTTCTTAGTTGGTCTATATGTCCTCAGTGCAATTCTATCTTATATCCAAGGATTCATCATGACCCGTGTGGCCAATGATGTTACCTTCAACTTACGTAAAAGAATTCATGAAAAAGTGGATCGTTTGCCACTCAAATACTTTGATACACATACCTACGGGGAAGTCTTATCACACTTTACCAATGACGTTGATGCGATTAACAACTCACTTCAACAAGGTTTATCACAATTGATTACTTCAGTTGTGTCGGTTGTGGGTATTCTAATTATGATGTTTTCGATTAATTGGCAAATGTCAGTGGTTGGACTCTTAGTTCTACCAGTATCCATGGGAATTATTGGTCTAATCTTTAAGTTCTCACAAAAATACTTTAAAGCTCAACAAGCAGGACTTGGAGTTGTTAATGGACAAGTTGAAGAAATGTTTGGTAATCACATTTTAGTTAAATCTTTTAATGGTGAAAAACAAGCTGTAGAAATCTTCAATAAAGCCAATGATGACCTTTATGATTCAGCTTGGAAATCTCAATTCTTCTCAGGCTTAATGATGCCGTTAATGAATAGTATTGGTAACTTAGGTTATGTCGCAATTAGTATTATGGGTGGTTATTATGCATCAATGGGTACTATTACCATTGGTAATATCCAATCCTTTATTCAATACATGCGTAACTTTACTCAACCAATTGCGCAAATGGCATCACAATCATCGATGCTTCAATCAACCCTTGCTGCAACTGAAAAAATCTTCAAACTCTTAGAGGAAGAAGAAATGGTTGCAGATCCAGTAGAATATCCAAGTGCTG
The DNA here is from genome assembly GCA_963663995.1 of Erysipelotrichaceae bacterium. Classification (GTDB taxonomy): domain Bacteria; phylum Bacillota_I; class Bacilli_A; order Erysipelotrichales; family Erysipelotrichaceae; genus UBA2212. The sequence continues at coordinate 637,519 of OY760660.1, read as the reverse complement.
AAAATATTCAAGGACAAGTATCATTCGACCATGTTAAATTTGGTTACAATCCTGAACAAGTCATTATTAAAGATTTCAAAGCAGATGTTAAAAAAGGTCAAAAAATTGCGATTGTTGGGCCAACAGGTGCTGGTAAAACGACAATGGTTAAACTTCTAATGCGCTTCTATGATGTCTTAGAAGGTCAAATCTTAGTCGATGGACATGATTTGCGTAACTTTAGACGTAATGATCTCAGACATGTCTTTGGAATGGTTTTACAAGACACTTGGTTATACAATGGCAACATTCGTGAAAATATTCGTTATGGACGCTTAAGTGCAAGTGATGATGAAGTATACAATGCAGCTAAGATGGCACAAGTTGATCACTTTGTTCAAACGTTACCTGAAGGATATGACATGGTCTTAAATGAAGACACATCAAATATCTCTCAAGGTCAAAAACAATTATTAACCATCGCAAGAGCCATTCTTGCTGATCCAAAAGTTCTTATCTTAGATGAAGCAACATCATCAGTTGATACACGTACAGAAGTCCATATTCAAAAAGCGATGGATGTACTCATGGAAGGGCGTACAAGCTTTATTATTGCCCACCGTTTATCAACGATTAAGAATGCTGATTTAATCTTAGTAATGGATCATGGTGATATTGTCGAAAAAGGAAATCATGAAGAACTTCTTGAAGCGAATGGTTTCTATGCTAAACTCTACAATTCACAATTTGAACCAGAAGAAACTGAAGATCTTAATTTAAAAACTCAATTAGCATAAATAACTAAGGTTCTCAATTGAGAGCCTTTTTTTAGGATAATACCATCACCAATCGTAATAAATATTAGATGATTTTTCTTAACACCTTAGAAAATGTTTAAGCAAGTTATCAAATATGATAATATTTAGAAGGGTGAATGTTTGAAATCGTTTTTTATGCAAGAAGAAGTGGATATTGTCCAATAAAGGAATTTATTTTAAATATTAATGATTTGAAACTACAAACGAAAGTTTTGAGAGATTTAGAATTATTGGAAAAATATGGTAAAGATATTGATTATTCCTATTCAAATAAAATAAAATATTCTAAATCTAATATCTTTGAACTTAGAACTAAACAAAGTACAAATATTTCTAGGATATTTGATTTTTTTACGCGTAAGAAACAAATAATATTACTAAACAGTTTTATAAAGAAAGTACAAAAAACGCTAAGAGCTGAAATTCTGTTAGCACTTAAATATCAAAAAGATTGGGAGGATAGACAAAATGGATAATACTTTTACAAAATTAAAAGAAGAATTATTGAGTAATCCGGATATAAAAAAAGAATATGATGCACTAGAAGCAGAATATCAAATCATCCAAGCACTCATAGATTTAAGAGTAAAAAATCATCTAACACAAGATCAATTAGCTATAAAAATTGGTATTCCTAAATCGAATATTTCTCGATTTGAAAATAGAAAACATTCTCCAAGCATTGAGACGCTTGCTCGTTTTGCGACAGGCTTAAATAAAAAGATAGAAATCAAATTAATCGATATTTAATAAAAAAGCGGAAAATCATTTCCGCTTTAGTCTTTAAATAAACTTTCTCCATTGCTTTCGATAACATCTTTATACCAATAGAAACTATCTTTACGATAACGATTATAGCTTCCTTTGCCTTCATCATCTGCATCAACATAGATAAAACCATATCGTTTACTCATTTGTTTCGTAGACTCTGATACAAGGTCTATACAAGCCCAAGAGGTATACCCTAGAAGTTCGACACCATCATATTCAATAGCGTCTAACATCGCTTTAAAATGGTCTTTAAAGTAATCTATACGATAGGAATCATGAATTGATCCATCAGTTTCTAAAATATCTTTTGCACCGAGTCCATTTTCAACAATAAATAAGGGTTTACGATAACGATCATAGAGATCAACCAGTGAAACTCTTAATCCAACAGGATCAATTTGCCAACCCCAATCACTTGATTTAAGGTGTGGATTTTTAATTCCAACAATCGTATTACCAGCAGTTGTCTCTTTGCCTTCCGGGTCATGCGCGACACAGGATGACATGTAATAGGAGAATGAAACAAAATCAACCGGGTACTTCTTCATCACTTCATCATCACCCGCTTCTTTTTTAATCTCAAAACCTTCGTTTTTATAGCGAGATAATAGATAAGCAGGGTACTCACCATGAACTTGTGTATCACTATAACAGTAAGTACTACGCATATCTTGTTGAGCTTTTAAGATATCTAGTGGATGTGGAGTTAAAGGATAGAAGCTAAGTTTTGTTAACATACAGCCGACTTTGCAGTTGGGATTGACTTCTTTTAAAATTTTAGTCGCAAGGGCAGAAGCAACAAATTGATGATGCATTGCTTGATAGATGACATGTTTAAAGTTTTGTTGTGGAAAACGATCTTCAACTAAAGCACCAGAGGTATAAGGGTGTCTAATGATCGAATCGATTTCATTAAAAGTTAACCAATATGTCACAAGATCTTTATAGCGATGGGCAATCACTTTGGTATATTTTTCAAACATAGGGATGACTTCGCGTGATGCCCAACCATCATAATTTAAAAGAATATTAAGTGGTGGTTCGTAATGAGAAATGGTAACTAATGGTTCGATATTATGTTTTCTAAGTTCTTTAAAAACATTTTCATAAAACATCAAGCCTTCTTCATTAGGACTTTCATCATCACCATTTGGAAAAATTCGCGGCCAAGAGATGGAAAGTCTAAAAGTCTTAAAGCCCATTTCGGCTAGTAGAGCGATATCTTCTTTATAGTGTGAATAAAACTCTGAACCATGACGTTTAGGATAAAGAACTGTATCGTCACTTTTCATCGCTTCATAGATTTCTTCTGATGAAATATGATTGTGTTTAGCATAATCTTTAACATCTGTATTTGGATGAGCAGGGGCACAATCAGCAACGGATAAACCTTTACCACCCTGATTCCATCCTCCTTCAAATTGATTTGCGGCAGTTGCACCGCCCCATAGAAAACCCTTTGGAAATTGTCGTGTCATAAAAAAACTCCTTTGTGTTAGTTCTAGTTTACACAAAGGAGCATTGTTTATAGTGATTCTTTAATAAATTGGACAAGATTTTCAAGTTTTACGTTTGTTTTGTTATTTTCTTTTCGAATCTTAACTTCAACTTCACCATCAGCTAAGCCTCTTCCAAAAGTGACTTGGACTGGCACACCAATTAAGTCCATATCATTGAACTTAACCCCAGCTCTTTCATCACGATCATCTAAGAGAACATCCATGCCTAAACTACTTAGTTCTTCATAAACTTTATTAGCTGCAGAAACTTGTTCTTCAACTTTAGTATTAATAATGACTAAAGCAACTTCGAATGGGGCAATATTACTTGGCCAGATAATGCCATAATCATCATGATTTTGTTCGACGATGGCAGCCATACAACGACCAGGACCAATACCATAAGAACCCATGACGACAGGTTGTAGTTGGTTGTTGGCATCGAGATAATTTAGACCTAAGGCTTTAGTGTATTTATCACCTAGTTTAAAGGTATTACCAATTTCAATTCCTTTAGAGAATTGAATATGACCTTTTTGACATTTAGGACATATTTCACCTTCTTTAATTTCTCTTAAATCAGTGTATGCACTAATTTCAAAGTCACGACCATGATTAGCGTTGACATAGTGATAGTCAGATTCATTAGCACCGATTAAATAGTTACGCATATGTTCGACTTTATGATCAGCAATAACTTTAATCTTAGCTTGATAAGGTCCTGCAAAACCAATTTTAGCGTTCGTTAAGCGAACAACATCATCATTTTCAGCAAGTTCAACACTTTGTGCTTTGAAATATTTTTGAAGTTTAACTTCATTGATTTCATCGTCAGAGCGAACCATGACTAAGACAAACTCATCATCAATTTTATAGATCATTGATTTAGTCATGTTTTCGACAGGAATTTGATAGGTATCGACTAAGTCTTTGATTTTGCCAACATTAGGTGTATGTAGTTTTTCCATCACTTTTAAATCTTCAAAAGATGAAGGAACTTCTGTTAAACATTGGGCAACTTCTAAGTTAGAAGAATAATCACAATGATCACATAATACTAAGGTATCTTCACCAATCGCAGTGACGGCTTGGAATTCTTCAGATAGAAGACCACCCATAACACCTGTGTCAGCAGTAACGATTTTATAATCGATACCCATACGATCAAATGATTTTTTATAAGCATTAAACATCTTATCGTAAGAGATTTGTAAACCATCTAAATCAGTATCAAATGAATAAGCATCTTTCATAATGAATTCACGAACACGAATTAAACCAAAACGAGGACGTGGCTCATCTCTAAATTTATTTTGGAACTGATATAAGTTAAAAGGCATATCTTTATAAGAACGAATCTTAGAAGCAGCTGCATCTAAAAAGAGTTCTTCATGAGTAGGGCCTAAGACAAAAGGTTTATTAAAACGATCTTTTAAAGAAAACATGGAGTTACCAAAACCAGCACGACGTCCTGAATTAATATAAACTTCTTCTGGAATCATCGAAGGCATTAAGAGCTCTTGAGCACCCGTAGCATTCATTTCTTCACGAATGATTTGTTCAATTTTCTTTAAGACTTTGTACCCTAAGGGCATATACATATAAATACCGGAAGAACTTTTCTTGATCATACCTGATCGAACTAATAAGTTTCCGCTATCTGAATCTTCGTCTTTTACGTTTTCACGTAGTGTGTAAAAAAAACTGTTCTTTAATTTCATACGTTAATCCTCTAATTTACTTGTCAAATTATAGCATATTCATGCTAATAGAGATGCAAATTATCTGACTAACAATTGTTAAAGACAAAAGGTATAATAGGGTTATGAAAAAGACGATGTTTAAAATAATCTTATTAATCTTATTATCATTCTTAGTCTTAACTGCTTGTGTACCTGGGGATGGAACATATACACTATCGCGTCCAGCTGGTTTCTTATGGGGCATATGGCATGGATGGATTGCGCCAATTTCTTTGATTCTCGGACTTTTTGATAAAAACATTCGCGTCTATGAAAGTATCAATACAGGATGGTTTTATGACCTTGGTTTTTATATGGCGATTATCAGTGGTTTTGGTGGGTTAACGCTCTCACGAAAACGACGTAAAAAAGACTAGTATCATTAGTTGACATTAAAGGATGGCAGTGATATATTAACTAGGCAATCAATTGGAAAGTAGAAACACCCGTTTCTCACCCGATGTGTCTAACGATCATGGGTCAATGTCAATGTTATCTATTTAAGATGATTTTACATGAGCGGGTATCTACAAGATATCCGCTTTTTTGCGAAACGGAGGAAACGCCTTATAACAAAACGTAAGTCTGACGAACTCGTCAACGAAAACATTCGCTTTAAAGAAGTATTAGTCATTGGTCCTGAGGGAGAACAATTAGGAGTCATGTCTCGTCGTGATGCGCTAACTGCTGCATTCGATCAAGAATTAGATCTCTTCTGTGTAGCCCCACAAGGAAACCCACCAGTCTGCAAGATTTTGGATTATGGACGCTTTAAGTTCGAAAATCAAAAGAAAGCAAAAGAAGCTAAAAAACATCAACACCAACAAGAACTTAAACCACTTCGTTTATCACCAGTTATCGATAAACATGACTTCGAAGTCAAGTTAAAGAAAGCTCGTGAATTCTTAGAAGAAGGAAATAAAGTTAAACTAGATATGCGCTTTAAAGGTCGTATGATGACCCGCATTGAAGTTGGTAAAAAAGTCATGAATGATTTTGTCACAGCCGTTAAAGATATTGCGAGTGAAGATAAAGCGCCCGTCATGGAAGGTCGTACCATGTCTTTGGTTTTGACCCCTTTAAAGAAAAAATAAGAGGAGAGCGAATATGCCTAAAATGAAAACTAAAAAAGCATTGGCTAAACGTGTTAAAAAAACCGGTAGTGGTAAATTAAAACGCGGTCATGCTTATGTATCCCACTTTGCGGCCAACAAGAGCCACAAACAAAAACGTAACCTACGTAAATCTACATTGGTAAGTGCCAGTGATTACAAACGCATCAAATTGATGCTTCATAATTAGGAGGTCTTAACAATGCCAAGAGTTAAAAATTCATTTACAACCCGCGCTCGTCGCAAAAAGGTACTAAAATTAGCCAAAGGTTATTTTGGTTCTAAACACTTATTATATCGTACGGCTCATGAACAAGTGATGAAGTCACTTGCTTATGCTTATCGTGATCGTCGCCAAGTAAAACGCGACATGAGACGTCTATGGATTGCACGTATTAACGCTGCAGCTCGTATGAACGAAATCAGTTATTCACAATTAATGCACGGTATGAAATTAGCAAACATTAATGTTAACCGTAAAATGTTATCAGAAATGGCTATCCATGACGAAAAAGGTTTTGCTTCAGTTGTAACATCCGCTAAAAAAGCTTTAGCGAAAGCAGCTAAATAATTCATTAAAGGTCCACTCAAATGGACCTTTTCTTATGTTTAATTGGATTTATGATTTGATAGTATTTTTGTCTTTTTATGTAATTTAAATAATCGAATAAAAAAACAGGAAGCGTTCCTGTTTTATGATTCATAGACAAAGTGTTGTACTTCAACTAGGTTATAAGATTCAATGATTTCAAACCAATGATTATCAAAGTCATAACTCATGATTTTTGAGTAAACAATCGGTGAATTGTCGGGAATGTTTAACTTTCCAGCAATATCTTTTGAAGCATTCATGGCTTCATAGGTTCGTGTAGAATGATCAAGTTTAGTCAATTTATAGAGTTGATCATAATAAGGTTCATTGTTTTTTAAACTATCAATAATGGATTCAAATTTGCTATTAAGATAAATGTCTAAATAGAATAGGGGACGATTATTACCTTTATACAAACGTTTAGTTCGGATAACTTTATTATCCAATACATAATCTTGAAGTGATTTTGGAGTTGTGATGATTTCAACGGAAATCGTTTCAATACTAGGTTCTAAGTTAATTTCCTTAATTAAATCAAATAAAGAAATCACTTGATCAAACATATAGGTAGGGACAAAGCTTTTTTGAACGATGTAATCTTCACCTTCTTGTTTGATTATGCGCTCAGCCTTAAGTTTACGATAAGCATTTAAGATATCTTTTTCGTTGACAGCCAATTCTTTCGCAAAATCTTCAATTGATGGAAGTGTTTCGCCATTTGAAAAACTATGATTATAGATCATTTTTCTTATGGCGATTTCAATTTGAGTGGAAACACTGACTTTTGAGCGTCGATCTAAATTTATATTCATGATTTTTGTCCTAAGGTAAATTCAAAATGTAAAAATTCATTGGGAACAAAGTTGCACATTATCGCAAAAGGTTCACCATCTAAACTATATGTACAATGGATATGATGCGCTGCATCACCAATGTTCATGTTTAAAAGTCGTGCATTGTTTTGGACTAATCCATCGACCATGAACTCATAGCGAACACGCACATCCTTATTTTCTCGTAACCATTTTTGGGTATTAAATTTCTCTTCATCCGTTTCGATGAAATATCGTGAAAAGCTTTCTTTAACAACCACACTTAGGGCATAAACAGGAATATCATCCAACAAGGCAACAAAAACAAGATGCACATATTTTTGGTCTAAGTTTTTAATAAAAGTTAATTCTCTTGGACCTAATTCTGCTTCTTCAATTAAGATTCTTTTTTTAATAACACCACGATTTAAAAAGATTTCTTCGAACTGATTGAAATCCTTTAAATGGATTTTTTCAGCTTCAATGGTATGGATATAAGTTCCTTTACCACGTATTCTTTTGACCACACCTTCATCAACAAGTTCCTTATAAGCTTGTTTCACGACAATATTGGAAATTCCAAAGGTTGCGCACATTTCTTCCTCAGTGGGTAAATGATCATTATGTTTAAGTTTATGGTCAGTTACGGCATCTAAAATACTATCGACGATTTGTCGATAGATGGGTGTTCGGATTTGTTTATTAATGTGTATATAATCCATACATTAGATTATACACTATACTAAATATATTAGTTAAGATAATACACTATGATGTAATGCTTCCCATTTTTCGTAAGCAATATTCTTATAAATAGCTTCTTGACGTGATTCAAACATCATCATGCCCCAGGCACACCATAATAGATTATGAAAACGTGCATAACGCTCTAAGATATCAATTTCTTCAGTGTTGGGTTGGTGGCCAAAATAGGCTTTAACAAAATCCCATTTTTCTTTTTTACTTAAATGATTCTCAGTTAAAAATGAGGTTACATCAAAAAAGGGGTCATTATCACCGGCATATTCATAATCAATTAAATAATCTCTTTCTTTACTAAAACAGATATTTCCTTCAACCCAGTCATTATGACATAAAGTTTTTTCACGATTTAAATGGGCAATACCCTCGATAATTCCTTCAGCTGTTGAGTGATCAACCATTGGTACTTTGACGCGTTTAGCATAATCTTCATAACGTTTGATGGGATTAAAATCTTCATTAATACAGACTTTTCTTTGATGGAGTGATTTCATCAGTAAAGCTGTACGTTTAATTTTATCTTTTCCTTGATATTCATTGAATGTTTTTAAGTCTTCAATATATCGACTTACTTTAATGCCTGTTTTTTCATCAAAGTAAACAATTTCGGTATCGAGATCTTTAACGAGTTTCATTGCTTTGGATTCGTGACTTCGATTGACGACGTGTGCTGCATCTTGGTGTGGCCATCTGATGATAAATTCTCCCTGATTTGTCTTCAAGTAGAAGTTGTGATTAGTTAAACCTTTATCGGTTTGTTCTAAGCTAATAATTTCCTGTTTTAAAGTCTTTTCGACAAAGTATCTTATCGATCTTTTCATGTGCTTATTTTAACATGATTTGCATGGTAAAATGGTATTCATGAAAGTTGCTTTAACAAGTCTTAATGTCAGTTTTGTCCATAAGAATCTAGCGCTACGTTGGCTCTATGTGACTAAACCAAACGATATTGACGCAAAAATTATTGAGGGTACCACTAAAGCAATCAAGAAATGTGCTGATGAACTTTTAGCTTATCAAGCAGATGTGATTGGTTTAAGTACCTTTATTTTTAATATTCATGAAAGCATTGAACTCATTAAAATTTTAAAGAGGGCTAATCCAAAACTCATTATCTATGTGGGTGGTCCTGAAGCGACCTATAATCCAAATGCATTTTTTGAGGCTGGAGTTGATGGTGTCTTTAGAGGAGAAGCTGAATTTAGTTTTTGGGATGTTATCCAACATAAATCTGAAAAAGGATTTCTAAAAAACAGTTTAGATAAAGCGGAGATACTACGGGTTGATTTAAAAGAACTAGAGAAATATAAGAGTCCTTATTTTTTAGATTTTGATGAAAAGGATCGTCTAAATCAATATCTCTATATGGAAACTTCACGTGGTTGTCCCTATGGATGTACCTATTGTTTAGCTAGTTTAGATCGTAAAGTTAGAGAATTCTCTTTAGATTATTTATTAAAGACCTTTAAGCAATTAAATAAACATCCCGTAAAGCAAGTAAAGTTTTTAGATCGAACTTTTAATTTGCATCCAGAGCGATCATTAACGCTTGCTAAAGCTTTTATTGAAGTGATTGAACCAACCACCTTTCATATAGAACTTGTCGGTGATCAAATTAGTGATGATTTAAAGGAATTTATTATTAAACATCATCATCGATTTAGAATGGAAATCGGTGTCCAAAGTTTTCATCCAAAAGTATTGAATGCGGTAGGACGCACATCAAGCATTGAAAAATTAAAACATACCATACAAGAATTTAGTCAAATAGGCGCTCACCAACATACGGACTTAATTGCGGGTTTACCTTATGAAGATTTAGATGGTTTAAAAGATTCCTTAGCACAGATGGTTCAACTTAAACCTTTAGAGATTCAATTAGGCATTTTAAAGTTATTAAAAGGTACAATGTTATACCAAGACATTGAGTCTTATCAATACGTCTTTGAAAAAGAAGCCCCTTATCAAATCATTGAAAATAAATGGGTCGATCAAGCGGATATCAAAGAAGTAGAATTAGCTGCATTAGGCATCGAAAAAGCCTACAATTCAGGACGCTTAAGCAATCTATTAAACAAACACTTTGAACAACACTATAGCGATGCATTTGATACGTATCTCAGGATTGGAAAAGCAATCAGTTTACTCAATAAGCCATATTCAATTAAAGATTTTTATTTAGCGATGGTGGATTGTTTAAAAGATATCATTGTTGATGCGACCTATGAAATTGAATGTTCGTATTATTTAAGCCATAAAATGCGACCACAGCGTTTATGTGAATTAGCGATAAAAGATACCAAAGAAATCATTAAGGCGTATAGAGAGCAATACAGAGCCTATGATAGACTGATACCAGTGATACTTATCAATCCTAAACAAGAAATTGAATTTATTGTTTATAAAGATTTAGAAGCGATGCATATAAAAGAAACAGGAATCAAGTATGAAAATATTATTAGCCACCCATAATCCCAATAAGGTTATTGAAATGAAAGCTCTTTTTGGTGAACACTTTGATGTTGAAGTGATTTCAATGGATGAAGCTGGTATTAGTGAAGACATCGAAGAAGTCGGCTCAAGTTTTGAAGAAAATGCTTTATTGAAGGCACAATGGGGTGCCGATTTAAGTGGATTAATTTGCATTGCAGATGATTCAGGTTTAGAAGTTAGCGCACTTAATAATGAGCCTGGCATCTATTCTGCTCGTTATATGGGTTACGATACCCCTTATACCATCAAAAACAATGAACTTATTAGACGATTAGAAGATAAAAAAGATCGTAGTGCTCGCTATGTCTGTGCAGTATCTGTCGTCATAAATCACAGTGAACATAAAACTTTTTGTGGTGAACTTAAAGGAAGTATTGCTTACGCAGAAAAGGGAACTGGTGGTTTTGGATATGATCCGATCTTTATCCCTGAAAATGATACACGTCATTATTCTGAACTCAGTTTAAATGAGCGTAATCAAATATCACATCGTCAAGCAGCACTTAAACAGGCGATACAGTATTTAAAAGGGCTTAATTTATGAAACGATTTATATCTTTTTTAATTTCCTTCTTTGGACTCATTGCGATTATTTTAGTATCAATTCATACGGTTATTTTTAATGCTGACTTTTTTGTAGAGAAATTTACTGAAAACAATACAGCACAAACATTAAATGTCAGTGAAACTGATCTCTATAATGCAAACTTTAAGTTATTAGCCTATGTTCAAGATAGTGTTGATAATATGGATTATGAGATCGTTGTAGATGGTCAAAGTGAATCTTTCTTTAATCAAAAAGAAAAAGATCACATGATTGATGTAAAGGTCTTATATCTGAATAGTGTTTATGCACGTAATCTAAGCTTAATGGCTTTTGTAGTTTTATTTGTCCTTTCAAGTTTTATTTATCCTAAAGAAAAATTAAAGATGTATCGACAAGGTTTATATGATGCGTTCGTTGTGATTGGTACATTGTTAGCGGCGATTGCATTTTATGCACTGATTGATTTCAACTCCTTTTGGACAAGTTTTCATAAAGTTTTCTTTACCAATGACTTATGGTTACTTAACCCAGCGACGGATCGTATGATTGTTATGTATCAACTCAATTTCTTTTATGACATGGTTTTTAATATATTCATCATGTTAAGTCTATATTTATCGGCGTATATTATTTTTATGCATTATGATCTTTTAAAAAGGAAATTCTTCAAATGAATAGTCGTACGCTAAAATGGATTGCGCTTATCACAATGGTGATAGATCATGTTGGTCATTTTCTTTTACCCGATTTATTCCTTTTACGTGTAATTGGAAGACTAGCGTTCCCCATTTTTACTTTTTTGTTTGCCAATAGTGCACGTTTTACATCTAATCGACTTAAACTAGGGATTCGAGTATGGTTAGCTGCTTTTATAGGTCAAGCCATTATGGTTTTCTTTGGAGCAGGGGAGATTATCAGTATCTTCTTCTTATTTGGACTAGCACTGATTTTGTTTGAACTGATTGATCGTGGCTTTGATTGGGCATTTATTCTAATAGCCTTAACGGCGGAGATGTTTGGGGTGGATTATGGTGCCTATGGCATCATTGTTCTATATTTTTTCTATAAGTTTCATGATCAATTTACTAAACAAGCACTGGCTTATTCGATTATCACCGTTTTCTTTGTGTTTTATCCATTTATGATACCTGGAAATTGGTCTTATATTCCTTTGATTATCAATCAATTTTGGACAATTGGTTGGCATTATTTAGTTCAAGGATTTTCCATGCTTTCTTTAGTTTTATTAGCTTTTTATCAAAGTGATAAACCCAAAGCATTCCCACAACCATTTCAATCAATTGAAAAATGGTTCTTCTATATTTTCTATCCATTACATATCGCTTTGTTAGCGTTTTTAAGAGGTTAAATTTATGATCCATGTTGTTTTATATGAACCAGAGATTCCCCAAAACACAGGGAATATTATGCGTACCTGTGTGGCAGCAAATTGTCATTTACACTTAATTGAACCTTTAGGTTTTAAACTTGATGAACAAAGAGTTCGACGCTCAGGTCTAGATTATCGTTTAGATGCTTTTGTCTCTACTTATAAAAACTATGATGAATTTTTATTAAAGAATAAGGGAACTTTTTATTTTATTACGCGTTATGGTCAAAAGGATCCAAATCAATTTGATTTTACACAAATTAATGATGATATCTATCTTGTTTTTGGAAAAGAAAGCACAGGTATTCCTAAAGATATCTTAAGAGCACATAAAGAAAACTGTATTCGTTTACCTATGGTCGAAACAGCTCGTAGTTTAAATCTATCGAATACCGTTGCGATAATGGTTTATGAAGTTCATCGTCAATTAAATTATCCTGGCTTATCAAAAGTTGAGATGATTAAAGGAAAAGATTGGTTAGATGTCGAATAAAACCTTAACTAGACTTATTTTATTTATATGGTTGCTTGCTCATGTTTTTTTAGCCTATGAATTATTTCCTTTTGCGCAAACATTGATGAGTTTTAATACCGTAAATTCGATTACGATGATTTCGCATTTTGTCGACATTAATACCATGACTCGAATATTAGCGAATGTCTTAGATAAAAAAGACTGGCTGGATGTAATCTTGTTATCGATAAAACCCATTGAATTCTTTGTCTTTATCTTTGATTGTGCTCTAATCTTTGCCTTAATAGAAGATGAATTTGTTATTAAATACGCAAAGCTACAATTAAGTTTAGCTATTCTTTATCAAGCCTTAATATTTGCCTTTTTCATGTTTAGTTTAAATAAGTCAAACACGCATTTTGTTTTAACAATCTTGCATATTATGGCAGGGATTATCTATCTATGGATATTCAGCAGAGTTGTGATTCCACTCATAACACTTATTAAAAGTAAATGAAGAAGTATTCTCGTTGAGTTTACTAGCCGACTCCTTTATAATGGCTAAGGAAGAAATTATCTATGATGGAAAGTTTTAACGATTACATTTCAATGGCCATTCTTTTAGTCCTTGTGACTATTAGTCTTTATGCGCTCTTAAGAATGTTCTTCATCCATCGCGCAAAACGTCTTCAAGAAGAAGAAATTGAATACTACCAAGAGTGGTAAAGAGAGGGTCTTATGTTTACAAAATCTATTCATTCTAACAATGCGCCAAAAGCGATTGGTCCATATTCACCAGCGACAAAGCTTGGTGATTTCGTTTATCTTTCAGGTCAATTAGCGATTGATCCAACAACTGATAAATTAGTTGATGGTGGCATCCAAGAACAAACCTATCAAGTACTTAAAAACATGGAAGCTGTTTTAGCTGAAATGAATTTAGAAATGAGACATGTTGTTAAGACAACAGTATTCATGTCTGATTTAGCTAACTTTAGCCAAATGAATGAAATTTATGCAACTTATTTTGCTGATCCATATCCAGCACGCTCTACTATTGAAGTGAAAGCTTTACCTTTAGGTGCTTTAGTGGAAATTGAAGCGATTGTCATCGATACTTTAGTTTATGAACAACAAGTAGCACACCAACACTCACACGAAGGCTGCGGATGCGGTTCTGATGATGAAGGTTGTGGTGATTCATGTGCTTGTGGTTCAAACGATGACAGTGAAGAAGAAGGATGTAATGGTTCATGTTGCGGCTAATTTAGCCGCTTTTTTTATGTTAAAAGGACTATAATATTTTTATGATTAAATGGACAAAAAAAGATTTAATAACATTGTTTTGGGTCATCGTATCTGCTTTTGTATTTGCGGTAAGTATAAACACAATATTATATTCAGGGAATTTCTATCCAGGTGGTATAAGTGGAATTTCATTACTCATCGTTCGTGTATCTAAAGACTTTTTTGATATTTCAATACCTTATGGTGTTTTGTATATTCTGATTAATTTGCCTGGTACTTTTTTAGTTTTCAATAAAGTTGGTCGCAAGTTTACAATCTTTTCGATTATTAATTATTCACTTGTATCTTTATTTACTTTGCTTTTTCCTATGATTCGTCTCGATTATGATATGATTTTACTCGCTGTTTTTGGTGGTTTACTTAGTGGTATATCTGGTTGGATGGTTTTACAAAGAAATGCAAGTTCTGGTGGTACTGACTTTATCGCTATCTACTTGTCTGAGAAACTCAAACGGCCTATTTGGTCCTGGATTATGGCTGCAAATGTTATTTTACTTTTACTAGCAGGATCAATTTATGGACTTGAAATTGCCTTGTATTCAATCATTCTACAATTTGTATCTACTCAAGTGATCAATAGCCGACATATGCGCTATAAAAGTAAATCACTCTATATGATCACAACTAAGCCTGATGAAGTAAGTGATATGATTTTAGCGAATACGCATCATGGCATAACTAAAATTTGGGGCGAAGGGGCATACTCTAAACAAAAGCGTTGTTTGCTTTTTATGGTTGTTCAAGAAGTCCAAGTAAATCAAGTCATTCAAAGCGCACGTTCTGCTGATCCTCAAGTCTTTATTTCTGTATCGAATACAGAGAAGATTGTTGGTAATTATCATCAGACACCACTTGAATGATTTGTGTTGTCATGTTATATTTTGTAAGTCTTATCTAGAGATAGGGGTAGAGATTTAGCTCTATGACCCCTCGCCAACCTACTTGATGTGAAGCAAGCAAGGTGGTACCGCTAATTTCGATAAGGGATAACTTCTATATTAAAGTTAAACCCTGATTTGTATGCGGGGTTTTTATTTGAAATAGGAGGAATAAACCCATGAATCGATATTATTTCACATCCGAATCCGTTACTGACGGACATCCAGATAAAATCTGTGACCAAGTAGCAGATGCGATCTTAGATGAAGCTTTAAAAATTAATCCACACGCCAAGATGGCAGTAGAGTGTACGATTAAAGACTCAACACTTGTCATCTACGGTGAACAAAACTTAGGAGAATTCTCACATTTAAGCTTGAACGTTGAGAATGTAGCTAAACAAGTCTTAAAAGATATTGGATATCCCCAAGATTTTACAGTTTTAACTATGATTGGTGCTCAATCTGCAGATATCTTTAACAAAGTTGTTTTAGGAAACGAAATTGCAGCTGGAGACCAAGGGATTATGTTTGGTTATGCAACAAATGAAACGGAAAGCTATATGCCTTTAGCGATTGATACAGCTCATAAACTTTCTAAACGCTTATCTGAATTTAAATTTGAAGATCGTCGTTTAAAACCCGATGCTAAAACGCAAGTAACCGTTTTATATGAAGATGACAAACCAAAAGAAATTACTCATGTGGTTGTATCTACAATGCATGCTCATGATATTAATCAAGAAGATTTATATGCTCTTGTTAAAAAAGAAATTATTGATAAAGTCTTAGATCCAAAATGGATTTCAAAAGATTTAAAGATCGATATTAATCCAGGCGGACGCTTTGTAATTGGTGGATCATTTGGTGATAGCGGAACAACAGGTCGTAAGATCGTAGTTGATTCCTATGGTGGTATGGGACGTATTGGTGGTGGATGCTTTAGTTCAAAAGATCCTTCTAAAGTAGACCGTTCTGCAGCTTACTATTGTCGTTATGTTGCGAAAAACTTAGTCGCAAATGGTTTAATGGACCGTTGTGAAATTCAAGTTTCTTATGCGATTGGCTTAACACATCCTCTCTCAATCTATATCAATGCATTTGGAACTGAAAAAATTGAGATGGAAAAAATCTATGAAATTGTCGAAAATAACTTTGATTTCTCGGTTTCAAACATTATTTCTGAACTTGATTTACTTAAACCAATCTATCGACAAACTGCTAACTTTGGTCATTTTGGACGAGATGGTTTCAGTTGGGAAAAGATAATAGAACTCAAAAAATAACAGCATATTAGTTTAATGAATTACGTTCTAAGGAGTAAAAACCTTAAATTGCGACACCAATTACACTTGATTTAGTAAACATAATGAGTTCACCCAAGCCCTTTTAAATAAAGGGTTTTTGTTTGTGGTATTTAAAATTACATATCATATATCATTGCATAAAAAAATGGAATTGTTCAATTCCAAGATTTTCAATTAATCTAATCGCTTGTTTTTCAGATGCTAATTACAAGCTGATTGGATATGAGACATTTCTGTTTTACTATTTACTAATAAAATCTTATGTTTTCCAACATTGTTCTGATTTTCTGGTTTGTCTCAACATCTAAACTGGTTTCAATACTTATGTTTCTTACAATCGCCCAATTATCATCGAGAAATCTAATAATTGAGTTAGAATCAAAATACTCTGGGTTGTCATTGTTTTCTTTAATGATTATTCTAGGTACAATTACATAACTTTCTAAAAATTGATTAATGTTATCATTTTCATAAAACACAACAATAGAATTATCATATCCATAAACTCTTATTGGTAATTCTTCAGAGTTAACCAACGATATTGCAAAAGGCATTCTTGAATTAACATAAAGTTGTTCACCATTATAATCAATAGGGAATATAATATTTGGAGCATACAATTGTTCTTGTAGACTTGATACAGCTTCGTTTAATTCTTCAATTTCTGAAGATAATTTTTGAATTGTTATTGCTTGATTATCTACATCAGAAGTGTTAGAACAAGCACTTAAGTTTAATAATGAAATAATCCCCAATTTGTACAAATTTTGTTTTTTTAACATACATCCACCCATTTTATTCTATGTATACCTATTTTATTATAAAGTTTATTTTAATACTATTTTTAATCGTTTAGAAACTACGAATATTAAAAAAACAGTAATACAAAATATCGAATACTGTTCTTTTAATGATAATTTCTTTTTATTTGTTGTCCGATTATATGTGCTTTGCGCTTAAGGACGGAAGCATTTGATATTAGCTGTTATTTTTTTTTATTTGTTCATAAACTCTTAACCCATGATCAACAATTTTATCTGCATCCATTTGTCCATAGGCACTAAACTCAATAACCTCAAGCGGGACATTACCTAAAACATCTTTGAGACGCTTCATCATAAAACGTATTTGTGGAGCAATTAATACAACATCTTGTTTGCCTACATATTGGTTTACTTCAACTTCAGATATAGCCCAAGATTCAATATCAAGATTTCGTCTTTCAATTGCCTCATTGACTTTTCTTGCGAGTAAACTACTCGACATACCAGCTCCACACATTAACATTAATTTCATTTCGATTCCTCTATTTTTTCTTTTTAAAAGTTAACTGAAAAAAATAGTAAACTTTACTATTTCTTTACTTTCTCGTTGTAGATTTTTATTCCTTGATCGACAATCTTGTCACCATTCATTGACCCATAGACAGTAAAGTCAATGACTTCAATCGGTGTATCTCCTAATTGTTCTTCAAATTGTTTACGCATAAAACGAATTTGTGGTGCCAATAAGACAACATCCGCTTTTTCTAGATTCGCTTTAAAATCAACCGATGCGATTGCCCAAGCTTCAACATCTAAATCACGTTTTTTGATCGCATCATTTACTTTATTAGATAATAAACTACTCGACATACCGGCTCCACAGATTAACATTAATTTCATATATGTTTTACCTCATTAGTCTCATTATACAAAAAAAGAAGATACCTGTGTATCTTCTATTTCTTAGTAGTTTTAGCTTCTTTTGGATCTTCCCACATTGTTTTAATACTTGCGGTAATCGCAGACAATTCTTGTAGGTTTGATGGAATAATAAGTTTTGTTGATTGTCCATCCGCTACTTTTTCTAAAGCTTCAAAACCTTTTAAGGTAATATAACCATTTTGAGGATTTGCTTGATTAATCATTTCAATCCCGCGAGCTTGGGCTTCAAAGACAAGTTTAATCGCTTCAGCTTGACCTGTAGCTTCAGCAATCAAAGCTAGTTGCTTAGCTTCAGCACGTAAGACAACGGATTCTTTTTCACCTTCAGCACTTAAGATAGCACTACGTTTTTCACCTTCGGCTTGGAGGATTAAACTACGACGATCACGTTCAGCACGCATTTGTTTTTCCATCGCATCTTGAATATCTTTAGGTGGGTTTATGTTTTTAACTTCAACACGATTCACTTTGATACCCCAAGGGTCAGTCGCTTCATCTAAAATAACACGCATTTTAGTATTAATGATTTCACGAGAAGTGAGGGTTTCATCAAGTTCTAATTCACCAATGATATTACGTAAGGTTGTAGCAGTTAAAAGCTCAATCGCATTAACTGGGCTATGAATCCCATAGGTATAAAGGCGAGGATCTAAAACAGCAAAATAAACAACCGTATCAATCATCATCGTGACATTATCTTTAGTAATAACAGGTTGAGGAGGGAAGTCCTTTGCCCATTCTTTTAAAGATACTTTATTTGAGACATGATCTAAGATTGGAATGATAAAATGCAAACCACGCTCCATTGTCTTATGATATGCCCCTAATCGTTCAACGACATAAGCTTGTGATTGAGGAATAATTCGTACGGTATACATTAGGACACTAATAAAAATTAGCGCACCAATGATTGAAAAAATAAGTGTTACTAAATAATCCATTATTGTTCTCCTTCATCTGTCTTTTCGACGATAAGTCTTGCCCCTTTTAAGGCAACAACTTTGACCCATTGATTTTGATCAATCGGTTCCTGATTCTTGGAGCTAACTGAATATCTTATGCCAGAGATTTCAAGAGCCCCCCATTTTTCTTTGCTGATGGCTTCACTTAGCCGCCCTTGATAGCCAATCAGTCTATCAGCATTTGTATTCTCTACCTTTATTTTGACATACTTCATAACCATTGGTCTAAAAGTAACAAAACTAATGGCACTGATAATCACAAAGATTAAAATCTCAAGTACATCATGTCTGATCACATTTGAAATTAAGGCAGTCACAACAGCACCCACTGCAAACCAGATAGAAACAAGGGCAGAAGGGGTTGCGAGTTCTGCAACAATTGCGATTATCGCAATTACTAACCAAATATATACATTCATATCTAAGCTCCTTTCTTTAAGCTTCGATTCTTGCCATTCCTTTATCACTATTACTATGAACAAGGATCACAGACCCTAAAGCTAAAGCGATCGAAATGATTAATAATAATGCGAAGACTAACAAATCATTTAAGCTTGATAATTTAAAAATCAGAAAGACTAAGCCACCACTGATGCCAAAACCAGGTACCATCGTAAAGACAGCATTTAAATTTTGTTTAACAGCAGCGGTTTCTTGTTCCCAAACAAGTTTTGGGTGATAAATATCGACGATTAGACCCCAGAAATTCATGATGATGACACCTAATCCTAAGCCAACAAAAGCATAAACAAAGCTCATCACATCAGCCCTTAAGATAATTCCAATGGGTAAAACAAAGAATAATCCACCGATCGCTGAAATAACTAAACCAGGAATAATTTTGGCGATGGCTTGATCAAAGTATGACATAGGAATGGACTTCATGAACCATACATTGCTTCCTTCACGAGAAATTGCTGTACAGGTAATCAAGTTCATACCACTCATAAATAGCCCAGCTGCAAGGCCAACAGCTAAAGCATAAACAGCCATTTCCATCGTTTTCCATGGCAACATAGCACTAATTTCTTGAATGCTAGTGTTTTCTTCTGCTAAGAGATTTGGTCCCATCGCGACAAACAAAATGATAGGCATAATAATTACAGTAGAAATATTGTTCATAAAATAAACAGGGGTTCTTAACATAATTTTAAGCTCTTTTAAGGCATAAGTCATAATAGGTTTATTGTGAGTTGTTGATTTTGTGTAAGCTTTATCACTCAAAATTTTACGATTTGCGCCCGTTTCACTGACACCAATAACACCTCTAAAATAAACCATTTGCGCAAAGAAAATAAAGATAAGAAGGAAAATGATACTTAAGCCTAGATAGATCAAGATATCAAACCTTGATGAACTGACAATTGCTTTAACTGCAAATGGGACAGTTGGAATAAAAACAGCATAGAAATTCATTAATGAATTATTTCCCGTTTCTAATAGTCCAACAATTTCAGCTTGTGACATCTGTACCATATTGCCTTGAATAAAGATGTTTATGCCAATCGCAAAGACTAAAGCTAAGAAGCCACTAAGATAATTGAAGAAGTCTTTGTTTTTCGCAAAAGGTAAGAAAATCATAATAAACATAATAATAAAAGCATCAATAATTAAAGGTACAATCGGAAGTAGGATAAAGACGATAATACCATATACATAAAAGAGAATCCCTGGTTGAACAAGCGGAATATACGCCGCTAAAACAATCGTAAATATTATAGCTTCACTAATGTACTCATAAACGATGGTGACAATTAACTTGCTCAGAAGTATTTCATAAGGTTTTAAAGGTAGGCTTAATAGTGTTTCTATGTCTTTACTAAAATAGAAAACCGATGGAATCAAAAAGATTCCAAAAAAGAAAATAACCATCGCTGAACCAGCTAATAAAAGTCCAATGACTAAACCTTCTTGTTGAATCGGTAGAAGAACTAATACAAGTTCACGGATCAAAAAGACATAAGTTCCTAAAGAAGGGATAATTAAAAGTGCTAAGAGTAGTGGCAAATAGCGATTGAGTTTATTACGTTTAATTTTGCCATCACGAAAACTCAAGATATTTTTAAGACTAACTTTAGTTAAACTTAAAAGCCTAGTCATTCTTAACAACCTTCAAGAATATTGCTTCTAATGATTCATTTGGATAGTTTTCTTTTAATGAGTCTAAAGTGCCATTAAATTGGATTTTTCCATGATCGATAATCACAATACGTGTACATAATTTCTCAGCTACCTCTAATACATGTGTTGAGAAGAAAACAGTATTACCTTTTTGGGTATGTTCTCGCATCGCTTCTTTTAAAGCATAAGCAGATTGTGGATCTAAACCAGTGAGGGGTTCATCTAAAATCCATATCGATGGTTCATGAACAAGGGCACCCATAAGGATGATTTTTTGTCGCATCCCATGTGAATAAGAAAGAATCTTATCATTTAAGGCAGCAGTCATTTCAAACATTTGAGCATACTTTTCAATTCGCTCACGACGTAATTGACTCTCAACGCCATAAATATCAGCCATGAAGTTAATATATTCGATGCCTTTTAGTCTTAGAAATAAATCAGGACTATCAGCGACATAACCAAATTGTTGTTTAGCTAAAAGAGGATTATCTTTAATGGATATCCCATTAAGTTCAATTTCTCCCTCATCGGCTTCTAAAATTCCTGTCATCATTTTAATAGTGGTTGTTTTACCTGCTCCATTAGGTCCAATAAATCCAATGATTTCACCTTTTTGAACGCGCAAGCTTAAAGCATCTACCGCTTTAACTTTGCCAGAATACGTTTTTGAAACATTTTTAATTTCGATCATACAAGCTCCTAAAATACATTTTTAAGCAACAATGCTAAAGTAACCACAATAAGTGTGATTTGAGTAATGATATGTTTAGATGGGTAATCTTCATTCTTAGTTCTTCTATCCAACACAAGGACAATCACAACATTTAATGCCAACATTGCTAAGAGGGCAAAAAATTTAGGTAATGTGTAGTTCACAGTACCTGTCATTGAATATTGCATTGGGATTTCATTTGGTAAAAATGGAAATAATCCAGCTAAAACAATTGCATACCCAATCAGTAAATAACGAGCAATTTGTCTTAGATTTTTCATATGTCAATTATATCACAAAGAACTTAAATGCGATAAAAGTCGTGTACAACGTTTGCGCTCTAAAGCCAATTGAGCTTGATGAATAAAGAGGGCAGAATCACCAAAAAGAAGTAATTTCTTAGAAGCCCGTGTAATTGCCGTATATAAAAGTCGTTTCTTTAATAGAATGCTGTGTTCTTTTAAGATAGGCATCATCACAATCGAATATTCTGAACCCTGAGATTTATGGACAGAGACACAATAGGCTAAAGCTATATTTAAGATATTTTCTGATGTGTATTCAACAATACGTCCATCAAAATCAACAATCAATCGATTTTGTTTACTTTCATCTTCGCGTGCAAAAATAATCTCTATCAACTCACCAATGTCGCCATTATAGACATCATCACTGGGTTGATTTTTAAGTTGTAAGATTTTATCACCTTCTCTAAAGGTAATCGATCCAACTTTATGTTCACGTTTAAATTCATCTTGAGGATTACAAAGCTTTTGAAGTAAATGATTCAGATTATCAATCCCCATCACACCTGAATACATCGGTGATAGCACTTGAAAATCATGGATTGAATAGCCTGAATCCAAAGCTTTTGCTACCGTGTTTAATAAGGCTTGTTTTGCTTCGTAAGGTGAGCCTTCATACCACTGAATGTCTTTATCTAAAACAGAAAAATCTATTTTTTCTTCACGTATTTGATGCGCTAAAGTAATCACATCAGAACCACTTTCTTGGCGATATATGGTTTGTAATGCCACACTATGAAATTGATTAGATTCAATTAAATCTGATAAGACGTTACCTGGGGCAACAGAAGGTAATTGATCACGATCACCGACAATTAAGATTTTCTTTACTTTTTGTGAGGCTTTTAAAAGTTGGGCAAATAAATAGGTATCAACCATCGAGAACTCGTCAATGATTAAAACATCTACCTCTAAAGGTTCTTGTTCATTTTTGCCAAAGGTATTGGTTTCTAAATCCCACTTTAATAAAGAGTGGATTGTATATGCTTGCACTTCATTAATTTCACTTAAGCGCTTGGCCGCACGACCCGTTGGGGCAATACACGCAAGAGAATAAGAAGGGTATAGACGCTTAAATAAATGAATCATCGCGCCTACAACGGTTGTTTTACCAGTTCCTGGTCCACCCGTTAAAATCATAAAAGCTTCAGTAAAGAATTGATGAATCGCTTCTTTTTGTTGATCATCATATTGAATATTGATTTCATTTTCAAAAAGTATGATTTGTTCTTCAAGTTTTAAAGGATCAACATCATCTAATGTTTCATAAGGAAATTGACTTAAAATACGGGCAACATAACGCTCTTCGATATACTGTGATAAAGGAAAAATCATGCCATCCTCATCGACCAGTTTACGCTCATTTAAACAAGCTTCTAAAACTTCTTCGAAATGTGCCTCAGGAAACTGTTTAAAGAAACGCTCTTCAACTAAGGCGTAGGGTGCATAAGAATCACCAGTACGCATACAAATATCCATAACTAAAGCTGTACAAGCTGCTTTTAATCGTCGATAATCATCGATTTCAAAACCCATTGATAAGGCTAATTTATCAGCTGTTTTAAAACCAATGCCATCGACTTCATCACACATTCGATAGGGGTTTTCTTTGATGATTTCATAAGCTTTTTTGCCATAGACTTTTTCTAAGCGCATGACATTACGTATGCCAAATCCATGGGTACTAAAAAAACGCAAGGCTTCTTCATCTTCGCCCGCTAGGGTAAAACCTTCTATGATGGCTTGTTTTTTCTTATCTGTGTAACCCTTAACTTCTCTTAAAAGTTCTGGATTTTCTTTCAGTTCATTTAAACAATCATCGCCCAATGTATCGACAATACTTTCCGCAAATTTCTTACCAATCCCAACAAATAAAGGTGAACTTAAAAAAGAAACAATTGAATCTGGTTCACTTGGTAATATTCTGCGATAAGAAGAAACGGAAAACTGTAAACCGAAACGGGGATGTTCCACATAAGTACCCGTTAAAGAAACCATAATATCTTTTGGGAAATCAGGTAAATAACCCGTTACTGTGATGTTTTTCTCATTTAGTTCATATAAACGAAAACGCACGACAGTGTAGCGTGTTTTTTTATCTTTATAGATGATATGGCCAAATTGACCTTTTATTTCGATAGAGTTTTCCATTTAGAGTAAAGCCATGATTAGAATACCGACAAAATTATTGAGAAAGTGTAAAAGCATGGGTGTAAATAACGTTCTTGTCTTAGCATAACTATACGCAATAATCATCCCTAAAGCCGCATAACTCGGTAAAAAAGCTAAATCAGCAAGTGAAAATGAACTGACTCCCATATGGGCTAAACCAAAAACAAGTCCTGAAATAATGATGGCTAAAGGTATGCTTTTCTTTTCAAATAAACCATAGAAATAAGCTCTAAATAAAAGTTCTTCCATGATTGGCGCATAAATAATCGCCGCAAAAGCAATATAGAGTGGTGATGAAACAAATAATTCATTTAAAAGTGATTGATTAGCCGCGATATCAGAGGGACTAAAGTATTGTGCAAGTAAATTAAAAACAAAACTCGCTAAATAGAGAAGGGGAAAGAGTTTAAAGACAAGTTTAATATTAGATAATGCATGTTCTTTAAAATGTTTTGCACTCTCGATAATGAGATCTTTGGCTATCCATAAAGACATAATTATTATGATAGTTTCTAAAAAGATATTAATCATTTGTGCGTTTATGATTGTATCGAGATGACTGAATGATATTAGTGATCTAAAAAAGAAGGGATAGAGTATGGATTGACCTAAGGTTAAATGGATAAATAAAAGCCAAGTATTGCTTTTACTTAATGAGCTAATCATTTAAGTTTATCCTCAACCAGTTTTCTCACATCAACATCTTCTTTATAGATGACATCAATAATGCCACCCCCTAAACAAACATCACCAACATAGAAAACAGCTTCTTGTCCTGGCACAACTGCTTTAATGCCTTGCGGAAATGAAACACGAATCGTCTTATTATCAATCTTTCTTAAATAAACATCTTGATCAGGTTGACGATATCTAAACTTAGCTGTGCATTTAATGGTTTGATTAAAGTCGATTGGATTAAACCAATTTAAATCAGTTACATTACAAGATGTATTAAATAACCATGGATTATCTTCACCTTTAACAACATATAATTCATTCTTATAAATATCTTTACCAACGACAAACCAAGGACCTCTATGGGCTGAGATATCTAATCCTTTTCTTTGACCAAGTGTGTAATAAAGTACACCTTTATGATCACCGATGACTTCTTTATTTTCTAAGTTAATGATTTTGCCATTTTTGGCAGGTAAATAATTACTTAAGAATTGTCTAAAGTTACGCTCACCGATAAAACAGATTCCCGTTGAATCTTTTTTGTGGGCAACTTGAATATTTAGTTTTTCAGCAATTTCTCTTACTTGTGGTTTGGTTAATTCACCTAAAGGAAACAGTGTTTTTTGAAGGGCTTTTTGTGATATTTGACATAAGAAATAAGATTGATCTTTATTACGATCCTTAGCTCTTAAAAGTTTAGATGAATGCTCACTATGTTCAACGCGTGCATAGTGACCAGTTGCTAAGTAATCAAAACCATTGTCTTGTGCATATTTAAAGAAAGCATCAAACTTAATATATTTATTACATAAGATATCAGGATTTGGGGTACGTCCTTTTTCATATTCATCTAAAAAAGTTTGGAAGACATTATCCCAGTACTCTTGAATATAGTCGACTCTTTCTAGGGGTAAACCTAATTGTTGAGCAACGATTTTCGCATCTTCATAGTCCTGTTCTTGGGTACAGATGGCTTCATCTAAAGTTGGGTTACCTAAAATATCATTATTGGTTAAAGAATCCCAATTGCGCATAAAAGCACAGGTCACATCATGACCTGCTTCTTTTAATAAATAAGCTGCAATGGCACTATCTACACCACCGGATAATCCTACAAGTATTTTCATAAACATTCACATTATAGCACAATAAAAAACCACTCTTTTAAGGAGTGATTTTTAGTCTTGGTTGGTCAAGTTTATCTAAATCAGTATCATTATGACAATCGCCACAAATTGGGTAATTTGGACAATCAGCTGTACATGCTTCTTTTGCCACACGTCTAAGTTCTTTTGGCACAAAGGCATCAATTTCTTCTTCGTCATAACCCACTTGGAAACTTCTTTCATTGAGGATGATTGGTCTTTTAAGAACAGAAGGGTTGAGTTGAATAAACTTAACCAATTCTTTTACAGACATTTCCTCTAAATCGATTTTTGTTTCTTGGATAATCTTTGAACGTTTAGAAATGATATCTTCAGTACCATTTTCACTACGCATTAATAGATGTTTAATCTCATTTTCGTTTAAGAGTGTGGAGAAGATGTTTTTTTCAAGATATTTTAGGTCGCGATCTTTAAGCCATTGCTTAACTTTACGACAGCTTGCACAACCAGGTGATGTGTAAACAACGATCATGGGCATTTCCTCCGTAGGATAATTATACACGATGTGAGAAAAATACAAGTAATATTGACGAAAATATCTACAAATGCTTTACTAAACTAGTCTTATTTACTAAGGAGAAATCGATTTATGAATACGCAAAAGCGTAAGTTTGGTTTATTAACAGCTATTTCAATGATTGTTGGAATCGTTGTGGGATCGGGGATTTTCTTTAAAACAGATAATATATTAGCTGCTGTTAATGGCTCTGTACTATTAGGTGTACTAGCATGGATACTTGGTGGGATTGGTATCGTATTTGGGACATTAAGTATTGCAGTACTTGCAAAACGTGATGAAAATGTCGGTGGTTTAATTACTTACTGTGAAATGACTTGGGGAAAGAATTTAGGTTATTTAGCAGGTTGGTTTCAAACAGTCTTCTATTATCCCATTTTATCGGCTGTTTTATCGTGGGTATCAGCCATGTATTTGTCGATGCTTTTAGGCTGGACAAGTCCACAAACATTATTTGGCATATCTTTAAGTTTTTTACCTGAATGGACATTTCCTTTTTCAGTCAATGAATGGGTTTTATCAATTTTATTAATTTTATCGATTTATCTTTTAAATAGCTTTAAAACACTGTGGGCTGGTCGTTTTCAATCAGCAGCGATGATTATTAAACTGTCAGCTTTAATTATCTTAGCGTTCTTTGGGATTACTAAAGGTTCAACAACAGAAGTCTTCCATATGTCCGATGTCACGATGATATCATCTGGTTTCTTTGTTGCTTTAGTACCAATCGCCTTTGCCTATGATGGTTGGCAAGTCGCGCCATCTATTGCCCATGAAATTAAGAATCCTAAACGTAATCTTCCACTCGCTTTAAGTATTTCACCTTTAATCATCATGTTAATTTATGTAGCTTACTTTATTGGGATTAATACGGTTTTAGGACCTGAGAAAATATTAGAGCTTGGGGATGGAGCTGTATCCCTATTTGCGCAAATCATTTTTGGTGATATCGGTTATCGTTTAGTTTTATTAGCGGTGACAATTTCCATTACAGGAACATTGAATGGTTTAATCTTGGCGTATATTAGATTACCGTATGCTTTAGCACTACGTCATGAATTACCAATGAGTGAAACTTTATCAAAGGTAGATGAAAAAACAGATATCCCTTATGCATCAGCCATTTTAACTTTAATTATTTCAGTCTTTTGGTTAATCATTCATTTTTCTACCACAACGGGCGTTATTTTCCTTAATTGGTCAGTATTTTCGGGGATTTCCATTGATGAAATATCGATTATGTTGATGTATGTCTTCTTATTAGCCATCTTTATGGGTATTATCAATGACTTTAAAAATGGCAAGATTAAAGAAACAAGTTATGGATTAATCTTTCCATTCTTTGCGATCATTGGGGCGATTGCAGCGCTCTATGGTGCGTTCTCTAATCCCAAGGTTGCTTTATATTTAGGTTTATCAATCGCTGTCATTTTATTAGGACTTGTTATTCGACCTAAAAGAAAAGTGTAGACTTTTTACGCTTTATGCTAAACTAATACCGTAAAGATGTTGATATAAAGAATAGTAGTTATCATCTGTGACTAAAAAAGAGACTTTCTGAGCTGCTGAAAAAGAAAGAGTACTGTGATAATGAATTGGGCTTTATGGAATTGAAGTGCTAAACTTACGCGACTTCAGCGTTATGAAGAAGAGATCAAAAGCTTTGATAAGTAAGGTGGTACCGCGATTAATCGTCCTTACGTCAGGCTTTTTTGTGTTTTATGGAGGATAGAGATATGAAACGCATGTTAAGTGGAATTAAACCAACTGGACAATTAACTTTAGGAAACTATATTGGGGCTTTAAAAGAGTTTGTAAAATACCAAGATGATTATGAAATGTATGTATTTATTGCTAATCTACATACTTTAACGGTCTTTCAAGATCCTAAAGAATTAAACAAAAACCTGATGGATACGGTCGCTTTATATTTAGCTTGTGGATTAGATCCACAAAAAACAAATATATTTATGCAATCAAATGTCATGGAACAGGCTCAATTAGGTTTTATCATGGCTTGTAATACTTCTTTAGGGGAATTGAATCGAATGACTCAATACAAAGATAAGCAAGCTAAAGGGGAAGAAGGATTAACGGCTGGTTTTTATGTTTATCCAACGCTTATGGCGGCTGATATTTTGGCTTATCAACCAGATTATGTACCGGTCGGGGATGATCAAAAACAACATGTTGAACTAACACGGGATGTCAGTATTCGCATGAACAATAAATATGGAGAACTCTTTAATGTTCCACAACCTTTAATTGCGAAAGTTGGAGCACGTATTATGAGTTTATCTGATCCAACCAAGAAAATGAGTAAATCAGATGAAAGTAATAAAGGCTGTGTATATCTTTTAGATGACCCGAAAGTGGCAGCCAAAAAAGTCATGAGTGCAATGACTGATTCTTTAGCGAAAGTAGCGTATGATCCTATTAATCAGCCTGGTATCTCCAATTTACTGGTTATTCATAGTTCATTATCAGGTAAAAGTATTGAAGATTTAGTGACTGAATTTGAAAATGAAGGTTACGGAACATTTAAAAGAGCGGTTGCAGATGAAGTGGTTAAACTCTTAGAAAATCTACAAGCTAAATATCGTGAGATTATTCAAAAAGATGAAGTTCATGAAGCCTTAAGAATGGGTGAAGCTCAAGCTAAAAAGGTGGCCCATGAAACACTTATCAAAGTTCAAAAAGCAGTAGGCATTGAAATCTAATTTAACTTTGATATAATCAACTCGTAAATAAATAAGTTTCGTCTATAAAACGCTTTAATTTTAGAGAGTGATGAATTGCTGAAAAGTCACAGAAGCGAAAGCCAACGAAATGCTTGATCCTAAAGATCCGTGTCACTTACGTTATCAAGTAATCAAGGTGCATGACTCAGTCATGAATCAGGATGGTACCGCGCTTGTTTAATCAAACGTTCCTGTAATAAGGGACGTTTTTATATTTTGGAGGTTTCACATGAAATACCGTAGTGGAAATGAAGTTAGACAATTATTCTTAGATTACTTTAAATCAAAAGGACATATGATTGAACCAGGGGCATCTTTAGTTCCTGTCAATGATCCAACCTTACTCTGGATTAATTCAGGGGTTGCTGCCTTAAAGAAATATTTTGATGGGAGTGTCCGTCCAAGCAACAATCGTATTGCCAATGCTCAAAAATGTATTCGAACAAACGATATCGAAAATGTTGGAAAAACAGCACGTCATCAAACATTCTTTGAAATGTTAGGAAATTTCTCAATTGGAGACTATTTTAAAGAAGATGGTCTTAAGTTTGCTTGGGAATTTTTAACTTCTGAAGAATACATTGGTATGGATAAAGATAGAATGTATGTCACAATCCATCCAAGTGATGATGAAGCTTTTAGAATTTGGACAGAAGTTATTCATTTTGATCCTCGTAAAATTCTCAGAACTGAACATAACTATTGGCAAATCGGTGAAGGTCCTTGTGGTCCTAACTCTGAAATTTTCTACGATCGTGGAACAGATTATGATCCTGAAAACATTGGTGAGAAACTCTTCTTTGAAGAAATTGATAATGATCGTTATATCGAAATCTGGAATGTTGTTTTCTCACAATATGATGGTAAAGAAGGTGTAGATCGTTCCGAATACAAAGAACTACCACAAAAAAACATCGATACAGGTATGGGTTTTGAGCGTTTAATCTCCTTAGTTCAAGGCGTTGAAACTAACTTTGATACAGATGTATTTATCCCCGTTATTAAAGAAGTTGAAAAACTCGCTAAACATCCATACTCTGCTGAATACAAAATGGCTTATCGTGTTATTGCTGATCACATTCGTACAGTGACTTTTGCTTTAGCTGATGGAGCACTATTCTCAAATGAGGGTAGAGGTTATGTCTTAAGAAGAATTCTAAGAAGAGCTGTTCGTTTTGGGATTAAGCTAGAGATTGAAGGTGCATTTATGCATCAGTTAGTTCAAACTGTTGCCTCAATGATGTCACCGTTCTATGGCTATATTGAAGAAAAAGTCGAATATATTGAAAAGTTAGTTTTAGCTGAAGAAAAACGATTCCACAAAACATTAAATGCTGGTGAAAACCTATTAATGAATGAGATAGATGGTTTAAAAGAAGGGGATACACTAAAAGGTGAAGTAAGTTTTAAACTCTATGATACCTATGGCTTTCCATTTGAATTAACCAAAGAAATCGCTGAAGAAAAAGGTATTGTCTTAGATGAAGCTGGTTTCAAAGCAGAAATGAAAAAACAACGTGATCGTGCTCGTGCGGCTGTTGAAAAGAGTGAATCAATGGGTTCTCAATCAGTAGATTTAATGAACTTTGAAGCACCATCTGAGTTTATTGGCTATGACACATTTAAAACAAAAGCGAAAGTTATTGCTTGTTTCAAACAAGGACAACGCGTCGATAGTTTAGATGAAAGTGGTGAACTTGTTTTTGATCAAACTGTTTTCTATGCTGAGAGTGGTGGTCAAATTGCTGATATTGGAACGATCCATTTTAAAGAGGGTCTAGCGAATGTTGTTGATGTGCAAAAAGCCCCTCTCAAACAACATTTACATTCAGTAGAACTTGTTTATGGAGAAATCAAAGTAGGTGATGAAGTAGAACTTGCGATTGATACTGATCGTCGTCAACGTATTATTGCGAACCATTCATCGGCTCACTTACTACAAGCAGCATTACAAAAAATTGTGGGTGATCATATTCACCAAGCAGGATCTTATGTCTCTGATGACTATGTCCGTTTTGACTTCACACATTTTGAAAAAGTTAACGATGAACAATTAAAACAAATAGAAGAAGAAATAAATGTCGCTATTTCTCGTCATATCCCTGTTTCAAAAGAAGTGATGGCTTTAGATCAAGCGAAAGAAAAAGGAGCGATGGCGCTCTTCTCTGAAAAATATGATGATGAAGTTCGCGTTGTGACCATGGGTGATGTTTCGATGGAACTTTGTGGTGGTTGTCATGTCGATAACACGCAAGAAATTGGTCTATTTAAAATAGTTTCTGAAGAATCAATTGGTTCGGGTATACGTCGTATTGTTGGTAAGACGGGCTATAGTGCTTACGAAGATTTCTTAGTTTATCAAAAACAACTTGAAGAAATTGCTTCGTATTTTAAAGCGAATACATTATCCAATGTTGAAAACCGTGTTTCCTTAAGTCTTAAAGAAAACACGTCTCTTAAACAAGAATTGGGTTCACTTAAACAAAAACTAGCCAGTGCAGAAAGTAAGTCTTTACTGGATAAAATGTTTGAGACTGGATCTTATAAAACCTTAATTGCACGAGTTGATGTTGATGCTAAAGATCTACGATTATTAGCGGAAAATCTTAAAGCGCAAGTCCCTAATAGCTTTATTCTTTTAGGTTCTAGCTTTGCAGATAAAGTCGCTTTTGTTGCTTATTGTGGTCCTGATGCGATTAGTAATGGCTTTAAAGCAGGGGATGTTGTTAAGAAGGTTGCGACTGTATGTGATGGAAATGGTGGTGGACGTCCTGATTTTGCCCAAGCAGGTGGTAAAGATGTTTCTAAACTAGATGAGGCTTTAAATCTTTATCGTTAAGGCACATTCTTGTTTATGAATAGGAAAGTTTACGGTATTATAAATATATAAAGGAGGGTTCATCGTGAGTAAAGCAAACACAGAAACCGTCGCATTTAAATCAGAACAAGTTCGTCGAGATAATATCAAGTCTGTCTTAAAACAAGTCAAAGATGCACTTGAAGAACGTGGTTATAACGCGGTCAATCAATTATCTGGCTATTTAATCTCCAATGATCCCGCATACATTTCCAGCCATAAGAATGCGCGTAGTCTCATTCAAACGGTTGAACGTTATGAAATCATTGAAGAGCTTGTGAAAACCTATTTGGAAGAAGGCGAATGAAAGCAGTCGCTTTAGACTTAGGGACAAAAACCGTGGGGGTTGCGATCAGTGATCCATCCGGTTTTTTAGCGTCACCATTAGTTACACTTAGATTTGAAAGTGAAGATTATGATGATGCGCTGAATCAAGTAGAAGATTTATTAAAAGAGCATCCAGTAGATGCGATTATCTTAGGCTTTCCAAAAAATATGGATGGAACAGTGGGCTACTCGGGAGAGCGTTCACTTTTCTTTAAAGAAGAAATGGAACAATTCACACAAACACCTATTGTATTGTGGGATGAGCGTTTAACCTCCGTCGCAGCTCATAAAATTCTCCATTCAAATAATCAAAAACAAAAGAAACATAAAGCGGTTGTTGATCAAGTCGCAGCGGTTCAAATGCTTCAAGAATATTTAGATGCACAGAAGGTAAAATAAAATGGAAAATATCGATAAAAGTTTAGTCATCATTGACGATGAAGGCAAAGAAATAACGATGGAAGTCGTTTTTGTTTATGAAGATAAAGACAGTGAAGAAAAATATGTCTTCTATGTTGATCCAAATGATGATGAAGGGGAAGTATTTGTCTCTGCTTATGATGATGAAGGTCATTTAAGACCAATTGAAGAAGATGCAGAATGGGCAAAACTTGACGAAGTGTTTGAAAACTATGTACGTAGCGAAGAAGAATCAGAAGAAGCTCAAGCTTAAATGGATCATTCTTATCCTGTTGACCTTTGTTTTAGCAACAGGTGGATTGGTTTTTAATTACGCTAATTCAAATTTAAAAGCGGTTGGTTCAAGTGAAGATATCACTTCTTTTATCGTTGCAGAGGGTGATACTTTAAGTGTTATTACTGATAAATTAGTTGAGAAAGAATTGATTTCTAACGCTTTTATCTTTGAACAATACGCAAAATATATTAAACTCACTGATTTTAAAATTGGTGTTTACTATCTTAACTATGGCATGGATGTTAAAAGCATATTAACCGTTTTAAATGATCCAACAGCCGCTGTACCTAAAGATGTCATTATTACCATTACCCCAGGTGATTGGGCAAAAACGATTGCCCAAAAACTGGCCGATCAATGTATCAATGTTACAGCTGAAGATTTATTAGTATTATGGAATGATGAAGCTTATCTAAGATCACTTATGTCAACATATTCTGTTTTGACAGAGGATATGTTTGTGACAGGTGAAAAAGTTTTATTAGAAGGTTATTTGATGCCTGAAACGTATTTTATGAATCCTGAAGCATCTGCTGATTCATTAACACGACGCATATTAAATCAAACTCAAAAAGTCTATGATGAAAACAAAGCAGCCTTTGATGCATCTGAGTTTACAATACATGAAATTCTTACTTTAGCATCAGTTGTTCAATTTGAAGCTAAAACAGTTGAAGACATGCAAATGATTTCGCAAGTCTTCCAAAATAGAATGGACCAAAACATGGCTTTACAAAGCAGTGTTACGGTTTGTTATGCCTTATATGAATATGATAGTTGGCGTGATTGTGAAAATTTAGATAATCAACAAATTGATTCACCATACAATACCTATCTTTATAAAGGATTACCGATAGGTCCGATTACTAATCCAAGTAAACAAAGTATTGTTGCTACACTTAATCCGATTGAAAATGACTATTTATTCTTCATTGCTGATATTTATGGTGATGGAACCGTTATCTATGCCAAAACATATGCAGAACATTTAGCCAATGTCGATAAATATTTAAAGTAAGGAGTTATTATGATCATTATCGGAATTGCTGGAGGCTCTGCTTCTGGTAAAACATCATTAGCCAAGCGTTTAAAAAAAGCGTTTGAAGATACTCAATCTATTATCATTATTCGTCAAGATGATTACTATAAAGATCAAGCGAATATGAGTATGGATGAGCGTTTAAAAGTAAATTATGATCATCCCTTTGCTTTTGATAATGATTTATTAGCAGCACATTTAAAACAATTAAAAGCAGGGGTTGCGATTAATAAACCGACCTATGATTTCATTCAATATACAAGAGCTGAAGAAGTTGAAGAAATTAAACCCTGTGATGTCTTAGTCTTAGAAGGACTCTTTGTTTTAGAAGATGAAAAGATTCGCCAAAGTTTAGATATTAAACTTTATGTCGATACAGATGCAGATGTACGATTCATCCGTCGCTTATCACGTGATGTTAGAGATCGTGGTAGAACTTTAGAAAATGTCATCGGTCAATATATGTCAACCGTGCGTATTATGCATGATCAATTTATTGAACCATCGAAGCGATATGCGGATGTAATCATACCTGAAGGCGGCAAGAATGAAGTCGCGGTCGATTTACTAACGACCAAAATCAGTAGCATACTCAGTGTGAATATGCTATAATCTCAAAGCAAATTACTTAAGGAGAACGATCAATGGCCCAAGAAAAAGTACGCGTAACACAAGCCGGTTACGATGA
This sequence comes from Erysipelotrichaceae bacterium, assembly GCA_963663995.1. GTDB lineage: Bacteria > Bacillota_I > Bacilli_A > Erysipelotrichales > Erysipelotrichaceae > UBA2212. The sequence continues at coordinate 602,364 of OY760660.1, read as the reverse complement.
ATTAAGAAAAGAACAAGATCATTTAATACACACAGTCCGTGCAGAAGTTATCGAAGACTTACAAGCTGCTCGTGCACAAGGGGACTTATCAGAAAATGCTGACTACGATGCAGCGCGTGATCGTCAAGCACGTGTAGAAGCACGTATTCGTGAACTCGAAGCAATCTTTTTAAACATTGATATTATTGATGAAAAAGATGGTAAAAACCAATTTGTTAAATTGGGAGCGAAAGTTACCATTGAAGGTCAAGATGGAATCAATGAAACTTATACAATCGTATCATCTGTTGAAGCAGATCCACTGAATGGAAAACTATCTAACGTAACACCACTTGCGGTTGCTTTAATGGATAGAGCTGTTTCTGATGAATGGATTGAAGTTGAAGTTGAACCTCGCGAATCTGTTAAAATCATCGCTATTGATTAGGAATAAATAAAATTAAATCAAATAATAAGGCATGAGAACTCTCTTATGCTTTTTTATTTGCTTATCACTTGTTTCCTGTACTCAGGTACAAAATAGTCCATCACTTACAAATGATGTAATAACAGTTACTGTAATCTATCCTGATCAAAGTGAGGAAGCATACTCACTTGCACTTTATAGTACAATTACTGATTTATTAGAAATGATTGAATGTGCAGAATGTGATTTAACCCGTTTAAATCCACAAGCCGCTCTACATCCTAATGATGTGATTGTTTTATATGAAATAAAAGAATCATGTATATCACTTAATCAAGCAAGTATAGAGGATTTAGATACACTTCCAGGTATTGGTCTATCCTTATCGCAAAGGATTATTGATTATCGGGAAACAATAGGTTATTTTCAATCTTTAGATGAAGTGATGCTAATTAAAGGCATCAAAGAAAAGCTATTTGCGAAAATCGAAGCATTTATTTGTTTATGAATGCATTACTTATAGCTGTTTGTGTAAGTCTTCTTTCATTAATTCTTAGTCAATCTATCTTTCTTGCCTGTTTGATAGCTTTTATTTTGGTCCTTTTCTCAAGAAAATTAAATCGATTAAGCTTTTTTATTATTTTAATATTTGCTTTATTGCGTTATGAAATAAGCTTAAGTCCAGATTTCTTTGATGAAGGTCGTGTTGTTGAATTAAATCAATCTTCAGTGCTTATTCAAAAAGGTTTTTCAAAAATATTAGTTTTAGATGTTGATGTTTATTCTGTTTCACTAGGAGATATTATTTCGATAAGTGATTTTGAAACTTTTGAAAAAGAATCAAACCTTTTTGGCTTTAATTTAAATAACTGGGCAACTTCTAACCATATAATTGGCAAAGCTAAGTATCAAAAAACACTAAAGAAAGCAGCTTTGTGGCTTCGTTTTATCTCATATGAAAATGCTGATAATCTTCAATTTCAAGAGTGGTACCGTCATATCTTGTTTCAGGTTAATCACGATAGTGTTTTAGGAAGTCTTTTTTCTTTAGGTTTACTTTACACAAGTGTACTAATTTTTCTAGATAAACTATTATCCAGATTTAAATATAAAGAATTTTTAATATTTGGATTAATCTTTTTTTTACTTTATCTATTGGGTCAACCCATATCTTTACTGAGAATATGTGTTTTTAGACTAGTGAGATTATTAGTGAAGAGAAAAGATTGGCATTTTTTTATATCCTTTATTATTTTATATTTCATTGAACCATTGGCCCTTAAGCAATTAGCGTGGGCTTTGCCACTTGTGATGATGGCAATGTCTCGATTTCATAAAACCAATCTTAAAAAATTAGAAAGTACTGCGCTTTTAGCAAGCGTGTTCTTAGCCTTTAATATTCGTTTTAGTTTAGCTTTTATTCTTTTTTATAGCCAACTTCGAAAAGTGTTTCCAATTTTAGTTTTGTTTTTATTTCTCGCAAGAAGCTTTGTCATGTTACAAATTCCTTTTATTGATGGAATGGAATGGTTTAATCATAATGTCGAGCTTTTAAAATCATTTTTTTATCAATCGGGTCATTTAAGTTTTATAACTTTTATTTTAATTATGCTTATTTATCAGATGAATCTTTCAAAAGTCTTATTTCTACTCACATTGTATTTAATCGTTTTTGTCTTAAATCCCATTTTTATTCTTCCATTAACGAATCAAATCATTATGATTAATGTCGGACAGGGTGATAGCTTTTTATTTCAATCTGCTTTCAATCAAGAGATCATCCTTTTAGATACAGGTAACACCTATGCTTATGATCATTTAAAAGCATGTCTAGATTATTATGGAATAAAAGAGATTGATGTTTTAAGTTTGACCCATATGGATAGTGATCATAGTGCTAATATTGAAGCTTTAATGAATGATTTTAACATCAAACACATTGCAGATTATGAAGAAACGATAAACTATTCTACATCTAAACTTATTCAAATTAATGAAGGACATTATCAAAATGAGAATGATAATTCGAAAGTCTATTACTTGATGAGCGATGGGATAGAATTTTTGTTTATGGCTGATGTATCAACTTTTGTTGAAAAACAATTGATTAAACAATACCCAAATTTAAAAGTTGATGTGCTTAAGATTGGACATCATGGATCTAAGACATCCACATCTCTTGATTTTCTACATCAAATTGAAGCGGATATTGCTTTGTTGTCAGTGGGGAATAATCATTATGGTCATCCTAATTTGTCAGTTATCGAGAATTTAAATAATTATCATCTTAAAATTTTAAACTCAAAGGAAGATGGTGACGTCATCTTAAGTTTTATCAATCAACATATTTTTATCCGTTCTTCTTTCTTTGAAGTTTATACGGTTTTATCACATTGACGTTGTTGTTTCTTGTTATAATGGGTGAGTATGAATACACTACTCTACGGAAATGAAAGCTATTTACTCAATCAAGCCTTGAACGACTTATTAATTAAGCGTGTTGGGGCTGATTTTGCGCTTAATACAGTTGTCTATGATGCAGCAATCCCTAACTTTTCTTTACAAAATGCTTTAGATGATGCAGATACTTTACCAATGTTTTCAGATCATAAAGTAGTGGTTATTAAAAACGCTGTTTTTTTAACGAAATCAAAGTCACTTAACAAAGATGAGAATGAAGTGTTTCTTCGTTTTTTAGAACAGGATCGACCTGAATCGACCTTAGTTCTCATGCATGATAATGATAATATCGATACCAATAAAACAATCGTAAAAGCATTGAAAAAACAAGGTGAAATCATTCGTGTAAAAAAACTTGAAACTCAAGCGTTTAGACAAGTTGTAAAAGATATCATTCGTGAAAAAGGTTTAAAGATGAGTGCAGTTGCTTTTGAAACACTGCTTTTTAGATTAGATGAAAATCTAGCGAATGCACATCAAGAGATAGAAAAATTAGAAATCTATGGAAAAGAAATGAAAGTTGAAGATATTGAAGCACTTGTTTCTCGTCCATTAGACAGTGAAGTTTTCCATTTAGTGAATGCCATCATGGATAAAGATATGAAAAGAGCTTTTTCGATTTGGACAGATATGATGGTTTTAAATATGGAACCTTTATCATTTGTGGGTTTAATTGCTTCACAACTACGATTAATGTATCAAGTCTCCATTTTAAATAAAGAAGGCTATCATCGTGAAGAGATGATTAATCTATTATCTGTTATGACGCCAACCATTAATGTGGGACGTGTTAATCGTATGTTAGCCTTATCACGTAAAACAAATCCAGATCGTATTTTAGAAGTTTTAAATCATTTAGCGACACTTGATCAGAAAAGTAAAATGGGTTTAGTTGATAAACGTTTTGGTTTTGAACTCTTTTTAATTGAGGCAATGATTTAATGCAGTCTTTAAAAGAACTCTATCGAATCGGTCCAGGACCCTCATCATCACATACGATTGCACCTTGGCGTGCGGCTTTGATGTTTAAGGAAAAATATAGTGAAGCCATTAGTTTTAGTGCAGAACTTTATGGTTCTTTATCATTAACCGGTAGAGGCCATATGACCGATACCATCTTAATCAATAGTTTTAAACCAAAACCTTGTGCGATTCATTTTAGATTAAACTGGGAATACAAATATGATAATGGTTTGATTTTAAAAGCCTATGATTCACGCGCTAGTGAAATAGGTCGATGGACTGTTTTTTCATTAGGTGGGGGTAGTATTAAAATTTTAGAAGAAAATATTGATAGTACTAAAACAGTTTATCCGTATCAATCGATGGAAGAAATCGTCAATGAAGCTAAACATCTGCATTTAAGTCTGCCGCAATTAGTGATGCAATATGAACCATATATTCATGAACATCTTAGTGATGTATTAACTGCAATGTTTGCCGCTGTTAAAAGAGGTTTAGAAGCATCAGGTGTAATGCCAGGTCAACTTAAAGTTGAGAAGATTGCGAAATCCTTATATTTACAAGCACGAGCTAGTGATAGTGTAGATGATGAGAAACGTTTAAAATGTGTTGCTTATGCCTATGCCAATAGTGAAGAAAATGCCAGTGGTCATATGGTTGTGACGGCACCTACACTTGGCGCAAGTGGAGTTATGGCAAGTTTGATGTATCATCTCTATTACGATATGGGGATATCACGCCATAAACTTATAGAAGCCTTACAAGTTGCGGGCTTGTTTGGAAATACAATTAAAAAAAATGCGACCATATCTGGTGCTGTTGGTGGATGTCAGGCAGAGATTGGTTCAGCCTGTTCAATGGCGGCTGCAGCTTATGCTTATGTCCTTGGACTTGATATTGATGTCATTGCTTATGCGGCTGAAATCGCCATGGAACATCATTTAGGTTTAACCTGTGACCCTGTGGGTGGTTATGTCATCATTCCATGTATTGAACGCAATGGTGCCGCTGTTTTAAGGGCGATGGATGCGGTCTTAATGGCGAAATCTATTTCCAAGTTTAAACATAATCGAATTAGTTTTGATCAAGTGGTTCACACAATGAACTATACCGGTCAAAAAATTGCTGTTGAGCTTAGAGAAAGTTCAATGGGTGGTTTAGCTAAAGAAATTGAAGTCGAAAATACATAAAAAAAACAGTCTCGAGACTGTTTGATTTTATAATGAGTTAACTTTTGTTGCTAAACGAGCTTTTTGACGAGCAGCATAGTTTTTATGGTGAATACCAGAACTGACTGCTTTATCTAATTTAGAATTAGCTACATCAAACGCAGATTTTGCACCAGCAGCATCTTTTGCTTCAACGGCTTTTAAGACATTCTTAATAGCTGTTTTTAAAGCTGTTTTTTCAGATGTGACGGCTAAACCACGTTTGAGGTTAGTCAATGCACGTTTCTTTTGTGATTTGATTTGTGGCACAACGACACCTCCTTTTTTACAGTTGCTTATGCATTATAACAAACTATAAAATGCAATGCAAGATAAGCAACACTAGCTTTACTTTGCTTATGCTATAATAAATCGACAAGGAGCGATATGTGCATGAAAAAACGCGTACTTTTTATGGGAACACCCCAATTTGCCTGTTCAATTTTACAAGCATTAAATGAATTAGATTGCGATATCATCACTGTTATATCGCAACCTGATCGCAAGGTTGGACGCAAACAAGAATTAAAAGCAACGCCTGTTAAAGAACTCGCATTGTCCTATCACATTCCTGTTTTACAACCAGAAAAAATTGCAGACGTTTATGAAGAAATTAAAGCACTAAATCCAGACTTAATTGTGACATGTGCTTATGGTCAATTTATTCCTAGTCGAATTCTTGAATTACCACGCTTTAAAAGTGTTAATGTACATGCTTCCTTACTTCCTAAATATAGAGGGGGAGCACCTATCCATATGGCTATTGTCAATGGTGAAAAGGAAAGTGGTATTACCCTAATGCGTATGGTTAAAAAGATGGATGCTGGAGCGATTCTTTTTCAAGAGAAAGTTTTCATTGAAAAAGGAGAGACAATGGGTTCATTACATGATAAACTTCAAGTCTGTGGTGCAGATTTACTAAAAAAACATTTTGAAGAATTATTTGATTTAAACATTAAAGAGTTTGAACAAGATGAAAGTAAAGTAAGTTTTGCCCCAAATATCTCACGAGAAATGGAATTTGTTTCTTTTAATCGAAAGACAAGTGAAGTGGTCAATCATATTAATGGTTTATCACCGTGGCCAGTATCTTATGGTCTCTTAGATGACAAGAAAATAAAATTCTATAGTGCATTTGAGATTGATTATACTGGGGAAGAGAAAGCCGGAACCATATTAGGTTTAATCGATCATGCTTTAGCCATTAAAACAGAAGATGGCTGCATTGGAATACCTGATCTTCAACTCGAAGGTAAGAAACGCATGGATGCAAACGCTGTATGGGCTGGTAACGCAGTTAGTCTGAATCAACATATATTCAAGGAGACATTATGAAAGTCAAAACACTCGCTTTAACTTCTGTATTTATTGCGGCTATTGTATTACTTACAATGTGGCCTACAATGCCTATCCCTGTTGTTGGTGGTTATTTTAATTTAGGAGACGTCTTAGTGATGTCTATGGCATATAGTTTAGGCTTACCTCTAGCACTATTAGCTGGAGTTGGGGCTGCTTTAGCAGATGTATTATTAGGTTGGGGTCAATATGCAATTTTTACTTTAATTATTAAAGGTTTAGAAGCTGCGATTATTGCCTTATTTGTGAAGAAGGATAAAGTTCCTTTTTATGCTTATATTTTAGCAGGAACTTGGATGGCTGCAGGTTATGGTTTAACCGATGCTTTCTTATCAAGTTCATTAGCCATGTTTATCCCATCTTTTATGGCCAATATTGCGCAAGGATTAATTTGTGCTGTTATTGCATTTAGTGTATTACCTTTATTTAGACGTTTAACGAAAAATTTTAATTAAGAAAGTAGCTATGGATCAATCAAAAATTCGAAATTTCTCAATCATTGCTCATATCGATCACGGTAAATCTACCTTAGCTGATCGAATTTTAGAGCTGACTGAAACCCTACAAACACGTGAAATGGTCGCCCAAGTTCTAGACTCCTTAGATCTAGAAAGAGAGCGTGGTATTACGATTAAATTGAATGCTGTTCAATTAGCCTATACTGCCCTTGATGGTGAACAATATGTTTTTCATCTTATTGATACACCAGGACATGTCGATTTTACCTATGAAGTATCTCGATCTTTAGCAGCTTGTGAAGGAGCTGTTTTAGTCGTAGATGCAGCCCAAGGGATAGAAGCACAAACCCTCGCTAATGTTTATTTAGCTTTAGATAATGATTTAGAAATTATACCGGTTATCAATAAAATTGATTTGCCTGCGGCTGATCCAGAGCGCGTAAAACATGAAATTGAAAATGTTATTGGCTTAGATTGTTCTGAAGCTCCGCTTATTTCCGCAAAAAGTGGTATCAATGTTCGTGATGTTTTAGAACAAGTTGTTAAACACGTACCTGCTCCAAAGGGTGATATCAATGCCCCTTTGAAAGCTTTGGTTTTTGATTCACTTTATGAATCATATCGAGGTGTTATTAGTTTTGTCCGTATTCAAGAGGGACGTGTAAAAGTTGGCGATGAAATTCGTTTTATGGCCACCAATGCAAGCTATACTGTCACTGAAGTTGGGGTAAGAACACCTAAAGAAATTAAAAAGAATGAACTTGTTTGTGGTGAAGTTGGTTGGATTGCCGCAAGTATTAAATCTGTAAAGGATGTACATGTGGGTGATACGATTACTTTAGATAATCGTCCAGCTACCGAAGCTTTACCTGGTTATCGTCAATTAAACTCAATGGTTTTTTGTGGTCTTTACCCAATTGATGCAAATCGATATAACGATTTACGTGATGCCTTAGAAAAACTTCAACTCAATGATGCGTCTTTACGTTTTGAAGCTGAAAGTTCTCAAGCTTTAGGATTTGGTTTTAGATGTGGTTTCTTAGGGCTTTTACACATGGATGTTGTGCAAGAGCGCTTAGAAAGAGAATATAATCTAACCCTAATCGCAACGGCACCATCGGTTGTCTATCATGCTTATTTAAGTGATGGTTCTATGGTTAAGGTTGATAACCCGGCCTTTTTACCAGAAGTCACTCGTATTGATCATATGGAAGAACCTTACGTTAAAGCGACGATCATGGTTCCTAAAGAATATGTGGGACCGGTTATGGAACTTTGTCAGAAAAAACGTGGGATCTATCAAGATATGATCTATATCGATAACACTCGAAATAATCTAGTTTATCAATTACCTTTAGGTGAAATTGTTTTTGATTTCTTTGATAAGTTAAAAACAGTCACAAAAGGATATGCATCATTTGATTATGAGTTTATTGGTTATCAAACATCTAAACTTGTTAAGATGGATATTATGATTAATGCCGAAACAGTTGATGCATTATCGATCATTGTTCATCGTGACTTTGCTTATCCACGTGGAAAAGTCATTGTTGAAAAATTAAGAACCTTGATTCCTCGTCAACAATTTGAAATTCCTATTCAAGCAGCCATTAATCATAAAATTATTGCCCGTAGTGATATTAAAGCTTTACGTAAAAATGTTTTAGCTAAATGTTATGGTGGTGACGTTTCTCGTAAGAAAAAACTATTAGAGAAACAAAAGGAAGGGAAGAAACGGATGAAAAACGTGGGTTCTGTGGAAGTTCCGCAAGAAGCGTTTATGGCCGTTTTATCGATGGATGAATAAAGTCAATCTCATCCAAAAAATTGAAACTTATCGAGCTCGTAAAGGTTGGGATAAAACTGATACAGCTCACAATTTAGCGAAATCAATCTATGTTGAATCAGCTGAACTTTTAGAATGTTTTATCAATGAAGATATCGATTTTGAAAAGGTTGAAGCAGAACTTGCGGATGTCTTAATGTATGCTATCTCATTAGCTAATGATTTAAATGTTGATATTGAAGAAATCATTGAGAAAAAATGGATAGATGTAGATAAAAGGTATAAAGATGTCGATTAAAGCACTCTACATCCACGTACCTTTTTGTGCGCATATCTGTGCTTATTGTGACTTTATGCGCGTTGGCTATCATCCAAAACTTGTGAATGATTACTTAGAAGCACTTAAAAAAGAAATTGAGCACTATGATCTAACTAAAGTCAATACAGTTTACTTTGGTGGTGGAACACCATCCGTCTTATCGCTTGAAGAATTAGAAAAATTGTTTGATATTGTGCAAACACAGCTTGATCAAGCGACTGAAATCAGTTTTGAGATGAATCCTGAATCTGTTGATTTGGATAAAGTTTTACTCTTAAAGAAAAGAGGTGTAAATCGCATTTCTTTAGGTGTTCAGTCATTTAATCAAAAAGAAATTAAAGAGATGGATCGCTTTCATAGCGAAGAAGATATTTCATCAGCTATTACTTTGCTTCAAGCAAATGGCTTTAATAATATTTCAATTGATTTGATGTATGCACTACCTGGACAAACTATAGAGAGTTTAAATCATTCATTAGATGTTTTATTTAAACTTCGTTTAGAACATTTCTCAATCTATGCTTTAACGATTGAAGCAAACAGTAAATGGGGGCGCGAGAAACGTCAAAAGATTGATGAAGATTTAGAAGCAGATATGTATGAACTTATTTGTGAAAGAGCACAAGATGCGGGTTATCGACATTATGAAATATCTAACTTTTGTTTAGATAAACCTTCAATACATAACTTACATTATTGGACCTATGATGATTATTTAGGCAGTGGTCCAGGGGCACACAGTAAGATTGGACATAAACGCCTTGAGAATAGTCGAAATTTACAAGACTATTTGTCTAAGCCAATCCATAAGAAAATCATTGATTTAAGTCAAGAAGATCTTGCCTTTGAGTCTTTGATGATGGGTTTAAGAGTCGATACAGGAATTAATCTTGAAAAGTTTAAATTTAAAACAGGGATAGATTGTTTAGAAAACTATAAAGAAGTGATTGATAAACATCTTAAGAATGATTTATTAGTCATTGAAGAGAAGTATTTAAAATGCACTGAAAAAGGTCGCGAACTCTTACATGAGATATTAGTTGACTTTATCAGTGAATAAATGATAAAGTATGAAGGCTTTATGACTGGGTTTTCTGGAAACTCCAACCGCTTACTCGGTGATAAAGGACACAGATTAAAAAGGAGGATATGCACATGCTATCAAAAGAAACTAAAACAGCTATCATTGAAAAGTACGCTCGTACTAAAGGTGATACAGGTTCAGCTGAAGTTCAAATTGCTATTTTAACAGCACAAATTGAAACTTTAACAGAACACATGAAAGTGCACAAGAAAGACTTTCACTCAAACAGAGGTCTTCTAAAAATGGTAGGATCACGTCGTTCATTATTAAAATATCTTAAAAATGAAGATGTTGCTCGCTATTCAGCACTCATTGCAAGCTTAGGTTTACGTAAATAAACAGTCGAAATTCGACTGTTTTTTTTACATAGGTTAGTATTTAAACTTAACGCAATAAAAATAGAAGAATAGTTAATTTCGTTAAAAAATGAGTGATATTCAGTCTTGGATATCACTTTTTGTTTGAAAAGATTATAATAAAGGTACTTATTAAGGTCTTTTGACCGCACTAAAAGGAACTTGAAATTGTGGTTATTTCAAGTTAAACGCAATGTGGGCCGTTAAGATCTTAAAGGCAGCTGAAGATTATTTCTTTAGTTTAATCTTTGAAGGTTGTACTTCAAAGACTTGAATGAATTCACTAGGTTGAAAGTGAAATCGTTCAGTGAATGCCTGAAAAGGCGTTTTCCCAGCCAAGCTTTTACGCTTCTGGGAGTTGATGTGGGAGAATAGCTGATTGATCTCGTCTTGTGAAACAAAATCAAAGCTTTCTCCTTTTTTAATGACATAACGAATAAGTGAATGATTACGTTCACACCCACCTTTCTGAAATGAAGAATAGGGATCACAGTAGAAGATGCGTGTCAGTATTTCTCCTTCATCAGTCATCTCTAATTGAGGTAGTGATTGAAACTCTCCACCATTATCTGAGAGTATACAATCGAAGAATAAATGGTTTGATGTGTAAAGCGTTTGAATCAAATCAGCCAAGGCATTATTGACTGAGGTCGCTGATTTATAGACAATGTATCCCCATTGAAATCTCGAGAGTGGCTCGAAACAAGTCAGTAAACACTTCTTATCCGTTTTCTTACCAATGACGGTATCGACTTGTAGAGTGACTCTTGAGCTTGAATGATTATAATCCCTAAAGTCCTGATAGGTACGATTCACTAGAAACTCAACATTAATGCGGTGTCTAGAGACTCTAGTCGATGTTTTAGAGTTAGGAAAGCGTACTGTTCGTGGTAAATCAATGTTTCGACACTGAAGATATTGTTTATCAATATAGCGTCTAAGTGTTGATTCAGAAACACTAATTCTTTCATCACTTTGAAGGATATGAAAGAGTGATTGATGATTCATGACTCTATCACTCACTAAGTCATCCAGTTCTTTGAGTTTCTTCGTTGTGATTTGTGGATGACTTCTTGAATCCTTCATTAAATAGAACGCTTTCTTATCCGCTTCATAAGCATCGTATTCAAAGATATCTTTACTGCAGCGTGATTTATGTGTGCATACATTACAGACATAAGGAAATCTTTGAAGTTTAGGACAAGGTTCTGGTTGTCCCTTCATAAATCTTCGCTGTTTAGAACCTCGATTAATCACGTTTCTTTTTAACTCTCTATACACAGTTGATTCACTACAATTCAAATCTAAAGCTAATGATTTAAGACTGGTATCACGATTATGTTCAATCTGATAATGAATGATAACTCGATCTCGTGTGGTTAAATGTTTTCCCATAAGAAAACAACTCCTTTCTCTTCAAAACCTCAAGATCTTAACGTATTTTTATTATAATTTTCTTTTTCTAGGTAAACGCAATAAGTTATTGCGTTTAAAATGACGTGTTACAGTTTTTTTTACATATATAACAAAATCCTTGAACATGATATACTAAGGCTTGTTAAAGAGGTAAAGAAATGGCAAAACAAGTATTTAATTTAGATTTCTGTGGCAGAAATCTACAAGTGGAAACGGGAGAAATTGCCAAACAAGCCGGTGGATCCGTCCTTGTCCGTTATGAAGACACAGTTGTTTTATCAACAGCAGTTGCTTCAAAAAATGCAAAAGATCTCGATTTCTTTCCACTCACTATTGGATATGAAGAAAAACTTTATTCAGTAGGTAAGATTCCAGGTGGATTCTTACGACGTGAAGGTCGTCCAAGTGAAAACGCAACCCTTAGTGCACGTTTAATTGACCGTCCTATCCGTCCACTTTTTGCGGAAGGTTTCCGTAATGAAGTACAAGTTATCAACACAGTATTATCTGTTGATAATAACTATTCTCCAAGAATGGCTGCAATGTTTGGCGCATCCGCTGCTTTATGTGTCAGTGATATCCCATTTGATGGTCCTATCGCTGGGGTAACCGTTGGCCGTGTTAATGGTGAATTCATCATTAATCCAAGTATTGAAGAACTCGAAAATTCTGATATTGATTTAATTGTTGCTGGTACAAAAACAGCGATTAATATGGTTGAAGCTGGCGCAAAAGAAGTCAGTGAAGAAGCGATGTTAGAAGCGATGTTATTTGGTCATGAATATATTAAAAAACTATGTGCTTTCCAAGAAGAAATTCGTGAAAAAGCCGGTAAAGAAAAACGTGAAATCAAACTTTATAGTATTGATGCAGATTTAGATAAAGAAGTCCGCGAATACTGTGAAAAAGGATTACGTGAAGCTGTTGCGATTAAAGAAAAACTCGTTCGTTATGGCAAAATCGATGATATTGAAGCAGATACCTATGCTCACTTCGAAGAAAAACTTGAAGATGCTAAAGCATTGAAACAAGTTAAAGAAATTACACACGGTATTGTTGCTGATGAAGTTCGTCGTTTAGTATCGATTGAAAAAATCCGTCCAGATGGTCGTGAAATTGATGAAATTCGTCCATTAAACTCACAAGTAGACTTACTACCTAGAGTTCATGGTTCAGCTTTATTCACTCGTGGTGAAACACAAGTCTTATCTGTTTGTACATTAGGTGCACTTAATGATAATCAAATTATTGATGATTTAAGTGTTGTTGACTACAAACGCTTTATGCATCACTATAACTTCCCACCATATTCAGTGGGTGAAACGGGTCGTACAGGCTCACCAGGTCGTCGTGAAATTGGTCATGGTGCCTTAGGTGAAAGAGCTTTAGCGCAAGTTTTGCCAAGTGAAGAAGAATTCCCATATGCTATTCGTTTAGTTGCAGAAACACTCGAATCTAATGGTTCAAGTTCACAAGCTTCTATCTGTGCTGGTTCAATGGCACTTATGGCATCAGGTGTACCTATTAAAGCACCAGTTGCTGGTATTGCCATGGGTCTTGTAACATATGGTGATCACTATACTGTTTTAACTGATATTCAAGGGATGGAAGATCACTTCGGTGATATGGACTTTAAAGTAGCTGGTACGATGGATGGTATTACTGCTTTACAAATGGATATTAAAATTGCTGGCTTAACTGAAGAAATTCTAAAAGAAGCTTTAGCACAAGCTAAAAAAGGTCGTGAACACATCATGGGTAACATGTTAGAAGCTATTTCTACTGTTCGCTCAGAAGTGGGTACTTATGCACCTAAGATTGCTAAATTAAAAATTGCACCAGACAAAATCAGAGATGTTATTGGCGCGGGTGGTAAAATCATTAACCAAATCATTGAAGATTGTGATGGCGTTAAGATTGATATTGAAGATGATGGACGTGTTCTTATTTACCACACTGATGGTGCGGCAATTAAGAAAGCCAAATCCATTATTGAAAACTTGGTTAAAGAAGCTAAGGTTGGCGAAATATATGAAGCTAAAGTGGTTCGTATTGAAAACTTCGGTGCCTTTGTTGAACTCTTCCCAGGTACAGATGGTCTATTGCATGTTTCCAAAATCAACTGGACACGTGTTGAAAAACCAAGTGATATCTTAAATTTAGGAGATATTATTAAAGTTAAGGTAACTGAAATTGATGATCGTGGACGTGTAAATGTTTCACATCGTGAATTTGAAGAAAAACCTGAAGGTTACGAAGAAAAGAAATTCGAACATAGTGAACGTCCTGATCGTAGTAATGATCGTGGAGATCGTAAACCACGTGATCGTAAACCAAGACCAGATAAAAAATAATAAAAATGAAAGCCTAGGTATCTAGGTTTTCTTTTATTAGTGGTAGAATTGTAGAGTAAGATTTTTAGAAAATGAGGTTAGAATATGGATTACAAAAAAGAAGTTGAACTTCGCAAAGATGAAATGATCTCTGATTTACAAGGATTACTTAGAATTCCTTCATTAAAATCAGATGCTAGTGAAAATGCACCGTTTGGGTTAGAACTTAGAAAAGCTTTAGATTATGTTTTAAACTTAGGTCAAAAAGATGGTTTTAAAGTTAAAGACTATGAAGGTTATGCAGGTGTTGTTGAATGGGGCGAAGGTGAAGAAATACTAGGTATTTTAGGTCACTTAGATGTTGTACCTGTTGGAACTGGTTGGACATTTGATCCATTTGGTGCAGAAATAAAAGATGGTTATATTATGGCACGTGGATCACAGGATGATAAAGGTCCAACGATGGCTGGCTACTATGCGATGAAACTACTTAAAGAAAGTGGTTTTAAACCAAATAAGCGAATTCATTTAATTGTTGGTTGTGATGAAGAAAGTGGTATGACCTGCATGGATTACTATAATGAGCATGGTGAAATCCCTAGTTTTGGATTTGTACCGGATGCTGATTTTCCTGTTATCTATGGTGAAAAAGGGATTTTAAATCTTTCTTTGGATGGCAAAGTAGAAACCGTTATTCATTCTATTCAAGCAGGTGAAAGACCTAATATTGTCATTGGTGAAGCTGAGATTATTGTGAATGGTGAATTAAAAGAAGAAGCTTTTGAATTCTATCAGACATCTCATCAAATTAAAGGACATTGTGAATTTAAAGATGGTAAAGCGACTTATTATTTAAAAGGGGCTTTTGCCCATGGGTCTCGACCAGATGAAGGTGTGAATGCGGCATGGCATTTACTTAACTTTGTTGGGGCAGCCTATCATGATCAATTTGCGATTAATACAGCATATTTATTAGCTGATTGGCGTGGTGCAAATCTTAATATCAAAACCTTTGGTTCACACATGGGTTATTTATCAATGAATGTTGGTGTCATGAATATTGTTGATGGAAATGTTCATATTGTTTTAGATATTCGATATCCTAATGTGACTGATTCAAAAACGATTTTAGACAATATTACAGAAAGTTTTAAAGCACAAAAATCAGAACTAACAATTAACTTAATTCAAAACAAAGATTATTTATTTGTTGATCCAAAAAGTACACTTGTTTCTACTTTAGAAAACATCTATCGTGATTTCTCAGGGGACTATGTGACTCCATTATTAACAATGGGCGGGGGCACTTATGCCCGTGCTTTCAAAAACTTTGTTGCGTTTGGAGCAGAATTCCCTACACGTGAGCGTCCTGAATGGGTTGGTCAAGTACATCAAGCCGATGAAGGCTATGAAATTGAACAATTCTTATTAGCAACGGCTATTTATGCAAAAGCAATTGTTGAGCTAACGCAGTAATCATGAGAATGCGACGTAAGCCTTGGGCACATGATTATTTAGAAAGCTGTCAAAATGTAGCTTTTGATGGTGAGACTTATAAGGGTAAATGGTTAAAAAAACCTTATCAAAAACTAATTTGTGAAATTGGCTGTGGTAAAGGTGATTATATTTTTAATATGGCACAAAAAGAAAAGGATGCTTTTTGGGTCGGTGTCGAAAAAGAAGAAAACGTGTCAGCAGTTGCCTTAAAAAAAGTAGAAGGGCAAACGATTGATAATACTTTTTGGATAAATGGTGATGCTGAAAAAATTGAAGAATGGTTTGAAAAAGGTGAAGTTGATCGTATTCACTTAAATTTTTCAGATCCTTGGCCAAAGAAAAGAAATACCAAAAGACGTTTAACGAGTGATTTATTTGTTGAACGATTACTTAATATCTTAAAAGACAAAGGTGAAATACGCTTTAAAACGGATAATCAAAAACTTTTTGAATATACGCTTTTATTGTGGGAAAACTATCCTCTAGAAATGATTGAGTTTAGTGTCAATTATCGAGCTGATGCACATCCTGAAGATGTCATCACAGAATATGAAAATCGTTTTATGGAGTTAGGACAACCCATTTATCGAGCTGTTTGGAGGAAGAAGTAATGTTATGTCAAAAACAATTAAAGATGATGGAAGAAATAACCCAAGTTCATGCGATCAGTGGCGATGAACAAGAACTATCAAGTATTTTGAAAAAATATTATGAACCTCTTTCTGATGAAATTGTCTATGATAACTTAGGCTCTATTTATGCGATTAAACGCTGTGGAAAAGATAATGCTCCTTTACTTATGATTTCAGGGCATATGGATGAGATTGGTTTCATCGTTAAATCAGTCACTGAAAAAGGAGCTTTAAAAATAGCTCCCATTGGTGGCTGGTGGTCACAAGTTTTACTAAGTTCTCGTGTGATTGTAAAAAGTCGTGATGGGAAAAAAGTAAAAGGAACAATTGCCTCTATTCCTCCGCATTTATTGAGTGCTGATGTACGTAATAAACCGATGGAAATTGACAATATGTTAGTCGATATTGGTTGTAATACAAAAGAAGAAGTTGAAGCTTTGAAAATAAAAGCTGGGTCACCTATTGTGCTTGAAGGTACTTTTGAAGTTTTAGAAGGTGGGAAAAGACTACTTGCGAAAGCATGGGATAATCGTTATGGATGTATTGCTGGTATTGAAGTGTTAGAAGCCATTCAAAATCTAGATTTGGATGTTGATGTCGCCATTGGTGCAAATGTTCAAGAAGAAGTAGGAACACGTGGTGCACAAACAGCGACTTATAAACTCAATCCTGATTTAGCAATTGTTTTAGATTGTTCACCAGCGAATGACTTAAGTGGAGATAAAGATGCTTTTGGGCAACTTGGCCAAGGTCCTTTGGTTCGTTTTATTGATGCGAATTATTTACCACATCGTGGTTTTATCAATTTTTATGAAGATCTTTTAGAACAAGAAAAGATTCCATTTCAATACTATCAATCGATGGGTGGAACAGATGCTGGAGCGATTCATAAACAATTTGAAGGGATCCCAACATTAACCCAATGTATCTGTGCTAGAAACATACATTCACCTTCCAGTATCATTGATGTGGATGATTATGAAAATGCATTAAAGGCGATTCTAAGCGTTCTTAAATCTTTGAATAATGATACAATAGACACAATTAAAAAGGCCAACCAATAAATGCAAAAATGGATGAGATTATGTCTTAGTTTAATCGTTGTAGGAATGCTGAGTGGCTGCATGGAAAGTGCTAATTCTGTTGAGTATTCTTTTAGTGCTGCGATTGAAGATGCTGCTCATTCAAACATTGCGAGAATGAGCAACCATACGGCATCTTATTTTGATTATTACTTACCAATCACGATGGGTCGAGTGACATCAAGTGAAAGTTCTGTCGTATTAAAATCAAATGATACTGAAATCCTTTTAACACTTGATATCGTTAATATTATTTTGAATAATTCTTTAGCGAATGCCAATAATCTAAGACTTGTCTTTGATGAAGCAAAAGCTTTAATTAATGTAGAAGGCAAAAGTGTTGATAATCGAGGTTTTGATCAAAGCTATAAAGCACAGCTATTTGATTTAGAAAATGATGAGTATTTAATTGTTATTCAAACACAAGCCTCATTAATCTCTGCTAAAACAAATGTCGGTTTAGTCAGTCAAACAGCTTACGAAATGTTGCGCTTAGCGCGTACAGTGGTCATTGATCGACCACTTATCTTAGCTCATTATTCAAATGCTGAAACGATCAATTATCAGAAAGCTAATTTAAATATGTTTTCGCAAATGGCACCTGAATCTGGAACAGTTCTTGATATGATAGAAGGTGAAGAGTCTAACTTGTTAGATGAAGACTATTACGAAATCATTAATGATTCACCAACTGAAGAAGAAATTCTACAGGATTAAGGAGATAAATGTATGTGGAAGAAATTACAATCATTACTTTTTGAAGAAGAAGATGAAATCATTGAAGAGATAGATGATGAAATTGAAACTGAAAAACCACCTGTTAAAAAATCTGTGATTGCACAAATGAATCCAGAACTTTCAAATACCAAAGAAGAAAAGCTGGTTGAAGCAGTCAAAGAAGAGCTTAATGAAACTGATGCAATCGAAGATTTATTGATTGAAGATGAAGTAAAAGAAATCGTTGAAACAAAACGTTTTGGCTTATCTGCTGATGATGTTGAAGTCAAAAAAGTAAAACAACAAGTTAATGAACCATTGAAAAAGGTTTATGAATTTCATCCTGTTATTTCACCTATGTTTGGCGCAACCGAATCAAAACATCCTGAAAGTGAACCTAGAGTTATTCAAGAAGCTCATGCGACATTACCACGTTCTGTTATTAATACCGTTATTTCACCAATCTATGGTGACTTAGAAGTGAAAAAACAAAAAGAGGTTTTTCGTGAAGAAAAAATAGAAATCACCCCTGAAAAAGTTAAAATTTCAGAACCGATTGAAGAAGTTGTCCATTTTGATGCGATTGTTGAAGAAACAACAAATCAGCGTTTTGAAGAATTTTTAAATGAAGAAGAAGTAGAAACGAAGAAAACAGTCTATGAAGATATGAACTTAGATGATTTATTAGGAGCTCATAAAGAAGAAAGTGTTAAACTTGATCAAATTGATGATGAAGATGCACATCAATTTTCTTTATTTGATGAAAACTAATGAATGAATTTTTCTTTTTAGGTATTAAAGGTTCAGGCATGGCAGCACTAGCTTGTATTTTAAAGAGTTTAGGGCATAGTGTTAGTGGATCTGATATTGATAAACATTTGTTTACTGAAGAACAATTACATGAATTAAACATTCCCATTTATCCATTTGGAACTCTACCTAGTCCAAAGACAACTGTGATTATTGGGAATGCTTTTAAAGATGATTTTGAAGATGTTGTTAAAATCAAAGAAGGCGATTATATTAGCTATCGCTATCATGAATATTTGGGATTACTAATGAATGAATATACCAGTATTGGGATTAGTGGTTCGCACGGTAAAACAACATCTACAAAAATGATGACATCAATTTTAAAAGCTTTTGATAAAACTGGTTATTTAATTGGTGATGGTCATGGACATCTTCACAAAGAAGATACTTATTTTGTGGTGGAAGCAGATGAGTATCGTCGCTTTTTCCATTCTTATCATCCAAAATTTGCTTTAATTACAAATGTTGATTACGATCATGTTGATTTTTTTAAGACTGAGGATGAATATCGATCAGCTTATGAAGATTACTCTAGAAATATTAAAGAAGCACTATTCTTATTTGGGGATGATCCTTTAGTTAAATCTTTGAACATTCATTGTAAAGCTTATACCTATGGTTTAAATCCAGATAATGATATTGTTGGTTCCATTATTTCTGAAGATAAATATCATACAAAATTGCAATTAACTTATTGTGGGGTTGATAAAGGCATTATTGAATTACCATTCTCTGGTCGTCATTTAGTATGGAATGCGATTGGTTGTATGGCCATTGCGATAGCTGAAGGTGTTGATATCGAAAGTATTCAAAAAGGAATTTCTACTTTTGAAAATGCAGCTCGACGTTTTGTCGTAGAAGAAATAGGTGAGAATGTTTATATCGATGATTATGCTCATCATCCCACTGAAGTTTCAGTGACAATTGATGCGGCTAGACTTAGATATCCTGATAAACGACTCGTCGCAATTTTTAAACCACATCGTGTTTCTCGACTATATCACTTTGTCGATGATTTCGCGAAAGCTCTAAAAAAAGCTGATGATTGTTATTTAGTTGGATTTAATGCGATTGATGATCAAGAAGAGGGTTATGACATTACGATTGACTATCTAAGAGAACGTATTGAAAATGCTTTAGTTATCGAAGAAAACGAAAAGGGTGCACGTATCTTAGAAAGCTTACAGCCAGCTGTTTATCTCTTTATGTCATCGAAAGATATTTATATTTTGTCTGATTTACTAAAGCGCTATCAAAATTATTGAAAATTCTTTCATTTATATCTATAATGATTTTAAAGAGGTGCTAGATATGGATGAATTTTTACAAATATTAAGGGAAGTATCAGTGCTAATCTTACCAATATTGGGTGCGGGTGTGCTTATTTTTCTTTTGGTTTTACTTAAGAATGTCTTGGATTTAATCAAACAGGCTAGTGCAACCGTTGAGCATCTCGAAAAAACACTTGGGGTAGTAGATGAAGCTATAGATGATGTTTCCGCATCACTTAAAACTGTACGTATGATTACAAATGGGATTGATACAGCAAGCACAATGGCTTCACAATCATTAACAAAATTAGCAAAACTCTTTGTCGAAAATTATGATTCGATAAAAAAATGGATCTTAACTTTGTTTAATAAAACAGATAAGACTGTAGAAGAAAGTGTTTATGAGCCTGAAGAAGGCGAATCAATCTAAGAACAGGAGGAATTGATGATGGAAGATAATAAAGAAATGAATTCAGAAGAAATGGAAACTGAATCAAGAGAAAAAGAAAGTTTAAAGGACGTTTTAGATAAAGCTGCGAAACATTCAAAAGCATTTGCTGAAGATGTACATCTTAAAGAAGGTGTTGATGAGTTTTATTTAAAAGTCAAAGAAGCGGCAGCAGTCCTTGCGAAAAAAGTAGGTGAAGTCGCGAAAGATGAAGAAGTAAAAGAACGATTTAGAGATTTAACAGATCCCGTTGTTGATAGTGCTAAACGTTTGAGTGATAAAGTGAACGAAAACGAAACAATCAAAAAAGTTGTAGATAGCGTTAAAGAAGGCGTTGAAGATTCATATGAATATGTCAGTGGTAAAACAAAAGAGTTTATTGAACGCCCTGATGTTCAAAAAAATATCGACAAAGCTAAAGATAAAACGATTGAATTAGCTGATAAAGGCGTTGATAAACTAAAAGAATGGTTAAAACCAGAAAAAGAAGAAGAGAAAACTGAAGAATGAAGCGCGTAACAATTTATGATGTAGCCAAGGAAGCTAAAGTCTCTTTAGCAACGGTTTCACGTGTTATTAATGGCTTAGAAATTGTACGTGAAGATACGCGTCAACGAGTCAATGATGCGATTGATCGTTTAGGGTATAAACCTAATGCGATTGCCCAAGGATTAGCTTTACAAAAAACAACAACCATCGCATTGGTTGTTCCAGAAGCCAGTTTTTCATATACTGGACAAATTATTAACGGTATTTTAGATGTTGCTAAGATTTATAAATATAACATTATGTTACATACAGCTTCAGAGGGAATTGTTTCAATTGCAGATGTCATTGAAAACATTATTAAATCAAGAGTTGATGGAGTTGTTATTTATAACGATAAAATGATGGATACTGAACTAGGTGCTTTAACAAAATATGATTTCCCAATTGTTATGATTGGAAATAAAATGTCGACGGATAATATCAGTTCAGTTTTTGTTGATTTACGTAAAGCAGTTTATGAATTAACTAAAAAATATTTAGACAAAGGTGTCGAAGATATTGCGATTATTCAAGACCGTAAGAATAAATATATGATCGATGAAATGATTAAAGGTGCGTCTTTGGCTTTTAGTGAAAAAGGTAAAGAATTTAAGCAATTTATTGAAATTCCTGCTGAATATCGTTCATCTTATACTTATTTGAAAGAGTATCTTAAGAATAATAAACATGAATTAATTATTGCTCACCGTGATTCTCAAGCTTTAGCGATAAATAATGCAGCAGCAGAGAATGGAATTAAAATCCCTGATGAAATGGAAGTTGTTTGTATCGTTGATACGAAATATAACTCAATGGTTCGTCCACAATTATCCAGTTTCACCATTCCATCTTATGATCTAGGGGCTGTATCGATGCGTGTTATGACAAAAATGTTGAAACAAGATCCAGTTGATGAAAAAGAAATCGAACTATCATATCTTTATACCCCTCGACAATCGACAAAATAAAGGTATACTAGTATTTGTATTAAATGCATAGAGAAGATTAAGTAGTAAATAGACAGGTAAAATTTAGCGACAATTGTGGCAGGTGAAAACAATTGCAATGTTATTTATGAATACAACTTTGAGCAACTTTATGAAAAGTAAAGTCGTATCACTGCGTTAAAGTGATGAGTGGGTTCTGAAGATTAGAACTAACTAAGGTGGTACCGTGCAAATCAAGCACCCTTAGGGGTGCTTTTTATATGATTAAGGAGAAAATATGAACTTTTTTGAAGAATTAGAATGGCGTGGTTTAGTTAAGGATGTAACTGATATTGAAGGGTTTAAAGAGAGATTAAAAAAACCTTTAACTTTATACTGTGGATTTGACCCAACAGCAGATTCACTCCATATTGGATCATTACAACAATTATTATTACTTAAAAGATATCAAGATCAAGGACATACACCGATTGCTTTATTAGGTGGAGGTACTGGAATGATTGGTGATCCACGTCCTACCTCAGAAAGACAATTACTAACCTTGGAACAAATCCGTGAAAATGGTCGTCATATTCGTATCCAACTGGATAAATTTTGTAGTAGTGAAGGGGATAATGCTTTATTATCACTAAATAACTATGACTGGTTATCACAAATTGATTTACTCTCATTCTTAAGAGACTATGGTAAATATTTTAATATCAACTATATGATTGCAAAGGATACCATCGCATCACGCTTAGATACAGGTATTTCTTTTACTGAATTTACCTATACCATTCTACAAGCGATTGATTTCTTACACTTATATAAAAACTACAATTGTGAATGTCAAATTGGTGGTAGTGATCAATGGGGTAATTTAACCAGTGGTACAGAACTGATTCGTAAAACAGTTGAGAACGCAAAAGTCTTTGGGGTAACATCACCTTTAATTACTAATAGTGATGGATCAAAATTTGGTAAATCTGAAGGACATAACATCTGGTTATCTCCAGAAAGAACATCTGCTTATGCATTTTACCAATATTGGATGAATGTTGCCGATGCCGATGTGATTGATTTTATGAAACGCTTATCAATGAAAACACCAAATGAAATCATGGCGTTTGAAAAAGGTGTTTTAGAAGAACCGCATAAAAGGGCAGCACAAAAAGCCTTAGCTGAAGAACTCACTGAGCTTGTCCATTCTAAGGAAGCTTTAGAGAGTGCTTTAAAGATTACGCAAGTATTCTTTAGCAATGCTTGGAGTGATCTTAATTTAAATGAATTGAAAGAAGCTTTATCAAATGCGCCAACTTATGATGTTTCAACTGAAGAAAACTTGATAGATGTGCTTGTCAATGCGAAAATAGCAGTAAGCAAACGTGAAGCTCGTGAGCTAATTCAAAATGGGTCTGTTAGTATTAACGGTGAAAAACAAACTGACATGGACTTTGTTATGAAAAAAGAAGACGCGCTTTACAATCAAGTCGCAGTGATTAAGAAAGGGAAGAAAACCTACTGTGCGGTTTTATTTAGTTAATGGAAAATTTTAATTTTAATTGGATTTTATTAGGAGTTACCGTCGTCTTAACAGCTTTTATTACCTATGTTCGTGTAATGGATTATCTTAAACATAAGACAATGGTTAAAGAATTTGAACAAAAAGAAAAAGATGTTGTAGTGGCCTATGAAGAAAAGAAGAATATTTATCTTTATATTGGTATGGCAGCTGCCATCTTTGTTGTTGCACTCTATATTGGAACAAGTTTAATTGAGAAAATTACAATGGCATTTGTTTTCACAGTTTTGATTTTAACTGAACTTGTAAACGCATATATGACTGCAAAAATTTATGTGAGTTCACGTGCTTTCTTGTATGGGGTTGAAACACAACGCTATCGTAGTATTAGAAAATATGAAGCTAAAGGTAAACATAATACAAAAGTTTTGTTATTAAATAAAACTGAAATCTTATTACCTAATGCCTATGCTTCAGCTTTAGAAGCTTATATCAAATCTCTAAAAGACGCTAAGAAATAAATGCGTCTTTTAATATGCTATAATTGTCTACGAGGTTTTTAGATGAAAAAAATCACTGTTTTACTAAGTATTTTACTCCTCTTTAGTGCATGTACAAGCGTCAGTGAAGAAGAGACACAATATGAAATATATAAGACGATGTATCAGAATATTCTGAATACTACCTCTTTTAATACGACTTCAAATTATTTTGATATTTCCGCTACTTTGACACGAATTGAAGGTGGTGAATATCGCTATGATGTTTTTGTTGATAATGCCAAAATTGCAATGTATGACATTGAAATATTAGCGATTGTTGATGAAGGTTTATTAATGGTTTCTGATCAGATGATGCCAAGTGTTGGTATTTATGGATCTGAAGAATATGCGATGATTCCTTATCAAGTAAATGCTGATTTAGGTTATATGAAAGGCTTTAATCTTAACGGGATTGTAAATGACACTACAGCCATTATTAAAGTCCAAGTAACGTGGAAAGACTATTTTAAAATCCGCTCTTATAAAGAAAACTTTGCGCTTGAAGTTAGCGTTTAATTTTTATGAATGAAAGAATGAAGAACTCACTGGTTCTAGGTGGCTTAACCAGTAGTGCAGGTATCTTTTTAACTAAAGTCATTGGCATCCTTTATGTGGTGCCTTTTACTGCTCTAGCTACGGAACCTAATTTATCTTATTATGCACGTGCCTATAACATTTACGAAATCGTATTAAATGTTTCAATTGCAGGTATGCCATATGCGATTGCGACTTTAGTCGCCAAATATCATCTTAAAGAACAATATAAAACAGTCTTAATGGTACGTAAACTATCTAAAGCTATTTTAGCTTTAATGGGTTTTGTGATGATGTTAGCCTTAATGTTTTTTGCTACACCGATTGCTCAATTATCTGTTGGTGGTGCCATAGATTCAATCGAAGTACAAAGAACGCGTAATGTTATGCTGATTATTTCATTAGCTGTTTTTACAGTTCCTTTGTTAAGCTCTTATCGTGGCTTCTACCAAGGCCTAAAAGAAATGACTTCCTATGCTTCTTCACAAGTGGTTGAGCAATTAGCTCGTGTTTTATTTTTATTAGGTTTAGGTTTCTTATTAGTTGTCATCTTAGGTTATGATCCAATATGGGCTGTTTATGCAGCGATTTTATCCACTTCTGTTTCAGCCTTATTTGCAATCGGTTTATTTATTTTTAAAGATCGTAAAGTTTTAAACGAGATTAAAGATAAAGCACAAAGAAATGACGAAATAGTACCTAGTACTAAATTTTTATTAATAGAACTTTATGGATTTGCGATTCCTTTTTTACTCAATGTTTTACTGAACTCAATTGCCAATTTTGTGAATTTGTTGTTTTTTAATCAATCATTATTAATGCACGGAAATAGTATTCAAGAAGCAGATCTCTATTATTCAATGATCATGTTTACAACCTTTAAACTAACTTCAATTCCACAAGTTGTTGCCCCAGGATTTATTTCTGCAATTATTCCATATGTAACTACATCTTTTGAAAAACATGATTTTGAAGCGATGCGTAAACATATTATTGAAAGTTTATTAGTGGTCTTTTATTTAAGTTTACCTTTATCCTATTTCCTTTTTGGAATTGCTGCACCGATCTATTATGTGATGTATGGTGATGCTCATTTAGAACTAGGGGCAAGAGTTTTACAATTAAATAGTTTAACCGGTGTGACTTTTAATTTAGCTGCTGTATCCAATGCCTTAATGATGGCACTGAGACTTAGAAAACAGAATCTAACGATAATAGCTTCTGCTGTTATAATCGCGACAATTACATTTATACCGCTTTTAGCGTGGGTTGGTTATGCGGGTTCGATTTACTCAAAAGTGGGAACACAATTGTTTATGTTTGTTAGTAATCTTTATCTTTTAAGAAAACGTTATAATGTTCAATTTACTGAAATCATTAAACCTGTTTCATTCATGATTTTAGGATTAATGGGAATGCAAATAAGTTTTTGGATATGTGAATTCTTCGGACTAGTTGTGATTGATCAAGGACGAATTATCGCTACCATCGAATTAGCTGTTTATGGAGTAGTTGGAATAACAGTCTATTTAGCCATTACATCTATGATTCACTTACCCCAAAAAATATTACATTTGGATTTAAATAGAATTAAGAACAGGTTACTCAAATGAGATTAGATAAATTACTAGCTCATTTAGGTTATGGATCGCGTAAACAAGTTAAACAGTTTATTCGTAAAGGCTATATCTCCGTTAATGGTGAAATTGTCCATGATGATGATTATCATGTGCATGAAGACTATGATGAAATTATTTTTCTAGATGAAAATGTTGATTATCAAGCGATGCAGTATTTCTTATTAAATAAACCAAAGGATAGTATTTGTTCGCAAGATCGTGGCTTATATCAATCGGTTTTGGATTTAATTGATGAAACCGTTTTACCAGATACTCAACCTGTTGGTCGACTTGATGTAGATACAACAGGGACATTATTAATTACCAATGATGGACAATTAGCGCATCGTTTAATATCTCCTAAACATCACGTTGATAAAGTTTATCGTGTACATTTATTAAAAGCTTTCGATCAAAAGTTTATTTCAAAGATAGAAAAAGGCATCAAGCTCAATGATGATGAGACTTGTATGCCCGCACATGTAGATCTAATTGATGAAAATACGATTGATTTAACCTTGAAAGAAGGGAAATATCATCAAGTAAAAAGAATGATGATTGCTTGTGAGAATGAAGTGGTAGAGCTTCACCGTATTAGTTTTGCGAATTTAAAAACCGATGATTTAGATTTAGGTCATTATCGTCACTTAAGCAAAGAAGAAATAGAAACGCTCAAAAAATACTGAGCGTTTTTTCTTTAAGCCAAACAAAAAACCACTTTCGTGGTTTGATGTGTTTTATCTGTTATAGAATTCAACAACGAGTGCTTCGTTAATTTCGGAGTTTAATTCAGTACGTTCAGGTAAACGTGTGAATGTTCCTTTTTTAGCTTCTTTATCAACTGTAACATAGTTAACTGTTGAAACACTTGCTTCCATTGCTTCTTTAACTGCTGCAATGTCTTTTGATTTTTCTTTAATTGAAATAACTTGACCAGGTTTTACGCTGTAAGATGGAATATCAACTTTTTTACCATCAACTAATACGTGACCGTGGTTAACTAACTGACGAGCTGCACGACGTGTACGGCCGAAGTTCATGCGGTAAACAACGTTATCAAGTCTTGATTCTAATAAGAATAAGAAGTTATGACCTTTGTTACCTTTCATGTGGTTAGCTTTTAAGAATAAATTGTAGAATTGACGTTCGTTAACACCATAAGTGAAACGAATACGTTGTTTTTCACGAAGTTGTAGACCGTAGTTGGATAATTTTCCTGTACGTGCATCTGGTGCTTTACCAGGTGCGCTTGTACGTGCTTTAAATCCAGGACGAGCTGCAAATTCAACTCCTGTTTCAAGGGTAGAGAACCCTAGACGTCTCGATTTTTTATAAACCGGACCATTAATGCGTGCCATGTGTATACCTCCTGTTGGTTTAGGCTTATCAAACTTTCAGGGATGAATCATAACTGTGATGTGTTGATCTTAGAACTCTTCGGCTAAGAAGCAATAGCTTACTAAGTGACCTAATTAATGGGATCAACGCGCTTCAACAATACTTCATCTGCTGCTATTTGACGCTTGTAAAGTATAAGTCGCTTTCACTTTTTTGTCAATCGATAAAGCATGTCTAGAACTAAGAGGTTATATGCTAAAATAAATACGAGGTGAAACCATGGATTTACAAGCCTTTTTAGACCTATTTAATAAACTAGAAGTACAGATCTCTTTAGCCCTTATTCTTGTCCTCATCCTAAGCTATGTGATTGGTCAAAGAATGAGTCTCAATAAGCTTAAGAAAAGCTTAGCTGAACTTGAAACACAGTATACATCAATCAAGAGTATTCCACTACCTTTTAAACTCAATAAGGCAGTTGCTTTAGCACGTGTAAATGACAGTATTCTTGAGATGGTTAATGACTTTAAGAACAGCTTTGAACAAGTCCAAGAAAACCTAAAATCTATTGCCCATGTATTAGCAGAAACTGAAGATGCAATCATCATTGGTAAACGTAAACAAGTTAAATTAAATTTAGCAGATTTAACTGGAATGTTAAGAGCTTGTGAAAAACAAGTTAATACCTTAAATGAATCCTTAGATAAAATCTTAGAAGAAGAAAATCAACAACGAACCAATATTACCGAATTAAAAGACTTCTTTAGACAACTTAAATCTGAAGTTCAAGCTCGTTCTGTTCATATTGCTTTAGCATTACCAAATATTGAAATGCGTTTAGAAGATATTGAAAAAGCATTCAGTACTTTTGAAGAGTGGATGTATGCTTCTGAATTTGGTAAAGCAAAAGAAAAGATGGAAGAAATCTCTGCATCTTTAAAAACTGTCAGTGAAATGGTTAGTTCATTACCAGAAATGATCAGTATTGCAAAGGGAATTATTCCTAAACAAGTTACTGAAATATCAAATCTTTTTGAACGGTTAAAAAACAATGGAGTTTATGTTGCACATCTTGAAGTTGAAAAGAATATTCAATTCATACAAGAAACCACTTTAGAAGATGAAAACAACATCGCTCGATTAAATATGGAAGAAGTAAATGATCATCTTAAAGATAATCAACAACGCTTATCACAATTACATGCTCAACTCTTAAAAGAAGAACAAGCTCATCAAGAGTTAGAGATGCAACTTCATGGATTAGAACAAGATTTAGACTCTGCTTTAAAACTACATGCAAATCTCAAAGACATTCTTAAAAAGGATGCGGACCGTTTTGGTTGGGAAGAACTTAATAGTTTATTAAAAACGAAGGACATTGAATTAAAGAAACTTTTAAAAGAAGTGACTAAATACAGTAGTGCGAATGCAAAACACTCAGTTCCTTCTTCAACACTGATGTTGTCAATTCGGGAGGCAATGCAAATGCTAAACAATGTTAAAAGTGATTTAGATCATGCATCAAATCGTTTAAAAACAGCTCGCAATGATGAAGATCGTGCTCAAAAACAACTTTTAAAATTACATTTAATCATGAATGAGATTCAAGTTAAGATCCGTAAATATCGTTTACCTGTTATCTCTGTGACTTATGAAGAAGATTTATTAAAGTCTTATCAATATGTGAATTCTATTTCAAAACTCTTAGCTGAAAACCCAATTGATATACGCTTACTGAATGCTACTGTAAATGATGGAATAGATTTTATTTATCGTTTATATAACAACGTTAATAATTTAGTCGGAACAGTCGAAATGGTTGAGAATACAATTGTCTATGGCAATAAATTTAGACCTTATGATGCAGAACTTGATGCATCCTTAACGCGTGCTGAACTATTATATAAGAATGGTGATTATACACAAGCGATAAAAGTTGCGATTGAAGCAGTCGAAAGCTTAGACCCAGAGCATTATGAAAATCTAATTAGAGAGAATGCGAAAAGTGCACAAGCTTAAAGAATTATATTTTGATGATGCGAGTTCAAGCCCTGTCTTTCCTGAAGTACTGAATACTTACACAAAACTTTTAAATGAACATTACGCAAATGCAGATGCATTACATCCAGCTGGTTTAAAAATATCTAAAATGTTAGAGGACTCCAAGTCATCACTTGCTAAGCAATTAGAAGTTGACAAAAGTACTCTAACTTTTGTGTCTGGAGCTACTTTAGCCAATAACATCCTTATTAAAGGTTTAGCTTATCAATTCAAGGATCGCGGTAAACATATTATTACTTCATCTGTTGAACATGCGTCAGTTCTTGAATGTTTTAAAGATTTAGAAAAATATGATGCTTATCAATTAACTATCTTAGATGTTAATGAAGATGGTCAAATTGATGATGATACATTAATAAATGCTTTAAGAGCAGATACTATTTTAGTTTCTATAATGGCTGTAAATAATGAAACAGGTGTGATACTACCTGTTGAACATTATGCAGATTTAGTTCATCAACATTCAAAAGCTTATTTCCATACGGATGCTGTTCAAGCTTTAAGTAAATACGAGATAGATTATAAGAAGATTGATGCGGCTAGTTTTACTGCTCATAAAATACATGGTTTAAAAGGGAGTGCTTTAATTTACTTAAAAGAGGGGATATTGATCCATCCAATTTTAAGTGGAGGTCATTTGGATCATGGAATGGTGGCGGGTACGCCTAATGCTTTGGCTCATATCCTCTTTGCGAAGACATTACGTTTAGCCAGCGATGAGCATCAAAAAAGCATTAATCATGTGAAGCATCTTAATCAATATCTTCGAGCTCGTTTATCTGAACTAGATCAAGTTGTTATTAACAGTCCAGAAAATCAATGTTCACCTTATATCTTAAATTTCTCGATACTTGATTTACCTTCACAAGTGATGTTAAATATCTTAGGCGATCATCATATCTATGCGTCTGCTGCTGCTACATGTTCAGATAAGACATTTAAGGCATCACATGTCCTTGTAGCGATGAAAAAATGCGGAAACGTACTAAAAGGCGTTATTCGTATTTCTTTAAGCAGTAAACACAGTATTGAAGATATCAATCGTTTAATAGAAGTAATTGAAAAAGGAAGACAGAACTATGCTCGCTAAAATAGATCACATACTTATTCGCTATGGCGAATTATCAACAAAGAAGAAAAATCGTAAGTTTTTTGTAGATAAACTGATTTTTAATATCAAGGAACAATTAAAAAATTATCCAAAAGTTAAAGTTTTAAATAAATATGACCGAATTCTTGTTCAACTGAATGATGAACCAATGGATGAAGTCATCGATATCTTAAAGAATATATTTGGGATTGCGAATTTTACACCAATTGTTAAATGTGAATCAGATCCTGATAAGATTGCTGAACTTACAACTTTACACATGAGTTTAGAACGTCTTTCTACATTTAAAGTCATCGCTAGACGTAAAGTAAAAACCCTAGCATTTAATTCAGATCAACTTAATCGTATTGTCGCATCAAGAATTTTAAGCACAACAGATCATAAAGTAGATGTCCATCATCCTGATATCCGTATTCGGATTGAAGTAGATGCGGATGAAACTTTAATTGGACTTAGAACCTATCAAGGTTTACAAGGTCTGCCAGTGGGTGTGAGTGGTAAAGCATTACTCTTAATGTCTGGGGGTATCGATTCACCTGTAGCGGCTTATTTAATGATGAAGCGTGGCGTTAAAGTGGAATGTGTTCACTTTGCGACCCCACCTTATACATCGCCTCAATCTTTAGAAAAAGTTGAAACATTAGTACGTCACCTAACAAAATTCCAACCAGTAATTCCGATGCATATTGTCGATTTTACAAAGACTCAACAAGAACTCTATCGTCCAACTGACAATAGTTATGGAATTACGTTAATGAGAAGAGCTTTTGTCCGTATTGCGAATTGGATTGCGGATGAGCGTAAATGCTTAGCAATAGTGACGGGTGATAGTATTGGCCAAGTCGCATCACAAACCCTTGAAAGTATTCAAACCATTCAAGAAGTGTCAAGACTTCCTATGTTTAGACCACTTTTAACCTATGATAAACTAGAGATTGTAAATCTTGCGAAACAGATTAATACCTATGAAACATCCATTCTTCCTTTTGAAGATTGTTGTTCACTCTTTGCGGTGTCCAATCCTAAAACGAAGCCAAGACTTGACTTCACTTTAGTGGAGGAAAACAAATGTGTTGGTTTAGAGGAATTGATGCAAGAAGCTTATACAAGTAAAATCACAGAATTTATCAGTGTAAAAACTGATGAAGATTATTTATAAGGAGAATTTAAATGGCGTTTGATAGTCTATCCAATAAACTGAATGATGCTTTTCGTAAGATAACGAAAAGAGATCGAATCAATGAAAAACAATTAGATGAACTTTTAGGAGAAGTCCAATCTTCTCTTTTAGATGCGGATGTATCAAGAAAGGTTGTTGACGATTTTTCTAAAACGATTAGAGAACAAGCCTTAGGACAAAAGATTTTTAGTTCATTAAAAGCTAACGAAGCATTGATGAAAATCATCTATGATGCTTTAGTTGAACTTCTTGGTCCACAAAGTCCTGAATTCGAATGGCCAAACTCACAAAAGAAAACATTTATTTTAGTGGGTTTACAAGGTAGTGGTAAAACAACTTCAGCAGCTAAATTAGCTTTACTATTGAAAAAAACTGGGAAGAAACCTTTACTTGTAGGAGCAGATACACAGCGTCCTGCTGCAAAAGAACAACTACGTATCTTAGCTGAAAGCATTGATGTGGATTATTACACGGATGATCAAGAAACTTCAGCTTTAAAGATTGTTCAAGAAGCGATTAAGACATTTAAAAAATCGGACAATAATGCTTTAATTATTGATACGGCTGGACGTCTTCATGTTGATGAAGCCTTAATGGATGAAGTTGCACAACTCGCTAAAGTTTTATCGGCTGATGAAATTTTATTATCGGTAGACTCGATGTCTGGGCAAGATGTGATTAATACAGCTAAGGCTTTTAAGGATCGTTTAGATATCACTGGTTTAGTTGTAACTAAATTTGATTCTGATGCGAAGGGTGGCGCTGTTTTATCAGTTAAAGCTTTAACCAATGTCCCTGTTAAATTAGTGGGGACTGGTGAGAAGGTTGAAGATTTCGATATTTTCTATCCGGATCGTATGGCTAATCGTTTAATTGGTATGGGTGATTTAATGAGCTTAGTCGAACAAGCTCAAGATAAACTCGATCAAGATGCAGCTGAGCGTTCTATGCAACGTATGATGGAAGGTCAGTTTACGTTTGATGATATGTTAACGCAGTTTAATCAACTCACTAAAATGGGTTCATTAAAAAGTTTAATGGGAATGTTACCAGGAATGGGACAAATGGCTCAACAGGTCAATGATGAAGATTCTCAAAAAATGATTAAGATGAATAAAGCTATTATTTTGAGTATGACTAAAGAAGAAAGAGATGATGCGAATTTACTTCGTGCTTCTCGTAAAAATCGTATTGCTTTAGGAGCCGGGGTAAGTGTTACCGATGTTAATCGATTGATTCGTCAATATGAAAAATCGAAAGAACAAATGCGTCACTTAAAACGTTTAATGAAAAATAACCCAAATATGAAATTCTAATCAAGCTGTCAAGGTTAAATACTTGACAGTCTTTTTTTCTTTAGGTATACTAGCGAAGGAAACAAATATAGGAGGCTATATATTTATGGCAGTTAAACTACGTTTAAAGCGCATGGGCGCAAAAAAATCACCTTTCTACCGTATTGTTGCGGCTGATTCTCGTTATCCTCGTGATGGACGTTTTATCGAAGCAATCGGTTATTATAACCCAACGGTAAATCCAATTGATGTTAAGATCAATGAAGAACTCGCAATGAAATGGTTGAATGATGGAGCTCAACCATCTGATACTGTTCGCAATTTGTTATCAAATGCGGGCATCATGAAACAATTTCACGAATCAAAAAGCAAGAAAGCTAAATGAATCTCGAAAAAGCACTCTATGATTTAGTCTTACCTCTTTGTGACAACAAAGAAAGTGTAAGTGTTAAAGAAATGGAAAGCTTAAATGAGAATGAAATTGTTTTACATGTGTATGCACATAGCGATGATGTCGCACGTCTAATTGGACGCAAAGGCTCAATGGCTACTGCACTTCGCAACATGATGTCAATTGCGGCGCGTTTAGATCATAAACGCTTGTCCATCAAGTTTGAATCTTACTAGGATGTGTTAAACATCCTTTTTATCTATTAGGGTTATGGAAAAGAAATATATAAGAGTTGGAAAATATGTTGGGACCTTTGGTCTTAAAGGAGAAATGAAAGTCGCTGTCATCAGTGATTTTGCTGATGAACGTTTTCAAATCGGAAAAACACTTTATTTAAAAACAAATTCTGTTTTGATTGAATTAACCATTCGTTCTGTGCGTTATCATAAAAACCAAGCATTAATCGCCTATGAAGGTTATGATGATTTAACTGCCCTTGAAACATTGCCTAGAGGTGATTTAATGGTCCGTGCTGATCAAATTTCACTTGTCGAAGGACCTCATGCTTTTGAATATAAAGATTGTGAAGTTTATGATGAAAACAATCAAAAAAGAGGTGTTGTACTACAGTGGGAAGATGGGGCAGCTCATGGCCTTATTCGTGTACAAACAGCAGAAAGACAAGTTTTAATCCCTGTTGTTGATGCTTTTATTTTAGAAAAGGATTTTGACCACAAACGCATTGTTGTTCGTTGGATGGAGGGATTATGAAGATAACCATATTAACGCTCTTTCCAGAAATGTTTGATGGCTTCTTAAATACATCGATTATTAAAAAAGCGCGTTTAAAAAACTTAGTCGAGTTTGAACTTGTCGATATTCGAAGTTTTACAACCAATAAACACAATCGTGTTGACGATTATCCTTTTGGTGGTGGTCAAGGTTTAGTGATGGCTGTTCAACCGATCTCAGATGCGCTAAAAAGTGTCAGAACTGATATTAGTAAAGTGATGATAGCTTCAGCTTCAGGACAAACAATTCATCAAAGTAAAGTGCGCGAATTAGCGCAAGAGGATCATTTAATTTTGTTATGTGGTCATTATGAAGGAATTGATCAAAGAGTGATGAAACTGGTTGATGAAGAATTTTCCATTGGGGATTATATCTTAACCGGAGGTGAACTTCCTTCAATGGTATTAGCCGATGCGATTACACGCTTACTGGAGGGTGTAATTAAAGAAGATTCACATTTAGATGAAAGCTTTGAGAATGGTTTGCTAGAATATCCTCATTACACAAGACCTGAAGAATATGAAGGTGATGTAATTCCTGAAGTTTTAAAATCAGGTCATCATGAAAACATTAGAAAGTTTAGATTAAAAGAATCTTTAAGAAAAACTTGGGAAGTTCGACCAGATTTGTTTAAAGATTATGAATTAAACAAAGAAGAAACAAAATTATTCATTGAAATATTAGAAGAAAGTTTAAAAAAACTTGATAAATAACTTAGTAGTATGCTATTTTATATAAGCCTATGGGCTAGGCAGTTCCGCTGACCAAAACAATACGGTGGATGAACTGTGAGAAAACACATTAGAAGGAGCGTAAAAAATGAACTTGAACTTAGTAGATCAAATTACCAAGTCCCAACTCAGAAGCGACCTCCCAGAATTTAGACCTGGATATGTAGTTAAAGTAGACGTACATATCAAAGAAGGGGATAAATCACGTATCCAAACGTTCGAAGGCTTAGTCATCGCACGTAGCGGAGCAGGGATCGCTGAAACTTTTACCGTTCGTAAGCTTTCTTCTCAAATTGGGGTTGAACGTACATTCCCTGTACACTCACCACTTATTGAAAAGATCACAGTCGTTCGTAAAGGTAAAGTACGTCGTAGTAGACTATACTACATGCGTGGATTATCTGGTAAAGCAGCACGTCTTAAAGAAATTCGTTAGTTTAAAGCCGGTTATTACCGGCTTTTTCTTATATAATAGGTAAAGTATGGAAAAACAAGAAAATCCGATTTTAGAATTTTTTAAATCTTTGGTGATATCTGTTGTCTTTGTTTTTGTCTTAACACAGTGGATTATTAAACCGATACAAGTCAATCAATCAAGTATGTATCCAACCCTTAAAGATCAACAGTTGGGTTTTTCGAATATCCTCATGTATAAATTATTTGGAATCTCTCGTTTTGATGTGGTTATTTTCTATGCTCCACAAATTGATGATTATTTAGTCAAACGTGTGATTGCCTTTGAAGGTGAAACAGTTGAGTTTAAAGATGACACTTTATACATCAATGATCTTGCTTATGACGAAAACTTTATTGATGATACTTATAAACAAGAAATAACAGATCAATTTGGCTATTTTAACCGCGATTTCGGGCCATTAACGGTTGCGGAAGGTGAAGTGTTCTTAGCTGGTGATAATCGCATGTATTCTGTTGATTCTCGTGATTATGGACCATTTCAAGTGGCTGACATCATTTGTAAGGATGTCATTATCTTTTATCCATTTAATGAAATTCACTTTGTCTTAGGAGCTAAATCATGACCATTCAATGGTTTCCAGGACACATGACACGTGCAAAACGTGAAATGGAAGAAAAATTAAAACAAGTTGACTGTGTTATTGAACTCAGAGATGCAAGATGTCCTTATTCAAGTGTGAATCCACTTCTTTTAGATTTAGCTAAACAAATGCCTAGAGTGATTGTCTTAACTAAAAAAGACATGGCCGATTCAAAAGAAGTTGATAAATGGGTTAAACATTTAAAAGCTGATGAAGTAGAAGTTATTAGTTTAGATGTACTTCATGATAATACACGTCAACGAGTGGTTGATGCGGTAATGGTCGCAATGACGACGAAGTTAGAGCGATGGAAACGAAAAGGGATTCGTCCACGTAAATTAAAAGCAATGATTGTCGGTATACCTAATGTTGGTAAATCTACTTTAATTAATCAATTAGCTAAAAAGAAATTGATGGTTTCAGCAAATCGTCCAGGTGTCACGATGTCTTTGAAATGGGCTAATGTTCATCCACAATTAGATGTATTAGATACACCGGGTGTTTTATGGCCAAAATTTGAAGATGAAAAAGTGGGTATTAATTTAGCTTTAGCAGGATCAATTGCAGAAAAAGTTATTCCTTCAGATGAATTAGCGCTGATTGCCTTCAATTATTTAAATACGCGATATCCTGATTATATTGAAAATCGTTATCAAATTAAAACAGACCAAATTAATGATTTGTATCTTCAAATTTCAAAATTACGTCATTTAGTTAAAGCGGATGATTATCGTTTAAATGAGGCTCGTGATTTATTTTTAAGAGAACTAAAAACAGGGGTATTAGGACCGCTGTGCTTTGAGTATGTCGAAGATTTGGCTGGAGAATGAGTTTAAAGACAAAGTCATTTGTGGAATAGATGAAGCTGGACGTGGACCTTTAGCAGGACCCTGTGTTGTTTGTGGTGTTGTTTTACCAATGAACTATAATCATCCTTTAATCAATGATTCAAAACAATTAAGTGCGAAGAAAAGAAATCAATGTTTTCATGATATTTTAAAGGATGCTTTATGGATATCGATTGTCAGTGTCAGTGCTCAAGAAATTGATAAACATAATATTTATCGCGCAACTCAATTAGCAATGCATACAATTGCCCAAAATGCAGTTGTCGACATTGTTTTTACGGATGCCATGCCATTAGAGAATTTAAATAAAGATTATCAATCATTTATTAAGGGTGATTC
Organism: Erysipelotrichaceae bacterium; assembly: GCA_963663995.1. GTDB lineage: Bacteria > Bacillota_I > Bacilli_A > Erysipelotrichales > Erysipelotrichaceae > UBA2212. The sequence goes on along the minus strand of OY760660.1, from coordinate 564,941 downwards.
AAGATCAATATCGATTGCGGCAGCTAGTATTGTAGCGAAAGAGATGCGTGATTATATTATGGTGATGTATGATCAAAAATATCCAGAATATGGTTTTAAGCAGCATAAAGGTTATCCAACAAAAGCCCATATTGCTGCTTTAGAAAAATATGGTGTTTTAAAGATTCATCGTCAAACGTATGGACCTGTGGCCAAAATGAATCAAATCTCTCTATTTGATTAGGATTATTATTTCTTTTCGCAAATACTAATGGTATGAGCGAAAGAGAAAAAATATTATATTATTCATTTAAGTATAAAGGTGACATCCACCACATTAAAAAAGCGATAGAACGAAATGAAAAGGCTTATCCATGTACCTGTAATGTTCAGCGTATAGTCATTGGTGATCCCTTGTATCCCAAATCATTATTAGCACTTTCTGATCCACCTTATGTTTTATATACGCTAGGTAATATCAATTTACTTAAGAAAAGATCCATTTCTGTGATAGGTTCTAGAAAAGCCAGTGATTATGCTTTGAAAATGACCGATGAACTGATTAATCATGCACCTAAAGATATGGTCATTATTTCTGGTTTAGCAAAAGGGATTGATGGACAAGCACATATTGCAGCACTTAAAAAACATCAAACGATAGCGATACTAGGTTGTGGAATTGATATTATTTATCCATCATCACATCAAGAACTGTATCAACAAATTAAACGTTATGGTTTAATTCTTTCTGAATACCCACCACAAGCCCCCATTCAAAAACATCAATTCATTGCGAGAAATCGATTAATCGCTGCTTTAGGTGAACAATTAGTAGTCATGCAAGCTGCTTCAAAAAGTGGAACCATGAGTACAGTTGAGTTTGCCTTGAATATGGGAAAAGAGATATTTGTTTGTCCTTTTCATATGGATGAAAGTGAAGGTTTAGGGTGTAATAATTTAATTGAACAAGGTGCTTCGCTCTTGACAAGTGATTATTCTTTGTTCAAACTATGATACTTGACAAGAGATTTTGTTAAAGACATCTCAGATATTAGGAGGAAGCATATGTCAAAACTCGTAATTGTAGAATCCCCATCCAAATCTAAAACAATTCAAAAATACTTAGGGAAGGACTATGAAGTACTTTCTTCTAAAGGTCATATAAATGATTTAGCAACTACCGGTAAAGGTGGTTTAGGTGTTGATGTAGAAAATAAATTCGTAGCTACCTATAAAGTACATACCGATAAAAAAACAACGGTAAAAGAATTAAAAGATAAAGCTAAAAAAGCTGAACTTGTTTTTCTCGCAACTGACCCTGACCGTGAAGGTGAAGCCATTTCTTGGCATTTAGCCAACGAATTAGGTTTAGATGTTAATGAAGCAAATCGAGTTATCTTTAATGAAATTACAGAAAAGGCGGTTAAAGCTGCTTTTGATCATCCACGTCCAATTGATATGCAATTGGTAAAATCTCAAGAAACACGTCGTATTGTTGACCGTATCATTGGTTTTAGACTATCAACGCTACTGCAACGTAAAATCAAATCTAAATCTGCTGGTCGTGTTCAATCAGTAGCGGTTCGCTTAATTGTTGAAAAAGAAAATGAGATTAATGCTTTTGTACCTGAAGAAAAATGGGCGATTAAAGCATTATTTGAAAAAGATGCGATTGAATTTGAAGCAGAACTTGATCGTGAGCATGATAAAACCATAAAAGTTAAAAATAAAACAGAAGCTGATCGAGTCTTAGGTCTTTTAGATAATCATTTCATTGTTTCAAGCATTGAAGAAAAAAATGTGACTAAACAAGGGAAATTTCCTTTCACAACTTCTGCACTTCAACAAGAAGCGGCTAATAAATTATCCTTCTCCGCAAAGAAAACGATGCGTGTTGCCCAAAAACTTTATGAAGGGATTAATGTAGGAAATGGTCAAGAAGGTTTAATTACCTATATGAGAACCGATAGTACACGTTTATCCAATGATTTCGTGACAGAAGCGCAAAGTCTTATTAAAGATAAATTTGGTGCTAAATATTTAGGCTCATATAAAGTTAAACAAGATGAAAATGCACAAGATGCCCATGAAGCAGTTAGACCTTCACATCTTGAACATGATCCAGAATTAATTAAAGAACATTTAACCAATGATGAATATAAATTGTATGCATTGATTTACGCTCGAACATTAGCGTCTTTAATGACTTCACCAAAATCACTCAATCAAAATATTTATTTAAGCCAAAAAGATTTTAGATTTGTCGCACGTGGTTCAAAACTTGTTTTCGATGGTTATTTAAAAGTGTATGCAAAATATGATGTATCCAATGAAGCTCAATTACCGCATTTAGATGAAAAAGAGGAAATTGATGCTCAAAAAATCAATGGCATTCAATCCTTCACTAAACCGCCACTTCGTTATTCTGAAGCGCGCTTAATCGATGCTATGGAAAAGAAGGGGATTGGTCGTCCTTCAACCTATGCATCTACTTTAGATACAATTGTTAGTCGTAACTATGTCAAACTTGAAAAAAATTCAGAAGGTGGTAAAACAAAAGTTTTCTTCCCAACTGAAGAAGGTATTTTAACAAACACTAAATTACTAGAGTATTTTGATTCTATTATTAATGTTGATTACACCAAAGCGATGGAAGATGATTTAGATCACATTGCTGAAGGTACACGTGATTCAATTGATGAATTAACAGATTTCTATGATAAATTCCAACCGATGTATGAAAAAGCATTGAATGAAATGGAAAAAATAGCACCAGTCAAAGTTGGACGTGAATGTCCTAAATGTGGTGGTGAGCTTGTCGAAAGAAAAGGTCGTTTTGGTGTCTTTGTTGCTTGTGGTAACTATCCAGAATGTGACTATATTGAAAAACCAGAGAAAAAAGAACCAGAATTAACAGGTGAAAATTGTCCTGAATGTGGATCACCACTGGTTAAGCGTGTTTCCCGTTTTGGTAAAGAATTTATTGGATGTTCAAACTATCCAAGTTGTCGATATATCCAAGGGGCAGATGGTAAATCAAGAATGCCTAAAGAAACTGGTGAGAATTGTCCAGACTGTGGTAAGCCACTTGTTGAAAGAGTTTCTCGTTATGGTAAAGCTTTTGTGGGCTGTTCTGGCTATCCAAAGTGTCGATACATTAAAAAAGAAGAAAAAAAATCTGAAGATGAAGAAAATTAAAATTATTGGGGCTGGTTTAGCTGGCAGTGAAGCCGCTTGGCAATGTGCTGAAAAAGGGATTGAAGTTGATCTCTATGAAATGAAGGCTTTAAAGAAAACGGCTGCGCATAGTCTGGATAGTTTTGCTGAACTTGTATGTTCTAACTCATTACGCTCAAATCAACTTTCTAATGCGGTTGGTGTTTTAAAAGAGGAAATGAGACGTTTAAACTCTTTGATTATAGAAAGTGCTGATGCAACTTCTGTTCCTGCAGGATCAGCCTTAGCAGTTGATCGTCATCGCTTTTCTGAATTAATTACCGATAAAATCAAAAATCATCCACTCATTAATGTTCATGATGAGGAAATTGTTAGTCTAAATCCTGATGAAGTGACCATTATAGCTAGTGGTCCTTTAACCTCGGATCCATTAGCGAAGTTTATTCAAGAACAATTGAATTCTGAGTCGCTATATTTCTATGATGCGGCTGCACCAATTGTTGAGAAAGAAAGTATTAATTTTGATATTGCTTACTATAAATCTCGATATGACAAAGGGGATGGTCAAGATTATATTAACTGTCCTATGACAAAAGATGAGTTTGATGCTTTTTATCGTGAACTCATTACTGCAAAAACAGCAGAATTAAAGAGTTTTGAAAAAGAAATATTTTTTGAAGGTTGTATGCCTTTTGAAGAAATGGCACGTCGTGGTGATCAAACCTTACTATTTGGTCCAATGAAACCTGTTGGTTTAGAACAAGAAGGTCAAAAAAGACCTTATGCGGTTGTTCAATTAAGACAAGATAATGCCGCTGCTTCTTTATACAATATCGTTGGTTTCCAGACCCATTTAACGTGGGGTGAACAAAAACGTATCTTACGAATGATTCCTGGTTTAGAGAATGCAGAGATTGTTCGTTATGGGGTGATGCATCGTAATTCTTATTTAAATTCACCCAAACTTTTAAATCAGCAATTTCAACTTAAATCAAATCCTAACTGGTTCTTTGTTGGTCAAATGAGTGGTGTTGAAGGTTATGTAGAATCAGCTGCAAGTGGTCTTTTAGGGGCTCTACAATGCGTTAGGATGTTAGAAGGAAGTGAATATATCACTTTCCCTAATACCTGTGTCATCGGTTCTTTAGCGTATTACATTAGTCATGCTAATCCAGATGCTTTTCAACCGATGAATGCCAATTTTGGTTTAGTTCATTTTGATCAAAAGGCTAAAAAGAAAGAACGTAAAGAAAAAATTGCTACTCAAGCGCTTGAAGTTATTGATAAACTAATAAGTGAGATATGAATGAATCACTCATCGATAAATTCTTAATTGCGAAAACAGCTACAAATACGTCCATTCATACGCGTAATGCATATGAAAAAGATTTAAGAGACTTTGCAGCTTATTTTAAAGATAGTGGTTTAGATTTTAAAGATATTTATGTGAAACACATCAATCAGTACTTTGAAAATTTACAAACAGAACAATTTAAAAACTATAAAGCGAGTACCTTGTCACGCAAATTAAGTTCACTAAGAAGTTTTTATAAATATTTAGTTGAAGAAGATGAAGTATTAAAAAACCCAGTTAAGCGAATAAAAAATCCTAAAGGGGTCAAGCATCTTCCTGATTTTATGATGTTTGAGGAAGTTTTAACTTTACTTGAAAGCTTTGATTTAAATGAGCCTGAAGGCTATCGTAATCGAGTCATGTTTGAATTGATGTATGCCTGTGGTTTGCGGGTTTCCGAACTCACTCAATTAAATCTTGATGATATCGATTATCATTCAAGAACTTTGCGTTTCATCGGAAAAGGAAATAAAGAGAGAATCACACCTTTTTACGAAGCTATTTCTATTTCTTTAAAGGATTATATAGAGCATGCTCGACCACAACTCTTAAACGGTTTAAATCATCGTCGGGTATTTGTTTCTAAAACAGGTAAAGCGATCTCTGTTAGAAGCGTCCAATATATCTTAGATGTCTCCGCTAAAAAAGCGGGGATTATGCGTTCGATTCATCCACATATGCTTCGTCACTCATTTGCGACTCATCTGTTAGATAATGGCGCAGATTTAAGAGTGGTTCAAGAACTCTTAGGTCATGAAAATTTAAGTACAACGCAAATCTATACCCATGTTTCTTTAGATCGTTTAAAAAAATCATATTTAAAGGCGCATCCACGCGCTAAGCAATAGCTAAGCAATAGCTAAGCAATAGGTCTTGTGTAAAAAAGTAGTTAATGGTATATTATTCAATGGCGTCTTAGCGGACGCTCTTCACACATCAGGAATTCACAGATCCGTGCCAAATTGGTTACCTGTGTCAGAACTGGTGGAGGACTAACGGAAAGAGAGGCAATTTATATGTCAGTCGTATCGATGAAGAAGTTATTAGAACATGGATCTCATTACGGTCATCAACGTAAAAAATGGAATCCAAAAATGAAACCGAATATTTATGCGGTTAAAAACAATGTCTACATTATCAACCTAGAAAAAACTATGGTTGGATTAGACGCAGCTTATGCAGCAATGCGTGAGATTGCTGAGAAAAACGGCAAAGTATTATTTGTAGGAACAAAAAAACAAGCGCAACAAATCGTTTTAGATGAAGCACTTCGTTCAGGTTCTTTCTACATCAACCAACGTTGGTTAGGTGGTACTCTAACAAACTTTAGAACCATCCAAAAACGTATTAAACGTTTACTTGATATTCAAGAAATGCAAGCAAGCGGAACAATCAATGTTTACCCTAAAAAGGAAATCGTCCTTATCAAAAAGGAAGAACTTCGTTTAGAAAACTTCTTAGGTGGCATTAAAGAAATGAAGAAAACTCCGGATGCGATTTTCGTTGTTGATCCAACTGAAGATCTTATCGCGGTTAAAGAAGCACAAAAATTAGGTATCCCTGTCTTCGCGATTATCGATACTAATGCAGACCCAGAATGGGCTGATTATCCAATTTATGCAAACGATGACGCAATCCGTTCAATTAAACTTATTACAAGTTTAATGGCAGATGCGATTGTTGAAAGCAAAGGTGGTTTATTAAGTTACGCATTCCAAGAAGAGGAAGGCGAAGAAGATATTACAATGAAAGACGTTATTATCACTGTTGATCGTATCAATGCTGAAAATGATCGTCGTCGTCGTCAACGTGCTGAAGAACGTCGTGCAAAAGAAGGTGATCGTAATGGTCGTAAACCTTTCGAACGTCGTCCACGTGACTTCAAAAAATACACTCCAAAACCTGAAAGTAATGAAGTTGTAGCGAGTGAAAAAGTAGAAAAAAGCGAAGGAGCAGAGTAATGGCTATTAGTGCGGCACAAGTTAAAGAACTGCGTGAAAAAACTGGCGCAGGGATGATGGACTGTAAGAAAGCTTTAGAAGCTACTGACGGTGATATCGCAAAAGCGATTGACTGGTTACGCGAAAAAGGCATCTCTAAAGCTGCTAAAAAAGCTGATCGTGTTGCAGCTGAAGGTTTAACCGGCGCTGTTGAAAACGGAAACGTTGCTTATGTTTTTGAAGTTAATTCAGAAACTGACTTCGTTGCGAAAAACGATAAATTCTTAGAACTAATCAAAACGGTTGGTGAAGCATTACTAGCAAGTAATGCAGCCACTTTAGAAGACGCTTTAGCATTTGAATTCAATGGTAAAACATTAGAAGCAACAATGTTAGATGCGACTGCGACAATTGGTGAAAAAATCACTTTACGTCGTATTGAAAAAGTTGAAAAAGCAGCTGATGAAAGTTTTGGTCTATATATCCATATGGGCGGAAAAATTTCAGTTGTTGTTAAAGTTAAGAATGGTAATGAAGAAATCTGTAAGGATATGGCAATGCAAGTTGCATCCATGATGCCTACTTATATTTCACGTAATCATATGCCTGAAGAATTCATTGAACACGAACGTGCAATTCAAACTGAAATTCTAAACAATGATGAAGCATTAGCATCTAAACCTGACAATGTTAAAAAAGGTATCTTAGAAGGTCGTTTAAGTAAGTCTTTACAAGATTCATCTCTTGTTGATCAAATTTACTTTAAGGATCAAGATAAAAAAGTGGCTAATGTTCTTAAAGAAGCAAGTGCAGAAGTTACTTACTTTGTACGTTACGCCGTTGGCGAAGGTATAGAGAAAAAAGAAGAAAACTTTGCAGAAGAAGTTTTAAATCAAAAATTTTAAGCACTAAGGACACATTTGTGTCCTTTTTCAAATGGAGGTTAATATAACATGTATCGACGCGTGCTCTTAAAGTTGAGCGGTGAAGCTTTAGCTGGTAAAAGCAATGGTTTCAACCCAGAAGTATTAGCGAATATCGCTGAAGAAGTTAAATCCTTACAAGATAGTGGTATACAAGTGGCCATTGTCGTTGGCGGTGGTAATTTTATCCGTGGTAAATTTGCCGACGATATGGGCGTTGATCGTGTTCAAGCAGACTATATGGGTATGCTTGGAACAGTGATTAATGCGATTGCGATTCAAGGTGTATTTGAAAAGCATGGTCTTGCGACTCGTGTTCAATCTGCCATTGAAATGAGTAAGATTGCCGAACCATTTATTGTTAGACGTGCAATTCGTCATTTAGATAAAGGTCGTGTTGTTATTTTTGCCGCAGGAACAGGCTCACCTTATTTTTCAACTGATTCAACGGCTGCTTTAAGAGCTTCAGAAATTGATGCTGATGTGATCTTAATGGCTAAGAATGGGGTTGATGGTGTTTATAGCGCTGATCCGAAAAAAGACAAAAATGCTGTAAAATTTGATAAACTTACTTATATGGAAGTGTTACAAAAACAACTTCAAGTTATGGATTCAACTGCCATTAGCATGTGTATGGATAATGATATTGATTTAGTTGTCTTCAATATGAACACTAGCGGAAATATCTTAAAGGCAGTATCAGGTGAGAAAATCGGCACCTTAGTCACAAAGGAGTAAATTTATGCAAGAACATTTAGACAGAGCAGAACTTAAAATGGAAGAGCGCATCGAAAAACTCGAAGCACACTTTCAAACGATTCGTACTGGTCGCGCTAACCCTAATCAACTCGCGGAAGTATCAATCAATTACTATGGTTCACCAACACCATTAAATCAAGTTGGATCAATCTCCGTTGTGGAAGGGCGTACATTAGTCATTAAACCTTATGACCCAACATTCCTAAAGGAAATTGAACATGCGATTAATGCTCATAATTTAGGCATGAATCCACAAAATGATGGAACCGTGATTCGTATTAATGTTCCACCACTTACCGAAGAAACACGTAAAGACTTAACGAAACAAGTTGCGAAGTTTGCTGAAGAAGCAAAAGTAGATTTACGTAATGTTCGTCGTGATGCTAATGATCATATTAAAAAAGATGATACATTAACAGAAGATGAAGAAAAAAGAGCTCATGAGAAGATTCAAAAACTTTTGGATGAGCAAATTAAACGCATCGATAGTATCGTTGCTGAAAAAGACAAAGAAATTATGACTGTGTAAGCTCACTTTGTGTGAGCTTCTTTCTTAATAGGAGCACTATGGGATTTAGACACGTAGCCATTATTATGGATGGAAATGGTCGTTGGGCGAAAGCACAAAATAAAGAGAGAACATTTGGACATCAAGAAGGTTCAGAAAAAGTTCGTGAAATCGCGATAGCGGCCAATGATTTAGGAATAGAGGTTTTAACACTCTATGCTTTTTCTACGGAAAATTGGAAACGTCCAAAAGAAGAAGTCGATTTCTTAATGAAATTACCTGATGTCTTTTTTAAACGTTTCTTAAAAGAACTGATGGATAAAAATATTCGTATTCAAAGTATTGGTGAATTATCAGCTTTTCCTGATAGTACTCGGGATGTCCTTGAAAGAGCGATTAAAACGACTTCAACTAACACCGGAATGATTCTTAATTTTGCGATGAATTATGGTGGACGTCGAGAAATTACTTTAGCTGCTCAAAAGTATGCACAAGCTGTTTTAGACATGAAACAAGACATCGATATTAGTGAAGAAGACTTCAATCAATATATGATGACTAAAGATTATCCAGATGTAGATGTATGCATCAGAACATCTGGTGAAACTCGTCTTTCTAACTTTTTACTTTGGCAATTAGCCTATGCTGAATTAGTTTTTGAACCAACACCTTGGCCAGCTTTTAGTGCCGACTTATTTAAATCAATTTTAGCTGACGTCGCACAACGTGATCGAAGATTTGGGGGACTATAAAAGATGAAACAAAGAATTATTACTGGGCTTGCGATATTAGCAGTTGTTATTCCCGCTTTTTTAATCGGTGGTATCCCTTTTAAAATCTTAGTGGTCTTATTCATTTCTTTTGGTGTTTATGAAGTGTATGCTTTAAAAGCAGATGTCTGGCCACTTTGGGTTTATTTTTTAGTGATGTTGATGGTTATTGCCATGGTTGCATTAAATTTAAATGATCTATTCCTGGTCTTGGTTATTTCAACGATGGTTTTGATGTCATTACCTATCTTTTTTGAATGGTTTTTACCCTTTGATGCAGGTTATCTATTATCAATGGTATTACTCTTTAGTGCAGCTTTAAAAGGGGTATTACTTATCCAAGGTTTAGGTAATTTAACCCTTGTATATATGTTGGTCGTAACATATTTAACTGATACAGCTGCTTATTTTTCGGGATATCTGTTTGGAAAGCATAAATTAAATGAGAGGATTTCACCTAAGAAAACAGTTGAAGGTGCGATTGGTGGATGGTTAGTATCATTTGCCTTATCAAGTTTATATGCTTATTTCTTAATTGATTCAGTCCCATTTAATGTCATGCTTATTGCTTCTGCCATTTTACCGATTGTTGCTCAATTTGGAGATTTATCTTTATCAGCGATTAAACGTTATTTTGGTGTTAAAGATTTTGGGACAATATTCCCAGCTCATGGTGGTGTATTAGATCGAATTGACTCATTACTATTTGTTTTAGTCAGTTTCTATGTTTTATATTCATTTATGGTCATTTAGGAGTTTTATGGAAAGTATTTTAACCTTTGTATTTGTATTAGGTTTAATTGTTTTAGTTCATGAATCTGGTCATTTAATCAGTGCTAAAGCTTTTAATGTCTATTGTAAAGAATTTGCGATTGGGATGGGCCCAAAACTTTTTAAGTGGAAAGGCAAAGAGACACTTTATTCTATTCGTGCTTTACCCTTTGGTGGTTTTGTTTCGATGTTAGGAGAAGAAGGGGTTGAAGAAGAGGGTGTTGATCCTTCTCGTTCAATCCAAAAAATTGCGCCATTAAAAAGAATCATCGTAATGCTTTCAGGCATATTTATGAATTTTGTTTTAGCGTTAATTGTTTTAACAGGATTGAATTTAGAAGCTGGAGCCGTGGTTTTAACCCCAGAACCTATCTTAGGACCTATTACTTCAGGAATGCCTGCAGAAGCAGCTGGAATGATGGAAGGTGATCGTATCCTTTCAATTCAATTCTCTGATGGTACGGTGCAAGAACCTAAAGATTTTTATGATGTAGTAGAAGCTTTACAGTTTTATACAGATGAAATTCAATTTACGCTTGATCGTGCAGGAGAAACAGTTGTGGTGACTGTTACACCTGTATTAAATGAAGAAAACAATCAATATATGATAGGTGTTCAAACCCCTGAATACCAAGTAAAAGAAATCGGTTTTTTTGAAAGTATCAAATATGCTTTTATCGATATGAAAGATATGGTTTCCTCAGTTGTGATGACCTTATCAAGATTGATGAAGGGTTTGGGTTTAAATGCTGTTAGTGGACCTGTTGGAATATTCCAGTTCACTGCTGAAAGTGCTCAATATGGATTTAGAGCTATTTTCTATGTCGTCGCTTTGTTATCGGTTAATATCGCTATCTTTAATTTACTTCCAGTACCAATTTTAGATGGTGGTCGATCACTATTAATATTTGTTGAAATGTTAAGAGGAAAACCACTTAATCAGAAGTTTGAACAGGGAATTATGATGGTGTCAATGGCGTTATTACTCTTGCTATTTATATTTATTTCTATAAAAGATGTATTTAGTTTCTTCTAAGACGAAATCATGTTCAAAACAATGTTAAAATAAACTGTAATGAAAAAAATTCACCTATTAATTATTATTCCAATTGTTTTAAGCATATTAATGTCCATTTCTTTGGTCGTTTTTGATCTCTACTTCTATACATACGATGCAGAAAAAGAAGTTATTTTACCTATTCCTGAAAAAATAGCTCAGGAAGTAAATATAACTCTCAATAACTACATCGTTTTTGATTTTGATGACATGGATTTTAATTTTTTAATTGTTGACGTAACACTTAGTTCTAACGAAGTTATGGATATGACGTTTGAAGATATTTATACGTCGGAAGATATCTTCCTTTCTAATTATTCTAATTATATCGAAATGCTAAATAATAATGGTTTAGATATCAATATTCAGAACATTGATTTTGATGTTCCTAAAGACATGGAATTATATACAGTTCGATTATTTGTACCTGTCGTTGATAAAGACGTTAAATCTCTTGATTTAATCTTTGGACGTTACGAAAATGTACAAGTGACACTAGATTTATCTGTAAAATCTGGAACGAAAGAAATGTTAGGTTATAATGCACAAGATGAAGCTAAACTAGCACGCTTTGATGGTGGAACGATTAAAGTGTTAGATGTTGCAGACTTTTCAGGAAAAACAATTTATGAGACTCAGGATGGAAATACTGAAGCAGTTGAGTTTCCTTCGACAGCAAAGATTCATGCTGTGCTTTTAGAAATAGATCTTGACGAAGATACAGCCATAAAAATTTCAGCTGCAAATTATATTTTCACTAAAACACAAAGAGAAAATACAGCGCTACCAGCACGAATTAGCATTGAAGAGTTGCGTAATCTATTTAATGAAAAATTAACTAATGATACAACAGCTTACTTATTCTTTGATTTATATTCTAGTGCAAGTACACTAATGGAAGAACCAGCTTATCTAGAACTTTATATTGAAGGGGTAGATGAACCTTACGTGTTCACATTAATTGAATAGTTATGAAAAAAAGAATTCTATTTATAACTTTCCTACTTATAGTTTCAATCTTTCCAATGGCAAAATTGGAACTTTTAGCTTTAGGGTCATGTTCAAGTTCAGAATTCTATTTATCCAATATCAATCAAGATAAATCTCAAACAGCTTTAGGCTGTTACTCGAATCTATCTGCTGCTAAATCAAGCATGACTAGTTATAGTAGTTCTTATAACGATATGATTATTCAACACGAACAATCATTAAGTCCACTAAAAATAGTTGCAGCACAAAGAGCACTTGCTTCAAGTTATCCACTAAGAAGAACTGATAATTATGTCGATAACAGTGTTCTTTTAACAGTTCACCAATATGTCAGTGGTACAACTTTCTCAGGGTATTCAACATATATGCAAGCCTATCGTGACTTAATTTATTACGTTACAGATAGTTTTGATCCAACAACAGGTGATGGTACAGCATTTGTTCAAATTAATGGCTTTAAAGGTTATGTTCATATTAAATCGATTGATATTATACCTTTAATCTACATTGAAAAAGGATGGAGCATAACTTTAGGTGGTAATACCTACGAAGAACGTGTTAAAGGCTCAACAACAGAAGAGCAACCATTCACTTTAATTCCGAAAATGAATGTTTATCGTGTTTATACCAATACTAATTATCCAGATTCAACAGGTGCTACTAGCAATATAAGAGAAATTGCTCATGCAACTGTATCTACTTATAGTGGAAATTATTTTTCAGAATATACATATGGTAAAGCTCCAGATTGGTTACCAAATGGTAATTTTTATAGTGCTGATTCTATCCATTTTTTCTATGATATGGGATTAACTATACCTGTTATGGATGGAGATAACCCTGGTGAATATTATAATTACTATCAATATTTACCATTAAGAACTAAATCTAATCTAGACTCTACTGATTTTGATAAGTACGTAAATGCACTTGGTTATACATCAATTCCAACAACTTATGCTTCATTATCTTCTACACAAAGTATGCTTGTTAATCAAGGACAGTCATTTAAATCAAATGAGAAAACATATGGTGTTAATGCACTTTTAATCTATGCATTAGCAATGCATGAAAGTGGCATAGGACGTTCAAAATTAGCGATTGATTATAAAAACCTTTATGGCTGGGGTGCATATGACTCAAATGTTTATGCAGCAAAAGTTTTTGATTCTATAGCTTCTTCAGTTGAAGAGTATATGGGTTTGCATATTCGTGGTTATTTAAGTATTGAAGATTTCCGATTTTTCAGTTCATCATTTGGAACTAAAAATAGTGGTATTGCGACAAAATATGCATCTGATCCATATTGGGCAAACAAAGTTGCTGGGTGGGCTTATCGAATTGATAGATATAGTGGATTTAGAGACTATAACACTTACGAAATTGGAATGATTCCGGACGGGGCAACTTATTCAATAAAGAGTGAACCATTGGATTCATCATTAACTTTGTATTCATATACAATTACAAATAAAATTCGAAATTATTCATTCATTATTAATGATCAATTTAACGATGTAAGCAGTAATAATTGGTATGAAGTCAACTCAACTATGCCAATTACAAATTCTGGTACTGCAATTTATTATTCTGAAACTAATAGTAAAGTTGATCCAATTGATTTAGTCCCTTATGATTGGCAGAATGGCCGAGTATATGTAAAATATTCTAACTTTAATGTTGTTGCGTCAGGACTTGATTATCAATATATTACTTATACTTACAATGAATATTTGGCAAATATGGATGCGAAATTGAATACATCGTTTGTATATGATGATTTGACAAACATATTTAGTTTAACGGGAACTATATGGCAAGATGGTGTTTCCACTTTTAATCCATTTGATGTGTCATATAAACTTAATTTCATAGACTCAACAAATACTATTCAGAAAACTTTGAATCTTACAACTTCAGCAACTGCAACTTCTGATATTACTAATAATTACGGTAATGGTTTATATACGTATGATTATTCTGCTTTTAGTTTGGCTGATACTAATTTTAGTTCATTAGAATTAACGGATAGCGTGTATCGATTAAATGTTGTGGCGAATGTGAATAGTAAATATTCACCAATTACATATACTTCAGTTATAAGTGATAATACTTACGTTGATGCTGCCATCACTGAATATTTTGATGAAACAAACTTAACGATTTATCGATTAAAATATTTTGCTGATTATGGATTGGTTTTAGAAGTTGATTCGCAAGATTCTCAATCTGATTTCGAAAATTTTAGATATTTTAATGCTTTAGGTAGTATTCAAAATTTAGAACTAGTCTATGCTGAAAACAGTATTTATACTTTTACAAGTTCTAATGAAAATGTAGTTACTGTCTCAAATGATATAACAAATACCAATATTGGTTTGATTACAAGTGTTTCTGCCGGTTCAGCCATAATTACAGTTGATATTGATGGAATTATTGTGGGTTATGTTTACATTGTTGTAGATATACCTTTAACAGATTTCACTTTAGCATCATCTTCGTATACACTTACAGCCGCTAATGAAACGCAACAAATTTCTATAACACCTGTGCCTTTAGATTCTAACTACACTTCATTTAAATATTATTCATTGAATCCATCTATTGCTAGCGTTGACTCTAATGGTTTGATCACTGCTCATGATAATGGATATACAGACATTAAAGTCATTAGTGAAGATGGAAAAATAGTTAAAAATATTGACGTAACAGTAGCGCTTGTAGCAAATTCAGTTTCTTTAAATATTGCAACGCTTGATATAAGTAATATAAAAGATGGTAAATTATATGCTAGCTATGACGCGAACAACGCATTAACTCAAGGTGTTTCTTGGTCTAGCTCAAATACATCGGTAGCAACGGTATCTAATGGAATTGTAAGCGCAGTAGGCAGAGGTAGTGCAACTATTATGGCAACACTAAGATCGGGAGTTACAGCAACTGCAACAGTATCTTCAATGATATTAGGGGATGCAAATGCTGATAATGTAACGAATCTTCTTGATATTATTCTATTAAGAAAATATATGGTTGGTACAGGAACTTTAGATGCTACTAATCTTGAAGCATTAGATGTAAATAGAGATGGAAGTGTTAATTTGGTTGATTTAATTCGTTTAAGAAGAATCTTAGTAGGAATGGAGTAATTTAATGAAAAAATATATCGCTTTAGTTTTATTACTCTTAATATCGCTTTTAAATCCGTTGCCAATCCAAGCTAATGTTGGTGGTTCAATTTCTGGTGGTGGAACAATTAACTCAGGTGCATCTTTTAGTGTATCAATTTCAGTTTCAACTGATTTAACTGCTCAGGCTGTTCAAGCATATATTTCATATGATAGTTCAAAATTAACAATTACAGGTTCTTCTGGAAATTCAAATTATAATTTAACCGCTGGAGCGACTTCTTTTCTTTTAGATAGTCCAAGTACTGCACAAACAGGTAGTTTTAATGTTGTGAATATTACATTTCAAGCAACAAGTTCTTTTACGGCAGGGACTTCAACATCTATTACCTTATCAAGAATAGAAGTTTCTGATGGAGTTTCTTTTCAATCAGGTGGATCTGGATCAGTAACAGTTAATATTGCGCAAGCTTTAAGCAGTGATAACACATTAAGTGCATTAGCTGTAGATGGTTCAAATGTCCTATCTTCACTGGCTTATTCAACTGATAATGCCTCTGCAACAATAACGGCCACTGCAAATCATTCAGGTGCAAGTATTTCTGGCACAGGTACTAAAACGCTTAATTATGGTGCTAACACATTTAATGTTGTTGTTACAGCCGAAAATGGAAGCACTAAAACTTACTCAGTTAGTATTACAAGAAATGATACAAGAAGTACTGTTAATACTTTATCTGCATTAACTGTTAATGGAACAAATGTTTTAAGTTCGCTTAGTACTTCAACTGATAGTGCATCTGTTGTTGTAGCCGCAACTGCCACTGATAGCAAAGCTACGATAGAAGGTACTGGTACTAAAACATTAAATTATGGATCTAATTCTTTTAATATCGTGGTAACAGCAGAGAATGGTAGTAAGAAAACATATACTTTAACAATTACTCGAAATGACACACGTAGTACTGACAATACACTATCAGCACTAACAGTGAATGGTACATCAGTAATCTCAAGTCTTGCATATAGCACAGATGATGCAAGTATAACGATAGCAGCTAGTGTTAATGATGCAAAAGCAAGTGTTAGTGGAACAGGAACTAAATCTTTAGCATATGGGGTTAATACATTTAATATTGTTGTTACAGCAGAAAATTCAACAACTAAGACGTATTCAGTAAAAGTAACTCGAAATGATAATAGAAGTACTGTAAACACGGTAAGCAGTTTAACTGTTGATGGTAGTTCTGTAGAGGGATTTTCGAATACTAAAACGTATTATGATTTAGGATCAACTGAAGCTACAAGCATTACTATTGCTGCAGAGCGTACAGATACAAAATCAAGTATTACTGGAACTGGAACAAAAACGCTTGCTTATGGAACAAATACTTTTAAAGTCGTTGTTACAGCAGAGAATACTGATGTGAAGACATATACAATCGTTATTAAGAAAACTGATACTCGTGATACTGATTCAAGTTTAAAAGACTTAAGCTTAGAAGGCGTAGATCTAAATTTTGATGCAAAAGAACTGTATTACTATGCAGTTGTAGAAAATGGTGTATCAACAATTGATATTAGCGCTACACCAAATCAATCTAGTGCAACCGTAAGTGGCGCTGGCACAAAATCATTAGCGATTTATGAAAACACATTTAATATCGTTGTAACAGCAGAAAATCAAAGTAAAACGACCTATAGTATCAAGATTATGAGAAAAGATGCTAAAGGGTTCTTAGGTGATGTTTCTGACAATAATAATCTTTCAACTTTAAGTATCGAAAATTATGATTTAGATTTTAGTAATAGTCTTATAAATTATGAAATAAGCATACCTTTGGAAGAAACTTCTATCGTAGTAAATGCTGTTGCTGAAGATGCTGCTGCAACAGTTACTATTAATTATCCTGAAAGTTTAAAGCTTGGGAAAAACACGATTACTGTTGATGTTCTTTCTGAAAGTTTTGAACTTAAAACATTTACCATTACAGTTATTAGAGGAGCAAACATTGAAGAATTGGGTCAAGAAGATATGGCTAAATTCATTGATGAGCTTGTTGCTGAAGACTTAATATTATCCATTTCAAATGGTGAAGTTATTGATACAACATTACTCAACAAAATTACTGAAATGGGTAAAAAATTAAAAATTATAGTTAATGATCCTGCTTTAGGTAATATTGCTAATTGGTATATTAATGCTGATTCTATTCAAAGCTTAAAGGATTTAGTCTTTGGTTTAGGCTATGGTTCTGATTACTCAAAACAATTAGATGAACTCAGTAATTTTGCGCCAAAACTAGTTTTAAATCTAGAATATAGTGGTCCAATTGGATCAGGCGTATTTTTAGAGGCAGATGTTTCAGATCAATTCGTAAATGGAGATATTGTAACTGTTTACCATTTTGATCCACTAAAAAATAGATTTTCGTTAATAGCAAAAGATGTAAAAGTTATTGATGGCTGGATTACATTTGAACCTGGTCATGCTTCTGAATTTGTTATATCTAAGGCGGAATTCTATACATTTCCAATTTCCTATAAAATTCTATTTGCCATTGCGGTTATTCAATTCCTTGCGATGTTGATGGTTGTATTCGTTATTTTCGGAACTGATTATCGTAAATGGTTTAAAAAATCAATGAAACAAAGAAAAATGAAAACTAGCTCGCGCTAGTTTTTTTAAAAAAGTTTTTGTAGAACAGATTGATTTTCCCACTGAACGTCCATTTGTTTTAGTTTAGTGAAATCTTCAAAAACATTAAATCCATCAGTTAAATAGGCTTTGATATATTGCTTTGGAATCATTAATGGAATGCGGTTGTGTAAGTTTTTGAAATCTCCCTCAGACTCGGTAGTTATAATCGCAAATCGTGGGGTTTCCTCATCTGTATAAAGACCGGCCATATAGAAGTATTCGTCTTTAGTTGGTGTAACTAAATTTTTTTCTTTATCACTATTCCATTCGTAGAAACCTTTCGCTTTGATAATGCATCTTCTTTCTTTTAAGTCTTGGTTAAAGAAAGTTGATTCTTTAATACTTTCAGAACGGGCGTTAATCACAACACCTTTTGTATCCCATTTTGCGTAACCCCAGCGCATTACTTTATATTTTTGACTTTCATCAATAACGAGTGTTTTATGACTTGGATATATTTCATGTAAAGAGAGTTCTTGTTGAACAGATGGGGGTAATTCATTTAATAGTCTTTCAATTTCTTCATCAACTTCTTGTCTAAATAAATATCGTCCACACATATTAAGCTTCCTTCTTTTCAATAAACCATTTATCTTCCTCTAAAAAGAGATAACGTTGTTGACCTTGGATAAAACAAGTATAGCGAATCCCAGTTCCACCAGCAATCGTAGAAGCGGCTCGTGTTACTTGAGATACTTTATCAATGGCGTACTTTACACCATTCTTCCAGATAATCATTAAAGGTTTAATTTGTCCTTCTTTGGTGTTTAAAATCACCACATCGACATATATTTTCATGATCTAAGATCCTTTGAAATAGGCTTCAGGGAAAATCACATGATCTGCTTTAGGATTAAAGCCGCTCAGTTCAACATCGCTTAACATTAAAGCTCTTTGAACACTACTAAAACCATAACGTTGACGAATATGTTCAATTGTTTTCTCTAGACTCAAAGCTTTTTCTTCATCGTCATAAGCCATAAAGATATCGAGTTGAAGAATGTCTTGTTCACTGACTAAATCAGAGGCTTTAACCCCAATGCTTCTTAAAGGGTTTTTAAAGTCGACATTTTCTTTAAAAAGGTAAAGAGCTGCTGCCGCGATTGTTTCTGAGAGTTGAGAAGGGTGGCTTAAAGGTATTTGTCGAGTAAAGGTATTCAATTTATAATCACGCACCGCAATCGTAACGGTCTTGCACATCAAATGGGCTTCTTTTAATCTGGCTGCCACACTTTCAGATAAAACATAAGTCACAATCTTAACATCTTCAAGATTCTTTAAGTCCTTAGGTGAAGTAGTGCTATTACCAATCGATTTAACTAAAGGTTGATTATCATTAACCGCCACAACACTATTTTCTAAACCGTTCGCAAAACGCCAAATATATTCGCCCCATTTTCCTAAACGACGTTTAAGGATATTGACATCATAGCGAGCACAATCACCAATCGTAAAGATACCGATTTCCTTCATTTTTTTAGTGGTCGCTCGACCAACATAAAGGAGTTCACTAATCGGTAAAGGGTAAATCAAAGCTTCCATGTTTTCACGCGTGATTAAAGTAGTCGCATCCGGTTTTTTCATATCTGAACCTAACTTCGCAAAAACTTTATTGAAACTGACACCCACAGAAGCGGTAATTCCAACTTCTTTTTTGATGCGTTCTCTTATTTGATCAGCCAGTTGTCCCGGTGAGCATTTAAAGAGGTGAATACTATGGGTAACGTCTAACCAAGCTTCATCAATCCCAAACGATTCAACTTGATCAGTATATTCTCGATAGATGTCTTTGACCATTTTTGAGAAACGTAGATATAGTGAAAAATTCGGCTTCACAAAAAGAATGGATGGGCATTTTTGTTTAGCTTGCCACAAAGTTTCTCCGGTTTGAATGCCATAGCGTTTAGCAATTTGGTTTTTCGCTAAAACGATCCCGTGTCTTTTCTCAACATCACCGCCAACTGCTAAAGGGATGTTCTTGTATTCAGGGTGATGAAGGCATTCAACCGAGGCATAAAAGTTATTTAAATCACAGTGTAATATAATTCGATCTTGCATATGTTTACCTAAGTCTAGTTTACTTGAATTTAATTCAAGTCACAAGTGAAACTTGAAAAATATTCAAGTTGAGTTATGATATAAGCATGATGAATTTCAATGAACATTTAAAACAACTCAGAAAAGACAAGGGTTTAAGTCAAAATGATTTAGCCAATCACTTTGGTTATAAGTCTTTTACCACCATTCAAAAATGGGAAGACGGAACAGCGATGCCACCGATGAAGGTTTTACAAGGCTTAGCCGATCTTTTTAATTTGACTGTTGATGAACTGATGAATGGTGAAGAAGCTGTCTTAATCCCTATTCTAGGTGTTGTACGTGGTGGGCCCAATCAAGTGGCTCAAGAAGATTATTTAGGTCAAGAATACGTTTCGATGAATGAAGCTCGTGGTGGAACCTATTTCTATTTAGAGGTTGTTGGTGACTCAATGGTAAACGCTCGAATCTTTCCAAAAGATTTAATCTATGTTAAACGTCAAAATCATGTTGAAAATGGTGAGATTGCCGTTGTGATGATTGAGGAAGAAGCAACCGTTAAGCGTGTTTACTACGAAGGTAATAAAATGATCCTTCATTCTGAAAATGATGCATACGAAGATCGTGTTTATGGACCAGAAGAAATTGAAAATTTACAAGTTCAAATCTTTGGTAAAGTCATACACGTAAAAATACGTCTATAAATTAGTGGTTTCGATGTTAAAAGAAAGCACTTTTTAAGCTATAATAAGGGATGTTGAATGGAGGCATTCCATGTTTTTAAAGCGTATTGAAATGCAAGGCTTTAAATCCTTTGCGGATCGAGTCACAATTAACTTTGACCATGCTTTAACTGGGGTTGTAGGACCTAATGGTTGTGGTAAGAGTAATATTGTTGATGCGATACGATGGGTTTTAGGTGAGCAATCTGTTAAATCCTTAAGATCATCCCAAATGGTGGATGTTATTTTTGCTGGAAGTGAAAGTCGTCGACGTGTTCAATTTGCTGAGGTTAGCTTAGTTTTTGACAACCATGATCGTGCTTTTGACTCCGATTATGAAGAAATTGAAATTACTCGTCGTATTCATCGTTCTGATTCATCGGGTGAATACCTTATTAATAAAACAGCTTGTCGATTAAAAGATATTCATAACTTAGTTTTAGATAGTGGGATTGGTCGTGAATCATTAAGTATGATTTCGCAAGGAACCATTTCTAATTTTGCTGAAGCTAAACCGATTGATCGTCGGGGTATTTTTGAAGAAGCAGCTGGGGTTGCTAAGTATCGTAAACGTAAAGATGATGCTGTCCATAAATTAGAGCGCACACAAGCGAATTTAGATCGTATCAATGATATTTACCTAGAACTACAAAAACAAGTTCTACCACTTAAAAAAGCGGCTCAAAAAGCAAAAATATATGCTGAAAAGAAACAACGACTCCAAGAAATTGAGATTGCTGTTATTTCAGACCAAATTACTCAACTTAATCAACGCTTGAGTGAAAACCAAGCACAAGTCAATGAACTTTCTGCTCAAGAAGCTATTTTAGAAGCGCAAATCCAAGTTCATGAAAATACCAATCTTTTAGCACGTTCTGAAATCCATGACTTAGACCAAAGTATTCATGAAATACAAGAACGTTTAATGCGCGTTATGAATGAAATTCAAACGCTTGAAACACGTAAGATTGAAATTGATGAAAGACGTAAGTACACCTTAGAAGTGGGAAATAGTGAAGAGAGAGCGAATGAACTCAAATCACTTTATCAAGAAGCAAAAGCGGAATATGAAGATCGTTCTACCCGTTTAGAAAATATTAATCAAGAGATTATTCAACTCAATCAAAAATCGATTGAGATTAATCGTGCTTTAATCGATCAAAATAGTCTGGTCGAAGAAAGTCAACATCGTCTTCAAAGATCTAAAAACAAATTAGAAGTAGCAGAGAATTTAAAAGCACGACCATTTATGAACCAAGCAGGGGTTCAATCGATTGTAAGAGCCCAATCAACCCTAAATGGTGTTTTTGGCGTTATTTCAAATTTGATGGTACCTGAGAAAGGTTATGAAGATGCGATATCTACTGCTTTTGGTGGAGCACTTTATAATATCGTCACCAAGGATGAAGAATCAGCGCGAAGAGCAATTAACTTTTTAAAGAAGAATGAGTCTGGGCGTGCAACTTTCTTACCTTTAACTGTGCTTAGACCACGCTATATTAATCGTGAACATTCAATTGTTGCTTCTGAAACAAAAGGTTATTTAGGGATAGCTGCTGATTTTGTTATCTGCGAACCTAAATATGATGTTGTCAATGATTCATTACTTGGAAATGTATTAGTCGTCGATGATTTAGAGAATGGTAATGAAATGGCTAAGCTATTAAATTACCAATATAAAATCGTTACTTTAGATGGTGATGTTATCCATCGTGGTGGATCGATGACTGGTGGTCGTCAGAAAGATAATAATTCACCTTTATCCTTAAACAAGGAAATGGAAGAATTAAATCAACAAATCGTCCAATACCAAGCTAGTGTCAGTAGCCATCAAGATAAACTCTTTGAATTAAGTTCACAAAAAAGTGAACTTGAATCAAATCTTTTAGAACAACGTATTGCGGCTGCACAACTAGAACCAGTTGTTGAGGCAAAACGAGCAAAGTATGAACGTCTAAAGTCTGATTTAGATTCTATTTCACCAAGTTTAAGTGAAGAAGAAAACTTTAGTGATGATTTAATCGATTTGTTAAATAAAGCTTATTCGGATCGAGATGAGTTAAAACTTCAATTAGAATCAAAGCGTGATACACGTTTAAAAAAAGGGAATGAGAGTGAAAGAAGAGATAATCAAATGCGTCAGCAAAGACGTGAATTATCTGCTTTAAAAACGACTCAACATGAATTAGATTTAGATATTACACGTTCGCAAACAAATGTTGAAAACTTAATGAATCGCTTATCTTCAGATTATCAATTGACGTATGAATATACACTTGAACATCCAATTGAGATATTATCTGAAAATGCTGTTGAAGAAGTTGCCCAACTAAGAGAAGATATCGAACGTTTAGGCAATATCAATATGAATGCACCAGCTGATTTTGAAGAAGTCAATGAACGTTATGAACATATCGGTACACAAGTTAAAGAAATTGAAGAAAGTCGCGATAAAATTTTAGGCTTAATTACTGAACTTGACGGTATTATGATTGGTCAATTCACTGAAATTATTGAAAAGATAAATGAAGTATTACCAAATGTTATTCAACATATGTTTGGCGGTGGTCATGCTTATTTAGCTTTAGATAATCCAGAAGATGTATTAAATTCTGGGATTGAAATACATGTTCAACCAAAAGGGAAGTCGATTAAGAATATGCGCCTATTCTCTGGGGGTGAAAAGAGTTTAATTGCAATTTCAGTTTTATTTGCGATTTTACAAGTTCGTCATATGCCCCTTTGTGTTTTTGATGAAGTAGAAGCAGCACTTGACCAAGCCAATGTTGAACGTTTTGCGCACTATATGAAACACTTCTCTGAAGAAAATACCCAATTTATCGTTTTAACCCATCGTCCAGGAACTATGGCGATGTGTGACATTCTGTACGGTGTAACGATGCAGGTGGGTGGTGTATCACAAATGTTGAAAGTTCGTCTAGCAGATGCGATGATGATGGCAGAACCAAGCAATACAAGTGGTGAAGAAATTGTAGAAGGTGAAGCATGAGTTTTTTCTCAAAAGTAAAAAATTTCATTAGTGGACAAGAAGATCAAGTCTACGAAGAAGGTTTAAAAGAAACTGAGAAGCACTTTGGCAAAGGTTTAAAAAGATTATTAGGTCTAAGTAAAAGTGTTGATGAAAATTTTTATGCTGATTTAAAAAATGTATTAATTGATAGCGATGTCGGTCAAAAAGTTAGCCAAGATCTAATCAATAAATTAAAGAAAATAAAACCTGAAACAAGCCAAGAAGCTGTTTTAGAACTTACCCAAGAAGTTATCTCGCGCTTTAAAGTTTATGAAGACTTTAAAGAAGGGATGCAAGTTATTTTGATGGTGGGCGTTAATGGGGCAGGTAAAACTACAACCTGTGCTAAACTGGCTCATCAATATAAACTTGAAGGTAAGAAAGTTATGTTGATTGCAGCCGATACCTTTCGCGCTGCAGCTGTTTTACAACTTCAAACATGGGCTGAAAAAATTGATGTGAAATGTGTTTTTGGGGCAGCAAATGTCGATCCTGCTTCGGTGGTTGTAGATGGTTGTCGTTTAGCACAAAGTGAGGGCTATGATGTGGTCATTGTTGACACGGCTGGTCGTCTTCAAAACAAAGTAAATTTAATGAATGAACTCGCTAAGATTCATCGAGTGATTGAAAAAACACTTTCTTTCAAAGCACAACATGTTTTCTTGGTTTTAGATGCAAGTACCGGGCAAAATGCTTTATCACAAGCACAAACTTTCTTAGAATCAGTAGAAGTGAGTGCAATCATTTGTACGAAAATGGATGGTAGCGCAAAAGCGGGTAGTTTAATTGCGATTGCATCAGAATTAAAGTTACCTGTTGTCTATATTGGTTTAGGTGAAGGTTTATATGATCTTAGACCCTTTAGTGCTTCAAGTTTTATTGAAGCAATATCAAGTGAGCTTAATGATGTTGGATAAGACCGAAAGAATGAATGAACTTCTAGATTGGTATGAGAGTCAATTAACCGATAAACAAAAGGAAATTGTCGATTTATACTATCGTGAAGATCTATCATTATCTGAGATTTCAGAACACACTAAAACCTCACGATCAGCAGTTCACGATGCGATTAAGCGCTGTGAAATAGTTCTGGAAAAATTAGAATCACAATTGTCTATTGTTAAACGATACCAAATGCGTTTAAAATATTATGGTATGTTACGGGATTTAAAGATAGATGCCGTAGATGAAATAGTCAGTTTATTAGAAAAATGCGATGAATAAGTGTTAAAAGGAGAAATGTACACATGAAAACAATTATTGCAGTTAATGCGGGAAGCTCTTCCCTAAAATTCCAACTTTTTGAACTACCAAGTGAAAACGTTCTATGTAGTGGGGTTATTGAAAGAATTGGATTAAGCGATGGGATCTTTACTTTAAAATTCAATGATGAAAAAGTTAAGCTTATCCAAGATATTCCTGATCATAAAGTAGCGGTTCAACTCGTTTTAGACGCGATTATTGAACATAAGATTGTTGATTCACTTGAATCCATTACGGGTTGTGGACACCGTGTTGTGCATGGTGGAGAAATTTATAAATCATCAGTTGAAATCACAGCTGAAGTTGAAAAAAATATTGAAGCTCTATCTGATTTAGCACCTTTACATAATCCGGCTAACTTAGTTGGTTATAGAGCGTTCGCAAGTGCACTTCCACATGCCCGCCACGTTGCCGTATTTGATACTGCTTTCCATCAAAGTATGCCTAAGGAAATTTATATGTATCCAATTCCTTATGAATACTATACTGATTACAAGGTTCGTCGTTATGGTTTCCATGGAACCTCACATTTCTACATTTCTCATCGCTTTGCAGAATTAGTTAATAAAGATGTTAAAGATATAAATGTTATTACTT
Source organism: Erysipelotrichaceae bacterium (assembly GCA_963663995.1). Taxonomy (GTDB): domain Bacteria; phylum Bacillota_I; class Bacilli_A; order Erysipelotrichales; family Erysipelotrichaceae; genus UBA2212. Next base: position 539,237 of record OY760660.1, on the reverse strand, counting down.
GTCACTTAGGTAATGGTGCATCCATTGCAGCTGTTCAAGGTGGTAAATCAATCAATACATCAATGGGCTTTACACCACTTGCAGGTGTCATGATGGGTACACGTTCTGGTGATATTGATCCAGCGATTATTTCTTATATCATGGAAAAAACAGGTCAAACTGAAACGGATGTTTTAAATGTATTAAATAAAAAATCTGGTATGTTAGGTGTTTCTGGAATTTCATCCGATGCGCGCGACATTGAAAATGCGATTGAAGAAGGAAATGAAAGAGCAAAATTAACACGTGATATGTACTGTAAACGTGTCGCTGACTTCATCGGTGCTTATTTTGTTCAATTAGGCCATGTTGATGGTATTTTATTCACCGGTGGTTTAGGTGAAAATGATACCTTAGTTCGTGAAGGTATCTTAAAAAATGTCGAAGAAGCAATGGGCTTGGTGATTGACTATCCACTTAACCTTAAAATACGTGGTAAAGAAGTCGCTGTTTCAACGGCTGATTCTAAAGTTGCTGTATGGGTCGTTCCAACGAATGAAGAGTTGGTTATTGCTCGCGATACATTTGAGATTATTGGTTAATGAAACAAGAAATTTTAAACGAAATTGAAACATACTCAACCGTCTGTGTCTTTAGACATCAAAACCCTGATGCAGATGCTTTAGGGAGTCAGTTTGGTTTAGTGTCTTGGTTAAAGAGAAAATATCCAAATAAAAGAATTATTGCCATGGGTGCGCACCGAGGTTCCTCGCCGCATCTTTTTGGCTTTTATGAAAACCTAGAAGATGATGAGATTAAAGAAGCTTGTGCCATTATCACAGATACAGCTAATGCAGCTCGGATTGATGACCAGCGTTATCAATTAGCCGCAAAGAAAATAAAAATTGATCACCATCCCTTTGTTGAAGTCTATGCAGATATAGAATGGATTGATGATAAAGCTGCTTCATCTAGTGAATTAATCACTGAATTTATTCACCATTTTCAAAAAGATGCTTTAGATGAAAATACCGCAAATTATCTCTACTTAGGAATCTTAGCGGATACATTACGTTTCTCGACTCGAAACACACGTCCCCAAACATTAGAAATGGCTGCGTTCTTACTTAAATCTCATATTAATCTTGGTCAATTAAATGATGAATTATTTGCTTTAAGTAAAGAGGAATTAGACTTTACCACTTTTATTAGACAAAGTGCCATTTATGAAAATGATTTAGCTTATATCGTTATTAAACAAAGTGATTTAGAACACTTTAACGTTAAGCAAGCCAATGCTAAAGAAAAAATCTATGAATTAGGTTTAGTACGTGAAACTGAAATTTGGGCTATGTTTATAGAACAAACTGAAGCAGAAGGGGGTCTATATAATGGATCACTTCGTTCACGGCATAAAACTGTTAATGATATAGCGCGTATATTTAATGGTGGTGGTCATGTATTGGCTGCAGCGGTTAAAGGTTTACGCCTTGAAGACATTGAAGATGTCTTAGAAGCTTTAAGAAATCGCTTAAAGGAGAATTAATCTATGAATCCACTCTTTGAATTTTTGAAACAATTCCAACAATTTGAAATGCCGAAAGCTAAAAAGAAAAGAAATACAGGTGGTGCACTTGTTACGACTTTAATTTTAGTGGCGATTGTTGCTTTTACAATTGATTATGTTAGTTTACCTGCCTATAACTTTCATGATCAAGGTTTTATTATCCTAGTCATTGCTTATTTAGCCATGTTTGGTTTTTTAATGGCTGTTTTTACACAGTCATTTTCATCTTTCACTAAAATTCCATTTACAATAGCTGGCTTATTATTTATCAGTATGATTGTTTTAAACGTTTTAGGATCAGAACCTTTAAATGCAACTAAATTTAGAGATCAAATTCAAATTGTTGAAACAAGCAATTTTGATGATGCTTTTGATAAAGTTCAATTAGATCAAATTCCTTTGATTGATTGGGCGAGCGCACAACGTTTAGGGGATAAGAAAATTGGGAATGTTCAAGGTTTAGGTTCTCAATTTAATATCAATTCTGATTACACTTTAGTTTCATCTAATAATCAAATATTTAGAGTTTCACCACTTGAATATCAGGATTTCATTAAATGGTGGCAAAATCGTAATGAAGGTATTCCTGGTTATATCAAAGTGAATGTTACTGATGCGAATGATGTTGATTTAGTCGAACTTCAAGAAGGAATTAGCTATTCACCATCCGCTTTCTTTTCACAAGATTTATTAAGACATGTCCGTTTCTCTTATCGTACTGAAATTCTTCAAGATTTCAGTTTTGAGATTGATGATGAAGGCCGCCCATTCTATGTCATTTCTGTTGTAGAACCAGAAATCGGTTGGTTCAGTGGTTTTGATACGGTTTCTGTCATTGTCGTTGATGCGATTAATGGTGAAATGGAAAAATATATGATTGACGAAATTCCATCTTGGATTGATCGTGCTCAACCAGCAAGTATTGCTTGGGCTCAAATTGATAACTGGGGATTCTATGTCAATGGTTTTATTAATACGATGTTAGGTCAAAAAGATATGATTCAAACCACTGATGGTTATAACTATGTCAATATTGATAATCAAACTTATATGTTCTCAGGGATGACCTCTGTCGGATCTGATCGATCAATTGTTGGCTTTGCCTTGATTAATTTAAAAACAAAAGAAGCATCCTATTTCAAAATTGGTGGAGCAGATGAAGTATCAGCGATGAACTCAGCGGCTGGTCAAGTTCAAGATTTAGGGTATCAAGCGACTTTCCCAGTACTTCTTAATATTCAATCAGTACCGACTTACTTCATGTCGTTAAAAGATGCGGAAGGTTTAATTAAACAATATGCAATGGTTAATGTGGCTGACTATTCTTTAGTGGGTGTTGGTGATACTATTTCTGAAACATTAAAACTCTATACTAATTTACTCAGTAATAAGGGTTTAGTTGAGGATATAGTTAGTGATAGTCCATGGATTGAAGCTAGTCTATTAGATTTGAAAGTCGTCGTTGAAAATGGTACAAGTCATTACTTTATTCGTTTCAGTGACGATCCAAGCATCTACGAAGTTGAAGGTTCTACCTTTATTGAACTGATCTTCTCTAATGTCGATGATCTAGTTTCTTATAAGGCTGGACTTGTCGAGGGTGATACCACTAGCCTTGAAGGATTTGATAATTTAGGATTAGACTACTAAACAGGCGTAAGCGCCTGTTTTATTTTATTGGTATAATACATCTAAGATGCAAATTTCACATTTACATGCACGTAGTGCTTATTCATTACTAAAGGGTAGTATGAGTGTCGAGACACTTGTTTTAACTGCGAAAAATTTAAATTATCAAACCGTTGCTTTAACTGATTTAAATGTGATGCATGGTGTACCCGAATTTCTTAGACTTTGTCAAAGACATCAACTAAAAGCCATCATTGGTTTAGAAACACAATTTCAATTAAATGGGCATTCAGCTTTCTATACTGTCATTGCGAAAAATATCGAAGGGTTTAAGACTTTATTAAAGTTTTCATCACTCGTTAATTCTAATCAAAGTTTAGATTTAAGTCTTCTAAAGGATGAAAACAATCTTATTTGTATTATCCATAATCTTGGCGGTGTCTTTGAAGAAGCTATTTATAATCAAAGTGAAGATCAAATACTAAGCATAGCTGATTTAGTTAAAGAAAATGTTAAACATCCTTTTTTTGGTCTGTCTTATCAAGAAGATGCTTATTGGCAAAAAGAAAACAGTCATCTAAGTACTCTTTTAAAATCATTTGATATTCCATCCATAGCATTCCCTAAAGTTTATTATGCGAAAGCTGAAGATGTTGAATTAAATACCACTTTAATTGGCATTGAAAAGGGAATTAACTTTGAACAAGCAGAAGCGCTAGTTGAAAAATATCGATACTTTTTAGATCAAGATGAAATGTTGGCACTCTATGATCAAGAAAGTTTAGACAATGTAAGTCAACTTGTTGATTCGATCGAGTCTTTTGAATTACCAAGTTCAACGTATTTACCAAAATTTGATTGTCCTCAAGGTTTAAATTCTAAACAATATCTAACACAGCTTTGCTTAGCAGGTTTAAATAAACGTTTAGAAGATAAGAGAACGGATGTTAATGCCTATAAAGTACGTCTAAAACATGAATTAGATGTTATTTTTTCAATGAATTATGAAGATTATTTCTTAATTGTTTATGACTTTATTCGTTTTGCGAAAACACAAGGAATCTATGTAGGTCCAGGTCGTGGATCTGCGGCTGGTTCACTTGTTTCATACAGTTTAGGGATTACCCATGTTGATCCACTTGAATATGGACTGTTGTTTGAACGTTTTTTAAATCCTGAACGTATATCTATGCCTGATATCGATACTGATTTTCCAGATAATCGTCGTGATGAAGTGCTATCTTATGTCTTAAATAAATATGGTCAACAACATGTGGCTCATATCGCAACCTTTGGAACTTTAGCGGCAAAACAGGTCATCCGTGATGTTGGTAAAGTTTTAGATTTTAATCAATATGATTTAAATGCTTTATCAAAAGCGATTCCATCACTGCCCAAAATTACATTAGAAAAAGCATATGAGCAGTCTAAAACTTTTGCCCAACTTATCCAATCTCAAGCTAAATATCAAAAACTCTATCAATTAGCTTTGAAATTAGAAGGCTTACCAAGACATGTATCAACGCATGCAGCTGGGATTGTAATGAGCAGTGTTGATTTAAATGAAGTTGTACCTTTAATTCAAATTGAACAAGATATGTTGTCGACACAATATACAATGGAACATCTTGAATCCTTAGGTTTAATTAAAATGGATTTCTTAGGTTTAAGAAATTTAACCATCATCGATGACGTTGTTCAAGCCATTAAAGATAAAGTAGAGGATGATTTTAATATCCTTAAAATTGATTTAAAAGATCAAAAGACAATCGAACTTGTTAGAAGAGTTGATACAGTTGGTATTTTTCAACTTGAATCAGAAGGTATGAAAAAGTTATTAGAAAGAATGCATGTAGGTGCTTTTGAAGATATTGTCGCAACGATTGCTTTATTTAGACCAGGACCTATGGAAAATATTCCAAGCTATTTAGCCGCTCGTGCTAATCCTCAAAAAATTCATTATCTACATCCCGATTTAAAACCTATTTTAGAGTCAACCTCAGGGATTCTTATTTACCAAGAACAAATTATGCAAGTGGCACAAGTAATGGCAGGCTTTAGTTTAGCGAAAGCTGATGTCATGCGTAAAGCGATGAGTAAGAAGAATCTAGAAGGTTTAGAAAATCTAAAGAAAGATTTTATTGCAGGATGTTTAAGTCAAGGCTATGATCAAAAACTCGCAACTGACTTATTTGAATTAATCTTGAAATTTGCGAACTACGGATTCAATAAATCGCATAGTGTTGCTTATGGTTTAATTGCTTATCAAATGGCTTATTTAAAAGCTAATTTTCCTTTAGAGTTTTATATTGCTTTACTGAATTCAGTCATGGGATCTGAAACAAAGAGTTTTGAATACATCAGTGAAGCCAGAAACCATGGCTTAAGTATTCTTTCACCAAGTATTAATGCATCTTTTAGTCAAAGTGTTGAAGAAAATGGTGCGATTCGCTTACCTTTACTTTTAATTAAAGGTTTAGGATCAGTTGCGGTTACAGCTATCTTAAATGAAAGAGATTTAGGTATATACAAGAGTTTCTATGACTTTATTGTGCGTATCTCAATGCATAAAGTAAATCGTAAGAATATTGAAGCTTTAATAGATGCAGGTGCACTTGATCAATTTAATCCATCACGTAATAGTTTGAAAGCAAGTTTAGACGATGCCTTTAATTATGCTGATATGGTTAAAAAACCAGGTCAACAAACAACGATTGATTTAGAACTTGTCAAACCATTACCAATGATTGAAGTTAAAGATGTTTATTTAGAGCGATTGGAAAAAGAGCGAGCTGTGCTAGGTTTTTACTTAAGTGATCACCCTATACTTCAAATTAAACAAAAGTTAGGGGTTAAAACAAACCGTTCAAACACACAAATATCTCAACAGATGCAAACACTTGTCTTAATGGTTAAAAAAATAAAAACACATCGTACAAAAAAAGGGGATATGATGGCGTTTGTTGTAGGTTATGATGAAAGTGGAGATATGGATGTGGTTATTATGCCAAATCTTTATCAAAGAATTTTGAATGATTTAAAAAATCAAAGTATTCTTAAGATAGATGGAATCATTGAAAAAGAAGGATCAATCTTAGCTAGAAAGATTGAAATCATAAAATTTGATTAAAACAAGACAGGAGAAAGTTTATGCCAAGATTATTAATTGTCGATGACGAAAGTAAAATTCGTGAAGTTGTTAAAGAGTATGCAATTTTATCTGGATATGATGTCGTAGAAGCTAATGATGGGGTAGAAGCCCTTCAACATTTTGAAAATGAACATTTTGATTGTGTTGTTTTGGATATCATGATGCCGAAGATGGATGGCTATAGTGCATGTCGGGAAATGCGCAAAATTCGTCGTGTTCCAATTATCATGCTTTCTGCTCGTCATGAAGAATATGATAAATTATTAGGTTTTGAATTAGGTGTGGATGACTATGTTGTTAAACCTTTTAGCCCAAAAGAATTGATGGCAAGAATCAATGTTGTGATCGATCGTAATACTGAAAAAGCACAAACAGCTTATGATTTTGAAGGTTTACATGTGAATGTGGATGCTCGAGTGGTCAGTATTGATGATGAAAAGATTTTATTAACACCGAAAGAATTTGATTTATTACTTTATTTAATCATTAATAAAAATACTGCGATTCATCGGGAAGTTTTATTAGAGAATGTATGGAATTATAATTACTTTGGTGATGATCGTACAGTCGATACACATATTAAAATGTTACGTCATAACTTAGGAGACTATCGTAAGTTTATCGTAACCGTTCGTGGAACAGGGTATAAATTTGAAGTTTGATTTTCGCGCCATGCGTTTTAAAATTTGGTTATATTTTGTCACCTTAACAATAGGTGTCTTAGGGATGATTTGGTTGTTTCAAATGGTCCTTTTAGGTGCATCCTTTACAGATATGAAAATTGATCAAGTGAAAGAAGTTGCGGATGAAATTGAAACCAGTATCTTAACCAATGCCTTTGACTATCATACTCAAAACTCAGCCATATCTAATAATGTATGTGGTTTGGTCTATAACTCAAAAGGCGATTTATTGTATCAAGTTGATGCGATTGGTGTAGGTTGTCTTTTGAATGAACGGTCTATGACTTTACCGATTCGATTAAGTGAATATGAAGAAGCATTAAATGAATCCACTCATAATGAGTTTTCAATTACTGAAGAGAATTCTGTTATCTCACAAGATATGGTTATTTATGGTCGTAAAATTCAAACGAATTTTGAAAATTATTATGTATATCTAAATTCTCCCTTACTCCCTATGGATTCAACAACTTCGATTCTACAAAATCAGTTTATCGTCGTTACAATCATTGTTTTTATCTTATTTTCAGTTGTTTCATTACTTATTTCTAATCGTATTTCAATTCCGATTGTGAAAATGAAAAAAAGTGCATTAAAGTTAGCGGATGGAAATTATGATGTGACCTTTGATGAAGGGGAATTCACAGAAATAAATGATCTCGCTCACACTTTAAACCAAACATCTGTTGAATTAAAAAAGATGGAAGAGTTACGTCGAGATTTAATTGCGAATGTCTCACATGATATTAAAACACCACTCACAATGATTAAAGCTTATGCTGAGATGATCAAGGATATCTCGGGTAAAGATGATATTAAACGAGAAGAACATTTAGATGTCATATTAGCAGAGGTCGATCATTTAGATCACTTAGCTCAAGATATGACAATTCTTACCCAACTTCAAAGTAATATCCTTGTATTGAATAGTGAACCTTTTGATATTGTCGAGACACTCAGACAAAGTTTAGATCTTGTTGATGTTTACCTTCATCAACATAAGATTAATTCAATTGTCTACACACCTGAAGAAGTGCTTGTCTTAGGTGATGCTAATCGCATTAAACAAGTTTTAATTAACTTTATTACTAATGCGATTAAATTTGTTGGTAAAGATAAAAAACTAATATTTCAAATATTAACAGATCAAGATACGGTTCGAATTGAAGTTATAGATCATGGTCCAGGGATTGCTGAGAGTGATTTACCTTATATTTGGGATCGCTATTATAAAATTGATAAACATCATCAACGTAATAAAACTGGAACGGGTTTAGGTTTATCGATTGCAGCTGCCATTTTAAAGAAACATGATGCTCATTTCGGCGTTATTTCTAAAGTGAATGAAGGATCTACTTTCTGGTTTGAACTTAAATATGCGCTTAAACCAGATACGGTAATTTAAATGATTGATTTTATTGAAAAACCTTACGTCCAATTAAAACAAAGTTCACGTTATAAAATGAGCTCAGATACGCATCATTTAGCGGCATTTATGGAAATACGAAAAAAGGACAAGGTCATAGATGTAGGAACTAATAATGGTGTCTTAGCACTTGCAGCAGCTGTGCAAACATCGAGTCATGTCATTGGTTTAGACATTGATCAAGATGCGATTAATTTAGCGGGTGAAAATGCTGAATTAAATCATTGCCAAAACTGTGAATTTATTAATTGTCGTGTTCAAGACTATCAATCATCTGTAGTTGATGTGATTGTTTCAAATCCGCCTTATCACAGTGATACACGATTTGAAGAAGATATAATGCAGTTTGATGATACACTGACACTTGATGAATTAGCGACTCATGCTTATCGACTTCTCAAAGATAAGGGTCGTATGTATTTGATTATTAAAGCGTATCGATTATTAGAAACAGCTTTAATCTTTAATGAAAAACATTTTTCACTTAGACGCATTCAGATGATTCATCATAGTATGAATCATCAAGCATCCAGTGTTTGTATGGAGTTTAGAAAAAATGGGAAATCTCATTTGATCGTGGATGCTCCTATTATTAATGAGGTAAATGAAGAGAAATGAATGGAACAATCGTAAATGCACTTACAATCATGGCTGGTTCTTTAATCGGTATTGGATTAAAAACTGGCTTTTTTAAAGAAAAAAGTGATGTTATTATTAGCGCTTTAGGTCTAATGGTTTTAGTTATTGGTATACAAGGAGTTTTAGCATCAACAAATTTTGTTTTATTAATCGTTTCATTAGCCCTTGGCATTGTGATTGGTGAAATTTTTGATATTGATAAACGTTTTAATCATTTTGTCTTTTCTTTAGAGAAGAAATTTGTTAAAAAACAAGATGGTCGTTTCTCACAAGGTTTAATTAGTGCTACTTTGTTGTTTGGAGTAGGCGCAATGGCGATTGTCGGATCTTTAGAGAGTGGCTTAAATGGAAATGAAACCATTTTGTATACTAAATCAACCTTGGATTTTGTGACTTCTATGGTCTTAGCTTCATCCTTTGGTTGGGGTGTTTTCTTTTCTTTTATACCAATCCTTATCTATCAAGGGGCATTAACTGTTTTTAGCTCATTATTAAGTAGCTATTTGAGTTTAGAACTTATTACTAATTTATCTGCGATGGGTTCATTAATGATTATGGCATTAGCTTTTAATATGATGAAAATAACAAATTTTAAAGTCATTAATATTTTGCCTTCTTTGATTCTAGTTATCGTATTTCAAATGGCTTTGTCACTTGTTTGACAGCCATTTTTTTTATGGTATACTTCTTATGTTGTCTTCCTAGTATGGAATGCAACCGCTCAAAAATGGTTTTAAGTACGTCAGTCACCATTGTTTGGCGAGTCTCAATGAAAGAATAGGAGGAAAAACATGTACGCAATCATCGAAACTGGTGGCAAGCAATTAAAAGTCGAAAAAGGACAAAGTATCTTTGTTGAAAAACTCGACGTGCAAGAAGGCGAAACTGTTGTTTTTGACAACGTTCTCGTTTACAGCGATAAGTCCACAAAAATCGGTACACCTTATGTTAAAGGTGCTACTGTAACAACTAAGGTTGAAAAACATGGTAAGGAAAAGAAGGTTATTATCTTCAAGTACAAACCAAAAAAAGGTTCAACCCGTCGTAAACAAGGTCACCGTCAACCTTATACAAAATTATTAGTTGAAGCTATCGCTTTAGAGGCTTAAACTATGATTAGGGTTTCGATTCATCGTTTGAATCGTGTAATCCGTAAGGTCAGTGTAACAGGTCATGCTGAAAGCGGACCAAAAGGACATGATCTTATCTGTGCAGCAGTTAGTTCAATCGCTACTGGAGCTTTAAATGCTTTAGTAGAGATGCAAAACGAAAATGTTTCACTCACATACCGTGAAGGAGAAGATGCGTTGATTGAAATCAATGTACTCGAATCTAATGAAACATTAGAAAATCTGTTGTGCTTTCTCGTATATCAATTAAAGACTGTAGAAGACAGTCATCCTAAAAATATAAGAATAAAGGAGGAATCCGTATGAAATTTACTTTAAATTTACAACTCTTTGCATCTAAAAAAGGGGTTGGTTCGACTAAGAATGGTCGTGATAGCCAATCTAAACGTTTAGGCGCTAAACGTGCTGATGGTCAATTCGCTAACGCAGGTGCAATTCTTTACCGTCAACGCGGGACAAAAATTCATCCAGGAGTCAACGTTGGACGTGGTGGAGATGATACTCTCTTCGCTAAAGTCGGCGGTGTCGTAAAGTTTGAACGTCTTGGAAAAAACAAAACTCAAGTTTCTGTCTATCCACAAGCATAAAATCCCGTGAAGGGATTTTTTTATGGAGGTTAATATGTTTATAGATCGCGTCAAAATAAATGTTATCGCAGGCAATGGAGGCAATGGAATGGTCTCTTTTCGTCGCGAAAAGTATGTTCCTTTAGGAGGTCCATACGGAGGAGATGGAGGAGATGGTGGAAGTATTATCTTTGAAGCTGACTCCAACAAATCTACTTTATTAGATCTTCGCTATAATAAGCGCTTAAGTGCGGATGATGGTGGAAATGGTAATAATAAAAAATTCCATGGTGCTAAAGGAAATGACATGATTGTTCATGTTCCGATTGGTTCAATCATCAGAGACATTAAGAACGATGTCATCCTCGCAGATCTTATTGAACATGGTCAACAAGCTGTTATTGCGAAAGGTGGAAAAGGTGGAAGAGGAAACTTCCATTTCAAAACATCTCGTAATCCAGCTCCAGATTTTGCTGAAAAAGGTGATCTTGGGGAACATAAGGAAATTGAAATTGAGTTAAAGCTTTTAGCTGATGTTGGATTAGTGGGATTTCCATCCGTAGGGAAGTCAACCTTTTTATCAGTTGTCTCAAAAGCAAAACCAGAAATTGCTTCATATCCTTTCACAACTCTTAAACCTCAATTAGGGATGGTTGAAGTTGGTGATGGACGATCATTTATCTTAGCTGATTTACCAGGTTTAATTGAAGGTGCATCTGAAGGTAAGGGTTTAGGCATTCAATTTCTAAAACATGTTGAAAGATGTCGTGTACTGATCCATGTCATTGATATGGGTGCTGAAGATGGTCGTGACCCGATAGAAGATTTCAAGGTCATTAATGATGAACTTGAAACTTATCAAATGCGTTTGATGGAAAGACCACAAATAATTGTTGCCAATAAAATGGATCTTGAAAATGCGCAAGAAAACCTGAAACGTTTTAAAGAAGCTTATCCTGATTTGGATATCTATGAAACAACCACGATTATTCACGAAGGTGTTCAAGATGTTCTCTATAAGGCAGCTGATTTACTATTAACGACAGATAGCTTTATTGCGGATGAAATTAGTAATGAAGAAGTGCATTATAAGTTTGTTGAAGAAATTCCATTTAAAGTACAAAAAATTGATGCAAATATCTATCGACTTGAAGGAGATGAAATTAAACGTTTATTCCATAAAGCTGATATAACAACGATTGGTGGGGCAAGACGTTTTGCTCGTCAACTCAAAGGGATTGGCACTGAAGAAGCACTAAGAAAAGCTGGTGCACATGAAGGCGATATTGTCATGATTGAGGACTACCAATTCATATTTTACGAGTAATTAATGCTATAATTGGCATATGATTGCTAGTATTCGTGGAAATTGTATTCTCATCAGAGAAGATTGGGTTATTGTCGAAGTACAAGGCGTTGGTTATCGCGTCTTTTTCTCAAAACCTGAAAGTTTAAAATTAAATCAAGAGGTATTTTTCTATACCTATCACAATATCCGTGAAGATGATCAAAGTCTTTACGGATTTTTGTCTTTAGATAACTATGAACTCTTTGAAAGATTGATTTCTGTTAAAGGTATAGGACCTAAAATTGCTAATGGAATGTTTGTCAATTCAAAAGTGCTAGATATCGTAAGTGCGATTGAAACCAGTAACATTGATTTCTTAAAGAAAATGCCAGGTATTGGTGCTAAATCTGCCCAACAAATTATCTTGGATCTTAAGGGAAAATTGGTTAATGAGCATACAGATAAGTCAAAGGCATCTCTAGCTATCATTACAACATTAGAAGCACTTAAGACATTTGGTTATAAAAGTAGTGAACTATCGTTTTTACATAAAGCTTTAGATGCACATGCAGATGAGCCAGAAGATCAACTACTAAAGAGAGCTTTAGTTTTATTGAATCAAAGAAAGGGAAATTAGATGGACGAACTTTTATCTACACAAATACAAAGTGGTGACGATGATATTAGTCTTCGCCCCGCTTCACTTTTAGAATATGTAGGACAAACAGCTCTTAAGGATAACTTAAGTGTTTTTATCCAAGCAGCGCAAAAACGTAACGAGAGCTTAGATCATGTATTACTTTATGGTCCTCCCGGATTGGGTAAAACGACACTTGCCCATATTTTGTCGCATGAAATGGGAAGTAATATCAAAATAACTTCAGGACCCTCGATCGAAAGATCTGGTGATTTAGCAGCAATATTAAGCACCTTAGAAGCGGGTGATGTCTTGTTTATCGATGAAATACATCGATTACCTAAAGCCATTGAAGAAGTCTTATATCCAGCGATGGAAGACTACGTGATTGATGTCGTGGTTGGAAAAGAATCAACGGTTCGAAGTATTCGCTTAGAACTTCCACCTTTTACTTTAGTGGGCGCAACCACTAGAGCTGGTGATTTAACGGCTCCTTTAAGAGATCGATTTGGAATTGTATCGAAATTAGAATACTACGATGAAAAAGAACTCAGCTTAATTTTGGAAAGAAGTTCACGTGTTTTATCAACCCCCATTAAAGTTGATGCGATCCATGAAATCGCAAAAAGATCACGAGGAACACCTCGAATTGCTAATCGTTTATTTAGACGTGTTCGCGATTTTGCTCAAGTTTTAAATGAAGGTGTCATTACTTTAGAGGTTGCTAATCTAGCCCTAAATCGTTTAAAAGTCGATCATCTAGGACTTGATGATGTTGATATTAGATATTTAAAAGGGATCATTGATCGCTTTAAAGGTGGTCCAGTTGGTTTAGAGGCTATTGCTTCTAGTATTCAAGAAGAACCGATGACACTGGAAGATGTCTATGAACCATATTTATTACAAATTGGTTTTATCAATCGAACCCCACGAGGTCGTGTAGTCACTGAAAAAGCCTATGAACATTTAGGTTATAATCATCAATCTAACTTATTTTAATCAAAGGGATTGCAAGTTCTGTCCCTTGTGCTAAAATAGTTTTGGTAATAAACAAGGAGAATAGAAAATGTTTGGTTTTAGTAGAAGTAAAAAATTAAGTCAAGATGAAGCTTTTGCCCAATTAGAAAAAGATTCTAACATCCAATTAGTCGACGTTAGAACAGTTGAAGAATTTAGAGATGCTCATGTAGAAGGTGCGATTAATATTCCACTTGATACAATTCCATCACAATTTGAAAGACAATTCCCTGATAAAAACAAAACTTATTTTATTATTTGTTATAGCGGGGCACGTGCTGATGATGCGACAAATTTTATCACAAAACTTGGCTATGAAAATGCCTTTAACATCGGTGGTGTTTCTACTTGGCGTTATGGCTTAGTCCGTTAATTCTAAAAACTCTTTAAACGCATTCACATCAGTAAAACTGAGATCGGATGCGTTTTTTTCTATGCCATTTTCAAAATGAGTCCAGGCAGCCCAAGCAAAGGGTACATTTGTCTTTTCCGCCATTTGTTTACCTAAAGACATATCATCCAACATTAAACAATCTTCTGCTTTTAGATTAAAAATTTTGGTGTAACTCAGTAAATAAGGACTTGATTTTTCTTAAGTCTTTAAATAGTGAGTAGATTCTGAGTTTTTACCATCTGATTGGTGTATGAAACAAACGTATTCTTGGCTTTGGATAGAAACACCATTAACTTCTCTTGATCATCCATTCCCATGAAACGTCGAATGAAGAGATAAAGAGCCAGATAGCGACTAAGATATTTAGTTGATACGCCTCTAAAATGTCGATACAGTTCTTTGAATCCAGAATGCATATTATTGACGGTATTCAAGTGAACTGTTGAGGTAAACTCTTGATGATCTGATACCACTAGACTCGTTAACTTATTTTCTTCAATCAAAGCATAATTGGAGAATAAGCCATCATTGATTAGAATCGATTTCTTTTGTATCACTGCTCCAAATACAGTAATGACTTCTTTGGAGGTTGGCTTAGCACGATTCACACAACGTGCGATTTCTTGACCTAAACGATTAGTCCCCATAAAGATGCAGAGTTTCTCTTCGGATAAGCCTCGTTTGTGTGCTCTTTCCCCATGTTTACGGGCTTTGCGATGCGTTAAGTGCTTATTTCCCTTATAACCATCATTGATATAAGTCTCATCCATTTCAATGACCCCCTCTAATATCAGTGACTGATCATAAATAAGCTGTTCTAGTAAGAGTAGAAACTTATGTCGCATATGGAATACTGTATCGACCGCACAATCAATGGTGGCAGCTGTTTGGATGAGTGGCACTGCATTCAACGTATCCAAGATAAGGATTGACCACTGTTCTTCTGTTTTCTGAGAGTTGTATCTTAGTTTACCTTTGGTTTGGACAAACTTATGCATACACGTCAAACATTGAACACGTTGTTTTCCATTTAAGAAACCTCGTTTGATGATTTTAGGTTCTTTTACTCCACATACTGGACAGAAAGCGTATTGAGATGACTCTACAAATTCATTGAATTGGATATAGCCACGTATTTCTCGATGTAATCTCTCTTTTTGAAAGTCGGTTAGTTGATTGAATAAGTTTAATAGTGATGTTTCTTGCATAATTTGACCTCTTAGTAAGGCTAATTATACTGTTTCATATAAAGGTAAAGGCTAACAAAAATCAGACCTGTCCAATTTTACGTCCTTATCTACTGAGTTACACCAAAATTTTTAAACTTTCCATGATTGGGAATGAATGTGGCTTACGCTCATGTTCTGCTCTTTCCCAACCATAGATGGCATCTGGTTCAAACTTAAAATGTTGTAGATAATCACGTTTGATTTCTGGTGCTTCTGAATGTGAAATCACGACAATGATTCCGCCTTGTTTTTTAAATTGACTTAAGATTTCAGTTAAACCATCAAAAACATCAGGAATTTGATTTCTGGTAAATGATTTCCAAATCTGATATTCAATTTTCATTTCATCATTATTAAACGCATATTTGTTTAAACATAAATCCATAAAACCAAAGCGATGACAATAATCAACGAAGTCCAAATAAGAGATGATTGGATCATTAGGTCGTAGTTGTTTTAAGGTTTCACAAAAAGCTGGATAATGGATGTGTTTAGTTGAATCAACAATCGTATCATCATGGTCTAGGAATAAACATTTAATCTTCATATCAACTATTCTAACATGTTGAACATGGTATAATATCACAGGACTAATATGAAAATCGCAATTGTTACGGGCGGTACTGGCGGACACATCTATCCTGCATTATCCTTTGCCCATTTAATAAAAGATAGATATCCTGATGCACAGATTCTCTTCATTGGAAATCAAGAACGGATGGAAAGTAAAATCATACCTGAAGCCGGTTATGATTTTAAAGGTTTACAAACAAAAAGTATCCATGGAAATATTATTCAGAAAGCACTTAAATACACACAAGTGTTTTTAACACGTTTTGAAGCACGTGCTATCTTAAATGATTTTAAACCTGATTGGGTTTGTGGCTTTGGGGGCTATGTTTGTGTACCGGTTATTTTAGAAGCTAAAAAAATGAAGATACCTGCCTATCTTCATGAACAAAATGCCATCGCAGGTAAAGCTAATAAATATTTAGCGAATAAAGTGAGAGGTATTATTGCATCTTATCCTAAAAATTTAGAGGATTTTCCTAAGGAAAAAACGCAATTATTGGGTAACCCAAGATCTTATGATATTAAGAAACATGAAACAAGGGAACTATTAAAGTCTTTGGATTTAGATCCACAATTAAAAACTGTTTTATTTGTCATGGGTTCTTTAGGAGCAGAATCACTATTTGAAGTCGCATCATCAGTTTTAGAAACGTTATCAATTAATAATGTTCAGACTATCTTTGTGACAGGAAAGAAACACTATGAAGACTTTATTGCTAAGAATGATGAGACAAAGTTAATTAAGATTGTTCCGTATATTGACCAAGTCAAAGCAATGCAAGAAGTGGATTTAATGGTCACTAGAGGTGGCGCAACCACAGCCGCAGAAATTACTGTTTTAGGGGTTGCTTCAATTATTATTCCAAGTCCCTATGTGCCTAATAATCATCAGTTTTATAATGCTAAAGAATTGTATGAGGCAAAAGGTTGCGAAATTATCGAAGAAAAAAATCTTGATTCTACTCTTTTACATGCTTCTATAATGAATATTTTAATTAATGAGAATTATCGCTTAAGCTTACAAACAAATGCGAAAGCCTGCGCATATCCACAAGCTGCCGAAAATATGTTGAATTGGATTCTAGAGGATTTAAATTCATGATTGAAAAATTAAAATCTTTTGGAAGCTTAAGTGAACATGTATCCTTAAAAACTTTAAGTACTTATCGCATTGGTGGTCATGCTGATTATTTATTAGAACCAAGTTCATTAGATTTGTTAATTGAAGCCATTGAGTACTGTCAAACTTCAAAACTGTCTTATAAAGTCATTGGATTGGGGTCAAATATTCTTTTTGGGGATGATGATTATAAAGGGATAATCATTCGATTAAACAAAGCTTTAAATCAGATTAAATACTATGATAATTATGTTTATCTTGAAGCTGGTTTAAGTTTAATAAAAGCTGTTCATCAATGTATTCAAAATAATCATGGTGGATTAGAATTTGCTTCAGGAATTCCTGGAACGGTAGGTGGCGCACTTTTTATGAATGCTGGTGCCTATCAAAAAAATATGTATGATGTTGTAAATCGTGTGTTGGTTTATCAAAATCATCAGTTAATTTGGTTGAATCGAGATCAAATTAAAGTCGATTATCGTTATACTAACTTTATGGACGAAACAGATACCATTATTTGTGCAGCTGAATTAAGCACAGCACATTGTGATACAAAAGAAGCTCAGCAAATTATCCAAGATCGACTAAAACGCCGTTTAGAATCACAACCTTTAGAGATGCCATCCTGTGGATCTGTTTTCCGTAATCCTTATCCTGAACTATCGTGGCAATTGATTGAATCAGTTGGCTTACGAGGTATGAAAATAGGGGATGCTCAAATCTCGCTTAAACATGCTAATTTTATAGTGAATAATGGAAATGCTAAAGCAACTGATGTATTAGCGCTAATTAAACTTATTCAAGACAAAGTTTATGAGATTCATGGAATTCAGTTAAAAAGAGAAGTTGAGATTTTTAATATCACATGACGCAGGATGTTAAAGCAGTTTCTGACTTAATTGCAGAACGTAAAAAGGAAAGAAAAGCACTCAATAAAATAAGAAATCAAAGATTTCTACGGCTTTTATCGATTCATTTACTTATTGTCATTATTGTTGTTCTATATACTTTAAGTAAAGCGTATCTCAATCAAGGTATTGAAGTCAGAGGACAAGTAAATTTAGATAAGCAAACAATTGAATCAATTGTTAATCAAAACAATATATCAATCTTAAATTTTGCCCCATTAAATCTATCTGATTTAGAAAATCACCCCTTAATAAAAAGTATTGAGGTTGATGCAAGTCAGATGAATCAAACCTTGATTACTATTAACGAATTTCAAGTTGTTGGAAGTCTAAATGATAAAGGAACTTTATATCTTCTAGAAAATGGTGAAGTCGTTCAAGGTACTAAAGCTGTCCTTGAAGTACCGTTGATTAGTGGTTATGAAGGTGAAGATTTGGTTGATTTAGCAGAAAGTTTAGCAAGCTTAAAATCATCCAGTTTAATTTCGATGAGTGAGATTGTTCGCCATCCCCAAAGCTTTGATGAAGCGTATAGTTTGATTTATATGCAAGATGGGAATCAGGTTTCTTCTGGCTTTAAAGGATATACAGTTTTAGACCAATATGATCGCATTTTAAAAGCTTTAAATCCTGATCATAAGTGTTTAAGCATTGACGAACTTAGTTTAGTTGCTTATAGTTTCCCTTGTGCACTCGACAATGAGTGAGTATGATAAAATAAAATAAATGGAATGAAGGAGACGTTATGTCAGTAGAACGCTCAAATGATTTCGGTCAAGTCAATATCAGTCATGATGCCATTGCATCTTTAGCAGGTGGTGTTGTCACTGAATCATATGGGGTCGTAGGAATGGCCTCACAAAAAGTTTTAAAAGATGGTTTAGCAGAACTTTTGAAAAAGGAAAACTATTCAAAAGGTGTTGTCGTTAAAGAAAATGAAGATGGTTTAGAACTCGATTTATACATCATCATTGGATTTGGCGTTAAAATCTCAGAAGTTGTTTTTGAGATTCAAAAGAATGTTAAATATGTCTTAGAAAAATCCTTAGATGTTAAATTTTCATCAATTAATGTTTATGTTCAAGGCGTGAGTGTGATTAAGTAAAATGAAAACAATTAACGCAAGTGCATTTAAAATCATGTTGGCCAGTGGTGCCAATAATTTAACAAATCATCATCATGAAATTGATGCTTTAAATGTGTTCCCAGTACCGGATGGTGATACTGGAACAAATATGAATTTAACCTTTAGTGCTGGAGTGAGTGAACTTATGAAAGCTCATAACGGTCATGTTGGTGAATTGTCTAAAATTTTATCCAAAGGTTTGCTGATGGGCGCAAGAGGTAACAGTGGTGTTATTCTTTCGCAAATTTTTAGAGGTTTCTACCAATCTGTTGAAACAAAAGCAGAGCTAAATGCAAAAGATGTTTCTGATGCATTTGTTAAAGGTACAGAAATTGCTTATAAAGCAGTTATGCGTCCTGTAGAAGGAACCATTTTAACGGTTCTTAGAGAAAGTGCTGCATCGACTTCTGAATATATTAATGCGTATCCTGATAAAGATGTATTAGAAGTGATGGATTATTTAATTCAATCTGCTCATGAATCTTTAATAAGAACTCCAGAATTATTACCTGTCCTTAAAGAAGTAGGGGTTGTTGATAGTGGTGGAGCAGGCTACGTTAAAATCTTAGAAGGATTTAAACTTGGTTTAGTAGGTACACCGGTTGAACGTCTAGAAAATCTAGAGGAAAATCATCTAGGTGTGCAAGCAGATTTAGAAAACGACGAATTTGGTTATTGTACTGAATTTATTATTCGCTTAAATGAAAATACTATTTCTAAGTTCTCAGAAGATAAGTTTAGAGATCAATTAGCTCATTTAGGTGATTCTTTAGTGGTTGTACAAGATGAAGAACTAGTTAAAGTTCATGTTCATACACTAACACCAGGTGAAGCTTTGAATTTAGGTCAACGCTTTGGTGAATTTGTTAAATTAAAAATTGAGAATATGCAGGAACAACATGAACATCTACAATTAATGGGCAAAGATATTCCTCATGATCATCCTGTAGAGCATAAAAAATATGCCATTATTGCGGTTGCGGCTGGCGATGGTGTGGTTGAAACCTTTAAGTCATATCGTTGTGATACTGTGATTACTGGTGGACAAACAATGAATCCTTCAACTGAAGATTTTGTTGCGGCAATATCAAAGATAAGTGCAGATCACATTATTGTTCTACCCAATAATTCAAATATTATATTAGCTGCACAACAAGCTAAATCAATTATGGAAGAAAAAGATATTCATGTCTTGAATACGAAAACAATTCCACAAGGAATGAGTGCTTGTATTATGTTTAACCCAGAAGTTGATATTGATGAAAATATCAATGAAATGAGTGAGGCATTTAGTAAAGTTAAATCAGCTTCTGTAACTTACGCTGTTAAAGATACCAGTTTTGATGGTGTCGATATTAAAGCGGGTGATTATATGGGTATTTTAGAAAAACAAATCGTTGTATCTGTTCAAAATCAAATTGAAGCAACTAAAACCCTTCTAGATAAAGCAATAAATGAAGAAGATGGTTTAGTTACCTTAATTGTTGGTGAAGATGTCAGTGATGAAGAAAGCCAATTAATTGCTCAATATATAGAAGAGAATTATGAACAATGTGAACTTGAGATTATTCAAGGTAATCAACCTGTCTACTCATATATTATTGGTATTGAATAAAAGGGCATTTTGCCCTTTTTTAACAAGCTCATGATTGAACTAAGTAAAGTACTCACAAAACAAAAATATGAAAAAGCAGTCGCTGCTTCTCTTTTAAGTGCAAAAGATGTTTGTTTTCATTTTCCAATCAGATATGAAAATGTTGTCTTTACGGATCCAAGTACATGGCAAAAAGGTGATAAAGTTTACATCGAAGGTGATGTCTACGATGTTAGAAATCAGCGATTAAAGGCAAAACTAACCCGAACAAGTTTCTTGCTTCAATCTAAAGATATGTTATACAACGTAAGTATATTTAATCGTCCTTGGATAAAAGAGGGAATGCATATTGTATGTTATGCGAAATTTGATGGTCAAAATCGTTTAACAGCAATCAATTACAATACAAAAGATGCAGAAACACAATTAGGTTTAAATCCTGTTTATTCAAGTAGCAAAGATTTAAGTGCAAATGATTTTAAAACGATTTTAGATAAAGTAATTGTGCATTTAAAAGAGCTTGATATTACTGATATCCCAAATATTTTTAAAGAACGATATAAACTACTTAGTGTTAAGCAAGCACTCTATTGGATGCATAAAGCTAAAAGACAAGAAGAACTTAATATGGCTTTACGGACTTTAAAATACGAGGAATTTCTACGTTTTCAAACAAAATTACAATTAAACAGAGTCGATAACTTAGGCATTGATTTTGGTAGGATCAAAGTCTTTGATCGACGTGTGATTGAATCTTGGAAAAAAGACTTACCATTTACCTTAACCCAAGAACAAAATGAGGTTTTAAATGATATCTTAAATGACCTTCAATCATCTAAAAGGATGTATCGTTTATTACAAGGGGATGTTGGATCTGGGAAAACCGTTATTGCGGCTTTAGCAATGTATGCAAGTACTTTAGCTAAATTTCAATCTGCATTTTTAGTGCCAACAGAAATATTAGCTTATCAACACTTTAAGAGTTTAAAACATTATTTACCTTCGACAATTAGACTTGAAGTTTTAAGTTCATCTAAATCACAAAAAGAAAAAACAGATATTTTAAATCGCTTAGAGGAAGGTGAAATTGATATTTTAATTGGGACACATTCAATCATTCAAGATGACGTTAAATTTAAAAATGTCGGTTTAGTGGTCGCTGATGAACAACATCGCTTTGGTGTTAAACAGCGTCGGAAATTATCAGATAAAGGAGATCAAGTTGATTTTCTATTAATGAGTGCTACCCCAATTCCTCGTACTTTAGCATCTGTTGTCTTTGGCGATTTAGATGTTTCAACCATTGCCGCTTATCATTCATCTAAACAAAAAGTGCATACACAAGTCATCCATGAAAATTCATTAAAATCAATTTTGAAGGAAGTGTTAGATTTGGTCGATGCAAATCAACAAGTTTATGTGGTATGTCCCGCTATAGAAGAAAATGAAGAAAGTAGTACTAAATCAGTCGAAAGTATAACAAAAATATTAAAGAAAGCACTCCCTCAGAAATATCGAGTAGCTTCTTTGCATGGCAAACTTAAGAGTGATGAAAAAGATGCCATCATGAAAGATTTCATTGACCATAAAATTGATTTCTTAGTATCAACAACGGTTATTGAAGTTGGAGTTAATGTCGCCAATGCTAATGTGATGGTTATTTATGATGCTGATCGCTTTGGTTTATCCTCCCTCCATCAATTAAGAGGCAGAGTAGGTAGAGGTGAGGTTGAGGCTTATTGTTATCTTCTAACAGATAGTGAAGATGAATTAAGTTTAGCGCGTCTGGATGTACTAGAAGAAAGTAGTGATGGCTTTTATATTGCGAATAAAGATTTAGAACTTAGAGGACCTGGTGAACTATTTGGATTAAGACAATCAGGAATTCCTTCGTTTTTAGTCGCAAACATTATCTTAGATCAAAAGATATTGTTAAAAGCACAAGAAGATTCACAAGAAATTATAAAAAATATCAATGAATTTGAATTTCAATCTTGGATAGCAAATTGCAAGAAAGAATTGAAACATGAATCTTTAGACTGAAGTCTATCTCATGTATAATAGGGCTATGACAATTTTAGAATGGCTTAATAAGTTCGGATATCAACTATCTAGTACTGACTTAATTGAAGAAGCTTTCACACATCGTTCTTATCGTCATGAACATAAAAAAACAGTTCATGTTGATAATCAACGTTTAGAGTTTATGGGTGATGCTGTCTTGCAATTATGGAGTGCTGAGTTTTTGTTTAAGCTAAAACCACAAATGGATGAAGGCGAGATGACAAAACTTAGGGCACAAATGGTTTGTGAAGAATCATTAGCTTTTTGTGCTAAGGAATTAGAACTTGATAAAGTCATAAAATTGGGTAAAGGGGAATTACTTGATCACGGTAATAAACGTGCATCAACCCTGGCAGATTGTTTTGAAGCAGTTTTAGGAGCTCTCTATTTGGACTGTGGGATTGAAAAGATTGATCCACTCTTAAGAGAACTATTCAAAGATCCACAAAGATTTTCAAATTTAAAAGAAAATCAAGATTTTAAAACGCAATTACAAGAATATGTGCAAGCAGATAATCGACGTACGATAGAATACGTCTTGATTTCGATGGATGGTCCAGCGAATGCACGTGAATTCGAAATGGCTGTGAAAATTGACGATATTATTTATGGAAAGGGAAAAGGGAGTTCTAAAAAGCGTGCTGAACAAGCTGCTGCAGAAGTCGCCTTAGAAAAATTAGTAAAATGACAAACGAAATTTACCAAGAATTTGAAGGTTTAACATATGAACAAGCGATTGAGGAGGCTCAACGTTGTTTAAATTGCCGTCACAAACCATGTCAGGATGGTTGTGTAGCACATAATGATATTCCAAATATGATCATTGCCTTTTTAGAAGGACGTGGAGAAGATGCGAAAGCCATTTCTGAAAGCAAAACAAGTTTTCCTGAAATTTGTGGACGTGTTTGTTACCAAGATATTCAGTGTGAACTCAAATGTGTCAGACAAGCTCAAAATGCACCAGTTAAAATTGGTTTAATCGAACGTTTTATTGGCGACCATTACGAATCTAAAAAAGTGGAAGTTGCTAAAACGGGCAAACGTATAGCAGTTATTGGTTCAGGTCCTGCGGGATTAGCTTGTGCTCAACATATGATTGAGAATGGTGTTGATGTTGATGTTTATGAGCGTAAGACCTTTGTTGGTGGCGTACTTAAGTTTGGTATTCCTCCATATCGTCTACCGAATGATGTCGTAAACCAAAGAATTGAACGTTTAGAAAAACTAGGCGTTAACTTTAAAACATCACATTTAGTCTCTGATGATGAATCCTATGAAGATTTACTTGATCGTGGTTATGATGCTGTATTCTTAGGGATTGGTGCCTCTAAACAAAATAAATCAAATATCAAAGGCTATGATAGTGCCAATGTTATTGGTTGGAAAACATTCTTGGGCTTACTAAACATTGGTGAAGAACCATTTGCTGAACATTTTGCGCACTTTAAATCAGTCGTTGTTATGGGCGGCGGAAATGTAGCGATGGATGTTGCGATATCAGCCGCTAAATTTGGTATGGATACTCACGTTGTTTATCGTCGTAGTATTGATAAAATGCCTGCTCGTCCTGCTGAAATTAAAGAAGCTCAACATTTAAATGTTAATTTCCATGAATTACGTGATCCCTTTGAAATTGAAGAAAAAGATAACAAGCTCGTTGTTCATACGTATAAAACCCAAGTGGTTCAAAATGAAGACCATCCTCGTGGTTTAATAGAAACAACTACAGATGTTGAAAAAATCGATTGTGACTTGTTTGTTATGGCGATTGGTTCAAAAGTTAGACCTGTTCAATTTGAAGGTTTAGAAATCGATGATAAAGATCAAATTATTGTTGATGAGAATTACGAAACAACCTTAAAGGGAGTTTATGCAGCTGGTGATGGTGTTACTGGCACAAAAACGGTTATCCATGCTTTATCTGGTGGTAAATTAGCTGCTCAAAAAATTTGTGAAGCGTTAGGAGTTTAGGTGAAAGCTGTTTCTTTTGATGATATTTTAAAAAAACTAAAGCTTGATCTTTTAGATCAAGTTTATTTTAATAAAGCAACGTATACAGTCCAATTTAACCGTGAAAATCAACGTGTTCTTTTAAACTTGTATCTTTTACAGACTTTACCGTTTTCTCTTTATACAAGGCTTAAGAAAGCATTGATAAAGCAATTGAAAGCTGAAATTGATCTAACTATTGTTGCGACTGAGCAAAATCTTGAATCTAAAGATATTCATTTCTATGTGAAAGAATATTTAAAAGATGATTTCACAGAAACGATTCATGCGAATACGTTAACTTTATTTGATGATCAATCCCTTAAGTTTATCGTTGATAAATTGCCTTTATCTGATCAAGATCAAAAATTAATTGTTCGTATCGGACAATATCTTAAACAAAATGGAATCGTCATGACTTGTGATGCTGCGATTAAAGAAGAAAAAGAAGTTGTCATAGAAAGTAAGAAAAAGGAAGTTTCTGTAAATGAAACATCTTTTAATCAAAGTCAAGTTAAAAAAACTCGTTTGAAATATGATGAATATGAATTGGTACAACTAGATTCAATTCAAGTTGGACAAAAAAATATAAAAGTTCAAGGTCAAATCTTTTTGATTGAAGACCGTTGGATTAATCAAAACACTCGATTATTAAAAACATTCTCTATTTATGATGGAACTGATGCCATCAGTTTTGTTAAATTTTTAGATCGTGAAGATGAGAAATTAAAATACTCTCAACTTCATGAAGGAATGAGTATTGAAATCTTTGGTGACATTGTTTATGACAATTATGGTAAAGATATTCAAATCAATGCCAAAGAAGTTAAACAAATTGCTGATTTATTTGCACGTAGTGATGAAGCAGCGATTAAACGTATTGAATTACATGCTCATTCTAATATGTCTGAAATGGATGGTGTTGCTACCGTAGAGTCCTACATTGAACAAGCATTTAAATGGGGACATGAAGGTTTTGCGATTACAGACCATAATAATGTTCAATCATTTCCAAAAGCACAACGAATGGTTGAAAGTTTACTTAAAAAGAATCCACAGAAAATATTTAAGAT
Source organism: Erysipelotrichaceae bacterium (assembly GCA_963663995.1). GTDB lineage: Bacteria > Bacillota_I > Bacilli_A > Erysipelotrichales > Erysipelotrichaceae > UBA2212. The sequence continues at coordinate 513,455 of OY760660.1, read as the reverse complement.
GGCCTATGGTTGCGAGTTTGATGTTGTAAATAATCATTTAAATATTGTTTATAATGCTGATGATCGTTTATTAAAATCAAGTACATTTATTATCTTTGACTTAGAAACAACAGGTTTATCGAAAGAATTTGATCGCATCATTGAATTTGGAGCGATTAAATTGTCGCAAGGTATGATAATTGATCGAATGCAGATGTTTGTTAATCCAAAACGAGAATTATCTGCTTTCACAACTAAATTGACAAGTATTACTCAAGACATGGTTAATCATGCTGATACAGAAGAAGAATGTATCAGTAAATGGAAAGACTTTATAGGTGATGGGGTACTTGTTGCTCATAATGCTTCATTTGATAGTGGTTTTATCAATCAAGCATTGATAAGACATGGCTATCAAGCTTTAAATAATCCGGTTATTGATACATTAGATTTAGCAAAGGCAATGATTGAATCGAAGCGTTCCTATCGATTAGGTGCGATTGCGAAACACTATAAACTAAGCTATGACGATGGTGTTGCTCACCGTGCTGATTATGATGCTGAAGTTTTGTTAGGTATTTTCCAAAAATGGATCAATAGTGATGAGCTAAGAGAATGTAACCTTTTAGAACTTTATCAAATTGGGGTTGATGCTGGACACAGAAAACTTATGAAGTTTCATGTCACTGCACTTGCTAAAGATGCGGTTGGTTTGAAAGATATCTTTAAACTTGTTTCGATTGCACATACCGATTCAATGGTTGGCAATGGTAAAGACGATAATAATAATGAAGCTCGATTAAAAAGGGAAGATTTAGAAAAAAGAAGAAATCATTTACTTTTAGGTTCTTCTTGTCTAAATGGTGAAATCTTTGACATTGCTTTAACGGGTACACAAAAAGATTTAGAAGAAGCTATGCCTTTTTATGACTACATCGAAGTTCAAACACCAGAAAACTATAAACCTTTAATAGATCGTCAAAGTATCGCATCAGAGAAAGATCTCAAAGATTTAATCCAACGGATTGTTGAGACCGCTTTAAAATTAAAGATTCCAGTGCTTGCAAGTGGGGATACCCATTATTTACATCCAAAAGATAAAATCTTTAGAGATGTCTATATTCAAGCTAAAGCCGTTGGTGCTTCCCGACATCCTCTGTATATTTACAATGAAGAGAAACGTAGAAGGACGACTTCCCCAAATCAACATTTCAAAACAACTTCTGAAATGTTAGAAGCTTTTTCATTCTTAGATCCACAAGTTGCTCAGCACTTAGTTATTCATACACCACGCTTAATCTTCAATCAAATTGAAGAACTTAAACCTGTTAAAAAAGATTTATATACGCCAAGCATTGATGGAGCGGATGATAAATTACGTGATGAAGTGTATAAGAATGCGAAGGCAATATATGGCGATCCACTCCCAGAGAATGTCTTAGAAAGAATTGAAAAAGAACTCAATTCAATAATGAGGCATGGATTTGGTGTTATTTACTATATTGCCCATTTATTGGTTAAAAAATCACTTGAAGATGGCTATATGGTTGGATCACGTGGATCTGTAGGCTCATCCCTTGTCGCCACGCTATCGAATATTACAGAAGTTAATCCATTACCACCTCATTATGTTTGTCCAAAATGTCAACATTCTGAATTTATTACAGATGGATCGATCGATAGTGGTTTTGACTTAGTGGATAAGAATTGTCCACACTGTTCAACTTTAATGAATGTTGATGGACATGATATTCCATTTGAAACATTCTTAGGGTTTGAAGGCGATAAAGTACCAGATATTGATTTAAACTTCTCGGGCGATTATCAAGAAAAAGCCCATGCATATACAAAAGTTCTCTTTGGTGAAGAACATGTTTATCGTGCTGGAACGATTTCAACCGTGGCTCAGAAGACTGCTTATGGTTATGCCCGTGGTTATTTTGAAGAAATGGGTATCGAAACTCAAGCTCGACAAGCCTATATGACTTATTTATCAAAGGGTTGTGAAGGCACTAAAAGAACAACAGGTCAACATCCAGGGGGTATTATCGTTATTCCTCAAGATATGGATGTTTATGATTTTACACCTGTACAATTTCCAGCGAATAAAAAGAGTTCTTCATGGTTAACCACACACTTTGAATTCCATGACATTCATGACAATGTATTAAAGCTTGATATTTTAGGACATGTCGATCCAACTGCTATGAAAATGTTGGAACGATTATCGGGCAAAGATGTTAGAACGATTCGTATGAATGATCGATCAGCTACACAAGTCTTTAATAGTATCAACGGTTTAGATATCAATGATCCTGCTTATCCAGAAATCACTGGTGCAGCTGGTTTACCTGAGTTTGGAACAAACTTTGTGCGCGGTATGTTATCAAGTACAAAGCCTGAGAACTTCTCTGATTTAGTTCGTATCTCTGGTTTATCCCATGGGACAGATGTTTGGTTAAATAACGCAAAAGATTTAATTTCTGAGGGTTATCCATTTAGAGATGTTATAGGTTGTCGTGATGACATCATGGTTTATCTTATTCACAAAGGATTACCGGCAAAATCAGCTTTCGATATTATGGAGTCTGTTCGTAAAGGAAGAGGCTTAAAAGATGAATGGAAAAAACTGATGGCTGATTATGATGTGCCTGAGTGGTATATTCATTCCTGTTTAAAAATTAAGTATATGTTCCCAAAAGCCCATGCGGTAGCCTACGTTTTAATGGCTGTACGTGTTGCTTGGTTTAAAGTTCATATGCCACTTGTTTATTACGCGACTTTCTTTACTTTAAGAACAAACGTTAATGAATATGAAACGATTGTAGCTGGTAAAGAGAAAGTTCTTGAGAGATTACGAGATATTCAACATCGTTTATCTGATCAAAAACAGAAATCAAATGTTAGCAAGAAAGAAGAAGAATTAATCAGTAGTTTAGAAGTTGCTTATGAGATGTTAATAAGAGGTTATCATTTTGCACAATTAGATCTTAATCTGTCATTAGCCACTGAATATCGATTGCATCCAACAAACGATAAAGCTTTAATTCCACCATTTAGTATCTTAGATGGATTGGGAGGTAACGTAGCTAATTCAGTGATTGAAGCACGTGAAACCAAAGCGTTCTTATCTAAGGAAGATTTGCAAGCACGTACTTTACTTAACAATACTCATTTGAAGCAGTTTGAAAGAATTGGTATTCTTGATCATTTAGATGATGAAAATCAATTGAGTTTGTTTTAGGCTTGAAATTGTTATTGCATTTGTCTATAATACACATGATAGTAAACAAGGAGTGGTTCGCCACTCCTTCTAATTTGTCTAAGAGGTTTTATATGGAAAAGCAATTAGAAGATTTAGTAAGAGCCTTCTTACAAAAGCGTGCTTTACTTCTGAGTGAACTGAAATGGTTACAGGAAGGGAAGTCACGTATCCTACAAATGTCAATTATGACGCAAAGTGGTACGATGGATTTAGAAACCTGTACAAATGTCTCACAAGATATCAGTCCACACTTGGATGATTGGTTAGGTGATATTGATAACTATACCTTAGAAGTTTGTTCACCTGGTGCGGAAAGAGTGCTCATTGATGCAGATGATTTAAAGACAGCCATTGATAAAAATGTCTATGTCTTATTTCTTCATCCTATTAATAAGTCATTGGAATGGACCGGTAAGTTATTAAGCTTTGATGGTCAAAAAGGACAGATTGAAGTTCGTATCAAATCACGTACTAAAATCTTAGACTTTGAATACAGTAATATTGTTAAAATCCGCTTAGCGGTCGTTTTATAAGGAAGAAAAACTATGAACTTTAAAGAATTCTTAGCCGCAATGCAAGCCATTGAAGGCAACCGTAACTTAACAAAAGAAATTGTTATTGCTGCATTAAAAGAAGCTTTGACTAAAGCTTATCGTAAACAAATTGAAATTCCAGACGCACTTGTACGTGTTGATATTAATGAAGATAATGGTGAAGTTCATCTTTATCAAGAGTATCAAGTTGTTCAAGAAGTTGAAGATGATGAACTTGAAATTGCCTTCAATGATCCACTCCTAAAAGAGAACCCACTTGAAATTGGTCAACATTACGCAGTTGAAATGAACATCGATGATTTAGGACGTGCCGCTGCACTGTTAGCGAAAAACGTTATGAAACAAAAGATTCGTGAAGCTGAAAAACAAGCTGTTTACGATGAATATATCGATAAACTTGATGAAATGGTTATTGGTATTATTGAATCAGTTGAAGATAAATTTGTGGTTGTCAATTTAGGAAAAACTCTTGCGATGATGCCTCGTGCTGCGCAAATACCTAATGAAATGTATCACGAAGGACAAAAAATTCGTTTAGTTATCACTGAAGTAACAAAAGATACTAAAGGGGCTCAAGTATTAGTTTCTCGTGCAGATGCAAAACTTGTAAAACGTTTATTTGAAAAAGAAGTACCGGAAATTTTCCAAGGTGTTGTCGAAATCAAAGCGATTGCTCGTGAAGCAGGGGAAAGAACCAAAATGGCTGTTTTCTCCAAACGTGATGATGTCGATCCAATTGGAGCATGTATTGGTCCACGTGGTTCACGTGTTCAAGTTGTTATTGAAGAATTAAAAGGCGAGAAAATTGATATTTTCGAATGGAGTGAAAATGTCATCGACTTAATTAAAAACTCATTATCTCCAGCTGAAGTATTAGCTGTATTACCAACTGAAGAAAGAAAAGGACTACTCGTTGTTGTCGATGAATCTCATTTATCTTTAGCGATTGGTAAAAAAGGTAAGAATGCTCGATTAGCTGTCCGATTAACAGGTCTAAAAATTGATATTAAATCAGCTCAAGATCTTACTGAAGAAGGACGCAATTGGAAAGAAGAAGCTGAAACTTTCGCCCTTGAACAAGCTGCAAAAGTAATTGAACGCAAAGCTAAGAAAGATCAAGAAGAGCGCGAAAAACAAGCAATCATTGACGCAGAAAACCAAGCTAAGTATGCAAATTTAGAAGAAGACTTTACAAATAAATACGATGAAGAAGAGGAAGAAGAATACTTCGACGAAAAAGTGGTTGAAGTCGTTAGTGAACCTGTTCAAGAAAGCGTAGAAGAAAGTATAGAAAAAGTTGTTGAAGAAGTCGTTGAACCAAAAGCAAAACTAAGTGCAGCGGAACTCGAAGAACTTGAAACACTTAAGAAGATTAAGAAAAAACCGCTTGAAGTGCATCACGAGTATGTTTCTAAACTTGAAGAAATTATCGACACTAAACCGGTTGAAGATAAATCAAAAGCTAAGAAAACATATAAAAAGAAATCTGAAGAAGAAGAACGTCGTTTACGTGCAAGTGAACTTGTAACTGATAAAGAATATGAAATTAAAATTGAATATACTGATGAAGAGTTAGAAGAAATCGAACGTCAACAAATGTTAGATAACGATGCGTGGGAAGAAGAAATCGACTACGAAGATTACGAAGATTTCTACGACGACGAAGAATAAAATAAAGGAGGATTCGATGAAGAAAATACCAATGCGACGTTGTGTTGCAACCCATACACAAGCCCCCAAAAAAGAACTGATTCGAATCGTTCGTACCCCTGAAGGACAAGTTGTCTTAGATGTCAGTGGTAAAGCCAATGGACGGGGCGCGTATTTACTGAAAACCTTAGAAGCAGTGCAAATTGCTCGTAAAAAAGGGTCTTTAGCAAAAGCGTTAGAATGTAGTATTGATGAATCTGTTTATAGCGCATTAGAAGAATTGATTAATGAATCAAAGTAAAGCTTTTATTGGTTTAATGAGAAAAGCAGGTGTACTTGTTGTTGGTGCACGTTTGTTTGAAAAGATTAGATCTCAAGAAGTTAAATGTGTGATTTTAAATAATCAAGCTTCAGCGCGAAGCCAAAAACAGATAAAAGATAAATGTGCCTTTTATCAAATTCAAGTCATTGAATCATTTGATGCCAATGAACTTGTTGATGTAATGGGGCAAGTCGTTGCCGGAGTAGGTATCTTAGATATCACGATGGCCAAAGAATTTTGTGAGAAAGTAGGTGTAGGATATGGCAAGATCAAAAGTAAAACGTAATCATCGTAAAAAGCAGTCTAATAACAACAATCATAATGGATTTAAACCGCGTGCGGAGGTCGTTAAAGCGATCACGTATACAGATGGGATTACTGTTAATGAATTAGCCGATAAACTCAATCGAAACTCGAGTGATATTATTAAAATTCTATTTATGTTAGGTAAAATGGTTACCATTAATACCAACTTAGATGATGAAACAGTTCAACTCATATGTATGGAATATGATGTTGAAGCCACTTTAGAAGAAATTGAAGATGAGAATAGTTTAGAAGATGAAGTAGCAGATGATCCAAAAGATTTAGTTGAAAGACCAGCGATTGTTACTATCATGGGTCACGTTGACCATGGTAAAACCACACTTTTAGATACTTTACGTAAAGCAAATGTAGCTGAAGGTGAAGCCGGAGGTATTACTCAACATATTGGAGCATACCAAGTTAAAGTTAAAGATAAGAAATTAACTTTCTTAGATACACCAGGACATGAAGCTTTTACTTCAATGCGCGCACGTGGTGCACAAGTAACGGATATCGTTATTATTGTGGTTGCGGCTGATGATGGTGTAATGCCTCAAACAAAAGAGGCAATTGACCATGCGAAAGCATCAGGTGTACCTATTATTGTTGCTGTTAATAAAATGGATAAACCAAATGCAAATCCAGATCGCGTTATGAATGAAATGGCAGATTTAGATCTTACACCTGAAGAATGGGGTGGTAAGACCATGTTTGTCAAAATCTCAGCTCTCAAAGGCACAGGTTTAGATGAACTATTAGAATCAATTTTAGTTATTGCTGAAGTTGAAGAATTTAAAGCTAATCCAAATCGTCAATCAACAGGAACTGTTATTGAGGCTAAATTAGATAAAGGTCGTGGACCAGTTACAACTTTACTTGTTCAAAACGGAACCCTTAAAAAGGGTGATCCTGTAGTTGTTGGAGCATGTTTTGGTCGAGTTCGTCAGATGTTAGATGATAAGGGTCGTGAAATTAATGAAGCGAAACCATCTACACCTGTTGAAATCACTGGCTTAAATGATGTGCCTATTGCCGGAGATCCATTTAGATCCTTTAAGAACGAAAAGAAAGCACGTAGTATTGCTGAATCTCGTTTACAAGATAAAACTGAAGCGGATCGTCGTTCAAACACAAATGTAAGCTTGGATGAATTGTCATCAGCTATTGCTGAAGGTAACCTTCAAGAAGTTAAAGTTATTGTTAAAGCAGACGTACAAGGTTCTGCCGAAGCATTAAGACAATCCTTAGAAAAAATCGATGTCGAAACGATTCGTGTTAATGTTATTCGTTCAACAGTAGGTGGTATCACTGAATCTGATGTTATGTTAGCAGCAGCTTCTGGAGCTATCATTATCGGTTTTAATGTTCGTCCAACTGCAGCTGTTCGTAAGAAAGCTGAAGAAGAAGGCATTGAAATTCGTTTACACTCCATTATCTATAACGTCATCGATCAAATTGAAAAAGCGATGAAAGGTCTATTAGCGCCTGTTTATGAAGAAGTTATTCTTGGACAAGCAGAAGTTCGTCAAACTTTCAAAGTTTCAAAAATTGGTACAATTGCTGGATGTATGGTTACTGATGGTAAGATTACACGAGATGCTAAAGTTCGTATTTTACGTGATGGTACGGTTATTTATACCAGCGAAATTTCTAGCTTAAAACGTTTTAAAAACGATGCTAAAGAAGTGGCTGCAGGGTATGATTGTGGTATTACGATTGAAAACTTTAATGATATAAAAGAAGGCGATGTATTTGAAGCCTTTATGGATCAAGAAGTCGAGGTCGAATAAACATGGGTATCCGTCAAGAACGAATTGCGAATGTAATTCAAAAAGAAGTCTCTGAAATGATTGAATTCCAAATTAGGGATGAAAAATTAGGCTTTGTGACGGTTAGTGGTGTTCATTTAAGCAATGATTATTCATTTTGTAAAATCTATGTCAGTTTTTTAAATAAAGGTGATGGAGCTCAATTAGAAATTCTTAATAAATATGCTAAAAAATTTAGAGGTATATTGGGTAAGAAATTACAAATAAGAAAAATTCCTGAAATCATTTTTGAGATTGACCCTAGCTTTAGAGAAGGTCAAAAGATTGATTCAATATTAGAAGAATTAAAAAAGTGAGTCGCAAGACTCACTTTTGATTGAAACGACTCAAAAATTCTTGGGTCCTTTTTTCTTTGGGGTGATTAAAGATTTGATCTGGAATACCTTCTTCTAAAATGATACCTTGATCCATAAAAAGAACGCGATTTGAAACATCTTTCGCAAAACTCATCTCATGGGTGACAATCATCATTGTTCGATGTTCTTTCGCAAGATCTTGAATGACTTGTAAAACTTCATTAACCATTTCAGGATCAAGTGCGCTTGTTGGTTCATCAAATAAAAGTACTTCTGGTTCCATGCATAAACTTCTTGCGATAGCGACACGTTGTTTTTGACCACCAGATAGGGTTGATACAGAGCGCTTTGCAAAGTCTTTCATACCGACTTTTTCTAGATATTGATAGGCTAACTTTTCAGCTTCTGCTTTTGATTTTTTTCTAACTTGGATTTGCCCTATTGTGCAATTATCTAAGACTGATAAATGACCAAATAGATTAAAGGATTGAAAAATCATACCAACATTTGTTCGGTAGTTATCGATTTTCTTAACATTGTCTAAAATATCTTGACCATGAAAGGTAATAAGACCACCTTCATAGGTTTCTAATAAATTAATACATCTAAGAAGGGTACTTTTACCAGATCCTGATGAGCCAATAATACTAATGACTTCACCTTTATCAACGGAGAGGTTAATCCCTTTTAAAACTTCATGATTGAAGAAACTTTTAGATAAATTTTCTATTTGAATAATCATGTACTTTCCTTAACCTTTCCTAGATTGAGAGGTGTTGAACTGCTCGTAGGACCATCATATCCACTTATATTCATACGTTTTTCGATATATTTTAGAATTAAAGTTGTTGAGTAAGTTAAGAATAAATAAACCATTGCTGTAACTAAAAAAGTATCTTGATATCTAAAGTTTATCCCAGCAACTGATATTGATTGAAAATAAAGCTCAGTTACGCCAATAACATTCAAAACAGAGGTATCTTTTATATTAACGACAAATTCATTGCCAATCGCAGGGAATGCATTTTTAATAGCTTGAGGTAAAATGATGAATAACATCGTTTGAAAGTTATTCATTCCAATTGAGCGAGCAGCTTCATTTTGTCCTTTATCTAAAGATTGAATACCAGCACGAACAATCTCAGCCATATAGGCGCCTGTATTGATGGAGACTATGACAATTCCCGCAAAAAGTTTAGAACTTTTAAAGATTGGGAGAAAAGCATAATAGATAAATATCGCTTGAACCATCATCGGTGTGCCTCTAAAGACTTCAACATAAACAGAGGTAAGCTTGCGAATTAAACTCACCACAAAACGTTTAAGTTTAGAATCTAAAGGACTGCTTGGAAGGGATCTTAAAATACCAACACCTAAACCAATAATTAAACCAATGACTGTTGCGGTTAAAGCAATCGTTAGTGTATTTTTCGCACCATAAAAGAAAAGAGGAGCATAGCGCTTAGCAATGACTAGCGCAGCTCCTACTAAGTTATCGGGTAGTACTGAAGTCAGTAGGGTAAACATTACTCAGCTGGTTGACGATCAATTGCGTCAGCCATCCATTGGTTACGTGTAGCTTGATCTAATGTGTCAAGAACTGCATTAATTTCACTAACAAAGTCTGTTTCACCTTTACGTACAGCAACAGAAACGGTTGTATCTTCAAAACTTAGTTCAAAACCATTTCCTTCAGCAAATTGTACAATCACTAAACTTGGATTGTTTGCGACAATACTTAAAGCAACTGGATATTCAGATACCATGGCATCTGCTTCACCTTGAACAACAGAGTTCGTTAATAATGCAAAAGAACCAAGTGGTGTTAAATGATTAACGTCCGTAATTTGATCCACAACTGTATCGTGGAAGGTATTCATTTGAGCAATAACAGCGGCACCGCTAAAATCTTCTAGAGTACTTGCACTTGCATAGACTGAATCCTTATCAACAATTAATACCATGTCTGATTGATAGTAAATGTTTGAGAAATCAATGGTTTGACGTCTTTCTTCAGTATCAGTCATACCAGCAACAATCATATCAATTTCACCGTTGACTAAAGCTGGAATTAAACCATCCCATGCAATCTTTTTAACAATTAATGTTGCATCCATACTGTCGGCAATAGCTTTTGCGATTTGAATATCGTAACCGTCACAATAACCTGCACCTGCTTCATCAACTGCTGCTGCACTTTCACTCTCATCGACTTGAGTCCAGTTGAAAGGCGCATAAGCACACTCTAAACCAACTGTAACTGTTTTTTCTTCACTTGAACTGTCGTCGTTTGCACTACAGCCAACAAGCAATAAGCTAAGTGCGATTAAACTAAATAAAACTTTTTTCATAAGTCCTTCTTTCCAAACAAAAGACCATGCTATTACACGGTCTGTTTAAACCTAATGTTATAATAGCGCCCTTCACACGAAGGAGTAACGTAAATATTATTTACGATCCCATAGCTTGATTTTGCCAAATCAAACCATTCGGCGACGGTTGCCTTTTAGACATATCTTTGCCTGCCAGCTCAATGTCTTACTATTCTGCGTCGCTACCTCTATTCTTTTGTTCATTTTGATTATATTTTGTGTCCCCATCACTGTCAAGCAAACGCTTCCATAAATGTAATTGTTTTTGATTACTTAACATTCTTATAAAATTATCATGCGCATCAGGAATCTCTTCATAAATAGAATTTAAGAGTTCTTTAATTGTTTGACGCTTTGTTAAACCATCAACCGGACAACCTGATTTTACTTTAGGAATATTTAATTCTTGAGTGTATTGAACAATCTCATTTTCTTTTACATAAACAAACGGGCGAATAAAATAAACTTCTTTCTCACTCATCCACATTTTTGGATCAAAGGTGGCTAATCTTGAGCCATACACAGCATTTAAAAATAAGGTTTCAATGGCATCATCAGCATGATGAGCAAAGGCAACTTTGTTACAGTTGAATTTTTTAGCTTCTTGTATAACAGCACCTTTTTTTAGTTTTGAACATAGAGAACATTGAACGGCATCTTTCTTAATGTTTTTTTCTAAAATCTCAGATAAGTGAGAAGGAATGAAATGGACTTCTAATTGATAAGATTTAAATATTTCATTTAAAGCAGTCATATCTCCTTCACCAAAACCTAAATTGATATGAATGCCAACAATCTTAAAGTTTTTACGTGATTTAAGTCGATAGAGCTCAAGTGCAATTAAAAGTAAACTCGAGTCTTTTCCACCACTAATTCCAACAGCAATGACATCATTTTCTTCAATAAGGCCGAAATCTTTATCGGCTTCAGCAATTTTCTTTATTAATTTCTTCATATTAAACCTAGCATTTCCGGATGTATTGTATAATACTTAAGGAACTTTAAACAACATGAATGGACTATTTTGTATCAACAAACCAATAGGTATGACATCTTTCGATGTCGTAGCTATATTAAGAAAAAAGTTAGGTCTTAAAAAAATTGGTCATACCGGAACACTTGATCCTAATGCGAGTGGTTTGATGATCGTTTTAGTCGGAAATTCGACAAAGTTATTGCCATTCATTGTTCATCAGTCTAAACATTATAGAGCATCAGTTAAATTTGGGATTAAAACCAGTACGGCTGATATTTGGGGTGATGTTATTGAAACATCTGAAATCAGAGATATTGACCAAGCTGAATTAGACTCCGTTTTAAAATCATTTCTTGGCAAGCAAAAACAAATACCACCAATGGTTTCTGCAATTTCTGTAAATGGTAAGCGACTTTATGAATATGCTCGTGAAGGAAAAACCATTGAAAGGGAAGCAAGAGATATCGAAATCTTTGCTTTAGATGGTAAAGTAATAAAGGATGGATTTGAATTTGAAGTCCATGCTTCAAGTGGTACTTATGTTAGAACATTATGTGAAGATATTTCTGAGAAATTGGGAATGGTTGGAACGCTATGTGCCCTTGATCGATATCAAATAGAACATTTAACAAAAGAGGATTCAGTCGATTTAGGTTCAATTGATGTAGAACATATAAATTATTTAGATCCTCTAACATTAATTGATTATCCAAAAGTGATTGTGGATGATCCAACGATTTTCTATCATGGTAAACGCTTTAAGTATCCCTATGAAGCTGATCGTCTTTGTATTGTTTATGAAGAAAAATTGTTAGCCATTTATGAGTATGATCAAGAATTAAAAAATTATAGAAGTTTAAGAGGATTATGGTAATGCAAGATTTAATCATTACATCTACAATTCATGCCCCAGCCACAAAAGCCATATCAGCCTGTATTGGTTATTTTGATGGTTTTCATTTAGGTCATCAAGCACTCTTTAACAAAACCTTAGCTTTAGCGAAAGAGAGTGATAGCTTAAGTGGAATTATTAGCTTTTCACCTGATCCTTTAGTGATTTTAAATCCAAAGGCTAAGATTCAACATTTAACGAGTTTAAATGATCGTCGTGAACTTGCTGAAAAATATGGTTTTGATTTATGGATAACCATTGAATTCAATAAAGATATGGCACAAATGGACCCGAATGATTTTATAAATTTACTACAAAAGGTTCAAATTAAAAATTTAGTATGTGGTTTTGATTTTAGTTTTGGTGATAAGGGTAAAGGTAAAACAAGTGATTTACTTAAAGCACAAAATGATCATTTCCATGTTGAAGTCGTCGAAGAAATAAACTATGAAGGTTCTAAAATCAGTACAACCCGAATCAAAGATGAAATTAGTTTAGGTCATGTTCATGAAGCAGAACGATTATTAGGTCGAACATATGGACTAAAAGGAATAGTTGTTAAAGGAAGACAAATAGGTCGTACTATTGGCTATCCAACAGCTAACTTATCAATACAGTCTGAATACTTAATTCCAAAAATCGGTGTTTATTCAGGTTTTGTCATTATTGAAGGTTTACAATATTCAGCGATGATTGGTGTTGGCTATAATCCAACCGTTACTGATGATCATGTAGTTTCAATTGAAGCCCATATCTTTGACTATAATCATGATATATACGATCAAGAAGTAACTTTCTTGTTTAAACATTATATAAGAGGGGAAATTAAGTTTGATTCACTAGATGGCTTAATAAATCAATTAAAGCTAGATGAAAGTCAATGTCGGGCTACAAATTCTGAAGATTTAAGATAAAATTAATAAAAATTTTGTAAAATACTTGCATGTTTAAAAAAGCAATGTATAATTGCTACATAAGCGTTGAACAAGAGGAGTAATTTCTTCCCTTAAGGTAAAAGCGACTTGCAGATGGTGAAAGGCAAGACTTAAAAAGAAATGAACGTGCTTGGAAGCTGAACACTCGAAATATTTGAGGGTGATTCCGTAGAGCTTGCGTTAAAGCTAAGAGATGTCATATCTTAAATAAATGGATATGAAATTAAGGTGGTACCGCGTACAATATACGTCCTTTGTTTAAAGGACGTTTTTTATTTATTTACTGAAAAAGGAGAAAAGCATTGAAAATAAATTTTGATCCAATTGTCGATTATTTACCGTATATGCTTGGTGGTGCATGGGTTACTTTACAAGTAGCGTTTGCGACTGCCATTATTGGATCTATTCTAGGCTTATTAATTAGCTTTGGAATAAGACAAAAAGGAATTTTTAGAATCATCTTAAAAGCATGGGTAGATTTCTTTAGAGGAACACCAATTTTATTCCAATTGGCTTTCTTCCATTATGGAATTCCCCAAATTACTGGATGGATTCCAACCCCCTATACTTCAGCTATTATTGTTTTCTCACTAAATTCAAGTGCGTACTTATCAGAAATCTTAAGAGCTGGGATTGAATCAATTAATAAAGGACAGATAGAAGCGGCGCATGCCTTAGGTGTATCTAATTTGGATATTTCACTTCATATTATTATTCCTCAAGCGATTCATAATGTTTTACCAGCTATTATGAATGAGTTCATTACTTTAGTAAAAGAAACATCTGTTGTCTCAACGATTACATTAACTGACATTATGCGACGTCAACAAATTGTATCAGCTGCAACCTATCGATTCTTTGAACCAATGATTATCGTTGGTGCGATGTATTTAATTCTAAATATCATCCTCAGTAATGTAGGCAAGTATTTAGAAAGGAAGATTGCATATGATTAAACTGGTTAATGTAAGTAAAAAGTTTGGTGATGTGACGGTACTAAAAAACGTCAATATCGAGTTTGAACCACATAAAACTTATGCGATTATAGGATCGTCTGGTGCAGGCAAATCAACATTACTTAGATGTATTAATTTGTTGGAAACACCATCTAGTGGACAAGTCATTGTTGATGGGGTTGATCTCTTAAAAGAAAAAACACAATTAACAAAAATTCGCGAAAGAATTGGCATGGTCTTCCAAAACTTCAATCTATTTGCTCATTTAAAAGCTATAGATAACGTTGCCTTTGCTTTAATTAAAGTTAAGGGTATGACAAAAGAAGAAGCAAATGTCGAAGCAAAAAAACAACTGGAAAACGTTGGTTTAGGCCATCGTTTATATAACTATCCACATCAACTCAGTGGTGGTGAGCAACAACGTGTTGCGATTGCACGCGCATTAGCGATGCATCCAGAGAGTTTGTTGTTTGATGAACCAACAAGTGCCCTTGATCCAGAAATGACTCAAGAAGTATTAAAGGTTATTAAACAATTAACCAAAACGGGTATGACAAATATTATCGTAACGCACGAAATTAAGTTTGCCCAAGAAGTATCCGATTATATTGTTTATATGAACAATACGGAAATATTAGAAGTAACTGCTAGCAAGGAATTCTTTAAGAAGCCACAAACTGAGAGGGCACAAGAGTTCTTAGCAAACATGATCTAGAAGAAACATGGAGGAAAAGATTATGAAAAAATTATTAGTTATCTTAGGTTTAGCATTATTCTTAGGCGCTTGTTCAGCAGCTCCTGCAGAAGAAGAATTCACAATGGAGACAATTGTTGTTTTAACATCTCCTGATTATCCACCATATGAATCAGTTGCGACTGACGGAACATTTGAAGGTTTCGATATTGATCTTATGGAAGCACTAGCTGCTGAAATGGGTGTTCAAGTTGAATGGAAAGAACAAAGTTTTGATGGTATTGTTGCTGCAATTTCTGCAAATCAAGGCGATATGGCTATCTCTGGTATGAATGTTAGTGAAGAACGTAAACTATCTGTTGATTTCTCAGACATTTATAAAGCAGATGGTAATTTATACCAAGCAGTTGTAAAAGCAGCTGATGGTTTTGCTTCTATCGAAGATTTCAGTGGAAAAATTATTGGTGTTCAAACAGGTACTGTTCAAGAAGCAGCGATGAATGCAATTGCTGAAACTTATGATTTCGAAGTTGTAACTTATCAAACATTTAATACAATCATTCAAGATATCTTAAATGATCGTGTCGATGCTTTAGTTATCGATAGCACAAATGCTGAAACATATGCAGCTGAAAACTCAGATTTAGCTACATTTATGTTAGAAGCTGAAGGCTTAGATGGTAAAGCTGGTACTGCTTTAGCATTCCCTAAAGGTTCTGAATGGGTTGCTAAAGTTAATGAAGCACTTGCTGCTTTAGATGCAAATGGAACTTTAGCTGATTTAGATGCTAAATGGTTCCCAGCAGAATAAGTTAAAATAGTCTAAAAAATACAATCCTGTGCTATAATTTCTTTGATGAAAACACAAACACAGGATTTTATTTTACTCAGTGAACAAAATAAATACGGAGAAGTTCACATTCAAAAACAAGTCTTCAATATGATTGCGGTTAATGCCTGCGATGAAGTTGAAAACCTTGATTTAATCGAAAGACGTGGAGAAAAGGATTTACACGCTAAAATCAAAGATAATGATTTAATTATCGACTTAGCTATAAAGGTTCTTTACGGCCAAAATGTGAATGAAGTAACAAAGAGTGTTCAAGAAAAGATAGCCCAAAACATTGAATATATGACCGGATTTAAATGCGATCGTATCAATATTAAGGTTGATGGTTTTTATTTTAACGCCCAATAGGGCGTTTTTTCATGGAATGTGGTAGGATTTAAACGATATGGAACGAAAAGCAATTAGTAAACGACATGATTTAAGAAAACGTGTCATGAAATATATCTACTCTCACTTGGTTATTTCAAAGCCAATTTTTCAATTGATTGTAGAAGAAGGCAAGTTAATGAGCCCGAATGGAACAACTTATATTCTAGATGTTTTAAATCATTTAGAACTTCATGAAGATGAGTACATTGTTTCTATTAATCAACGCTTAAAGAATTGGACATTTGAAAGACTATCTTATGTTGAACAAGCGATTCTTTTATTAGCATTAGTTGAAATGGATCTTGCTGCTGATGATAAAGCCGTCATTATTGATGAAGCCATTCGTTTAACTAAACTTTATGCTGATGAATCTTCTTATTCTTATATTAATGCAGTTTTAGATGCCTATGAGCCAAAACGTATTTAGTGTCAGTGATTTAATATCACTCATTAAGCAAACTTTAGAGTTTAACGATGGCTTACGGGCTTTTTATGTGAAAGGGGAGATTTCTAACTTTACCGCACATCGAAATGGTCATTGGTATTTCTCGATTAAAGATGATAAATCTAAAATGAATTGCGTCATGTTTGGATCATACGCATCAAGTGTTGATTTTAAACCAAAAGAAGGGGATCAGGTTCTTTTAAGGGCAAGTATCTCTGTCTATGCATTACAAGGAAGTGTTCAATGTAATGTCTTTAGTATGCAAAATGTAGGATTAGGAAATTTATTTATTCAATATGAGAAACTTAAAAAGAAACTTTTTGAATTAGGTTTATTTGATCCTAGTCATAAAAAAGTTTTGCCTAAATACCCCAATCGAATTGCAGTTATAACTGGGGCGAAATCAGCAGCTTTACAAGATATGTTTAAAATGGCTCATTTAAGATGGCCATTGGTTGAACTAGTTCTATACGAAACTTTAGTTCAAGGAACCAATGCAGCTGCACAAATGGTCAAATCATTAAAGGAAGCAGATCAAAATAATTGTGATGTAATTATACTAGCTCGTGGTGGTGGATCTATTGAAGATTTATGGGCATTTAATGATGAAGCACTTGCTCATTGTATCTATTCTTTAAAGACACCTATCATCACTGGTGTTGGTCATGAAAGTGATACAACGATTGTTGATTATGTTGCTGATATACGGGCTGCAACCCCAACCCAAGCAATGCAAACAGTTCTACCAGATATTAATGATGTCTTAGTTGATCTAAAACAGAAATCTCAAAGATTAGATAAGAGTATTCAATCTCAGCTTAAACAAAAACAAGATCAATTAGAACTCATCAAACATCAAGCATTTATTCGTAGTCCTGAGCTTAAATCTAATCAATATCGTATTCATTTAGATTTACTAAGACATAGAATGTTGAACAGTGCGCAAGATGTTTCAAGTTTACAAAAACAAATTGAAATATTGAGTCAACAGCTTCGTTATCAATTTAGTCAAATATCGCAGAAGCAAAAAAATCAATTAAGTACATATCATACAGATTTGAATCGATTAATACGAATAATATTAGATAAGAAGAAAGAACAGTTTCGTCATCATGTCGCATTAGCGAATGCATACTCACCATTGAATTCTTTAGAAAGAGGTTATAGTTTAACCTATAAAGAAAATCAACTTGTTCAATCGATAGAACAAGTAAATGTGGATGATGAAATTAATATTCGTTTAAAAGATGGTTATTTAAAAACTAAAGTACACACTAAGGAGCCAAAATAATGACAAAAGAAAAAAAGAACTTTGAAGAAATGATGCTTCGATTAAGTGACATTGTCGAAAAACTTGAACAAAATGAAAGTAATTTAGAAACATCTATTGAACTTTTTGAAGAAGGTTTAGACTTGATCAAAAATTGTAATTCTCAACTCAAGCATTTTGAAGATAAAGTTGGTGAATTAATGAAAGCGTACAATGGCAATGCTGAATAAGTTTACTGAACAATTTAATGATTATCTTAAAAGCTGTTTAGATCATTTACCTCAGTCTTTAGTTAAAGAAGCAATGGTTTATGCACTTGCTGGGGGAGGTAAACGTTTTCGACCTCAATTGGTTTATGCTAGCTCTAAGAATACTGATTATGATGAAAATCTTCTAGCTTTAGCAGCATCATTAGAAATGATACATACCTATTCTTTGATTCATGATGATTTACCCATTATGGATAATGATGATTATCGTCGTGGACGTTTGACAACTCATAAAAAGTTTAATGATGCACTTGCTTTATTAGCAGGTGATGGATTATTAACGCAAGCATTTGAACATCTAAGTGCTTCAGAATTATCTGACAAACAAAAGGTACATGCGATCAAATGGTTATCAAAAGCGGCAGGAGCAGCAGGTATGGTAATGGGTCAAGATTTAGATATGTTAAATGATCAAGAACACCATTTAAGCGATGACTTACTAAATGAACTCTATCGTTTGAAAACAGGGGCTTTATTTGGTTGTGCATTAGTCTTTGGTCGTATTCAACAAAATGATTTTGATCAGTTAGACTCAGTTTATGAATGTGGCTTAAACCTAGGCATTCTTTTTCAAATTCAAGATGATTATCTTGAGGCTGTAAGTGATTTTGAAACACTTGGTAAACCTGTTAATAGTGACCAAAATTCACATAAATATACATGGATATCACGTTACTCATTAAAGGAAACTGAAGCAAAACTTAATCAGGGTTTTGATTCTCTTAAGCGTGATATAATTAATTTACGTTTGAATTCAGAAACTTTAATGACAGTAATAGACAAGGTACAAAATAGAAAACATTAGTATGAACATACATGATATTAAAGATCCTACCTTCTTAAAAGACTTGACCTACTCACAATTAAGACAACTAGCGACTGATATTCGTTCTTTTTTAATTGAAAACGTTTCAAAAACGGGTGGTCACTTATCCTCAAATCTGGGTATTGTTGAAATAAGCATTGCTATTCATGCGATGTTTAACTCACCTGAGGATAAACTTATTTTTGATGTTGGACATCAATCATATGTACATAAAATATTAACTGGACGGGCAAATGGCTTTGATAAATTAAGACAATTCAATGGCTTAAGTGGTTATCAAAACAGATCAGAATCAAGCCATGATTTATGGGAAGCTGGTCATGCTGGGACTTCTTTATCAGCAGCGATGGGTTTTGCGATAGCGCGTGATTTAAATAATGAAAAAACACAAGTTATTACCGTTATTGGTGATGGTTCAATTGCCAATGGTGAATCCTTTGAAGCACTTAATCATATTGGTTCTTTAAAACCAAAAATGATTATCATTTTAAATGACAACAATATGTCTATTTCAAAGAATGTGGGCGCCTTCTCTCATTCCATTTCAAGACTTAGAAATAGTGCACCTTATACTTCATTAAAGACAGAAATGAAAGAAGTTTTAGAGAAAAGTAAAGTAGGACATATTGTTTATAAGGGTATGTCTAATGTGAAAGAAACAATCAAACGAAATGTTATTGAACCTTCCATTTTTACTGACTTAGGTTTAACTTATTTAGGACCCATTAATGGTCATTCATATAATGAACTATTTGATGCATTACATAGTGCCAATGAACAAGATGGTCCTGTGCTTATTCATGCGATCACAATGAAGGGAAAAGGTTTCTCTCATTCTGAAAATGATGAAAAAGGATCTTGGCACGGCGTTTCTCAGTTTGATCCAGATAGTGGTTCTAGTTTAATTGCACTTCCAAAAGGTCATTTATCGTTTTCACAAATTATTTCTGAAACGCTTGTTCGTTTAGCGAAAGAAGATGAAAAAATATGTGCGATAACACCTGCTATGGTTCAAGGTTCAAAATTAGATAAGTTTTTTGCTTTATATCCAAAAAGAAGTTTTGATACAGGTATTGCTGAAGAACATGCGACAACTTTTGCGGCTGCTTTAGCACTGAGTGGTTTTAAACCTTTTATTTCTCTATATTCATCCTTTCTACAACGTTCATATGATCAAATCAATCATGATATAGCACGAATGAATTGTCCTGTTGTCATTGGGATTGATCGGGCAGGTTTAGTTGGTGAAGATGGGGCAACTCATCATGGTGTATTTGATGTTGGCTTATTAAGGGCTGTCCCAAATCTTGTATTAGCGATGCCTAAAGATGCTACAGAAGCACAAAATATCTTATATAGTGCTTTTAAATCAAATCAAGCGTATGCGATAAGGTATCCAAGAGCTTCTGCTTACTTTGAAGAAGTAGAAATATTTAAAGAAATCCCACTTGGATCTTGGGAAATTTTTGGTGATTTAAAAACCGCAAAAGGTATTATTTTAACGAATGGTCCTATGGTGGACCGTTTAGTTGAAAAGATTGAATCTAATAAGTTAAAGATTGTTGTAGTTAATGCTCGTTTTATTAAACCTTTAGATACAAAAATTCTAAATCAGTTGGAAAAGACAGCTTTACCTATCATGACTTATGAAGGTGATGTTTTAGCAGCTGGTTTTGGATCATCTATCCTAGAATATTATGAAAGTATTCAGAAGAATGTCAGAATCAAACGTCTTGGTATTGGGGATCACTTTGTAACTCACGGATCTATTCGTGAACTCAGACTTCAAGAAGGTATTGATACAAATCATGTTTTAGAGGAAATGTCTCAATTTATGCGCAAGCGCATAGGAAAATCAATTAACAGAGACAATAATTAAGTATGCTAAGATCACTAAAAATTGAAAATTATGTATTAATCAATTCATTATCATTAGACTTTACTTCAGGTTTTTCTGTCTTTACAGGCGAAACTGGGGCAGGGAAGTCTATCTTAATTGATGCAATTGGAATAATATGTGGCGATCGATTCACTACGGATTTAATACGTCATGATCAAGACAAAGCTTATATAGAAGCTGTTTTTGAGACGAATGATACTAGAAATATCGATTTGTTAAAAGAAAATGGAATTGATTTAAGTGAAGATCCATTGATTATTGTTCGTGAACTAAACCGTGAAGGAAGAGGTATTGCTCGAATCAATGGTAAAACTGTAACTGTTTCTTTATTACGAGCATTAGGTGAAAACTTAGTCGATATTCATTCTCAACATGATACACAATATCTTTTAAACACTAAGCATCATTTATCACTTCTTGATGCTTTTCAAACAGATCAACTTTTAAATGATGTTAAAGAAGCTTATAAAGCTTATAAAAAAGTTTCTGATGATTTAGCCAATAAACAAAGTAATGAACTTAATCCTGATGAACTCGAATATCTGCAATTTCAAGTCAAAGAAATAGAGGAAGCAAACCTAGAAATCGGCGAAGATGAGATATTAGAAGAAAAACAAAAAGCAATGATGGCTTTTGAAAAAAATAATACTCATTTAAATGCTGCGATAAATTCACTGGATGAAGGGGATAATGTCAGTGTTCGCTTGCATGAAGCTTTGCGTCATTTAAATGCTTTAGAGAATATTGATCAAGCACCTGCCATCAGTGATCAACTCACTAATTTTTATCATGAATTTAATGAACTTTTCTTAAGCATTGAAGCCCTTCAAGATGAAGTTTATTTTGATGAATATGAAGTAAATTCAATTCAAGAACGTTTGTTTTTGATTTCTAAATTGAAAAAGAAGTTTGGTACATCGATTGAAGCAATCTTAGAAACACAAAGCGATTTATTGAGTCGTATTGAACTTATTGAGAATCGATTTGAGGTAATTGAACGTTTAGAAAAAGAAAAGAAGCGCTTATATGACATCTTTTACGTAAAGGCTACTGAATTATCAAATCATCGTCAAAAGCGTGCTATAGAGCTAGAAAACGCTGTTTTGAACCATATTCGTGATCTTTATCTTGAAAAAGCACAATTTAAGATTCAATTTAGTTTGTTTGAAGGTAATAGTACAGGGATTGATCAAGTTGAGTTTTTAATCTCCATGAATCCTGGTGAAGAATTAAAGCCATTAATTAAAGTCGCATCAGGTGGTGAATTATCGCGTCTAATGTTGGGACTTAAAGTTGTTTTTAATCATCTACAATCCATTGAAACAGTTATATTCGATGAAATTGATGCCGGTGTTTCAGGACGTGTCGCAACTTCCATCGGTCAAAAAATGCTTGAAATGAGTGCATTTGCGCAAGTCTTTTCCGTAACACACTTAGCTCAAGTAGCCGCATATGGAAATGAACACTATGTTGTCTTTAAACAACAAGATACAAGTCGAACACAATCTTCCATTAATCATTTAAATCGACAAGAAAGAGTTCAAGAATTATCCAATATCTTAAGTGGAACTCAATCTGAGCATAGTTTAAATGCTGCTGAAGAATTACTCAGTAGCGCAGAATCAAATCGATGATTGACTTTAGTGAAAGTATTAACGATTTTAAATCTTATTTATTAAGTGTAGAGATGAAATCTAAACAAACAGCTTTAGCTTATTGTTCAGATATCAAGTCTTTACAAGCTTTTTTTGATGAATCAACAGTTGATCAATTAAATACCCATCAACTCAATGATTTTATCTTAGAAGTTTCGATAGAAAAAAGTAATGCATCTGTTTTACGCTTAATATCATCGATCAAACATTTCTATTTATTTTGTGAAGAGAAATATGATCTTGAATATAATCCTAGTTTAAATATGCGATCCATTAAACAAATTAAACGATTACCACATACTTTACCAAGTGACAAAATAGATCAATTATTAACGATTGGACCTAATCCAATTGATTTATTCCATACGGTTATGATTGATTGCTTATATAGTTGTGGTTTACGCGTATCAGAACTGGTTGATTTACAATTTAATCAAGTTTTTTTAGAGGAAGGAATTCTTAGAATTCTTGGTAAAGGTCAAAAAGAACGCGTTGTTCCAATGGCAGATATCACCCGCAATAATTTAAAAGATTATATTCAAAAAGATCGTATTAACTGGTTAAAACAAAAACATTCTTACATTTTTGTAAAACCAAATGGTAAGCGTATAACAAGACAATATGTCTATTCTATGTTAGTCTCAAAAGGTAAAGAAATTGGAATTATGGAAGGGCTTTCTCCGCATACCTTAAGACATTGTTTTGCAACCTCATTATTAGAAGGGGGTGCTGATTTAAGAACGGTTCAAGAACTCTTAGGTCACAGTGATATTTCAACCACTCAAATCTATACGCATATTAATAAAAAGCGTATTCATGATTCATATGATCAATTTCATCCATTAAATAAAAAAGGAGACAAAATATGAAATACAAAAGAATTTTTACCATCGTGATGGATTCACTGGGTGTAGGGGCTGCAGCTGATGCGGCTGACTTTAATGATTTAGGTTCAGATACCTTCGGTCATATTGCTGAATCAGTTGATTCATTCACGATTCCTAACCTACAAAAACTAGGGATATCTAATTTACATCCCTTAAAACATGTAGAAGTTGCTCAAAGTCCATTAGCTTATTACACAAAACTTCATGAAATTTCTAATGGTAAAGATACAATGACTGGCCATTGGGAAATCATGGGTTTAAAAATCACAGAACCATTTCAAACCTTTACGGAAACTGGTTTTCCTCAAGATTTACTTGATGAACTAACAAAAAGAACTGGTCATGGATACTTAGGCAATAAATCATCAAGTGGTACAGTAATTCTTGATGAACTAGGTGAAGAGCATATTAAATCAAATAAAATGATTGTCTATACCTCAGCAGATTCAGTTTTACAAATTGCTGCTCATGAAGAACACTTTGGATTAGAAGAACTCTATCGTTGTTGCGAAATTGCGCGTGAAATCACCATGAAAGAAGAATGGAAGGTTGGACGTATTATTGCTCGACCATTTATCGGTGAAAAAGTAGGGGAGTTTAAACGTACTTCAAACCGTCATGATTACGCATTAAAACCTTTTGGTCGTACAACGCTTGATGAGTTAAAAGATGCTGGATTCGATATGATTTCAGTTGGTAAGATTAATGATATCTTTGATAAACAGGGTGTCACAGAAGCTTACAAGTCTAAATCAAACGAAGATGGTATGAATATTACAATTAAACTGCAAGAAAAAGACTTTACAGGTCTTTGCTTCGTTAACTTAGTTGATTTTGATGCTTTATGGGGACATCGTCGAAATCCTCAAGGTTATGCAAAAGAAATTGAATTGTTTGATCGTCAATTAGGTGAATTTATGGCTAATATGAAAGATGACGATCTAGTGATATTAACTGCCGACCATGGTAATGACCCAACCTACTCAGGAACAGATCATACACGCGAACTAATACCATTATTAATGTATTCACCATCCTTAAAAGGTTCTGGTTTACTGTTAGAAGATAGTTTTGGCTCCATTGGTAAGACTATTGCAGATAACTTTGGTGTTAAACAAACCGAATATGGTATTTCTTATTTAAATGACCTTAAATAATTAACTTATAAAATTTAAAAAAAGCGTAGTTAGAAGGGTAACTACGCTTTTATAATTCATATTTTGATGATTTAGGTCTTAATTTCTCGATTTTTGAAACATACGAACGTACTATTGTCCCACAATTAAGACAAACAACATGAATAGGGGCTCTCGTTTTAAAAGCAGAAAACATAATACTTCCATATCCATTCTGTTTTCCTTCAATAAAATCTCTTTCGTTTCCGCAATGCAAACATTTTATATTTTCCATCATAAATTCCTCATTAACAATATTGTACACTAACTTTAAAAGGGGTCTTTACTTCTTTTGATATAATTTTCATGTCATATATAACTTACATAATATACATTATACGCAGTATAATGTTCTCATTAATATGTTGATTTATAGTTAGATCTTCTGACAAATGATAAACATTGTTTTATTAGCTTTAAAATCTTTGTTTCCAATCGTATCTGAGTATATATCAATTATTTTAAAACCATTTTTATTTAATGAATTTTCAATTTCTTCTTTTAAATAATATTTATCCCAATTATAAAATTCAAGTGCTTTATGACCAATGGCTTTATGGTAATTCAATACAACGTGATCTAACTCATATTTTTTTCTCATATTTGTTATATGAGCTTTACCATTCATATAAAACCATCATATTCAGTTTCTTCGTTTTTAAACTCTGTAATATGATCAAATTCCTTCAAATCACACACATCAAAAAAGAATAATCCATTTTCCTTTAATGTGTTATGTAATAAATGTAAGAATTTACATTGTGATTTCTCTGATAGAGCACCAAAATCAAGATAAATCATCATTGCAGCGTCAATTTGAATATCTAATTGGTCATTTATATAGTTAAATTCTCGATAATCAATCGATTTGTTTTGTTTTTTAGCATATTCTAATGATGATTTTGATACATCACATCCAATTACATTGAAACCTTTTTTCTGCAGCAGACTCGCATATAAGCCAGGTCCACAACCAAAATCACAGATCAGATCACCATTTCTTAAGTAAGAACTAATAAAATCTGTCGTTTTCTTAATAACTTCCCCTCTTCTACTTGCGATATCATTTGTTAAATCTAAATGATGTTTCAACATTTGCAAAGAGATATAAGGATCAGTCCACATATCTATAGTTGTGATGATTTCGTATGGTTTTGAGGGTAGATTTAATTTATTCATTGTTATCGACTATATTTATTACCTTCATATTTATTCTATTACAAACTTATAGATATAACCTGTACTATTTAAGGCATCTGATAATGCATGGATATGAGTAATCCAATTCATTGGTATTTCTTCTTGGTAAAAGAGATAGTTTTTAGATATAAATCGAAATTTATTTGCATATGTTGTGTAATCAATAACATTTACATTAATACATTTTTCAGTTCTTGCACCTTTTGAATCATATACTTCATAACATTGTTGTTGTATACCAAGTACAGCTGTATCAACGTAATTTATCGTATTTATTGAATTGCTAAGATTTCCATCTTCAACATCAAAAGCACTGACATGATCTAATGGATTGAAAGTAGAATTAATTAATAATTCAATGTCGTTGGCATATATTTCAGGTAAATTATTAGGAATCTCTTTAACAAGCACCCATAAGCGATTTGTTACACAAGCTCCAGCTGAATCACAGACTTTTAAATCATAATAATAATTGCCTATTGCTGAGCTAAAGTTAGTCGATAATAGGATAATTTTATCAGTTATATTTCCATCTTCTGGATCATTGGCATTAATAAAATTACGATAATTAAAGCTATCTCCTTCATAAATCTCAGTATTATGCACGGTCAGTGTTGGCGCAATATTAAGTTGAGTTACTTGTATTTGTAAAGGAGATCCACTATATAAAACATAAGGACTAGCAATCCAAACAGGCGTTATTTGACTACCTTCAACGATACGCCTACGATTATTTGAACAAATAAATAAGTTAGCACTGACTTGATAAAAAGACGTATTATCAGAAACTACTTTATCAAATACATTACGATAAACTGTGTCTTTTAAGAAATACAATTGATTTCGATAAGTTGTCGAACAATTAAAACCTAAATACCAAGTTGGTGCAGTTTTATAGGGTTCTTTCCTAGCTAAGACAGTTGTTGCACTGACAGTTAGATTGGTGTCATCAAGACGTGATATTATTTTAAATTCTTTACTATTTTTAGTTAATATTAAATCGTTTTTTAAAGGAAAATACAAAGGTGTTTTATAGCTGACTCCTGCATTATAAGCATGAACAATAATGTTTGTTTGATAAATTGTACCAGTTTTAAATTTTGATAGTGGTATATATGCATCAAAACCAACATCATCATAGTGGTAATTACATATTTCAGCACTTCTAAAGTACAAATTATAAGTACAAGTAGGTGAGCCAAAATATTCCATTGTTTTTGTTTGAGATATTCCGTTTCCATAAGCTGAAATTCTGAAGTTATCGATGGATGAAACAAATTCAATATCCACACCATGATCAGATGAAGTATCAAAGTGTTGAACATAGGCAGCAAGTGCCCACCCACTAATATGCAAATTATCCCCTTCTACATTTATGCTCAAAACTTCATAGGGTAATTGAGCTTTAGATACTGTTGTTTCAGCTTTAACGGATAATGTAAATGGAATAAATAATCCTAGAATAAGCCACGGAAACAATACTTTAGTGAGTTTTTGCATTGATTACCTTCTTTACGATGAATATAAAAAGTATGAATAATAGACTAGATGGGATTATTAAATCTTTTATTTCATAACTAAAACTGTTATAGAAACTATTATTTTCTTCGATGAGTTGATTCTTTAAATCTAAGCATTGATCATTCCATTTCAAAGTAATCGTGTTTAAAGTATTTCCCTTGTGATCCAGTAAATAAAATTGATGAAAACTATTATCTAAGCCTACTGCCAAAGCATTTTCATTAAAAATTATAAATGGCTCATAAGATATTAATTTTTGTCCGTCTTTTAAGCCCATAACAAAGACTTCTTGCGTTTTACAAGGATATGTTTGTAGAATATGTAATTCTTGTCCTAAAGCATTAAAAAAGCCCATACTTAACTGTATGAGCTAATAAGAGTATTTCCTAAACTAATTTTTAACGTCTTCGATTGGAAAGCATAATTAATCTTAATAATTGCATCAACGTTGCCATGAGTGCAGCGACATAAGTCAAAGCAGCAGCAGATAACATTGATTTAGCATCAGATACTTCGTCAGTATCTAAATAGCCTTCACTACCAAGAATTGCTAAAGCACGCTTAGAAGCGTCAAATTCAATCGGAAGCGTTACAGTTTGAAAAAGAGCAATAACCAATATCATGGCAATCCCTGTGTAAAACAATCCAGTGGATGAAAAGACTAAACCCATAATGGCAATAATCCATCCAAAATTTCCGGAAACGATTGTTAGTGGTAGTAAGGTATTTCTTAAACCAATAAAACCATAGTTTTCTGCATACTGAATTGCATGTCCTACTTCATGTGCTGCAACAGCAACTGAAGCAATACTACTTTCGTTATACACCTTAGGTGATAAGTTAACCGTATTGTTTTTAGGATCAAAGTGATCACTTAACATGACATTTTTACTCATCAAGACCTCAACATCCGCTAAACCTTTTGAGCGTAAGATGTCTCGTGCTACCTCTGCGCCACTTTTGCGGTTATGTGTTGCGACTTGTGAGAAATGGTTATACTTTCCTTTGACTGCATATTGTGCCCACATAACGAGGGCAATTGCGAGTAAATAAAGTATGTTTTCCATTCAAATCTTGTCTTGATTATTTAACGGATTCTTTTAATGCTTTTGATGCTTTAAAAGCTGGAACTTTACTTGCTGGAACTTGGATTTTTTCACCAGTTGCAGGATTAACACCTGTACGTGCATTACGTACTTTTACTTCGAATTTTCCGAAACCAGCAATATCTACTTTCCCACCGTTACTGAGTTCTGATTTTACAGAATCAAAAACGAGTTCAACAATTTCAGCTGCTTCTTTCTTTGTAAGATTGTGTGCTTCTGCTAATTTTTCAGCAAGTGCTTTTTTGTTTAATACTTCGTTCATTTGAGTATTCCTCCATTGATTTTACAATAGCACGAGTAAATATAGATTTCAACAGTGATAATAGTACCTAGATTGATTCAGATTTGAGATCTCTAAGCATTAAATCCTGTGAAACTTCACTAGGTTTTGCGCCTTCGAAAAGGACTTTATAAACAGCTTCCGTAATCGGCATACTAATATTTTGTTTAAGCGCTTCTTCATGGACAATTTTGCAGGCTCGAACACCTTCAATTGTCTTTGTTGTATTTTCAAGAAAGTTATTTACACCATCTTGCTGGCCAATGATTAAACCAGCTTGGAAGTTGCGTGAATGAGTACTAGTACATGTGACAACTAAGTCACCAATTCCAGTTAAGCCTAAGAATGTTTCAGCTTTTGCCCCAAAATATAAGCCATAACGTGTTATTTCAGCTATTCCTCTAGTGATAAGCGCTGCTCTAGCGTTATCGCCAAAACCTAATCCTGATAAGATACCACTGGCTATCGCAATGATATTCTTATTGGCTACCCCTATTTCTGATCCAATCACATCGGTTGAGCGATAGACTCTAAAGTAGTTGTTTGAAAACAGATGTTGAATACTGCGTGCACAGTCTTCATTATCACTAACAGCATTAATCGCTGTTAATTGTCTTAAGACAACTTCTTCAGCATGTGATGGACCAATCAGCGAAACAATGCCTTTACGTTTACTAACATCAATGTTTTCTTCAATGACAATGGATAATCGTTTATGGCTAATTGGGTGGTAACCTTTCGCTGTGCTTACAATTATAACTGGTTTTTTAACCAATTTATTAATCAACTGACTTATTTCATCGATTGCATTTGATGGAATGGCTAAAATAAGCACATCTGCATCAACAGCTGTTTCAAAATCTTGTGTAACTTTAATGTTTTCATTCAAAGAAACACCTGGAAAGTATTTCTCGTTTTTATGATATTTAGATATGTCGACGAGTTCATCGACATTACGCCCCCAAATAGTAACGTCTTCTTGATTATCAGCTAAAACTTGCGCTAAGCCTGTCCCCCAAGATCCACTACCAATAATGGTTGTTTTCATATCTATACCTCTTTTGTTCGTGAAAGTATGCGAATTGGTGTCCCTTCAAAGCCAAAAGCTTCTCTTAAACGGTTCTCAATATAACGTTTATAGGAAAAATGTAGTAAATTAACATCATTTACAAAAAGAATAAATGTTGGTGGAGCAATTGAAACTTGTGAAGCATACAAAATGTTCAAGCGCTGACCATTGTGGTTAGGTGGTGGTGTAATACGAACAGCATCACTAATTACTTCATTCAATACGCTTGTTTGAATACGCATTTGTGAATAATCATAAACTTCTTTAACCAAAGGTAGTATTTGTGTTAATCGTTGTTTTGTTAATGCAGAGACAAATAAAATTGGTGCAAATGATAAGTAAACAAATTGTTTACGAATAAGCTTCGTTACTTGAGCTGCACTATCTTGATCTTTTTCAACGGTATCCCACTTATTATAAAGAATGATAATTGGTTTACCGGCTTCATAAGCATAACCTGCGACATGCTTATCTTGATCGCGTATACCGCTTTCTCCATCAATGACAAATAAAACCACATCGCTGCGCTCAATCGCTTGCAAAGCTCTTAAAACACTGTATTTTTCGATGTTTTCATAGACTTTACCGCGTTTACGTATACCAGCTGTATCAATAATGACGTAATCTTGACCATCGACTTTAAAAACACTGTCAATGGCGTCTCGTGTCGTCCCTTCAATATCAGAAACAATAACTCTTTCTTGATTCAAAATAGAGTTTACTAATGATGATTTTCCAACATTAGGACGTCCAATAACGGAAAAACGAATACTTCCTTCATAATCTTTTTTAGTTTTTTGTGGGAAGTTTTCAATGACTTTATCTAATAAATCACCAACACCAATGCCATGAACACTAGAAACGGTTATAAGCTCATCAAAACCTAGTCCATAAAATTCATAACTATTTACGACTTGTTCTGCATTATCTGTTTTATTAACAGCACATAAAACAGGTTTTTTTGTTTTGTGTAACATTTTTGCGATCATTCGATCATCATTCGTTAGACCTTCACGTCCACTAACGACAAAAACAATGACATCCGCCTCTTCTATAGCAACATCTACCTGCATTGCAATTTCTTCTTGAAAATTTTGATCTTCAAGTTGCAAACCGCCTGTATCAATCACTCTAAAATCCTTTGTTAACCAATTTGCTTTCGCATAAATACGATCACGCGTAACACCAGGGGTATCTTCAACAATCGAAATTCTTTCCCCTACAATACGATTAAAAAGCGTTGATTTTCCAACGTTAGGTCTTCCAACAATCGCGACAACTCCATCAATCATAGGTTTTTTCCTTTCTCAAGTTTAATAACATGTTCATAGATAATTTCTACCATCTCTTCAATAGAGAGATGTGAAGTATCTAAATCTATCGCATCTGCTGTTTTAATTAAAGGTGAAGAAGCCCGTGCTTGATCTCTTTCATCTCTTTCAGCAATATCTTTTCTAATTTCATTTAAATCAACGTTTTGCCCTTTTTTTTGATATTCAGCAAAGCGTCTTTGCGCACGTGCTTCAATACTAGCTGTTTGAAAAACTTTGATTTCAGCACCTGGCAAAACAACTGAACCAATATCTCTTCCATCTAAAACATAGCCTTTATCTTTGGCTATACTTTGTTGATATTCAACCATTTTTTGTCTAATCTTTTCTAAAGTAGATACTTTAGATGTTAAAATATCGATCGTTTTAGTACGTATTTGATCATTAACATCTTCACCATCAATTGTGATGTGACCATGATCATTGAATGACATATTTACTTTTTCAATATGTTTCAATAACAATTCATCATCCATAATATCAATTTGATTTCTTTGCGCGATTAAAGCACAAGCACGATACATCGCACCTGTATCTATATGTGTGTAGTTAAGACGTTTCGCCAAAGCTTTTGCTAAAGTACTTTTCCCTGAAGCACTTGGTCCATCGATTGCTATATTAATTCGCATTATAGAGAACCCAGTAAATCGCTATTCCCAACATAATCATTAACACTAAAACCAAAACAAAAATTAAGAAGTTAATCAGACGATTAGATGATAAAACTGAGTTATTCATATCAATCAAACCTTTTTCATATTCAGAAATTTGTAGTTTTAACTTTTGTGTTTCTTCGACTACAAGTTTAATATCTGAAGTTGATTGAATATTTTCTTCTGTTGATTCTTCAAATTCTAAGTCTTCAAAGTCATTTTCAATTAATTGTCGAATAACTTGTTGATCCTCTTCTAAAGTAATATCCAAAGCTTTTTGTTCAACTTTTTCAGTAGTTTCATTATTGACAGAAAGATCTTCTTTAACCTTCGTTTCAGCTGTTTTAATTGGTTTAAGGATATCTTTAGATGTATCTTCATTTTGACGATATCCCTTTTCAATATTGTATGCTTTAACTTCTGATAAAAAATCACTCATAAAGTCATCATTAAAATCAGGTGCTAAACTACTTGAATCCTCAATTTGACTGAAGGCATCATCACGCTTTTTATGAATTGCTTCATAAGTTGATTGCCCCTGTCTTACTTGGACTTTTGATAAATGCGGATTTACTTTATTTAAACGTTCTGCATAAGAAGAAAGAGCTGGCGAAACCAACTCTTTTTCTGGATCGTTTTCTACTTCATTTCTAAGTTCTTGATACTTTTTAACTCTTGATAATTCGTCCATAACTACCTCGAGAGTATTATAGCATAGCTTAGAAAATAAGAAGCGGAACTAAGCGTTTAAAAATTTCTTTAAACGTGGGTATAAAAGCGCAGTAGATAAGGTTAATAGAACACCTTTAAAGATATTAAATGGAGTAATCGCATTGATAAAACCCCAACGTTGATCTACTGGAATTCCATACAATGGTAGAGTGATAAAATAGTTTACCGCAACCATCACTAAAACGAGTAATACTGTACCAATGCTCAAGTATACAAATAAGTGTTTAATGTTAGCTTTTGACTTATTGTATTTGTAGAAAATTGCATATGGTAGAAAGAAAGCAATACCAGCAAAGAAGTTAGCGATCTCACCAGAAGCAGCTGGTGTATTTGATCTAAAGATAAAATGTAGAATATTTTTAAATAATTCAACAATTATTCCTACGACTGGACCTTGTGCCAAAGCTAGTAATATAGCTGGTACATCTGAGAAGTCCATTTTTAAGAATGGTGCTGCTGGGAATAGAAATGCCATTGGTATCTCAATTAAATACAAGACAAATGCTAAAGAAGTCATAATTCCAATCAAAGACAATTGTTTGGTGTTTTTCATGTTTATTTCCTCCATTTCATAAAAAAACCCAAGGTACTTCTTGGGTTATGCGTAAGAAAAAAGATTTTCCTTCTTCCATCCAGACTTTACTGTCGCCCCTGGAGTTTCACCAGATCAACCACTAATGTGGGTCGCGGGGTATAACCGCCGGTCGGGAATTTCACCCTGCCCTGAAGTACGTTATCAATATAATCGATTGTGAAATGAATGTCAAGTACTAAGCGCGACCAGCGTATTTGCCGTCTGAAGTACTTACTGTAACAATTTCATCTTGTTCAATGAATAATGGAACTCTAATTTGTAATCCTGTTTCTAATGTAGCATTTTTTTGTGCGTTATTAGCCGTATCACCTTTTACTGCTGGTTCTGTTTCTACCACTTGTAAAGTAACTTTATCAGGTAAGATTAATCCTAAGATTTCACCTTCATAAGATGTAATATTGACTAGATCATTTGGTTTCATAAAGTTCATTTCCCACTCGATATTGGCTTTTTGAACTTCAATTTGATCATAGGTGCTTGTATCCATAAAGGCTAAAGCTTCGCCTGTGTCATAAAGATATTGCATTTCTTTCTTATCAATATGAGCTTGTTCAACTTTATCACCACCAGTAAAGTTTAATTCAACAATTGAACCTGTTCTTAAGTTACGTACTTTAACTTTAATAATCATTTGGCGCATTGCTGTTTTGTTATGTTGGGTATCTAATACAACGAAGATATTATTTTCGTATTCTATCGTTGTTCCCGGTCTTAAATCGTTTGAGGTTAACATGTTTTTCTCCTTTAAATCCTTTTATATTTTAGTCTAATCCTCAAACTTGTCAATTGTCATATAGATTTCAGCGTCAATTATTTCATAATCAAGGGCTGTATCAAAGACTAAATCATAGGATAAAGTTGCATAAACATCCTGATTAAAACTGTAATGAATGATTGCCATCTCATCAATAAAGCGGATAAGTACTTGCCCTTCTGGATAACTTATTTCAAAATCTTTACATTCATAATCATCAAAAGATTTGATAATTTGATGAATCACATCAACTTCAATAAATGAAAAACGATAGAGATCATTTAAATGACTATTCTCTATCTCTATTTGACTTAAAATAATCATTTGACTTGTATAAACGTTACAAAAGAAAATGAAATATACGATAAATAATGCCAACATTAACGATAACCTATGACATATTCATAAAAAATCTCTTCTTGATAATAAGTAAGGATAAATACATCTTCCTTTTCTTCGAATTCTATATCTTCTACTTCGAGTAAATAAATTTGTGTACCTGGCGTTTGTATTAGCCGATAATTTGTTTCATAAAAACAAACTTCATCATCTCTAAAATTCATGCATAACTGATCAAAGTTTAGTTTGATATCTTTTCCTAAAGCTATCATTCGTCTCAATTGAATTAAACCAATTCTATTTTCACGCTCTACGATTTTTGCGTCAAAATGATTCAAAGCGTTAAAAAGATATAACCAGAGTAAAACAACTGTATTTAATATCAGTAAAGCAATACTAACTTCAATTAAGGTATAAGCTTTTTGATTACACATTGTACTTTACAATCCTTTGATAAGTCGTTAAAAGGATCTATGATAGATATTTTATACCTATCATTAGTGAATATTTGACTTATTAATAAACTGGATGTTACAAGCAGTGCTAGACTAATTAATGCTTCAATCAATATATTCGCTTTTTTCATAAATTCTTCCTGGGCCTAAACTGATTACTAGTTCACTTTCATTAATTTGAATCGTTTGAGGAAAGTGAATATTACCTATGGCAGAGAAACGAATGGGATAAATTGTAGAAAGGTTTGATTCAAATGTTATTTCTTTGTGGTTGAGAATTGCCATAAATTGATGATGAATGACATTTGATTCAAAAAGTTCAATATCGATATAAGGCTTAGGTATTTTTAGGCTAGGTGTTATCAGTAAAACTAAGCTGCTTATGAGTAAAACAAGTAGTACTTCAATTAAGGTAAAGCCTTTAATTGACATAAGAAACACCATCACTAATATCAATACTTTTATGGTTTGAACATTCACTTTGTTGATCAGTTATTAAGCCTTCACTAATTAAATCAGTAATCGATGTCGCTTCTTCATCATAAATTAAGCGATATTGTAGAATGGCCGCATCAACTACTTTTAATTGAGCATCACAAGCTTTGTTATTGGCAATATCTAACACTTTTTGAATATTTGGAATGGTTAAAAGAAAAATAATTGATATAACCGTTAAGACAAAAACCATTTCAAGTAATGTAAATCCTTTTTTCATAAGAATTCCTCCACCATTTTTAAAGGTAACAAAACAATTTGATAACTTAGAAGGACTGCAATAGCAATCATTAGATAAGCTAAAGATTGAAGTACAATTTTAAGAAATCGAAATATTCGACTTAATAAACTCTCATATAGTAGCTTTAAATGTTCGATTTGATTGTGATCTATTTCAACTTTTTCAACACTTAATAATTGAATAAGGTTTGAATCAAAGAATTTAAAAGCAGTTTCAAAGTCTGCACCTTGTTTAAGTTCTTTATATGATTGAAGACAGATATATCCTAAAAATTTGTTTGGATGAAATCGATTAATATCTAAGATATCGATAAGTTGTATTCCCCTTTTACTAAATGAACTGAAGGAAATCATGAATTGGTAAGATAAATACAATTTTAAGTAATGTTTAAAAATTCTTAATTTTAAAATAGGCTCAATCATTTTTTCATTAAAACTAAGTCTAATTAACCCAAGTAAAATAATTAATCCAATCTGGACTCCAAGTAATAAGAATATGAATTCACTTGGGAATTGAACGTTGATATTTGACATTTGCTTTTCAATGCTTGGAATCATTACCCACATTAAAAAACAAAGTAAAGACCAGGCAGTTAAATAAAGAAAAATTGGGTAAACAAGGGGTTTAAACCATTTATTATTTGTCTCTTTGATATTTTGTTTATATATAAACGAAATTTGATAGGCAGCATATAAGCCATAATCTTTCTCAATTCGTTTAAAAATTTTGAGTTCTTTTTTAAAACATTTATTAATGAAAGATGCTTTAGTTAAATCGATATGGGTTAATTGATAAATTTCAACACTACTTGCACTATGCATTAAAAGATCACTTAAAAAACTGCTATCTTGCCATAATCTGATTGATATCATTTCTTGTAAGGATTTGAATCTCAACTTTTCTTTTATTTTCTTCAAGATTGAAACACAAATCTTGATGAAAGATTGAAAGTAATGAATCATCTAGCACCTCCTTATCACACCCCAAATCAATCATTCTTTTTATCGTGATTTCAGCGCTACTAGCATGTATTGTCGACAAAACTAAATGTCCACTCAAACTGCAACTTAAAGCTGCTTGTGCTTCTTCTTGTGAGCGTATTTCTCCTATCACAATAATATTGGGATCATGTCTTAATATTTGCTTTATCGCTTCACTGAAATTAAAATGAGCTAATTTATTAATCTGTAGTTGTATAACATGATCTTTAATGATTTCTATCGGATCTTCTATTGAATATATTTTTTGTTCTTTTAGATAATCGAGAAAACTATATAAACTTGTGGTTTTTCCAGAACCTGTCGTACCTGAGATAAGAATCAGACCAGCCTTTTGATTTAATGCTTCTTTTATTTGCCTTAAGTCTTCATCTTTAAACAAGTCATCGATCTGAAATCTTAATTCTGAATTTAATATTCTTAAAACAATTGATTCTAATTGTTTATTCTTTAGATAAGCCATTCTGATCGATAAAGTTACTTGACCTAATTTGACTTCAAATTGACCAGTTTGTGGTTTAAGAGCACTTAAAAGATCAATATGGGCTTTGATCTTTAAGAACTGAATAAATCCACTACTTATTTGAGTTTGAATGCTGATTAAACGTGAATCTATCGTTCTTAGCTCAACTGTTGATTGCATCTTTCGTATTGTGATATGAATATCACTCGCTTTTTCTTGGAGCGCTTTTTGAAGCAAAGATCTTAATTTAAAGTTATGATTCATACTTTATTATTTGAATTGGAAACGAATTATCCTAATAAAAAAAACGCTTGTTGCGTTTTATTTTAAATAGGGATTAGTTTTTAATTCATATTCTAAGCTTGTTGAAGCTTCATGGCCAGGATGAACTTTTAAATCGGGTGACAAGGTTTTTAGATATTTCAGGGACTGTTTTAATTGTGATGCATTTGAGCTATAAAGATCAGTTCTGCCAACACTGCCTTTAAATAAAGTATCTCCGCTAAAGAGATGTCCTTCAATTTCAAGACAAACACCGCCAATGGTATGACCTGGCGTTTCATGTATTTCAAAATTAAAATCACCTAGTTCTAAATGATGTGAGTAATAAATTACATCAGATGTCACTTTACTTTTCTTGTTTAAAGCATAATTCTTCTCAGGGTCTTTTATGATATCTAATTCATCTTCAGAGACATAGACTGGACAATGATAATGATTAACACAGTCATCGACTGCAGAAATATGATCGAAATGACCATGTGTCAAACAGATCGCAAGAACTTTATCTTGATCAGTGATAAAGGAACTAATTCTTTCGAAATTAGCTCCTGGATCAATAATAATCACTTGTTCATTTTTTCTTAAAATATAGCAGTTTGCTTGATAGTTTCCCACTGCAATTTTCTTGATTTCCATAATAAACTAAAAAAGCCAATTGCTGGCCTTTTTATTTTTTCTCCTTGTGAACGGTTTTCTTGTTGCAACGTGGACAGTATTTGTTCACTTGCATACGTTCAGGATGTTTCTTTTTGTTGCGTGTATTAATGTAGTTTTCTTCACCACATTCTGTACACACTAAGGTCAGATTTTCTCTCATTTATGCTTTCCTCACTATGCATTGAGCATTATATCATAAACAAGTTTTGTTTGCCTATTCTTTTGAAAAATAATATGCATAAATCTCATTTGTGATTCCTAAACAGATATTTGCTTGTGATTTTGTGTTCCAAGCATGAGGCGCAGCACAAGCTATGGCGATTTCTGGCGCCTCGAATGGCGCATAAGATACTAAAGTGGAATTTGGGGCATCAAAACTATCGCCATCAATTGGATACATATAGTTTTCAGCTGTTCCTGTTTTAGCGGCTGCACTAACAGGAAGATTTGATAAACTACGACATAAACCATCGGTTACACAGAGTCTAAATCCATCTTGAACACGTGATAATGCATTTAAATCATTTAAACTGTTTAAAATAGTAACTGGATTTTCATAACTAACAATTTGCGTATCATTGATATGACTTTCAATTAATAAGCGTGGTTTAACCCGTAAACCATCATTCGCAATCGTTGAAACATATTGAGCTAATTGAATGGTTGTATAAGTATCATATTGGCCAATCGAAAAGTCGAGCAGATGTCCCCCTAAACTTGAGAAGCCACGATAGCCTAAACCTTCATTATTTACATCTAAGCCGGTATAAACACCTAAACCAAATTGTGACAAGTAAGACCTAAAGGTATTAAACGCTTCTATATCAATGGATAATGGGGTGTTATAGCTGTATTCAGCTCCACCAAGTCGCATTGCTACATTAAACATGTAAACATTACTTGATTTAGATAAAGCTGTTAAATCATTAACGTAGCCTAGATCCATCCAAGAACGCTTTAAAGGTGTATCAGCAATCTTTATTGGTGCATCTAAGATATACTCACCAGCATCCATTAAACCTTCACTTAAACCCATATAAACAACCGCACCTTTAACAACCGACCCAGCCGCATATGAATCTGTATAAGCAGAAACAGGATCATTATAAATTGTATTATCTTCAGTCTTTTTCATTCCGGCTATGCTTAAAACATCACCAGTTGTTGGATTAAGGGCAACTAGATAGATGGATTCCATATATTCTCGATAAGGATTATCAATGTTATCTGTTAAGGCTTTTGAAATGACTTCTTCAACTTTTTGTTGTAGTTCACTATCGATACTTAAAACTAAATCTTGTCCTTTAGAACCCTCAATAGATTCATTAAAATAGGCTAAACCTTCATCATTGAAATTAACTAAATAGGTACTATCGTTACCTTTAAGTAATGTTTCATATTGAAATTCTAATCCACTTCGACCCACAGAACTATTACGCGCATAGCCTAAAGCCAAATAGGTCAATAAGTTTTCTGAAGCTAAACCTTGTGATGATGAAGTAACAGAACCTAATAAGCCTCTTAAAAGTGTTCCTTGTGGGTAAGAGCGATCAAAGTATATATTTACATCAAAACCTGGAAACAATGAGTTATGTTCAATTAAATAAGCAATTTCTTCAATGCTTGCATCATCCTTAATAACTTTTAAACTATTATAAGGTGCAGCACTCATCGCATATTCAACAACATAGGCTTCACGTGTTCGATCATCTAATATATTAATATCATCTTCAGTGATTCGACTCAGTTTCAATAGATAAATATCATTGTCACTAATCTTACCCTCATTATAGTCATCCCATTCTTCTGACTTAATATAATCACGTCCTAAACTTGGATATAAACGCAAAAACAGATCTTTTAAATCACGAATGGTTAAATTACTATAATCAAAATCAAAAGTATCAGCCATCTGATAAGCTAATTCCCATTCTTTAGAAGAAGTCATATTAGCTGGAGGAAAATAAACAATTGCTAATCGTTCTGAATTAGATACCATTATTTCACCATAACGATCAAAAATCTTCCCTCGAGGAGAGGCCATATTCTGTGTTAATTGCGTAAAATTTTCTAATTTTTCAACATAGCTCTCATTTTCAATAATCTGAATGCGAAAGAGTTGAAATAGAACAATCACAAAGACTAAAATTATACCGATAAAAAATATTTCTATACGATTCGCAAATATTTTTTGATAGTCTGTTTCTTTTTTAGAGGACAACACTTGTCCAAGTGCACTTTTTTTCATTTTATCTTTTAACATATACAAGTAGTATTATAAAGCAATAATCAACGAATACCATATATGCTATACTTTTTGCGAGGTGAATTATGCAAAGAACTCAAACACGATCACTGAAGATTAAGAATCTCCAATTAGGTGGTCAAAATAAGGTCTGGATTCAATCCATGACGAATACAAAAACTAAGGATATTGAGGCAACGGTTGCGCAAATAAAAGCGTTACAATCCAATGGTTGCGAAATCATTAGACTAGCTGTTTTAGATGAAGAAGATGCCCATGCCATTAAAGCTATTGTTGAACAAACCAATGTTCCACTTGTAGCTGATATACATTTTAATTATCGTTTAGCTTTAATCGCGATTGAAAATGGAATCCATAAAATTCGATTAAATCCTGGAAATATCAAAAATCCAGATCATATTACGCAAGTTGTTAATGCCTGTAAAGAAAAACATATTCCCATACGTATTGGCATTAATGCTGGTTCATTAGAAAAAAGTATTTTAGAAAAATATGGAGAACCTTGCGTTGATGCGATGATTGAGGCAGCTCAATTTCATGTCAATTTACTTACTGACTTAGATTTTCACGATATTGTATTATCCTTTAAATCATCTGATGTCGTCTTAACCATTGAAGTCTACCAAAAAGCTGCAGAAGTTTTCCCTTACCCACTTCATTTAGGGGTAACTGAAGCAGGTACCCTTTTCTCCTCTTCAATTAAATCAAGTGCCGCACTAGGAACACTACTATATCAAGGCATTGGCGATACGATTCGTATTTCGATTAGTGATGATCCAGTTGAAGAAGTGCGTGTTGCGAAAACACTTCTCAATAGTTTTGGTTTATATGATAAAGTCGCAAACTTAATCGCTTGTCCGACCTGTGGACGTATTCAATATGATATGTTGCCAATCGTAAAAGAAGTAGAAGCTTATCTAAATACCCTTGATTCAGAAATATCTGTTGCTGTCATGGGTTGCCCAGTTAATGGACCGCAAGAAGCCTCACGGGCTGATATTGGTATTGCCGGTGGTAAAAACGAAGCTCTTTTATTTAAAAAAGGACAATACATTCGAAGTATTCATCAAGATAAAGTCGTTGAAGAATTAAAAAAAGAAATAGAAGCTGAAATAAAAGGTAGAAATTAATCTACCTTTTGTCTTTTTGTTTCTGTTTTGATTTCTCTTTTTGTTGAGCTTTAATACTATCTTGAATCAATTGACGTTTACGTTTACGTTTGATTTGCTCGATTTCTTGATTCAATTTCTTTTTATAACCTGGTTTTACTTTACGTGAGCGACCTTTTACAATCTTCTCTACTTCTTTATCTAGTTCAGTTTTTTTAGCGTGATAAGTATATGAATAAGATCTTAATTCCTTAAATCCTTGCTGACTAACGGATTGGTGTTTAAAGATTAATCCCATATCAATAAGTTTGCGAATAACTTGATCATCTTTTAGCGAGTAGATGATAAAACTTCTTCCACTCTTTCCAGCACGACCAATACGACCTGCACGGTGTGTATAAAAACTTAAATCACTTGGAAAGCCTAAGGAGATAACATCAGTCGCAAGTTCTAAATCTAAGCCACGAGCAGCTAAATCAGTTGCTAAAACGTACTGAACTTGATTGTCTTTAATTTGTTTAAAAATTTGATGTCTTTCACGTGGATTTAGTTGACCATGAATAGAAGTATATTTATATGAACTATTTTCAAAGAAACTTATCAAATTTTCAAGTTGTTTTGAATCTTTCGCAAAAATAATACATAAAGCAGGATTGATATTCATTAAAAGCTGTTTAAGCTTTTTAAACTCATCTTCTTTTTGCGAGATTAGGATATGTTCAATGCGTGGATCAAATGATTTATCTTCTTCAATATTAACTTGAAATGGATTATGCATGTAGGTACGCATAAACTTATTAAGTTGATTTGGAATGGTTGCGCTAAAAACAAGTGTTTGTAGTTTTTCTGGCATTTTACCTGCAAATTCATCTAAATCAATAAGGTTTTCTGGATCTAACATCATATCTGCTTCATCAATAATCAATGTTTGAATATGATCAATACGATAAATTTGCTTTTCTAGATATAAGGACTTCAGTTTACCTAATGTACCAATTAATACATGCGGTACTTGTTTGTTAGCTAATCTTAAATCATCTGACAATTTAGAAATACTTTGTACTCTAATATCTGGAAAAATCGGATTCAATTTTTGCGCAAAAACAGTTGTTTGTTCAACAAGTTCTTGGGTAGGACAAATAATGACACATTGAGTTTTATCAGATTGCGTATCAATATTTACAAAAGATGGTAAAAGATAAGCAAACGTTTTGCCAGTCCCTGTTTTAGATAAAGCAATGACATCTCTTCCCTTTGTGATAGGTTTAAAGGATTGAGATTGAACTTGGCTCAATTGTTTAAACTGATTTGTTTTTAAAAATGCTGTAATACTTTCGTGTTGTTGTGTCATATAAACCTCGCATTCATTATAAAGTGTCTTCAAATGTTTTCAAGTTAAAGTATGTTATGATACCAACGTAAACATGGAAATAATTAATATCACACCTAGAGGCTATTGTAAAGGCGTCGTTAAAGCAATCCAAATGGCTAAACAAGCTGCAATGGATTATCCTCATCAAAAAATTACAGTTTTAGGCGAACTTGTTCACAATGATCATGTCGTTAATGGCTTAAAAGAAATGCACATAGACACACTTGAATCTAAGAACACATCGCGGCTAAAACTTTTAGAGTCAGTTGAAGATGGTGTTGTCATTTTCACTGCTCATGGGATAAATAAAAAAGTGATTGAAGAAGCAAATAATAAAGGATTAATTGCGATTGACGCCAGTTGTGAAGATGTCATCTCAACCCAAAAACTGGTTGAATCATATTTAAAAGAAAACTATGAGATTCTCTATATTGGAAAAGAGGGCCATCCTGAATCTGAAGCTATTTGTACAAGTGATCCACAACATATTCATTTAATTACAAGTCTAAAGGATATTGAGAATTTAGAAATAAAACAAAGTAAATTGTTCTTAACCAATCAAACGACTATGTCCCTTTTAGATATCAATGAATTAATAAGTGCTGCTCAAAAAAAATATCCCCATTTGTTAGTTTCAAATGAGGTTTGTTCGGCCACCCGCTTAAGACAAGAAGCCGTTTTGAATTTAAAGAAAGTTGATTGTTTGATTGTTGTTGGAGATCCAAAGTCTAACAATTCAAGTATGTTAGCGAAATTAGGTCAAAACAAAGGTATTCAAAGCGTTCACTTTATTCAATCTTACAAACAACTTCAAGACTTAAATTTAAGCCAACATGATAGTATTGCGATTACATCAGGTGCCTCTACTCCGACCTTTATCACAAATCAAGTGATTGCATTTTGTGAAGCGATTAGAGATCATTTAGATCCATTTAATGAAGCAAGTAAAATTAAAGCAACCCTTTAGATTTTAGTAATGATTCCAAGATATCAACTTTAGATTGATAGCGTAATGCATCATTTATAAGAAAATCCTTATATAGTTTAAATTGATTTAATAGGTAATTAAGATAATCTTGATTATCTTTTTTTATGAGAATTGGTCCACATAAACAATCATGCTCACTTAAATCAAGGGCTTGATCATTATAACGGCACTTCATTGCGATATAGTGTCTTTTACGATCTTGAATAAATACTTCATCCAAGATTTCAAAATGATTTTGACTTAAAAATTCACGTAATTCAAATTGCTTAGAATTCGATTGAAGAATTATTTGATCAATCTTTTTAAATTTATCGAGTGAATCAGA
Organism: Erysipelotrichaceae bacterium; assembly: GCA_963663995.1. Classification (GTDB taxonomy): domain Bacteria; phylum Bacillota_I; class Bacilli_A; order Erysipelotrichales; family Erysipelotrichaceae; genus UBA2212. Next base: position 469,552 of record OY760660.1, on the reverse strand, counting down.
TAAAATCATAGAAATTGTATCAAAACCCATTCCAGCAATAACGACAGCACAAATTTCTCGATTTACTTCTCTTAAGCCATTACTTAAAAAGAATTCAACTTGATCCATGACTCCTTGATTAGCAACTTCTATTTGAGCTTTTTCTAAAGGTCCACTCGCAACTTCAACAACAAATGCTTTTTTTACTTTATGCGATTTTAAAAGTGCGATGGGTAAAAGCGCATGATCGCTTCCCACATCGCACATTTGATCACAAGGATCTATCATTAACGCTAGGGTATTAAGACGTTTACTTAACATTAAATCTTATCGTTAAAATCCTTTAAACGTTTAGAACGAGTTGGATGTTTAAGTTTACGAAGTGCTTTTGCTTCGATTTGACGAATTCTTTCACGGGTAACATCAAATTCTTTACCCACTTCTTCTAAAGTACGAGTACGTCCATCATATAGACCAAATCGTAAACGTAATACTTTTTCTTCACGCTCAGTTAAACCTTGAAGAATGTTATTAATCTCATCTTTCAAGAGTTGATTATTTGCATACTCATCTGGTGACATCGCATCTTTATCTTCAATAAAGTCGCCTAAATGTGAATCATCTTCTTCACCAATAGGTGTTTCAAGAGATACAGGTTCAAGGGCAATCTTTTGAATTTCACGTACTTTTTCAGGTGTAATACCTTCCATTTTTGCAGCAATTTCTTCAGCTGATGGATCACGACCTAAATCTTGAACTAATTGTCTTTGAATACGTGTTAACTTATTAATGGTTTCAACCATATGAACAGGAATACGGATGGTTCTAGCTTGGTCAGCTATCGCACGCGTAATGGCTTGTCTAATCCACCATGTTGCATAAGTTGAGAATTTAAAGCCTTTAGTGTGGTCAAATTTTTCGACAGCTTTGACTAAACCCATGTTTCCTTCTTGAATTAAATCCAAGAACAACATGCCACGTCCTACATATTTTTTTGCAATCGAAACAACTAAACGTAAGTTAGCAGAAATTAGTTCTTGCTTAGCCATATCACCCGCATGAATCACTTTTAAGTCCTTTTTAGATTGTTCAACATTATCGAAGAAATGTTGTGACATATTAACTAATAAATTTTTATATACGAAATGACGATACTCTTCGACATCTGATTTTAAATCATTAAATAGTTCAGCTAAATTAGGACAGCCTAAAACTGAACGCACTTTAGAGAATGAATTGGCATGATCCAATTCTTCAAAACGGTCAAAAGATTGAATGATTTCAAATTCCTTTTTAAGTATTTCTTCACGATTAATGAAGATTTTGAAACGATTAATAAGAGCTAAATAACTAATATCAAAAGCGCTAGAATCTAATTCTTTGAACGTTTCAGCTACTTCAAAATCATAAACAACTTGTGAACTTAAACTTGCATAGTCACTAGCTGTTTCATCTAAATTAAACCAAGAAAAGACTTTTTGAACCCATTCTTTATAAATCGCAACACCATCACGAATCGCAATTGCATATTCTGTTTCCATCGCTGAAGTTAATAAATCAACACGTCCAATTTCTTTTAGATATTGTTTAACTGGGTCATTAACTCTTGCGGCTGTATTTGAAGAATAGTTACGAACTGTTTTAGACGGTTTATCATGATCTTCTTCATCATCAAATTCTTCATCAGATTCGACATCTTCAACCACTAATGGATTATCTTCAATATCTTCCTCATCAGTGTCTTCACTTAGGACTACACCTGCACTTAAAAGCCCATCAATAAAATCTTGAGCATCTTCATCGCTTAAGTCATAAATACTTAAGGCTTTATCTACTTCATCTTGTGTGAGTTTCTTTTTCTTTTTAAATGATTTAACAAAACTTGTTTTTAATTCATCTAATGTTTTTACTTTACTTGCCATTTGACTCCCCTTTTTTCTTTAAATAATCTCGACGCTGTTTAATAAGCGATTGATATTGAATCATTAAGTCTGGGTTACTATCTAATACAAGTGCTTCTTTGTGTTCCTGTTTGAACTGGTCGATTTGAATATCGATGGTATTGATTTTGACTTGTATGATGGCATCCATCAGAGCTTTTTCACTATAGCTATTATAGTATATATCACTTTCAACTATTTGGGTGATACATTCGATAGCTGCGCTTGAGTCGAGTGTATTGATAAAATCAGCGACTACAATAGAGTCGTGATGTCTGTAGTAATGCATAATCTTCAAGGCACATTTTTGATAGAGATCATCTACAAAATAGCCTAATTCTTTTCTAAATACTTGCATGGCATTCTGTGATACAAGCATTTGTCCTAAAATTTCCTTTTCTGCCCAATCAGATAATTCGTTTTGTTTTAATACTTTACGTAAATTTTCAGATCTTCTAATTTTTGTTTTAGGTTTTTGTGTTTGTGGAACTAATAAATCTAATTGATCTTCAGTAAATCCGGTCACATCCATGATGCGATTTTTCATATGTGATTGATCAAAGGCATCTTTAATGGAAATCAATTCTAACATCATTAAGCGAGCAAATTCTTTTTTTTGAGAATAATTTTCTAAATCTAATCGATTCATACTTGAGTCAAAGAGATATTCAACAAAACTTTTCTTGGCTTCAACAATGTTTTGAACAGCTTTTAAACCATGTTTTTGTAATGTTTCATCAATATCTTTAGCTAAGTTATTTTGACAGACAAAGACTTTAAAGCCTTGTTCAGATAATAAACGACCAATTTTTTGTGTTGCCATTTGACCGGCATTGTCACTATCATACGATAAATAGATATTTAAAGAATTATTCTTTAACAAACGAATTTGATCAATGGTTAAAGCTGTACCTAAGGAAGCAACAACATTTTCAAAGCCAGCTTTATCATAAGCAATGACATCCATAACCCCTTCAACTAAGATTATAAACTGTTGGCTTTTTATCGCTTGTTTAGCACGATGTAAATTATAGAGTAATTTACCTTTTTGATAGATATCTGTTTCAGCGGTATTAATGTATTTGCTTGGGTGTGACGGATCAAGTGTTCTTGCGCTGAAACCTAAGACTTGACCACTTGCTGAATGGATTGGAAAAGTAATACGGTTTTCAAAGACATCTTTAACCCCAAATTCATTCACACGAACTAAATTACTTTGTGTTCTTTTTTCAATATCATAACCTTTAGCCTCTAAGAAATCATTAGCCTTATGGTCAGCTGGGTTATAACCAATCTCAAATTTTTGGATTTGTTCTTGATTAAGACCCCTTTTTTCAAGATAAGCTCGTGCTTCATTTCCTTCAGTTGACGCTAAATTGTATTTAACAAATCGTAAATATTCATCTAAGGTATCATAATAGCCTTGTCTAATGGGATCAATTTGCACTTTATTTTGACTAAACGATGAATCAAGTTGAATGCCAGCTTGTATTGCTAAGCGCTCAACTGCTTCATTAAATGTAATTTTTTCAAAGTCTCTGACAAAACTAAAAACATTTCCACCTGCGCCACAAACAAAACATTTATAGATTTGCTTATCAGGAGAAATAGACATCGATGGATTGTGGTCATCATGAAAGGGACAAACAGCCGCAAAGCTCTTGCCCTTTTTAATAACCGGTATATACGAACGAATGGTTTCGACGATATCGGTCTTAGATCGAATCTCATTAAGAATATCTTCGTTCATCAAACTCCTTTAAAATTTTAAACTTTTTTGAATAAATGGTACGAGTTCTTCAATCGTTAAACGTTCTTGTTCCATTGAATCACGATGGCGAACAGTTACTTTACCATCATTTTCAGTTTCAAAATCAACGGTAATGCAGAAAGGTGTTCCAATCGCATCTTGACGACGATAACGTTTACCAATACTTCCTGATTCATCATATTCAACCATGAAGTTTTGAGCTAAATCAGCATAGATTTTTTGTGCTTGCTCACCCAATTGTTTACTTAAAGGTAAGACACAAGCTTTATAGGGAGCAAGATATGGATGAAGGTGTAATACAACACGTGTATCTCTTTCAAGTTCTTGTTCTTCATAAGCATCCGTCATGAAAGTTAAGAACAAACGTTCAATCCCAACCGCTGGTTCAACACAATAAGGTACATATTTTTCATTAGTTGTTGGATCTAAATAGTCTAATTTCTCTCCAGAGTGTTTGATGTGTTGAGTTAAATCATAATCTGTACGATCTGCAATACCCCAAATTTCATCAAAACCCCAAGGGAAATAATATTCAATATCACTGGTTCCATTTGAGTAATGTGATAATTCTTCTTGATCATGTTCACGAATACGAAGATTTTCTTTTTTAACACCTAAATCAGTCAACCAATTAAAGCAGAAATCTTTCCAATAGTCATACCATTGAAGATCTTCACCAGGTTTACAGAAAAATTCTAATTCCATTTGTTCAAATTCACGTGTTCTAAAGATAAAGTTACCTGGTGTAATTTCATTTCTAAAAGATTTACCTACTTGTCCAATCCCAAATGGTATTTTCTTACGGCTTGTACGTTGAACATTTTTAAAATTAACAAACATCCCTTGAGCTGTCTCAGGTCTTAAATAAATGGTGTTTTTAGAATCTTCTAATACACCTTGGAATGTTTTAAACATTAAATTAAACTGACGAATATCAGTAAAATCATGTGCTCCACAATCAGGACATGGAATATTGTTGTCTTTAATATAATCTTGCATTTGCTCAACAGACATTGTTGCTGCATTTACTTTTCCGGCTGTAAAAGCATCAATTAGTTTATCAGCACGATGACGTGTTTTGCATTTCTTACAGTCCATTAGTGGGTCAGCAAAAGTTTTTAAATGACCACTCGCTTTCCAAACATTTGGATTCATGAGAATAGCAGCTTGAATTTCAACATTATATGGATTTGATTGAATAAATTTCAAACGCCAAGCGGATTTAATATTTTGTTTTAATTGTGAACCTAAAGGACCGAAATCCCAAGTATTGGATAAACCACCATATATTTCAGATCCTTGAAAGACAAAACCCTGATTTTTTGCGTGATTTACGATTGTTTCAAATGGTACAGACATATAATCTCCTCTTTTAAATAACTACTTTATTATAGTGTATTTTTGAATGAATTCCCATGTGTTTAAGTGTTGAGAACTATGATATTCAAAAAACTGGATAAGCACCTGTATCATTCTAAGACTTGGCGCATCAAATTTCAAATAAGCATCGATATGTTCGTCACTCATTCGACCCATTAATCTAAACTGTTTTAAACTATCAACATCATAAATCGGAGAATGTAATTCATGTTGACAGTTATGACATATGAAACCACCCTCTTCGATTGAAATACTATTGATTTTACTTGAACCACAGCTTACACAAGCATCAACATAGGGTCTTAAACCAAACAGATCTAAGAAATGAATTAGTGTAATCACCAGTAAATGTGCATATTGCTTAGATGTTTCAATTCTTTCAAACATCTTATCAATGAAAAGATAAGTATCTTCTAATATCTCAAAGTCTTGTTCATGTTTTAGTAATGAATCAGCCATCTCAACAACAAATGAAGCTAAACTACTCTTTTCTAAATCTTCATGTATTTTATATCGATTAATAAGTGACTGTGCACTTTGTAAACTTTGGATATCTTTGCCTTCTTTTTCATCATATAAAAAAATTGACTTCCCATAAGGTAGAGCACCCATACGATTTTTACTATTAATCTTATTTAAGCCTTTTGCCACAAAAGTACATAAGCCTTTATCTTTAGAAAGTACACGAAGGAGTGAATCACTTTCTCGATAATCTTGTGATGAAAGAATAATAACTTCAGTTTCAGTTTTCATTAACGTTCATATTCTTGGTGAAGTAAACGATCTAAATTTCGTCGGGTATTTCGCCAATTAGGTTCTACTTTAACTAAAATATCTAAGAAAATAGGTTTGTTTAAACGCTTTTGAAGTTCTTCACGCGCATTTTGTCCAATTTGTTTTAACATTGAACCCTGTTTACCAATCAATATTCCTTTTTGAGAATCTCTTTCAGTGATAATACTTGCTTGAATTAAAATTCCTTTTTTATCTTCTTTCATATTATCTAAACTAACCGCAACCGAATGCGGAATCTCTTCTCGTGTTAAGTGCAAAATATGTTCACGAATGATTTCAGTAATCATAAATTGTTCTGGATAATCTAAAGCCCAATCTTCATGAAACATCTTTTCGCCTTCAGGCATATAAGATTCACTGACTTTGATTAAACGATCAATATTATCGTTATTCAATGCACTTATTGGAATAATCTCCGCAAAGTTAAATTCTTTTTGTAATTCATTTAAACGATTAATTAAATCTTTACGACTTAACATATCTATTTTATTTAAAATCAAAAAGACAGGCATTTCCTGTTTTGCGAGCAAATCTAAGACAAAACGATCACTTTTTCCAAAAAACTTCGTCGCATCAAATAAATAGAAAATTAAATCAACACCTTCAATAGAGGAAAAAGATAACTTATTTAATTGTCGTCCCATTTCATGTTGTGCTTTATGAATACCTGGGGTATCGATAAAAACCATTTGCGAATTCTCATTGGTTAAAATCGCTTTAATTGTATTACGTGTTGTTTGTGCTTTATTCGATACGATCGCTACTTTATGATTAACCAAACGATTGACTAAAGTACTCTTCCCGGCATTGGGACGTCCAATTAAGGCAACAAATCCTGCTTTAAAACTCACTTTAAATCCTCACTTGTAAAACGCATAGGTAAAAGTTCATCAATTGTTTTAACATCCGTTTCTTTTCCATTTGATAAAACAATAGGTGTATTATCTTCTAATAGTTCTGATAAGACTTGACGGCATATACCACAAGGCCCCGCTAAAATATCTCCATCTGTCACAATTGCGAGTGCTTCGATATCTTCTTTTCGATAACCATTTGAATAAGCCGCAAAAATAGCTGAGCGCTCTCCACAGTTGGTTGCTCCGTAAGAAGCATTCTCAATATTAGCACCTAAAAAAGTGTGGCCATCTTTAGTTAGCACACAGGCACCTACATGATAATTTGAATAAGGTGCATAAGCGTTATCCATCGCTTTAAAAGCGTGTTTTAATAATTCATCGTGATTCATAAAATCTCCTTATATATGATGGAATATAAATATTAATCCAACTACAACACTTAAGATTGCGCTTACCAAGACAGAAGCAGCCCCTAAATCTTTAGCTCTTTTAGTTAAAACATGATATGTAGGATCAAAGCGATCTAACATTTGTTCAAATGCTGAATTTAAATATTCTAAGGTAATAACGATACCAATACAAATTAACCAAATCGCCCATTCAATATAGGTGAATTGAAAGTAAAAGGCAATCACAATTGCGATAAAGGCCATACCAAACTGTATTTGAATGCTGATATCTGTTGATAATCCTTCAAATAAACCAATAAATGCTACTTTAAACTTATTAATAAAACGATTTGTAAAACTATCTCTTCGCGATTTCACCCAAAATCTCCTCTTGTAAGTTGAACATTTCTTTTTCTTCTTTATCATTCATGTGATCATAACCTAACAAATGTAATAAACCATGAGTGACTAAGAAACTAAATTCTCTTTTTAATGAATGACCATAATCTTGTGCTTGAGAGCGAATCCGATCAACATTAATAAAAATATCCCCAAGTTCATTTATGCTTTCTTTAATTTCAAAACCTAAAACATCATTTGATGCAAAAGAAATGACATCAGTTACTTGGTCTTTCTGACGATAATCTCGATTAATAATTTGTATAGTAGCCGAATCGACTAAAATGACTGAGAATTGAAAATGCTTTCGTATCTTCAAAACTCGACTTGTTTCTTTAACGACTTGAGAGATAAAAATACGATAATTTTTCCAAGACTTTTCATCTGTTTGGTTGATAAAACTGTAGTTCATAAAGCATTTAAATTATAACATATGCTCAATAACAGATTGTTTTTTTGTTCACTTGACTTTACAATGTAAACGAACTATTAAGGTGGTAATTATGCACTTATTGACAGAAGCAACTTTTGCTGACATTAGTTGGCAAGAAATTTTAGGTGGATTGGGCTTATTTTTATTTGGTATCCAATTCATGGGTGATGGTTTAAAATCTTTGGCCGGTGAAAAATTAAAAGATATTATTGACCGATATACGACCAAAATTTGGATGGGCTTATTGATTGGGGCGATTGTAACAATCTTTATTCAATCTTCATCTGCTACTACAGCCATTACGATCAGTTTCGTTAGAGCTGGCTTAATGCGTTTAGACCAAACCATTGGGATTATCTTAGGAGCTAATATCGGGACAACCGTGACTGCTTTCTTAGTCGGTTTAAAAGTTGAAAAGTATTCACTTTATTTTGTCTTCTTAGGAACATTCCTCTTACTATTTGCAAAACGTAAACGTGATCACTATATCGGTGAAATTGTCTTAGGTTTTGGTGTTTTATTCTATGGCTTAATGTTAATGGGCGATGCTTTGAAGATGTTAAAGTATATTCCAGAATTCCAAGATTTAACTTATGTATTTGCTTCACAACCTATATTAGGGGTTCTAGGTGGTTCATTAATGACCGCCGTTATCCAATCCTCATCTGCGATGATTGGTATTGTTCAAAAGATTTATGAATCTGGTGGTATGACATTTCAAGCAGCACTACCCTTCGTCTTTGGTTCAAACATCGGTACAACCATTACGGCTGCATTAGCAGCCATTGGTGGATCACTTGCGGCTCGTCGTGCAGCCGGTGTTCATACCTTATTTAACTTATTGATGACGGCAATCGCTTTAATTTTCTTACCTTTCTATTTCCAAATTATGGATTATTTAACAACGATATTCCATCTTGAATCAATGATGCAAATCGCGATAGCCCATATTATATTCAACTTTGTTGGGACGATTGTCTTCTTCCCATTCATTAAACAAATGGTATGGCTTATTAAAAAAGTTATTCGCGGTGAAGAAAAAGAAAGAACGGGTGTTAATACTGAAGACTTCGATATTAACTTAGCGACGAACCTTCCATCTGCTGCACTCAATATTTCTAAACAAGCTACATTAAAAATGGGTGAAATAACATTTGAAATACTCGCAACAGCTCGAAAATACTTAAATAGAGAAGGTAAAGCAAATCTTAAAGAAATTAATGATGTAGAAGGCATTATTAATAACTTTGATACTAAGATTACAGATTATTTATTAATTATTTCTAAACAAAAATTAAATGATAAAGAAATCGAAGCACATTCTTCTTACTTACAAGTTATTAAAAACTTAGAACGAATTGGAGATTTAACTACTAATTTAGGTGAATTCTTCGATATGGTTTATGATTCACGCGAAATCTTCTCAAAAGATGCATTAGAAGATATGAATAACATGTTCGAGTTAATTGAACACATGTTAACAAGATCATTAAAAATGTTTGCTGAAGGTGACCATTCAATGCTTCAATCCATTAAAGAAGATGAAGCATATCTTGACTTATTAGAATCTAAAGCACGTCAACGTCACTTCGATCGTATGCGTGATGAAACATGTAATACAGCGATTGGTAGTTCAGTTTATGTTGATATTCTAGGAACTTTGGAACGTATTGGTGACCACTGTGAAAACATTGCGAAAACATCAGTTTCAGTTCATAGAACGCATGAAAACATGAATGAAATTGAAGAAAATAATTAAACACTAAAAAAGGCTCGCAAGAGCCTTTATTCATTTTCATAGGATTCAATAATTTTTTGGACAAGTGGATGACGCACGATATCCATACGGCTAAGTTGAACAAACTTAAGTTCTTCAATATCTTTGAGAACTCGTTTTGCATGCGCTAAACCGCTTGCTTGTTTTAAATCAACCTGACTTTCATCACCAGTAATAACCATTCTTGTATTAAAGCCCATACGGGTTAAAAACATGAGCATCTGCGTCTTAGTTGTATTTTGTGCTTCATCCAAGATAACAAAGGCATCATCGAAGGTTCGACCACGCATATAGGCTAAAGGGGCAATTTCAATAATCCCTTTTTCAATCATTTTATCGACCTGCTCAGTTCCGAGTAAATCATATAAAGAGTCATACAGTGGTCTTAAGTAAGGATCTATTTTTTCTTTTAAATCACCGGGTAGAAAACCTAGGCTTTCACCTGCTTCAACAACTGGTCTTGTTAAAACGATCTTATTTATCTCATTTTTCTTTAAGCAAGAAACGGCATAAACAACGGATAGATATGTTTTACCTGTTCCTGCTGGACCAGAACTTAAGACAAGTTCATATTTCTTAAGTGCTTCAATAAAGTTTTTTTGACCTAAGGTCTTAGCGTAAATAGGTTTACCATTAAAGCGTTTACCAATCGGATATTTTTGACTTTCAAATAAAGCTGTAATCTTTGCTTTAGATGATTGAGCAATATAGATAACATCTCTTTCATCTAAATATGAACTTTGACGAATATGTTGAATACATAATTCAAAACATTGAATAAGTAAATCACTTTGTTGATGTTCATCTTTAATAATTAAAAGTTCTTGTTCACGAAAAACAAAGTCGATATTAAAGAATTGTTTCAGAAGTTTTAAGTTCTTATCATGTTCACCAAATAATATTTGGCTTTCATCTAAACTTAAATTATCAAAATGATGGGTGTTAAGTGCTGTCAAATAAATGTACCTCAAATCTATTGTAATCCATATTGCTTTAAAATATAAAAAAAGCCATTGGTTAATGGCTTATCTTCTTGCTTTTTTACGACGAGCTTTACGTGCAGCTAAGGATTTAAGTTTTTTCTTAACTCCAGGTTTTACGTAATATTCTCTTTTCTTAGCTTCTGCGAGGGTCCCATTTCTTGAAACACTACGTTTAAAACGGCGAAGTGCGTCATCTAAGTTTTCGTTGTCTTTTAAAACTACTTTAGGCATTTTTCTACCCTCCCCTCTAACTTGAGCACTGTAATTATAACAAACTTACGTCTTAATGCAAGTTAATATGAAATGTTTGCATCTAAACCTTGTAAAAGTTTAACGCCGCTAGATGTACCGATGCGATCTGCACCGGCTTCAACAAATTTTACGAGGTCCTCACTTGAGCGAACTCCACCAGCTGCTTTGACTTTTGCTTTACCATTTACTGATTTTTTAAGTAAGATAACATCTTCTAAGGTTGCCCCAGAAGTTGAGAATCCAGTACTTGTTTTTACAAAATGAGCTTTTGCCTTAACAACACATTCACAAGCACGAATTTTTTCTTCTTCACTTAATAAACAAGTTTCAATGATAACTTTAATTGTTTTGCCTTGAGCCGCTTCGACAACTGCTTCAATATCTTTAACCACTAATGCATCATTATGATCTTTTAGGGCTCCAATATTGATAACCATATCAAATTCATCTGCTCCTGCTTCATAGGCTAAGCGTGTTTCAGCTGCTTTAGCTTGCGTAAGCGTTGCCCCTAGAGGGAAACCAATAACGGTGCACACCATAACATCTGAGCCATTTAAAGCCTCTTTACAGGTGCTAATCCAACCTGGGTTAACACAAACTGATGCAAAATCAAACGTTTTAGCTTCCTCACATAACTTAAGTATTTGATCTCTTGTTGAATCCTGTTTAAGTAATGTATGATCGATGGTTTTATTGAGTTTCATTCTCTTCTCCTTTTTGGCTTAAGATTTCTCTTACTGCCGCCACATCTGACATCCAATATTCTTTACCGTATAAACGGTCAATGTATTGTTCATTTCCTTTAGCTAAAACAAGAACTGTATCATTCGAATTAGCTAACTCTAATGCTTGATAAATCGCATCATAGCGATCCAAAATAATAATATAAGGAGTTTCTTTTATTCCTGAAGCTATTTCATGGGCGATATCTAAAGCTGATTCATTACGTGGATCTTCTTCAGTAAGAATAATCATATCTGCATACTGATCACTTATCGACCCTAATATTGGTCTTTTTTTAGAATCACGTTTACCAGCAGAACCAAAGACTGTAATAATTTTTTTATTTAAAGGTGTAATCGTTTGAGCAAATTTATAAATTTTATCAAAGCCATCAGGGGTATGTGCATAATCGACAATACAATTAAAGCCTTGATGTAAATCAACAACATTCATTCTTCCATCAACTTGAGGCAAATGATCAAGCTCAGAAATTATATCCGATAATGGCATTTTAGCTTGATGACAAGCAGCAATAATTGCTAATAAATTAGATAGATTAAATTGTGATACAAAATTAGTCCGACAATGATAAGATTCATTCTCTATTTTCAATGTAAAGTTTGTATGTGTTGCATAGTATTCAATATCAATCGCTTGATAATCTGCTTCTTTTTCAATAGAATAACTAAATTTTTTACCGTCTAATTCTTTATATAAACGCTCACCATAAGCATCATCAATATTGATGATACTTGCAGCATCTTCTTTTAAGAGTGAGAATAATTTCTTCTTGGCTAAATAATAGTTTTCCAATGTTCCATGATAATCAAGATGATCATGGGTAAGATTTGTAAATATCGCCACATCAAAATGAACTGCATCTGCCCTTTTTTGGTCTAGACCCTGGGAAGATACTTCCAGTGCTGCTGCTTTCATTTTATGATTAACCATTCTTTTTAAGAGTTCTAACATCTCAATTGATTCTGGTGTTGTATAGTTTGGTTTTTCAACTTTTTGTCCATATTCAATAGAAATAGTCCCACTATAACCAGTTTTTTTATATTTTGAGTAGATTTCTTTGATTGTTTTCGCAATTGTACTCTTACCGTTAGTACCAGTCACACCAAACATAATCATTTTAGAAGCTGGATCGTCATAAAAAATCTTAGCACTTTCATTTAAAGCATCTAAAACATCATCAACTTTGATATAAATAATATCTTTGACTTTATCTTTTACTTCTTCTGAATGAACGATAACGATTGCACCTTGTTCAATCGCTTGATTAATAAATTTATGGCCATCATTAACAATTCCTTTAATACAGTAAAAAATAGCATTTTTAGCTTTTTTTCGAGAATCTATCATAAGATTCTCAATTTGAATTTCAGCTGTATTTAAGAATAGTTGATTTAAAGTTTTCATTGTAAAATTTCACCACCGCATCTTAACTGATGTACTGAATTTACTGTACACAAGTGACATTGATTAATCAAGTCTTCACTGCCTTCACATACAAATGGTTCATAGTTTTTCGTATAACCAAAGAGATATCCATTTTCAAAAGATTCAAATAATACTTGAACTTCTTGATTAATCAGTGTTTTTAAATGTTTTTCTTGTAGCGCTTCACTTAAATTCACTAATCGATTTACCCGTTCTTTTTTTATACTTCCATGAACTTTATCTTGAAGTTGTATCGCCTTTGTATTTTCTCTTTCTGAATAAGGAAAGACATGTAAAAATCCTAAATTTAAATTTTCGACAGTTTTTAATTCTTCTTCAAATATTTCATCACTCTCACCTGGAAAACCAACAATAAAATCTGTTGAAAGATGAATACTTGGAATTTCTGCTTTTATAAAATCACATCGTTCTTTGAACTGTTCAATGGTGTAAGGGCGATTCATATCTTTCAAGAGTTTATTATGAGCTGATTGAAGTGGAATATGTAGATGTTTTGCTAAACGATCTTCAGTTTTTAGTATATAAATGAGTTCATCATCAATTTCAGTAATCTCAATAGAAGAAATACGAATTCTTTCTATTTTTGTTTCACTTAAAATCGTTTTTATTAACTCTGATAAAGAATGATTAATGTCTAAACCATATCGTCCAGTATGAATACCAGTTAAAACGATTTCGTGGTGATCTTTAAATTGTTTAACTTGTTGAATGACTTCTTCAAAAGGTAGTGATCTTTCTCGTCCTCTAGCAAATGGAATTATGCAGTATGAACAAAACTGATTACAGCCATCTTGGATTTTGACATAAGCTCGTTTTTGATGTGAAAAAGCATTAATCTTCATTGCTTCAAAACCACTCGGATATTTATAATCAACTTGTTTAATCTTTTCAGTTATTAAATGGACGAGTTCTTTTTTGTGACTTGCCCCGACTAATAAATCAATATCATATTTTTCTTTAAGAGTTTCATGTGCCACTTGAACATAACAACCAACCACCACTACAAACGCATTTGGATTTAAACGTTTTGCTTGATGTATTTTTTGACGACTTTTAAAACTGGCTGAGTTGGTGACAGTACAGGTATTGATAATGACAATATCACTAGGTTCTTTGGGTAAAACTTCTAAGAAACCTTGATCAATCATAGATTGACGATAAAACTCACTTTCGTAAACATTAACTTTACAACCAAGTGTATAAATACTAAATGTTTTCATTTCATTTTACCTAATCTCTTTTGAAAAACTTTTTTAGATTTATCTGAAATTAATGTCGAATCTATGCATGTTGTTAAAAATGTTTTAAGATCTTCACTTTGATAAGCATTAACAAGAGCTAATAAGTCTTTTTTAAATGGCATGACTTTACATGCATCTTTATCTAAAGGGATTCTAGTACATTTAAATTCATTAGTTAATTCAAATATTGAGGCGAATATTGGTGAATAGAAATAAATTCGATCAGCTTTTTCTTGAATGATATTTGTATCAATAAAATGACTTGTATATGGTAAAAAAACATAATCACGAATACTAATACGACGATCTTTGAAATCTTTATAAAGCTTAAAGTATTGAGGTAATTCTAAAATCGCAATGTCATTATGATATAAACCATTTAACAAGCTATCAAAAAAAGGAATCCAAATGACTTTATTTTCATCCGTTTTAAAATATTGGCAACTTTCTTTTATGACATCTAATTTTAATAAAATGAGTTTGTTTCGTTCTTGATAAGATAAATTATCCCAAATATCTAATAGATCGTGACGTTCTGTTTCAAAACATTTCTCAAAAGTTTGTTTATTTTTTAATCCAACAAGTTGAATCAGTGCTTCAAAATAATCTTGTTCTGTTTTTACCTTTATTTCAATATTAAAAGGCTTAAAGCTATTCTTAACTTCATGTATTTGTGATTTAATCAATCGTTGATTGAGATTGATCTTGTTAGTTTTATTTAATATTTTTAATGTTTTATTCATGGTTCAATAATGTTTTGAATTGTATTAATCGCTACTAAACTGGCTGTCTCCGCTCGTAAAATTCGTGGTCCTAAACCAACGGATTTAAAACCTAAGTCATTTAAAGAATGGATTTCTTCATGGGTAAAGCCACCTTCTGGTCCAATGACAACACTATAAGATTTTTGGGGAGAAAGACTATGCTTCAATTGAACTTTGTTTTCATTTTCATAAGCCACAAAATTTGCATCTTGTAAGTAATCTTTTAAGTCTGAAATTTTAACGGGTGGATAGAGTTTAGGAATTGATAGTCTTTCACTTTGCTCAGCTGCCTCTTTAATAATCTTTCCATCACGATTAAGTTTATGATTCAACTCTTTTTCAGTCCATTTAACGACAGTACGATGTGTCATGAGAGGCACAATTTCACTTACACCTAACTCAGTTGCTTTTTGTAAAACAAATTCCCACTTATCCTTTTTGATAAGCGCTTGGATTAAGACGATTTTAATACCTGATTCTTTAATATCTAGTATTTTTTCTATCTGTGCATATAGTCCATCTTCTTTAAAGTGTAAGCTTGCAATCACACAGTTTTGTAGAAGATCAACTAACTCTACTTCTTGATCTTCTTGATAGCGCAAAACACGTTTACACTGATGTTCTATTTCCGCACTTAATTTAATTAAGCTATTTAAATGAATCTCTGAATCAATAAAAAATCTTTGCATTATAGATCTTTCCCATTTTTGGCAAGTTCTACTAAACGTTTAACTTCAAAAGGTTTTAATCTACGATACGTACCTAACTTAATACCATTTAAATCTAAAAATGCCATTTGATAACGATGCAAACGTTTGACTTCAAAGCCAAATGTCTCCATCATTCGTCTTATTTGCCTATTTTTACCCTCTCTAAGCGTTAAAAACCACTCAGATGTGTTCGTATTAGGATTAATTCGCTTAAGGCTAATATCAACACTTTGAAGCTGTGTACCATCCTCTAATGTCATCCCTGCTTTAATTTGATCTAATTGATCTTGATTAAGCGTTCCATTAATACTTACTTCATATCTTTTTTCTAAGTGATATCGAGGATGAGTTAATAGATTACTAAATTCTCCATCATTGGTTAATATCAATAAACCACTGGTATCATAATCTAAACGTCCAACTGGATAAATTCTTTCATTGACATGAACTAAGTCTAAAACCGTTTGTCGACCACGAGGATCAGTCACCGTAGATAATACCTTACGTGGTTTATATAAAACGTAATAAACTTTATTTTCACCCGCAACAACTTCATTATCAAATTTAACAACACTACCCTTTTTCACAATAAAACCCATTTGAGTTATGACTTCATCATCGACTTTGACGCGTCCTTGAGCGATATATTCTTCTGCTTTACGACGTGAAGCTACGCCAGCTTTCGCTAATACTTTCTGTAGTCTTTCCATTATTCAAACAACTGAGATTCCGTACTTTCATCTTGGAAATCAGGGAGGTTTGGAAGTTGTTCTAAGTCCATCAATTTAAATAAATCTAAGAAAGACGGAGTCACTTCATATAAAATTGGACGACCTGGTAATTCAGCACGACCAGCTTCGCTTATTAAATCCATAGCTTGTAATTTCTTCAGCATCAATTCACAACCTACACCTCGAATTTCTTCAATAGATGTACGTGTAATAGGTTGACGATAAGCAATAATTGCTAATGTTTCTAAAGCGGATTGTGAGAGTTGCTTTGATTTTGCTAAAGAGAGAATTCTTTGAACACTATCATGAACAGCTGCCTTTGAAATCAATTTATAACGATCTTGGATGATAACAAGTTCAAAACCATAATCATCAGACAGATAATTATCTTGCATTTCTTTTAAGATTGATTGAATGTGATTAGGTTCGATGGCTAAAGCTTCAGAAAGTTGGTCTAAACTAACTCCTTCTTCTCCAAACACAAACAAAATCCCTTCAATTAAAGCTCTAAGCGTCAAATCCATAGTTCTTACCTTTTCTAAACCAAATATCGTCATCACTGACTTCAAAAGCAATTTGATTATTACGTGTCATTTCTAAAATACTTAAGAAAGTGACAATTAATAGATGTATATGATTACAATCTTGGACCAAATCTTCAAATGTAAATGGATCCTTTAAAGTGGATATATGTAATAGTAATATTTCTGTTCTTTGATCAATTGATATTTCTGCACGTTCAACTCTAACTTGATGAGGATGTACAATATTAAAGCGTTGCATAATTCTTTGCATTGCTTTAATGAGATCTTGAGGGTCACCTTCAAGGCTTGAGTATGGATTTTGATGATTATTCTCAAAAACAGATTTTTCTAATGGTTTTTCTAATTGTCTGGAACGTTCTTCATATCGTTCGTTTAAGACTTGAGAAATCTCTTTAAAACGTTGATATTCTAAAATTCTTCGAATCAGTGATTCTTTAGGATCTTCTTCATATTCATCAGCTGCTAAAGGATCCACTTCTTTTGGTAAAAGTTTCTTCGATTTATATTCCACTAAATTAGCAAGTTCAGCTAAGTATTCACTGGCAATCGAAAGTTTATCCTCAACAGCTTCGATATAAGCAATATATTGGTCAACTAAAATATCTATTTTTAAATCAAATAGATCAAGTTTCTTGGTTGATATCAGGTGCAACATCAAATCCATTGGACCTTCAAATTGTTCTAAATTTACACTGAATTCTTGCATAGCTTCCCTATTATACCAAACTAAAGTTCTTGAAGTCTTTCTAATATAAGCTTTTGTATAGCTTCTGTTGAAGACTTTCCGTATTCTTCAAAGTAGAGAGGAACTTTAATTTCTACTTCAATTTTATGATGCCGACCTTTTTTCATTAAGTTTTTAGAATTATGAATCATAACTGGAATGAGTGT
The DNA here is from genome assembly GCA_963663995.1 of Erysipelotrichaceae bacterium. Taxonomy (GTDB): domain Bacteria; phylum Bacillota_I; class Bacilli_A; order Erysipelotrichales; family Erysipelotrichaceae; genus UBA2212. The sequence continues at coordinate 451,525 of OY760660.1, read as the reverse complement.
CCATTTTTGAGATTTTGCACAATCATAAAAATCGATCGGTAAGATTTGATTTTTTAAATTATTCACAAATACTGTGACTGATGACTCATTTAAATCATTTTCAAATTGTTCACTATAAATATGACAATTTGAAGCACTATAATCTATTCTCATACTTTTTAAGCGCTTTAAATAGTTATTCAAGTATGGAACTTTTTCCGTTTTATCTAAAATAAAATGTGTACGAACTGGTAATGCTTCAGCTAAAGCACAAACATCAAGTGTACTTTCATGATGAACAATAAAAACATAATCATTTTCTAATGGGATTAAGTCTGATCGCTTACATTCGACTTTAGCACTCGCTCTTTTCAAAAAGAAACGAGACCAAATTTGAAAAAGTGTATATTTCAAATCATAGTTAGCTTTAATTAGATGTAGAGATGAAAAGAACACAACCGGATATACAAAGATCATCATGATAAATAATATGAATGCTTGCATTTGCTAACCTCTTCTATAATGATAATGCGTAAACGCATCATATTCTTTTTTTTCAAGTAATTCAAAAGCACTAAAATCAAATTCAGGTAAGAAAGTATCACATTGATAAACATTTTTTAAAATAGAAATATAAGCATCTGTTATATAAGGAAAAGCTTGCTGATAAATACTTGCTCCCCCACTCACAAAAATTATTTCATCACTATTTTGGTGTTTCTTTAAGAATGTCTCTAAATCAGTGACGACCTCAACCCCATCACGTTGATAGAAACTATTTTTAGTGCTTACATAATGTTTACGATTTTTTAATAGTCCAACCATCCCTTCTATGGTTTTACGTCCAAAAAGCAAAGAATGGTTCATCGTTGTTGTTTTGAATATTTTCATTTCTTCAGCAATGTGCCAGGGCATCTTTTCATTTAAACCAATTCCGCGGTTGGCATCCATCGCTACAATCATATGTAACACTAAACAGATACCTTACCTTTAATGGCAGGATGAGAAATATAATCAATACATTCAATATCTTCATATTTAAAGTCATAAATTGAGTGAATATTTGGATTTAGTTTTAATTGACATAATTTCATTGGCTCACGATTTTTTTGAATATTCACTTGTTCAAGATGATCGTTATAAATATGAGCATCTCCTAAAGTATGAATAAACTCCCCTGCTTCTAAGCCAACAGCTTGGGCAATCATATGGGTAAATAATGCGTATGAAGCAATGTTAAATGGGACTCCTAAAAAGACATCTGCTGATCTTTGATAGAGCTGACATGATAATTTCTTTTGATCAGATGAGACATAAAATTGCATCATCATATGACATGGTGGTAAAGCCATTTTATCCAAATCAGCTGGATTCCAGGCATTGATAATATGGCGTCTAGAAAAAGGATTTTTCTTCAATCCTTGAATGAGCTCTTCTAATTGATCAACCCCATTAAAATCACGCCATTGTTTTCCATAAACTGGACCTAAATCACCAAATTTTTCAGCAAAATCAGGATCTTCTTTTATTTTCTCAATAAAGTCATTCATTGACTCGCCTTGATAATACTCAGATTTTTGATATTTCTCATAAGGCCATTCATTCCAAATACGTACATTATTTAAAACAAGTGGACGAATATTGGTTGAACCTTGGATAAACCACAAAAGTTCATGAACGACAGATTTAAAATGAACTTTCTTTGTCGTAAGTAAAGGAAAACCTTCACTTAAATCAAAACGCATTTGATATCCAAATGTTGAGATTGTTCCAGTTGATGTTCGATCTGCTCGTTGAACACCATTATTTAATATATGATTCACTAATTCTAGGTACTGTTTCATAGACACTCCTTAAACTAGAAACATTATAACAAAAAAACGGCCGAGACCGTTTACTGTTCTTGTGGATGTAGAAATGAAATTTTCTCTACAATCACTTCTGAATAATAGATGGGAGACCCTTCTTTGGATTCAAAGTGATTCCCTTGTAATCGTCCTTTAATTCCAATGAGGTTTCCTACTTTACTTTGTTCAACTGCACTATCTGCTAAGCCTCGCCAAAGTGTACATTGAAGAGTATCTGTTTCAAAGACACCTTGGGCATTTTTATAGTTTCGTTCAACTTCAACTAACATCTCGGCTAATTTAACTCCACTACTTGTTTCTTTTTGGATTGGAAGTTCTTTTATACGACCAACAATAACGACTTGATTTAACATATCTTGTCCTCCTCGTACTATAGATTTAGACAATAAATGATAAATCTCCTATTTTTTCTTCATTAAAACAGTGCATGAAGGTGTATGTTTAATGCTTTCAAACGCTCTTAAACAATCTTCAAAGTGTATTTGATCTAATACATCAAATTGATATTCAAAAGGAATTGAGGCAAAACTTGAGCGAATTAAGCTAATCGCATAATCATCATGATCATTTAATGAACGAATCAACATTGATTTATAACGTTTCTTTAATGCGATAAAATCATCTTCAAATAAGCTTAAATCTGTTTTTAATCCTTCATCAATTAAAGCTTTAAAATCAGAAACACTTTCACCTTCTCCATAGAAGAGAATAAAACCATAAGCTTTATTGACTTCGACTTCAAAACCAAAGTAATCATGGATTCGATCTTGATCAAGCCAAGATTGATATTGATCATTAATACTCGAGAAGACACATTCTAAGGCAATTCTTAGAGTCCACTCACGTTTTAGATTTATTGATTCATCAATTGATAAATGTGCAAGTTTAAAATTATAGGTCATTTTAGAAGCTTGAATATTCATTTCAAACTCAAAGTGATCTCTTTTTACCGATATCGCTTCATCAATTAAGGAACGTTTTACTAAAGGCATTGCTTTAAAAGTTTTTTCCTTCTGATTATCTTCAATTATTTTTAGCAACTGATTCGCTGGCAGATGACTAACACAAACTAAAAGTGTTTTTTGGGGATGGTAATTGCGTTGGTAAACATCCATTAATTCCTGTCTTGTAATCGCATTTACACTCTCTTCATCTCCACCTATATCATATTGAATTGGATGATCATGATATAAAGAACGATAAGTTTCATAGATTAAACGTTGTTCTGGCATTTGCAGATACATATTTAACTCTTGAACAATAATTCCTTTTTCCTTTTCAACCGATGCTTCTGAAACATCAAATTCTTGGGTAAAATCTAAAAGCAAATTCAAAGCTTTCTTAATGTTCTTCACACTTGAGAATGTATAGACTGTCTCATTATGCGACGTAAATGCATTCACTGATGCTCCAAGTTCATTGAAAGCTGACATAATATCAATACCATTATTGTTTTCAAAGAGCTTATGTTCTAAGAAATGTGCGACGCCTAGTGAATTTACATGTTTCTCTTCATTATCTTCTTGAAAAACATCTAAAGATCCATAAGGTACCGCTAAAAAGAATGATGAAGTCTTAAATCCCTTTTTTTCAATTATCGCAATCGATAAACCATTCTCTAATTGATGATATGTAATTTTCTCTTTTAAGTTTATATAATTCGTAATATGCATTATAAAACTCCTTTTATAAGTCCTTCAGCAATAAGACTGAGACGACTTGCGGCTTTTTGAATATCTTCTTTAGTTATAGCTTTGACTTTCATTTTAATAAAATCTAAATCAAAATCTCTGTTTAAAATATCGAACTGATTTAAAACATTGAAATACGATAGCCGATCTTCATCCAACTGTTCCATATTTTGAAGATAAAGTTTTTTCGCAACCTTTAATAAATTTAATGGAAATTGACCCGTTACTAAACGTTGAATTTGATAAGCAATTAAAGGTCTCAGTTCTTCTAATTTAGAGGCATCAATGCCTGTTTGAATTAAAAGTAATCCATCACTTGCCATAAATGAGGCAGATATTGCATAACAAAGTGAACGCTTCTCGCGAATTTCTTGAAATAATAAACTTCCTGGAAGTTGGCCTAAAATCATGGCTAATAAACGCATTGAATAATAATCATCACTGCTTAAATCAACTTGTGTTGAATAAAATTGACTAATCGTACTTTGTGCAAGTGATCTTTCTTCGCTTGCACTCACAAAATCTCTTTCTTTAAACTGATAAACATTTTGACGACGATCCATTTCTTTTTGACCCAAAACACTCTGCAAATAGCTTAAGTCTAACTTTGTATCAGAACTTGTAATAATGATTGGTTTTAAATCAATTAATTTCTTATGAAAAGCAATCACATCATTTAAAGAAACTTTATCAATCATTTCTAAAGATCCTAATGAGTAAACTTTTAAGGGTTCATCAATCACCATTTCTTTTACAGCTAAGCGTACACTTGCGATATTAGGATTATCTTGCAGTCTTAATAATGCTGCTTTCAAGTTTGTTTTAGCTTCATTTAAACTCGATTCATTTAAGAGTGGTTTACAAATAACCGATTGAATATAATTAAACACTTCAACTGTGATATTGTCATCCATATAAGATGGATTCAAGGTTTTAAATCGGGCTTCAAACTGTTGAAGATACCCAAAAGAACTAACTCTAAACTGGGTTGATAGACCATAAAGTTCATCACTTTTCTTATTCATTAATTTTTTACTAGGATAATCAATACTTCGATCACTCATCATATAAGACAAAAGATTTGCGATTGTAACATCTGGTTCAATTTTTGGATAATTGTAGATGATTTGAATCATCATATCTTTAAATTGATCTGTTTGTCTTTGGATAAGTGTACTTTCTTTTAATATTTGGTTCATAGATTCCTTCAACTTCTCTAAGTGGTATAATAAACACAATTATTCTAACATATCAGTTAAAGGAAACATTGAAATATGAATTTAGCCCTATCCCCTAAAAAAAGTACGGTATTACTGACCGATTTATATGAATTTACAATGGCTTACACCTACTTTAAAGAAAATACTCATGAAGAAATCGCCATCTTCGATATGTTTGTGCGAACGATACCTGATGCTGGTGGTTTTATTATCTTTAATGGATTGAACAATTTAATACATCAGCTAAGTAACTATAAATTTGAAGATGCTGATATTGAATATTTAAGAAGTTTAAATAAATATGATGAAGACTTTTTAACCTATCTTAGAAACATGAATCTTAATATCGATTTATGGGCAGTCGAAGAAGGCACTCCCATGTTTGCCAATGAAGCTTTAATCAAAGTTAAAGGCACTCGTATTCAAACTCAATTAATTGAAACCTTAATTCTTGTATCAGTCAACTTCTCTACCCTTATTGCGACAAAATCAGCACGCATTGTCCGCGCTGCCAAAGATCGTAATGTTATTGAGTTTGGGATTCGCAGAGCACAAGGTGTAGAAGCTGCTTTAGAAGGTGCTAGAGCTGCTTATATTACTGGTTGTGTTGGGACATCGAATACGTATGCAGGTCAAGTATATGGAATTCCTGTATCAGGTACTCTAGCTCACTCATACATACAAATGCATGAATCAGAATATGAAGCATTTAGCAAATATGCTTCACAAGCTGGTGATAACACAATATTACTTGTCGATACATACAATACCCTTAAATCTGGTGTTCCTAACGCCATCAAAGTAGCGAAAGAAATTTTGATTCCTAATGGTCATCGTTTAAAAGGGATTCGTTTAGATAGTGGTGACTTAGCTTATCTATCTAAAAAAGCGCGTCAAATGTTAGATAATGCTGGTTTAACAGATTGTCAAATTCTCGCTTCAAATTCACTTGATGAAGATATTATCGATACTTTGATCTTACAAGATGCAAAAATTGATGCTTATGGAGTTGGAGAAAACTTAATTACTTCTTCTTCTCATCCTGTCTTAGGTGGCGTCTATAAAGTCGTTGCTTATGAAAAAAATGGAAAAATGATTCCCACCATAAAGCTATCAGATAACATTGAAAAGATTACAAATCCAGGTGATAAAAAAGTTTATCGATTCTATGATAATGATACGAAAAAGGCAATTGCAGATGTGATTGCTTGTGCTGATGAAATCATTAATCCAAGTTCATATGAGTTATTTGATCCTAATGCACCATGGAAACGTAAAATTATTGATAATTATTCTGTACGCGACATGCACACTTTGATTTTTGATAAAGGTCAACTCGTCTACACACCTAAAGATATATTTGAAACACGCGATTATACTTTAAAAGAACTTGATACTTTATGGGATGAAGTCAAACGACTAAAAAATCCACACAAATATTATGTGGATTTATCACAAAAACTTTATGATTTAAAAATTTCTCTCATCGAAGCAAATAAAAAGTCCTAATGTGGACTTTTTATTATCGTTTTCCTTGATCGTATGGTTCACCAGATGCTTTAGGAGCGGCTGACTTTTTAGATGTAATGGTCAAAACAGCCATTGTCGCAACATAAGGTAAAATCTTATAGAAATAGGAATTAATATGTAATTGCGATAATAAGGCTAATCCACTTGAGTTAGATATTGTTTTCATTAAGCCAAAGAATAAGGCTGCCATGAAGATTTTTTTAGGATTCCATTGACCAAAAATCAATACAGCCAAAGCCAAGAAACCATAACCAACAACATCACCAGTAAATTCAGTAAAACTTGGAATAATTAAAATTAAACCACCAAGTCCTGCTAGTGCGCCTGACAACATAACCCCAGCATATCTAATTTTATAAACATTTATACCCACTGAATCAGCTGCTTGAGGATGTTCACCACAGGCTCTTAAACGTAAACCAAAGCGTGTTTTAAATAATAGTATATAAGAACCTATTAAGATAAATAAGCCAATCAGTGTTGTGATATAGACTGATGTAAAGAAAATTTCTCCAATAAATGGAATAGATGATAAGACTGGAATTTCAGCAATTCTAAATTGATTGATAAAACCAACCCCTTCTACACCAAATATCATACGAGCAATAAAGACGTGAAATGATGCCGCAAATAAATTTAATGCGGTACCACTAATAACTTGATTCGCTTTTAAATTAACTGAAGCATAAGCGTGTAAAAGTGAGAATAAAATACCAGCTGTCATCGAAACAAGTAGTGCTAAAACTAATAGTAATTGTCCACTTATACTATCTTGCATAAAGTGAATAAAGAAAATTCCTGCTGAAGCTGCAAAGATCATTATGCCCTCTAAGGCAATATTAACAACACCACTTCTCTCTGAGAACATCCCACCTAAGGCAACAACTGTTAGTGGAATGGTAAATGGAATCATATTTTTAAGTAAAAAGATTATTGAGCTCATTATTCATTCTCCTTTTTAAGTAACCATGCGGTAAATTTTTCACGCATAATCAATGAGAAAGCACTCATATAAATAATCGCTGATGTCATAATTCTAACGACTTCTTCGTTATAACCAGATCTTGATAGTGGTACACCAGCATTTCGAAGCATAGAAATAAAGATGCCTGAGAATAGTATGCCAAATGGATTGGATAAACCTAATAAAGCAACTGAAATACCATCAAAACCTTCACGTTGTAAAACGGTTGATTGATCAATAACTTTAGTAATTGTAGAAATATAAACTAAGCCACCAGCTAATCCTGATAGCGCACCGGCGATAAACATGCTCGTCATAATGCCTCTCTCATCGTTTATACCTGCATAACGTGCCGCATCACGGTTATAACCACATGCTTTAAGTTCATAACCAAAAGTTGTTTTATCTAAAATAATGTAAATAACGACTACCATAGCGATTGAAATAACAATCCCAAAGTCTACCGTCATTGGACCAAATATCTGATCCAATCCAAAAGTTGGTACTTTTGATAAAGGTACTTGTGTCCGTGATGGATTAAATTGATCAGGAATTAAAGGGACTAAAGAAGAGACTGTGTACATTCCAATATAATTCAACATAATCGATGAAATAACTTCATTAACATTTCGTTTAGCTTTTAAAACACCTGCAATTAAACCCCAAATACCACCTACTAAGGTTGCCATTAGTAAAGCAATAATCCATCTAAACTCAACCGGAATAAATAACCACTTAATGGAAACATAAGCAGCGATAAATCCACCCATAATATATTGACCACTTGCGCCAATATTAAATAAACCTGTTTTAAATGCAAAACCAACTGATAAACCGGTCAAGATAACAGGTGTTGCAAACTTAAGAATGGTCCCTAAACCTTTAATACCACTGGTTGTTAAACCACCCGTCATAATTGTCATTAAACCACTAATTGGATCAGCTCCTCTTGGATTTAATGAAGCAGCAACATTTAAAATAATGAAAGCAAAGACAAAACCGAACAATATGGCGATTAAAGAGGCAATAACTTTTTGGTTACGATCTAAAGCTATAAACTTCTTCATGATTTATTCTCCCTCTTAGAACCAGCCATATATAAACCAAGTTCTTTTGTTGTTGTTTTTTCAGGATCTAATTCTCCTACAATTTCGCCTTCATACATAACTAGAATACGGTCTGAAACATTCATAACTTCAGATAATTCTAAAGATACAAGTAAAACTGCTTTACCTTCATCTCTTTGTGCAACAAGTTGTGAATGAATATATTCTATTGCCCCTACATCAAGACCACGAGTTGGTTGAACCGCAATCAATAGATCAGGATCTTCCTTTATCTCACGTGCAACGATAACCTTTTGTTGATTACCACCTGACATAGAACGAACTTCAGTATTAGCACCTTGCCCACTTCTTATATCAAATCTTTCAATAAGATTTGTCGCATTATCATCAATTTCTTTAAACTTTAATAGTCCATTTTTTTGAAATGACTCTTTAAAATATGACTTTAAAATTAAGTTTTCTGCAAGCGTATAGTCTAAAACCAATCCATGTTTATGACGATCTTCTGGAATATGGGTCATCCCGTCAAGATTACGTTCACGAATCGATGTGTGAGTAATATCTTTTTCTTTAAACCATATATTCCCAGAATCAACTTTTTTAAGCCCTGTAATCGCATAAACTAAATCAGTTTGTCCATTACCTTCAATCCCTGCAATACACAAGATTTCGCCTTTACGTGCTTCAAAACTAACATTTTCTACAGAGTTCTTAGTACTGTGTGCAGATTTTACACAAACATTATTTAACTTAAGAACAACATCGCTTGGGTTTGCTTCGCCTTTATCAACTTGTAACTGAACTTTTCGACCAACCATTAGTTCTGATAATTTTTCTTTAGTGCTGTCTTTTACATCTAAAGTATCAATTAATTTTCCTTTACGTAAAATAGAAACGCGATCCGCGACCGCTTTGATTTCATTGAGTTTATGGGTAATAAAAAGGATTGTCTTCCCCTCTTTACTTAATTCTCTCATGATATGCATGAGTTCTTCAATTTCTTGTGGTGTTAATACTGCAGTCGGTTCATCAAAAATTAAAATATCGTTTTGACGATATAACATTTTTAATATCTCTACACGTTGTTGCATACCAACTGTAATATCTTCAATTAAATGATCTGGTTCAATAAATAAATTGTATCTTTTGGATAAATCAATAACTGATTTTTTCGCATCATCCATTTTTAAGAATCCACGATTAGAGGTCTCAACACCTAATACAACATTCTCAAGTACTGTAAAATTATGCACAAGTTTGAAATGTTGATGAACCATCCCAATTCCATAACGATTTGCATCATTAGGATTGTGAATATGAACTTCTTCTCCATTTATTCTTATGCTTCCCTTTTCAGGACGATATAAACCAAAGAGTATACTCATTAAAGTGGACTTTCCAGCCCCATTTTCTCCTAAAAGCGCATGAATTTCACCCTTTTTAATTTGAAGGGTAATATCATCATTTGCTTTTATACCTGGAAACTCTTTGGTTATGTTTAGCATTTCAATAACATAATCCATGTTTTAAATCTCCTATATAGAATTATTATACTTGAAAGAGCTCTTAAAACGAAAAAAAGAGGCTGTAACGAAATAGAATAGTGAATATCCATGGTATGGATGAAAACGAAACTAGAGGCGTTACAGCTTCTTTTTTTGTTTAATCTGATGGTTTTGATATTTTTTTGGATTAAATTTAGAAAACTAGACGACTTAAAAAGAACTTTTAAGGTTTTATAACTATTTAATTGAGTTTATGTCTTAGTTTTCTTGAATGATATTTCATTAAGTTATAGCCAATACAGAGGCAATATAACTCGTTATCCACATTTTCTTTACCACGACGTGTAAATCTTTGTTTTCCCCAGTTATATTTAAGGATTCCAAAGGTTGATTCTGATTGTGCAGATCGATTCATTCTTAATTGTATCCCTCGCTCACTATCTAAGTTTTCTTTAGCGATGGACTGTAGTTCTAAGAGAACAGGATTAATACTCAACTGTCGATTAGCTTCACTTTTCTTACAGTCTTTAGCTAAAGGACAGTCTGTACAATCAATACACTGATAATGATGAATCAATTTAGGATATAAACCTTTTTCATCTAAATGAGAATCGACGTAGTTAAAGGATTTCCCTTCAGGACAGATAAAGGATCCATCTTCTTGTCTCATGGATTTAGATTGAAATTTTTGTTTCTTCTTAACTCCATGTTTTTCCTGTTCATAAAGACTATATTTTTGAAAGAGTTCCATACCGCGTGTCACACAATAGAGATAATTATCATAACTTCCATAGCCTGCATCTGCGACGGGTGTCTTAGGATAATGACCATAAGCTTTCTTATACGCTTCTAGAAAAGGGATAAAGGTTTTCGTGTCTGTTGGGTTAGGATAAGTTTTAGCCATCATGATATATTCATCACTGACCCCTAGCTGCACATTATAGCCAGGTTTAAAGATGCCTGTTCGCATATAATAGTCTTCTTTCATATGCATAAAGGTCGCATCATGATCAGTTTTAGAGTAACTGTTTCGATCTCCACAGATTTGTAGATGAATCTCATATTCGATTAACTTGTTTTGATAATCTCTAATTGTTTCATAAGCTTTTTGTAAAGGATGTTTAGGATGTCCTTTACCACTGACAAACTCAATCTTTTTAAGTAAACAGTCATTGTATAAAGCCATCTTGAATTCACTTAAATCATCAGCGTGATAACTAGACTTTGTTTCTAATGAATAAGTTTTATAAAAAGCACTAATCTTTTCAAATAACTTCTTTTGGTTCTTCAACACTGCTTTCTTCCAAACAAAACTATTCTTCGTCGCATTCGCTTCAAACTTCGTTCCATCGATATAGAGAACACTGGTATCTATGTGATCTTTACGAATAAGCACTTTATTAATTTCATAAAACAAATCTTCAAATCGCCCTTTAAGTCTTTCCTTCATCAAGCGATAAAAAGTCATATGACTCGGGCGTATCCCTTTTGATAACCAGATAAATCGAATATCTGTTTTACAGGCTGATTCAATCTTTCTTAGACTCGTTATCTGATTCATATAAGCAAACAATAAAAGCTTAATCAATGTGATCTCTTCATAATCATGGCGACCTTTTGTATATCTCTTAACGAACACTTTAAGATTAATTTCATCCATGATTTGATTAAAACTCATCACTGGATCATTTGTTTCAATTAAAATTCCACAATCAAGTGGCAAAACGACTTGGGTTGAGCTATAATCACTAGTGTTCGGGTAGTGGTTTAGCTCATGACGAATATTTATATTTTCCATGACTAAATTATATCTAAGAAAAGGTCCAAGCGTAATGCCTGGACCTTTTCCTTTACTTCTATTCTTGAGCCTGTTTATTCGTTACAGCCTCTTTTAACAAAACTTATTATCTATTATTATTCGATAACATTAACAGTTGTCATTGTTAATGCAGGCATTGTTTCAATGTCACTACTTACAACAACAGAACCATCAACTAAACTTGCGAATACAGCATCGTAATCAGCAGCTGAGAATGTCATGAAACGTGATGTATCCATTGGTAAACCAACACCGCCAACAGTAACATCTAAAGTAACGATTTCGCCACCTTTGAAGCTACCCGCATAATAATCCATTAATGCATCATAAACAGAAGTTGTTAAACCTTTCGTTGCAGATGTTAGAACTGTATCTGATAAGTTAGATTGGTCAACATCAACACCGATAACAAGCGCACCAACTTCTTCAGCACCAGCCATAACAGATAAACCAGCACCACCAGCAGCAGCGAAGATTACTTCTGTACCTTCTGAATACCAGGATTTAGCTTCAGTAGCCCATTCAGTACCTGGAGCAAAACTATTTAAGTATTTGTAGTTAACCATAACGTCAACACCAAGTTCTGCAGCAGCAGCGTCAGCACCTTGTAAGAAACCATAACCGAAACGAACAACAGCAGGAACAGCCATACCACCCATGAAACCAAGTGATGTGTAACCGTCTTTAACAGCTGCATAACCAGCTAAGAAACCAGATTGTTCTTCAGCATAATAAACTGCATAAACATTTGATTCAATGCGGAAGTCTGCATAGTCTTCTGTATGTGGATCAGCATCTAATAAGATAAAACTTACTTCTGGATATAAATCTTGTGCTTCATAAATCGCTGGAGCAAACATATAACCAGGTGTAACAACAACAGTAGCACCACCATCAACTGCTTCTGTAATAGCAGCTACATATGCAACTGTAGTTGCTTCTGCTGGTTTGTAATATTGGTAAGTTAAGCCGTTTTCTTCAGCGTAAGCAACGACACCTTCCCATGCACCTTGGTTAAATGATTTATCATCAATAGTACCAATATCAGTAACTAAAGCGATTTCATAACCTGTAGGCTCTTCAGTTTCCTCAGGAGTATCTGTGCTTGAACATGCTGTTAAGCTAAATACTACTAGGATGACTGAAAGAAATGCTAATAACTTCTTCATTCATTGTCCTCCTGCAGAAATTTTTCTGCTAAATAAAGTTTAAGATTATGTAAATGTCGTGTCAATTGATTGCCACATTATCAATAATCTACAAGATAATTATAAACGATAAAAATGAAAAACAATGTGAAATTCACATTGTTTATTTATAAACATCACGTGGTTTTGAGCCATTTGCAGGTCCAACAACCCCTTCTCTCTCTAAAATATCAATTATTCGTGCTGCCCGATTATAGCCTAAACCAAAACGGCGTTGAATATTTGATGTCGAAGCACGTCCCGTTTCTAAGATATAGTTTTTAACTTCTGCATAGAGTGGATCATCTGATTTAGCATTTCCACCCATCATTTCTTCCGGTTGATCTAAGTTTAAAAATGATTCATCAAATTGAGGTTTACGTTTATCTGACGCTGCTTTTGAGATTCGATGAACTTCTTCATCACTAATGAATGATCCTTGTACACGCATTGGTGCAGGTTCTCCAACTGGATAGAAGAGCATATCCCCTTTACCTAGCAATCTTTCTGCACCTACTTGATCTAAAATGGTCCGTGAATCTATTCCATTACTGACTTCGAATGCGATACGTGATGGAATATTAGCCTTGATAATTCCAGTAATAACATCTGTAGATGGACGTTGCGTTGCAACCACTAAATGTATACCGGCAGCTCGAGCAAGTTGAGTAATCCGTTGAATACTTCCCTCAACTTCTTTTCCCGCTACTATCATTAAATCAGCTAACTCATCAATAACAACTAAAATCCATGGCATAAGTTCTATATTATCTTGAGGTTTTTTAATAATAAGTTCGTTATAGGCTGTAATATTTCTTACCCCTAAATTTGAAAAGACTTCATAACGATTTTCCATCATTCCAACAATGACTTTCAAAGCACGAGATGCTTCAGCAGAATCAGAGATAACTGGTGCAATTAAATGAGGTATTTCAGTAAATGGCGCAAATTCAACCTTTTTAGGATCAATTAAAAGCATTTTTAACTCATCTGGTGAAGTTCTAAGTAAGTAATTAATAATCATGACATTCATAAAGACTGATTTACCAGAACCAGTAGCTCCAGCAACTAATAAATGCGGCATTTTATTCATTTCAGCAAATATGGATTTTCCCATTAAATCTTTACCTATTGGGTAAAGAAGTTTTTGATCCATCAAGTCTTTAGGTACATCCCTCATCATTTCAATTAAACGTACAGGTGTTGTTTCTAAGTTAGGAATTTCTATTCCTACTGCATTACGACCTGGAATTGGTGCTTCTAATCGTAATTCCTTAGCAGCTAACTCCATTTTTAAATTATCTTGTATTGAATTAATTTTGGAAATTTTTACATTACTATCTGGTTTAACTTCAAATTTAGTGACTGAAGGACCGATATGTGTCGCAATGAGTTCGGCGTTAACACCAAACTCAGCTAAAATCTCAAGTAAACGTTGACCTTTTGCTTGAGCAGCATTTTTATTCAAACTTGATTTAGCTTTATGATTTGCTTGATCAAGTAAAGTTGTACTTGGTAAAGAATAATTCCCTATTGTGTGAATAGTAGCAGCTGATCGAGTTTTTATTTCTTGAGCTGGTTCTGAAGTTTTAGTTGAACTTAAACGAGATTTTTTAGGTTCATCAGCCGTTAAAAATGTTGCGCCACTAGCTTGAGAATTAGCTTCCTGTGTATAAGCAGAAATATCTGTTTTTTGTGTTTTTCTTTCTTTAGTAAACCATTTTTTAAGATTTTTGAATTCAAGCATATAAAGAAGCATGCCAAGTGAGGCTGCCATTAAGAAAAACAGTGTCCCTAGACGACCAAATAAATAAGTACTTAAACTATATAAAGATACACCTAATAAACCACTAAGAGCATCTGTACCATTAACAAAGATATCCCAGGCTGAAGCATTCCATAAATCAAAAAGTTCTTTTCCTATTAGATTAGATTCTAAAACAAAATAAGCAGTCCATAAGTACAATAAAACGACATTGATACTTAAAGTAATTTTTTGTCTAAGTTTTAGATTCCATTTTTTAGGTAAGAACGCATAATCGACAAGTAAAAGTACGATTAAGAGATACATGACATCTCGACGGACACCAAAAACAAGATTCATTAAATGATCAGTCCATTGACCAATAGCCCCAGACTGAATGAATCCAATAAACGCCCAACCCATAAACGTGATTGTGAGAACGATGCGCCAAGCTCGATTTATTTTTTTTGTACTTTTTCTCTTTTTCGTCATAACTTGTTAATTTAAATTCAATTCTATAATAACAGGTAAAATCATAGGTCGTTTACCCGTTTCTTTAAAGATATACTTACTCATTTGATCACGGGCATCATTACGCGCACCTTGATTATCATATTTTTTAGCTTTCACTAAATCAGCGACTGTTCTTTCAAGTATCGCTGCAATTTCTTTAACAATGTGATCTGCATCTTTTAAATAGATGACACCACGTGATTGAACATCAGGTCCACCAAGGACTTCTTTTGTTTTGAAATCAATACTCAAACCAACGACAATAACCCCGTCGGTTGATAACATTTCACGATCTCTTAAGACTAAACCAGAGAAATCAAGTTTTTCGTTACCATCGATTAAAACAGTTTCTAGTTCAATGCGATTGAGTGCATTTGTACGTTTCCCATTTTCAAAAGTTGCTATTTCACCATTATCTAAGACAACAATTTTATCAGCATAATATCCCATATCTAAGGCAATATTTGCATTGGCGATTAAATGACGATATTCACCATGGATAGGTACAAAATATTTTGGTTTCATTAAATAAAGCATCATCTTAATATCTTCTGTAGCTGCATGCATTGAAAATACTTTTTTCTTATCTAAAGTGATGACATTTACATCTTCCTTATAAAGTTCATTCTCCATTGAAGCAGCATCTTTTTCAGTACCTGGAACAACTGGTGATGCGATGAATACCGTATCACTAGGTCTAAGACTTAATCTTTCATCTTCACTAATAGCGATCTTTAATAGTGTTTGGAAAGTTGCGATACCATTACCAGAAACAATGACTAATACATCATCACTTTCATTTTTAAAACGAGATAAAGGTAATTCTAATTCTAAAGGCATCTTATAATAGCCTAGTTTTTCAGCTTGTCTTAGCAAATTACGTTGATGTTCATTATAGAAAACTACTTTACGTTTGAAACGACGTGCAAGTTCTAAAACTTCACTTAAACGATATAAGTTTTGTTCATACATCGTTAAGATGACACGACCTTTAGCATTTTCTAATGTATTCTCTAAATAATCTGAAATACGATGACTTGGAGCCGTATAGCCTGATCGATCCGCTCCAACTGATTCAGTTAATAAAGCGAATACACCCTTTTTACCTATTTCAGCAAATTGTGTTAAATCACATGAAAAAGCTTCATGTTTTTGGTCAAAATCGATGATATATTCAGCAGCATATACGATATAACCATCTTCGGTATCAATCGCAACCCCCATTGCATCAGCAATAGAGTGGGTGATCCCAAAGGTTTTAATTTGAGTTTGACCAATGCTAAATTGATCAAAACGTTTAACAATTTTCAAAGTATATTCTTTAATATTGTGTTCCTTTAATAATATTTCAATTAAGGAAGCTGTAAAAGCAGTCGCATAAACAGGTGCTTTTACATGTTTTAAAAGATAAGGTAAAGCCCCCATCGCATCATCGTGCCCATGGGTAATAAATATAGCTTTGATTTGATCTTTCTTTTCGACAAGCGACTTAAAATCAGGGATGATAATTTCAACCCCTAAATGTCGTTGTCCTTCTGGGTATTTTAGGCCAACATCCAATATAAAAATGTCTTGGTTGATTTCGACGACTGTAAGATTCTTTCCGTCTTCATCCAAACCGCCTAATGCATACATGCGGATTTGATTCATAGTTTTCTCCTAAACTTAAAAAATAAGTATTTATTATAGATTGCCTAATTACTTTACAAGGATTCGCCTTTTAAAGTCCAGGTATTTGCTTGTTTTATTTTAACACTGATTACTTGTCCTGTGACATCTTTTTGCGCAGTAAAATTGACCAATTTGTTATTTTCGGTATAACCAGAATAGATATTTGGATTCTTTTTAGAAGGTCCATCGACTAAGACTTTAATCGTTTGACCAATCATTTCTTTACTATTCTCTAAAGCATATTTATTTACTTTTTCATTTAATCTTTGAAGTCTCTCTTTTTTAACATCTAAAGGAACATTATCTTCCATTTTAGCGGCTGGTGTGCCAGGACGTGGAGAATAGATAAATGTATAAGCATTGTCATAGTGAATATGATCTACGACATCTAAAGTACGTTGAAATTGTTCTTCCGTTTCATTTGGAAAACCAACAATAATATCTGTCGATAATGCAATATTTGGCATCTTAGCTTTTAATCGTTTATATAGATTCATATAATCTTCAACAGTATAACGACGTCCCATGATTTTTAAGATTTCACTATCTCCTGATTGAAGCGGTAAATGTAGGAATGGCATAATGTTGTTATCTTTAGACATGATATCAATCATCGCATCACTAAAATCCCAAGGATGAGATGTCATAAAACGAACTCGATCAATGTTTTTCAATGAAACATCTTCTAAAAGTTTTGCGAAATCATAATCAATGCCTAAATCTTTTCCATAAGCATTAACATTTTGCCCAAGAAGTGTGACTTCTTTATAACCTTCTTCAATTAAAGTATCAATTTCAGCTAAAATATCTTCTTTAAGGCGTGATCGTTCTTTGCCTCTTGTATAAGGAACAATACAATAGGTGCAAAATTTATCACAACCATACATAATATTGACCCATGCTTTCGTATTTTGAACACGACGAACAGGTAAGTTTTCGTAAACTTCCCCCTCTTTTGAATAGACTTCTATGACACGTTCTTTATTAAAGATAGCTTGATAAAGCAAACTTGGGAAACGATGAATATTATGTGTTCCAAAAACAACATCTACATGTGGATAGGTTTTAAGAATTCTTTGGACAACTGCTTCTTCTTGAGCCATACAACCACATACAACAAAAATTAAATCGGGATTTTCATATTTCAATTTTCTAAGGTGACCTAATTCTCCAAATACTTTATTCTCTGCATTCTCACGAATCGCACAAGTATTATGAATGATTAAATCAGCGTTTTCAGCTTCATCTACTGGTAAGTAGCCTAAAGCCTCACACATGCCGCGAATAGTTTCTGAATCTCTCTCATTTGCTTGACAGCCATAAGTTCTTAAGTAATAGAAACGATTTTGACCAATGTTTCTTAAATGTTCAGGTATTTCAAAGATCGAACGTTGAATCATTGTTTCATCACGTGATCTTAATTGAGCTTGTTTTAAATTTGGTATGCTTAAATTATTTATTTTCATAGTTCATTTTTTCTCAAAAAAACCAAGCTGTGCTTGGTTATTTTTGTTCGATAGCTGATGTTGGGCAAACACCGATACATGCTAGACAGTCAATGCAGATTGACTCTTCGCATTCAGCTTTGCCATCCGCATCTAGTGATAGAGCACCGGTAGGACATACACCAACACAAGCACCACATCCAATACAGGTATCTTTTGTTACAAATACTGGCATGAAAAATCCTCCTTACTATTTCGACATAATTATACCAAAAAAAAGGTCTTATTCAATCTTTAATTTGGTCTGATTTGAATTCTTTCAATATGACTTGCTCTTTTAGTCGCTTCATCAATTTCAATAACAATCGCAGAAAATATGGCTTCTCCTTCAGCAACTGTGTATCCTTTAGAGATAATTCCTCTAAAACGATTTAAAACTTCTTGCGTATCACGGCCAATAATAGAGTGATATGGACCAGTCATACCGACATCACTAATAAATCCACAGCCATCACGAATTGTTTCATCAGCTGTTTGAATATGCGTATGAGTCCCAACAATTAGAACACAATCTTTTTTATACATTTCAAAGAATGCTGCTTTTTCGCTCGTCGCTTCTGCATGGATATCAACGATTGTACAAACATTGGGATGTGGTTTTAATTTTTCCATTTCTAGAAATGGGTTCTGTGACACATTCTCCATAAATACGGTTCCACTTAAATTAATAAAACGAAAATCAATATCCTTTAGTTTAAAATCACAAAAACCTTGACCATATTCTAGAGGATACATATTTGCAGGTCTAATCAAACAATCTGCTTTATCAATAAAATTTTTAATCACATCTTTAGAAAACGCATGGTTACCTAAACTCATATAATCAATTCCATATGAGCGTAATTCATTATAGATTTTCTCGGTAATTCCTTTTCCATGAGCTGCGTTTTCAGCATTAGCTAAAACACAATCTATCTGATGTGTCTTAACTAGAGAAGAAAGCTGTTTTTCAACAGCTTTTCTTCCAGATTTACCGACGATGTCCCCGATAAATAATATTTTCATTATTTTGCGACTTCTTGATGACGTGTTTCGCGGATAACAGTAACTTTAATTTGACCAGGATAGGTCATTTCAGCTTCAATCTTATCGCGGATTTCACGAGCAATTCTATGACTTTCTAAATCATCAACTTTTTCAGGTGTTACCATAACACGAATTTCACGACCAGCTTGGATCGCAAAAGTCTTATCGACACCTTCAAAGCTATTAGCAATTTCTTCAAGTTTTTCTAAACGTTGAATATAATTTTCAAAGTTTTCAAAACGTGCTCCAGGACGTGCTGCACTTAATGTATCAGCTGCTTGGGCAAGAATTGAATAAACATTATCAAATGGAACATCACCATGATGTGATTCAATTCCATTAATAACATGTGGGTGTTCACCATGTTTACGACAAACACGTGCACCTAATTCAACATGACTTCCTTCAACTTCAAAGTCTAACGCTTTACCAATGTCATGAAGTAAACCAACACGTTTCGCTAAACCTTGATTTAAACCAAGTTCAGCTGCCATCATGCCACAAAGTGATGCAACTTCCATTGAATGTTGTAGTGCATTTTGTCCATAAGAATATCTAAAACGCATACGACCAAGTAATTTAATAATTTCACGGTCCATCTTACCAATACCTAATTTAAAGATAGCATCTTCACCATACTTTTGAATTTGATCATTAAGTTCTGATTCAACTCGTTTTGTGACTTCTTCAATACGTCCTGGTTGAATACGTCCGTCCTTTAGTAAAATTTCTAAAGTCTGACGAGCAATTTCACGACGAATTGGGTTGAAACATGAAAGTGTAATCGTTTCTGGTGTGTCATCAATTAAGATATCAACACCTGTGGCTTGTTCAATCGCACGAATGTTACGACCTTCACGACCAATAATACGACCTTTCATATCTTCATTTGGTAAGTTAACGACAGAAACAGTACGTTCAAGTGTTTCTTCTTGAGCGTATCGAGTAATCGCTAAACCAATAATTTCGCGAGCTGATTCTGAAGCCTTTGCTTTAGCTTCTTCCTCCTGATCACGAATATAAGCTTCAATTTCATTACGAGAACGTAATTTTACTATTTCAAAAATCTCGTTCTTAGCATCCTGCGCACTGATAGAAGCAATGCGCTCTAGCTCCTTCAATTGACCATCAATATTGACTTTCAATTGATCTTCCATTTTTGCTAGTTGTTCAAGCTTTGATGTTACTTGCTTATTCTTATCGTCTAACTGTTTTTCTTTTTGTTTTGATTGTTCATCGCGAAAACCAATCGATTCTTCACGACGATTCAATTTAATCTCTGATTCGTGTAGAGATTGTCTTAATTCTTTAATTTCTTTTTCAGCTGCCAACTTGAGCTCATAGCTTTGCGTTTTACCATCTAGTGTTGCTTGTCTTACAATACTATCCGCTTTACTATTCGCCTCATCGATGACCAGTTTTGACTTCTGTTGAGCACGTAATAATCCAAGTTTTGAAACTGCTATCATTGCGATAACACCCAAAACGATGCCTACTAAACCAGCTAAGAGGAAATATAATTCTCTCATAAGTATTCTCCTTAGCTAAGAGTTCATTTAACTCTTACCATATTTTAACCGTTTTCATAAATACACACAAGTTTAATCATAAAAGGAGCTTTACGCTCCTTCAATATCATCATCACTGCTACTTGCAAATGCACTCGCTTTTATTTCTTTTTCAATTTCAGATGCAATCACTGGATTAGCTTTTAAGTAAGCTTTGACAGCTTCTTTTCCTTGTCCAATTTTTTCACCTTTATACGAGAACCAAGATCCTGCTTTATTCACAACATCATAAGTAACACCTAATTCAACAAGTTCACCTTCATGAGAAATTCCTTCCCCATACATAATTTCAATATCAGCCACTTTGAATGGTGGAGCAACTTTGTTCTTAGCAACTTTAACTTTAACTTGGTTACCAATCACATCTGCACCCTGTTTAATGGCTTGAGAACGTCGAACATCTAAACGAATGGATGAATAGAATTTTAAAGCTCTACCACCAGATGTTGTTTCTGGATTCCCAAACATAACGCCAACCTTTTCACGTAATTGATTAATAAAAATGACAGTTGTTTCTGAACGATTCATCACCCCTGCTAATTTTCGCATCGCTTTTGACATTAAACGGGCTTGTAAACCAACATGAGCATCTGACATTTCGCCATCAAGTTCTGCTTGTGGGACTAATGCCGCAACAGAGTCAACGACAATTAAATCTATCGCATTTGATTTTATCAATAATTCAGTAATTTCTAATGCTTGTTCACCAGAATCTGGTTGAGACAGAATTAGATCATCAATTTGCACACCTAAATTACGCGCATATTTTGGATCAATCGCATTTTCTGCATCGATAAAAGCCGCTTTACCACCCATCTTTTGAACTTCAGCAATCGCATGGAGTGCTAAAGTTGTTTTACCTGATGACTCAGGACCATAAATTTCAATGATACGTCCTTTAGGATAACCACCTATCCCTAAAGCTGCATCAATGGCGAGTGATCCACTTGGTATTGCATCAACATCGGTATTCGCACGATCACCCAAGCGCATAATCGCACCTTTACCATACTGTTTTTCAATCTGTTTTAATGTTTCATCTAACATTGAATCTTCTTTTTTTGCCATAAGTTACTCTCCTACTTATTAATATATGAAGCATATCATGCTTATCCTAAAATTACTTCTTTGATACGTTTAATCGCATCATCAATTGCTTTAAGCCTAAGTTCATTGCGTTCTAAATCATAACGATCTTCATAAACAAAGATTTTCTCTTCATAAGCAATGGCCATATAAGCTAAGCCAACTACTTTATTCTCCATTACCTCTGGTCCAGCATTACCCGTAAAACTAACACATAAATTTGTATCAAAAATTTCTAGTCCTTGATGAGCCATTGCTTGGGCACATTCTTTTGAAATAACACCAAATTCATTAATAACTTGATCAATTTTTAGGATATCTTTCTTAACAGTAGTCGCATAAGTGATTAAACTTCCCTGATATACTTTTGATGCTCCTGGAATACTTGTAATTGTAGAAGCAAAAAGTCCTCCAGTAAAGGACTCTACACTTGAAATACTTAAGTTTTTGTCTTTTAAAATTTCGATTAATTCTTTCATTACATACTTTCTAAAATCAAATTTTTAGATTGCATAAAATAGGAAATTCCACTAAGAACAGATAAACTCACTGTAAACCAAAGTAATAAATCACACATTGGTAGGTTATAGAGTTCAAAAGGTAAATTACCAATTAAATAAAGCGAAATTGTTAACATTTGAGCTACCGTTTTGGCTTTACCTAAGAATTGTGCAGAAACAACAACTCCGTGTTTAGCCGCTAACATACGAATTGCTTCAACTAAGGTATCGCGCCATATCATTATGATTACTGCTAAAACTGGTACTACTCCTTGAACAGCCAATAAGATAAATAAAGTATTCACTAGTAGTTTATCGGCAATAGGATCAAAGAACTTCCCAAAAGTTGTGACTAAATTATTCTTACGAGCTAAATAGCCATCAAGAAAGTCAGTTAAACTTCCAAGTACAAATATGCCAAACATAATGAAATTAAGATTTGGAACACTGACAAATCCAACAGTTGTATATCCAAAACTAATCCCAAAATGAGCAAATGGAAATAATGCAAAAAAGACAAGTATTGGGACAAGTATTAATCTAAATAAAGTTATCCGATTAGGTATATTCATTATTCTTCTCCCATAAAGCTAAAACTAAAGTTAACTTTTCCTTGACGATTTGCGATAGACTCATCTAATTCTAGTTCAATACCATCTAATTTAATGATACTGCCATCCATATAACCAACAAAGAACTCAACAACTTGTCCATTGCTTGCATTTAATTTCATATCTAAAGTTGAACCTGCACTAAAGAGTTGACTCGCTGGATTCATGCTATATACACCATCTATTTGTACACTTACATATGCATTGTATAAAAAATCAATTTCAAATTGAATTTCTTGATTGTCAGTAAAATTTTTAATTTGATAATCACTAACACCAACTTTTTCAATACTTATAACTTGGTCCTCATTAATAGGAGTTTCATCCACTTCATCAACATGTGTTTCAATTTCACCTGGTACATCTCTTTGATCGTCTGTAATAATCGGATCAACAGTATTATTTAAGTTAGGTAATATCATAAAGAAAAATACAAGTGCTAATCCAGCAATTAAAACAACAACGATTGAAATAAATGAAAGGAAAGAAAAATCAATTTTACTTTTTCTTTTAAGACTTGTTGATCTATTGACTTTACGTTCTTTAACACGTGAGTTCATTTCTTCAAACTCAATTTGTTTCATCATCTTAGTTGTATTAGAAAATTTTTCCAATGCAGCTTCTAATTCTTCTTTATAATCATCAAAATTTAAATGAAGTGCATTGCAGTAATAACGGACATAAAATTTAACATAGGACATATCGTTTTCGAAATACTTTAAATCACCATTTTCAATGGCTTCAAGTTTAACAATAGGTACTCGCGTTTTTTCGCTAATAGCTTTTAATGTATAGCCGAGTTCTTCTCGACGTTGCTTAATGATACGTCCTAAATTTTCCACAAAAAAACACCTCTATCCATTATAACTAAACAATGTCTTCTAAACAAACAAAATGGGGAAAATTTTCCCCATTTCAATTAAAACATGATGTAAGCCATGTTCTGTCCCACACAAGTGTGGTGGCAACCATTTATCTACACATAGTGTCTTCATCAAACTTCGTTTAGTTTTTTGAAGTTCCCCTACCAAATTTGGGTTTCTCGCTTATGGGGTTTACCGCGTTCCACTCTAATCATTTCTAATTAGACTACGTCACTGTGGCACTTTCAAGGACGCTTCCATAGCTTGCGCCTTAGGATTAATCCTGCCGTTACTTATCACTAAGTACCTGAGCTTATTGATTGGCTCAGCATAAACACTACAATCATCACAGATTGTGCGAGCATGGACTTTCCTCTAAATCTTACGATCCAGCGATTGCCCTCATGTTTTTATTTTTTATAGACTTCACTTTCAAGTTTTGCGAGACGCTTCATTAAATCAGTTTGTTGAACATTGATTTCACCAGTATTGTTGATATCTAGTCGACCTTCTGCCTCAATCAAACGTGCTTTCAAATTTGCATTTTGTTTTTGAAGATCTTGTATCACTTCATTAACCGTTTGAAGTTGCTTTTCAAAAAATGTGTAATCTTGAATAACTTCATCCAAAAATTGGTCGACTTCAATCATTGAATAACCTTTAAATTCAATGTTGAAACTTTGTTCATAGATACTTTTAGCGGAATGTTTTCCAAATGTTTTCATAATGAATCACCTTGCATATTACTTATAGCAAATTCCACCCACCTTTTCAACTGATAGAAAAACGAATTGAAAGGTTTTAAGGTATAATGTCAAGGTAATGATTAACTATCCAACAAAACGTCTCAAGGTTTCAGATCATGCTTTAAATAAGAATACTGCAAATCGTGGTATGTCCTTAGAAGATGATTTAAATACAACCAATCAATCCTATTTAAATGATAACCGCGCACTTATCTACAAAAAACCAACACCAGTACAAGTTGTTAAAGTAGATTATCCTGCTCGTAATAAAGCTAAAATTACAGAAGCATACTATAAAATCGCTTCAACAACTGACTATAACGGTATCTATAAATCACGTTATATCGACTTCGAAGCAAAAGAGTCAAGGTCTAGAACATCCTTTGTTTTAGCCAATATTCATCAACATCAAATTGATCATATGCGAAGAGTTGTTGAACATGGAGGCATAGCCTTCTTAATTATTCGTTTTACAAGTTTAGATGAAACCTACTTACTCTTTATTGAGGATTATCTTGAATTTGTTAAACTAAATAAGAGAAAATCACTTCCCTATAAGTGGATTCTTGAAAAAGCTTATCGAATAAACTATCATCTATTACGGCCAGTCGATTATCTAAAGGTCTTAGATAACGTGCTATTTAAGGGAGACTAACATGGCTTTAAAACCAAAATTTAAATTAAATAACTTGAAACTAAAAAGTCTCAAGTTAAATAAAAAACCAAAAGATCCAAATCAAAAAGGCATAAAATTTCTTTTATTAAAAAAGATTATTTTAGTTCTTTTAGTCTTGGAACTTATTGGCGGAGCTTTTGGACTATCCTATCTAGTCTATGTTTTAAAAGATGCGCCAAGTTTAAATGTTGAAGATTTTGTAAGTCAAAATTCTTCAAAAATCTTTGATTCAAATGGTGTTTTAATCGCTGATGTTGGTTATCAAATTCGCGAAAATATCAGTTATGATGATTTACCACAAACTGTTATAGATGCATTTGTCTCGATTGAAGATTCACGCTTCTTTGAACATAATGGCTTTGATTTACCGCGTTTCACAAAAGCTTTTATAGATAATATTAGAACCATGAGTATTGCCTCAGGTGGTTCAACCTTTACCATGCAATTGGTTAAAGGAACCTATTTTGAAACTGAAGAAGCTACCGCTGTTCGTAGTGGATTAGCTGGTATTAATCGTAAACTTAGAGAAATATACACAGCGATTAACTCTGAAAATTTATTAAGTAAAAAACGTATTTTAGAACTTTATCTAAATCGTTTGAATTTTGGAGTTCCTGGAAACAAACGTGGAATTCAAACAGCTGCTCAATATTATTTTGGTAAAGATATCACTGATGTAAATTTAAGTGAAGCTGCTTTCTTAGCTGGAGTTATTAATGCTCCTACGTACTATAACCCTATGAATAATCTTGACCTAGCACAAGAGAGAACCAATACCGTTTTATATCAAATGGAACGACATGGTTATATCAGTAATGAAGAATATGAATTAGCTTTAACCACAAACTTAGAAAATTTATTAGTTGGTTCAACCTCAACTTCAGACCAATCAATTCCTTATCAAGCCTATGTCGACGTCGTCGTAAATGAAGTCATGGAACTAACAGGAATGGATCCTGTTGATGTACCTATGCGTATCTATACAACAATGGATCGTAACACTCAAGATACCGTTGATGCTATTCAAAATGGTGAAGTAGATGGTGTCGTTTGGCCAAATGAAATTATTCAGACTGGGATTGTAAGTATGAATAATCAAACAGGTGAAATTATTGCGATTGGTGGAGGACGCTTCTATGATGGCGAAAGACTCTATAATCGTGCTGTCGATATGACAAGACAACCAGGTTCAAGTGCCAAAGTTGTTTTAACTTATCCATTAGCTTTTGAAAACTTAGGTTGGTCTACTCAACATATGTTGGAAGATATGCCAATAAAATACGAAGGTATTGATGTTATCATCAAAAACTGGGATAACATATATCGCGGTGATGTCCTTCTTCCTAGTGCTTTAGGTAATTCACTAAACATACCAGCGATTCAAACTTTAACTTCTGTTGTCAATACTATCGGTACAACAAAAGTTGTTGAATATATGAATGCAATTGGTTTCACTGATGTCACAACAGATACATTTGATATTGGTTATGGTATTGGCGGATCAACGTTTGAAGCCTCCCCTTCACAAATGGCAGGAGCAGTTTCTACGATGATAAATGGCGGTGAATATATCACTCCACATACAGTCACACGTATTGAATTCTTAGATGGAACTGAACCCATTACACCAAGTTACTCCTCAACCGCTGTCATATCTGATGCGGCTGCATACATGACCACAATGATGATGGAACAAGATGTCTCTGGTCCTTATTCAAACTTCATGCAAATTCTAAGAAGAAATTTCCAAGTTTATGCTAAAACTGGTACTTCTGATTGGGGAGATACAGGGGTTGAGTATGGTATCCCAGCCGGTGCAGCGAAGGATAAATGGATGGTTGCTTCAACCAGTGAATTTACAACCGCTGTTTGGGTTGGTTACGATAAAGCAGTTGTTGATCAAATATCTTATTTAGATCGAGCTCAAATCAATTTAAATCTTCCTGGTAGAATCAATAATGCGATTTTAAATAGCATTTATGAAGATCGTAGTGCTCCAGCAATCGTAAGTCGCCCTTCGTCAGTGGTTGATGTGACACATGTTATGGGTGTCTATCCATATGTTGCTCCAAATGAAAATACAAACCCTGAACTTGTCGTTTCCGGTTTAATTAAATCAGAATACGCAAACCTATCTCCACTTGCTGCACCTAGCATCGCTAATCCTAGTTCATTAAGCGCAAGTGTTAGTGCCAGTGGAACAAGTAAAACCTTTACTTTCACGATGAATGAATATCCAGATGCGAGTAAATTAACCGTCGCTCCAACAACTAAAGATTATTCTTTAACCGTTGCTAATCAAACTGTTACTGCAACCGGCACACGTTTATTTGATTACTCTTGGATCTATGGTCCAGTTAAATATAAACTCAAAATATATGTAGATGATAAAGTTGTACAAGAATTAAAATCTGATTCAAGCACATTTACATCAACATTAACGGTTGCAGATACAAGTACTGTAAAAGGCTGTGCTTACTATTCATATGATTTTGTAAGTTTTAACTCTTCAGAAATATGTCAAACAATTGCTCTAGATGATTTATATCTAACCATTCCTGATTTTACTGGGAAAACAAAAGAAGAATTCACAACCTTCATGGAAGCAAATAGCCTTAAATACACAGTTACTACATCCTACCCAGCGGGTGTATCAAGTAGTTTAATTGGCAAAATTTCAACCGTTACAACAAATCCTGCTTCAGCCTCTAGTTCAATTGAGAAATCAAAACTATCTCAATATACATTTACAGCAAATGTAGTCGATAAAAATGTATCACTATATGAAGATTTTGTCGGAAAATCTGCAAGCATTAGACCAAGTTATTGTTCTATTGTAACTTGCACTGGTCCTTCATCAGGAACGATTACAAGTGTAAAATATGGAAACACAACTGCAACAGCTAATAATCCAGTAAAATTAAGCACAATTGTTAGTTCAGGAAATGTCACATATACAGCCGTCAATAGTAAACCAAAATTATCTGATGCTGGTATTGCATTAATCATTACTGATAGCACTGATCCTGACAAAGATAGACTGTTATTAACATCCCCTAAAGGTACAACTGTATATATTGTTGATCCTGATAATGATTCTCTAGCATATAGTATTCAACAAGGTATTCAAGGCACAGTAACAATTAATGAAACTGATGGAAGTTTCATATTTGTACCTGCTGCTGGTGTTACTAATATAAATAACATATTCTCTGTAACTGCTACTGATACAGGTAATGAAAGTTTCCAACAAACTTACGTTATCAGGTATACAATTACAACAAACTAAAAAGCGACTCAGGTCGCTTTTCTTTCGCTTTTATAATATCGACAAATATCAACAAGAGGACATTCATCACATTTTGGATTGCGTGCTAAACAATGATAGCGTCCAAACCATAAAATTCGATGATGGGCTAGTATCCACTCATCTTTTGGAATAATTCGTTTTAGGGCTTTCTCTGTTTGATCAACATTACTTCCCGTTTTTGTGAGCGCTAAGCGTTGCGACACACGATGGACATGCGTATCTACAGCCAATGCGGGTGTTTTAAAAACTTCTGCAAGGATTACTTGTGAAGTCTTTTGACCAACCCCTGATAAAGCTTTAAGGTCATAGGGATCACTTGGGAGTTGTCCATTATGACGAGCTCTTAATTCATTCGCAAATGCTTTAATGTTTTTAGCTTTATTACGATATAAACCAATACGTTTTATACAGTTTTCAATATCAGATACATCAGCATCCGCTAAATCATCCATTGTTGGAAACTTTTTATAAATTGATGGTGTCACCTTATTTACAAGTTTATCTGTTGTCTGGGCACTTAAAATGACCGCTATTGCTAATTGTTCATTCGTTTGATAATCAAGTTCACAACAAGCATCTGGAAACATTGAATAAATAGTATCTAATATTCGTCTTTGTTTATCTGTCATGACTTCTTGCCAGCATCTAAATCCTCTAGTTTTAAACCTTTATCTAACCAACTGACTAAAATTCGATCAATATAATTAAAATTAACTTTTTGATAAATAACCGCCTCACGTAAAGCATGAACGATATAAGCATAATCTATTTTCATTAACCAATCATTCAATTTATCAATCTCATGCGTTGATAATGGACGTTTAAATTCTTGTTCAAAGATATCTAAAATATCTCGATTTTCTGACTTATTTTCAATCGCACTCGTTTTTGAAAATAAATTTTGCAATTCATAACCAACGGATTGTTCACTGATGAGTACTTTTACATAACCTTTTTGAATGAGCGATGTTAAATTCTTATCAAAATCTTTTACTGATAAATTACATTGTTTGGATAAGAGCTTTGGATCTATATGTTTTTGTTTACGTATTAAATATTCAAGTTGAAGTAAAACAATCGTTTCTTGCGTATCTAAATCTAATTGATTGATGTGATCTAAAATCCAATCACTTAAATTAATATAGTCTATAAATGGATTATTTTTCATTTTTTCACACTAAACACTTTCTCTAAATTTGTAATATCTAAGAATAATTCTTCATCTACCGTTTTAATATTAAAGACAAATTGATTATTGTAATAAGAAAATTGAACCATATCAACTTGATATAATCTTTTAATTAAATCAATACTCTCTACATATTGATCCAATAAGAAATTATGTCGATCTAGAATCTTAGCATCGTCATCCATATTCAGATAAACCATATGACTTTCATTAACTTGGCACTGCGCAAGATGAGATTCACTATCAATTTGAGTATTTGTGATGAGTTCGCAATTATCAAAGACAGTGTTATCGTATAACTTTTCTAAAAACAGCTTATTCTCTGCCGCAAAACCTTGTATAGGACCAATTAACCAAACATAGAAAATAAATGCAGAAAGTAAAAATCCACTGATGATTAAAATAATTTTTAAACGTTGAGCTAGTTCTGAATTCATGAACTACATTATACCAAAGTCTTGCTTTTGAAATAAGAGAAATGTACGTTCTATTTTCATGTTAAACTAATAAAGATGAAACAAAAAAGACACCCAATTCATTTAAGCATTCTTGCCTTTATTGTCATGTCAATGCTTCTATCAATACTCTATTTATTCTTTCAACCAAAAGAAGTTGAAATCGTAGAATTTAATCATTACAATAGCCTACATGTTGATTATTTAAACATTAAAGAGCATATTGGTAATGATACAAAAGCTTACTTTTTCTGTAGTTTTGAAAATGCTGATTGTATTTATACTGATACCGAAATCATTCCTGCACTCTTAGATATCGCTAATACTGATGTATTTGATCAAATCTATTTCGTTGATATTACTGAAATCAATGAAAACATCTTACCTTCAGCATTAAAAGATCACCTTGGTTTTTCAAATTATCCAGCTTTTGCACTTTTGAGTTATGAAAATGATAAAATCCAAGTTCATTCTGTATATGAATGGCGAGATGATTCATTATTTACTGCACAAAATATTAAGCAATGGATGGTTGAAAACCAACTTTGGAAAGCAGAATATACAAATTAATTTTCTTCACCAGTAACTCTGCCATATTTTTGAGATAAAAGATAAACAATACCATACCCTGCCAAAACAAGAATCATTAGGTAGGGTTTTTCATTAATAACATTCAATGATGCCCCAAAACTAAGTAGAAATAACATTAAGAAAGTTTTCCCAATAATCATACTCAAAGTAAATAAACGTTTACTGTATCCAGATAAACCAAAGGATATATTAACAAAGGAACTTGGCGTAAAAGGTGAAGAAAATAGAAAAGCTAAAAATGATGGATGTTGTTGAAGGACCCATTGAAGCCATTTCTCAACTCTTTTGCGATGAACAAATCGATTCATAAATGGCTGATGTTTAAAAAATCTAAAAATAAAAAAGACCAGTAAAGAACCACATATATTCCCAATTAAAGAATAGATGAAACCCCAAAATGATCCATAAGCACTAATATTAAAGGCAACAATTAAAACGAGTGGTAGAAAAGGAAAAATTGATTCTAGCATGATAAAAGCAATCGGTGCAATTGGACCTAAATCACGGTACTCGATTAAAAGTTTAAACCAAAACTCTACAATTTGACTTGTCTCAAAGCCCATCTAATATCTCCTAAAGTTTAGCGACAAACTTATATACAAATTCAGCACTTCTTTTTGAAGCTTTTTGAAGATATTCTTCAAAACTTAAATTATTATCATGATGTTTTACATGATCTGATATTGATCTTAAAATAATAAATGGTTTTTTATAGAAACTTGAAACATGCGCTACTGACGCAGCTTCCATATCAGCACAAAGTGATTCTGGATAGTATTTTTCAATGTTTTGAATTTGACTTTCTTCTGAGATAAACTGATTACCTGAAACCATTGGTCCAAGTAAGACACGATCATCAATACATTCTTGTGCAAGTTTGATATAGTTTGAATCGGCATGATATAAAAAACGATTATCATCAGAAAAACTACGCGGATTTCCAAAAACAGAAATATCAAATTCATGATAAGTCACTTTTGTTGAGATAATAACATCTAAAACTTCTACAGTATTACCAATCCCCCCTGCTGTCCCAATATTAACAACCCCTGAAATATCAAAATGATCAAAAGCCATGGTTGTTCGCATTGCTGCATTGGTTAAACCTATCCCACTTTGAAAAACACAAACCTCTTTTTGGTTTAATTTTCCTATGATAAAATCAACACCATTAATTGCTTTAATTTCACTTGTATCCATTAGTTTTACTAATTCAGATACTTCTTCATCCATTGCCCCAATAATCGCAATCATTATATTTCTCCATGAACTAATTTATCTGCCCATAATCGATCTAAAGAATAATGTAATCGAGATTCATCTAAAAATAGGTGCACAACGACATCAAAGACATCGATAAGTAACCAATCAGATTCTCCTCTGCCTTCAATATGATGAATATCAAATCCATTCTTTTCTAAATCATCAACTACATAATCTTTTAGTGCATTTAATAAACGAATATTATTAACACTCGCAATGATCATCGTTTCATGAATCAAATCAACATCATTTAGGTCATAGACCTTAATATTCGTTGCTTTCTTTTCATCCAATGTTTTTAAAATAATTTGTACTTTATTCAAATCAAGATTTCCCTTCATAATAGTTCTTAGTATTTTCAACTACAGCCTTATAGCCATTTTCAATATTATCATACGCTATTTGGATAAGCTTTGAGGCATCATAGCCTCTAGTCTCATCACATTTATCAGCAATATAGATAAGTTGTGATAGTGGATGATGATCTAATCCTTCAACATGATGTGTAATGGCTTGTAGGACCAGTTTATCTTGAATTTGTAATACATGCTTTGCATAGTAAGCACCACAGCGTGCATGCCACATATACTCAGGTTTTTCAAGAAATTTAGGATCACAAACTTCAAGTGTTTTTCTCAATTTTTCAATTGGCCATTCTTTAGCGCAATCATGAAATAGAGCGGCTAAATACACTTGATGTGTATCCATATCATGAGCTGAAGCAATACCTAAAGCGAGTTTTGTCATCGCTTGAATATGCTTAAAACGTTTCTCACTTACTAATGATTGTGCTAGATTTTCAACATGAAACTCATGTTCTATCATTTTGCGCAAAACATTATAGTGAAGATGCGATACATTTCCTTCTCTAATCTCTGTACTTGAAATATCAAAAATATCTGTACTTTCAATAAGTTTAAAGACTTTCGGTATATCTACTTTTTTCTCTCTTTTATACACATAAAAATCAATTAGTTTTAACAGTTCTTTTGCATCTTTCCACTGTTCAAATTTTAGTGCTTGGTCTGATCCAATTAAAAACGAGAATTTAAAATCAGGATATGACTTTTGTAATGCTTTCACCGTGTTAATAGTATAACTAGGGATCTCTAAACTTGCTTCTATGCGAGAGACTTTAAACTTATCAAAACCATTTATCATGGCTTCAATACATTGACAACGTATTTCAAAATCTGATGAGTCATCTAATTTAAATGGGTTATTCAAACTGGGAATAAACCAACATTCATCTGCTTGGCTTTGTTTAAGCGCTTTTTTTGCGATTTCAAAATGAGCTTTATGTACAGGGTTAAAGCTACCACCAAAACAGAGAATATGTTTCATTAAAATTGAATCTTTCTCTTTGCACTTTGACGATATAAAAGAATCGTACGACCGATGATATTTACAATATCACTATGTGTATTTAGACTTAAATCTAGCGCGATTTCATTAACAGAAATCATACAAGACTTGAGAATAGAAATCTTAACTAATTCATGTGCTTCAAGAGATCTCTCACACATATCAATAACATTATCACTTAATCCATCTTTACCAATTTGAACAGTTGCTTTAAGTGAATTACCCATCGCCTTTAACTGTTGTTTTTTCTTTTTATCTAACATTAAATCATTGCCTTTCTGATCACAACACCATCTTTTAAGATTGATGTTGTCTTAATCTTAAATCCTTCACCTTTAACTGACAACCAACCAAGTTGTTTAATAACAATATCATATCGTCCTTCATCTAAATTAAAATTGAGTTGATGAGTTTTACTTGGATAGTTAATATGTTTACTTATATAATTTTCTCTATTTTCAAGCTTAGTACGATGAATATTTAATTCATCTGAGAAGAAAAGTGTAATTGAGCCTTCTCCTACAGCTTGAATAACGACATCCACACAATTTGGGATAAAGAAGACTTGATCCCCTTTTAATTGATGGGTGATTGGTTTGAGTGCTTTATTGATACTATATTTAGCTTGAGTTTTCGCATCCAAATGATCTAAATAAGATGCTTCCATACGAATCCCAGGTGTGTCATAGATTTTATGTTGTCCAAAATCTGCTGCTTGAATATTTAAAGTTGTATTTGCATATGGAGAAACCGTAAAATCGGTAGAACAAATTTTATTTAAAAAGCTAGATTTCCCTGTATTCGCATAGCCCATCACAATTAAGTTACTGTCTTTAGCGTGTTTCAATAAAATTCTTTTCGCGTTATCTAATGATTTTTGATCAAAAATTGAAATCAAAATCGCTTCACTAAATTCAACGGCTTCTTCTCTTACCCGAGCTTGTAAAGTTCGAATAATCTTTTGTTCAGAAACGGTTTTAGGTAGTAAGTCTCTTTTTGTGACAACCAAAATTAATTCACGATCGATTAAATGACGTCTAATACCACTAAACAAAGTACTTTCTATATCTGTAACATCGACCATTAAGACAACTTTACCCTCAATGCCCTTAATCGATTCTAATACATCTTCTGATTCTACTCCGTGCATATCAATGACGGCTGTATCACCATAATGTTTTAAACGAAAACAACGTTGACATAAATCATTCTCTAATTTAGGACTATAGCCTACTTTTTCTTTATCGCTATTTTGTAGAACAACTCCACAACCTAAACAATGTCTAATTTCATTCATGATCGATCAACCAATTTTCTTTCTAATGTCCGTAGTATTTTAGTGCTAATGTATTCCTTTTCTGATAAAGGATTCACTAGTACAGAAACAGCTTTAATTCTTTTCGCAAAGATGATATCAGTAAATAACTGATCGCCCACCATCATCATCGGCTCTTCTAAGTGCTGTTTTAATTTAAATTGTTTAAAGCGAAATGTAAAGGGTTTTAGGGCTGTTGTTAATAATTTAAGATCCAATTTATTCGCAAGTTTGATTCGTCTTATACCAGAATTATTCGTCACTAATACAATTTTTATCCCTATAGTTTTGAAATATTTAATACTATCTAAAATACCCTC
The DNA here is from genome assembly GCA_963663995.1 of Erysipelotrichaceae bacterium. Taxonomy (GTDB): domain Bacteria; phylum Bacillota_I; class Bacilli_A; order Erysipelotrichales; family Erysipelotrichaceae; genus UBA2212. Next base: position 416,378 of record OY760660.1, on the reverse strand, counting down.
ATTTAAGGCGAGAAATTCTTTGGCAATCAAAGTATTATCGACATCCAGAATGAGGGTTTTTATCGCATATTTTTTAAAGTCTTCTGCGCTTAAATCGCTTAAAGAATTCAAAATCATATCAGGTTTAAAGATTTGCTTTAACATTGGCTTCATTATAACAAACAAGCTTATGAGTGTATATCTTTTACAATTACACAAAAATATGTAAAAATAGTCTCATGACTATGAAACAAAACCTAATATTAAGTCTAGATGATCTCGTTCTAGACCTCCCAAAAATCAAAGATGCTCTATGGATAGAGATCTGCAAAAAAAACGATGTAGCTGTCAGTCAAATGTTTAATGAACTAAGCTTTGATGCCAATAGTGAGAAAATTGAGAAGCTCTCCCGTGAATATCCACGTTACGCTCCTTTTTTTGAGGAAGTGAATGAAAAATACCACACACTAGTTCTCGATCACTTAAAGAATTTTAAAATTGATGAACAAATAAATAAACTCTTTACGAAATTCACTGAAGATTTTAATGTTTCTTTTTTAACTAACCTTTCTATAAGTGAACTTGAAAACAGTGGGATATTAAAACAATTCACGTTTGAACCCACCGCTCTTTTCACAACAAAAGAGGTTTTATCAGGTAAACCTGACGCTGATATCTATTTAAAGATTGCACGTAAGTTTAATGATAAAGTTCAACGATTAATTACCGTTGATTCCACTGTAAATGGTGTCCAAGCTGGTTATTTAGCCAATACAAAAGCCATTTATGTAGCGCGTAATTATCCGATTAGCCAATGGGCTAAAGATTATTCAATCGCTTTTCTAAATGGCTTAAATGAATTAGAGAATACGCTTTATCACTGGCTTAGAAATCAAAGTGTATAAATTCGATATCTTCAGGTTCTTCTTGGTCATCCCCAAGAACTTCCTTCGGTAAATTCTTAGCTCCCGTTTTTAAAGGTAGTTTATCTAACAGTTCTTCTTGAGGAACTGTTTTTTCTATGACTTTTTTAGCTTCCTGTTCAATTTTTATGTCAACGATTCTTAATTCTTTGATATGTTGAACAAGATATCCACCATCCACATCTTTAAATCCATTTGAATAACTAGCTGTTTTATCCATCAAAGGTATATCTTTTGCCATCATCCAATAGGTTTGAGCAGTCGTAATTTCAAGTCGATCATAAGCTAAGCTACTAAAGATTTGTGAAACATAAATTGGATTTGTTTTTATTTTACGAGCTAATAATTCTCCTTTAACTGGACGATTATTATAGTCAAAGTCACTTCGTTTAATTCGTTTCATTTGACCCGACTCAGCACAAACCATTAAGGCCGCTTTTTCATCTTCAAAACTACATGCTGCTGCTAAGCTATCTGTTTTTGATAGATTCATTGCTTTAACACCCTTAGATTTTACATTCACTGATGGAATATCATCGAGTTTGTAAAGAACAGCATAACCTTCTTTACTTGCGACAAAAATATCTGATGCTTCATAAGCCTCAAAACATGAAACGATACGATCACCTTTCGATAAACTAATCGCATCATAGGCTTTATTGGTTCGGTTGACTTCAAAAGCTTTTAGAGGACTACGTTTTATTTGCCCTTTTTCAGTCGCAATAATAATGTCAACATTTGAATCAAAAGATTTCACCAAAAAGGCAGCTTTAACATTATTTGAGCCATCTAATTTTACATAGTGACCTAAATGGTTCCCTAAGTCCTTCCATTTACCCTCTTCTACATTTAATAGAGGTAAAATTATATATTTACCAGAATCTAAAACAATGATTAATGAATCAAAGGTTTCAGCTTCACTTACCCCAAAGAGTTTATCTCCCTCTTTAAGCGTCGTTGGCGTATTTTCAGAAGCTTGGAAAGATCGAACGGATACGCGTTTGAGATATCCTTCTTGAGATAGTGTTATGTATGTCTTTTCATTTGGAATCATCGCTTTTGTATCGATGACGATTTCTTCAACTTCTGCTTCAATCACTGAGCGTCTAGCTAATGGAAAAGCTTTTTTTAATGCTTGTAATTCTTTAACTAAAACAGCTTTTAGTAAACTTGCGTTTTCAATAATTCCCTTAAGTTCAATTTCTTGACTTAAAAGTTGGGCCAGTTCATCTTTTAATTCAATGATGTCGGTATTGGTTAAACGATAGAGTCTTAAATTAACAATGGCTTCTGCTTGAGCATCACTAAAATCAAAACGATCTATTAATTTAACTTTTGCATCAGCTTTGTTTTCAGCACTTCTTATTAGGGCAATGACTTCATCTAAAACTGAGATGGCTTTGATTAAACCTTCTAAGATATGCATACGCTTTTGAATAGCTTCTAATTGGTGTTTTGATCGTTTAAGAACTAAATCCTTACGGAAGTCAATAAACGCGTCTAGAACGCTTAAAAGACCACCTAAAACAGGTCTTTGATTAATAATCGAAACCATATTGTAGTTATAGTAAACTTGTGCATCTGTATTTTTAAATAAATAGTTTAAAACTAAGTCAGCATCTGCATCTTTTTTAAGATCACAGACAATTCTTAAACCATTACGATCTGATTCATCACGAACATCAAGTAAAGCATCTAATGTTTTATTAATTCTTAAATCATCTATCTTTTTAACTAAATTAGACTTCACAACTTCATAAGGTATTTCACTAAAGACAATTTGTTGATTGGTCTTGTTTTGAACAATTTCAGTTTTTGAGCGGATAACTACTCGTCCTTTACCACTTTCAAAAGCATCAATAATTCCTTTTTGTCCTTGGACAATTCCACCGGTAGGAAAATCAGGTCCTTTGATTAAAACCATTAATTCTTCAAGTGATGACTGTGGATGATTTAATCGATAAATCGTCCCATCAATAACTTCATTTAAATTATGGGGTGGAATATTAGTCGCATAGCCAGCCGCAATCCCACTTGCCCCATTAACCAATAATTGTGGAACACCTGCTGGTAAAACTGATGGTTCTAAAGATGTATCATCAAAATTTGGTGTAAAGGCAACCGTATTTTGATCAATATCTGTTAATAATTTTTGGGCATAAGCAGAAAGTCTTGCTTCAGTATATCGCATAGCCGCTGCTGGATCATCATCAATGGAACCATTATTCCCTTGCATATCAACAAGGGCTACATTCATCTTCCAATCTTGGGAAAGACGAACCATCGCATCATAAACAGAACTATCGCCATGAGGATGATAATTACCAATAACTAAACCGACCGTTTTAGCTGATTTACGATAGGCTTTATCAAAGGTATTCCCATCTTCATACATCGCATATAAAATACGTCTTTGAACAGGTTTTAAGCCATCACGCACATCCGGTAGTGCTCTTTCTTGAATAATATATTTTGAATATCGACCAAAACGATCAGACATAATACGCTGAAGTTCATGGCCGAGTACGACATTCTTTTTATCCATTATCGATCTCCATAAAATCATCTTCTAGCGTAAAGGACACATTGCTTTCAATCCAATTACGTCTTAAATCAGCTTTGTCTCCCATTAAAACGGATACAGTTCTTTGGGCAACTAAAGCATCGCCTAATTCCACTTGAATGAGCGTTCTTTTATCTGGGTCCATTGTTGTTTCCCATAACTGATTAGCATTCATTTCACCTAAACCTTTATAACGTTGAATTTCAACTTTGCCTAAACGTTGTTGATTTTCAGCCAATTCTTCTTCGGTATAAATATAACGCTCTTCTCTTCCCTTTTTAATTTTATACAAAGGAGGTTGAGCAATATAAACATGTCCCTCTTCTAAGAGTTGACGCATATAGCGATAGAAGAAAGTTAAAAGTAAAACTTGGATATGAGCTCCATCGGTATCAGCATCAGTCATAATAATAACTTTGTCATAGTTAATATCTTTAACTTCAAAATCACTACCAACTCCAGCTCCTAAAGCATGAATAATTGTATTTAATTCTTCATTCTTTTCAATATCTTTAATACTTGCTTTTTCAGTATTTAAAACTTTACCTCTTAAAGGTAAAATCGCTTGTATTTTAGAATCTCTTCCTTGTTTTGCTGAACCGCCCGCTGAATCACCTTCAACTAAAAACAGTTCACGCTTACGCGCATCTTTACTTTGGGCTGCCGCTAATTTACCAGATAAAATCTTTTCACTTTTATTGCCTTTACGACCTTTACGAGCATCTTCTCGTGCTTTTCGAGCAGCTTCACGTGCTTGTGATGCCTTTTGAATTTTCTTGAGTATTGTTTGTGTAAACTCTCGATTTTCTTCGAGGTAATAAGACATTTGTTCAACCACAAAACTCTCAACGGCAATTTTTGCTTGTGGTGTCCCTAATTTACTTTTAGTTTGACCTTCAAACTGTAAGAGTTTTTCAGGAATGGAAACAGATAAAACAGAAGTCAAACCTTCACGAATATCATTCCCATCAAAATTCTTATCTTTCTCTTTTAATAAGCCAAGTTTTCTAGCAAACTCATTAAATACTTTGGTTAAAGCAGTTTTATATCCAACTTCATGGGTTCCACCATCACCAGTTCTCACCAAATTAACAAATGAAAAAGTATTTTCTTGATAATCATCGGTATATTGCATCGCAAAGCGAACATTGATATCCGCTAAGTTACTTTCAAACATCAAAGGTTCATGCATACCGGTGCGATCTTCATTTAAAAATTCAATAAATTTTATTAAACCAAGATCATAATAGAATTCATCAGAACGATCACTTCTCTCATCATGTATTGACATCTTAATATCTTTTAAAAGAAAAGCTGATTCTTGAATACGTTCTTGAATAATGTCATATTTAAAATCCGTTGTGTTAAATATTTTCGCATCTGGTTTAAAAGTTACTTTAGACCCTTTTTTATTGGTTTTACCAATTGTCTTTAAAGCAGAGATTTCCTTTCCACCATTTTTAAAGGTCATTTCATATTCTATGCCATCATAATAACTTGTCACAACTAACCATTCACTTAAAGCATTGACAACTGATGCTCCAACACCATGTAGACCACCAGCTGTTTTATAACCGGCTGCTTCAGAAAATTTTCCACCGGCATGAAGAACTGTAAAGATAACTTGCAAAGTAGACACACCACTTGCATGTTTACCAACTGGCATTCCTCGTCCTTCATCTATAACAGAAAGAGATCCATCTTTATGGATTTTTATTTGAATATGACTGCCATAACCATTGATGGCTTCATCGATCGCATTATCAACGATTTCCCAAACTAAATGATGTAGACCGCGACCATCTGTTGATCCAATATACATCCCTGGGCGTTTACGAACAGCTTCTAATCCTTCTAGAATCTGTATACTTTGTTCATTATAACTACTTTTTGTACTCATAAAACTCCATTTCTACCGCATTCATTATACAATACACTTACAATTCTAATCCCTTCAATTTTGATATAATATGTCCACAGAGGTAATTAAAAAATGTTTGATATTTATACAGTCATCGCCCTAGTACTTGGCTATTTATTTGGTTCTATTCCGTTTGCTTTAGTGATTGGTAAAGTTTTTTATAAAACGGATATTCGAAATTTTGGAAGTGGGAATCTTGGGGGAACTAATGCAGGACGTGTTTTAGGACGACCTGCTGGTGCAGCTGTTAGTATTTTGGATGTTTTAAAAGCAGCGATTGTTGTCGCGATTGTATATCAATTCAAACCAGAAGTTGCAGCCTTAGCAGGTGTTGCGGCAACGCTTGGTCATATCTACCCTATCTTTGCGAACTTTAAAGGTGGTAAAGCTGTTTCAACAGCTTATGGATATTTACTCGCTGTTTCTATCTTTATTACACATCAATTCTTCATCATGTTTTTATTCCCTTGGCTACTTTTCTTTGCGATTTTGAAAGTAACGAAATATGTTTCTTTCTCTTCCATGACCGCCTTATCTGTTGGAGTTATTACGGCCTTTATCGTTTCTGACATCATGGAAGTTAACTTCTATATATTATTAATTGTTTCGGTCGTTATTTATCGGCATAAGGCTAATATTAAAAGACTTCTCAATAAAGAAGAATCAAAAGTAACTTGGATATAAAAAAAATGCACAATGTGCATTTTTATTTGTATTGATCCATTGACTTCATGATTTGTTTGATTTGAGATTCAGATGGTTTACGTCCCATTTGCATATACATTGCTCGAATCATCTTTTCATTAATTGGTGGATTCTCTTTAAGTTGTTTTTCAAAATTACGTTTAGTAAAGTAGAAACCTAATGCTCCACCTAGAATTAGACCTAAAAGTAGTGAGAAAAACGATTGCCAAAAGTTTGTCATAAAATACCGTCCTTACTCGTTAAATTTTACTTTAACTTGTACTTAGTTTCAAGATAAAAGAAAAAGTTAAGTCATAAACTTAACTTTTCTAACCTGACTGCATTGAAATAAATGGCACATTATTATTTCAATACCACCCAACCTCCTCAAAAACACAATATTACATAATGTATATATTTCTTTATATTTAGACATTATATAAATTCTTTACGTTTTTGAGTCGATGTCTACTTTTCATTAAATAGTATGAATAGCCATCAAAGCAATACTTAAACTGAATGGATATGGTTCATATTTTAAAAAGCGACTATAACCAGATAATTTATTTCTTTGATAAGAAAAATCTTGATCCGTAAAGAGTGGTTGTTGAATATACCAATTGTATTTTTTTATCTGTTCAAAATATTTATGATTCTTTGTAATATTTGGGAACGAAATAACTTGATGGTGAAAAGTTGATTGAAAAACTTGATTGAACCAACGACTGATTTCAGTATCTACATTCATTACTCGAAAACGTTCGATAACTGTCGAAGCATATGACCAAAATTCTTTTTTAAAGTATATTTCAAAACAGATTAACTCAACTGCTTGAGTAAATAACTTCTGATTGATAACTCTTAATATTTCTAATAAATGCAAAATACTTTGAATCGAAAAAGTAGTGTCTGATTTGAAGTAACGATTGATCATTTTCAAAGCATAATAATCAAAGACAAATAAATGTAGATTTAAATTTTGAACTTCGTTATTTAGATTTGATAACCATTGTTCGATATCTTCTAAATAATTATCTTCTAAATATTGGTTTAATAAATTATTTGTTTTACTTAATTCATCATCCATAATCCGATGTGGACAAGATAATTTACGCAAGAAGAAATCTAATAATTGAGTTTCTTGAGATTTATAACCATTTTCAATTTTAATAAGTGTACTTCTAGAACATACCGCAAGACCTTCTGTACATCCATAAAGACTGACATTATCAGTTGTTTTGATAAATTCTTTTTGAGTATACTGAGAATTTTGAGTCATTCGAAATAAACGTTTTCGTTTATAGCCTATATATGCACCAATTCTTTCCTCAATTGCCATGCATCAACTCTTCATCAATTTCAGTTTGCATTTGTTGTGCTCTATAAAGTTGTGAATAAATTCCATTTTGTTTAATTAAGTCCACGTGTTTCCCCTCTTCAACGATTCCTTTTTCACTTAATACAAATATGTGATCCGCATCAGTAATGGTTGATAAACGATGCGCAATAACTAAACTCGTTCGATCCTTAGATAGAGCATCTAAAGTTCTTTGTATGTTTAATTCAGTAATATTATCTAAAGCACTTGTAGCTTCATCTAAAATGAGTAATGGTGGATTCTTTAAAAAGATACGAGCCAATGCAATTCTCTGTCTTTGCCCACCTGATAAACGAACACCTCTTTCACCAATTTCAGTATCTATACCATTATCTAAAGCATTAATAAAATCAATGGCTTCAGCTTTGATGGCTGCTTCGATGATTTCGTCACGTGTCGCATCGACTCTACCATATTGAATATTTTCATAAATTGTTCCATCAAACAAGAAAACTTCTTGTTGAACAAGACCTACTTGAGATCGAAGTGACGCTAATGTAAAATCCTGAATATTTATATTATTAATTGAAATCGAACCAGTTTGAATTTCATAAAAACGAGGTATTAAGTTACATAGTGTTGATTTACCACCACCACTTGGTCCAACAAAGGCTACTTTTTGTCCTTTTTTAATTTCAAAACTTAAATCACTTAGAATATGTTTACCATCTTTATCATCATATTGAAAACTAACTTTATCAAACTTAAGATGTGCATCCTTAATCATTAAATCTTTTGAATTCTCTTGATCTGCTTGAATAGGCATATCGATAATATGAGTAAAACGCTCAAAACCAGTAATTGCTTGGTTATACATCATAATTAATGCTGAAATTTTTGAGATAGGTTGTTGATAGAGTTGAACATACAATAAAAACTCGATTAATGCGCCAACAGTCATTTCCCCTTGAATAACAAAATAGCCACCAAAAAATAAAACAGCAACTGTTATGACAGAAACAAAAAATTTCACACTAACTGCAAACTCAGCCATTACTTTTACTGATTTTTGTCGAGACATTGAAAAGTCAATGGATCCTTCATCAAAGCGTTTTGCTTCATAATCTTCTGCATGAAACGCTTTAACCACTCTTATCCCGGAAATACTATTCTCTGCTTTAGCATTTACATCAGCTAATCGTTCGCGTACAACCCTTTGTACTTTTCTAAATTTAATGTTTTTACTTACACCCACAAAAATCATTAAGGGAACTAAAAACAACATGATTAAAGCGAGTTTATAAAACGTTTGAAACATTAAAAACAGCGATCCAAAGACCAACATTAAAGAAATCAAAAAATCTTCAGGACCATGATGAGCTAGTTCAGATATTTCAAATAAATCATTCACAAGTCGTGACATTAATTTACCCGTTTTAGAATTATCATAAAACTGGATGGGTAATCGTTGCATATGTTTGTAAAGTTGGGTACGCATATCATATTCCATACGCAAACCTAAGACATGACCCCAATAATCAACGACATATTCCAAAATGACACGAACCGTTAAAAAAGCAATTAATATAAGTATCCAATGTAAAAGTTCACTAATATTTTTATTAGCGAGAATATCGGAAATCAAAAAATTGGTGAATCTTGGTAAAATAAGATCTAAACCCGCAATAAAAAGCGCAGATATGACATCTAACGCAAATAAATGCTTATAGGGTTTGTAGTACTTTAAGAATCTTTTAATGAGCATAATTTTTAAATAAAAACCCGATTTTCTCGGGTAAATTTAAGTGACCCAAAAGGTGATATGTTCCCTGTTACCAGGTGGGTGATCTGCAGCGGATATTAGGATTCCCAATAGAATTGGGCATTCACACAAAACGCTAACGTCTAATCTCCCGTATATCAATATGTCGGAAATAAGTTTTCCTTTTGGGTACTTTTATTATAAACCATTTTTAGCGATTGATGCTAATTTTTAACTCATCTAATTGTTTATCAACAACTTCAGTAGGTGCATCAGTGAGTGGACATCTAGCACTTGCATTCTTTGGAAAAGCAATGACATCTCTTAAACTATCACTCTCTGTAAGGACCATCGCAAAACGATCTAAACCAAAGGCAATCCCACCATGTGGAGGTGTACCATACTTAAAGGCATCAATAAAGAAACCAAAACGCTTTTCAATTTCTTCATCTGTAAAGCCAACAATTTCAAAGATTTGTTTTTGAACTTCTGGATCATAAATACGTAATGAGCCACCGCCGATTTCATAACCATTTAAGACAATGTCATACCCACAGGATAATGCTTTAGTTGGATCTGTTTTGAGTAAATGAACATCTTCATCTTTAGGTCGTGTAAATGGATGATGTTTAGCCACATAACGATCTTCTTTTTCATCGTATTCAAACATTGGGAAATCAGTCACCCATAAATAAGAGAAATCAGATTTTGCCGTAAGTTTTAATTGATCTCTAAGATTTAAACGCACTGCACCTAAAGCATTAGCAGCGACTTCCCATTGATCAGCAGTTATGCAAATTAAATCATTGTCTTTTAGATTTAATGCTTTAATCAATTCACTGCTTTCTGTTTCTGATAAGAATTTAGCGGCAGATCCTTCGATGGTATTATTAACAAATTTCAATACAACCATGCCTTTTGCGCCATTTTTCTTAGCGACTTCAATTAAGGCATCACTCTCTTTACGTGAAAATTTTGCGCTATCATTTAAAACTAAAGCTTTGATCGCACCCTCTTTTATTTCAAGAGCAGATTGAAAAACTTTAAATTCAGAAGCTGTGAAAATATTTGTAACATCGCTTAATTCTAAACCAAAACGGTTATCTGGTTTATCACTACCATATCGATTCATTGCTTCTTTATAAGTTAAACGTAGAAATGGTGTTTCAATTTTTTGTCCTAAGACTTCAGCCATTACTTTTGCGACCATTTCTTCCATCATCGTTAGAAATTCATCTTGGGACAAGAATGAAGTTTCAATATCGATTTGCGTGAAATCGAGTTGACGATCAGCTCTTAAATCTTCATCTCTAAAACAACGAGCCACTTGATAATAGCGTTCCAAACCAGCAACCATTAACATTTGTTTAAAAATTTGCGGGGATTGAGCTAAAGCATAGAATTCGCCAGGATGAACACGTGATGGCACCAAGTATTCACGAGAGCCTTCAGGGGTTGATTTTGTTAACATCGGTGTTTCAATATCAATAAATTCATGTGCATCTAAGTAATTACGAATGCTTTGAACAATCTTAGCTCTTTTAATGAGCTTTTCTTGCATCACTGGACGTCGTAAGTCTAAGTAGCGATATTTAAGACGTGTATCTTCTAATGCGTCTGTATCATCTTGAACAAGGATTGGAGGAAGTTCAGCACGATTGATAATCTTAACTTCGCTAGCAATCACTTCGATTTGACCTGTAGCTAATTTCTCATTAGCATCTTTTCGTTTCTGTACGCTTCCTTTGACTTCAATTAAAAACTCAGATCTTAAGTCTTTAATACTTTTTGACATCTCTTCATCAGCTACAACTTGAGTTATGCCATAACGATCTCTTAAGTCAATGAAAACTAAAGATCCAAAGTTACGTCTTTTCGCAACCCAACCGATTAAAGTTACCTCTAAGTTAATATGGGCTTCACGGAGTTCTCCGCAATTATGTGTTCTATTCATGTGTATGACCTCCATGATCATGTTCACAAACATGATCTTCATTCAACCAATGATCAAGTTGATGCATTAATTCATCTTCTTTGATTGTAATTTGTTCACTTGTTTCTTGATTTTTTAATATCAATTGATTATTTTTTAATTCATTTTCGCCTAATAAAATCGCCAATTTAGCTTTTTTACGATCAACTGTTTTAAATTGAGCTTTAAAAGATCTTTGATAAATATCGTATTCGGTTTTATAACCATTTAAACGTAGGTATTGAGTTAAATGATAAGCATAATCATGGGCCATCTCATCTAAACTTACACAGTAGATATCAATTCCTTCTTCTTCAAGCAAATTAACTCCTTCTGCTTCTAAGCCAACTAGTAATCTTTCAATTCCCATTCCAAAACCGATACCAGATAGTTCTGGACCACCTAAATCTTTAACGAGGTTATCATAGCGACCCCCACCAAAGATGGTAGATTGTGACCCCATACCTTCTGATTCAGAGACAATTTCAAAAACTGTGTGGGTGTAGTAATCAAAGCCACGAACTAAACGATCTGAAATTTCAACTTCAACGCCTGAATCTTTTAAAATTTTGATCACAGAATCAAAATAATTCTTTGATTCTTCGTTTAATGAATCATAAAGTTTAGGAGCTGTTTTCATCGCATCCTTATCTTGATCTACTTTACAATCTAATATACGTAGTGGATTTTGTTCATAACGACGTTGGCAATCACCACAAAATTCATGTAAGTGAGGTTTAAAGTGATCTTTCATTTTTTCACGATAATCAGCTCTAGAAGCTTGATCACCTAAAGTATTGATAAGAACTTTTAAATTTGATAAACCTAATGTACGGACAAAAGTTAATCCTAAACCAATAACTTCAGCATCAATATAAGGTGATTTTTCACCCATCACTTCAACACCAAATTGATGATGAATACGCATCCGTCCTTTTTGCGGTCTTTCATATCTAAAAGCAGGACTAATATAGTAGTATTTCAAAGGCATATCAGGAAGTGCATACATTTTATGTTCAACAAATGCTCTGATTAAACCAGCTGTTCCTTCAGGCTTTAATGTAAGCGATCTTTCACCACGATCACTAAAGGTATACATTTCTTTGTTTACGACATCACTTGAATCGTTTTCACGTGCGAAAACTTCAGTGTGTTCAAACTCAGGTGTACGAATTTCTTCATAACCATAAACATTTGTTATCTCACGGATAAGTTGTTCAATTTTATGCCACTTTTTAATCTCTTCACCGTAGATGTCTTGGGTTCCTCGTGGGACTTGATAATTTGCCATTTTTTAAAATCTCCTTTTAAATAAAAAAACGCCCTGTTTAAGGACGCTTGTTAGCGTGGTGCCACCTTAATTTGCGTATGATTATACGCACGCTTAAGCATCTTAACGGGATGAGCGCTCATAATGAGTCCTTGTTGGCTGTCTATTAAGCAGTTCATTAGAAACTTTTCAGCACTTCAGTTTCTCTCTAAATAATGAAGAGATGCTTATCTTTGTCCAACGCATCGGATATGAAAGAATAATAACACAAAGGATTAATTTTGTGTACGACTAACTTCAAAAACTTGTGGTATCTTCTTTAAATTTGATAAAACAACATTTAAATGTTGAGCATCTGTCACTAAAACCGAAACAAAGGTAGAAGCTGTTACTTTATCTTCATTAACAGATGAATTAACTTGTGTTAATTGTGCCTTACATTGAGAAATGGTTGTGACGATATCAGAAACAAGATACGAACGATCTTGCGCTAAGATATACAGTTTAACTTCATATTTACCTTCTGGGAAAGCTTCATCCCATTCAACATCGATTAAACGTTTCATTTCATTTTTAATATTTACGCAGTCTTTGCGATGGACTTTAACACCTTGACCTTTTGTGATATATCCAACAATTTCATCACCAGGAACAGGTGAACAGCAACCGGCTAACGCAATTTGTATACCATCAATTCCATTAACAGTAATCCCTGATTTTGATATAGATTTACGTTTTGTTTGAGGTCTAAAAATACGATCTAAATTGAAGCCATCTAATAGACTTCTCTTTTGCATGTTAAGTTTTTCAAAAACTACCGCTACAGATAAGGATTTAACCGCAATCGCATGATAGAAATCATCCATATTCTTAACCGCGAACATGTTTAAAGAACTTTCTAAGCGTTTATTCGCAAAGAAATCCTTTTCATCTATGCCACGTTTCTTGAGTTCCTCTTTAAAATGTGCTTCACCTTTTGAAACCATCTCTTTACGATTAACAGCTTCTTTTTCATTTAAGAAAGTTCTTATTTTACTACGAGCATGCGATGTTTTAACAATCTTTAACCAATCTTCTGATGGTCCATTTGATTGTTTAGATGTTTTTATATTAACCACATCGCCTGTTTTTAAAGCCGTGTTTAAAGGAACCATGACATTATTAACAATTGCACCAACCGTGCTATGACCTACTTCAGTATGAATACGATAAGCAAAGTCTAAAGGAGTTGCGCCATTTGGTAAATCAATGACTCTGCCTTTTGGTGACATAACATAAACATTTGCTTCAAAAACATCATTTGTTAAGATGTCCATGTATTCATCAGCGTCTTTCGACTCTTGTGTTAAACTTTCAAAATCTTTAAACCAAGTGAGTTTTTCTTCAATCTCTCTTTGGTTCTTCTCATGCGAATACTTTGAACCTTCTTTATAGCGATAATGGGCAGCAATCCCCTTCTCAGCAATCGCATCCATTTCTTCAGTACGAATTTGAACTTCAAAAATATTTCCTTCATTCGCAATGATGGTGGTATGTAAAGATTGATACATATTCATTTTAGGCATGGCGATATAATCTTTTAAACGACCAGGAATAGGACGATATTTTGCATGTATATGGCCTAATACTTCATAACAAGCTAGTTCATTTTCAGTTACAATACGTATCGCATTTAAATCTAAGATTTCATCAAAACGCTTATTTTTAGTTGTCATCTTTTTATAGATTGAATACAAATGTTTTGAACGACCAAAAATTCGATGATAAATATTTAAACTATCGAGAATACCACTGATTTCACCAATCATCAATGAAACTTGACGATCTCTTTCAGCTTTACGCATTTCAACTAATTGTGCAATTTCATAATATTTATCAGGATAAAGATATGAAAAAGATAAATCTTCAAGTTCATTCTTAATTTCACTTATCCCTAAACGATGGGCAATAGGTGCATAAACTTCAAGTGTTTCACGAGAAATCCTTTTTTGTTTATCCTCACGCATGTATTTGAGCGTCCGCATATTATGTAAACGATCAACAAGTTTTACTAAGATAACACGTATATCTTTTGCCATCGCAATAAAAATCTTACGATGGTTAGTTGCCATATATTCTTTTTCATCTTTAAATTGGATGTTCCCAATTTTAGTGACCGATTCTACAATTGTCGCAATTTCTTCATCAAATTCTTTTGCTAATTCATCAAAACTAACATCACAATCTTCAATTACATCATGTAATAATCCTGCACAAATCGTACTAGGACCAACTCTTAAAGTGGTTAAAATATAAGCTACATTTAATAAATGATTGATATAAGGTTCACCACTTTTACGCATTTGACCTTGATGATGGCCGTCTGCATAATCAAAAGCTCGCTTAATCATATCAAGTGAGTCTTTTTCAGTGATATATAACTTTGCTTGTTCTAAGACCTCAGTGATACTTAGAATTTTTACTTTATCTGTCATATCTTTCCTTATAAAATAAACCGAAAATGACTTTCGGTTTATTCGTATTCCATGAGTGTAAATACTGGATAATCTTTTAAAACCTTACGTCCGTTAAGACCTGTGAGTTCGATTAAGAAAGCACAACCAACCACAATTCCACCTAACTCTTCAACAAGTTTAATGGTTGCTTCTACGGTTCCACCTGTTGCCAATAAGTCATCAACAATGAGGACTCTTTGGCCAGGTTTTATACCATCTTTGTGAACATGTAATTCATTTTTACCATATTCTAAATCATAAGAGAAACTAGCTGTTTCGCGTGGTAGTTTACCAGGTTTACGAATTGGCACAAAACCAATTTTCAAATCATAAGCAACTGGACATCCAAAGATAAATCCACGTGACTCAGGTCCGACAACCACTTCTGTATCAACTTCTTTGGCAAACTTAACAATTTTTTGTGTAGCTGCGTGAAATGCTTCTCCATCCCCCATTAAAGGTGTAATATCTCTAAACAAAATACCTTCAATCGGAAAATTTTCTATACTTGCAATATAATCTTTAAAGTTCATAATTGTCTCCATTAACATAACCTATTATAACAAAGCCTTCTTTAATTCGTTAGCGTCAATTAATCTTCTCAGCAAATAAAGTGATACTTTCGACACCTCGAAACTCATTTAGCGTAAATCGTGCTATTAAATCAATGAAATCACCTTCATTTACTTGATTTTGATGAGCACTAAAATCAAGAACATCGTAGCGCTTTTGATCAAATTTAATTTGTATTTTTTGACCTGTTTTCATTTTTTTAATATTAAGTACTTCTGCTTTTTTCAGTAAAACTGACGGAATTTTAAACCCCATTCCATAGGGAGCAAATTCCTTTAGTGATTTTACATTATCCACATTAATCAGATCAGGATCAAAATCAATCGCATCTAAACTTTCGTCATCTTTGACTACATTCATAAAGTTATCATTTACAATTTTCTTAAACGATTCAAATCGATCTTTCTGTATCTCAATACCAGCCGCAGCCCCATGACCACCATATTTGCTTAATAGATGCAAACCTGGTTCAAAAAGTTCACGTAAATGGATACCACCAAAAGAGCGAACACTGCCTTTTAAACGTGTCCCATCATCATGCATGACAACAGTTACTTTTTGATAAAAATTTGATAATTGACCAGCCGTAATCCCAACTACTCCCTCATGAAAACTTTCATCATAAACCATGATGACATCATCCCCATTAATCATCGAGTGAGCCTTTTTTGACATGACTTGATGGATATTTTTTCTTTGTTCATTAATGGCATTTATTTGTTGGGCAAAATTTATAATATCAGCACTATCTTCTAAGCATAGATAGTCAACAACTCGGTTCGGATTTGCTATATCAGCTAATCGACCTACAGCATTTATTTTAGGTACTAATTGAAAAGCAAGGCTTTCTTCATCAATCGTATCATTTTGATTTTTTAGTAATTGTGTTAACTGTAGAAAACGATTTTTATTCATTTCCTTTAATGCTTGTATTAATAATGTACGATTGTAATTCCATAATGGCATCATATCGCCAACAGTTGCGATTCCAGCAAGTGCACAAGCATAAGCATCATAACCAATAAGATGATGACTGATTAAATGTACAAGACCACTTGTACACATCGCTTCATGATATTTATCTAAAACATCTGGATGTAATAAGTAATCTGCTTTTACTTCTTTCGTGATTTCATGATGATCAACAATGATTATTTCTTTTTTAGATTCATGAATAAAATCAACTACATCGAATGCAGATACTCCATTATCAAGCAGGATAAATAAATCATAATCTTTATCAACTGCCATTTTCGCTATATCGACGCTAATCCCATAGCCATCTTTAAATCGATTTGGAATATAAAACCCAAGATCTAAACCCATTTTTTTTAATGCTTTAACGAGTATGGTTGTAGAGCATATTCCATCACTATCATAATCACCACAAATAAAAATTCTCTCTTTATTTTCTTTTGCTTTTTTAAATCTTTGAACAATATCTAAAATAACTTTATTGCTATATTCAATGAGTTCATCAGGATTTAAAAGTTGATTAATTTGTTCATCATTAAGATGATTGAAATCAATAATTTTATTGATTAAAGTGTTTCTGTTTAAAATCATAGATAAAGTGTATCACAAAAGAAAAGACCAATTGCTTGGTCTAATCATTAATTCCCATAACTGTATATTCTTCAGGTTCATTATTCTTTTTGACTTTAACTTTCTTAACGCGAGGTTTTGCATGAACACGCATGTAATACCATAGTTGAGCAGCGATGAAGATAGAGGAATAAGCCCCTGCCATAAGGCCAACTAACATAGCGATATTGAAGACAAAGATTGAATTAGAACCTAGTCCAATTAAGAAGATAACTGGAATAAGGGTTGTAAATGTGTTGAATAAAGAACGCATTAATGTAGCACGTAGTGAATCATTAACGATTTTACGATAAGCTTCTTTTGAAATATGATTTGTTCCAAAACCTTTTACGTTTTCACGAATTCTATCAAAGATAACAATTGAGTCATCAACAGAATATCCGATAATCGCAAGCAGTACCGCAATAAGTTCAGTATTAACTTCTAATCTAAAGACTGAGAAAACTGCTAGCACAATTAAGATATCGTGTAGTAAAGCAACAATAGTTCCTAAAGCATAATCAAATTCGAAACGAATGGTAATAAAGATCATGATGAGTACCCAAGCTAACAAGGATAAGAACACTGCGTTTTGCGCTAATTCAAATCCAATAACTGGAGAAACAACAGAGTCATTTAATTCTTGGCCATATTTTCCTAAGAAAGTATCATTGATTTCATCTAATTGAGTTCTTTCAATGGTTTCACGAGTTGTCATATATGCAACATGGTCACCTGATAATTGAATATTAAAGTTTTCAAGACCCAAAGCTTCAAAATCACTAATCAATTCTGATTCGGATAATGTCGTATCAGAGTTAACCGTAATTTTTGTTCCTGAAGCAAAATCGATTCCTAAGTTTAGAGGTCCATTACCAATTCCAAATTGAATAACTGATGAAATTAGACCAGCAGAGATAATCGCAATAGACATCAAAATAAATGGTCTAGATTTTATAACAAAATCAACTTTTTCAAAACGTCCAAAGTATTTTTGTTCTTCACCATTATTTAAATCAGGAATTTGATCTTTGCTTACATTGAAGTATTCAGGTTTATCATCGAATTTACCTGACTTAATTAATTGAGTCAGTAAGAAACGAGTAAATAATACGTTTAATAGAATTGTCACCATAATCGTGACTAACAACATGGTTGCGAATCCCTTTACTGATCCAGAACCAAATACATATAGTATGAAAGCGGCAATGAAAGTAGTGAATTGTGAGTCAAAAATAGTACGCCAAGCAAGTTGGTGGCCTTCTTGACTAGCTCTTTCAAGAGATCTTCCTAAATAAAGTTCATCTTTAATTCTTTCGAAAGTAATAACGTTGGCATCAACAGTCATCCCAACCCCTAATACAAGCGCTGCAATACCAGGCAATGTAAAGACACCACCCATCGTGTTATAAGCCAGTATCGTAATGAAAACATAGAATGCTAGCATAATTGCAGATACTATACCAGGTAAGCGATAAACTAAGATCATAAATAAAGCGACACCTAAGACACCAATAATCCCAGCGAAAGCAGTTGTTGAAAATGCACTGATACCATATTCAGCACTCACAACATTTGAATAGATTTCTGTTAATTTAACTGGTAAAGAACCAGAATTAATTAAGGAAGCTAGAGTACGTGCTTCAGACTCTGAGAAAGATCCTTTGATAATCGCATCACCATTAATACCACTACTTACAGCAGCAGCAGAAATATAAGCAGGTTCTAAACCTTGTGATAAACGAGCTTGTTCATTTTGGTAAGAATCAACACCCTCTTCAAAATCTAGCCATGTAACAATGATATTATTACCTGAAGCCATCAAAGAAACTTGAGTCGTTAGTTCAAAAAATGCTTCTTTATCAGCAATCTTTAAACTTACAACAGGTACACCATTTTCATAACTTAAGCTAGCACCACCTTCAGTAAGTATGGTCGCATCAGCTAATAAGTTATCGTTAACATCTCTAAATGTTAAATTAGCCGTTGTTGATATAACGGTACGTGCTTCTTGTTGATCAGAAACACCTGCTAATTGAATACGAATACGATCTTCGCCTTCAATCGCAATTTCAGGTTCTGATACCCCTAAAACATTAATACGTTTACTAATACTTTGTGTCACTGCTGACATTTCTGGTACAGTTCCACCATCTTTTAATGGACTGACCTCATAAACAATTTCGAAACCACCTTGTAGGTCTAAACCTAAGGTCATATTGTTTCTTACATCGTTCATGAAAGCACCAATCAAGATGACAACAGCTAATACTGTTGTAAAGAAGATTAATAGTCTTGAATTCTTTTTCATGATTTCCCTCCGAAATAGGATGCAAACTCGTCTAAATTGTTTTTACGTGCGTCAATGATTGCTTTCTTAGATAAGTAAGCAACAATTTCATCCGCCGATATTTGAAAGATATCATTAATCACTTCATGAAATTTTGTAGGAATGCCAGCTTTCCATTTCATGCCCATTAAAGCATCGAAAAATTGCTCATCACTAAGTTGAGCCAGACTTTCCTTTTGAATCATCCCCAATCTCAACATAAAGCTGAGTTTCAAAGTTGGGTGCGCATTTAAAATATCTTCCATTTTGTTCATGGTTGCTGTTCTATTATAATTCAAAAATGACTATCATTAAAGGACAAATTTACAAGTCACAAACAAATGTTTTAAACAGTTTTCCACGCTCTTCAAAGTTTTTAAATTGATCATAGCTTGCGCACGCTGGAGAAAGTAATATTACATCTCCATTTATTGCGATTTCATTTGCTGTATCTAAAGCTTCTTTCATGTTTTCACACAAAACTGTTTCTTCATATAATTCTTTAAATTGTGTTTTTGTAGCACCAAAAGCAATGACCGCTTTACAGTTTTTTAGATCATCTTTTAAGATATTAAATCCAGTTTTTTTATCATAACCACCCACTAAAACAATTAATGGTTTATCAAAAGCATTCAAAGCTACTTTTGTACTTTCAGCCGTTGTTGCTTTTGAATCATTGAAGTATTCAATCCCATTGAATTCTCGAATAAACTCAATTCGATGTTCTACCCCTTTAAACGCTTTAATTGCTTTTTGAATATTCTCAATAGATACATCTAATTTATAAGCACTAGCTGCTGCAACCATTGCATTTTGAATATTATGTATCCCTTTTATTTTCAAATCATCAATATTAAATAAAATTTGATCAAAAAGGATTACTTCTTTATCCTTTAAATATAAATCTGCTTTTTTGATCAGTGAATAATCAACTATTTTACAATTAGGATGAGCATATTTTAAAACATTTTCATCATCAATGTTTCTTAAAAACCAATCAGCGTTAGTTTGATTTTTATAGACGAGTGCTTTTGCTTGATAATATTCATCAGTATCTTTAAAAACATCTAAATGATCTGGTGCCAGATTTAATATGACACTGACTTCAGGATGATAGTCTTTTATGCCCAATAATTGAAAAGCTGCAATTTCCATTGCGATTTTCTTATTACCTTCCTGATCACTTAAAACAATATCACTAAGCGGTAAACCTAAATTCCCCGCTGCTGTATTCTTTTCATTATCTAATTTCAACATTGCTTGTAAAAGCTCAGTTGTAGTGGTTTTACCATTAGTCCCGGTTATGGATGCATAACGATAATACTTCGCAAACCAGAAAGCTACTTCTATTTCTGTATAAATAAAGTAACCTTTTTGTAAGCAAGCTTGAATAAAAGGATGTGTATGGGGAATCCCTGGGTTTTTAACAATCAAATCATATTTAGTATCTAAAAGATTTAAATTAAAAGCACCTTCAATAAGCTCTATATGGGATTTTTTCAAACTCTCTTGATCAACGATTTTTCTTTCATCAATTAAAATACAGTCATATCCATGAGCAGCTAAAAGTTTACTAACTGCATTACCAGATTTAGCTGAACCAATAATTAAAGCCTTTTTCATAAAAGTGCTACCCATACTCCTATACTTACAGAAATTAAAGCAAATACATAAAACATTAAAACGACATGTACTTCTTTATGGCCTGCTAAGGTAAAACTATAATGAATAGGCGTATATCTAAATAACCTTTTCTTAAATGTTTTTACCCAAAAGATTTGCAAAATGACACATAGTGTTTCAATCACAAAAACAAGCCCGAGAATTAATAGAACAAGTTCTAGTTTTAATACAATAGATAAAGCGGCTAATAAAGCACCTAGTGCTAAAGAACCCGTATCTCCCATAAAGATTTTAGCAGGATGCCAATTGAATTTTAGATAGCCAAGCAAACTACCAGATACTGCTAAAATAAAAGATAAAATTAAAGTCTCATTTTTTACAAAAGCAATAATCGCAAAACCAATTAATGAAATAAAGACTGTCCCGCCGGCAAGACCATCCATACCATCGGTTAAATTAGTTCCATTACTTGCTCCAGATAACATTATTAAAACGAGGATCATATAAAAGAAGCCAAAATCAATCGATTGTTTGATAAAAGGAATGAATACTTCTGTACTTAAACTTGATTTAAAGAAAGTATAAAGAACAGCTGCAAATAAGACTTGAAGCGAAAATTTAAGCCCAGCTGATAATCCATTATTATTCTTTTCAATTAATATTTTTAGATCATCTACAAAACCAATAAAACCATAAACAAAATAAGTTAACAGAATCAAATTGATCTGTGGATTTGTAAAACGATAACGATGATAAAAAATAAAAGAAATGAGTGGTATTAGCACAAAAACAAAACCACCAAGTGTTGGCGTTTTAGCTTTTTCTTTAAAAGAATCTAAAGCATATTCACTAACAGATTGTTGATGATTTCTTTTTTGTAGAAAGCGAATAAAATAAGGATAGATTAGCCAAGTAAAACCTAGACTAATAAAGAATATCTGTATTTTTTCCATAGTTTTTTCCGTCTTGAATTATAGCATATTAGCCTAAAACAACGTGTAAGTTTTGGTTTGATTCGATTATCTCTCCGATTTCAATGGATTGAGATTGAACTAAACCATCTCCTTCATAACTTAAGTTCAATTGGCAAAGTGATGCAAAAGCACGCACATCTTTTAAACTCATATGACTTAAATCAATCATTTGAACATTTGACTTACTTGTAAGTAAAAAAATTGTTTGTGTATTTAATATTTTTAAGGATTCACTTGGATATTGATCTAAAATACTCGATTGATCACCTAGAATATAGTAATTACTTGTATATGTTTGTAGATAGTTTCGTGCGTATTCAATACTATGATTGATAAGATTAGGTAAAACATAGGTATCTAAGTCTGAATTTTGAATGACTGTACTATTAATGTCTTCTTCTCGTAAGTTATATTCACGAGCAATGGCGGTAATAATTTGTTGAACAGCATCTGTTCTAAAGTGTGCATTTAAGGTGGCTGGAGCACGATAAGCGTAATACAACATCACTTCAGGATTATCAGCTGGTAAACCAATCATGACTGAATAAATGAACTCATCATTTGAATAGGCTCCATCGACAAAAATTTGAGCAGTACCTGTTTTCGCTAAGATATCTAAACCTTCAACATTATAGGCTCGAGCAGTACCTGGGGTTGGTTCATTTTGAGTGACTCGATACATTAAATCTTGCATAGCTAAAGCAGTACTTTCCTTAATGGGTTGTCCAATCACATCAGTTTCAGCTTGATATTCAATTTCTTTAGTTAAGGGATCACTAATACTTTCGATATAGTAAGGTCTTACCATCGTCCCATCCGATAAAATGGCTGAATATGCCTGCATCAACTGCATCATATTTATGGTAATCCCCTGTCCAAATCCAACCGTTAATTTATCATATGGCCACTCAAAATTAATCCGACCAATCACTTCATTTAATCCATAAACTTCAACATCATCATTAAATCCAAAACGTACTAAATACTCTTGAAACGTATTTAAATCAAGACTTGTTGTTAATAATGAAGCAATCCCCACATTTGATGAATAAGCATAACCTTCATTGTAAGTAATATAGCCCCAAGATTTATTATGGGCATTTCTGATTGTTCCAATGACTAAAGCATTTGACCCTATGTTTCGATAAGGTTCCCCATTCTTATCTAAACTAACAAGATAAGGACTGGAATTAAAGCTAGCATCACCATTGTAAACACCTGTATCAATGGCTGCGGCATAAGTAAATGTCTTCATCGTAGACCCAGGCTCATAGATATATTGACTCGCAAAGTTCTTAAATTCATCGACATCTAATAGGTTCGGATTAAAACTTGGATATTGTCCTAATGCAAGAATTTTGCCTGTATCAACTTCCATAATGCCACCAAAAAGTTCAGTTGCGTTAAAGGTTTCTTGAGTTATTAAAAAAGAAGATTCTAATTGTTCTTGTAACGTTTTATTGATGGTTAATTGAATGGTTTTACCATCTTCTTGAGGACTTATTTCAGAACTGTATCCAGGAAGTGTATAACCATATCGGTCTACAACTGATACTTTAGACCCATCAAGACCTGATAAAAGAGTATTTAGATTGGCTTCTAAACCCATTTTACCAACAAGTTCATGACTTGATTCATCTTCACCGACAAACCCAACAAGATATGAAGCAAAAACATCTAAAGGATAATCTCGTGTATAAGATTTCGTAAAACCTAAACCACTTATATTTAGCGCTGTTATTTGATCTTTTATTTCTTGACTGAGTTTTGAGCCATATACACCAAACTCCGTTTGGTAGGTTGCAAAATTTAGTCGATTTAAAATGTACTCATAGGGTGCATTTAAAATACTTGCTAACTGAGTTGCAGTTTCTTCTTTATCGACGACATAGGATGGTTGATTTTTATATGAAGGTCTATTTTTATCAACGATTGCATATAAAGTATATGACTCAATATCTTGGGCAATTACATTCCCTTCTGAATCTAAAATTAAACCTCGTTTTGCTTGAAGAATACTTTTTTGAGTTGATACATTATTTGCATATGTTTTTAAATCAGATTGAGAATTTAGATGTGTTCCAACAATTGATATGAAAAAACTGTTGATGACAATAGCAAGTAAAATCACCAACAGAATCGTAGATATTAGTTTTAAGGCAAACGGATTACGTCTTTTCATCTATTCTCCTGATTGAATTAAGACAATGTTTTTCTGATTATTGATCATACCGTTTTGATTGGCAATGGACATAACTCTTTCTTTTGAAGAAAGTTCTTGAATTTGACGGGCAATAACCTCATTATCTTGCATCAATTGTACCATGCGATTTTGCATATCTTGTATCTGAACTGAGAGATGAACATTGTAAGTTCTAAGGAATATTGAACTAGCTAAAAATGAAATAACAGCTAAAGTTAAAAGCGTTCTAGAGAACTTTTCAAGAAAACGATTTTGTTTTTTTATTTTGACTTGTCTAATCATTCTTTAATTCCTTTTTATAAGTACTCTTAACTTCGCTGAATGAGCTCGTTGATTTTCTTCTAATTCTTCATCACTCGCAACAATTGCTTTTTTACTTAAAAGTTCGTAAGCCTGTGCTTTTTCTTCTTTAACCGGTAACTTTGATGGCGTTTTATCTTCTACACATTTATTGAATTTCCTTTTTACTAAACGATCTTCTAATGAATGAAAACTAATAATTGCTAGACGACCATCAGTATTTAGTGAGTGAATCGCTTGATCTAATACAGAATCAAGTTGACCTAACTCATCATTCACTTCAATTCTTATTGCTTGGAAAACTTGTTTAGCTGGATGACCTTTTTTAGATAGTACTTTAGAAGGTAGTGCTGATTTAATCACATCAACGAGTTCTAAAGTTGTTTCGATTGGTTTAATTAATCTTGCTGACTCAATCTTTCGGGCAATTTGTTGTGCGAATTTCTCTTCGCCATAAACTTTGAATATTCTTCTTAAATCCTCAAATGAATATTTATTAACAACTTCATAGGCACTTAGTGCTTGATTAGTATTCATACGCATATCGAGTTTGGCATCATAGCGATAACTAAATCCTCGATCAGATTGGTCAAATTGAGGTGATGAAACACCAAGATCTAGTAAGATTCCATCAACTGCTTCATATCCACTTTTTTCAATAATGCTTTTTAATTGTCCAAAGTCTGAAGCATGAATGATTAAGTTTGGATAAGTTTCTTTAAGCTTGTTGGCGACATCAATGGCACTTGGATCTTGATCAATAACAATTAATCTCCCATTTATTCCTAAACGCTTGAGAATTTCTAAACTATGACCGCCTCTTCCAAACGTGCAATCTACATAGACACCATTTTCTTTAATGGCTAACGCTTCAATACATTCATGAAGTAAAACTGAAATATGTTCCATTAGCGTATAAACTCAGTTAATTGCTCAGCCACTTCTTCAAAGCTTTCACTTGCACTTTCATAATAAGCATCCCAACGATTCTTAGACCATATTTCAACATGATCAGCAACGCCAATCACAACACAATCCTTTTCAATTTGAGCATCTTCCATTAACGGTTGAGGTAATAAAATTCGTCCTTGTGAATCAAAGTCACATTGAGCAGCTCGAGCCGTTAACATATGGATATACATCCGTGATTCTTTTTTTGTGGTTGGTAGTTTTTGCAAGCCTTCTAAGATGGTTTGCCATTGATCTAGTGTGTAGATGGTTATACAACCATCAAGACCTTTTGTAGCAACAATACTTTCACCTAATGCTTCACGAAAACGGACGGGAATAATGATTCGTCCTTTTTTGTCGGCATTGTGTCTGTATTCACCCATGAACATGGTCATAAATTACCCACTTTTCTCCACTTTCTACCACAATCTACCACCATTATAAACCTATTCAGGGATAAATAAAAAGAAAATCGTAGTTTTTTACAATTTTCTTCTTATAATTATATTTATATGTTTTTAGTTAATCTTCTAATAATTCTTTGATCATCGGCGTAAATCGTTTTTCCCATTCAGCTTCATTGTGAATTGCTTTTCTAAACATTCTTGAAATTAATTTAGCTGGATTTTTTGCTTTAAGTCGTTCAACAATATCATCATGTAAATCACGGTATGACTTACGGACAAGTGCATCCTCTGATTCTTTTGTTCCAGTATCTAGATAAATTTTTGGTAACTGCCCTTTTGATTTATCTAATAATTTTGTTAAATCTTCATAAGCAAACCACCACGCATTTGACATACAGAATACCCCTTTTAACTTTTTGGGATATTTGATGGCTGCAACCATTGATATAAAACCACCCATCGATGATCCACCCATATATACATCACTGACTTTAAACATTTTCTTGAATTCAGGTAATAGTTTCTTGAATATCAGATCTAGATAAATAAAACCTTTACCACCGACTTCTAATCCAAAACCTGCGTTAATCCCAAAGTCATCAGAAAAGCGCCAAGGTGAATATTCATCTAAGCGACCATTTTCAATTTGTGAATTAGAAATGCCGACAATACGACACTTTGGGAAACCTTCTGCAAACACTTGATCTAAAAGTCTCCAAGAGCGACCAAATGCAGCCGTTTCATCTTCAAAGAGGTTTTGTCCATCATGCATGATAATTAATGGAACACGCTCTTTATCCTCGCAATTTGAAACGATAAAAAGTTCGATTTCTCGATTTATTTGTTCTTCGAAATATTTAATTTTTGTGAAATGACTTAGCATACAAAAAAAGGAAGATATTCTTCCTTATTTAGCACCACATTCTTCACAAGCGTGATGAGGCTTTTTGTAAGCACCACAGCTTGGACATTTGACTAAAGTTGGAGCTGCCAACTTATAATGTGTTCTACGTTTTGCTTTGCGTGTTTTAGATACTCTTCTTTGTTGAATGGCCATGACTACACCTCCTACTCGTCTTCAAACTTGAATTCTTTTAATTTTGCTAAACGTTCATCGGGTTCTTTTTCGCGAGCGACATAATCGCTTTCGCGTACGACCTCCCAATGTTGGCCGTGCGGTAATTCTTTCACTTCATCACTGATGACTAAACTTGGAACTTCACACCAGATTAAATCTAGAAAGTCAGGTTTCAAATCTAATTCATCTGAATCAATGTTCAGGATTTCTTTATCCTCAGTTGGATCTAAGCTATAAACCAAATGGCCTTCTGCTTCTAATTCAAACGGGACATCCTTTGATGTCATTGAACAAATGAGGGTTAAATCACCACTTAAATGAACGTCAACCAGTAAGTGTTTGGAATACGGATCAAAAATTAAATTTCCATCTACATCAATTTCGCTAATAGCACGAATTCCCATGTATTCTGGAAGTTCACTGATCTCAAAGTGAAGTGTCGTCTCAAATGCTTGACCCTCATACGGAATATTTTGGATCTCATGTCTAGACAGTTTCATTCAAACACCTTTTTTCGTCAACGTGCTTATTATAGAGAAAAGACTGTTAAAAGTCAACGCTCTTAAACTGTGACTTTCTCCTTTATCCAAGCGATAAAATCTTGCCTCAAATCTTTTGCAATATCTTCATTAAAAATCTCATGTCGAGCATTCTTCACATATTCAGTTTCTACTCTTGCATAACCCTGTTGAATCAATCGATTTTGTGCATATTCTAAGCCTTTTGGCTGATGAGTTGGATCATCAATCCCACTTATAAAATGGATTGGTATAAGTGGATTAAGAG
The DNA here is from genome assembly GCA_963663995.1 of Erysipelotrichaceae bacterium. Taxonomy (GTDB): domain Bacteria; phylum Bacillota_I; class Bacilli_A; order Erysipelotrichales; family Erysipelotrichaceae; genus UBA2212. Next base: position 388,683 of record OY760660.1, on the reverse strand, counting down.
CGTTCCATTTTTCGAATTCATAAACATCAACTAAACCAACCGCTAAGTCTTCCATTGCTTTAGTCGTAAACATAAATCCACAGAGATCATCTTGAATATAATTAATCACATTATCATGATTGTAACTTAACCAATCAAAGTCTGTTTTAGCTTGTTTAATCTGTTTATTAAAAGCTTTAAAGACTTGATCATTTAATATTTTACTATTATAGAATGGACCTTTGAACATGGAAATAAACTGTGCTGCAACGCGTGCTATTTTCGCAGTAGCTGCATAATCTGGTGATCCACTTAAATAGAGTGCAACAATATTCTCAGGATAGTGTTTTAAATATGAACGGGCAAAAAGTGAACCCATCGAATGTCCAAATAATATAATTGGTAATTTCTTTTCATGATTAACTTGATTGACAAAGTTTCGTAAATCACTTGTATTGGTATACCATCCCAATTGATCAGCAAAATAACCTCGTATTTGACCTTTATACAAACTTTCTCCATGACCACGATGATCAATCAAAAGTGAATCAATTTTGGCATGGGATAAGTCTTTAACAAAATCAAGATATCGATCCTTATGTTCGGCCATACCATGTAGAAATACAACGAGAACTTTTGCCTTTTCATGTTCAGTATGCAATCCTACAAGCATCTCTTGATCTATATCAGATGTATAAAAGACTTTTTTCTGTTTCATAACTGTTTAACTCCATTTATATTTATTCTACGACAAAAAATTTAACTTACAAAAACATGCTAAAATATTTTCATGATTATCACAGGTTTAATAACTGAATACAATCCTTTTCATAAAGGTCATCTTCATCACATCCAAGAAGCTAGAAGACTGACCCAATGTGATGTTTTAATTATTGTCATGTCTGGTCATTTTACTCAACGTGGTGAACCTACCATTGTTGATAAATGGAAGCGAACAGAAGCTGCCCTTAATAATGGGGTTGATATTGTGATAGAACTCCCTTTTATTGCGACTGTTCAAGATGCTTCTCGATTTGCTAATCATGCGGTAAATCTATTAAACATTGCAGGATGCACACATATTGTCTTTGGATCAGAATCTAATGATTTAGAATTCATGCAAGAAATTGCTGATATAGCGATCAATGTAGATCATTTAAAAGAGAGTTTAAAAACAGGTATGAGTTATCCAATGGCTTACAATCTAATCCATGGACCATTTCATCCCAATGATATTTTAGGCATCGCTTATTTAAAAGCTATGAAAAATACAAAGATTACTCCTCTTTGTATTCAAAGAACTAATTCTTATCACTCAGAAGACATTGAGGAAAATATTGCGAGTGCTTCTGCTATCCGTAAAGCTTTATTAAATCATCAAGATATTAAAGATCAAAGTCCAATGAAAGATGTTTTATTATCAAGTGAACTCAATACCCTTTCAAATTATTACTCTTATTTAAGATTGAAATTATTAACCAGTCCTAAAAATATCTTGAAAGAGATCTTCTTAATGTCAGAAGGTTTAGAAAACCACTTAATAAATCAAGCTAAGCAATATGAATATTTTGATGAATTTATGAGTGCTGCCATAACTAAGCGTTATACACGAGCTCGTATTCAACGAACTTTAAGTCATCTCTTAGTTCATACAACTAAAAACGAAGTTAAACAATTAGCTCCAATAAATACAATAAGACTACTAGGATTTAATCAAACAGGACAAAGTTACTTAAAAACTTTAGATAAAGAAGAAGTCAAAATTGCTTCTCGTTTTAATCAAGTACATGAAAAGCTCAGACAGTTAGAATATCGTGCAACTCTTACTTATACTTTTGGCTTAAGTGAGAAAGAAAGAGTGCGTTTACTTCAACGAGAACTTGAAGGACCACTTATCATAAAAAAAGAAGCAGCTTAGGCCGCTTCTTCTATTTCTGCATTATGATAGACATCTTGAACATCATCTAATTCATCTAACATACTCATTAAACGGTTGAATAAATCGACATCATCACCACTGACTTTAACCATATCTTGTGGTACATAAGTACTTTCAACCATATCAAACTCTAAACCCTCATATTGAGCTTCAAGTGCTTCTTTAGCTTTATATAAATCAGTCGGTGAAACGGTGATTTGCATATCACCTTCATTTGCTTCTAACTCTAATAGTTCCACATCAGCCATAATCAAACAATCCATGACAGCTTCTTCGTCATCAAGTTTGCATTGTAGTAAACCGATGTGATCATAAAGATGAGCCACTGAACCAGATACACCCATTTTAGATTTTGATTTAGTAAAGCAATTACGTACATCACTGACGGTACGATTAACATTATCTGTTAAACACTCAACCATAACAGTACAGTTACCTGGACCAAATCCTTCGTAACGAACTGATGTATAGGATTCATCAGAACCCCCTTTTGCTTTTTCAATCGCTCTCTTAATAACATCTGCCGGTACTTGATTCGCTTTAGCTTTTTCAATGATACGTCTTAAACTAACGTTCATCTCAGAATCAGGTACACCTGATTTAGCTGCAATATAAATTTCTTTCCCAAATCTTGAATAAACTTTTGTTTTTGCGGCATTGGTTTTAGCCATTGCTGCTTTACGTACTTCAAATGCGCGTCCCATTAATAATCCTCTCTTATTCTTTTCGTTTCTAGTATACCAAAGCTTACGATCTTAGATGTGCTTTTAATTTAGCTTGGCAAGCTTCAATGGTTTTTGTATATAGATCAGTAATTTCTTCCTCTGTTAAGGTATGATCTTTAGCTTGATAAACAATCTTGAGAGCGACAGATTTTAAACCTTCGCCAATATTTACACCTTCATAGATATCAAATATTTCAATCTTTTGAATGAGTTTACTTCCAACTGATTTGATGACTTTCTCAATATCCGCTGCCAAGATATTTTTCTCAACCACAAAAGCTAAATCACGCGTTACTGATGGATACTTTACAATTGGACTAAAACGAATTTTAGATTGTTTTAAATGATAAAGTACTTCAAGCTTTAATTCAGCCATGACGACAGATGAAACATCAGCCGATTTAGCGAAACTAGGATGAATCTCTCCTAAAAGTCCAATCATTTTACGATCAACCATTACTTTTACACAGCGTTTTGGATGAAACATTTCATGATCTTCAACCGCTTCAAATGATTGTCGAACTGCTCCAAATCCCATTTCAGTTAAGAGTGATTCAACCATTCCTTTTAAAGTATAGAAATCATTTGCACTTTGTTTTTTATTCCATAGTGATTGAACAGATTGACCTGATAAAACGATGGCTAAACGTTCTTGAGATTCATGCAGTGTATTTAAGTTTGTTAACTCATACACACCAAAGTCTTTCATTTTATGATTTTGATTGTAACTTACTACTTCTAAAACAGATGGTAATACGTTATTACGAACAACTCGTCTTTCTTCAGAAATTGGAGAAATAAGAATTGAAGGATCTTTTAGTGGATCAACACCTATTTTAGTCTTATCTTCATGAACTAAGGTATATGTCATGACTTCATTTAAGCCAAAACCAATTAATCGTTCATGGATTTGATTACGTAAAATTTGTTTTGTAGAATAACCACCAGCAGTTGCGGGTAATACAGGTAAAGTATTTGGCAATTGTTCATAACCTAAGATACGACCAACTTCTTCAATTAAGTCTTCCGCCACAAAGATATCTAATCGATAACTTGGAATTGTACAAGCATAGGTATCATTTATAAATGTTGGTTTAAAGCTTAAACGTTCAAAGATATCTAAAGCAACTTTTGAATCAACACTTTGACCTAATAAATCTTCTAAATGTTGATGAGTGACTGAAACAATTTTTTCTTTTTCTGTTAAATCACCGACAATTTGCGTAGCTTCTATATCTTTGGCTTCGGCTAATTCTTCAAGTAAAGCAACACATCGATCCATGGCTTTTAAAGCTGCTTGTGGATCTAAGCCTTTTTGGAAACGCAATGATGCTTCAGTCATCAAGTTTACACGTCGAGATGAATGACGAATCGAAGCCGGATTAAATTGTGCTGCCTCAATAATAATCGAGGTCGTTGATTCATCAATTTTTGAATCTTCTCCCCCCATAATACCCGCTAAACCAATTGGCGTATTATTACAGGTAATAATTAAATCATTTTCAAGTGGAGTAATAACTGTTCCATCTAAAGTTTCGAAATTCTCTTTTACATGGTCTTCAACCACAATTTCTTGCTTAGCTAATTTAGCTGCATCGTAGAAGTGTAATGGTTGACCAGTTTCCAACATAACATAGTTTGAAATATCAACGACATTATTAATTGATTTCATCCCTACAGCATGTAATGCAGCTGCCATCCAAGCAGGAGATTCTTTAACTTTTAAAGAGCCAAAACGCTTTCCTAAGATAATCGGACATTTCTCTGTTTTTGAATCAACATGTAAAACAGATTTAGTCCCTGTATTATGCAAACCTTTTTGCCAAGGTAATTTAACTTTTCGATTAAGTAATGCCCCGACTTCAAGTGCTAAAGACCAGATCGCTTGTATATCGTTTCGATTAGGTGTTGGACTAAGATCTAGTATTAAATCATCTAAACCTAAATAACTTAAAGCTTCAACACCAACTGGTGCATCACTGCTCAAAACTTCAATCCCATTAATTTGATCTTCTCTTAAATGTTTTTTATCAACACCAATTTCTGTGAGTGAACAAATCATGCCGACTGATTCTTGGCCTTTAATCGAAGCTTTTTTAATTGTAATTTCTGGAAGAACAGATCCTACTTGGGCAACAATGACTTTTTGTCCAGCTGCTACATTAGGGGCTCCACAAATAATTTGAACAACTTCTTGTCCAATATTTACTGTCGTTAAATGTAAATGATCACTCTCAGGATGATCAACACATGTCAGTACTTCACCAATCACTAAATCCGTTCCTGACGCTAATGCTTCGATACCTTCAACTTCGATACCCGCATTAGTGAGTGTATCTGCTAAAACTTGAGCAGAAATATCTTTTAAATCTACGTAGGTAGATAACCATTTATAACTTACTTTCATATTTCTCTCCTACTCAAATCGAGTGAAATCACTCAAAAATCTTAAATCATTTCTGTAGAATTGACGAATATCATCAACCCCATATTTAAGCATTGCGACACGTTCTACACCAATCCCAAAGGCAAAACCACTGACTTTCTCAGGATCAAATCCTGCCATTTTCAAAACATTAGGGTGAACTGTTCCAGCTCCTAATATTTCAATCCAACCAGTTCCCTTACAAGTAGGACAGCCTTTACCATCACAAATATGGCAACTAACATCTACTTCTACACTTGGTTCAGTGAATTGGAAATAGGATGGTCTAAAACGAATGACTCGACTTTCTCCAAAAAGATGTTTAGCTAAAGCAGATAAGGTACCTTTTAAATCTGCCATGGATATCTTGTTACCAACAACTAAACCTTCCATTTGAACGAACTGATGAGAGTGCGTCGCATCATCATCATCTTTACGATAAACCTTGCCTGGACAAATAACTTTTACAGGAATTTCTCCTCCATAAGCTTCTAAAGTTCTTGTTTGGATCGCAGTTGTATGTGTTCTTAATAGATAATCCATGTTGATATAAAAGGTATCTTGCATATCACGCGCTGGATGATCTTGAGGAATATTTGCACGCTCAAAGTTATAGTAATCTTTTTCAACTTCAGGTCCTTCCTCAACTTTATAACCCATCGAGATAAAGAATTCTTCAATATTCCGTTGAACTAATGTCAACGGATGTTGTGTCCCAACTTTAAAATTAGTCGCAGGAAGCGTTAAATCAATCACTTCTGATTGTAGTTTTAATTCCAGTGCTTTCTCTTGTAGTTTAAGTTCTGTTTCAGCAATTAATGTCTCAACTTCTTGTTTGAGTTTATTAACTTGCGCACCAAAAGCAGGCTTCTCTTCATTAGGTAAGTTTCTCATTTCTCCCATTAATGAAGAAATAATCCCTTTTTTGGAAAGATAAGTGTTTCTGATTTGCTGAAGACCACCTAAGTCTTTTTGTAATTCAAGGGCCGTTTTCACCTCTTGAATTAAAGATTTTAAATCTGTTTTTTGTTCCATGTTTTTCTCCTAAACATAAAAAAAGTTCCTACTACAGGAACGAAATAATCGCGGTACCATCCTGCTTTGTTGTCTAAACAACACAGCTTTTATTTCATATAACGGTGAAGGCCGTGAGGGATTAGCTCATCTCAGGGGCGAATTCATGAATCAGTTTTTCAACAACTTTCAGCCTAAGGTTGTTATCTCTAAATTAAGGGGTGATTCATTACTTATTCCCTGTACGATTTTACATTGCTTATAATACCTTAGAAAAACGTTTAATTCAACCTTTTCTAAAGTGATACATCAAGATTCCACCCGCAACTGAAACATTTAAACTATCAAAATCATGCATTTCAATTGAAACAATCGTATCAGATAAATTCAATGCTTTTTCACTTAAACCTTGACCCTCATTTCCAAGCATAATCATGATTGGACCTTTAATATCTAAAGATGCCAAGGCAACACTATTTTCAAAACCTGTACCGATGATATGAAAATCTCTCTCTTTTAAGTTTCGTATCGTTTCAACCAGTGACTTACTTTGAATAGGAATTTGAAATAATGCACCCTGCGTTGATCGAATAACTTTCTCATTGTAGATATCGACACAATCAGCTGAACACACAATTTGATCAAAACCAAAAGCACAAGCACTACGAATTAATGTGCCCATATTCCCAGGATCTTGTATTCTTTCTAAATACAAAATACGTTCACTCTTTTCAATTTCTTCATCAATTATTTTACATACTGCCATGACCGTATTATTAGATACAGTTTGACTTAATTGATTAAAAAGTTTCTCACTTAATGTAATCGTTGAATCAAAATTAAATTCATATTCAAAATTTTCTTTAGTGATGATGGTTTCGCAGCGATGATGTTTAAGTGCTTCTTGAACTAAATGTTCACCTTCAACTAAAAATAACTTTGATTTTTTACGATATTTTGTTTCGTGAAGTTTGAGTAAATCTTTAAATTTTTGATTAGCAGATGAAGTAATTAACATGGCTTAAGTATAACAAAAAAGGCACTAGTGTGCCTTATTTTAATACCTCTGCGCAACGATCGCATAATCCATCTTCAGTATGTGTATGTTCAACAACATTCCAGCAACGCGGACATGTTGTTCCGCTAGCTTTTTCAACTTTAACGCTGAATTCACCTTCACTTAAATCACATTGAGAAACCGTTAACCATTGAGCAACTTTACTTATCTTTGATTCAATATTTTCTTTGAGTTTTTTAGGTAAAGCTAATAAAAGTTTCGCTTCTAAAGATTTACCAATGACTTTCTCAGCACGTGCTTCTTCTAATGCTTTAAAGACTTTAGTACGCAATTCAAATAATGCATCCCATTCTTCTTCATTCACTGCATATTCCTTAACTTGTGGGAAAGCTTCTAAATGAATGGACGTTGCATTAGGATTTAAATAATCCCATACTTCTTCAGTTGTATGAACTAAGATTGGAGCTAAAATTTTAGAAAGTGTATCAATCGCTGTATAAACAACTGTTTGTACACCACGTCTTTGTGGACCATCTTGCTTTTCAATATAGAGAATATCCTTTGTATAATCTAAATAATAAGCAGATAACATTGTATTCATGAAATTTGAGATTGTTGAAGTCACAGTCTTATAGTCAAAGTTTTGATAAGCTTTAACACACGTTTTAAGAACCTCATTAATTTCATTCATCATATATTGATCTTGCGCATTTAGATTTTCAAATGCAATTAAATCAGCCTGTGTTAAATCTGAAACATTACCTAACATAAATCTGAACGTATTACGAATTTTCTTATACATATCAATGACTTGTTTTAAGATTTCATCGGAAATACGAACATCTTGTTGATAATCAATGCTGCTAGCCCATAAACGTAAGATATCAGCGCCATATTGGTGTACAACTTTGTTTGGATCAACTGTATTACCTAATGATTTAGACATCTTTTCGCCTTTACCATCAAGGACAAATCCATGTGAGACAACTTTTTTATAAGGTGCATGACCATGGAAAGCCGTTGAAACAATCAATGAACTGTTAAACCAACCACGATATTGGTCAGACCCTTCGATATAAATATCAACTGGCAATTCACCACCTCGCTCAACAATGACAGATGTGTGTGATGACCCTGAATCAAACCAAACATCCATGATGTCAGTTTCTTTCTTAAATACACCATTTGGACAATTCGGATGTGTATAACCTTCAGGTAATAAATCAATTGCTTCTTTTTCAAACCAAATATTTGAACCATGTTCTCTAAAGAGTGCTGCAACATGATTAAAGACAGCTTGATCCATAATTGGTTCATGATTTTCATCATAGAAAATTGGAATAGGAACACCCCAAGCTCTTTGTCTTGATATACACCAGTCACCACGATCTTTGATCATATTATGCATTCTAAGTTTGCCCCACTCAGGTAACCAACTTACAACATCAATTTCATGTAATAGTTTTTCTCTAATTTTCTCAATCGAAGCAAACCATTGATTGGTTGCTCTAAAGATAACAGGTTTTTTAGTACGCCAATCATGTGGGTATGAGTGAGTAATCGTTTCTTTAAACATCAAAGCATTTAAAGCTTCAAGTTTCGCAATAACGACATCATTTGCTTTTTCAACATAGAGACCTTCTAAGTCAGAACCAGCACCTTCCATCATTTTACCTTGTTCATCGACAGGACAATATGCCTCTAATCCATATTGCATACCAACAATAAAGTCGACATCCCCATGACCTGGAGCTGTATGAACACAACCTGAACCATCTTCATCAGAAACGTGATCACCTAAGATAACGATTGATTCTTTATCATAGAATGGATGTTTACAAGCAGAAAATTCTACTTCACTTCCCTTAAATGAATTTAAAACTTTTGTATTTTCTAAACCGAATTTTTCCATTAACTTCGCAGTTAACGAGTTCGTAACAATCAAGTTCCCGGCACTTGTTTGTACACGATCATAATCTAGATCTGGATGTAAACAAATCGCTAAGTTAGCAGGAATGGTCCAAGGTGTTGTTGTCCAAATGACAAAACGATCACCCTTTTCAATTGGTCCTTTAGCTTCGGTTACATCAAAAGCTACAAAAATTGCCCAATCAGTTCGATCATGATATTCAATTTCAGCTTCTGCCAATGCAGATTCAGATGAAGGAGACCAATAAACTGGTTTTAAACCTTTATAGATTAAGCCATCCATCGCCATCTTACCGAAGATTTCAATTTGTTTACCCTCAAAAGCAGGTTGTAAAGTCGCATAGAAATGATCATAATCTGCCATCGTTCCTAAAGCTTTCATATCTGCCATTTGTTTTTGGATTTGTTCGCGTGCATATGCATCACAAAGTTCTCTAAAAGCAGCAACTGACATTTCTTTACGATTATGTCCAAGTTTTGTGATTGCTGTTTCAATTGGTAAACCATGCGTATCCCAACCTGGTACAAAACGAGAAGAATAACCCATATGAAAATGTGAACGCCAAACTAAATCTTTTAGGGTTCTATTTAAAGCATGACCAATATGAATGTTTCCATTCGCATATGGAGGCCCGTCATGTAAAACATAAGGGGTTTTGTCTTTGTTTTTCTCTTGCATGGCCACATAGAGGTCCATGTCTTTCCAACGTTCTTGAAATTTTGGTTCCTTAGCTGTTAAGTTCCCTCTCATTTCAAATTCAGTTTTTGGCATTAATAAGGTATCTTTATAATCCATCTCGTATCTCCTTTAAAATAAAAAAGCATCCTTAATCTAAGGACGCTTTTGCGTGGTACCACCTTAGTTCAAACTCAATGTGAGTTTGCACTCAAACACTCATAACGCTGTGTCAGCGAACAATATTTATGACAAGTGATGTCTCACTCATTCTCATCACGCTCTGTTTCAGCATTATCAGAGCTCTCTTGTTGATCAAAGAATTGTGGCGCGTCTTGTTTATTGTTATAAATATCCATCATTTTCAATGCTGGAACACTAGGAATTTTAAACGCTTCTAAGCTTTGAGTCAAGACTTCAAGCTTTTCTTTCATATCTGCCTTAACATCTTTTGCTTCATTTGATAACCTAGCGATTTCAACTAAAACCATTTTGGCTGTACTTAAGGCTTCTTTTAAAATTGTGTCGGCATTGTTTTGAGCAGATGCGATAACAGCATTTGCTTCTTTTAAAGCCAAGCGAGCAATATCATCTGCTGCCTTCTCTCTTACATTAAGTTCTGTCATTAAAGAATGATAACGTTCTTTAATTAAAATAAGTTGTTCAGATGCAGCTTGTGCTTCTTTCATGTAGGACGAAAGTTGTTGATCTTTTTGTTGCAAATCAAAAGTTAAGCGGTCAATTTCATTATCAACCGCAAATCGATCATATCCTTTTTTTAATATTCGAAACTTTGTTTGCTTTTCGTCCATTCGTATTTCCACTTCTATTCGTCGGTAGGTTCTACAGAAATTTTACCATGAACACCTACACCTTTAGGTGCACATAAAATAACATTCGCTCCAATTTTTTGGATTGATCCATCTAAAGCAAAAATAACACCTGTTAAAAAATCTATTGTTCGTTGTGAAAATTCACGATTTAAGCGATGTAGATTAACAACAGCTGCTCTTTTATCTTTTAAATGACGTGCTATATCTTCTGCTTCATCAAAAGATCTTGGCTCAAATAAAACCATCTTAGTGTCACTTGCGACTTTAGTAAAATTCTTATTAGCTGGTGCTTCGTAATCACTTAGCGGTAAATCTTCTTCATCAAACTCTAGTTCATCTTCTTCTGGAGCTAATATATTTTTAAATTTATTCATGATTCCCATATTCAATCACCTCTATATTCATCAATACTGACATTATAACAATAAAAACGGATGGCATGCCATCCGTTTTAAGAACTTATTAAACTGTTTCGAGTAGTCCATATCCGCCATCTAAGCGTTTATAGACAACAGCAATTTTTTTATCTTCTTCATCTGTATAGATGAAGAATGAATGCCCTAGCATTTCCATCTGCATAATCGCATCATCGAGAGACATTTCAACAGCGTCTACGGTTTTAGTACGAACGACTTCACCATTTTCTTCTGTTTCGACTGCTTGAATGCTTTCTTCAACAAACTTCTTAGATAATTTTTCATTATGTTTACGAGATAGACGTGTTTTTTGACGCCTAATTTGATCTTCGAGTTTATCCATTGCTAAGTCTAAAGCATTGTAGTAATCAGGGTTACGGATTTCAGCACGTAATACCCCAACTTTAGTAAATACGGTTATTTCTACCTTAAGGGAGTTATTATACACTTTGACTGTGACATTGGCGTTCGTGTCTTCATCGATTTGGAAGAACTTTTCGAGCATTGACAATTTCTTTTCAGTTGTGTCGTGCATAGCTTGGGTTATGGTAACATTTTTACCATGAATGTGGAGTTTCATATAATTCACATCCTCCTTATAAGTTAATTATACGCCTGAAATGAATAAAGACATCCCTTATGAATGTCTAAATTTTGTGTTAAAATATGGGTAACATGCGCCAAAAGTGTTTGTTACTGAAAATTTTTCTGAAAGAAATCTAAAGCATTGATATGTGTTATTTTTTTTATTTCAGATATATTGAATCCTTCTTTTTCCAATGCCACAACTAAATTCTGATTTTGTTGAGCACTTTGTATTCCTTTAGCCATCGAATGAACACCAAATGGTTCATCTAAATAATCCATATAATCAAAACCACAAGCTATACAATCAAGTCCACCCATATCTGCAATATAGCGAGCATGTTTAGCTAAGTGATCAACATCTTGGCTATATTCATCATCAGAAACAAAGTACCGCACAGCATTTAAACCGATTAATCCATTTTGATTGATTAAAGCTTTTATTTGTTGATCCGTTAAATTACGATCTACATTCGCAAAACGACGGGCATTTGAATGTGTCGCAATAACTGGTTTTGTTGAAACACTTAAGACATCCCAAAAACTTTTTTCATTTAAATGAGAAACATCTAATGTCATACCTATTTTATTCATGTGTTTTACTGCCTCAATACCAAGTTGAGTTAATCCACGACTTGGATTACTTTTTGCGCCAGTTGCTAGGTTATTCTCTTCATTCCAGGTAAGTGATGCAATTCGTACACCCAATTGATAAAAATGATCTAAATGTGAAACAACTTCGTCTTTTATAAAACACATACCTTCAATCGTCATGATTGCGTTAATTTTCTGATGATCCATTTCACCTTTTAAATAAGGTACAACTTTTTCACTATGTGTTTTTATTTGATCATGTAAAAACTGGGTCATTTCATAAGCACATGCTAAATCTTCTTTTCCTTCAAAAAAAGAAACCATCCCAACCGCTAATGTTTCACCTGATTCTAACTTAGGGATATGACGCTGAATAAAAACATCTTCATTACCCTTATGTTTTTCATTTAAAATGTGATATCCAATATCTGCATGCAAATCAATGATCTTCATATATACTTCCATAGAATTGCATAGGGGCAGCATTTTCTTTACCTGTATCGTAACTAAGATTACCAATCACATTTAAAACGTCCACAAGCGAACCTTTTTCAAAGAATAATTTATTTAAAGCTTCTAAAATACTTTGCCCCTTAATAATTGCCTTATCATATAGGTCTAAAAAACTTTCGGTTGAAACTTCAATTTCATCACTAGGGTGATTCCAAACATGATGTTTTAAGTTCAAAACATCATGTTTCTTATCTAATTTACCAGTGACCATATGAGAACTAAAAAGCCAATCATTTTTAGACGCTCTTTCCCCTGCTTGAATCCAAGCAAATTTTAAATTATGTGGATCAAACAACCACTTAACAACTTTAGGTGTTGTCTCAAAACATTCTTCATAAACAGAATGATCTAAATCTATCCCATATACCTCTTTTACTGTTTGCGCATAAAAGGCTGATAATATTTTTCTGACTTTATAGGTCGAACTTACCATACCCACAGCATCAACATGCGCTAAATCAAGCTCTTTAATTTGTTTAACCATAACTGTATCGATCATTGATTCTAAGCGATAATGCCAATACTTTGTCTCACCTTTCATTTCACCGGAGTGAAAGAAAACAAATGGATGCGCAATTGTATCTAAGGCATAATGCATTAAATGACCCGCTAAATAGACGAGTTGAATATTTCTTTTTTCTTCACTTGTTTCGTGCATACAAAAACGTAGAGCTTCTTTGTAAAAATCATTTATCTTCTCAGAATGCACAATGTTGCCTACATTATGTACCGTTTTATTTTGTGATTGATCTTGCCATGGGAAAGTACGGTAGTAAAATAAAAAATCTGGACCACTACTTCCTAAAGCATAGACTTGTGGATATTTTTGGATGAGTTGAACCATTTTATTTGAATTCAAATCTTGCAAAATATCATTTGCGCATAATGCATGAGTTATATAATTTGGCATTAATCAATCTCCCGATAGATTTCTTTTACCCATTCAAAAACTTTTACCATCGCATAGGTATCCATTCGACAATATGAAAGGAGTGCTTGTCGTGTTATTTCATCACTTTCTTCATCTTGCATAATTCGATAATGAGCTACTGCTTCCATACCATGAGAAATTGCTAAGTTTTCGTAAGTTAAATTAGGATCAATAACTTTAATGATTTGTTTTAATGAGAATTGACCTTCCATCTTTTCATCATATATAACACCAGAGACAAACAAAGTGGCTAAATCTACAAAGCGAGAAATAAGCTCTTCGATCTCTTCTTTATATTCAACAAAGTGATTTGCTAGTTCTTTTAAACGTATTACTTCTGCCCCAAAGGCATTGTAGGCAAAGATGGGTCCTTCTTTAGGCATATCATTTAAAAGTGATTCAATAAAAGCACGTCTAGTATCCCCTTCACCTAGAAATTCATGATGTTTAAGTTCACCATTTTCTAATACATGAAGTGAATATTGAAAAGGTAAAACGTCAAAAGCTTTCATACCTTGATAAGGAGGAATTCCAAAATTATCCCATTCAAAGTCAACGAAAGAAATAACAGTTTTATCATATGTTTTTAACCAGTTTCCTAAAGCTAAGCGATCAACAAAGCGTTGATGTGTTAAGTATGTTTGTAATTGTGCATAATCAGAACGACTTAATGGTGCGCTATATTTCTCAGGGTTTTCATAACGGTCAATTAATTTCTTAGAAATACTAAGGGGTTCTTCTTTAAATTCAGGAAAACAGTCCTTAAAGAATGAACAGCGTTGACCTAAAGGGCAATCTTCAAGTTCAAAATCAAAGACATCAAACGTTTGAATGACTTCCATTTGTTTTACATTTTTTTCTATGGATAAATTCTTTTTATGACATAAATCTAAAATATCACCTTGATCAAAACCACTTAATTTAAGAAAACGAGATGATAAATTAAAACATTCATGGATATTTAACTCATCTTCACGCATATAGTGTTTATTAAAATACATGACATTAACTTGTTTTATATTCAAATCATTATTTTCAAGGACATAGATAATACTTGCGTAATAAGTTCTATCTTCAATTTTTGGGTTCATTGATAAAGAAGTAAAATACACTTCAATACCATCTTCTAAAACATGAATAGCTGGAACTTTTACTCTTAAACCTGCATATTCAAATCGAGCATTTAAAACCCACTCATTGCTTTTTAGATATTCAAGGGATAAATCAGTATCCATCCCTCTTTCGCCCATAACATAGTCTTCTAGACCTATTTTTTCGATTAAAGCGTCTTTCAATGACATTTGCATTTGGGTAAAAGAAAAATGAGCAGGTCTTTCCGCTCTTAATCTTTGCCAAAACATTTTAGGGCAAGTTGAAAAAGCTCTTAAATCTGAATAATGATAACTAAACATTGTATAATTTTACGCCCAATCCAAACGTTTGTGCAACTGCTGGGTGAATACAGTCTCCATTATAGGTATTTATTGCTGTTTTTAAATGTTTATCTAGTAAAACAGCTTTTTTTAAACCATGATCCGCAATTAACAATTCGTAATGAAAAGCTGCGTTTGTTAAAGAGATGGTGGAAGTCATCGCAACGGCTCCTGGCATATTCGCAACACAATAGTGGGTTATCCCATCAACTGTGAAAACAGGTTGATCATGTGTTGTTGGCTGGCTCATTTCAAAACAGCCACCTTGATCAATAGCGATATCTACCAATATCGATCCTTTTTCCATCAGTGATAATTGTTGTCGACTGATTAATTTAGGTGCTTTTGCGCCGGCCACTAAAACAGCCCCTATTACCGCATCAACTGTAGGTAAAATCGATTCAATCATCGCTTTCGTACTATAAAGGGTTTGAATTCGATCGCCATAGACATGTTCAATATATTCTAATTTCTGAATATTCTTGTCCATGATTGTTACATTTGCACCCATACCAACAGCTACTTTTGCGGCGTTCATACCGGCATTACCAGCACCTAATATTAAAATGTGTCCTTTTTTAACTCCAGGCACACCTGCTAATAGTATCCCTTTGCCACCCATTGGTTTTTCTAAAAACTTCGCTGCTTCTTGTACACTTAAACGCCCAGCTATTTCACTCATAGGTCGTAGTAAGGGTAAAGTATTATCAACTTCTAATGTTTCATAAGCTAAAGCTGTCATTTTAGAATCCAATAAAGCTTTTGTGAGTTTTTCATTGGCAGCTAAATGCAAATAAGTAAAAAGTATTAAATCTTTGCGAAAGTATGGATATTCACTTTCCAAAGGTTCTTTAACTTTAATTAATAAATCAACTTCTTGCCAAACTTCTTGAGCTTTTTCGATAATTTTTGCGCCCATTATTTGGTAAGATTCATCGCTAAATCCAGAACCTAAACCTGCTCCTGTTTCGATATATACTTCATGTCCATGTTCGATAAAGGCATGGACATGTTCAGGAATTAAGCCAACTCGATACTCTTGTGTTTTTATTTCTTTAACACAACCAATTTTCATAAGTGTAAACCTCACACATCTACTAACTTTATTCTATCACTAAATAACTTATAACCCTTTTAGTCTTTTTGAATATCAATTCTTCTATAACCTTGCCAATCAGGCTTTAAATCAAAGTTTTTATTACTTTTTTCTAAATAGATATAGCCATTCTCTTGAGCATTTAATAAAGGACTTTCACTTACATTAATAATTGAATCAATATGAGCTTGTTTTTGATTATTAAAAACATTCAATTTAACTGATTCTTTAGCTAACTCAATATCTATATCAACAATTAAAGTAAATTGATGATTCTCCTCCATTAACTGTTCACTATAAGAACCTATATGACAAAAATATAAATGTTCATCTTGTTTAATTTCATTATCAACGATTGAAATTTTATAATCTTTAACATTCTCAATGACTTTATAACTATCAATATGACATTTTAAATCCAAACCATACCAATGATCTCTTAGTGATCTCTCACAATCTTCTATCTTTTCAGCAATTACAAATTGAACATCATGTACTTCGATTAATGCGCCTTTTGCTTTTCCACCTAAGTGAATCATAAATAATTTTTTCATATAAACCTCCACTGTTTCTATTTTAACGAAAAAAAAGAATGACACGTGTCATTCTTCAAATAAAATACATACTGGTTCAAATGCCTCAATATCTTTTTCGATAAGAGTTAAACGTCCGCTTTTCTCATCTCTTCTAAATAAAACAAGATTATTTGAATCTAAGTTACCAACAACTACATACTCTCCACATGGAGAAATATTAAAGTCACGTGGTTGTACACCATAACTTGGTACATTTTCTACCCAAGATAGAACATCACCATTAACTTTGAAAACAGTGATTGAATCATGACCACGATTTGATACATATAAATATTTAGCATCTGGAGATAAACGAATGGCAGCGCCCCAACGTTTTGCATTTACATCATCTAAACAAGAAATGATTTGTTTGACTTCTACTCCTTCCTCAGTACGCTTTAAAACAATAACTTCAGAAGATAGTTCAGTAAATATATAAACAAATTTTGATTTAGGATGTACAACAGCATGTCTTGGACCACTTCCTTGTGCTGCTTTATAAGTATGTTTTAATTCTAGATTTTGATTATTTACAGCATAGAAATAGACTTCATCATTGCCTAAATTACAAACAACTACTTCATTTAATTCTTTTGAAAAAACGACATAGTGAGCTTTCGAACCTTCAGGATATGTAAATTTCTCATGATCTACGAGTTTTCCATCAAGAAGTTTATATGTATTAATCCTTCCACCATGATAATTTGCAGAGTAAACTAAGCCATTAACTTTATCATAAGATACATAGCATGGAGGTGCTCCAAGTTCAGTTACTTGATTAACAAGTTCACCTTTATTGAAATAGGCTACTCCCCCTTTATCACCTTCTTTGACAACTGAGAAAACTGCATCTCCACTTTCATCTAAATAAGTAGGGTTATCCGCCTTATTCCATAGTTCTAAACTAATTTTGTCATTATTAAGTTCTGCAAGATAAATTCCTTCACTTGTTTTCTTTGTATACGTTCCAATTTTGAATTTCATTTTCTTAACCTCGATGTTATTTTAACCGTTACTAAGTGATATGTTCAACCAATATACTTAGTCATATTAATGGAAAATTTCAAATTTTATCATTAACATGTGATTATGAAGAAAAATTTAAACTTAATTAACTCATCCGCTTTATTAAGTGTTGATACAGAAATATCTCGTGTTTATGGTCAAACAAACTATTTAGATCGTTTAATCCCCTTTTATACTGATGTTTTACGAATGAAAATTCATAAACATGAAAACGATCAAGTTTATTTAGGAACTGAAAATAAGATACTTCTTAAAATATCGGAGGTAAAAAGTATAAAAGAAGTTTCTAATCACAGTTCGCTCTATCATTTTGCGATTATATATCCAAATGAACTAGAACTTGCAAAGGCTTTAAAACACTTAGATAATCTTCACTATCCACACGCACCAACTGATCATGGCTATTCAAAAACAACTTATTTAACAGATCCTGATGGCAATAGTATTGAACTTTATATTAGAACTCCAGAACGTTCTCAATACATTCAAGATGGAAATCAAATCTATGTTGAATATGCTGATGGAAGCATTGGCGAAGGACGTGATTCATTAGATATGAATGAACTCTATTCACACTTAAAACCTGATACAGTCATTGAAAATGTATTAAAGGATGATGTTGGAATTGGACATGTTCATATCTATGCAAGTAATGTTGCTGAAAACTATAAATTCTATACAGAAGTCGTTGGCTTTGCTGAAGGAATACTTTATGAGCCCTTCCACATGGCAGATGTCGGTTTGCCAGGACAAAAGTATCACATGATTGCTTTTAATGAATGGAAAGGCAATATTCTTAAATCAAATAACTTCATTAAAGCTTTTAACTCTTTTCAATTAAAGTTAAGTTCACGTGATTACACAGACTTAATCAAGCGACTAAATGAATATAATATTCCCACTAAGGAAGTTAATAATAAAATTATTTTCCAAGATCCTAGTGGTATACAAATCAATCTAATTAAAAAGTAATGGATATCAATTTCCATTACTTTTTTTATACTATTTTTTATTATTGATAGCAGCGTGAGCGGCAGCTAATCTCGCAATAGGTACTCTAAATGGAGAACAGGATACATAATTCAATCCAACACGATGACAGAAGTCTATCGATGAAGGGTCACCACCATGTTCACCACAAATACCGAGTTTGATATTTGGACGAGTTTGTTTACCTAACTTACATGCCATGTCAACTAATTTACCAACACCATTTTGGTCTAAACGTGCAAATGGATCAGATTCATAGATTTTCGCATCATAGTAATGTGATAAAAATGAACCCGCATCATCACGTGAGAAACCAAAAGTCATTTGTGTTAAATCATTGGTTCCAAATGAGAAGAATTCAGCTTCCGTTGCAACTTCATCAGCAAGCAGTGCAGCACGAGGAATTTCAATCATGGTTCCAACCATGTATTCAATTTTCACATCACTTTTTGCGATTAAAGCATCCGCCGTTTTAGTAACAATGTCTTTAACGTATTTAAGTTCTTTAACTTCACCGACAAGTGGAATCATGATTTCAGGTTTGATATGGAATTCAGGATGTTTGCGTGTCACATTAATCGCAGCTTCAATCACAGCTTGTGTTTGCATTTCAGCAATTTCAGGATATGAAACAGCTAAACGACAACCACGATGACCCATCATTGGGTTAAATTCATGTAAAGAAGTAATAATCGCATTTAGATCAGTGACTTCCATATTCATTTCTTTTGCTAAATCAACAATATCATCTTGATCAGTTGGTAGGAATTCATGAAGCGGAGGATCCAAATAACGAATTGTTACCGGACGATCTTCCATCGCCATATAAATACCCTCAAAATCAGATCTTTGCATTGGAAGAAGTTTTGCTAAAGCAGCTCTTCTTTGCTCTTCTGTTTTAGAAACAATCATTTCACGAACAGCTTGAATACGATCACCTTCGAAGAACATATGTTCTGTACGTGTTAGCCCGATCCCTTCTGCTCCAAACTTAACAGCTTGTGCAGCATCTTTTGGTGTATCCGCATTTGTACGAACTTTTAAAGTTCTAATTTCATCAGCCCATGACATTAAGGTTTCAAAGTCACCAGAAATGCTTGCTGGCATCGTTTTAATATTGTCCCCATAAATGGTTCCAGTAGAACCATCTAAGGAGATAAAGTCACCTTCCTTAAATGTTTGTCCACCTAAAGTAAAGGTTTTGTCTTTTCCAAATTTAATATCACCACAACCAGAGACACAACAACGTCCCATTCCACGAGCAACTACAGCCGCATGAGATGTCATCCCACCACGAGCTGTTAAGATACCTTCGGCAACATACATTCCTTCAATATCTTCAGGAGATGTTTCTAAACGGACCAAGATAACTTTTTCACCTCGGTTTTTCCATTGCACTGCGTCATCGGCATTGAAAACAACTTTACCTGATGCTGCACCAGGTGATGCCGGTAAGGCTTTACCAACAACAGGCGCATCTTTTAAAGCTTGTGTTTCAAATTGTGGATGTAAGAGTGTATCAAGTTGTTTAGGTTCAACAAGTAAAACTGCTTGTTCTTTATCAATCATACCTTCTGCAACTAAATCAACCGCAATCTTTAAAGCAGCCGCAGCTGTTCTTTTACCATTACGTGTTTGTAGCATGTAAAGTTTACCTTTTTCAATGGTAAATTCCATGTCTTGCATATTGCGATAATGATCTTCTAATTTGTCACAAATTTGTACGAATTCTTCATAGGCGTTAGGCATAATTCTAGCGAGTTGATCAATGGTTTCAGGGGTTCTAATTCCTGCAACTACATCTTCCCCTTGGGCATTCATTAAAAATTCACCCATGAGTTTCTTTTCACCAGTAGAAGGATTACGCGTAAAGGCAACACCAGTACCTGAATCATCACCAGTATTCCCAAAAACCATCATTTGAACATTGACAGCTGTTCCCCATGAATGAGGAATTTCATTCATTTTACGATAGTAGATTGCACGAGGATTATCCCAAGATCTAAAAACCGCTTCAATCCCATCAATCATTTGCACAACAGGATCTTGTGGGAAATCTAATCCAGTGTGTTCTTTATAGAACGCTTTGAACTTAACAACCATTTCTTTGAGATCATCAGCACTAAATTCAGTATCTAATTTGATCCCACGTTCTTCTTTCATTTCATCAATGATTTCTTCAAATTTCTTTTTTGATAATTCTTTAACGACATCTGAAAACATTTGAATAAAACGGCGATATGAATCGTAGGCAAAACGTGGATTATTAGTTTGTGCAGCTACGACTTCAACAACTTCATCATTCATCCCTAGGTTTAAAACGGTATCCATCATACCAGGCATACTTGCACGTGCACCCGATCTTACAGATACCAATAATGGATTATTTTTATCCCCAAACTTTTTACCTGTGATAACTTCCAACTTCTCTAAATTTTCGAAGATTTCTTTTTCAATTTCTGAATGGATTTTCTTACCGTCCTCGTAATAACGAGTACAAGCTTCTGTGGTCACTGTAAACCCTTGTGGTACAGGCATACCTAAATTAGTCATTTCGGCTAGGTTTGCCCCTTTACCTCCTAAGAGATTTTTCTGTGCCCCACTTCCTTCAGAGAACTGATAAACATATTTATGACTCATGTGTCCTCCTATTGTGTAAAACAAAAATCTAAGCGTTTTCATTATACTAAATTATTTGATGTCCTTACAATTGAATCGGTGTTACTTTCACAAATGTTGACGTTTTTTACTGTTATTAATACATTGAATCAGTCGATTAATGTAAAAAGAAAAGGACAATTCCTGTCCCTTTCTTCAATGTGTTTGATTAAAGTTTACTTAAGGCTTCTTTAACAATTTCAAATTGTCGTTTATATTCCTCATATTTATTCTTTTCTTCTTCTAATTTAGCCGCTGGAGCATTATTAACAAACTTCGGATTGTTTAACATTCCTTCACTTCGCTTAATTTCAGCACCCAAACGTTTAACATCTTTTTCAAGTCTTTCCTTTTCAGCTTCTTTATCAATAAGTTTTGAACCATCAATCGAATATGAACCGCCCTCATAAGGTCGAATCATCACTTCACCACTAACATTTGATATCAGACTTGTTTTAACTAATTTCTCAAGATGCTCAGCAAAGGTAAATTCACTCTCTAATTTAATTTCTAAGGCTTGAGAAGGTTTAATATCATATTCTGTACGTAGAGATCGAATATCAGTAACTAAAGAGATTAGTTCTGAAACATCTTTTAAAGCTTTTTCATTTTTGAAGTTATAAGCATTTGGCCAAGAGGCAACACATAATGCTCCTTCTTCAAAGTTCTCAAATATTTTCTCGGTTACAATTGGAATTGAAGGATGTAATAACTTTAGAATATTTCTAAGCACAGAAACAAGTGTTTGTTGTGTGCCTTCTTTAAGTTTAAGATCATCACTGTTTAAATTTGCTTTAGATAATTCGATATACCATGAACAGTAATCATTCCAAACAAAATCATAGAGGAAATTACCAGCTAGAGAGAACTCGAATTTCTCCATTGCGGCAGTTACCTTTTCTAACGTTTCATCAAAACGCTCACTAATCCATAGATCAATAGGAGATAAATCACTCGCATTTAATATTTTTGATACAAACGTTTCATCTGTATTCATTAAAACAAAACGTGAAGCATTCCATAACTTATTAATGAAATTCCATGAAGCATCCATTTTTTCTTCAGAATAACGTAAATCCAAACCAGGCGCAGAATTGGTTGTTAAGAAGAAACGTAGAGCATCTGCACCGTATTGATCGATAACATCCATTGGATCAACACCATTACCAAGTGATTTACTCATCTTGCGCCCTTCACTATCACGAATTAAACCATGAATTAAGACATGCTTAAATGGACGATCATGCATAAATTCAATCGATTGGAAAACCATCCGACTCACCCAGAAGAAAATAATGTCATAACCTGTAACTAATACATCAGTTGGGAAGAAACGAGCAACGTCTTCTGTTTTTTCTGGCCACCCTAAAGTACTAAATGGCCATAGAGCACTTGAGAACCAAGTATCTAAAACATCTTCATCTTGAAGCCAATCATCTCCTGGACACTCGACTTGAACTTTGACTTCTTCTCCACGATACCAAGCAGGAATACGATGTCCCCACCAGATTTGACGTGAAACACACCAATCTTGAATATTACTCATCCAATTAGTCAAGATACTTTCAAAGCGATCAGGCACAAAGTTAACTTTATTTTCAGGATCTTGTTGCCACTCTAATACTTGTTGAGCTAAAGGTTCCATCTTAACAAACCATTGAGGCATCACCATAACCTCAACCACTGCGTCAGTTCTTTCTGAATGACCTACTTCATGAGTATGATCTTCAACACGAACCATCAGACCTTCTTTAATTAGTTTTTCAGCAATCGCTAAACGACCTGTAATGCGATCCATTCCTGCAAATTCAAGGGCATTTTCATTTAGTAAGCCATCAGGATTAATGGATTCACGAACTTCTAAACCATTTTTAATTAAGATTTCATAGTCCCCATTACCATGGGCACTACATTTCATCGCACCTGATCCAAATTCCATATCAATATATTCGTCTGTAATAATTGGTACAGCTTCTTTTCTGAAAGGTGTGATAACTTTCTTACCGACGATATCTTTATATCTTTCATCATTTGGATGTACTACAACAGCTGTATCAGAAGCTAGTGTTTCTAAACGAGTTGTTGCGATTTCTAGATATTCATCACTATCTTCAAAGAAATATTTTAGATAATACATTTTTCCTTGTTCAGTTTTATGAATAACTTCAATATTACTTAAAGCTGTTTGTGCGATTGGATCCCAATTGATAGGACGTGTCCCACGATAGATTAAACCTTTATTGTATAGATCAATAAAAACTTTATTAACCGCTTTATTCAAACCTTCATCAAGGGTAAAACGTTCACGCGTATAATCAAGTGAAAGTCCCATTTTTCCCCATTGTGCTCGAATATGTCTTGCATATTCTTCTTTCCATTCCCATGCTTTATCTAAAAATGCTTCACGTCCAATGTCGTAACGTGAAATTCCACTTTCTTTAAGTCTTGCATCAACTTTTGCTTGCGTCGCAATACCGGCATGATCCATTCCAGGCAGCCACAACATGTCAAAACCCTGCATACGTTTAAAACGGGCAATGATATCTTGCAAAGAAACATCCCATGCATGGCCTAAATGAAGTTTACCGGTAACATTTGGTGGTGGAATAACGATGGTAAATGGTTTTTTATCAGGATCATTTGCTTCAAAATGACCTGCTTTAATCCAACTTAAATACTGTCCATCTTCAACTTGAGTGCTATTGTATTTATTTTCTAAGATATTTTTCATAATTTTCCTTTGTGTACCTTTCCTTGACGATATCATCATCTAAACATAAACCATAGAAGATGTAATCCCCACGATGTCCATCTCTTTCAGTTCGTCTTTTTCTAAATCTGCCTTCTTCAATAAAACCTGCTTTGTGGATGACTTTTTGACTGCCTATATTATCTGCACAGTGATTGATTTCTAATCGATAGAATCCACTGTAGTGAAACAGAGTTGGAATCAGCATTTCTAAAGCTTCTGTAACGAGTCCTTGTCCCCAATAGTTCTTATTAATGACATAGCCAATAACCCCGACATCACCAAATAAAACGGTATGTACATCAATACTACCAATCATTTTATGATCTTTCTTCACTTCAATTGCATAAGCTGTTGGTAGATTTCTTTCATTAGATGTCATAAATCGAGTTTCTATACTATTGATTGTGGTTTCAATACTGGAATGTACTTCCCACCATAAATACTTGAGTACATCAAGATCTGATGCATACTCAAACATGTCATTTGCGTCCTCTAGTCTAAAAGGACGTAAAATTAAACGATCTGATTCTAATACGGGTAAATCAAGTTTCAACATTACAATCCTTTCTAAAACACAAAAAAGGTAGCACAAGGACGAATAAATCGTGGTACCACCTTAGATTTCTTAATGTTTATTAAGCTCAAGTCTGTTTAACGCACAGCTTACGGAAATACCTACTACTTTCAGTATTCAACTTTACAGAAGGACTTATCTCTTACCTTTGGTTTTGTTACATCTTCCCAAAACTTTCTACATGACCCAGTAAGTCTTTTTTTCTGTTTTTTGTGTTTTTACAAAATATAGTATATCAAAGTAAAATAATTAATCAATCACACTTCATAATGTCGATCATTAATTGAAAATTCACAACCACAGTATTCCTGGGCATAGATATCTAAACTCTTCGCAATATTAATACTGAAGTTTAAACCATTCGCTTTTTTAAAGTCAGAAAAGAAATATTTAATTTGTGGATATCCACTTGCTAAACGTTTGGCGATTTCATTGATTTTATTTGAGTTTTTTTGACGTGATATTGTCATCACTGTGGTGACATATTCAAAATCATGTGTTGAAGCATATTTTAATGCTTGAGAAATTCTTAAGCCATAACACATTCCACATCTTTGTCGCCCTTCTTTATCATCTTTTCTTTTTTCTAAGAAAACTGATTTATAAGTTTCATAATCATAAGGTTCATCAACAATTTGAATATATGATTGATATTTCTTATTAAATAGTTCAACATAGCGTTTTAATTCACCTAAACGATGTTCATATTCCTCAGCTGGATAAATATTTGAGTTGTTGTAGTAGAGTGTAATATCAAATATTTCATGAAGATATTCAAGTGGCCATGCATTACAAACTGCACAACATGACTGCATTAAAAGTTTAGGTTTATAGCCTAATTCTTTAACGTGTTCAATTTCTTGAAGTTCCCATTGGCGGGTATTTTGTGGTTCAGTATTTTTCATAGGATTAACATGGCATCGCCAAAACTAAAGAAACGATAATCATTCTCAATCGCAACTTGATAGGCATTGAGCACTTTTTCTTTATCATAGAATGCACTAACTAACATCACAAGTGTACTTTTTGGTAAATGGAAATTGGTAATCAGTGTATCAACCGCTTTAAATTGATAACCAGGGGTAATAAAGATATTGGTATCATTGAACTCTTCAATGAATTTTCCATGTTTAAGCATTTGAGATTCAAGGGTTCTAACACTCGTTGTACCAACCGCAATGATTCGTCTTTTTTCTGCTTTAGCTTTATTTAAGGCATCAGCACTAAATTTAGAAACTTGATAATGTTCGGTATGCATCACATGATGACTAACATCATCTGCATCAACAGGTTTGAAAGTACCTAATCCTACATGTAATACGATTTTAACGATTTCTATGCCCTTTTCTTCTATTTTCTGTAATAGTTCAGGGGTAAAGTGCAAACCTGCTGTAGGAGCAGCGGCAGAGCCTAATTCTTTCGCATAAACCGTTTGATATCTTTCAGGATCTTCAAGTTTTTCTTTAATATAAGGTGGTAAAGGCATGATTCCAAGCTCATTTAAGATTTCTAAGAAAATCCCATCATTTATCATTTTAAAGTGACGTAAGCCCATCTCACAGACTTCTATACATTCAAGTCTTAGTTTACCTTCACCAAAATTTATAATGGTACCTAACTTAACAGCTCTTGCATTTCTGACCATTGCTTCTATTTGATGATTTGTATCTAAGATCAAAAGTTCAATATGCGCACCTGTACCCTCTTTTAAACCAAATAGACGAGCTGGCAAAACACGAGATTCATTTAAGACTAAAACATCGCCACTATTTAAATAATCTAAAAGATCATAAAAATGTCGATGGCTAATCGAATCATCTTGACGATTTAAAACCAACAGCTTAGAACTACTTCTGTCTTTTAAGGGAAATTGGGCTATTTGACTTTTAGGTAAATCAAAATCAAAATCTGATGTCTTCATTTAAAATCCTTTAGAATCAACACTATTTAAATCATACTTCTCAAACAATTCATTTTTATAATCAAGGAAACGATCTTCATTAATCGCAGTTCTTATTTCTTCTGTTAATTTAAGTAAGAAACGTAAATTATGAATAGATAATAATCGCATCCCTAAACCTTCATTACATTTAACTAAATGTCTTAAATAAGCTCGTGTATAGTTTTTACATGTATAACAATCACATTCGTGATCTAATGCTGTAAAATCTTCTTCAAATTTCTTATTCGTGATATTGATGCGACCATGTGAACTCATAACTGTTCCATGTCGAGCAATACGCGTTGGTAAAACACAATCAAACATATCGACACCACGTAAAACACCTTCTAATATTGCATCGGTTGTGCCAACACCCATAAGATAGCGTGGTTTCTCTAACGGTAAATGTTTAATTGCATAATCAATCATTTTATACATGGTTTCTTTAGATTCACCCACCGATGTTCCACCAATGGAATAGCCTGGAAAATCTAGATCGACTAAAGCTTTTGCGCTTCTTTCGCGTAAGTCTTCATATTCGCCACCTTGAACAATTCCAAACAACATTTGATTTTCATTTTTATGGTGATCCTTGCCGCGTTTTGCCCAGCGAGTTGTACGATCAACTGAGTCTTTCATATAAGCATGTGTACTTGGAAAAGCTGGACATTCGTCTAAAGACATAATGATATCTGCCCCTAAGGCATTTTGTATTTCAATGGCTTTTTCAGGAGATAAGAAAAGAGAATCACCATTTAAATGTGATTTAAAACTAACACCTTCTTCTTTTATTTTTCTGGTTTTTGCTAATGAAAAAACTTGAAAGCCGCCACTATCCGTTAAGATTGGGCCATCATAATTCATAAACTTATGAAGACCACCCGCTTTTTCAACAATCTTCTCACCAGGTCTTAACCATAAGTGATAGGTATTAGAAAGGATAACTTGTGATCCCATTTCTTTTAATTCTTCAGGTGAAACAAATTTAACACTTGCGAGTGTTCCAACGGGCATAAACATAGGTGTTAAGACTGAACCATGAGGTGTATGTAAGATCCCCGTTCTAGCACCAGATTGTTTACAAGTATGTAAAACTTCAAAACGAAAAGGAGAAGACATTATTCACTCTCCACTTTAGCTGCCCTTTTCGCATTCTTACGATCAATCGCAGTCAAATAACGTTTACGTAGACGTATTGCATCTGGTGTAACTTCAACCAGTTCATCTTCATTGATAAATTCAATTGCATATTCAAGATTTAAATCACGTGGTGGAACCAAGCGCATTGCTTCATCATTACCAGATGATCTAATCGCAGTTTGTTTTTTGTTTTTAGTTGGATTAACTTCCATATCCATATCACGAGCACTCATTCCCACAATCATGCCTGTATAAACTTCAGTTTGTGGGCCAATAAAGAAAGAACCTCTTTCTTGTAGATTAAAGATAGAGTAAGTCATCGCTATCCCTGTTTCAGTAGAAATCATTGCACCACTACTTCTTTCAGGTAACTCACCAATATATGGAGTATAACCACTAAATTGACGGATAATCGTTCCTTCACCTCTTGTATCATTAATAAACTCTGTACGATAACCAAATAATGCACGTGTAGCGATTTCCCAAACGATGGTTACATAACCATTCTTTTCATCCATCGTTTTCATTTCAGCTTTACGTAAGTTTAGTTTTGATATGACTGAGCCTGAGTAGTTTTCAGGTACGGTTGTGATAACTTCTTCCTTAGGTTCAAAGCGATGTCCATCAATATAACGATAAATAACTTCAGGTTTTGCGATGGCTAATTCATAACCTTCACGACGCATATTTTCAACGAGGATGGTTAAGTGTAACTCACCACGACCTGATACTTTAAAACGATCAGGAGAGTCAGTTTCTTCTACTCTTAAACCAACGTTTACTTCTAGTTCTTTAAATAATCTCTCACGTAAGTTACGTGAAGTAATATATTTACCAGACTTACCAGCAAATGGTGATGAATTAACCATAAAAGTCATAGACAATGTAGGTTCTTCAATATCAATATGTTCAAGTGGATCAATATGATTAGGATCACATAAAGAATCGCCGATCATAATATCTTGAATACCACCAACAAGAATAATGTCACCACTATGAGCTTCAGTAATCGCTGTTCTCTTTAAACCTTCATAGTTAAAAAGTTGACCCACTGAATGTCTAAGTTGTGAATTACCACGCACAACTGTAACTGATTGTCCTTGTTTTAATGTTCCTTTATATAAACGACCAATCCCAATACGACCAATATAATCATCATAAGCTAATGCTGAAATTTGTACTTGGGTAGGTTCAGCGTCTTTATCAGGATATGCTCCACAATGTGAAACAATGGTTTCAAAAAGTGGTGTTAAATCGGTAGATTCATCTTCTAAACTACGTTTAACAATTCCCTCTTTGGCAATCCCATAAAGAATTGGGAAATCAAGTTGTTGATCATTCGCATCAAGTGAAATAAATAGATCATAAACTAAATCGACAACTTCTTCTGCACGTGCATCTTTCTTATCGATTTTATTAATTAATAAAATAGGATTTAAGCCCATTTCTAATGACTTCGATAAAACGAAGCGTGTTTGTGGCATGGGTCCTTCAGCTGAATCAACTAAAAGGATAACTGTATCAACCGTTTTAATAATACGTTCAACTTCACTCGAAAAGTCAGCATGTCCTGGAGTATCCACGATATTGATTTTGTATCCTTCATGAATAATCGAACAGTTCTTAGAATAAATGGTAATTCCACGCTCTCTTTCAAGGGCATTTGAATCCATAACTTGGTTTACAACTTGTTCATTTTGTCTAAATACACCGCTTTGTTTTAGGAATGCGTCAACCAGTGTACTTTTACCGGCATCAACGTGCGCAATCACAGCGATATTGATAATTTGTTTATCTCTCATAATAATGTCCTCTTTAACTTGTGTATTCTAACACACTTTTGACAAAATCTTTCACTTTGCTTTCACAAGTCATTTTACAAAAGAAGTTATAATTTATTCAAGGTTAAAGCAAACCTAAACGATGAACCTATGAATCTCTTCATATCCCTCCATGTAAATTGGTTTATCGCATAATGATTAAAAGCGAGTTTTACTCGCTTTTAATTTTGTCTAGTATAATGTGTCCATGTCAAAAACAGAAAACTTACTTAAAAATTGGTATTTAGAAAACCATCGAACACTCCCTTTTCGTGAAAATAGAGAACCCTATCGAATTTGGATCTCAGAAATCATGGCTCAACAAACTCAAATCGATACTTTAATTCCTTATTACAATGCTTGGATGACAAAATTCAAAACCATTGATGATGTCGCAAACGCATCAGAAGAAGAAATATTAAAAGCCTGGGAAGGTTTAGGTTATTATTCACGTGCTCGAAACCTTCAGAAGGCTGCCAAGACCATTCAAAATGATTTTAAATCTCAATTCCCTAAATCAAGAAATGAAATTATTAAATTAAGTGGCATTGGTCCCTATACAGCAAGTGCAATCGCATCCATCTGTTTTGATGAGAAATGTGCAGCCATTGATGGAAATGTGAAACGTGTTTTTGCACGATTATTTCTTTTAGATTCTGAAGCAAAAGATTTCGAGTCAATTATTGAGAAAAAAATCATCAAATGGATGGATGAAGTTGAACCACATATCTTAACGCAAGCTATTATGGAATGTGGAGCACTCATCTGTAATAAAAAAGCCTTGTGTGAAACTTGTCCTTTAAAGATTAACTGTTTAGCTTATCAAAGTGACAAAGTCAATGAATACCCTAAAGTTAAAGCTAAAATAAAACAAAAAGTTGAACATAAATCAGTCATCTTATTAAAAAACAAAAATCAACAAATTGCCTTAACTTTAAATCATAAAGATAGTCTAATGAAAGGCTATTATCGCTTACCTGAAATTAATCAAACAAATTTAGAATTAAACCAACTTAAAAAAGACAAGCGTTTAACACATGTCTTTTCACATAAGATATGGGAAGTTGATTTCTATGAATTAGATATCTATGAGTCCAGTGAATTTGAATGGTTTGATCAAGATCAAATCAATGAACTTCCAATCATCACTTTACATCGTAAGTATTTAGATTCTAAATCTTCTTAAATCTATTTTAATTTCTTTAAGATCTTTAACAACTTCTTCAGCTGTTTGATAACCTAAGTCAATCGCAGCTTTACCCTTTCCAAAGCTAAAGATACCAATTGATTTATCAAATACATTAATATTATAGTCACTCATCGCAATACTATTTCTTGTCGCATCATTTGTCGACATATCTAGAATTCGCATCGCGATATCAGTGACTTTTTTACTTTCAGTAAAAGGTTCTAAGTTCTCCATAGAGATAGAGAAAATGCGATCAAAACCAATTTGTCTTAAAGGTTTTACGGGTAGATTCATTAAGACACCCCCATCAACTAATTGCGTACCTTTGTACATCATGTTTTCAAAGACCATTGGAAATGAACAAGATGCTTGTAAAGCATCAATAATATTCGCATCCCCAAAAATCGTTTCAAATTTACTTGCTTTATAAGCTTTTGGACGATTTGTAAAATAAACCAAACCACCTGATTTTAAATCTGCCGCGACAATGGTTAACGGTGTTTTAATATCACTTAGTTTTTTTAAACCTAAGTCCTTTAATTCAGCATCTAATAAATTTCTAAATTCTTTTGGATTGATTAAACCGGTAATGGATTGAGTAATCAAAGGAAAGACTTGAGCATTTGATGGGTTTAATAGTTTACGTTTAATAATCTCTTTTTCAACTCGTAATAAACGCTCTTCCATTTCATCAGCACTTAAACCAGCTGCCGCTAAAGTTGCGACGATTGATCCCATACTAGTGCCACTAAAACCACTAAAATCGATTTCACTCTCTCTTAGTCTTCTTAATACTCCGACTTGTGCATAGGCTTTGATGCCCCCACCACTTAAGGCAATTCCTAAAGTACGATCAAATATCATAAGTCTAATTTAATACGAATACTCGTCTTCGTCTAGCCATTCCAATGATAATTTTTCACACATTTCTTCTGCAGCTTGAGGTCCACGAGATCCACTTTCATAAACATGTAAGGCTAAGTGTCGATCTTTTTTGATTAAATTCATTTCTTCACCATATGACCAACCTAACTCAACCATTTCCCACGGAGTAAATAAACTACGATCATGTTTAAAGGCATCATCAAGTAATCTTTCGTATGCTTCAGGTGTATTAATTCTATTTTCAATAATACATGACTGACAGAAATCCATTTTTACTTGTTCAATGGTGTTTAAACTTCCTGGTTTTTTCGCATTAAAACTAAAGCTTACCCCTTCATCAGGTTGTACTTTAATGGTTAAAACTTCAGATGAATCATGTGGGTAAAGTTCTAGACCTGTTTTCTTAAAAATGACTTTAATATAGGTCGCCTTGTGACTTAATCGCTTACCTGTTCTTAAAAAAATAGGCACATCTTTTAAATGACCTGCACATAAATGAGCACGCAAAGCAGCATAAGTTTCAATCTGTGAATGATCATCAACATTTTTTTCATCCACATATGCAATTCCACTTTCACCTTCACCATATTGACCTAAAACTAAGTCATCAATGACTAATGATTTTAAAGCTTCTAATTGTTTTTTATCCAGTTCATCTGAGTTTAGATTATTGGGTTCATCAATAATTAAATAGGATAACATTTGAAGTAGATGGTTTTGAACCATATCCTTTAAAGCCCCTGCTTGTTCATAATAATGACCACGTGTTTCTACACCTACTACTTCAGCAACCGTAATTTGTATTGCTTCGATATCATTACGATTCCAAGCTGATTTAAAGAGACGATTACTAAACCGAATCGCTAAAATATTTTGAATCATTTCTTTACCGAGATAATGATCAATGTGATAGATATTATCAGCTGTAAATATTTCAGATATCGTATGATGGACTTCTTTGGCATGTTCTAAAGAATCACCAAATGGTTTTTCCAAAATAACTCGATGTTGACCCGACAATAAATAAGAGGAGTCATGAAGATGTTGAGCAATCAATCCAAAAAATTCTGGAGCTACCGCAAAATAATAGAGATTATCTAGCCCTGCTGGATAGTTCTTTAATAATTCGTAAGCAGAAAGTTCTGTGAACTCCATCTTGATATATTTAATGCGCGCTAAAAAATGATTAAGTGTTTCATCATTTAATTTAAATCGACTTTGTTTCTCTAACCAAGGTTTTAGCTTATCAATATACTCAACTTGTGTATAATCACGTCGACCAATACAGCGAATTTCAAAATCATCTGCTAATAAATTACGCTTTTCTAAGTGATAAAGCGCTGGAATTAATTTTCGATAAGTTAAATCCCCAGTAGACCCAAAGATAGTGAAGACTAAGGATGCTTGTTTCATTATTGACCCCACTTCTCAAAGTGATAGAAACCATCTTTGTCTAAGCGCTCATATGTATGTGCACCAAAATAATCACGTTGTGCTTGAATTAAGTTTGTTGATAATTTTGAATTACGTAAAGCATCATAATAGGCTAATGCTGAACTAAACGCTAAAACAGGAACCCCATTTAAAGCGGATAGTGAAACAATTTCTCTTAATGCTGAAATCGATTCAGCTGCAATATTTGCGAAAAATGGTTCAAATAATAGATTTTCTAAATCTTTATTATTTTTATAAGCTTTAGAAATATCATTTAAGAAAGCTGCACGAATAATACAACCACCTCTAAATATTTTCGCGATATTTTCAAAATCTAAATTCCATCCATGATCGTCAGACGCAGCTTTTAATAGCCCAAAACCTTGCGCATATGAAATGACTTTGGATAGATATAAAGCTTTTTGTACTTTTTCTACTAAATCATCTGTACTTGTTTCGACTGCATTTTTTTCAAGCAAAGTTTCTGCTTTTAATCTTAAATCACGATTAGATGATATATAGCGTTGGTAAACAGCCGAGGTGATAACAGAAGTTGCTTCACCATAATCCATCGATTCTTTTGAGGTCCATTTACCTGTTCCTTTTTGACCAGCAGTGTCCTTAATCACGTCAATGATATCTTTATCACTTAAATCATCTTTTGTTTTAAAGATATCTGCCGTAATTTCAATTAAATATGAATTGAGATCACCTTTATTCCATTCACTAAAAATTGAATGTAATTCTGTATTTGTTTTATGTCCAATATTCTTTAAAACATCATAACTTTCAGCAATGAGTTGCATATCACCATATTCAATGCCATTGTGAACCATTTTGACGTAATGACCAGCTCCATCTTTACCAATATAAGTGGTACAAGCTTCACCTTCAGCTTGAGCGGCAATCGCTTCTAGAATATCTTTGACTTGAGCATGGGCTTCCATGTCTCCTCCAGGCATAATTGATGGTCCAAAACGGGCACCAACTTCTCCACCTGAAACACCCATACCAATAAAGTTTAAGCCTTTCTCTTTTAAACTATTTTCACGACGAATGGTATCTTCATAAAAGGAATTCCCTGCATCGATGACAATATCCCCTTTATCTAAAAGTGGAACCAATGAATCTATAACTTTATCAACAGCTGCCCCAGCTTTAATCATTAAAATAACTTTTCTAGGTTTCTCTAATAATTGAACCATTTCTTCTAAATCAAATGCTCCAACTAAATTTTTATGGGGGTTTTCACTTAATACTTCCTTAGTGACTTCCGTAGTACGATTATAAATAACCGTTTTAAAACCATGATCAGCTATATTTAAAGCAAGGTTTTTACCCATTACAGCCATTCCAACGACAGCGATATCATTCAACATAAACATTCCTCATTTCTTTTTTAGTATTCTATTATAAGTAGCTATTAAACTAAAAGCAGACTGCCCAAATTTATTGAAATATCATTGCAATCTATATTTCTTAAACTAATCCTTCTTTAAACTTTCAATATAAGCTTGAGTGCCAAGTTCAGCATTTTTTTGATCCTTTTTAACTAATTTTTGTAGATTCTTTAAAACAATATTTGAAGATTCAAGTTTAAGTTTTGCCTTTCTTGCACTTTTATCCACTAATTTTAAGTCTTTAATAAAGTGATGAATGTAAAATCCTGCTTTATAATCTTCAACGAGAATCTTTGGTCCGTTATTTGACACTTGCCAAGAACCAGCTGCTCCACCTTTTATAGCATCTAACATTAAGTTTGGATCTAAATGTACGGCTTGAGCATATTGTATGGCTTCTGACACAGCAGCTAAATTTGAAGCGACAACGATTTGATTTGCCATCTTACAATATTGACCACTTCCAGCAGCACCTAAATAATGGATTGATTTACCCATCTTTTCTAGTAGTGGATAAACCTCTTCGTATGCAGATTGCTTGCCACCAACCATGATTGATAGACTAGCATTTTGAGCCCCTATATCACCACCAGATACAGGTGCATCTAATAACGTTATCCCCTTACGCTCTGCTTTTTCTGCTAATTGAATGGCAAGTTTTGGATCAGATGTGGTCATATCGACACAGATTGATCCTTTATTGGCATAACGTAAAATTTTTTGATAAGTTTCTTTAACATCTTTTGGATAACCTACCATCGTGAAGATGATTTCAGCATCCTTTACAACTTCTTTAATATTCGTACAAATTCGAGCATTTAAACCATTTGTTTTATGCATTGTCCGATTATATACAGAACATTCATGACCATCCTCTATTAAATGATTAACCATTGGATAACCCATAACACCTGTTCCTATCCACGCAATTTTCATCCTAAATCCTCTTTCTCCAGTAAACCAACTTTTACGGCTTTTTCTAAGAAAAATGATAAGAATAACTTACGTCCGAAATTTTCTTTATAACGGAGAGTTTTTTGTTTATCATTTTCTTTTAATTCGTTTAGTTCTTTTATTATTGTATGATATTCATTCAAATAAGACTCAAACAATTGTTCATATTTTTGAAGTTGTCTCATTTCTTCTCTATCATATGCCTGATCAGTACTTAATCGTTTCATAATAGTCCACATTCAAGCGCACAATCTTTAAATATCATTACCGCATCTTCAATATCTTTATAACTATGCGCTGCTGATACCATGATACGTATCCGCGCTTTTCCTTGGGGTACGGTTGGATATACAATTGGTGATACAAATATCCCTTTTTCAAGTAAAGTTTCAGCATACTTAATCGCTAATGCTTCATCCCCAATCATTATCGGTGTAATTGGTGTTTCACTGTGCCCGATATCAAAACCAAGTTCACTCAATTTTGTCTTTAAGATATCCCCTAAATTCCATAATTTTTTTGTCAATTGTGTATCTGTCGATAAAACTTTAACAGCTTCAATTAAGGCAGCCGTATCTGCAGGGGTTAAATTTGTAGAAAATAACAGTGGTCGTGCTTTTTGCGATAAATAATCTTTAACAACTTTCTTACAAGCAACATAACCACCAATAACTCCAAAAGCTTTTGATAATGTTCCAATCACAAAATCAACTTGTCCATGTAATTTAAAATGATCAACTGTTCCACGTCCATTTTCTCCTAAAACACCTGATCCATGGGCATCATCAACATAAGTTAAAGCATTGTACTTTTGAGCCAAACGCACAATTTCTGGTAATTTAGCCAAATCACCATCCATCGAGAATACACCATCTGTGATGATTAGAACTTTTTCATATAAATCTCTATTTTCTTTTAATTTCAGTTCTAAATCTTGCATATTAGAATGTTCAAAAACGAGTCGTTTCGCTTTAGATAAACGCATACCATCAATAATTGATGCATGATTTAGTTGATCCGATAAAATTAAATCTTTTTCACTTGTAATAGCAGAGATAACGCCTGCATTACAATTAAATCCAGATTGAAACAACATGACTGCTTCTTCTTTTTTAAATTTAGCTAAATCATTTTCTAATTGAACATGAAGCTTATTATTACCTGAAATCACTTTTACAGCCCCAGCACCTACACCATAAGTTTCAATTGCCTTTGTAGCAGCTTCTTTTAAACGTGGATGATTTGCTAAACCAAGATAATTATTGGAACAGAGGTTTAATACTTTTTTCCCATTAATAAGTAAATACGCATCATTGCTACTTTCAATGGTTTTAATTTCTTTAAAGATGCCAGCTTCTTTCATCCTTAAGACTTCATTTTCAAAAAAACTTAAATCACTCATCATCACTCACCTTTAAAACAACCTTTCCACATTGCCCACTTTCCATTAATTGCATGCCTTTTTCAATTTCAGTCCAGTCAAGGATATGGGTTATGATTTTTTCCAAATGTAATTTTTTATGTTTTAGTAAATCTTTAATAACATCCCAAGTTTCAAACATTTCACGTCCTGTGATGCCATGAATATTAATGCCTTTAAAAACAATTTCATTGGTTACATCAATTAACACTTCATGGTTCGGAATACCGAGAATGGATAGATGTCCCCCAGGTTTTAAATAATGGAGAGCTTGTGTTAAAGCTTTAGCATTCCCTGACATTTCACAAACAACATCAACACCATTTTTACCAAAGATTTCTCTTATTTTTTGATCAACATTTTCACTCGCATTAATCGTATAATCTGCCCCAATTTCTTGTGCTAAATTTAAGCGATAATCTACCATATCGATCGCTACTACAACTTTAGCCCCTAAAGCTTTTGCCGCATCCACAGTAAGTAAACCAATAGGACCAACCCCAACAACCGCTACAGTTTTATGTTTGATATCTTGTGCCATTACAGTATGAACAGCATTTCCTAGTGGTTCTTGAATAGCATAGGTATATAAAGGCATATCTTCATCATTTAAAATGGCATTTTCTTCCGGTAGACAAATATACTGAGCATAACAACCATCTACATCGACACCTAAAACAACTGTATTTTCACAGATGTGTTTTTGATGATTTAAACAAAATTCACATTCATTACAAACTATATGAGTTTCCGCACTAACAAATTCACCCACTTTACGCGTTTTAACATCTGAACCACAAGCCACAATTTTACCTACAAATTCATGACCCATCGTATGTGCTTCTTTAATACGACTTTGAGCCCATTCATTCATTTGATAAATATGAAGATCAGTCCCACAAATAGAAGCATAATAAACCTGTATTAAAACTTCGTTATCCTTTGGTATAGGAATGTATTTTTCCATCCATTCAATGCCACGTGATAATGATTTTTTACCTAGTGCTAACATAGACTAACCTCTGTTTACTTTACGATCTCTTGTATGAATATTGGCTGGACCATTGATGATATTTCTTTTAACCTGTAAAACACCTTGTTCATTAGATCTAATGTTCCAACGAATTAAACTGATTTTATTACGAACAATTTCAATCACTGTAATACTATCCGGATAAACCCCACAACCGGTATTGTAGTATGGTAGTTCGTCGTCTAAGGCAAACTTAATCCGGTGAGTATGTCCACAAATAAGTGGGATATTTGTACTTGATATCCATTTATTAAAATTCTTCTCGATTTTATGTCGCTTTACTTCACTTCTTACTGGTGAGGATGGATTTTGTAAACCAAAAGCATGAAGATATCGCCAAAAATATTTCAAAGACAACATTGAAAAACGCCAAAATTGATCATTCGGCGCATCACCTTGATGTCCATGCACAATTAAAACTTCTTCATCTTTATGTTCATGTTGAAGAAGGATTCCTTCGTGTGATTTTAAACCTGCAAAGAAAGGATGTTCTTCACGCGTATATCGATTTTCATAATAATGAAGATAATCTTTTAAATAATTTTGATCTCTGAGATATATATCATGATTCCCAAATATTTTAAAATATCGATGATCTTCATGAAACTTTTGTAGTTCATTAAATACTTCAATATGGGCATTAATGATGACTTGGTAATTCTTATGTTCCCAAAGTTCATCACCATCCCCTGCTTCAATCAAAATAAAATCATTTTTATAATAATGATGTAAAGCATGTGAAAATATATTTTGGTTACGGGTGAATTCATCAGAAAGTGAACCATCACCACGGTGTGTATCACTAACGATGACAATTTTACTATCATTATTGTATGGAAGTTTTAAAGCAGTTTTATAAACATTATCGAGTCTTTTTTCAGTTCTCATATAGTCTCATTTCATATCTATACTTTTATTATAAACCCATAAAAAAAGCACATTGTGCTTTTTATGTTAAATTATCTAAGAGTTTGTTGACCTGAGGCAATATAGATTCGATACCAGTCCTCTAGACTTATCTCTAAATCACAGGCTTTTATCGCGTTTTCCAAGCGACTTATTTTAGAACTACCACTAATCGCAATACCATTCACAGGATGTTTTAGTAACCAAGCATAGACAAGTGTATCAACTTCACATTGGTATTTATTGGCTAAGTCATCTAAAACTTTTTTTGCAGCAGTCGCTTCTTTATCATTAGAAATAAATAGTTTGCCTCCCGCAAGTGGAGAATAAAACATTGGATGTACTTTTTCAGCTTGTAAATAATCTAAATTATTATTGTTGAAATGTTCAAACTGTAAAGGTGAAACTTCAATTTGATTACAAACTAACATCCCTCCACAAGCTTTTTGTAAACTAGCGAATTGAATAGGATTAAAATTGGATACACCTACTTCATTGACCCATCCATTTGCTTTGATCTCTTTAAACGCTCTCGCTATTTGTTCAATATCCATAAATGGGTCTTCACGATGAATCAAATATAAATCAATCACTTCCACGTTTAAATTAACTAAACTTTTTCGACAAGAACTGATAATTTTTTCATAGCTTGTATCATAGTGATTCATTGTGTAATCATTCATACTTGCAGGCTTATTGATCCCTGTTTTTGTGATGATTTCGATTTTAGAGCGTAACTGCGGATCTTTTTTTAAAGCTTCACCAATTTCTTTTTCACATGTATAGCGTCCATATAATTCTGCGGTATCAAAACTACTGACTCCTCTTTTTACACATTCATTCATAAACTCTACAAGTTCATCGGTACTGAATTGCCATGATGTTAAACGCCAAAAGCCTTGTGCTATGGCAGATAATGATAAATTATCACTTAATTTAATTCTTTTCATATCGCTCCTTAATCTTTAAAAAATGTACCCGTGAAGATACATTTTTAAGTTTATTTTTTAGAAATGTATTTACGGATATCAATCGCAACCGCAAGTACAATAACACTACCGATAGCAACGTATTGAAGGTCAGGTGTAACACCTAAGAATTGAAGACTTGTTTTTAACATTTCAAAGATTAAAACCCCAGAAACAATTCCTTGTACGGTACCAACACCACCAGCAGTACTAACACCACCAATGGTACATGCGGCAATCGCTTCAAGTTCATAACCAATCCCATAGTTAGCTGTTGCACCACCAGATTTAGCCGCTAATAAGAAACCAGCTAAACCATAAAATATACCTGCCATGACATAAACTCTAATTAAGGTCCAAACAATGTTTACACCAGCAACTTCAGCAGCTGCTTCATTTCCACCAATGGCATAAATATATTTACCAAATTTTGTTTGGTTTAATAAGAACCACATGATGAGAATCATGACTGTAGAGATGATAATTAAAATCGGTATACCAAATAATCGACCCGAGGCCAAATAAGTATAATCAGTTTTTAAACCACCAATAGGCTGTGAACGTGTATAGATTAGTGATAATCCATACACGATACTTTGCATACCCAAAGTTGCGATAAAGGGAGGAACATGAAGGAATGCAATAACTAAACCATTCACTAAGCCTAATAGAGCCGTGACTGTTACTGCAAGCAACAAGATCGCAACAACTGGCATATCACCTAGTTGTGGGAAAAACTTAGCCGCATAATCAGGTCTTTGTAGAAGAGTTCCGCCAATGACGGCTCCAACCCCAACAATACGACCAGCTGAGAGGTCAGTACCTCTTGTGATTAATGCGCCAGAAACACCTAATGCAATGATGATACGAATGGATGCGTTCATCAAAATATTAGTTAAGTTATTTGTTGATAGAAAGATAGGTCTTAAAAATGATACTACCACCAAGATGGTAAGAAGAATTAAATACATCGCATTGTCAATTAGCTTTGTTTTTAAATCTTGATTGTTCATAAATTTATTGATTAAATTCATTTTGCTTCTCCTTACATGTATTGTGTTGCCAATTCCATAATCTTTTCTTGGTTGGCGTCTTTACGATCTAATATTCCACTTAAGCGGCCTTCACACATAACCATAATTCGATCACTAACACCTAGTAATTCAGGCATTTCAGATGTAATCATGATGATGGTTTTACCTTGTCGAGCAAGATCTATCATAATTTGATAAATCTCATATTTTGCCCCAACATCAATCCCACGTGTCGGTTCATCTAAGATGAAGACATCAGGTTCTGTTGCTAACCAACGCGAGATAATAACTTTTTGTTGATTACCCCCTGATAGAGATTTAATTTTTGTTTTTGTTGAAGGTGTTTTAATTCTTAATTTCTTAATATTTTCTTCAGCTAATTTATTTAATTTAGAGTTGTTAAGTTTAAAATGGAAATCAACGAAATCACTTAAACTTGCGACTGATACATTATCTCTGACAGATAATACGCCAAAGATACCATTACCCCTACGATCTTCTGTAACTAAAGCAATACCACGTTTAATCGCATCACGAGGATGTTTAACATCAAAGTGACGTCCATATAAACTGATTTTCCCTTTAGTTGTTTTTCTAAGACCAAACAAACCTTCTACAAGTTCTGTTCGTTGGGCACCAACAAGTCCACCAATGCCTAAGATTTCACCTTTATGGGCATTGAAAGTAATATTTCTAAATGATCGAGGATTAATTGATGTTAGACCCTCAACTTCAAGTGAAACATCTCCTGGAACATTATCTTTTGGTGGGAACAAATTGGTTAATTCACGTCCGACCATATTCTTAATAATTTTGTCCATGGTCAAATCTTTAGAAGCCCATGTTCCAATATATTTACCATCACGCATAATCGTTACTTCATCAGAAATCCTTAAAATTTCTTCCATCTTATGTGAGATATAAATAATAGAAACGCCTAATTTCCTTAAATCATTAATGATATTAAAGAGTTGTTCAACTTCTGCTTGTGTTAAAGAAGAAGTTGGTTCATCCATGATGATGACACGTGCTTCATTCGAAATAGCTTTAGCAATTTCAATCGATTGTACTTGTGAAACTGATAGCTCTTTTAATTGTGTTTTTGGATTAACTTTTAAATGAACTTGTTTAAGTAAATCTTTACTCATTTCGTTCATTTTTTTGTGATCCACGACAGAGAATAAGCCTATGATTTTATTCATAGGATATCGTCCAACCCATAGATTTTCAGCAATTGATCTGTAAGGTATAGGTTGTAACTCTTGGTGAATCATTGAAATCCCGGCATCCAATGCATCTTTAGGATTATGGAAATGAACCGGTTTACCTTCATAAAGTACTTCACCTTCGTCCATTTGATAAATACCAAATAAACATTTCATTAATGTGGATTTACCAGCGCCATTTTCACCCATCAGTGCATGTACTGTTCCTCTTTTAACATGAAAGGAAACATTATCTAAAGCTTTAACACCAGGAAAGCTTTTACTGATATGATTCATGGCTAGAATAACATCGAGATGTTGCATAGATACCTCTTTCTAAGAATAATCAATAGGAAATCAAGTTGTTACACTTGATTTCCTAAATCTGTTTAACTTAATTCCCTATTATTGGAATTCAGTATAGTTTTCAGGTGTTACTTTTACGTAAGGAACCCAGTATTCTTTTTCTAACATGTCGCCAGCTAGTAATGCTAAAGCTTTGTCAACTGAAGTATGAGCTTGACCAACACTGTCATTTAGAACAGTACCAGCTAAGTCACCCGCAGCAATTGCATCTAATGCAGGAGCAGTCGCATCAACACCGATTACAGGAACAACCATACCAGCTGCTTTAAGAGCTTCAATAGCACCTAATGCCATGTCATCATTATTTCCGAAGACCATTTCAATTTCATCGCCGAATTGAGCAATCGCAGCAGCCATTTTTTCTTGGCCTAATACACGGTCCCAATTACCACGTTCTTGGAATAAAACTTCAACTTCGATTCCTGATTCAACAACTTTTTTAATTGAGTATTCTGTACGTAATGCTGCATCTTGGTGGATTTCTTGACCCATCAACATAACATATTGCATAACGCCGTCGCCGTTTTTATCTAATGCTGCATCAGCAGTCCATAGATCAACAGCGATTTCACCTTGGAAGGTACCTGAATCTTCAGCTTTAGCACCGA
Organism: Erysipelotrichaceae bacterium; assembly: GCA_963663995.1. Taxonomy (GTDB): domain Bacteria; phylum Bacillota_I; class Bacilli_A; order Erysipelotrichales; family Erysipelotrichaceae; genus UBA2212. The sequence continues at coordinate 345,698 of OY760660.1, read as the reverse complement.
CATAAGTGATTTTATCCCACATTTGCATATCTTCAGCACTTGGTTGACGATTGATGAAAACGGTAGGAATATCAGCAGCTTGAACTTTTTCGATTATGGTAGATGCTGCTGTTAAGTCAACTAGGTTGACAATAAGTAAGTTATAACCTTGAGCGATAAAACTGTCGATTTGTTCAGTTTGTGTAGCTTGGTCATTCTTACCATCTGTGATTGTTACTTCATAAGTAACTGTATCAGTATTCATTGTAGCGAAATAAGCTTCCATTTCGTTACGGTAATTGGTCATGAAGGTATCGTCAAATTTGTAAATTGCGATCCCAACTTTAACCGTACTGCTTCCAGATTCTGCTGGTTCATCAGATGAACATGCTGTAAGTGCAGAAAGGGAAAGGAGTACAACTGCTAGTAAAGACAAAATTCTTTTCATAAGTCCTCCTGTAACCTGTATGTTACGAAGTCATTATAGAAAAGTAAGCGATTTCAATACATGGAATATCCGCTACAAAATTTATAAATTTCAACACTATTGATTTGTGAGTGTTAGTTTTTGATAATCAATCCAGATGTATTTATTGTCGACAATTGGAATGCTTAATGTGTTTAAATCCCCATTTTCTAAAAGGATTTGTGATAATTCAACAATAACTTCTGCCATAGTTTGTGAGTCATTAACAATCGTTCCATACAAATAACCATTCGTTATTGACTCAATTGCTAAGTCTAAACCATCAATCCCTACAACTGGTAACCATGGTTCACTACTTCGATCTATGACACCATCATTATTTTGATCTTCAATTATTTTTAAATCGATTAAAGCTTCAATTGCACCTAAAGCCATCGCATCATTATTCGAAATGATAAGTTCAATACCTTCTAAACTGTTCATTAAATTATTTGTCGTTGTTTTAGCCTTATCTTGATCCCAGTTAGCGATTTCAGTATCCAAAATTTCAATTTGATAGCCTGCATCAACTAATGTGCGTACAACAAATTCAGTACGTGCTTCTGCATCTTGATGGCCTTGTTCCCCTTTTAAGATAACTGCTTGAATCATATTATCGTTATTGAGATCATGTTCATTTAAGTTTTTTGACTCTCCAAACAAATCCATAATAAGCTCAGCCTGTAAAGCAGCTGATTGTTTTGCATCTGCTCCAACATAATAAGCATTTTTATAACGATTTAAATCAATGCTTAAAGGTTCACGGTTAAAGAAAATCAATTTAGTATCTTCAAGTTGTGCTTTTTGTATCACTGAAAAAACACTTAAACGATCAACGGGATTGATTAATAAAACATCATGATCACTCATTGAAGATTCGATTTGTTCATTCTGGATAATTTGTGAATTGGTCGCATCAAATCTATCAATGATATATACTTCCCTACTTTCATCTTCAATTTGATTGGCAAAATTGGCCATGTATGGATCATTCATATCATAAATAAACATGGGTAAATGGGTGTAAACCGTTGAACAGGAACTTAAGAGGATACTTAAACTTAATAGAATGATTTTCTTCATGTAATATCTCCTAAAGTTAATGGTAATTTTAAAATAACTTTTGTATATACATCCAGTTCACTTTCAAAAATCAAATCAGCTTGATCACCAAAATAAAGTTTTAGACGTTGATAAACATTTTTTAAGCCCATAGAACCAGAAGCTTTTTCACTTCGAATCATGTCATAAATTTCCTTCATTTTACTTTCAGTCATACCATATCCTTGGTTATAGACTTCTAAGTAAAGTGAATCCTCATTTTGATAGGCAGACAGTTTAATATGATTAAACGATTCATCGATATTTAAACCATGAATAATCGCATTTTCAACTAAAGGTTGAAGCGATAGTTTAATAACTTTATATTTTTCTAAGTCTTCAGGAATATCAATTTCATATTCAAAGTCTTTATAGTAACGAATTTGTTGAATGATCAGATAATGTTTCACATGTTCAATCTCATCTTTTAATGAAATTAAACTCATATCAGAACTGACAGACATTCTAAAAAAACGAGAGAGCGCAATAATTGCTTTCTCAACATCTTTATTGCGACCTTTTTCACTTAAGGAAACAATTGAATCTAAAGTATTGTATAAGAAATGTGGATTAATTTGATTTTGTAAAGCAATGTAGTGAGTTTTACGTTTCTCATTTTGTTCATCAATAATACGAGTCATGAGTTCATGGATTCGATTGCTCATGATATTAAAGGCATCCGCTAAGTGAACAACCTCTTTTTGGCCAGTTACTTCGACTTGTGCCTCGAAATCACCTTCTTCAAGTTTATTAATGTGTTTCTTTAAAACATTCATAGGTGCGGTAATACGACGTGCCATCCAAGATGAGAAAAGTGCAATTAATGAAATAGCAACAACAAATGAGAATAACATCGTTATAACAATTCTTTGTTTTGTTTTTACACTTTCATCAACATTGATAAAACTTGTGATTTTCCAACGTGTATCTTGTAGTGTATTGACATTGACATACATAGATAAATCATCAACTTCTAGTAATTCACCACCTAATAAAATTGATTGAACATAATCTATTCGATCACAATAGCCTTCAATGCAATTAGAGCTTGAATCAAATACAAGTTGATCATTTATATCCGTTATCAGAATTGACCCTAAATTTCCTAAATTTGTTCTTTGCGCTATTGTACTTAAACCACTCGCACTAATATCCATCATTAAAACAGCTTTTAAAGTTTTTCCATTAATCATGTAATCAACACGTTTTGAAATCGTAATAACCTCTTTATCTCCACCAATGTAAACATCTTCAATATGAGGTGTAGAAAAATGATGAATATCTGAATAAAAGAGTGCTTCTACAAACCATTCCAATTGATTGATATCGGGATTACTGATGTCGCTATAACTGGAAACTAGTTTAGATCCACTCGTATTAAATAAGGCAATATTTAAAATACTCGACTGAGCTTTGATGGTAGATTCAAATAAGTCTTCTAAGCGATTTAACTCATTATTATTGGAGTATTGAATGATATATTCTTGAAGTGAATTTGATGTATCGATGACGTTTGATAAGTACGACTCATAATTCATCACGACTTGTTTATTAATTTCTTTAGAAGTATCTTCAATTAAGACATCTAAGCGTCTGAAAAAATTAAACTGCATGACTAAAACAGTTACTAAAACAAGAATCGCAACCACTAAAGTTGAGACGATAAAAATTGTTTGACCAATGGTTAATTGATCGAGTTTACGTTTCACTTCTAAACTCCTTAGGTGATTTATGTGTATATTTTTTAAAGCTATAACTGAAGTAATAAACATCACTGTAACCGACTTCTTCAGCTATTTCATAAATTTTCTTTTGACTATAGCGAAGTAATTCTTTTGCTTTTTCCATACGAATTTTAATTAGTTCTTTATTAAAACTACTCTCGCAATTCTTCTTAAATAAAATCGATAAATACGAGATTGATATACCTAATTTTTCGCTTGCTAATTCCATTCCTAAACTTGGATCATTATAATTGTTTTCTAAAAAAGAATAAGCAAGTTTGAAGATATCATTAGAATTACTTTGACTTTCATCTTGATATAACTCTCTAATTTTAAAAATCAATTTTTCTAGATATTTATATATTTCACTTAAGCTCTTAAATTCTTTCAGTTTATCCATTAAAGAGTCTTTTAAAACTTCATCAAAATTTACATTTAAACTATTTGAATAATCTAAAACAATGTGCGCTAAAGATATTAAGTGGTTTGAAGAAAGATAAATCATCTCTTTGTCAAATTTTGAATCTTCACTTAAATCTAAAAAGAGTTTATGAATTTCATCTTCACTCCCATACTTAATCACTGATTGAAGATTTTCAATCTCTTGATGAGATAAGCTCAAACGTTTAGTTTCCTTGCTTAAAATATCTTTATAAAAAATGAGTGTACCTACATTCATATAAGGACTAAAACTTAGTGCTTCTTTAGCTTCTAAGACTGATTGAGGAAAGATTGTAAAATCATCAAAAACATTAGAAACAGCCACTTGTATATGAATATCAGAATAATCATTCTTCGTTTGGATAATCTCATTCAACTTCATTTCAATATCTTTAAAATTCTCTTCAAAACTATGCAAAATAAAAACTATCCCGAGGATGGAATTAAAGGTATATACCTTATAATCTTCACTAAACTTCTTTTTAATTAAATTAACTAAAAAAATTCTCAAATACTCTGTTTCGTAAAAATCTGCGATTGAATCAATCCGTATGATACCAGTCATAAAATGACCCACACTTAAATCCATTGAAAAAATGTGGAATTTCTGTAAATCAAACTCTTGAATCCGATACATATGTAATAGTGAATTAAAGTGATTCTCAATCATCACTTGTTGATTATCTAAAAACATTTGATCTAGTTGTTCTTGGTTGAATAAAGCTTGATATTCATCATCTAATCGATGTTTTAGCTTTTCTAAAAAACTTTTAAATTCTTGATCATCAATGGGTTTAAGTAAGTAATGTAAAACATCTAATTTAATGGCTTCTTTAGCATATTCAAATTCATCATATCCAGATATAAAAGCTATTTTCATTTTTGGATATTCATTACGTACAAATCTTGACAGTTCAATGCCATCTACATAGGGCATATGAATATCTGTTAGTAGAGCATCTGCTTCTACTTTTTCTAAAAGATCAATCGCATCAGAACCATTGTTAGCGATACCTACTACTCTAAAACCACTTTCCTCAGTGATTTTAGATACAATTCGATTAGCAATTTCATTCTCATCATCAACGATAAGTAATCGATATATTTGTTTTTCCATTAAACCTATTATACATAAATACTTATAAAATAAGCGCTTTCAATATTGTAAGATTAAAAACTCTAATGCTATACTTTCACTATGTCACAGAGTAATCAAATCTATACAATTGAAAATGAATTTATAAAAGCGAGTATTTCATCTTATGGTGCTCATCTTGTTTCGCTCATCTATAAACCATTAACGCGTGAATGTGTTTGTGGTCTATTACAAGAAAATGAATTAAAGGCACAAACATTTTATTTAGGAGCTTGTGTAGGACGAGTTGCCAATCGCATTAAAGAAGGTCGCTTTAGTTTAAACAAACAAACCTATCAACTTGATATCAATAATGGAATAAATCATCTTCATGGTGGTAAAACTGGTTTTAACCAAATGATTTTTGATTGTGAGAAACTTGATGAATCTACTTTGATAGCACGACTTCACGATAAACATCATGAAAATTTATATCCTGGTGATATTGATTTCACTCTTAAATTTACTTGTGTAAATGAAAGTCTAAAAATTGAAATGCAGGCAAAATCAAGTGAAGACACTTTATTTGATCCAACCATGCATATTTATTTTAATTTAAATGAAGACAAATCTGTAAGCATTCAAAATCATGCACTAAAACTTAATGCTGTAGGCTTTTATGCATTAGATGAGAGTGGCTGTACGGAAAATCATATACATCCTTGCTTTGAACTCTTTAACCCATTAAGCTTCACATTGGTTAAAGATATTCTTTCTAAGGATCACTTACAGCTTAAACGAGCAAAAGGTATCGATCACTTCTATCGAAAAAATGATGAAATTGATGACTTTTTCGCTGACTGTCAAGTGGATGATTTATGTCTAAGAGTAAAGACAAGTCATATCGGTGCACATATTTATAGTGGAAACTATTTAGAATCCACACATGAGCTAAGTGCCCCTTTCTTAAAGGAAAATGGCGGAATATGTTTTGAAACACACCATATTCCTAATAGCATTAACTTCGATTTTGAACATGCCCCAACTCTTAAAGCAAATGAGACTTACTCTTCCTTAACCTGTTATGAATTTACAAGGAGAAACTCATGAATTTCAATGAATTAATAGCTTATCTTAATACCGGTGCTTTCCAAAAAAAATGTTTAGAACTCTATGGTGAAAATTTTAGTCAAAAACAAAGCGAAAGATATTTAAAGGCCATAGAATCTTTTAAAACACTCTTTTCTGATGATGGTGACCTTCACCTATTTAGCGCATCTGGACGAATTGAAGTCAGTGGTAATCATACTGATCATCAACTTGGTCAAGTCATTGCTGCGGCCATTCACTTAGATACAATTGCGGTAGTGAAAAAGAATAATTTAAATAAAATTCGATTACATGCTGAAGGTTATGAAATTAAAGAAGTTGATTTAAACGACTTAAGTGTTCATGAAGATGAATACTTTACCTCAATGGCTTTAATTAGAGGCATTGCCTATGATGTTAAAGAACTTACTGGAAAAATTGGTGGCTTTGATGCTTATGTAACATCCGATGTTTTCTCAGGGTCTGGTTTATCCTCATCGGCATCCTTTGAAGTATTAGTCAGTGATATCTTGAATCAACTTTACGCTGACGGACAGTTAAATCGTACACAGTTAGCACAAATTTCTCAAAGATCAGAGAATAATTATTTTAATAAACCGTGTGGTCTTATGGATCAAATGGCAATCGCTCAAGGTAATTTCTGTTTTATTGATTTCTATAATAAAGAAAACCCGGAAGTCATCCCTCTTAAATCAAATGATTTACTTGATGGCTATACGATTTGTTTATTACAAACGGGTGGATCTCATGCGGATTTATCACATGCTTATGCGCAAATTACTGAAGATTTAAAAGCTGTTTCAAAACATTTTAATCAATCTTTACTTTCAAGAATCAATGAAGATGATTTTAGAAAAGACATCAGTAAATTAAATTCAGAAGTTCCAACTCGAGCAATATTGAGAGCTCATCATTACTATGAAGAAATTAAACGTGTTCAAAAAATACGTCAAGCTATTATTGATAATGATGTTGAAACATTTAAAAAAGGCATTATTGAATCTGGTTATTCTTCATATATGTATCTTCAAAACATTATGCATCCAACAAGTGACAGGCAACCTTTAGCTCTAGCCTTAGCTTTAGCTGAACAACAACTAAGAGAAACAGGTGCATGGCGAGTTCATGGTGGTGGCTTTGGCGGAACAATCTTAATGATTGTGCCTAATGAAACAGTAAGTAAAATAAAAGACATTCTTGAAGCAATTTATGGTAAAGATAACTTTATCCCAGTTCATATTCGCCCAATTGGTGTCACAATAATTGTTTAATGAAAAGCACCCTTCAATGGAAGGATGCTTTTTTAAAGTTCATCAGTAGACATAACTGATTTAGGCTTATATTTAGGTTTAAAAGGAAGAGTAAATTCGATTTGTTTAAATTTGAATTCATTTAAGAAAGCTGGATCAACAAACATTAGTTTTTTATTACGAACTAAATGTTTGGCCATATCATGTGGCATAATGCAATACACATCATGACCTTTACTTTGTGCATATTGTGCATAAGGTAAATAATAAGTTCGAACATCCTCTTGGGTTAAAGAATAGTCTTTCCAAACAAACCACATCTTATCTTTAACAGAGAATATATATGCATCAATGGCTTTTTTAATTTCTAATTCATTATCTTTTTTTGGATCAAAACTATATCCATTGAATTTTAACATACAATACCTTTTTCAATGAGCACCTTAGCTAATCCATCATTATCGTTGGTGTCAGCTAAGATATCAGCAATTTTCTTTAATGGTTCGACAGCATTTCCCATCGCTACACCGATTCCGGCTGTTTGTATCAATTCCATATCATTAAAATTGTCGCCAAAAGCAATCACATCTTTAAGATCTATCCCTTTCATTTCACAGAAACGGGCAAGCGTCTTTCCTTTATTTTCATTCTTAATTAAACATTCTAGATAGAATGGCGCAGATTTAACAAAGTCCATTTCATTGATAAATGGAGCTTCAATATCTTTAATTATAGAATCTAGATATTCAGGTTCTGCCGACAATAATACTTTATGAGGACCAACTTTTAAATCACTAAAATCATCATGAATAAGTTTCAAACCATTTGATTGTGCTTCATGTAAAACATTCACTCCGTCAATTTTACTAGCATGTAAATTTGTGCCATCAGTGATCATAATATTGACATCAAATTTTTCTAAATGTTTTATTAAACGTTTTGTTAAGTCTAGTTTTAAGGTATCAGAAATATGCACTTCATGTGTTTTTGCATCAATTATAATGGCACCATTAAAGGCTAGTAAAGATGTATTTTCTGTACTTAAACCAATAACCTCAGCTTGATGTATTAATCCACTTAAAGGTCTACCTGATGCAAGAATTAAATGTATCCCTTTTGCTTGAGCTTTTAATAATGTTTCTTTATTTAATTCAGATACCTTAGATTGTGAGTTTAATAAGGTTCCATCCATGTCTGTAGCGATAATTTTTACCATAAGTCCTCCATTTGACTTCAACATTATAACAAAGTTCTTTTTTGGATAAATAGATTCATTTAATCTTGGAACAGTTTTCCAAAGAAAAGAGCGTCTAGTTTTTCTAGACGCCCATCTCTTTAGGAATTATTTACGTTGTTTCTATGACCATTCTTTACATTATTTTTAGAATTCAGAAATCTTTCAACGCTTCCTAAAGGGTATCTTCATCATAGCACTTCTATAGACATATTCAATATCTTTAAATGAAAACTATGTGAATACTATGTCACATGCATTTCACATGCTAAAGTATAGTCATATGAAAATAAATGTTGAAGCAATCATCGATTCAATCTCAATTGATTACCCACAATTTAAAGACTTAAAAATATCAGAGGTTAATCCACAAGGACATGACCATATTTCATATCGTTTAGGACATATCTATGTTTTGCGTTTTCCAAGTTCAATCGAATATGCACAACAAGTGATTAAAGAAGTTGAAATACTTCCTAAAATTAATACTAAACTTTCAATTGAAATTCCTCGTCCCCTTTTACTGTTTAAACCAAATGATTTATTTCCATATCATTTTTCAATAATGAAATGGGTTGATGGTGAAGTTTATTCAAAAGATAATATAGATTCATTTGATCTAGTTGATCAATTATCTAAAGTACTGGTTGAACTTAGACAATGCCCAAGCTTTGAAAAATGGTTATGTGGACCTCATAATTTCTATCGTGGTGCACACATTGCCGTATACGAAGATGAAACAAGGACTGCTTTAGTCAATATAGAAAATGAAGTAGATCGTCAATTATTGGAGAATCGTATAAATATTGCGATTAAAACCGAATGGAAAGATAAACCTGTGTTTATCCATGGTGATATTTCAGCAAATAACATAATTATTGAAAACAATAAACTTGTTGGCTTAATTGATTTTGGTTCTTGTGGCATAGGTGATCCTGCTTGTGATTACGCCATCGCGTGGACAAACTTTAATTACAATGAACGTAAACACTTTAAAAATCTTATAAACATTGATGAAGATACATGGCTAAGGGCTTCTGTTTGGGCTCTTTGGAAAGCATTAATTCAAATTAATCTACCAGCATTTAAAGAAATATCAGAATTTACAATCCAACAAATCCTTGAAGATATAAAAAGAAGCTCCTAGTATAGAGCTTCTTGTGGAATAATACACATGAATTTTAAAGCTTTGTCTTCACTTGCTTTGAATTGATGTTCTGTATTTGCTGGAATGTATGCATAATTTCCAAACTTAACATCTTGAACTTTTCCATCAACAAGAAGTGTGCCTTCACCTTCTAAAATGTAGTTTATATGTGGCCAATCATGAACATGTTTTGGTGTATAACCACCTGCTTCCAAATCAAAGACACGCATGATGTGTGAGTCCCATCCTTGATCAGGTCCAAGTGGCACTCTTTTAGTTGCTCCCTTTGCAGCTGGGTTATTAACTACTTCTTTTTCTAAATCTTCAATAAATCCAAATGGCATATTTTTACCTCTTCTTTTAAAAATAATTATATCAATATTGTCAACAAAAGCGCTTTCATTCATAATCATACTTGTAAACATATTAGTACAGGCGTAATATGAATAACGTTTGAAAAAGGAGAATGCTATGAGATTATTTGTTTTAGTCTTAAATGACATTGAAAAACTAGATGAATTAATGCGTCGTTTTCAAGAAGAGAAAATTTCTGGAGCTACGATTGTAAATAGTTCAGGAATGTTACACGCTTTAGCAGAGATTGGAGATGAATCATTAATTGGTTCACTTAGACATTTATTAGATATGGATCGCCAAGAAAATAGAATGATATTTATGGTTCTTAATGAAACTAAAGTTAAGAGTACAGTTGCGATCGTCGAATCAGTTATTGGGGATTTAGAAAAAGAACACACCGGAATTTGCTTTACCATACCTGTAGATTTTGTTAAAGGGGCTTTCGGATTAGAGACTAAGGCTTAGATGATGGAAGAGTCTGTACTATTTTATATAGCCTTAATGATTTTCGGGGGTTTATTCTTAAGTCGTTTTGCGAAAAAATTAGATCTACCTAATGTAACAGGTTATTTGTTTGCAGGATTATTAATTGGTCCTTATATGTTAAATATCATTCCACTAGAAGCGACTGAAAATTTAACAATCTTATCTGATTTAGCTTTAGGCTTCATCGCTTTCAGTATTGGGAGTGAATTTAAGATTAGTTATTTCAAACGTGTTGGTTTAACACCCATCGTTATTGCTTTTATGGAAGCAACCCTTGCCGTTGTCTTAGTTGATATCGCTTTATTACTAGTAGGTATTGAATTACCATTTGCCTTAGTCTTAGGATCAATTGCCGCAGCAACTGCTCCGGCAGCGACGATTATGGTTATTAAACAATATAAAGCTAAAGGACCAGTGACTGAAACTTTATTGAGTGTTGTTGCGATTGATGACGCTGTTGCTTTAGTCCTCTTTGGTCTAAGTGTTTCACTAGCTAAATCACTTGGTACAACAAGTGAAAGTTTGCTTCATGCGATTATCGAACCTGTATGGGAAATCGTTTTCTCACTAGGCGTTGGAGCTATCTTAGGTTTTCTACTTACTTATTTATCGAAATTCTTCGAAAGTCGTGGGAACCGTTTATCACTTACCTTCGCATTTGTTTTCTTAGCAATTTATATTGCTCAAACTTATCATGGTTCTGATTTGATGACAGTAATGGCACTTAGTGCTGTTTATTCTAATCTTTATAAAAATGTTAATGTCATTTTGGAACTTACTGAACGTGCTACACCTCCACTATTTATTATTTTCTTTGTTTTATCTGGAGCACATTTAAACTTAGCTGTTCTTCCAACTATTGGAGTCATCGGTTCAGTTTATATTGTTGTTCGTGTTGTTGGTAAATACTTAGGTGCTTACATTGGCGCAACAATTATGAAAGCTGATAAAAACGTTATTAAATATTTAGGGCCAGCCTTAATACCACAAGCTGGGGTTGCGATTGGTTTAACCTTTGTTGCTCAAAGTGTTGTCCCAGATTATGCATCCGCTATAAGAGCCGTAATCTTATGTGCTACTTTAATTTATGAATTAATTGGTCCTGCAATATCTAAGATGTCACTCGTAAAAGCTGGAGAAATTACTCAAGCCTAATCAAAAGAACTCAAACGAGTTCTTTTTTTAATCTTCAGAGAATTCTAATAAATCAGATACATTACAATCTAATACTTTACACAAACTTTCTAGGGTTGAAAAACGTATTGCTTTTGCCTTCCCTGTCTTAAGAATCGATAAGTTCGCAACTGTTATCCCAACTGCATCAGATAAATCATTTAATTTCATATTACGCTTAGCTAACATGACATCTAAGTTTACTTTGATTGCCATACTACACCACCAATCGACTTTCTTCTTCAAGAACTATCGCTTGTTTAATGATATTAGAAATTATAAATAATAAGAGTGCTAAGGCAATGGTCAAAACTACAAAGTACATTCCAATCAATACAAAGCCTGGCGCATCATCAATTTCAGCCGCGATATAAAACACTGGTAATAATAAAGCATATAAAACTGAAATTAATAACGAACTAATAGAGGCATGGACAATATGTTTATGTGTTTGTAAGCTAAATATTTCATGTTTTTCATATTGATGAATAATGTAGGTTATTTTTAGAAGTATAAAAAGATAAAGTAAAGCTGTTAAACCTAAGACAATATAAGACAATGTTTTTAAGTAACTTAAATCCGGCCATAAATGAAAGGCAAAGTTTACAACATTAATCATAAAATAAGCCCCTAAGGCAAAAACTGGTAATCCAATCACAAAAATAAGTACTTTTAAACTTAAGGTCCACGCTTTAAGTGGAATACGATCTAATGCTTTCATACTCACATTATACTTCTATTTTATTGTTTTTCAATATTTATTTATCGTTTTTCGATATATTAAATGATTTATGTAGATTCCTACATTCTTATGCAAGGGAATTATTTGATTTTGTTTAAAACAAAGCTTAAATTCATGAATAAAGTCTTTTTTAAAATTGAAGTAATCACCATTTTCAATAAACTCTACTGTCCTAATTAAAATGTTATCTTGACCATAATAATCGATGATCATCACATGCTTTGCGACACGTTTCATTTCATTAAGAATAAAGATTCTATCTTTAGAAGGTATTCCATGCATAAAGAAAGCCGTCGTAATTAAATCAAATGATTGATCAGGATAAGGTATCCCCTGTCGTAAATCAACTAAACTAAATTCAATATCTTCATTTTTATGAATCCGTTTAGCCTCTTTCAACATTTGCTTGGAACCATCTAGAGCGATTACGTTATTAAAATCTTGTGCTAATACAGAACTTAATGCACCTGTACCACAAGCAATATCCATTAATTTTGAGTTTTTATCCAAGTTTAGTTTCCTAACTTCATTTAAAACATGCTGATAAGCGTGTGTTTGATGCTTATAAAACCATGCATATGCAGGTGCAATTAAATCAAATAAAGTAATATGTTCCATCATCTTTTATTCAGGCTTAAAGACTTGTGTAGATTTTACCGCTAGCTTCCAATTACGATATAACTCTTCACGTTTTTCTTCATTGAGTTGAGGTAAAAAAGATTGATCTAAATTCCAGTGGTCTTTCGCATCTTCTTTAGATTTCCAGAATCCAACGGCTATACCAGCTAATAAGGCAGCCCCTAAGGCTGTAGTTTCTTGAACAACAGGACGATCAACTTGTGTGCCTAAAATATCTGCCTGAAATTGCATTAAGAAATTATTTTTGACAGCTCCCCCATCAACTTTTAATGATTCAAGTTTAATGCCTGAATCTTGTTCCATTGCTTGAAGGACATCACGTGTTTGATATGCGATTGATTCTAAAGTAGCTCGAACAATATGTTTATAACTTGTACCTCTTGTTAAGCCAAAGATAGCACCACGTGCTTTATCATCCCAATAAGGTGCACCTAAGCCAACAAAGGCAGGCACAACATATACACCATCACTATCTTCTACATCAGTCGCAATTTTTTCACTCTCACTGGCTTTATGAATCATTTCTAAGCCATCACGAATCCATTGAATGGCAGAACCTGTCACAAAGATTGAACCTTCTAAGGCATATTCGACTTTTCCATCAATTCCCCATGCTAAAGTTGTGACTAAACCATTGTTTGATTTAATCCCCTTATCTCCTGTATTCATGAGCAAGAAACTACCTGTTCCATAGGTATTCTTTGCCATACCAGCTTCAAAACATGCTTGGCCAAATAAAGCGGCTTGTTGATCTCCTGCAATTCCCGCAATTGGAACTTCTTGATTAAAGAAGTGATACGGTGCAGTCGTAGTATAAACAGAAGATGAATCTTTGACAGTTGGCAACATATTCTTGGGAATATCTAATATTTCTAAGAGTTCATCATCCCATTTTAGATCGTAGATATTATAAATTAGGGTTCTTGAAGCATTTGAATAATCTGTCACGTGTGCTTGACCACCACTTAGTTTCCATACAATCCAAGTATCAATGGTCCCAAACATTAAATCACCATTATCAGCTTTCTCGCGTGCACCTTCGACGTTATCTAATAACCATTTAATTTTGGTTCCTGAAAAATAAGCATCAATCACTAAACCTGTTTTATCTCTAAATAAATCACTATACCCTTTTTCTTTTAATTCATCACAAATATCAGAAGTTTGGCGTGATTGCCATACTAAAGCATGATAGATGGGTAAACCTGTTATTTTATCCCACACAACTGTTGTTTCACGTTGATTAGTAATCCCAATAGATACGATTTGTTCAGGTTTAATCCCAGTTGATATTAAAACATCCGAAAGAACAGCTAAGACACCTAACCAAATTTCATTGGCATCATGTTGAACCCAACCTGGTTTTGGAAAATGCTGGGTAAATTCTTTTTGAGCTATCCCAACAATTTCAGTATTTTGATTAAAAATAATCGCGCGATTACTGGTTGTTCCAGCATCGATCGCAAGTACATATTTTTCCATTGTGACCTCTTCTTTTTATTTAAAGGAATTTTATTAAATTAATTGTATCATGTGAAAAGTACAAAAAAAGAGGCTGAATGAATCAACCTCTTAGCTTTGTTTAATTAGTCTTTCTTAAAGCAGAAGAACCAATCTTGACATTCTAATTTAACATCTTTGTCTTCCATACGATCTTTAGCTGTACCACATGATCCTGGAGGTGGAACGATCACAGGTTCACCTGGTCTCCAGTCTGCTGGTGTCGCAATACCATCTTTATCAGCTTTTTGTAAAGCTTGTAAGATACGTCTGATTTCATCGAAGTTACGACCTGTTGATAGTGGGTAATAAAGGATTGTACGAATAACACCCTTTGGATCAATCACAAATACTGCACGAACAGCTTGTGTATTTGATTCACCTGGTTGAATCATGCCATATAATTTACCAACATTCATTTTGATGTCTTCAATGAGTGGGAAATGTACTTCTACATTTTTCATCCCATTGTAAGTTAAGTTTGGAATGGTACGTAACCAAGCAATATGTGCATAGAGTGAATCAACTGATAAACCAACAAGTTCACAATTTAGATCTTTTCTAAATTCGTCAGCTAATGTTGCGAATGTCATGAATTCTGTTGTACATACTGGTGTAAAGTCTGCTGGGTGAGAAAATAAGATAACCCATTTCCCTTTATAGTCGGATGGAAAGTTAATTTCACCTTGAGTTGTTACAGCTGTAAATTCTGGTGCTTTTTCCCCGAGCAAAGGCATACGATATTGTTCTACTACTGCGTTTTCTTCCATTGTTTAATCCTCCTAATGGACAATCATTACAATTTCTGACAATCAGGACACACTCCTTTGAAGAACACATCTTTTTCTAACACTTCATATCCCATCAAACTATCAAGTGAGAGAAGATTAGAGCTTAAATCGAAATTCTTCACACAACCACATTTAATACATTTAAAGTGACCATGTTCATCTAAGATACTGTCATAACGCACTTCAGTGTTTTCAATCGCTACACGTCTAATTAAACCTGCTTCGACTAACGCTTCAATGTTGTTGTAAACAGACATCTTAGAGAGTGTTGGATAAGTATCGATTAGATCTTTATACAATTCATCCGCTGTTGGATGGTTTTGTTTTTGGTCAATTAAACTCAATATATGAATCCGATAGTTCGATGGACGCACATTGTGTTCAATCAATAAATTTTTATAATCGATATTTTCTGTTCTCATAATTTGTAATGATTACAACTTTATAATAGTTATAACTTTATCCTTTGTCAACCAATTTCGTGAAATAACGCCAATTATTCACCAATTCTTCTTACATAAGATTCAAAACTTACGTTTTTTTCAAACTTATGCACTATATTCTTTACTAATTTATCATCTTCTACAAGTCTTTTGACTACATTCACAATCATCTCAGGGACTTCTTGATAGATAAACTCTGTATCCTCAATCTCTAAATTATCTCCATGCATACGTCCAATAAAGCCTGAATAACCCAATTGAACACCAGGTTTAAATTGAGATAAATCACCAATATCCCCTGCCGCTATACTACGCTCATAATATCTAATTAAACTCTTATCACAAACTTTAGAGATTTCTTCATCGAATACTTGTCCAAGTTCGAGTGATGCTTTCATCGGTAAATAACCTAAACTTGTCTCAACATCACAGTGTCCACCTAGCGCTTGTGCACAATGCTGTGCTGTATCGATACACTGTTGAGTCAGTGTTTCCAGGGTTTCGGGATTAAAACTTCGTATATATTGTTCATAAATAAGTTCATCTGCGACTGTATTGACAGAATTATTGGCAGATATGATATGCCCATGTATTCTATTCTTATCTTCATCAATAAATGTTTCTCTTAAAAATCCTACCGCAACTTGATAAAGTTGAAACATATTTAAAGCGTTTTTACCTACATGTGGCGCAACTGCCGCATGTGTTGATACACCTTTAAATTTAAACACTTGATAATTAAATCCAGCTAAAGATGAATGGATAGAATAGTGTTCCTTTGCTTCTCCCATACCATGGGCATGGATAAACAACTCAATCTCATCAAATTCATGATTCAATAACATCTCTTGTTTACCACCAAAGGCTTTTATTTTTCCTTCATCCTTTAATGTTTTTCGATACTCAATATCCAAATATTCTTCAGCTGGTGTAAAGAATAAGGTAATCGTTCCTTCTTTTATTTCGTCTTTTAATGCTAGAAATGCAGCACTCATCAAAGCACACTGACTTGAATGGCCACAACTATGAGCTGCATGATCTGAATTAGTTGCACATCTATGATTAGGTGTGATAACCGCATCAAGTTCTGCGATTAGTCCGATATGAGGTTTACCAGAACCAAATTGAACACTAAAACCCGTATGTGCAAATTCTTTGTGTACAGAAATGTCATGTTTTTTAAAGAAATTGATTAATATTTCTCTTGTTTTAAATTCTTTAAACCCTAGTTCTGGATGATTGAATAAATCATCGCCTAATTGATTTAATTCAGTTTTAAGTGAGTTTAGTGTTTTGTTCATAAATGACCTCTATTATATAAAACAGTTCAAATGAACTGTTTAATTAAGCATATTGTATAGCAGTATCTAATGCAATTTCCATCATATTAGTAAATGCATTTTGTCTTTCTTCAGCTGTTGTTTCTAATGTTCGATCATACATCGCATCAGAAATCGTAACTAAGCATGCTGCTTTTTTGTTTAATACTTTCGCATTATGGAATAAAGCAAAACTTTCCATTTCTGCAGCTAGATATTTTTGTGCATCATCATTGCTTTCGCCATCGCGATAGAAGACATCACCACAACGAATTGGCGCAACATGCATTTTGACATCTAATTTCTTAGCAGAATTAATAAGTGTGTTGTTTAAAGCTTCATCGGGATAAATTGTATCCCCTTCAAACCCATTTTGCATTTTCGCATAAGTTGATTGAGAGCTAGATGAACTTGCACATACTACATCATAAAGTTGTGCTTCTTCTCTAAATGACCCTGCACTACCAATACGTATGATGGCTTCTACTCCATAAAACTTATACAATTCCCAAGAGTAAATACCAATACTTGGCATACCCATGCCACTGCCCATGACAGAAATACGTTTACCTTTATAGTCGCCAGTAAATCCAAACATATTTCGAACCTCATTAAACTGAACGACATTTTCTAAATACTTTTCGGCAATAAATTTTGCACGTAGTGGATCACCTGGCATTAAAACAACTTTCGCGATTTCGCCAACTTTCGCTTTATTATGTGGTGTCCCTTTAAATTCACTCATATCCTATACCTTCTTTCTTAAATTATATGAATTTTAAAACATCTTCTAAACTTGGTATTGAATCCATTGCGCCTTTCTTAGTTACTGATAATGCAGCTGCTGCACTAGCAAGTTTTAAGGACTCTGCAATTGATTTATTTTGTGAGCGAGACGAGATATAGAAACCAGTAAATGTATCACCAGCACCTGTAGAATCAATCGCTTCGACTTTATAAGCAGCTTGTTTTGTGATTTGACCATCTTTTAAAACGGCTGCTCCATTAGAACCTAATGTTTGTATCACTTCACATTGTGGTAGTAGGTTTTTACATTTTTCTAGTATTTTATCGGCATCACTTTCATGCGTTAGCATTTCACCCTCTAATTCATTGATAAATAAATAATCAATATATTCTAAAGGAAGTTTTAAAATATCCTCACTAAATGGTGATGGATTTAAAGCAATTTTTAAATGACGATTATGAGCTAAATCAATAAGTGTTTTTAGTTCATTAATCTCATTTTGTAAAACTAATGTATCACTTTCATTAAAGTGACTTAAAACCTCTACGAATTGTTCTAAATCAAATTTAAAGTTTGCGCCTTTATTCAGTAGTATTGAGTTTTCACCCTCTTTATTCACTTGAATAAAAGCCATACCAGTTGGTGAAGAAACAAGTCTTACAAATTTCTCATTAACATTATTTTGTTTTAAAACATCTTTAATATACATTTCTTTTTCATTGACATTAGCAGCATAATATACGCCAGAATGACTGCGTCCTAAGGCAACTGCTTGATTAAAACCTTTACCTCCAAAATGCATTTCCATTCCATTAGCATGGTATGTCTCTTTAGGCAAAACAAAACGGTCGACTAAAAAAACAAAGTCTAAATTAAATGAGCCAATGATTAGTATTTTATTCATAATATAACCTCCTTTTACAAAGTTAAAATTTCAAGTAAACGAGCCATAAAAAGTGAATGATTAAGTTTCATCGCAACTTTCACATTTGCACTTTGAGATTTAATTCGATAATCAGCGATTGTAGCCCCAGCACTTAAGTTACCACCCGTCTCAACATCAATATATAAATTTTCAAATTCAATCATATCTGGATCCGTAATAGCCATGATAGCAAGTGGATCATGAAGACATCTATCGTGTGATGCATATAAATCTAATATTTGATACAACATTTCACTGTGTTCATTATCAATCGAGCGAATTTGTGTTAATTCATCTTCACTAATCGTTGCCTGATCTGTAATGTCTAAACCAGTCATGATAATGTCTAGACCACTTTCGAATACAATCTTAGCTGCTTCAGGATCCATCAAGATATTAAACTCGGCAGTCATAGTTCGATTTCCATGTTTAAATGCGCCTCCCATAAGAGAAATGCATTGAATTTTATTCAATAGTTCTGGATAACATAAAATTAAAGATGCAATATTAGTTAGTGGACCAATTGGAAATAGTATGACTTTTTCTTCACTTTCTCTGAGAATTCTGACCATCGTTTGAACAGCATTATCCTCGATATTTTCTGTGATTTCTAAATGTTTATAAGTTTGATATTTACCACCAAATCCATCTTGACCATGTGTATCTCCAGCATCATTATTTAAAGCGACAAGCGCTTTACAATGACCTTTTGAAACAGGAACAATTTTATTCAATGTACCTGCTAATAATTTGGCATTAGGAAAGGTATGATTTAGAGAAACATTACCAAAAACAGAAGTAATAGCTTTTAAATCAAGTTGTGGATGTTTTGCGGCATAAATGATCGCAAAAGCGTCATCAACGCCTGGATCAGTATCAATAATACAAGGTATTTTTTTAGTCATTTAAGAATACCTCCAAGAAATGATTAATTAATTCTTCTGATGCTTTATAAGCAAGATATGTACCATTAGCCGGTAGACGTCTAATCGTATCTCTTAAATCAAAGATTGTTTCACCTTTCGTAAGTACACCTTCTGTTTCAACATTCATATTACATTCAATTAAATTAAAGAATTCAGGATGAGAAATCGCACAAATCGTTAGCATATCATGCAAGAAAAGATGTGGTTGTTCTAAGTTGTTTTTAAAGTCAACTTTAGCATCAACAATTTCATAAAGCATTTTTGATATGTGATTCCCTTTTTCTAATTTGAAGAAGAAGTCCCTATGAAAATGAACTGCTTCAGAAGTATCCAATGGCAATACATACATTTTTAATCCTGCATTAAATACAATTTTGGCAGCTAAAGGATCTGCTGCAATATTAAACTCTGCACGAGCTGTGTAGTTTCCTCTTTGGATTGCACCACCCATGATATAAATTGATTCAATGTAATCTTTTGCATCAGGATATGCTAAAAGAAGTTTTGCAATATTGGTCAGTGGACCAATTGCAGCAATTACGATTTTCTTATTAGATGATTTTAATTGTTCATAGAAGAGATCACTTGGATTGCCATCGATTAAAGATGAATTAAAATCCTTCTTATACTCATAACCACCTAAACCATTTGCGCCATGAGCATATTTTGCGATAATTGGCTCACCAATTAATGGTTTAATCGCACCCTTGATAAGAGGACAGTTTAAAGCACTTTTTGTGATAAGAAAATCTGCATTTTCTGTAGTGTTTTCAATTGGTACATTACCTGCTACACTCACGATTGCTTTTATATAAAAAGTTTTTGATAAATGGGCATAAGTAATCGCAAAAGCATCATCAATACCAGGATCACAATCAATGATTAAAGGAATTCTTTGAGATTCTAACATAGATACATTACTCTGATTCTGCTGCATTGATGAGTTTTTTATTTAAGCGTTTTTTCTCAGTTAAACGACGATATGAAGAGAATGAAAACATAATAATAGTCGCAACATAAGGAATCATAAATATGAATTCATTTATAAAATTAAATTGTTGTAGGTTGTTACCTAAATTATCAAAGAAACCAAATAGAATCGCTGCAAACATGGTAGGAATTGGTGCAACTAAGCCAACATTGGCCGCTGCAATCGCAATAAAGCCACGTCCAGCAATCATTCCTTTAACAAACAAACTTAAATAACCTAAAGTCATAAATGCGCCACCCAAGCCTGCAAAGAAACCTGAAATAGCTAAGCCTATGTATTTTGTCTTGTGAACATAAACACCAACCGATTCAGCAGCATGTTCATTCCCACCGACAGATCTTATTCTTAATCCTAATGGCGTTTTAAAGAGGAAGAAATGCATTGCAAATACAGAAATAAATGCTACATAAACTAAGATATTCTGATTATTAATAACTGGACCTATAAAAGGTATTGATTCTAAGAAAGCAAAACTTATCGTTGGTAACATCAAACTATTGAGTGCTGATGAATTACTCTTATCCCCTGTTAGTAAGAAGAGTAAGAATACACTGAAGCCTGTTGCAAACAGATTCATCGCAATGGCTACCAGGATATTATCTGCCTCTAGTTTAAGGGTAAAGTAAGCTAAGAATAGACCCATTAATGTTCCTACTGTAACAGCAACTAATAAGCCAATCCATGCACTTTGGAAATACCATGAAGCAACAACTGCTAAGAAAGCACTCATCAACATCGTACCTTCAATTGACATATTGAAAATACCTGCACGAGCCGCAATTAGAGCAGCCATCCCTGCAAAGATAAGTGGTGTACTTGATCGAACTAATGAGTACCAAAAACCAGGATTAGTAAATATTTGTAGAACATCCATTATTCTGCTCCTTCCGTTGAAAATGTTTTAGAAGTTTCAATAATTTTCTTTTCTTTTTGTGCTCTCATAAAGGCTTTAGAAGCAATGAAGAGAATAATAATAGCTTGAACGAAAACCATTATTTCAGAAGGCACACTAGTCGTACGGTTTAAGATAGCAGCTCCAACTCTAATGTAAGCGATAAAGAGTGCTGCAAGCGGTACGAATGCTGGATTTAAACCAGCCAAGGTAGCGATGATAATACCATCCCAACCATAACCAGGACTTTGAGCGAATTGGAAAGTAGTGTAGATACCAAACATCTCAACAGCTCCTCCAAGACCAGCAATCGATGCCCCAATAAATTGAGTCAAAATAATTACTGTCGTAACTTTAATGCCAGAATATCTCGCAAATTTTTCATTCATACCAGTCATACGCAACATATAACCCCATTTAGTACGATATAAAATCAAATACGAAACAAGAACTGCTGCTAAAGCGATAAACAATCCTATATGAATACGTGTACCAGGAATAAATTGAAATAAGGATGTTCCTTCTGGAAATGGATAAGATTGAATTGAATAAGAATCGATATCGCGAACAACATAGTTCAACAAATATTGAACCAAGAAGGCAATGATATAGTTACCCATTAATGAAACAACAATTTCACTTGCACCAAATTTATGATTAATAAGTGCTGGAACTATACCTAGTAAACCACCAGCCAAAGCACCAGCAAGTAAACCAACAATAATATTTAAGAATGGTCCAAATGGAGCAAATAATGCCACCATAACCGCAACCATAGATCCTAAATAGAATGCACCTTCAGCAGATAGATTAAAACGATGAGTTTTAAACATCATAGTAATCGCTAAACCAGTAAAGGTTAAAGGAATCATTAACTCAATAACATTCCCCATCCTTCTTATTGAACTAAGTGGTCCTAAAACTAAAGTTTTAATTGATTCAACGGGTTCTTCAGCCACTAAAGCAATAATAATAACGATAATTGATAAAGAAATGAGTATAGCAATCGCAATACGATACATTTCAAATTTACGTTCAATATTAGTTATTGCTTGTGTAACACTTTGTTCTTTTTGATTTGATTTCTTAAACCATTTCATCATGATAGTGCACCTCTAATTTCTTCATCGGACATTTTCTTAAGTCCTAACATATATTCCCCTAATATTTCTTCAGTCACTGATTTTAAATCTTTAAAATAGGCAGCAATTTCACCTTCATACATAACAATTAAACTATCAGACACTTCTAAGACCTCATGAATATCAGCTGAAACCAAAAGGACTGCGACACCTTGATCTCTTAATTCAACAATCTTGTCGTGAATAAAAGCAGCTGTTCCAACATCGATTCCACGAGTAGGTTGATCGGCAACTAAAATTTGCATATCTGTACTCATCTCACGGGCAGCAACTACTTTTTGCATGTTACCACCAGATAACATACGTACTAAGGTATCTTTACTTTCTGTTTTTACTTGATACTGTATAATTAATTGATCAGAATCTTCCGTGATTTTACTTTGGTTTTGGAAAATACCAGAATTATATTCAGCTTTATAAAAACGATTTGATATTAAGTTATCTTGGATACTACCTTCTGCACTAACACCATAAACTAAGCGATCTTCTGGAATATGATTCATCCCATGATCTCTCAGATTTTTTACACTAAATTCTTTTGATGAATCCATACCTAATAATTCAATACTTCCACTAAAACTGGTATCTAATGCAGTGATACTATCAATTAATTCTCTTTGACCATTACCTTCAACTCCAGCAATCCCTAAGATTTCACCTTTTTTAACCGAAAAACTAACATTTTTAACCACTTTTTTAGCTTCTTCATTAATAACTGATATGTCTTTAACCTTTAAAACAACATCACCAACTTTTGGTTTTTTCTTAGTAACTTCGCGTTCTACGTCACGTCCAATCATTAAACGTGATAAATCTTTAACGCTAACTTCTTCAATTGGATATGTACCTTGGTAAACACCTAAACGCATTACCGTTGCACGATCACAAATCTCTTTAACTTCATTTAGTTTATGAGAAATAAAAACAATTGAATGTCCTTGGCTTTTCAGAATTTTTAATTGTTCAAATAATTCTTTCGTTTCTTGTGGAGTTAAAACAGCAGTAGGTTCATCCAAAATCAGGATTTTCGCGCCACGGATTAAAGCTTTTAATATTTCTACTTTTTGCTTTTTACCAACCGACAAATCCATAACTTTCTTATTTGGATCAACCTTGAAATTATATTTTTCTGAGACTTCAAGAACCATCTCATTGGCTTTCTTATAATCAAGTTTTAAGCCTTTTTTTGGTTCCATACCCAATATAATGTTTTCAGTCACTGTGAGTTGCTCATCCAACATAAAATGTTGGTGAACCATCCCAATACCTAAATCAATCGCATGTAGTGGACTTGAAATCTTTACTTTATCTCCGTTAAGTAAAATCTCACCACTGGTTAATTGTTCAATTCCGAAAAGAATTTTCATCAAAGTTGTTTTACCAGCGCCATTTTCACCAAGTAATGCATGAATTTCAGCTTCTTCAATAGCCAAGTTTGCATCTTTGTTGGCAATAACACCGTTTGGATAAACTTTGGTTATATTTTTCATTTCTAAAACATATTTTTTAGGCATTGTTTTTCCTCCTCAAGGTCATAAGATAAAGTAAGCACTGACGAATCAGTGCTTACTAATGTTTAATAATCTGATTAAAAATTAAGGTTTAACTTCGTCACGAATTGCAGCAACTTCTTCTGAACTCATGCCGTAAGCACTCATGATTTCGATTTCGCCAGCAGTAACTTGAGCTTCAAGATCACTAATAGCTGTTCTAATTTCTTCACTTACGTTTGCTTGATAGTATTTATTGTCAGCAAGACCAACACCACCTTCAGCAATACCTAAAGTTTCATTAGTACCAACTGCTAAAGTACCATCCATATACATTGTGATTGCACGATAGAGTGAGTAGTCAACATTTTTAAGAACTGATGAAACGATTGCGTTAGCAAAGTCTGTTTTACCATCTGCGTCATAGATCATCGCTTGGTCAGAATCAACACCTAATGAGAATAATCCGCGTTCAACAGAAGCTTCGATACCACCAATACCAGTACCACCAGCTACGTTAAAGATAACATCTGCGCCTTGGTCAAACATTGTGTTAGCCAAGTCTTTACCAGCAGGAGCATCGCCCCAACTACCAGCATAAGTCGTTGTTACTTTAATATCAGGGTTAGCTACTTGAGCACCTTGAATATAACCAACTAAGAAGTCAGAAATAACAGGAATATCCATACCACCTAAGAAAGCTAAAGTACCAGTTTGAGATAAACTAGCTGCTAAATAACCACCTAAGAATGATGCTTCATTAGCTTTGTAAACAATACCGTAAACATTGCCTAGATCACCTTTTGAGAAATCGATTTGAGTATCAAATACACCAAATGTAGTTTCTGGGTAATCAGGAGCATATTGTTCAACTAAATCTTGAAGTGTTGAACTTACAAAAATAAGATTGTAGCCAGCATCAGCTGTGTCTAATAGTGTAGGTTCATAATTATCAACTGCGTTTGCACCATATTCAACGATAGTGACTTCAACATTTGAGAATTCTTCAGCAGCTTGGTTAACACCACGAGCAGCTGAATCATTAAAGGATAAATCCCCTAACTCACCAACTAAAAGCGCTACTTTGATCATTTCTACTTCATCAACTGGAGTTTCGTCAGCAGGTGCTGATGAACATGCAGCTAGAAGCATTAATGAAAGAAAAACGACTAATAATTTCTTCATTTATTGTTCCTCCTTGTTAAATGAATGAATTATGCATAATGCACATATATTTTAATATAAATTAAAAACAAATTTAATACTTGTTTTAAATTTTTATATCAGTTATGTAGTGCACCATTTACGTAAATTGTAAACGATTACATTATCATCGTCAACATAAATTTAAAACGATTTACTATATCGTTTTAGTAATTACAAATTTTCAAATATTACCTGTTTATAAGTTTTATAATTTGATAGACTAAATATGAAAGATTTAAGTGGGTAAAATAATATGCGTGTAACAATTAAACGAATTGCTGAACTTTCTGGGGTATCTGTCACTACTGTTTCAAAAATTTTAAATGGCAAAGATCATGATTTAAATCCAAAAACGATAGAGAAAGTTAAACAAATCATTAAACAAGAAAACTATAAGCCTTCTCTTTTAGCGCAAAGTATGCGATATCGTCAAATGAAACTTATCGCTTTGATGTTACCAGATATTCGAAATCCATTTTTCGCAGAAGTTATTAGAGGTGCAGAGGATTGTGCGAATAAATATAATTACTCACTTGTCTTATGTAATTCCGATAATGAGTTAGAAAAGGAAATCGATTACATCACTTCCCTTCAAGCACGTCATATTGATGGTATGTTACTGTCTGGTGTACAAATTGAAAATCGACTGATGGAAAATCAGTTAAAAATCAATGTTCCAATTAGTTTTATTAAAAGTCAAAACAACATTAAGGATAGGGATTATGCTGATATCATTGGCGCATATGAATCAACAAATTATTTAATAAAACATCATCATGAAAATATTTTATGTATTGTAGGGCCAGAAGTTTTTGCCCATACACAACGTTATCTTCAAGGTTATACTAACGCTTTAAACGAACATGAGATTGAGCTTAATCCGAAGAATATTCTCCATATTTCATCATATACGGCTGAATCTGCTTATAACGAATCACTGAACTTATTAAAATTTACAAAAGCAAGTGCTGTTTGTTGTTCAAATGATTTAATTGCATATGGTGTATTAAAGGCATTAAGAGAACTCGACATTAAAGTGCCTGAACAAATGTCAGTGATTGGTTATGATGATATTGAATTTAATATCTATTTAGAAACACCTCTTACAAGTTTTAGTCCAAATCGCTATGCGATGGGTTGGGATAGTACCATTAATCTTATTGAGAAGATAGAGTCTAAAAATCTCAATGATTTTACAAATGGTATTAATACACGCTTAATGATTAGAAGTACAACAGGAGATAAAAAATGAGAACACGAATAGATAATGTCACGATTTTAACTTGTGATCCTCAACAAAATACTTACTATAATTCTTCAATAACATTTGAAGATGAAAATATTGTCGCTATCAATGAAGACGTTGATTACGATCATAGAATCGATGGTAAAAATGGTATTTTAACACCTGGTTTTATTAATACTCATGCACATTTATCAATGATCCCATTTAGATCACTTCAAGATGACTTATATGATCGATTAAGATTGTTTGTATTCCCCTTAGAAAAAGCAACGATGAATAAGTCCTTATCTGTCGCAAGTGCAAAGATTGGTGCTGCTGAAAGTTTACTATGTGGTATGACAACAGTGGCTGATATGTATTATTACTGTGATGATCTTGCGCAATTATATGAAGAAATGGGACTAAGAGCGGTTGTTATACAAACTATTTTAGATAAAGATTTATGTGATGCAAGAAATGAAGAAGAAGGATTTGATAAAGCTTGTGCACTTGTTAAAAAGTGGACCGGTCACCCTACCATTACACCATGTCTTGGTCCTCATGCAACCACAACCGTAAGCGAAAAAATGTTATACAAAATCAGAGACTTCGCTAAAGAGACAAATTGTCATGTAAGTATGCATGTTTCTGAAATGGATTATGAATTAGAGTATTTCAATAAGAAAAACACAACACCAATTCAATTTCTAGAGAGCATGGGACTATTAAATGACAAATTTATTTCTGCTCATACAATTACCGCTAATGCGAAAGATATAGAAATTCTTAAGAAATACAATGTAGGTGTAGCTCATTGTATTAATGCAAATACTAAAGCCGCTAAAGGCATCGCACCTTTAAAAGAATATGTAGAAGCAGGTGTTAATGTCGGTTTTGGAACTGATGGACCAGGTAGTGGTTCACATCTTGATATGTTTATGCAGTTAAATGTTGCCGCAAAAATGCATAAGAATTTAAACAAAGATCGCTCCCTTTTCCCTTCCAAAGATTTATTATCCATCGCAACCATTGGTGGTGCCAGAGTCTTAGGACTAGATGATAAAGTTGGATCAATAGAAATTGGTAAGAAAGCAGATTTAGTTTTAATTGAAACGCAATCAGTTAATATGTTTCCTGTTCATGACCCATATGCTGTACTAGTCTATAGTGCTCAAGCTCGAAATGTTGATTCTGTTTGGGTCAATGGTATTCAACGTGTTAAAAATAAAGAACTCGTCGGTCAAGATATTCAAGAAATTATCAAAGAAACACAAGAACAAATGGCAGAATTTAATAAAATGGAAAAGGAAATATCTAATTCTTTAAAGAAAAATTGATTCTATTTCTTCGATTTAAAGGTTTAAATAAATCAAAAGGACTCAACAGTTGCATACCGTTAAGTCCTTTTAATATTAATTAAAACTATGAATAACTTTTAGTAATTCTTCTAAGAAAATTTCACCATTTGTTTCTATAAGTATTTCAGTTTTGCTATTTGAATGGTTAGCCCAATCTCGCATATCTGTTATCGTTTTTCCTCTTAGGAATCCATCAGCAACAACAGATATTTCATATTGTTTCTTCTTAAATATTTCAGGCTTGATTAAATACAAGACTGAACACGCATCATGTACAGGAACACCTCGCATATCCCAAATATCTTTAAAAAACTGAGCATGAAAGTAATTTAGTTTTCCAATGATTTCAGACACTTTATGTTGTGATTTTGATAGTTCAATAATTGTTTCATAAGGTAAAAAAGCTTGATGTGTTGCTTCTAACATAGCTGCGACTATCGGCATTTTTGAACTAAAGATTATCTGTGCTGCTTCAGGATCTGCCCAAACATTAAACTCTGCATGTTCAGTTATGTTGCCTGACAATAGTGATCCACCCATGAGTGAAATCATCTCAATTTTATTTTTAATTTCTGGATAAACCGTTAATAATTTAGCAATATTGGTGAGTGGTCCAGTAGCTACAAGTGTTACTTTATCACTCGCTTCATCAATTAATCTTTTTATGAAATCTACAACATTCTCTTCAACAAAGTTTAAACTAGATTTTTCTAATTCATAGCCACCCAAACCAGATTCACCATGCATATCATGACCAACACCAATATTAACTGCTTTGATTAGTGGTGTTGCGCTACCTTT
Organism: Erysipelotrichaceae bacterium; assembly: GCA_963663995.1. Lineage (GTDB taxonomy): Bacteria > Bacillota_I > Bacilli_A > Erysipelotrichales > Erysipelotrichaceae > UBA2212. The sequence continues at coordinate 317,017 of OY760660.1, read as the reverse complement.
ACACACTGGAATATATTCATCCTTAAGTAATGTCAGAATATTTAATGCATTTTGGCTTACTTTATCGATGGTTTGATTCCCCGTAACTGTGCTAATTCCTAATAAATTTAATTTGTCCTTGTTTGCCAAAGCAACCATAATAGCCAACATATCATCATGGCCAGGATCACAATCAATAATAATGTTTCTCATAGTTTATTCTCCAAAGACGCTTTAGGTCCATAAATTGATGTATGTTGGGCAGCTTTTTGATTCGCATAATTCAATGCTTCACCATAGCTTTTCCCATGAATCAATGAAGCAAGAAAACTCGCATTAAACATGTCTCCTGCACCTGTTGAATCAATCACATTAACTTTAATACCATCTACCTTAATCAATTGATTTTGATCATATAAATGCGCTCCTTTTGAACCCATAGTAATAATGATAATTTTATCTAAATCACGAAAATACTCAATGATATCATCTTTCTCTTTTTTTAGTTTTTCATAACCAAATTCATTCATTATGATTATTTTCGCTGCATCAAAGATAAATTGATCATTTTCAAAAGAAAGAAAAGTGTCTGGTTCAACATCTAAAACTAAATCAACCGACTTAAGATTAATCAAAACATCCTTTATGCTATTAATTCGTTTTAATTCTGAAATACTTGAATAAATAAAACGTGATTCCTTTAACTTTTCTAACTGTTCAAGATTTATCGAATAATGTATAGCATTTCCCAATTCAATAAAAATGACACGATCTTTTTTAGTATTCATAATTAAACAATGAGATGTTTGAGCATCCTTCGATTCAATCGATAAACTTAAATCAACATTATAGCGAGCTAATTCTGTCTTAAAAATTTCGTAATATTCATCTTTCGCGAAAACATGTAGTAGTTTTGAATCAATTCCTTCGCACGCTAAATTACAAGCCACATTCGAAATCATTCCGCCTACTTCATTGCTCAGTCTTTTAATTAGACGTTTATCCCCTTCGGCCGGCCATGAATCACATGCGTAATTTTCATCAATTGAAATAGCTCCTATTGATACAACTGTATTAGTAGCCATAGATTTCTATTAATCTTTCCGTCATTTCGTTTATTTTTAAATTATTTACACGTAATGCTTCAGCAATCAGTTCTTGATTAAGTGCTTTCTTTCCATGAAGTGCACCTAAGATTGCACCAGTCATTGTCGCAATTGTATCTGTATCGCTACCAATATTAACACCCGCATATATGGCTTCCATTGGTTCTTTGAAAGCTGCTAACAGTCCATAAACACATGGAACTGACTCTGTTACCCAAACACCTGTTCCAACAAAGTCACTTAGATTTTGAAGGGTATCATCAAAGCCATGCGATTTATGAGCTACGTCTACAGCTAGTAAAATACGTTTTTCAATATTTGGGCCAGCTGCTATTTTACCGGTCACTTTTTTTGCCATTAACTCACCGTTTTTAGCACCATACAGTCCTGCTTCTATTACAGAATCAAGTGTCGCATTATTATTTATTGCTTCGCCAACTGAGCATGCAATTGCACATGCACCTGCTAAAGCAAGATTAGTAAAATGTGTATGTTTTGAAACAGTGATAACATCATCAATGATTTGATCATAGTTTCTACCATTTTTTAAACCAATCGGAAATATTTTCATCGCTGCACCATTGGTTAATAGATTATTGTAATTAACTAAACCATATTCTTTGGCTGGGTCAAACTCTTCCCCTGCTTTTAATTTATTGATGGCCATCATCGTTGTCGGACCTGCAAAGCGAGGACAATACTCACTATCTTCCGACCACTCAATAATAGCTTTTTTACCCATTTCTTCATCTATAATGCCGTTAGATTCAACCATGTTTTTTATTAAGTAATAAGCGATTGAAAAATCATCAGTAACTTGTCCTGGTATACGTCCTTTCGCAAACACATCATCTGGTGCTTGAATAAATGTTTTAACATAACCTCCAAATTTCTCTATAATTTGCTCACGCGTCCGCATTTCAGTAGGCGCACCTAAAGCATCCCCTATAAGAGCCCCGTAAACACAACCTATGATTTTGTCTTTCATAAAATTCCCGTTTATCCTTTATTATCTCGGACAAACACCTTTCTGGTTAACGATATTAAAAAAGAGTTTAACATAATAATATTCTTGAAACAAATAGCTTAGTCCATCCAAGTATAAAGTGATTCTGGATTAATCGATTGATTTTTAATCATTGATTGAAAGTGTAAATGACAACCCGTAGAATAGCCGGTCGTCCCAACATGTCCAATTAAATCACCTTTTTCAACGATATCACCCACACTAACATTTAAATCTTTCATATGTTCATAATAGGTTTTTAAACCTAAACCATGATCTATTACAACGGTATTACCAATCATGATTAAGTTATAGGCCACAATAACTTCACCACCATTACTCGCTAAAACGTCTGTTCCACAATCTATTGCATAATCAATACCTACATGTCGAGTAGGAACAGTCGCATTATTCACAAAACGTTTATCTCCAAAATTTGATGAAATACGTGCACCTTCTACCGGCAAGATAAAGTTACCATCCCAATAAACATAATCGATAGCACTTTCATAAGTTGGATAAATAATTTCACGATATTCAGGGGCTGCATTTGGATTACCAACTGTCGATGTGACCGTTGAAGTTGGTACAGTAAAGTGAAGTTCTCTAAACTCAAATTCATCTAAATCAATAATATAATCATATACATCATGATTTAAATAAATACTTAATGCATATTCTTTTACTTCAGCAGCGTACCACATAGGAATATAAAAAATAATTGTATTATCATTTTGATAGATATTACTTTCGCTAAAATCACTAACGACACTGATCTGACTATTTCGTGGCGCATTATCTATTTGAAAATATAAAATATCTCCTTGTACAGATTTTAAATCAGGCAATTGAACTATAGCTTCTAATTCAACATTGACATGAAAAAGATATTCAAGATAGTAGTTTTCTTCTTTCACTTCAACCTGTATCGAATAGGAGCCATTATCCTTAAAAAAAATCTTATCACCTTCAATCACAACCGCATCACTTTGACTTGAACTAAAGGTTAATGTGACATGTGAATTTTCAGGAATAATGATCTGATGTTCGACTGATTTCACATCAATGGTATCTAAGTTTGTATCAATCACATAGTGAATATCCTTTTTTAAAAAAGAACCAATCAATTCATAAGTTACTGTTGCTTCTTGATAAGATATCTCAATATCGTCAAAGAAAATACTTTGAACAGGTGGATCAAAGTTTTTAATTTGATAGTAACGAACTGAAACTGCACCAATCATTGATACTAAAACAATACCTAGTACAGCTAGTAAGATTTTTTTCATTTGTACATCTATTATATCTTTTTCTTCTCATCTATTAACATACAGAAATACAATCTAACCAATTTTCACAAATTATTGTTACACTATATAAAGTGAAGAAAGAGGTTTACTTATGATTAAAGATGAAAGCTTATATATTGCAGGACCATTAGTTTTTTATGAAAATGGATTAAAAATGTGGCATTCTTGGCGTCAACAGGCAGAATTTTATGGTTATAATGTTGCCTTACCTAATGAAAAGAAATTGGATTTTGAGTTAGGTAATAAACGTTCATTAAGTGCAGCAATTTTTAAGAATTGTCGTGATTCTATTAATGAAACAACAACAATTATTGCGAACTTAGAAACCTATCGTGGCTTTATGCCTGATGGTGGAACAGTCTATGAAATTGGTATGGCATATGCAAAAGGCGCAAAATGTTATGCCTATACAAGAGATAAAAGAATCAATGGAATGAAATATGCCGCAGCTCGCTATGAGCACGATAATCAATATGATTTAGATGGTCGTATTTTAGCAAATCGTGATTTGCCTTTTGGTCCTTGTATTATGGGATCATGTAAAGTGGTTGAAGGAGATTTTTCAGACGCATTACAATCTTTAACACTTGATATAGAAGAAGCATCAAAACTTAAGGCAAATCGTCATGTTGAAATCAAAACTAAAGCAGTAAATAGAACCTATAAAAGTGATAAACCTGTTGTCTACTTAGCTGGTTTTGAACGTAACGATAGTGATGCAATCCAAAAATATGCAACGATGAAAGCTAGTCTTGAAAAACATGGTTTTGATGTTTTAACACCTCTTGATAAAGCCGTTGGAGTTGAAATCATTGAAACAGATGATAAATATGAAAGAGCTTATAATCAATTCGATCATTATCAACAACATGTAAGAAATTGTGACATCATTCTTGCTAACCTTTCAGATTATCAAGGTTATGAACCTAATGAAGATGTTGCTTTCGAATGTGGTATGGCGTTCCAATTAGGTAAAAAACTCTTTGCCTATATGGACGATACTCGACACATGGTTGATCGAATCCCAAACAATGGTGCAAGTGAATTACCACGTGATATTAACGGGTTAAATGTCGAAGATTTTGAAGCACCACTAAACCTAATGTTTGCAGCATCTTATCGTATTTATGATGGCAAATTCGAAGAAGTCGTTGAAAAAATGGTTGAAGAACTAAGTCATCCAACAAAACGTAATGATTTAATTGAGGCTATTTAAATGTTTAGAGAACTAAAGCGAATTAATCAAAGACTTGAAGTATCAGAGATTCTTGAAATCTTTCAACGTCGAACAAACGGTGTATTAGGCTTACTTGGTGATGATGATTATCCTTATGCAATACCGATTAGTTTTGTCTATCATAATCATAAAATCTATTTTCACTCATCAAAAACTGGTCACAAAATGGATGCCCTACAAAAACATTCAAAAGTATCTTTTACAGTTATTGACGAAGATACAGTTGTACCTGAACTTTACACAAGTTTCTTTAGATCAGCTCATGTGTTTGGAAAAGCACGAATTTTAGATTCTAGTGATCCTGAATGGTTTGAAGGATTTAAAGCATTAAACGATAAATATTGTTATATACTTCCTCAACAAATGATTATTGATAAAATTAAAAGCTCCCCGAACACTGCCATGATTGCAATTGATATTGAACACATGACTGGTAAGGAAGCAAGTGAATATGCTAAAGAGAAACATCCAGAACGTTATACTAAAAAAGATTCCTATACTGATTAGGAATCTTTTTAAATGAATATTATTAATTTATTTTATGGTCAGTAAACAATTACATATTTAATCGTGAAGTACTTTTCTAATCGAAATTAACCTTTTCTAACAAATCACTTAACTTCTTCGATGATTTCTGAAGTTTTTTCAATTCCTCATCGGATAACGGAATGTCGAGTATAGCTTGTACACCATCAGATCCAATAATTGAAGGTAAGCCTAAACAAACATTACTTATTCCATAATGACCAGCAACAAAGGAACTAACTGGTAATACGGAAGATTCATTTCTAACAATGGCTTCAGCAATACGTTTAACAGCCATAGCTATCGCATAATAAGTAGCACCTTTACCTTCTATAATAGAATATACAGCATCCCTAACATTCTGATAGATATTATCTAAAGTTTCTAAGGAATAATCATTGTTTGTGACTCGACAATATTCTTCTAAGTCGATTCCTGATACATTCGCTGAAGAAAAAACTGCAAGTTCACTATCTCCATGTTCACCGATGATAAATGCATGAATGTTTCGACTATCAACATGTAGATAATCACCTAGTAAATATTTCAGACGCGATGTATCAAGAACCGTTCCAGATCCAAAAACTCTTGAAGATGGAAATCCAGATATTTTTAATGCCATATAAGTTAATACATCGACAGGATTTGATACAACCAGAAGAATGCAATCTTTGTTTACAGCAGTTATCTGTGGAATGATGCTTTTAAAGATAGCCAAATTACGATCTAATAATTCTATTCTAGTCTCATTAGGTTTTTGATTTGCACCAGCAGCAATAACAACTAAACCTACATCTTTAAGATCTTTATAATCACCAGCATAAACTTTACATGGTTTTGCAAATGAAATCCCATGATTAATATCCGCTGCTTCACCTTCTGCCTTCTTACGAATGGCATCTAATAATACTATTTCTGAAAATAAACCAGATGTTGCTAAAGTAAATGCAGAAGTTGCACCTACAAATCCAACTCCAATGACTGCACATTTTCTTAAACTAACCATAATTTGGTTCTCGTTTCTATAGTAATAAGTTAATGTTATTACTTGTGAATTTTATAACATATCAAAATTTAAATAGCAAGTAATATGCTTCTTTAATGCAATTGTGCAAAATAAAAGCTCCCAAAATAGGAGCTTCTAAATAATATAATTATAATTTTTTGTAGACAACGCCTTCAGCTTCAAGCTTAGCAATTGTTTCTTTAAATTGAGGTAGGTAGTCTTTATTAGCAACTAACATTTCATCTAAACAAGCTTTTGCTAGTTTACCAGCTGGTACAAGTGGATTAACTGTGAAGGCTTGTAATGCTTTTCCATAATCACCCGTAACAGCTGCCGCAATCGTTAATTCTTCCATTGCTTTTTGGACTTGAATCATACCGCGTGAACCTGTATCAAATGAACCCCAGTTATCAGCTTCTGGACCATGTGATGTAATTTGAGCACTAATCTCAATTGCACAATCATATGGTAAATCTGATATCGCACCTTTATTCGTTGTATTAACAACCATGCGAGTTTTCTTATCATTATGAATAGATGCAATTAATTCACACGCAGCATCTGAATAATAAGTACCACCACGTTTTGTAAGTTGTTCAGGTTTGTAATCTAATTTTGGATCTTTATAAAGTTCAAAGAGTTCTGCTTCAGTTTTCTTAACAACTTGAGCACGTACTTTTCCTTCTTTAAATTCTTCTAATTCATCGTTCAACATATCATCTGTGATGTAGTAGTAACGATGATAAGGACAAGGTAATAAGTGTGTATCTTTAACTTGATCATAGTTGAGTGGGAAATTTCGAATATTTCTTACACCCACAAATTCTTCTTTACGATCAGGGTGATAAACACGATCAATAATTTCATCAGTAACTTCTTCGCCTTGATTATTCCAAACTTTATGCCACACAAAATGATTTAAACCAGCAAATTTGAAGAATAGTCCTTCTTCATTCTTCATAGCTTCTTCACTCATTTTTTGCATAACAATAGGAACGTTACATAAGCCTACAGTACGTTTCCATCCCCCAACATTAATCGCAGCTTCAGTAACCATACCTGATGGATTTGTGAAGTTAACTAACCATGCATTTGGACATAATTCCTTCATATCTTCAATAATGCCTAAGATTACAGGAATCGTACGGAATGCTTTCATCATACCCCCAGCTCCATTAGTTTCTTGACCAATCATGCCGTGGCTTAAAGGAATTCTTTCATCACGAATACGCGCATCTAATAAACCTACTCTAAATTGAGTTGATACGAAATCAGCATCTTTTAATGCTTCGCGACGATCAAGTGTTAAATTAACTTGCCAATCTAAACCTGCTGCTTTAACCATACGTTGAGCCATCGCCCCAACGATTTCTAATTTTTCTTTTCCTTCTTCAACATCTACTAACCAAAGTTCCTTAATCGGCAACTCATCTTTACGTTTAATGAAACCTTCAATAAGTTCTGGTGTATAGGAACTTCCACCACCAATAGTAACTATTTTCATGTTCTTCTCCTTTTGTGTGTTTATGACTTTTGTCAGTTCACATTATAGGCAAATCTATACAACATAGAAAGTAATCCAAAAAATTTGGAACTTTTTTTCAAATCAATTTCTTTTTAACACAAAAACTTGATACAAAAAAAGAATCCTATTTTGGATTCTTTAAAGAATTATAATTTTTTGTAAACAACACCAGCTGCTTCAAGTTTAGTAATTGTTTCTTTAAATTGTGGTAAATAGTTTTTATTTGCGACTAACATTTCATCTAAGCAATCTTTAGCCAATTTACCTGAAGGTACGATTGGGTTAACTGTGAAAGCTTCTAAAGCTGTACCATAATCACCACTTACTGCCGCTGAGATAACAACTTCTTCCATTGCTTTTTGAACTTGTAAAATACCACGAGCTCCTGGTTCAAATCCGCCCCAATTTAGAGGTTCAGCACCATGTGATGTGATGATTGAAGAAACTTCAACGATACAATCATATGGTAAATCAGTGATAGTACCATTGTTTTGAGTTGAAACAACCATTGTAGTGCGTTTGTCATTTACGATAGATGCGATAACTTCACATGCTGCATCTGAGTAGTGAGTACCACCGCGTTTTGTAAGTTGTTCAGGTTTGTAATCCAATTTTGGATCTTTATAAAGTTCGAAGAGTTCTGCTTCAGTTTTCTTAACTGTTTCAGCACGTGTTTCGTGTTTTTCAAACGCTTCAAGTTCTTCATGTAACATATCATCAGAAATATAGTAATAACGGTGATATCCACAAGGTAATAAACCAGTTTTCTTAATTAAGTCATAGTTGATAGGAAGGTTACGGATGTTTTTCATACCTTCATATTTTGCTTTGTTTTCTGGATTATAAACTTGTTCGATAAGGTAATCAGTGATTTCATTTCCCTTTTCATCCCAAACTCTGTGCCAGTGGAAGTGATTTAAACCAGCAAATTTGTAGAATAGAGTTGTATCAAATTCTGAGTAACCCATAACTGCATTTGATGAAGCAATGTGGCCAATAGGAACATTACATAGACCGATTGTTTTCTTCCACCCACCGCGTTTAATCGCAGCTTCAGTAACCATACCTGATGGATTTGTGAAGTTAATCAACCAAGCATTTGGACAGAGTTCTTTCATGTCTTCAATAATACCTAAGATAACAGGAATGGTACGGAAAGCTTTCATCATACCACCAGCACCATTAGTTTCTTGTCCCATCATGCCATAGCTTAGAGGGATTCTTTCATCACGGATACGTGCATCTAATAAACCAACACGGAATTGTGTTGTCACAAAGTCTGCATCTTTTAAAGCTTCACGACGATTAAGTGTTAAATGAACTTCCCAATCTAAACCAGCTGCTTTAACCATACGCTGTGCCATTGCACCAACGATTTCTAATTTTTCTTTACCTTCTTCAACATCGACTAACCAAATTTCTTTTAAAGGCAATTCATCTTTACGTTTGATAAAACCTTCAATGAGTTCTGGTGTGTAAGAACTACCACCACCAATAGTAACGATTTTCATTTTTGTCTCCTTTTTTTATGACTTTTAAATCATGGCTTATTATATAGAACACCTTGTGAGACTTCTATCAAATATTCAATTTTGGCAAAGTGTTTCAAAAATTTAAAGAAAGCATGGAAAACGTTTTCAAGACTCTATTTTGATAAGTGATTCAACTTTTTTACTCATAAATAAAGGAATTAAGCTGATCGTACTTAAAATGGTTCCTATTATACTAATTGTAATAATTGAGAAATGATTTGATAAAAAACCATAAGCTAAAGTAGATAAAGCCATACCACCAATTGAAAATGCAGAAAGAAATCCAAAGATTGTTGCTCGTTTATTTTCTGGAGCAGCAATCATTAAAGTAGATGTTAAAAGTGTATTACCAATGACACTAAAAAATTCACCAATAAAGAAGAAAATAGTAAACATATAAAAACCGTTACCGATAAAGCCAACAACTGTAAAGATACTCGCAAAAATAAAGGATAAAACGAAAAGCTTCATCTTAAATTTTGTGGGAATTTCATAAACACTTAATACAAATGCAGCCAATAGAGCAGCAGCTGTATTTGACATCGTAAACAAACCATATTGAACTTCATTTAAGCCTTTAAGAAAACTGATAGGTATCAGTAATTCAATATAACCTGCCCCAAAGAAATTTGCCCAGATCGCACAAATTAGTAATAAGTTTAAACCGGGTAAAGTAAAACTAAGTTTTGCTCCATCAACTAAATCAATAAAGACAGATTTTATTGTAATTTTCACATTTTGATTGTGTTTAATTTCGATCTTTAATGTCCAAATCAAGAGCGATGCAAGTAGATTTGAAATCCCATTAAAAATAATCATTAAAGGAACACCAATGGTAATAACCAGAAGTCCTGAAAGACCTTTACCAATTAAACGGATTAGATTTGTTACTCCTGCAAAACTCGATTGAGCTTGTACAATGTGTGATTTATCAATCATATCCAACATCACGGTCATAATTGCTGGTGAATAAAACGCTCCTGCCAACGAGACTAGAAACGCAACTATAAATACAACTGAAATAGAAAGTTGTCCAAACAAAGCAATACAACCTACACTAATCATTAAGAAGGCTTGCGCAAGATCACCAAATATTAAAAGTTTTTTTCGATTTAATCGATCAACAATTACACCACCAATTGGATTTAAAAACATATTAACAAATAATCCAATTGAAGCCATAACACTCATCAACGCCATTGAACCAGTTTCTTGATAAACCCAGAAACCTATCGCAACTTGATAAAAAATATCACCGAGATTAGAAGTCACTCGACTTGTAAGCACGGTGATAATATTACGATTCCAAAATGGTTTATGATCATTTGAAGTCGACATAAATTCTCCTTTTATTAATCAATAAATATACGGACATGATCACCTTCTTCAGTGTCGACAGTCACTAATTCTCCATGTGTGTCTTCATCTATTTGATCAATAATTTTATCTAAATCAATTCCTTTTAAATTTAAGTTTTTACCATCAATATTGAGTTGTGATCCTAAATCTAAACCAATTTTAGCAAGAGACAATGGTACATTGACACGAACCTTTTCACCTTCTTTACTATCGATTACAACACGAATCATTCGTTTTCCCAACGGTTTGGCTTTTGGAGCACTTACAACTTGATCTTTTGTTTCTAAAGCATTTATCAATTCTAAGCCTTCTTCTACACTTATACTGCCATCCTTAACCATGTTTAATATTTGTTCTTTTGTGTTCATATTATTTACCTTTCAATAGCTCACTAGCTTCCTTTACACTAATTTCTTTTCGTCTTAAACGCTCTAATATTTCAGCTTCATCGACATCACTGATAGGTTTTGTATCATATCCCATCTTGCCTAAAACATTAGCTAACATCTTTTTTACAGTTGGATACGATACTTCTAACGATCGTTCCATTTCTTTAATATTTCCTTCGGCTCTCAAGAAAGTTTCTACAAAATATAATTCATCTTTATCTAAGTAGGAAAATTTTGATAGAGCGAAATCACCACTTATTTCAGTATGACAATGTGAACAACTTAATCGCGTGACTGTCAAATCGTTTGAACATACTGGGCATGTTCCAATTACTTCGTTTTTCATAGTTGGTCTCCTTTATAAAACATCGATAAGAACATATGTATCCTCGCTTTCTACTTCCAAAAATGTAAATGCCTCATAATCATTGAGCGTCTTATCTAACGACTTAATAAAATCTTTAATTATTTTTTTATTCTCCTTTAATTTAAGTTTTAGATTTTCATCATCAATTCGCTTTATCGCAAATTGTGACATGCTAGAGATTAACCACAAAGGACAAGCAGGAAGATTCATTTTGAAATCAGGTGTGTTAATACTTACTTTTATTTTCTTTTTCATAGCTTATATCTATTATATTAATCATTCAATTGTTTTTGTCAACTATATTATTAATTTTATTAATTTTATAATTAATTATATTAATTTTTAAATCAATATACTTAATTTAAAGTCTATTTTCATTAAAAAAGCCCTTAAAGGGCTGTATTTTATCGATACTTAAATTTTTTAGTAAGCTGTTTGTGTTCATACATCATTAAATCTACTCGCCGTTTTAACTCAGCAAAGCTACACGAGAAATCATACACATCACTCGCTACAGCACCTTCAATTTGATATATTAAATTTGCGGAGACTTGTTTAAGGTTATCCTGAAACTGTTTGAGAAGTGAGTCATATACTTTCATATCACTATTATCCATAATAATAGCAAACTCATCTCCTCCAATTCGATAACAATAACTCCCCTCTGTCAAACAAAAGAAATTCTCCATTTGTTCATAGAATATTTTAATAGCATTATCACCAACACTATGTCCTTGTTGATCATTAATCATTTTTAGATTATTAATATCCATAAAAACAAGTTTAAACTTTCTATTTTCATTCAAATGTGCATCAATATCTTCTTCATATTTTGCGCGATTTAACCCCCCTGTTAAAGGATCTTTATACACAACATTCTTTAATGTATAGGGCTTCAGCTTCAAGTCTTAAAATGCGTTTTAAATATTGAATTGTATCGTAAATTAAATAAATAAAGAACACGAATAAACAAATTAGCATACCATCAGCCATATCATGGATATTATTATAAAGCACTCGAACAATTGTAAAAATCGTTGAGATAATTAGTATTGAAATTGCCGCTAAGTAGCGCATTGATTCATAATTATGGTTGATGAATGCATCGTAGAGTATTAGAAAAAACAAGCCAATGACGACTACGATAGAATAAATAACCACATAAATCATGTTCTCAAAATGATTTAAATTTAAGAATATCGCACTTAAAATGTCAAATAAAAAATACAACAGATAACCAAGTGATATCCAGTTAATCAGTTTTTCATATTTATCTAAAGAAACTGTTTTAATAAATTGAATAAACGATATAAACATTACTGGAATAAGTAAGTAAGATATACTTCCTAAAATGAATCGATTACCTGTCACAAACTGCAAAACATTCAATTCCGAGAATGCCCATATGCTAATTGACATAAAGAAAACATTTAAATGCATTAAACGTTTTGACTCATTTTTAAGAAGAAAGTCCACTACAAAACCCAGAATACTGATAATAAAAATACTGAAAACGAAAAATAAATTCAATAAATTAGATAATAAGATATCATTTTTTAAATCTCCACGACTACCGAAGTAAATTTCATTGAGAGACCCTGACATAGTTCGAACCTCAGACGAGTTAACAATTTTAATCTCACAGCCTTCATCACAAACACTTAAATCAATAAAATACCAAGTACTTGATACTGGAGCATAAAAAGGTCCATCATTTTTTAAAATATCATTATCAAAAACAAGACCATTATTTAGATAGACCTGAATTTTTTGCATAGATGATCTAATTCTAATATGAATTGCATTTCGCAAATGTTCAGGAATATTTGCTGAGTAAATAAATATTTCCCCTTTTTCGCCATTATAAGAATGCTGTAAATGAACAAGTTCAGTGTGACCATCTTCAAATTGAACTGTCCATTCTAAATCTAATACATTTATATCACTTGAATTAAACTTTAAATCCTCACTAGGCAAAACAAAAGAAAATGTTAAAATTATCAATAAAAAAAGTATGTAAAACGATATTTTTTTAAATTAATATATAAAAGGATAGGTAGTGTAAAGAATTTTGTGTAAACTCTAAAGGAATTTACTCGTAAAATGTTTTGTCGAAATGTTTTTCTAATTCGTATTCAGATTTATTGAATCCTTTGTGGATTCTACTTTGGAACTTTTGATTCATATTCAAGAACAGACTACAGATGAATCTGTCTAAAGATTCTTCATTGGGAAACTGTTCTTTTTTCTTCGTTTGACGTTTGAGTTGTTTGTTTAGATTTTCAATCAAGTTAGTTGTGTAAATACTTCTTTGAATGGATTGTGGGAAGTTATAGAAGCTTAGAAGTGATTCAGTATTGCTTAGGACTTGAACGGCTTTAGGATAATGTCTTTCATATTTGGTTCTAAAAACTTCTAAATTAATCAAAGCTTCATTCTTTGTTTTAGCTTGATAAACATCCTTCAAATCATTCAACACAATCCCTTTGTCTTTAGCTCTAACTAAATGACCTACGCGTCTTGATAGATGTACCCAACAACTTTGATGTTGAGTTTGTGGGAATACTTCTAAACAAACATCTCTTAGCCCAGTTAACCCATCACTGACACATATGAGTGCTTCTTCTAATCCTCGTGACTTTAAGTCTTCAAGCATTTCTCGATAGTTCTCAGAGGATTCTGAAGGATATAGACGATAATCTAGAATCTCTTTGATGCCTTCCTCTGTAATCCCGACAATGATGTGTAAAGCTTCTTTAGAGACACGATCTCGTCTTACGCTTAAGTAAGTCGCATCCAGATATAAACTGACATATCGAGACTGAATTTGACGGGTATGAAACGCTTCAACTTGATCACTTAGAACTTGCGTCATATTCGATATCGTTTGCGGTGTGTAATACATTCCAAACATGCGTTCAATGAGTTCTGATATCTCAGATGTCGTTATCCCACGTTGATACATCTGAATAATCATGGATTCTAAATCATCGGTGCTTCGCTTATAACTGGGAACTGTGTGCTGCTTGAATTCTCCATTACGATCTCGTGGTATTTCTACACTGATTTCTCCAAAGCGTGTTTTGAGTTGACGTGTGTAAGTTCCATTTCTTGAGTTACCTGTGTTATAACCAATGGGATCATATTTATCATAGTCTAGATAACTGGTTAACTCTAACTGTAATAACTCATTAACAGCTTTCTCAAGTTCGATTCGCATCACTTCTTCGATACTTTCACCTTTAAGAAATGCGCTCATTAAATCTGTGCTAAAATTTGACATGGGAAGTCTCCTGTAATTGTTTTCTGAACAACTACATTTTACATGAGTGCTTCCCACTCTTTCAAAGAACACCGTCTCTTCTACTTAGAGACGTTTACACAAAATATTTTATACTCTCAAAGGATAACGTTTGCTTATAAAATTAATTTCTAATATATATAGATATATCTATTAATTATGATACACATAATTCGCTAATTTAAAATAAAAAAAGCCTCCACGAGGCTTTAATTATTCAAAAGTTTGAGCAGCTTGAACGAGTAGGTCTCTAATTGGTAGATGTTGAGGACAAACTGTTTCACAGGAACCACATTTGATACAATCGGATGCTTTACCATGACCATTCGCAGTAATAACATTATTATAATAAACTTTTGTATTCCAATTCTTAAAAAGATGATAGTTATTTACTGCTGAGAAAATGTCTGGCATAAGGATTTGTTCTGGACATCCTTCGACACAGTATTGACAAGCCGTGCAACCAATTAAATTCAATGTTTTAAAGTAATGTCTAACTTCATCGATGGCTTTATATTCAATTTCATTTAACGGTTTGAAATCTTTCATTGTAGAAAGATTATCATTCATTTGTTCAAGATTACTCATGCCAGATAAAACCATCATGACACCTTCTTGACTTGCCGCAAAACGAATCGCATAACTGGCTGCTGAGCCACCTTCTAAATCACTCAAGATTTTTAAAGCAGGCTCAGGCATATTAACTAAGTTACCACCTTTTACTGGTTCCATAATGACCATAGGTTTTTTATGTTTTAAACATACTTCGGCACATTTACGTGATTCAATAGCCGGATCATCTAAATCTAAGTAGTTGAATTGAATTTGGACAAACTCAATCTCTGGATATTGCTCTAAAATACTATCTAATACACTCGCTTGATCATGAAAGGACAAGCCTACATGTCTAATTTTACCAGCTGCTTTTAATTCAAAAGCTTGTTCATAAGCTCGACATGCTTTGAAATGCGGAAAATTATTACTGCTTTGTGCATGCATTAAGTAAAAATCAA
Organism: Erysipelotrichaceae bacterium; assembly: GCA_963663995.1. Taxonomy (GTDB): domain Bacteria; phylum Bacillota_I; class Bacilli_A; order Erysipelotrichales; family Erysipelotrichaceae; genus UBA2212. Next base: position 301,362 of record OY760660.1, on the reverse strand, counting down.
AGTAATCAACACCACAAAGTTCTAACTGTGACTCAAAGAAAGGCTTAACATCCTCTTCTTTATCAAAATATGGTGCAGTTAATTTATTAGCGAGTAAATATTCACTTCTATCATGACGAGAAGTTAAACATTCTTTAATTGCTTTTTCACTTTCCCCTTTTAAATAACCATGGGCTGTATCAAAATAGTTGAACCCTTGATCAATAAATTCATCTACCATTTTAGAAAATTCAACGGTATCAACTTTCTCTCCATTCATCGGTAATCGCATACAACCAAATCCAAAATTCTTTTTAATTCTATCCATTCTTAAATCCCCTTCCTAAGTGTTTTTAATTTATTTTCCAATAATACAAAAGCTTCTGTGGGATCATTGACATCAAGTACTGTTGATTCCATTGGACAAAAGCCATCTTTTGTATTATTTAAAATACGATCTACTTTTATTGTATAGATAAAAGGAATTTGATATTTCTCAAACACCTCAATCGCATGTTGACTAATCATATAGGTATAAACTTCTTTAATTTTTGCTTCAACAACTAAGTATGCAACGCTTTTCCCAATGACTCGATCAGCTAAGACAAAGCCTTCTAAATCAATGCCCTCGCTCATTAAATCAAGGACTGGTGCTACCCCTTTTTTCTTACTTGTATATTGCGTGTCATTCTTTAATAGGACACATGTATAATCATTTTCTACTAATATTTGTTTTGCTTTTTCTATTTGATTCATAAAGTCTCCATAACTATCCTAAACCCTTGAGTTCACTTTAAGTCAATGTTTTCTTTGAAATTTGTAGAATTTTATCTATATATTTTTTAAAAGCTGACTTTTTGTTTGGTTAATATGCTAATAACCCTTAAAATAAAAGAGATGGAACTATTAGAAATCGAAACATTTGAAAACCTTTCGCAAGCAATTGAATCAAAAGAATACAAACGTATTCGTACTTTTTTTGATGAAACAAATATTGTTGATGCTGCTGCGATTGTCGACCCTTTAGAAACCGATCAACTATTACATCTTTTCAAAATTCTTAGAAAAGATATTGGGGCTGAACTTTTAACCTATTTAGATCCTGAAACGGTTGAACGCTTATCTAATCATCTTCACCCAGAAATGCTTCATAAATTATTAGAAGAGCTCTATTCTGATGACTTGAATGAAATCTTAAGTGAATTACCAGATGAATTAGTGATGAAGATTTTGAATTCTGCGTCACCAGAACTAAGACAGGATATTAACACATTTTTAAGTTATGAAGAAAATTCCTGTGGTTCAATCATGAGTAATGAATTCATAACTTTACGTTCAAATACGACAGTTGAAGCAGCTATGCGTAAAATATCACGTCAAGGTAAGTTAGCAGAAACAATCGCTTGGTGTTATATCGTTGATGATAAGAACCATTTAGTTGGGGTTGTAGAATTGAAAGAAATTCTATTTGCCCAAGATTTAATTAAAATAGAAGATATCATGGAAAATGATGTACATTCAGTTTTTACTAGCGATGACCAAGAAGAAGCCGCTAAACTAATATCAAAATATGATATTACGGCAATTCCTGTTGTTGATAGTACAGGTGTAATTCTAGGGATTATTACGGTTGATGATATCTTAGACGTTTTTGAAGAAGAAGCAACAGAAGATTTCCATAAAATGGGTTCGATGAATCCTATTAGTGATTCTTATCTCAATTCAAATACAATAGAAATTGTGAAATCTCGATTACCTTGGTTGATGATATTAATGATTTCAGCAACCTTTACAGGCTATATCGTTTCTAGTAACCAAGAATTATTAGTTTTACTTCCAACTTTAGCCATCTTTATCCCTATGTTGATGGATACGGGTGGTAATGCAGGATCTCAAGCCTCATCAATGGTTATTCGAGGAATCATTATTGACGATATGGGATTAAAAGATGCATTAGATATTATTAAAAAAGAAGTAACTGTTTCTTTATATATTGGACTTGTTTTATTTGTAATAAACACCTTAAGAATTGGTTTATTTATGCCTGAAGTTGGCTGGAATATTGCCTTATTAGTGTCTGCAACGATACTTGTTATTGTTTTAAGTGCCAACTTAGTAGGTGGTTTACTTCCTTTAATCGCTGTTTTACTCAAACAAGATCCTGCCACAATGGCTGGTCCTTTTATCACTACTTTAGTTGATGCAATATCACTGATCACATATTTCAGTATTGCGACTAGTTTTATGAGGTACCTCTAATGGCAAAGAAGAAAATGAATCTCAAAATCTTCAAAGCAATTATTGAAGCACGCAAATATACTGAAATCAGAACGGTTTTTGAAGACTATAACATTGTAGACTTAGCCGCATTAGTGTGTGATCTTGATTTAGAATCCATTCTTTTGTTATTTAAAATACTAAAGAAAGATATTAGTGCTGAACTTTTCACCTATCTTACATCCACGATTCAACAAGATGTTATAGAAGCTTTTAGTGGTCCTGAAATAGAGAAGATGTTAGAAAATTTATACACTGATGATATTGTTGATTTTATTGAAGAACTCCCTTCTAATTTAGTGACAAAACTTCTTAGAAATGCTGGCGTTGATCAAAGAGCCAACATAAACTTATTACTGAGTTATCCAGAAGATTCAGCTGGTTCAATGATGACTGTTGATTTTGTTGAACTCAAGCGTAGCAATACGGTTAAGCAAGCCATTACGCGTATTAAGCGACAAGGTAAAGGGGCTGAAACAATCACCAACTCCTATATTGTTGATGAAAATAGAACCTTAGTTGGTTCAATACGTTTACGCGATATTCTATTCGCCCAAGAAAATGAAGTGATTGGTGACTTAATGGAAAGTGATGTAATTGCGATTAATACCAATGACGACCAAGAAGAAGTTTCCAACACCTTTAAAAAATATGACTATAACGTACTACCGGTAGTCAATAATGAATTTAAACTAATGGGTATTATAACCGTTGATGATATTATCGACGTTATGGTTGAAGAAACAACCGAAGATATGCAGAAGATTGCCGCAATCAATCCAATGGATGGATCCTATGTAGAGACTAGTTCATTAATTATGGCAAAATCACGCATTACCTGGCTAGTTGTCTTAATGGTTTCAGCAACTTTTACAGGATTTATCTTACAAGGTTATGAAGACGCATTAGCTTATATTCCAGCTCTAGCAGTTTCCTTACCGATGATTATGTCAACGGCTGGTAATGCTGGCTCCCAGGCATCTATTATGGTTATTCGTGATATCGCCTTAGAAAATTTAACCTTGAAAGATTTCGCAAAAGTATTATTTAAAGAATTAAGGGTAGCTTTTGTGATTGGCCTTATTCTATTTGCGGTAAATGTTATTAGACTCCTTGTCTTTAATCCTGAAAATAGTTTACAGGTTGATTTAATCATTTCAATCACCATCTTTATCACAATCTTAATGGCTAAAACAACTGGTGGTTTACTCCCACTAATAGCACTAGCCTTAAAACAAGATCCAGCTGCTATGGCATCCCCACTTATTACGACTATCGTTGATGCATTAGCTTTGCTTGTATACTTCAATTTAGCGATACGCTTTATTACGATCTAAAAAAGCAGTTTACACGATAAACTGTTTTTTAGTGTTTGATGAAGGCTAGTGTTGCGACAATCGCAATAAATATAAAGACTATACCTAAACCTATTAAAAAGATCATTGACATAGATAAATTTTAACACTAAATACTATTAAAGTTATATGGTTTTTCATCTAAAAAACAACATAATATATATAAATTTAAATAGCTGAGAAAATATGTGAAAAAAGACACAATATTTTTAGTCATTTTCTACTATAATAGTTTCATGCGAGACAAAATAAATCAAACCTTAAACAAACTATCAAAATCCCATTTATTATTTGGGTTTTTCTTTATATTATTCGTGATGATGTTAATTCCTACTCAAGGAATTCAACCACGATCATTAATCTTAAATAAAGCATATCAATTCGTTGTTGACGATGAAATCCTTTATACCTTCCAAAATGTTGAAGAAGTGCAAGAAGTTTTAGATCAATACAAAGAGAGTTATTTCGCTTTAGTAGATGAAAATGCTCAAATCGAAAGTATGGAGTTCCTTCAAAAAATTGAGATTAGAGAAACTAAAATTGATGGAAATGCGTATGATAGTTTAGATCTATTGCGAGATTATTTATCTCAAACTGAAACATCAGCCGAAATCGTGGTTGTTCAAGAAGGCGATAATGTTTGGAAGATTGCTGAAAACTATCAAGTCTCCATTGATAGTATTATTTTACTAAATCCAAGTTTAGATCCTGAACTCATTCACCCAGGTGATGAAATCTTATTAGAAGCTGCTGATCCTGTTATCGATGTAAAAATCAGTTTCACAAATATTGTTGAAGAAGTTATCCCTTATGAAGTTGAAACGATTAAAGATAGTAGTTTATATGCAGATGAAAGAACAATTATTGAACAAGGTGTTGAAGGCTTAAAAGAAGTTGAGTATAAGATTACTTTACTTAATGGTGTTGCTCAAGAAACGATTGTCTTAAATGAAACAATCCTTGAAGAAGCTAGTACTCATGTTGTTAAAGTTGGTACAAAAGCAACTGTAATGCGTGACACTGGCGGTAACTTCGGTGTGACTAATGGTACTTTCCAAAGTTATTTTGGTTATCGTACCCATCCTATTACTGGGGTTAGAACATTCCACTCAGGCATTGATATCTCAAACAGTTTAAATACACCTATTTATGCATATGCTGCCGGTACTGTTATTACTGCTGGTTGGGAAGGTGCTTTAGGTAATTGTATTGCTATAGATCATGGTAATGGATTAGTCACTAAATATGGACACTTAAATACGATTGGTGTGAGTGTTGGTGATACCGTAAATGCTGGACAAAAAATTGCAGGTATGGGAAAAACTGGTTATGTTACTGGAACCCATTTACACTTTGAAGTCTTAAAAAATGGTAGCTATCAAAACCCACTTAACTATTTAAATTAATGAATAACTTACAAAGAACACTTGATGTGTTCTTTTTTTGAAATTTCTTTCATGTAAGTCACTGTATACTTAGTGAAAAAAGACTACTTTTTATGTATAATCTAACCATGTTTAATGAAAAGTACACTAACAAAAGCTTAGGTTACCCTAAAGCGCAAAATCTATACAACCCACAATTCGAACATGATGCATGTGGAATTGGTTGTATAACCCAAATTGATGGCATTAAAAGTCACTCAATTGTTGCAGACGCCCTAAATGTTTTAAGAAGACTCGCACACAGAGGTGGTGCTGGTTCGATTGAGGAAAACGGGGATGGAGCTGGAATATTAACCCAAATTCCTGATGCATATTTTAGATCGATTGAATTAGGTTTTGAACTACCTGCCTTTAAACGATATGGTGTCGGGATGGTCTTTTTACCACGTCACAAACAACAACGTTTAAGAATTCAAGAAGTCATAGAAAGACTTGTTGAAGAAGAACATCAAATTACATTAGGTTGGCGTTATGTTCCTGTTCAAGAAGCTGTTTTAAGTGTAAGTGCTCGTGCGAATCGACCACATGTGCGTCAACTCTTTATTCAAGCAAGTGATGATACAAGTGATGAATCTTTTGAACGATTACTCTATGTTATTCGCAAACGTTGTGAGCACATCACAAAAGAAATGCACGAATCAGATGATGATTATTTTTACTTTTCGTCATTATCCTCTAAAACGATTGTTTATAAAGGGATGTTAACAGCTGAACAAGTAGATGGTTTTTACTTAGACTTACAGGATTTAAATTATACTTCAGCTATTGCTTTAGTTCACTCACGTTATTCTACAAATACCTTCCCTTCTTGGGAAAGAGCACATCCATATCGTATGTTGATTCATAATGGTGAAATCAATACCTTACGTGGTAACTTAAATCGAATGAAAGCACGTCAAAATTCTCTCGTTAATAATGTTTTTGGCGACAATATGCAAAGACTTTTACCGATTGTTTTCGATAATGGATCGGATTCATCGATTTTTGATAATACATTAGAATTTTTAGTTGAAGCAGGTATTCCTTTAGCCCAAGCCATCATGATGATGATTCCTGAACCTTGGGAAAACAAAGATTTACCTGAAGAATTAAAATCATTCTATGCTTTTTCACAATTACACATGGAGGCATGGGATGGTCCTGCTGCTATGGTCATTACTGATGGCGAAAATGTTGCGGCTACACTAGATCGTAATGGTTTACGTCCTTCTCGTTATATTTTAACCAAAGATAATCGATTAGTTATCGCATCGGAAATTGGTGTTCTTGATATTGATCCAAAGAATATTGTTGAAAGTGGCCAAGTAAAACCAGGTGAACTTTTATACATTGATACTAATAAAAAGTCATTTATTAGAAATGATGAAATCAAAAATACGATTGCAAAAGCAAAACCTTATAAAACATGGTTAGACAAGCAACAAGTCCATATTGATAAACTACCTGATTGTGACTGTGAAGTCGAAAAATCAGTTGATGATTTAAATAAGTGGCAAAAAGCTTTTGCCTATACTTTAGAAGAAAGAATAAATATTCTTTTACCGATGGCAAGAGATGGTAAAGAAAATATTGCTTCAATGGGTCATGATGGTCCTTTAGCAATCCTTTCTAAATCTGATCAAAACTTATTCGCCTATTTCAAACAAACTTTTGCCCAAGTTACTAATCCACCTATTGACGCTTTAAGAGAGCGAATGATGATGTCTACACAAATGGACTTAGGTGGTATTGGAAATCTACTTGATGTCAAAGAAGAAGATGCTCGTCGTTTAAAACTCGATAGCCCAATGTTAAGTCATGAACAATTTAAAAAGATTTTGAATTGTAAACGTGAAGGTTTAAATGCGATTCGTTTAAATGCAACATTCAGTGGAGAAACGGGACAAGATTTAGAGAAAGCTTTAAATGACTTATTTAAAAAAGCCGATGAAGCCATTGCTGAAGGTTATACCCTTCTAATCCTTTCAGATCGCAATTGGGATAAAAACCATTTACCAATCCCTTCATTATTAGCTTTATCAGGTATGCACCAACACTTAACAGCTCAAGGTACACGTACACGCGTATCCTTAATTGTAGAAAGTGCTGAAGCCAAAGAAACACATCATTTTGCCTTACTTGTTGGCTATGGGGCAAGTGCTATCTACCCATATCTTGCTTTAGATTTAGTCTCGAAATTTGTAAGTGACGGACAATTAAAAGATTTAGAGATTGAAAAAGCTCAAGAGAATTACTTAAAAGCTTCTTTGTCGGGAATTGTTAAAATCATGTCAAAAATGGGTATTTCAACTTTACAATCTTATCAAGGTGCTCAAATTTTTGAAGCTTTGGGTATCTCAACCAAACTAATTGATAAATACTTTACCAATACCGTTTCTCGGATTGGTGGACTTGATTTAAACGACATTGCTCAAGCAATTGTTAAACGCATTGAAAAAGCTGAAAGTGAAACAAGTATTGATCCTGGTTCAATTTTTAGATTTAAAAAAGGTGGAGAATCCCACATTTATAATCCAGACACCATTAAAGGTTTACAAGAAGCTGTAATGAGTGCAAATTATGAACTCTTTAAAAAAGTCACTGCTGATTTAAACAGTCCTGAATTTGGTCCGATAAATATTCGTTCATTAATGGGTTTCAAAGAAAGTATTTCAGTACCACTTGATGAAGTAGAACCTGCCCGAGAAATTGTTAAACGTTTTAAAACAGGCGCAATGTCATATGGTTCGATATCACCTGAAGCACATGAAGCTTTAGCGATTGCGATGAATCGTTTACATGCAAAAAGTAATACAGGTGAAGGTGGAGAAGATCCGGCTCGTTATTTAGATAAGGGCTTGGATTCTCGTAATTCAGCCATTAAACAAATTGCTTCAGGTCGCTTTGGGGTAACATCAGAATATTTATCTCAAGCCCAAGAAATTCAAATCAAAATGGCTCAAGGAGCAAAACCTGGTGAAGGTGGTCAACTACCTGGAATGAAAGTATGGCCATGGATTGCGAAAGCCCGTAATTCTACTTTAGGGGTTACATTAATCTCCCCTCCTCCTCATCACGACATTTATAGTATCGAAGATTTAGCACAGCTTATTCACGATATGAAAAATGCTAATAGTAGTGCAAAAGTATCGGTTAAACTAGTTTCTGAAAATGGAGTTGGGACGATAGCCGCTGGAGTTGCAAAAGGTCGTGCTGATGGAATTCTAATCAGTGGTCATGATGGTGGCACTGGTGCATCTCCATTAAGTTCTATTCAACATGCTGGTTTACCTTGGGAATTAGGTTTAGCAGAAACACATCAAACACTCATTTTAAATAACTTAAGATCACGAATTAAACTCGAGACAGATGGTAAATTAATTTCTGGGCGTGATGTTGTGATTGCAGCATTATTAGGGGCTGAAGAATTTGGTTTTGCGACTGCCCCTCTTGTCGCTTTAGGTTGTGTTATGGCAAGGGTTTGTCATATGGATACTTGTCCGATGGGTATCGCGACTCAAAATCCTCAACGTCGTGAAAAATACATTGGTAAACCAGAGTATGTCGTTAATTTCATGTTGTATATTGCTGAAGAAGTTCGAGAAATTATGGCAGAACTTGGCTTTAGAACCATCAATGAAATGGTTGGTCATACTGAAATCTTACAACAAGTAGATTTTAGAAATAAAATTGATTTATCAAACATCCTAAACAATACGCAAGCTGAATATGGACATATCTCCCCCAATCATTCACTTCATAAATCATTAGACCAAAAAATCGTAATTCCTTATTTCAAACAAAGTCTTAAAAAAGCATTATCTCAACAAGCTACATTTTCAATTAGCAATGTTGATCGTACTTTTGGAACTCAATTTGGTCATGAAATCACTAAACGATATGGTGGAAATGGCTTACCTGAAAATAACTTTGTGCTTGATTTAAAAGGGGTTGCTGGACAAAGCTTTGGTGCTTTTATTCCAAGTGGTATTACCTTGAATCTTGAAGGTTATGTAAATGACTACTGTGGTAAAGGTTTATCTGGTGGAAGCATTATTGTTAAACGTTACCAAGATTTAGACTACAAAGCAGAAGAGAACAGCATTATTGGAAATGTTGCTTTCTTTGGGGCAACATCTGGTGAAGCTTATATCAACGGTTGTGCTGGTGAGCGTTTTGCGGTAAGAAACTCAGGGGCAAAATTAATTGTTGAAGGTATCGGTAACCATGGTTGTGAATATATGACCAATGGTGAAGTTATTATTTTAGGTCAATTTGGATTTAATTTTGCGGCCGGTATGTCAGGTGGAATCGCTTATGTTTATGATCCTAAACAAGAATTAGAAACAAAAGCAAATTTAGATATGGTTGATTTATATGATATTTCTACTGATGAAAAAACTTATCTAAAACAACGAATCGAAAAACACGTAAGCTTAACCGATAGTGAACTTGCAAAATCAATTCTCAAGAATTGGCCAAGTACATCCAAAGCATTCGTTAAAGTTTATCCAAGTGAATTACATAGTATCCACTTAAAGATTGAAGAGAAGTTAAAAGAAGGCTTAAGTTATCAAAATGCTCAACTTGAAGTCTTTAATGAATCTCGTTAATTAAAGAAAGGTCTAAACATCATCAAGATGTCTAGACCTTTTTAGTTCTCTATAATATCAAATGCACTTAACAAATGTTTAATGGCTTTTCTTTTACCAAATGTCCAAGGAATGATAGAAGCATTTACAATCTGAATATCTTTACTTGTTAAATATTTAATCATCTGTCTTAAGCCTTGTCTTCCGCCAAGTCCTGGACTTGGAAAAAAGTGGGTAACAAAGATAAAAGCATTTTTATGCGACTTATTTTGTAGCTGTTTTAAATAAGTGGCCATTGTTTTTGATAAAGCAAATCCATGTATAGGTGCACCAAACACAAGATAGTCAAAGCCGTTTATATCTGGACTGTCTTTTAATTCAACAAAGCCTTTTTGACTTTGTTCTTCGTTTTTACTATTAACATGAAGCAACGTCACTTCATGATTATGTGCAAGTTTCATTTTTAGATCATTTGCTACTTCTAATGTATGACCTGTATTTGAATGGATAATCAATCCGATTTTCATATTTCTCCTCATTTCCTCTAAACCATAATAAAAGGGTTAAAAATAACCCCAACCATATTATTATCATAATCGATATTTATTAAAAGTTCATGTGTTTTTAATGTGTTTTTTAGTTTTTGAACAATGGAAGTTTTTCTAAGAAAATAATATCCGTTCTTAATCCTGCATCTCCTTCAGCTAAGATGGCTGTTTTAGCTACAATTTGACCTTGTGCTTGATTGACCAAACGCTCTAAAGCATCTAACGATGCACCCGTACTGATTACGTCATCAACAATCAATACCCTTTTATTTTTAATATATTTAAGATCATTTTCATCTAAAGCTAAGATTTGCTCATGACTTGTCGTAATTGATTGTACTGAATCTATGGTAGCGTCTCCCATATAAGCTTTAACACTTTTACGGGCAACTACATAGCGATCATGTTTCAATAGTCTCGCCATTTCATAAACTAAAGGAATACTTTTTGCCTCAGCTGCCACTAAAACCTCACATTCTGGACATTTATCAAGTAACTTTGGGGCAACATGAAGAACGAGTTCTGTGTCTCCTAAGATAACAAAACTCGCTATTGATAAATCATTATTTATTTTTAAGATGGGTAGTTCCCTTTTTAAGCCAGCAATATCTATTGTATAAAAGTCTTTCATAAAACGCTCCTATTAAGCGTTATTATAAATCAAAATCAATCCGATATCTAAGTGTATCTGCTAAAATGCAAATTTGAGTGTACTCATACAAAGAATGATCTTTTTGATAAATAAAACTTTCAAGATAATTACTTAAAGGATTTTGTGTATCAAACAATTGCATTTCTGCTTTACTTAACATCTTACCTTTAAATCTTAATTTACTTGAATCTTTATTCGCAACATAATGTTTGAAAAGCAGATCAGATATTTCAGTATTTTTTTGATAAAACTTATCTAAATCTTTAAATTGATTAAGATCATAATAATGAACCGTGTAAATCAATGGTTTTTCATTACCATAATATAATCGTTCTATTCTTAAAAATCTCTGATTTGTGTCTAGTTTCATTTCTTGTAATTCTTCTGGGCAGCTTACAATTTCCTGTTTTAAATCTTTAAAACTAGCTTCCATATTATTTAAAGAAATCAAATCTTTTATTGAATTCATTTTATTGAAAGAAATAACGGGTATTTCAAAATCTTCAATAAAATAAGCATTCTTATCTTGATGTATCAAATTACTTTCTAATAGTTGCTTATAAACCCATTCAGCTTGATCCATACTAATTTCATAGTGGTCAGCAAATTCATCAATTGCCCACATTCGATTATCAACAAATTGTTGTTTTGTTGAAATGTATTCTTTGATTGAATCTACTAATTGGGTTGGAACATCGACCTTTTTACGTCGATCAATATTAAGATTGTACATGTTTGGTCTCACTTTCTATTAAGGTATACTCACTTGGTACTTTACGGATAATTACCGCAACAACATCTCCATTTGTATTAAAGTAAGTACTATTAATACAGGATATTGGATCATTCACTTTAATCGCAAAGATTTTAGCAAGTTTAGAATCAGCTTTTTCTGCATACATCGTATTAACTTGTTTCTTTAAACTGCTTAAAGAATAATGATCAATAATAGCTGTAATTGGTGTTTCCTTTATTAATTCATATTCAATATGTCTAAATGCTTTTTCAGCTAAATAACTTTCTTCAACAATGAGTGAAAAAACATTATCATTGTAAATCCGAACAACATGGTAAAGATTAGGACAAGTAAACTGCTTAGAAATGGCATATTCGTATTTCTCACTTTTCTTCTTTTCAACAAGGGCTGAGTAAAAATCACAATCAAAAGGCTCATCTAACTTCAATTGTTTTAAGCTAAATGTACTATGTGGACGATTATTAACAAAAGACCCTTTCCCTTTTATTCGATAGATCAAATCTCTATCTTCTAAGTTGATAAGCGCTCTTTTAACACTTCCAATGGAAATGTTATAAAACTCTGAAATTTCCTTTTCGGTCGGTAATTGATACTGATGAACAAGGTCATTATTATTGATGGCTAATTCAATCGATGACTCAATTTGTTCATAAATCGGTATTTTCGACACTTTATTTATCTTTATATAGTCCATATTCATAGTTTACCAATGTTAAAAGAAAATAATAGTAGACGAAAGTAGTATTCTTTGATGTAAATTACTCACAAGTTCTTTACCACTTTGTCTTATCCTTGTCACTGTTTTGTCATAGCTGAAGTTTAAACTGTGAAGTGTAGAAAGTAAGACATACATCTACCACACAGGAGAAAAACAAACTATGAAAACAAATAAATTATTAACTGGCTTAACAGCCTCCACGCTATTATTAGGAATTGCTTTAACTGGCGCACAAACAGTCAATGCGACGACAGAAGTCGAATGTACTGAAGATCAACAATATCTAGGAACAATGGCTTATGGTCAATCTGAAATCGAACGCGGTTACTCAGCAGACAATATGCAAGGTCTAATGGGTGAAGGTGTAACCTTATCACTCGATGGCTACGATATAAACTCAGACGATCTCGAAGCTATGCTTACTGTCTTAATTGAAGATGAATACAATGCAAGAGCTGAATATGAAGCGATTGAAGCAGCCTATGGCGTACAAGAACCATTCACAAGTCTCATTACAGCTGAAACAAAGCATGCAGATGCTTTAGCAAATCTATTTGAAAGATATAACTTAGCTATTCCTGAAGATAATTCAGAAGCTAATGTAGTTATCCCCGATAGCCTACAAGAAGCTTATGAAATCGGCATTGCCGCAGAAATCGCTAATGCAGATCTATACGAAGGTTACTTAGCTCAAGATTTACCAAGTAATGTAGAGCGTGTATTAACCAACCTAATGGATGCATCATTAGATAATCACTTAGTCACTTTTGAAGCTTATGCATCAGGTAATGAAGATACTTTGATTCATGCAAACGATGATATGAGTCAACAAAACATGAACGAAGATATGCAACAAGGTATGCAAGCTGAAGTTCGTGGTAATGGTCGTCGATAATAAAAATTAAATAGAAAGTCATTAAAAAGAGGCTGTAACGAAATAGAATAGTGAATATCCATGGTATGGATGAAAACGAAACTAGAGGCGTTACAGCTTCTTTTTTTGTTTAATCTGATGGTTTTGATATTTTTTTGGATTAAATTTAGAAAACTAGACGACTTAAAAAGAACTTTTAAGGTTTTATAACTATTTAATTGAGTTTATGTCTTAGTTTTCTTGAATGATATTTCATTAAGTTATAGCCAATACAGAGGCAATATAACTCGTTATCCACATTTTCTTTACCACGACGTGTAAATCTTTGTTTTCCCCAGTTATATTTAAGGATTCCAAAGGTTGATTCTGATTGTGCAGATCGATTCATTCTTAATTGTATCCCTCGCTCACTATCTAAGTTTTCTTTAGCGATGGACTGTAGTTCTAAGAGAACAGGATTAATACTCAACTGTCGATTAGCTTCACTTTTCTTACAGTCTTTAGCTAAAGGACAGTCTGTACAATCAATACACTGATAATGATGAATCAATTTAGGATATAAACCTTTTTCATCTAAATGAGAATCGACGTAGTTAAAGGATTTCCCTTCAGGACAGATAAAGGATCCATCTTCTTGTCTCATGGATTTAGATTGAAATTTTTGTTTCTTCTTAACTCCATGTTTTTCCTGTTCATAAAGACTATATTTTTGAAAGAGTTCCATACCGCGTGTCACACAATAGAGATAATTATCATAACTTCCATAGCCTGCATCTGCGACGGGTGTCTTAGGATAATGACCATAAGCTTTCTTATACGCTTCTAGAAAAGGGATAAAGGTTTTCGTGTCTGTTGGGTTAGGATAAGTTTTAGCCATCATGATATATTCATCACTGACCCCTAGCTGCACATTATAGCCAGGTTTAAAGATGCCTGTTCGCATATAATAGTCTTCTTTCATATGCATAAAGGTCGCATCATGATCAGTTTTAGAGTAACTGTTTCGATCTCCACAGATTTGTAGATGAATCTCATATTCGATTAACTTGTTTTGATAATCTCTAATTGTTTCATAAGCTTTTTGTAAAGGATGTTTAGGATGTCCTTTACCACTGACAAACTCAATCTTTTTAAGTAAACAGTCATTGTATAAAGCCATCTTGAATTCACTTAAATCATCAGCGTGATAACTAGACTTTGTTTCTAATGAATAAGTTTTATAAAAAGCACTAATCTTTTCAAATAACTTCTTTTGGTTCTTCAACACTGCTTTCTTCCAAACAAAACTATTCTTCGTCGCATTCGCTTCAAACTTCGTTCCATCGATATAGAGAACACTGGTATCTATGTGATCTTTACGAATAAGCACTTTATTAATTTCATAAAACAAATCTTCAAATCGCCCTTTAAGTCTTTCCTTCATCAAGCGATAAAAAGTCATATGACTCGGGCGTATCCCTTTTGATAACCAGATAAATCGAATATCTGTTTTACAGGCTGATTCAATCTTTCTTAGACTCGTTATCTGATTCATATAAGCAAACAATAAAAGCTTAATCAATGTGATCTCTTCATAATCATGGCGACCTTTTGTATATCTCTTAACGAACACTTTAAGATTAATTTCATCCATGATTTGATTAAAACTCATCACTGGATCATTTGTTTCAATTAAAATTCCACAATCAAGTGGCAAAACGACTTGGGTTGAGCTATAATCACTAGTGTTCGGGTAGTGGTTTAGCTCATGACGAATATTTATATTTTCCATGACTAAATTATATCTAAGAAAAGGTCCAAGCGTAATGCCTGGACCTTTTCCTTTACTTCTATTCTTGAGCCTGTTTATTCGTTACAGCCTCTTTATTTTGTTAAAAGGATCATTTTCCCTGTCTCAGACGAAATTGGCAAAGAAGAATGTTGATGATAAATTCGCCACTGATTTTCTTCACGCTTTAATAAAAAGGTGAAACGATTTTTAATTTGTCTTAATTTGACATTATTATCATCATAAGCTGCAAATAAGATAAGACAATGAAGACTAGATATTCTTTCATCTTGATCAATCGATATATCTTCAAAATCAACTTTTAAATGTACTCTTTCAGCATTTAAACCACTAAACCAAAGATTGATCATCTTTTTTATTTCGTCATTGCTTCTTAATTCCCAGTCATCCCAACAATCATAGAGATGAGCATCATGACAATATAATGATAAAAGCAATGCTTCATCGTTTGCTTCAACTGCCTTCTTATAATCATTTAAAACTTTTTGAATTATGACATTTTGTGATTTCATATTATTCTCTATAAACTAATTTTAACATTAAGTATTTTAAACAAATACTTTTTGATTAGCATTTTTCTCATTGTCTCGTTTACGATGATAGAAATAAGCATAAGATACTAAAATAAGCGAGAAACTTGATGCGACGACAACTGAAACAATAAGTGATATCGATTCAGGTAAGATAAAAGCAAAGATCAAAATAAAACTCATTCCTAAAACACGACCTAAATCCAAGAAAATTTCTTTCATAATCATTCTTGCATAGATATTCTCTTTAGAACTATAATCTCCAATCGCATTCATCATAATGATTTGGAAAGGATTGATAAAGAATGGATTACCTAAAGCATTCATAATTCCAAAATAAATCGCTCCATAAATATTAGGAACTAAGACAAGTACGGTCGTAGAAGTAAATAGAATAACTGCACCTAAAATATACATGTTAATTCTATTTTGTCGTTTAATAACCCGTGCCGCCACAAAATTCGCGCCAACATTTATTAAAGCGAACACTGTTAATAATTGACCATAGAGTGAACCTTGTCCTCCTGTTGCGTTATAAACTAATAAGCCTGATAAAACTAAAATCAAACTGTCTCTTACCCCTAAAAAAAAGTGAGATACCAGTACATACCGCCACTGATTATCAATTTTTAAGTTCCATTTATCTTTTAAAGTATATGGATTTTGAACGGTTTTCAGTTGGATACGTGTTGAAATTATTGCGGTGATTAATTGCACTACAATAACGACTTGAAAGATATGAAGATAACCAATCGTATCTGTAAGAGAAACGCTAACGATTAATGATGCTAAAAACGGAGCAATAACCATCGCTGATGAATTACTTATACCAAGAGTACCGATAAATTTTGGACGCGAGTCAGGTGTTGAAGCACTAATATTTAAACTGTTGGTTGAAAACCAAAATAAGCCTTCTCCTGTTCCAAAGACAAAACCTAATGAATATATCAATATTGGATACTGATCAAATAAAGAATTTATCGACAAGAGTAGTGCGAGTGCGATTGTAATGATGATTAAACCTAATGTTAGAATTCTTGAAAGTGATATTTTACGTGATAATCGTCCGCCTAAAAGAAAACCAATTGGGAAAAAAGAAAAGCGAATCATCGCATAAACAGTCATTGAATAAAGAGAGCCTGTAAAGGCATAAAGATACACATTAACAAAAACTGATGACATCGTAGATGCCATAATATACAAAGCTGTAACACTAATTAAAATCCACTCATTTCGACTCATCATAACCAAACCTACTTTTTAAATTTGCCTAGCGAAATGTATTATAATCCTTTGTTTAAAAATGTATAGAGCTTTTCATTATTTTGGCAAAATTTTCAAAAAAAGATCCTTTTAAGGATCTTAGACTAATTCACATTTACGATCATTGATCCAAACAGATCCATAGAATAGAGCTGCTGCAATAATCGCATAAAAAGCAATACTTAAGAAATAGGCATCCCAATAGATTTGATAATCAAAGTTAAACAATTGGGTCGTAGATATCGTATTAGCGTTCATCATAGTGCTCATCCAAGTAAAAGCTGAGATGTTATCAGAGATATTACTAATAATACCAGAAAGTAGAATATAAACGATAATACCAACAACAACTTTCGCTTTAGGAATATAGGCACTTTGAGCTAAGACAATCGCAAATAATAATAAGGTTAATGAATAAGCAGTTCCTGCAACGAAATGTGGGAATGAATAGAGTGACATTTTTAACATTTCTGTGATAAAGAATACGATTTGATCTCCATATTGACTAAACATTTGACGCAACTCTATTGCCCCATTTGTAAAGGAAAGAATGAAGACAAAGATTAAGAATCCACTTACACTAACTAAAATACTGATAAACATCCAAAACATAGCTGTAATAATTTTTGATAAGAATGTTTCTGTTGTAGAAACTGGAAGTGTGAAATTTAAATAACCTTCGCTTGTATATAATCGTTTATAAAAAAGTTGATTAACAATCACAATCATTGAAACAATCAAAGCAACCATACTTGCGAAAAATGAAACCATAATGAGTACATTTAACCAACTTACATCATTGAAATAAGCAGAAATACCACCTACTAACGCAACAATTAACACTGCTAAATATACAGGTAAGATATGACGATAAGTTGAAAGAATATCGTGCTTTATGAGTTTGATTAACATTTGAACACCTCTCTAAATAGTTCATCAATTGATTTTTGATGAGTGTTTCGGATATCTTCGACTTCACCGACTAAATTAATTTGTCCATCTTTTAAGAAAATGACAGTGTCAAAGATATTTTCAATTTCTGAAATAATATGAGTTGAGATCAAGACAATTGAGCCTTCATTATAATTGCTTAAAATCGTATCTAAAATTAATTCACGTGCCGCTGGATCAACACCACCAATGGGCTCATCTAAAATATAGATTTTCGCATTTCTTGACATCACAAGCGCTAATTGAAAACGCTCCTTCATCCCTTTAGACATTTCTTTTAAAGGTTGTTTGATATCAATCTTTAAACTATCTAATAATTTTTTAAGTTTAAGTTCATCAAAATCTGCATACATATCTTTGAATAAGGCTATCGCTTTTTCACCATTCATCCAATTTGCAAAATAGTTAATATCAGGTAGATAGGAAATAATGTTTTTAGTATAGACACCAATCTCCTGTCCATCAATTTTAACTTCACCCATATAATCTTTAAGTAAACCATTCAATATTTTTATCAAGGTCGTCTTACCAGATCCATTAGGACCTAGAAGACCAATAATTTGACCTTCTTTTAAGTCTAAGGAAACATTACTTAAAGCATTTGCTTTACCGTAGTTTTTGCTTAAATTCTTAATTTCAATCATTTTTGTTTTCCTCCTTCTCATAAGCTATTTTTATATATTCGAGACTTTCATTTAAACTAATATTTAGTTGATTTAGCTCATGTACAAACGCTTCTATTTTTTCTTCAATCATTTGTTTTTTAAGTGAATCAATTAATTTTTCATCAGAACTGACATAGCGACCTGCTGTTCTTTCACTTCTCACTAAACCATCTCTTTCAAGTTCACTAAATGCTCTTTGTACCGTATTTGGATTAACTTGATATTTTAGCGCGAGATCGCGAACCGTAGATAATTGTTCATCAGCTTTAAGTTGGCCAGAGACGATTTCTTTTTTAATACGTTCTACGATTTGAAGGTAGATGGGTTGATTTGAATTAAATTGTTCCATGCTCTTCCTTTCTTGTATTATTTGATTAATACATTAATACAATTATTAAAACTTGTCAAATAAAAAACTATCAAATTGATAGTTAGTTTAAAATTATTGATATTATCGCTCCAGCGATAAGTCCACCTAAGAAAGCTACAAATAGATTTGGGAGTGCTTTTGATAATTTTCCTTGATGGAGTAAGGTTGAAACAAATACACCAGAACCTGCTGCAAATGCCATATCAACCCATACAGGTCCACTTTGTGTGATTAAACCAAAGCCATGATTGACTAACCACATATTACCGATAATTAAACCTGCTGCTATAAAACCACCGATACCACCAAATTTATGCACAAATTTGTCAAAAAATAAAATGACAAAAAACGGAAAAAGAGCTGCCCCCATAAAAGTAAATAGTGCTTGTGGAATCGTCATGCTATTTTACTTCTCTTTTCTACGATATAAGCCAAGAATCCACCAAACGATCCACCCAAGATTACCAATATAAGGGTTGGTAATGACTCAAATAAGCCACTTAATCCATCAATGAAATAACCTTTTGATAAACCAGCGACCCCAATTCCAATAGCCATATCAACAAAAGCACTTTCCTCATGATGTTTAATTAAACCTATATGATGATTGATAAACCAAAGTGGTCCAATAATTAAAACAGCAGCAATCCAGTTTCCAAATAAGCCTATATTTAAAAAATCTGCAAGCATCGGCCACAACAACATGGCACAAAACCCAGCAATGAAGTAACCAATGAAATTTCGAATGTGATGCATAAAACTCTCCTATCGTTAGAAAGTATACAAGAAAGCGATGAAATAACATTCCAATCGCTTATCTTTACATTGTCTTAACAATCTATTTAAATCGCATTGAGGAGTTGGTTAACTTGATCCTCTGTAGTCGCCCAAGAAGTACAAAAGCGACAAACCCACTTATTAACGCCAATTGGTTTCCATAAAGTAAAGGAGAAATCCTTCTGTAATTTTCTTATTTTTAAATTATCTAGAATAATAAATTGTTGATTTGTGGGTGAATCTAAATAGAAGTGATAGCCCTTATCTTTAAACCCTTGTCTAAGTTTTTCAGCTAAGACAATCGCATGTCTTGAAATATCAAAGTACAGGTTATCAGTAAATAATGTATCAAATTGAATCCCTAAAGCACGTCCTTTCGCAAGTAATGCGCCATGTTGTTTGATATGGGTGAAGATATGCTTTATTTGCCCAGGCCGTGGGAATACCAAAGCTTCACCAATTAAAGCACCAATTTTTGTTCCACCAATATAGAAAGCATCACAGTTATTTGAAATAACATCTAAATCAACATCAGTTGTTGAAGCCATGATGCCATAACCTAAACGAGCCCCATCAATGTAGACTGGTAAGTCATAAACATGTGCCATTTTATAGATATTCTCCAATTCAGATTTAGAGTAAAGTGTTCCAAATTCTGTAGGTTGAGAGATATAGACTAAACCAGGTTGAACCATATGTGCTTTTAATGGATCTTTACGAAAGTTTTCCATATAGTTTTTAATTTGTGCAGCTGTTATTTTACCGTGAGAATGTTTTACAGTAATAACTTTATGACCCGTCGCTTCAATCGCCCCAGCTTCATGATCAACAATATGTCCACTATCAGGTGAAACAACTCCTTCATAGGGCATTAAAAACGATTTAATGACTAATGAGTTGGTTTGGGTTCCACCCACTAGAAAATATATTTCAGCTTCTGGTTTATGACAAGCTAAACGTATTTTTTCTTTTGCTGATTGTGTATAGGTATCGTAGCCATACCCTCGTTCCTGATAAAGATTAGTTTCAACTAATTTTTCAAGAATTTTTGGATGAGCCCCCTCTAAATAATCGCTATCAAAGTAAATCATAGTTTCCTTCTTTCATAAACTTAAAATCTATTTTACACCAAGAACAATGAAAATGAAAAAGTCTTTTCAGACTTTTTCAAAATTTTACATTTTAATGAATAATCCCGTTTAAATCCTGCTGTTAATGTTTTGTATGATTGGCATATTGATCATATATTTCTTGGAATTTTCTATGATTTTCTTTGAAGATTTTAAGAATCTTTGGATCGAAATCTTCAGGGTGTGTCTTTACATCACCTTGCGTAATTATTTGGTAGGTTGTGTTATGATCAAAACCTTCTTTATAAGGTCTTGGACTTCTTAAAGCATCATAGACATCGGCGATCGCCATAATTCGAGCGGCTAGAGGTATTTCTTCCCCTTTTAAACCATATGGATAACCTTTCCCATTATATTTTTCATGATGGCTTAAAGCAATTTGACAAGCAATTTGAATAACTGGAACATCACTTTCACTTAAAGCACCCGCACCAATTAATGCATGAGATTTCATAATCTCCCACTCTTCAGCATCTAAAGGGCCTTTCTTTTGAAGAATCGCATCAGGAATACCAATTTTACCAATATCATGTAAAGGTGCTGCATCGGCAATTTTTTTAGTTTCTTCGTCTGATAAACCTAGTTCTTTACAGAATAATTCAATATATCCACGGGTACGACGAATATGCTCACCTGTTTCTGCATCATAATATTCAGTAAGTTTAGTGATACGTTCAATGATTTCCATATAAGCATCTTCAATTTTTGAAAATGCATCATCACGCTCTTCTAAAGCACCTATTAAATCTGCTTCATAACCAACAAATTCAACCAATACTTTTTCATCACGTCGTAGTTTTATCGCAATAACGATGGAGGACATTGTAAATGCAAATAACATCATATAGAAAAGATTAGGATCATATTGATAAGACAGAATATGTTCGACACGATTTAAGGCAAGAACTGTATTCGTATTTGTCATCACAAGAATATGATTAATCAATAAGATGATAACTATTCCACTTGAATATATTCCAACCGCTATCGATTTTAGAGAATAACTATTTATTAATAATAAAATCATAACATTTACAAATAGAAGTGGGTTTTTCATTAAGAGCACTAATGGATAGGTAAATCCACCATCCGCCATATACCAAACCCATGGCATAACTAACATAAATGTAATGTCTATGGCTGCCCCTAAAATCGCAATATTAATTAAATTATTACGATTAGTGATATTCTTCCAAGCAAGAGTAAAATAAATACTATTAATGGCTAAGACTAAAAAGCTTACGAGAACTGCGTAAGTACCTTGAGGATATAGTACGGCTGTTGCAACAACTCCTAGTATGTAAAAAAGACGAACAAGTAAACTAATACGAATGTTCTCGATTTCTCTTTTACGTAATAAGATGTTGATTTTTACTTCTTTGTTGTTTCCCATAAACAGTATCCTAATCTATATGAATATAATAAGTATTATACTAGGAAAACACAAATACAAACGCTTATTATTTATAGGATTATATATATATATATAATAATGTGTTTTAAATTCATTTTTCATATAATACATATACACTTTCATATCTTTCGTGTATAATTAAAAGTATCGGAGGGATAAATATGGATATTCGTCAATTAAGATATTTTGTAACGATTGCTGAAGAGAAGCAAATCACATCGGCTGCTAAAGTTCTCAACATTTCTCAACCACCATTAAGTAATCAACTTAAAAGTTTAGAGAACGAATTAGGCGTTACACTTTTTATTCGCAAAAAGAAGTTAATGGAAATTACGGCTGAGGGTGAAAGACTTCTACATCACGCTAAAATAATGATTAGTAACTATAATGCGATCATCAATGAATTCAATAATATTAAAGAAGGATTTTCTGGAATTTTAAGAATCGGAACGATTGGGACAATATCGATGGGATTTCTCCCAAAATCAATAAATGATTTTCTTAAAACAACTCCTAATGTTGAATTCCAAATCCATGAGTCTAGCAGTATTGCAGCCCTAACTAATTTAGATAAAGATTTAGTCGACATCGCAATCATCAAAGAAAACTTTAATCACAGTCTTTATAACTATTTAGTCTTGAAAGATGAGCGTTATTTAGAAAAAACTTCAAATAACTTTGTAGCGGTCGGCTTGAAAAAATGGTTTGATGATATTCCAAATGAATCGATTAGTTTAGCACAACTTTCACAAAAGCCATTAATTGTTCATGCGATTGATGAAAAGAAAATTATTGATGCTTGCGCAGAACTAGGATTTGCCCCACAAATCATATGTTCAAATGAAAGTATTACCTCATCCATTAGTTGGGCTTTAAACGGTTTAGGTGTATCAATTATTTCTCAATCTTCCGCAAAAGTTTTTGTCGACTTAGAACGAAATGATGATATTAGAATTTGTTCAATTCAAGGACAATCGACACCTTCACGAATAACACTTGTTTGGAAGAAAAACCAAGAACTATCACACTTAGCTCAACGCTATGTGGATATGCTTAAGAGTCGTTAAGAAAACCTTAGATCAACTAAGGTTTTTTACTTGTTTTTAGATTGTCGATAGAGGGTCATATTCTTAAACCCTTGATTTAAAAGATGAATGGTTTCTTCTATGCGTTTATTTTTTGTCTCATCTGTTTTTGCGCTAAAGATATGAACTGCCCAATCTTTGCGATAACCAGGACTTAAAGTTTTATAGAATGCTAAAGCACTAGCGTTCTTTTCAATGAGTTTTTCGACTTCAGGAATTAAATGAATATAATCTTCTTTACGAGTTGATACAGTGTTTTTTGCTTTGTAATTCAATTCTTTTTTTATTTCTAACAAAGTAAATTGATCATTGTATCCTAACATACGATTAAATCGATATTTCGAATGATATATAAATCCATCATCATCCATTTCCACTTTAGCAAATATTTCGTCGCGATGAACAAAGTCAGGATAGATTTTATTTCCCTTTTTAGGATAACAAATAAATAAAGAGCCACCATCTAATAAAAGATCTTTATCTACGAGTTCTTTTAAATTTGTAAAGAACTCTGAATGACTTGTACTAAAAGCAAATATCGCATCATGATCCCTTGATAATGGTTCTTGATTATAATTTTTAAAGTCTTCTTTCAAATCATCAGGTATCATAAGAAACGCACAATTTTTAAACTGATCAATTTTTAATTTTTCGAGTATTTTTTCCATGAACAAAGTATAGCATTTTCAAATATCACTCTGTATATTTACACTCTGTGATTCATTAAATAGTTTAAATTGATGTTTAACTATACAATTATCCGATATACTTTAAACAATGAAGAAAGCAGTAATTATTATTGGGGCCGGTCCAGCTGGATGTATGGCTGCTATCTCTACTAAGAAGCATTATCCTGATAGTCAGGTTACTTTAATCGATTCAAATAATCGACTAGGGGTCAAAATGAGGTTAAGTGGTGGTGGACGATGTAATTTAAGTGCAAATGTATCAAATGAAGAGATCATAAACCATACACCTAAAAATGGTCGTTTTCTTTATAGTTCTCTGGCAGAGTTTAATCCACAAAGTATCATTCATTTTTTTAATGAGCGCTCTTTAAAACTCAAAGAAGAAGATCATCATCGTCTTTTTCCAATCACAAACAAAGCGGTAGATGTAGTAGCGGTTCTTGAAAAAGAAATGAAGTCACTAGGTGTTGATTTTTTACTTAATAACAAAGTCCTAGCTATCGATGAGAAATCAAAAACAATCAGTACGCTTAATCAATCAATCTCTTTTGATGCCTGTATTATCTCCACCGGTGGACAAACCTTTTCCCATACAGGATCAGATGGATCAGGTTTTAATCTATTAAAGTCCCTTGGTCATCATATAACTGATTTAAAACCAGCTGAAGTTGCCTTAGTTTCAAATGATGCTTGCATCCAATCAAAAGAACTTCAAGGCTTATCATTTAAAGATATTAAAATTACATCCTTTAAGGATAAGAAAAAAGTAAAGACTGTTGAAAACGATTTACTAATAACTCATTTTGGTTTATCAGGTCCAGCAGCACTACAGACAAGTTCATACCTAAGTGATGCTTTTGATGGAAATCATCAAATAACAGTCAAAATAGATTTTTGTCCAAAATTAAGTTTAGAAAGTCTTCAACAAGACAAAGATTTGATGGACACCCTAAAAAAAAATCAAATACCTAAACGTTTAATTCAATATCTAGAAAACAATACCCCTAAAAATCAAATAGCTAACACAATAAAAGCATTTGACTTAACCATTCATAATACCCGTGGCTTCAGTAGTGCTTTTGTGACCGCTGGTGGATTAAGTTTAAAAGAAGTTAATCCTAAGACGATGAAATCTAAAATCCATCCTTGGCTTTCTATATGTGGGGAGACTCTAGACATAAATTCTTTAACAGGTGGATACAATATCACGATTGCTTTATCTACAGGTTTTGTCGCTGGAAAATATATATTTGAAGATATTTAAATAGAATTTTAAGCTAATTGACATAAGTAAAATTAAATTGTTTGACTTCACTTTTCACATTGTTATAATTTTCGTGTATCAATTTTTTAGGAGCAGCGAAAAATGAGATATTTTTATAAACAATTTGTAATATCCTTAATCGTTTCTTTTAGTCTTTTTGGCTGTTCAACAATCCCAAACAATCCAAGCAATTTAGGGGCTGTCATTAACATGTTTGAAGCTGAAGATATCCCTACCCTTGATTCAAATAATGCGACTGATCCAATATCAATGAATTCCATTGCTAATGTCATGGAAGGTCTTGTCATGCAAGGACAAATACCAGGTGAGATCGTCCCTGGTGTTGCAGAGTCTTGGTCATTTGATGAAAATACCCTTACATGGACATTCCACCTAAATCCAGAAGCAAAATGGGTTAATTATTTAGGTGAAGTTCAAAGAACTATAAATGCTAGTGACTTTGTCTATTCATGGGATCGCGTTATAAACGAAATATTTCAATACACATTCATTTTAACGGATGTTGCTAAAATCATTGATTATGAAGCCGTTGATGATCAAACATTGACCGTTACATTATCTGATAATGTTCCCTATTTCTTAAGCATTATGGCTTTTGTGACAAGTTACCCCATTCCTTATGAAACAATAGAAAGTAGTGAAAGTAATTATGGTTCAACGGCTGAGTCTATGTGGTATAACGGACCGTACTATATGTCTGAGTGGACCCATGGTTCACAATTCATTTGGACAAGAAACGAGCATTATTGGGAAACAGATGTTGTTTTAACACCAGCCATAACTTGGCGTGTGATTGAAAACTATGAACCTGCAACAGGTATTGAACTTTATGATGCTGGTGAGATTGATCGTGTACCCCTAGTAGGTGAATTTTCTGAACAACGTAAAAATGATTCAGATGCACTTGTTATACCTGATATAGCTATCTATTATTTAATGCTCAATATCGCCAATGGTGGCATTTTTGATGGCTCACCGTTAATAGACGATTCTTTTGGTAGTCCAATTTTTGATAATTTAAAAGTGCGTCAAGCCATCGCTTTACAAATCGATAAATCATATATTACAAATGAAATACTAAAAGATGGATCACTTCCTGCTTATAGTTTTATTCCTAGTCAGTACCTATCATTCGAAGGAACCCCTTATGAATCATTGCGTGGTGATGGTTATATGCTTACCAACAAAGAAGAAGCACAACGATTGTTTGCTGAAGGTATGGAAGAATTAGGCTATTCACTAGGTGATAATAATATTCATTTAGAAATTATTAATTATGAAACCTCCACGGCTGCACTTATTATTGAATTTATTAGCCAAGAATTAGATAGTTTATTTAAAGATTATGGTATAAGTGTTTCAATCAAACCTTTACCACTTGCTGAAAAATTATTAATCTATCGTGCTGGAGAATATGATCTAACCCTTTCTAGATGGTTACCTGATTATGATTGGCCAACAACCTATCTCGATAAATGGCTATCAAATAATGCCTATAATCTTATTGGTTATAATAATTCAAATTATGATGCTTTACTCTCACCTCAAAATAAAACTATTTCAGAAGCTTTCTCAGACTTACAAAAAGCTGAAGATATTTTATTAAATGATGCGGTAATCGTTCCTCTATACCAAGCTGCAGGAACATACTTACAAAATCCTAACATTCATAATATTTATTCCTACTTAAGTGGATACAAGACCTCTTATAAGTGGGCTTATAAAGATATCGATAAATAATACTATTAAAACAAAAAAAGGATTACCTCAGAAGAGATAATCCTTTTTAATCAAAATGTTGTTCTTATAAAGAAACGATATTTTGTGCTTGTGGTCCTTTTTGACCTTGGACTTCATCAAAAGAAACTTTTTCGCCTTCTTCTAATGTTTTAAAACCGCTTTTTTGAATTTGTGTATGATGTGCGAAGACATCTTTACCTTCATCACTAGTGATGAAACCAAATCCTTTTTCACTGTTAAACCATTTAACTGTACCTGTCATTGTATTTTCCTCCTTCTTGGATTATTTGCTTTTTTCACAATTCCAAAATTTACTAAATTAATTACGAGGAAATACTTTTGTTGAGTAAATTGAACGTATGTAATTTTATGAAAACTCTTAAACTTTTGAAAACACGCATATATTAAATACCACATATCACAACATAAAGCAATTAAAGTGAGATCGTTTACTTCAAATAAACACAAACATTTCTCATAAATGTTGATAATGCACACTATATCTTTCATTTAAAATAAGCTTTAATTTTGTTCTATTTTATTTTAGGTTAGTATTTAAACTTAACGCAATAAAAATAGAAGAATAGTTAATTTCGTTAAAAAATGAGTGATATTCAGTCTTGGATATCACTTTTTGTTTGAAAAGATTATAATAAAGGTACTTATTAAGGTCTTTTGACCGCACTAAAAGGAACTTGAAATTGTGGTTATTTCAAGTTAAACGCAATGTGGGCCGTTAAGATCTTAAAGGCAGCTGAAGATTATTTCTTTAGTTTAATCTTTGAAGGTTGTACTTCAAAGACTTGAATGAATTCACTAGGTTGAAAGTGAAATCGTTCAGTGAATGCCTGAAAAGGCGTTTTCCCAGCCAAGCTTTTACGCTTCTGGGAGTTGATGTGGGAGAATAGCTGATTGATCTCGTCTTGTGAAACAAAATCAAAGCTTTCTCCTTTTTTAATGACATAACGAATAAGTGAATGATTACGTTCACACCCACCTTTCTGAAATGAAGAATAGGGATCACAGTAGAAGATGCGTGTCAGTATTTCTCCTTCATCAGTCATCTCTAATTGAGGTAGTGATTGAAACTCTCCACCATTATCTGAGAGTATACAATCGAAGAATAAATGGTTTGATGTGTAAAGCGTTTGAATCAAATCAGCCAAGGCATTATTGACTGAGGTCGCTGATTTATAGACAATGTATCCCCATTGAAATCTCGAGAGTGGCTCGAAACAAGTCAGTAAACACTTCTTATCCGTTTTCTTACCAATGACGGTATCGACTTGTAGAGTGACTCTTGAGCTTGAATGATTATAATCCCTAAAGTCCTGATAGGTACGATTCACTAGAAACTCAACATTAATGCGGTGTCTAGAGACTCTAGTCGATGTTTTAGAGTTAGGAAAGCGTACTGTTCGTGGTAAATCAATGTTTCGACACTGAAGATATTGTTTATCAATATAGCGTCTAAGTGTTGATTCAGAAACACTAATTCTTTCATCACTTTGAAGGATATGAAAGAGTGATTGATGATTCATGACTCTATCACTCACTAAGTCATCCAGTTCTTTGAGTTTCTTCGTTGTGATTTGTGGATGACTTCTTGAATCCTTCATTAAATAGAACGCTTTCTTATCCGCTTCATAAGCATCGTATTCAAAGATATCTTTACTGCAGCGTGATTTATGTGTGCATACATTACAGACATAAGGAAATCTTTGAAGTTTAGGACAAGGTTCTGGTTGTCCCTTCATAAATCTTCGCTGTTTAGAACCTCGATTAATCACGTTTCTTTTTAACTCTCTATACACAGTTGATTCACTACAATTCAAATCTAAAGCTAATGATTTAAGACTGGTATCACGATTATGTTCAATCTGATAATGAATGATAACTCGATCTCGTGTGGTTAAATGTTTTCCCATAAGAAAACAACTCCTTTCTCTTCAAAACCTCAAGATCTTAACGTATTTTTATTATAATTTTCTTTTTCTAGGTAAACGCAATAAGTTATTGCGTTTAAAATGACGTGTTACATCTATTTTATTTTATTGACTTACGAAGGAAGATACTTTATCATTCATTAGATTGCATCAACATGCAAGGAAAGTATTTATCAATAAAAATCTATGTTCAAACTAAAAAAAATCTTATCAGCACTGACTTCAAAAATAAAAATCCCAACTCTAAATTCTGACTCAAATAAAGAGAAACTTTTTAAAGAAATTATTTTGAATGCCATATTTATACAACTCATATTAGAAATATTGAATCAACGCTCAATTCTACTAGGTTTAGTGACACCATTGAATAATCCGATTATGTTTATTTGCAGTGTTGCCTTAATTTCTTTATTTCTATCATTTGGACTTCTCTTACCTAAACGTCACCTCGGTTATGTCATTGTTGACGCGATATGGTTATGGTTAGGGATTATCAATTTCATTCTACTAGGATCTCGAACAACTCCACTTACCGCGATGGACTTTAAGATGTTGACATCCGTATTCACAGTCATTGGTCGTTATTTAAATTTCTTCGAATTATCACTGTTTTTCGTCGCAGTATTGATTGTTGTTTTGTTGATAGTCATTATAGGTATAAAAATGCCTCGTACAAAATGGAATCCAATACATGCTTTTGTTAGCACTACGCTGTCCTTTGTCATTATGCTGAGCAGTTTTAGCTGGGCTGAAGCTACAGGAAATGTTTCAACTAACTTCGGTAATATTGCTGATGCTTATATTGATTATGGTTTAGCCTATAGTTTTGCGACCAGTGTCGTGGATAAAGGCATTAATAAACCTGATAGCTATTCAACTGACCGTGTCAATTCAGTCATTAATTCAATGAATGATGTTCAAGTTGATACAACTGAAAATATCAATAAAAATCCTAATGATATCCCCAACATTATCTTCGTTCAACTAGAATCTTTTTTTGATGCTAAACGTATAAAAGCACTAAGCTTTAGTGAAGATCCCATTCCTAACATGACAGCCTTACGTGAAAACTATTCTTCAGGCTATGTTACCGTACCTTCAATTGGTGCAGGAACTATCAATACTGAGTTTGAAATTATAACAGGTATGAATCTAGATTATTTTGGCGCAGGTGAATATCCATATAAAACTATACTATCTGAATCAACGGTTGAAAGTTATGCCTATGATCTTTCAGAATTGGGCTATCACAGC
This sequence comes from Erysipelotrichaceae bacterium, assembly GCA_963663995.1. Classification (GTDB taxonomy): domain Bacteria; phylum Bacillota_I; class Bacilli_A; order Erysipelotrichales; family Erysipelotrichaceae; genus UBA2212. The sequence goes on along the minus strand of OY760660.1, from coordinate 271,298 downwards.
CAAGCAATCCATAACAATATGGGAACATTTTATTCTCGTCATTCTGTTTATCCTAAATTAGGTTTCGATGGTTTTACATCGATAGAGTATATGAATAATGTTGAATATAATGAACTAGGTTGGGCTGATGATAGTATTCTTGTCCCTGAAATCATGAGTACACTTGAATCTACAGAGGAACAAGATTTTATCTTTACAGTTACAGTACAATCCCATGGAAAGTATCCAGACTATCCGGTCATTGAGAATCCACAAATAGAAATTTATGCAGCTTCATCTATTCCACCAATGAATAATTTAGAATCTGTTATTACCCCTATAACTCCTGAAATTACAAGCAGTACAACAGAAGATGTATTTACCTTAAAAGAGGCTACTTATTACAAATACCTTTATTATGTAAATCAAATTCACGAAGAAGATGCCTTTGTGGGTGAATTAATAGAGAGCTTAGAAAATTATAACGAACCAGTGGTAGTTGTTTTCTATGGTGATCATCTCCCTACCCTTGATATAACTGAAGAAGATCTCTTTAGTGGATCACCTTTTCAAACAGAATATGTTATCTGGGACAACATTGGTTTAGAACGTATTCAACAGGATTATAATGCTTACCAACTTGGATCTGTTGTGATGGGTCGTCTTGGTTACACCAATGGATTATTAAACAAATATCATCAAGAAATGGCTGATAGTCAAGACTATGAAACAGAACTTGAACTTCTTCAATACGATATGCTCTACGGTAATAAAGATGTCTATAATGGAATAAATCCTTATTTGAAAAAGGATATGGTAATGGGCGTAAAAGAGATTACTATTACAAATGCTGAACCAATGGGTGAAGCTATATTTGTTAAAGGCGAGAACTTTACTAAGTGGAGTGAAGTTTACTTTGATGGAAAACTAAAAGACACCATATTTTTAGATGAAAATACTCTAATCGTAACAGGTGCAGAACTTACTGATGGTATGAGCATCAAAGTCAGTCAAGTGACTGAAACAGGTAAGAAATTAAGTACTACATTGCCATTTATCGTTGGTGATGCTAGTGACGTTATAGAAGAATCATAGTTATTTTATAAACGACCATAAAAAAGGAGCAATCAAACTATAAATGATTACTCCTTTTTTGAATAGAATATGCTATCAACTTGTATCACTTCATTTTATTCAAATACTTATTTGTCATAATTTTGATAAAAAGAATATAAAGCAAAGTAGATCATAATTCTTAAGGTAATTCAATTAGTTGATGTGCCTCAGTCTCAGAAATGTATTTACCTCTATCACAAATAGGACAACTAACAAAATGTTTAAAACTAAACGGAAAAATTGGGATAAAAAACACAGTAAACCACTTAGTTCTTTTTTAACACTTCAAACCAATTTTCATTGCCACAATTTCCACAAGTAATTCTGTTTTGCGTTCTCCCTAAAATCTTGTGAAAAATTCTACTTCCCCAAATTATTAACATAACACCCTCCGAAATTTGTTATTACTAATTATAAATATATAAGAGGAAATATTTAAAGTAAATAGATAAGTACTTTAATATTAAAATATTATTTAATTATTGATGTTAATTATTTATTGCTAGAAAAATTTCATGAAAAATGGGCTTAATAATTTTGCAATTTTTATATTTCAATATTTCACAATACTATAAAAACATAAATAATCTAGCCAAAACTCAGCATTGTTGATACTTACTTTTTAAATCAAAAATCTGAGTTTTAAGAAATAATTTAAATAAAATATATAAAGCAAATTCTTTAAGTTGCAATATTCATCAACAAAATCACCTAAGATTTTCACTTATGATTATTTGAAAACTCTATATTTAGAAAATTGATTAACATTTAAAATAGAAAAAATCAAAATATTCCATGTAAGATTCATATTTAATCCACTCGCTCTTAAGTTTCTATATTCATCAGCAAAGTACCCCATATTAGCGGTATATAAAAGAGTACAAACAATGATAATAATAGCATTTATTGTTTTAAGTAACTTATATTTATTAGTTTTCAACCTTGAAATTAATATATTTACGACTACAGATATTAATAGAATAATAAAATTGATATAACCCCAATCAACCAGGAATATATCTTTAAAATTTATGACTTTGTCTAATGCTATGTTGTAAATAAATAACAGTTGACTATAAACCAAAATTATAAGAATTATCGGAATTAGATTATATTTTTTTAAATAAGATACAACTATAAAAAAACCAATAATTAACAAACCCAAATCAAAGAATAAAACATCATGATTAAAATAAAAAGAATTTATATTAGACATAAACCGATCAAAACTATTTAGTAAAAAAAATAAAACGATAAATTCATAAATACTTAATAAAATAGGGTTCAATTTCCGCATAATAAATCGTCCTAAATAATTATTCTCTGTCAAAAGACAAAAATCGAGTTCCTTGATATTTTAAAGTTCCACAATCGCCACAGATTAATAAACCATATTTATCTTTGGGAACTTTTAACTCTAGTCTTTCATTTGTATTTAATTCAAAACTGATATAGTATGTTGTACTGCTAGAGTTACTAATATGACCAGAACCATTATTATGATGATAAATTGAAACATCACCTCGTTTATCAATAATCTTAGCTCTTACTTCCAATATAGGAGAATTGTTATTGTTAATGAAAACTATTAGTCCTTTAGTGATTCTAAAAATAATAATTGAAAATACGATAATAAAACCTAAACCTACAAAAATACTAGCTGTTGAAAAAATACTATCAAATCCATTAATAAAATCTAAATTTTCAACACTTGATACCATAACTTTTCCTTTTCTTATTGAATAGATAAAACTGATACTTCCGATTTTAAAACCATAATTCAAAATACACTTTACTATTGTTTTCATAAATTCATTGAATTAAAAGAAATTTAATCATAGAATCAAAACGAAAAACTTACAAGTACTCGAAAATCCTCTTAAATTTATGCGAAATAGATCTTTTTTATTAAATTAAAGAATTTTGATTACATAGCATTAACTAAAACTAATACGATTAGATAAATAAACATTAAAAATTATAGAACATTAAATATTTTCATAGTTTTTTTCCTTGTATACCTTTAATCAGATAATAATCCATCTTGATCATTAGACAGTATTTTATAGAGATGAGCGAAGCTTGCCTGAATATAGGGTTCAACGAAATAACTTGATAAACCAAAAGTGATAAGATTCAAAACATAATATGGAAAAAATGAAAGATCTAAGATAAACATTTTCGCTTTTTGTCCATTCGTTATTTCTTTACTTTTCTTTAATACTTCTTTAGCACCTAAACTTGTATCTTCAGCTAAAATATACGGTACAAATCGATATTGATAGATTTTTACTAATCCAGGAATAATAAAAAATAATGTCCACAAAATAATATAAAGCGTTGATAAAAGTTGTGCCTTTATGATAGGTATGTAATCTTTTAAATTGAATCCAAAGAATAATTTATTGATATTAATATCCTTTTCAAAACCATCAATAAAGAACTTTTTAATGCCAACATTTAAAATACTTCCAGCTAAAATTACAACAATCGTAATCACCAGTGAAGATAGGGTAATAATTCCTAAACCAAAAAATGCATAGGGTTTAAATTGATTCAATAAAGTCCCAAATAATTGGAAGTATTCATCCGTTCTAATTGGTGCATCAATTTGTTGTCCCAATATATATTGAATATTGATTTGTAAATCAAATATTCCATTTGTACTTGATACTAAATCATATCCATTTGCTAAAATAGTCCCAATAAAAATAACAAAAAAGGCTTTCCAATAATTTCCTTTTAAAAAGTCCTTAGCATACTTCTTAACTTCTGATCTCGACCACATTTTATAAGTCCCCCACTTATCTTAATTCAAACAATATTTGTAATTACAAATAATCTCTATTTCAATTCTATCATTAAATTAATGTTTATAAAAAACAAAAAGTCATTTTATTCTAATAAAGTATGAATTAGTATTTATTAGCCAATGTGAAACAGCTATTTATAACATTTCCAAAATAAATATACGGTCAATATAATTTTAATATAATCAATAAGATTTCTAAAATAGCTTACAGAGTAATGAAAAAAAATGGTCTTACCTATACATCTTGTATAAGTAAATAAACCTTAAATAACTGAGTATTTATAACTAGATAATAAATGAATTTAGTTCATTTACAATGAAATAATTATTAGTTCACCAGTTATGAACCAGCGATTTGTTGTGCTTGTAAATACATTCCTAGAGATTATGATACTCGATCAATTTTTAAATCATCCAGGGAAGTCTTGAACAAAAGTTGTAATTATAACTCTCATTCTGTTTCTATTGATTCCAAAATGATCTGCTAAAGCAAAATTTAATTTTTCTTGCATTGCTCTAACATCTTCAATCATATCAACTGGCTCATAAACCTCATTAGCGACTCTTTTTATTTCAGTTAATAAATCAGGTGTATTTAACAATGTTTCAAAATCAGAAGCATAATAGGCAAATATACCGACAGTAAGATATGCCTTTTCATCGACTTCAATGTCTTCTATCAGTTTTACAAAATCATTTCTTCTAATCTGAATCAATTGTTTATCAGAAGACTCAATTAATAAATCCACAAAACCATATAAATCCATTAAGTCAGAATAATTTGATTCCATAATTTGATTAAAATCCAAATCTGATTCTACCAGCAATAAACCAGAATATTCAGCATATTTTTCTTTTGTATCAACAACTATCATTTCTGAACTATTTTCATAATCACCCTCTTGAAACCAAATATTATATTGAATATTTGTGACTGCTAATCCCACGGAACGATTGAATTCATTAAATATTCCATACATCTCTTTATCTTCAAGTGATTCAAAAAATGCTTTATCATTTTGTGATATGAAATAATCACTCAGTTTTTGTGTCAACTGATCTTTAAAAGTATATGCTTCTTTTACGGATACCTGATCCATGTTCGCATAATCAAAAGTGTAAGAAATTGATATCATTAAATTGACGTCTTTTAAAACAACTTGTAAATATATTGAATTATCAAGGTAGGCAGTACCATAAGATAATCCAAAGTTTTCATCAACAGTAACCATATTTTTCTTATAAATGTTTGTTTGATATTCTTTTAAAGTCAGATTCTCGTCAAATTCATCTTCGTTTTGATATTTTCCAAGTTCGACCCTATTTATTAATTGATATACGATCGGACTATTTATAAAGGGGTTATCATATGCTTCCACAATATTTTTGATTTTCATTTTGTCTTTTAAATCAGTATTGTAGTAAATATCATAAGCACTTAAACATTGATCATCCATGTAATCTAAATCTTCACCTTGGTATTGTTCTATATCATATGTGAAGTTACCAAAATTAGCTTCGTTTACGTTATATGTATTTTCTTTCCATAAATAGAATTTCTTTTCTACCACACTACAAGCACGTACATTTTCTTGTTGATACAAAAATATACCATAATTATCGATCATTACCTTATCAATAAGTGTTGATGAATTTAAGAAGTTTTTTTCCACGAATATTTTGGATGCAGATTCAGCACTTAATCGATACCCCTTTGAATAAAGCACCAGGGTAATAAGTGTAAAGATTACTAGAATATTAATAATTAATTTGTAAAATCGTTTCATTGTATATCCCCCTGATTAAAATTAAATTGAAACTTATGTACTCCTTGTTCAAACATAAAAATAAATTCATCTGTATTTAATCCAGTAATATCAAAGCGAACTACAAAGTAGCTTTGATATAATTCAAACAAATAAGTGGCGTCTGGCTTAATGATGATGTTATCAGCAAGTTCTATAGAAGAATAAGCATAAAACTCATGATTAATAGTGTAAGGTTTAAGTAAATTTAGTGGTCGAATATCTTGTATTAAAAAGACTAATTGTTGCTTATCCGTTATAAAAATTCGTTCGAAAATAACTTTATAGTCATCAAGCATAAAAACTTCATGAACATTATAGTCTTGAAGAACTTCAGTATGAACAACGTCACTCATTATCAAATTTGAATCGTCATTAATTGTTGAATACAAACTTCTTTGAGCATAGGTTGTTCCAAAATAACTGGCTGAATAAAATATTAAACAAAGCATTAGAATCCTTGAAATAAGCCATAGATAACCTAGCCATGGATTATGAATTTGATTAAGAACTTTGCCTATAACTGTAGGATCACCCATCTCCTCACAGATTAGTTTTTCTCTTTTCTCAACATCAAGCTCTGAACTTAGGAAATCTTGCTCCAAGTCTTCCATATGATCCATAAGTTCTTTTTTAATTTTTTTACGATCAAAGGTGAAATAGATTTCCTTTAATACTCGTTTGATATATTCAGACTTGTTCTGAGAAGTCATATGTGAAATTCTCTAATATATTTTGGATGGATGTTTTAAATAGTGACCAATTCTTTTGTTCAAGTGATAGTTGTTTTAAGCCATTTGAAGTAATCTGATAGTATTTACGAGTTTTACCATTATCAGCTATACTTTGATAAGATTTGATAAACCCATCTTTTTCTAATCGATGTAAAATTGGATACAAAGTACCCTCTTTGAATTTAAATACGTTCTTAGACATTATTTCTAAGTTCTTGATAATCTCATAACCATACATATCTTTACGGCTGATAAGCGTTAAAACAAGTAAGTTTGATCCAGCACCAATATAATCTTTATTCATACCTAGACCTCCTATGTATATGATACATAGTTTTCTAGGTATGTCAACAAATGAAATAATCTTCATAAAAAATACTTAAAACTTTACAAAAAAAGCTCCTATAAGGAGCTGAAGTATCATATGGAGCGGATGATGGGACTTACCATTTACCTCATGTAAATCTAAATAAAACGCAATATAACTGAATAATCTATAACAAGATTATACATGAATTAATAAGATTTATTTAGATATTTAGTATTTCGTGACCCAGTTGTGACCCAGCACATTAAGCATAATTTATATTTTTCTTCTATTTACATAGTATTAATACTTACATATATCTTTTCACCACCATAAACCATTAACTCAAATATCCTAATTAATTATAATTAGGTGGAAAATTACAAAAACAAGACAAAATATTTTAAATTACATTTCAAACGAAAATAATAATAAATCAACTCTAAATTAAAACCAAGTGATTCATTGAATGGTTCACTTAGCTTATAAAATCATCAATAGCATTCACTTGTAACTAGTTCTTTTACATTACAATAAACTTCTAACAAGTTACTAATCTTTGCTTTTTTATCATATTATATTTTATGTTTTTTATTAATTTAAAGATTATTAATCAATCATTTTCACAACTATTATGTGAATCAATCTCATATAATCCATTTTTGTAAATATCCCATAACGAACCTAAGTTCCATATTAGGAAAGAATATGCTATATAAATTATCAACTCTGTTTTTATTACACTGTAACTTATTAATATAATCAAAACTATTATTGGTTGTGTTCTTTTTCCTTTAATAAATCCTAAGCGACTTTTACAATTTGGACAATTGACATCAAACAAAATCAAACTAAGAATAGTCGATTTATTTAATTTAAATTGGCAATGTGGACATTGAATTTTTTTCATAATTTAGCGAATTAAAAGAACCAACCTGACGCACTTGGACCATACAATTTATAATTTATTACATATATATATGAATTATATAATCTCTTATATTTATACAATCCAGAATACGGATCTAGCATAGTATATTTAGATCTATACTGTTGTCTTGCAGATGACATTGCTTTGTCTAAATATAGAGGTAGTACTGTTTTTGCAAGGTATGATAATAGTTTGTTCTGAATAACAATTACAGGCACACCTGTGAAAATTGATTTTGCAGCAAGTGCTGCTGTTGTAGCAGTTCCAACTGGAATATTTGAAGTTGCACAACCTTCATAAACAGCTAAATTCCCTTGTTCATCTCTTAATCCAGTTAGTAAAGGAATAGTGCAAGAAGCTGCTCTACTATATGATGTAGTAAACCTAGTAATCCCAAATAGTTCATTATTCATTAATAATATATTTGTTTGTAAATTATATTCAAATATATCTATAGAATTACCATCATCTACTAACATAAAATTACTTGATTCTGTGGAATATTGTGTATATGTATAATTAATCCCATCAATTTCTATATTTGTGACAGTAGTTTCACCTACAAATATCTCATTAGTACTCGCACTGACTGGACTTAATAAACTAACGAAAAACAATAATGCGAATATACTTTTTAGAATTCTCATAAACTCCCTTTCATTGTAATAATCATGACATTTTAATAAATTCTTATTAGTCTTAAAACTTAGGTAAAACCATATCAAACAGATCGATTATTATGTAATAGAGTTCAATCATCTAGCCACCCACCTTTCCCATTTATAAATTATATCTAATTTGTGATACGATCTTGTCTACAAATTTCGGACATTTTCAAAATTGAGTTGTATAATAATGTTAATTATGGGCGACAAACTAACTTTTCAAAAAATTGATATCTTAAAACTACTTTCTGATACTCGTAAGCAGAAAAATCTTACTCTTAGAGAGTTATCAGAACTGACAAGTTACAGCTATCAAAGTCTTTCTAAATACGAAATTGGTATAACAATTAACTCCCTATAATATTTTTAAAGATCATCGTTTCAAATAAAATATTCATAATCATAATTCAGGTAGTCACATAAAAATATATATTAACCATCTGGGTCATAAAGATATAAGTTTTATGAATTTTTATGTAGTTTTGTTCAATTTTACGACAAAAAAAAGCCTTTTTATAGGCTTAAATCTCTTATGGAGCGGATGATGGGACTTACCATGTTTCTCTTGTAAAACCTGATAAAACGCAATATAACTGAATATTCTATAACAAGATTATACATGAATTTATAAGGTTACTAAGATTTTTAGTATTTCGTGACCCAGTTGTGACCCAGCGTACAAAAAATGAGTCCTATTTCACAACTTTCATTTATTATATGCAAAACAATAACAACAAAATATCAAAACATAACATCAGTAAGAATTTATTGACTGTATCTTAAAACATAAAATATAGAAGTCAGCCTGAACAATTATGACTTCAGGAGGATATTCTTTATAGACAACCCCATACCCCAATCCTATATACAGATATTTGGCCTCATCAAGATTAAACTGAAATTCAACAGGAACAATAAAAGTAGGTTTTTTTCCGTTTAACACAGAACCATAATCAAATATAAATACTATTAGCCAAATAGTACAAACGATTATTTTCCACTTATCTCTTAAGAATACCATATGTTCTTGTATTGTTTTTTTGTTCCCAATTATTTGTACTAGAATTTACAAATGCATGATAATTGCTTGAATGCTGAGCAACTTTAAAATTATAATACGTTCTACTTACGCCATTCTCATCAATATAAGTACTCGAACTTGGTGATATTGATGTTACAAATCCAAGATGATCCCAAGCATCATCTCTACTTTCATCAATCAAAATAAAATCACCCACTTTTACATTTTGACTGAATGTTAAAAATGATGTGTATTTATTGTAAATACCAAAATACAATGCAAATGATTGTGTATTAATAAAGGAAGATGAATAATAGTGTGTATAATCATAAGAGTTTGTATAAGGATTATAAGTTTTTGTAATTTTATGCCACCAACCTTTATATGCATCATTAGTTCCAGGATAGTTTTGTAAGACACCCATCGCTTCCATTATTTGTGATCCGAAATTTGTACAATCCGTGCCTAGAAAATAATTATATTTGTCAATTGTATTAGGAGCTAAAGCATATTGTTGAGCATAGGAAACACCTGCTGATATATTCTTTATAGCTCTAGTACTTTTACTTATTGTACTTGATAATAAAGTTAAATTATTACTTCTAAACAATACAGCTTCATCATATGGTAAATTTTCGAAAATATAGTTAATATTTTCATCAACTGATTTTAAATTCACATAACTTCTTATGGAGCTATTAATAAATGTGTTTTCGTAAATATCTAAGAATGAATTGAAATCATCAAAATCATCGGAGAATTCCAAATATTTTTGCAAATTATTTGTATATAATTCATTTTCTTTCAGTTTAAATGAAGAAATACTACTTTCAGTTAAACTAATGCCACCAAAAGCTAAATAAATATCATTATAAAATTCGGAATGATTCGACAAAAAATCATTTAATTCTCTTTGTGGATTCAAATACTCTATTACCATTTTATAATCGTGCCCATTATAATTGAAATTATCTTGAAATGTAATCTCATCAGTGCTCGCATTCACTGGACTAGTCAAACTAATGAAAAACAATATAACAAATAAACTTTTTAGAATTCTCATAAACTCCCTTTCATTGTCATAATCATGACATTTTAATAAATTCTTATTAGTCTTAAAACTTAGGCAATACCATATCAAACAAATCGATTATTAAGTAGTAGAGTTCAATCATTCAGCCACCCACCTTTCTTATATATCAATTATATCTAATTTGAGAAACGATCTTGTCTACAAATTTCGGACAATTTCAAATTTGAATTGTATAATTATACTAATTATGGGCGACAAACTAACTTTTCAAAACATCAATATCTTAAAACTTCTTTCTGATGCTCGTAAGCAGAAAAATCTTACGCTTAGAGAGTTATCAGAACTAACAAGTTACAGCTATCAAAGTCTTTCTAAATACGAAATTGGATTACGAGATCTCAATCAAGAAAACATTCATACTTTAGCACGATATTTAAATATTAACTTAGAATCAGTGCTTTATATTGAAGATAAACTCAATGAAGATTTGAATGATCTATTAGAATCTATCATTTTCGATAATGAAATAGAAATTGAAAGATTGATTCATCAAGTAAGATTAGCCAATCAGTATATCTTCTACTCAGAAGTTATGAATCAATATCATACAATCTTTTATATCCTGCATATATTAGGTCTTCATTATGATCTTGATTCATATCAATATGTGATTAAAAATGTCCATCTTTTTGAGATTGAACTCAAACAGCTATACTATGATTACAAAGCGATTGAACTTCTTAAAAACAATCAAATTCAAGAAGCGGTTAATACGATTGATCGTGCCCTTCAATATGAAACTAGAGAAAGTAGCGCTGGATTAATTCATTACCATGCATCGTTTATTTATACGTATTATGGAAAACTAAATAAAGCTTTGTCTTTGAGTGAAATTGCAGAGGATTATTTTCTTAAAACACGCAATCTAAAACGACTAACACATATGCAAATCCATAGTGCTTCTATAAATTCAAAGTTAGGACATTTTAGAACATCACAAAAAATGTACAAACGGATTCTTTCGACAACTCTAGATACAGAAACAGAGATTGTCATCCTCTACAATCTAGCTTGGTTCTCATTTCTAAATAAAGAATATAAAGACTCATTAGAATATTTAAAACAAATAGAACTTGAACAAGAATTATCAGAAAATGGAATCTTTATTAAGTGTTCATGTCTTTATCAATTAAGTCAGACACAAGAAGCTAATCAACTCTATCAAAATAAAATATTCAGTTTTACTGATCCAATGTACAAACTCGAAATGGAGATTATACAGTGTGAATATAGCAACAATGAAACTAAACTTGAATCTAAACTGCTTCAACTTCATTCAATAACTAAAGATACACGGAATTTTGAAAACTATGAATTCGTACTAGATCGACTGATTACATATTATGAAAATCGAAGCAAGTACAAAGTAGCCATCATTTATTATAAAGAGAAAATAACCCTTTTGAATTGGATGTATAGCAATTAACTCCAACGGATACTTTTAAAGAACAGTGTTTCAAAAAAATAATCATAATCATAGTTCATGTAGTTACATAAAAAATATACGATGTGTATCTGGCTCATAAAGATATATGTTTCATGAATTTTTATGCAGTTTTGTTAAATTTTATAACAAAAAAAGCCTTTTTATAGGCTTAAATCTCTTATGGAGCGGATGATTGGACTTACCAATTACCACTTGTAAAACCAAATATAACGCAATAAAACTGAATATTCTATAACATGATTATACATAAATTAATAAGATTTATTAAGATATTTGGTATTTCGTGACCCAGCTGTGACCCAGTAAATAATTTGTGATAAACATAATTATAATCTATACATATGGTAACAATATCCACTCATGTTTTTCCATTGTATTAAAAAACTTAATATCTTATTACATTAATAGTTGTCTGGAAATAATCCTTTAACAACCAAAGTACCTCCAACAACACTTAATATGGATTGAATACTAATTGTTTTAGTTAATATTCCAACAAACATGTTAATACCTATTCTTCCTCTAGGAAATGGTTGCCAAAACTCTAATCCAAACCAACTTATATAAGTTGTGGCTGAAATTAATCCGATTGAAAACATTATCAAACCGATTATGAATACTGCAGTCAATTTAAATTGAATTTTTTTCTGTAAAAACGCAATGATACGGTTTGATTCAATAAGAATTCCAAAAATAAAACATATGATCATCGCAAGGTAATGTAGTTGCACTACTTTGTTTACTTCAATTTTGTATGCAGCCTCTTCCATATACATGTACAGAGAAACATAAAAATTGAGTATAAATAATCCAACTGAAAATAAAGCGCATGTATAAACTGTTTTTTTAATACCTATTTTCATAATTAATCCCCCTTTTTAATTTTCTTTAATGAAAACTAATTTCTATTATTATAAATACAATCATCATCAGCTAGTGATATAGTTTGAACTTGATAAGAAAAATATAATGATATTAAATTTTAGAAATAGTTAATATTACATGTGTATTTGAAAATAAGATTCATTAATTTCTTTCGTTTAACAAAAAGTAAATATGGAAAAACTGTTATCACTAAAGAGTAAAGAAAATAATCTAAACGAAATATACTAAAAGTTGAATTAATTGATATAAAAAATTCCCAAATTGTGTATATAAAATACAAAGTCATCGAAACTAAAACGAAAAGCATGAAATGAGAATTGTACCAATTATATTTACTTTCTTTTGACAAATATAGAATAATAAAAATCAGATATAAACTAATAACGAAAACAGGATATAGTGAACCAAAAATACCAGCGATCACAATAACAAATATATTAAATCTTGGATGAAAATCAAAGATTGCAGATATATTAACACTATTATTTTTCATAAGCTCAGTAATAAGTCTGATTACATTGCCTGAGATAAAATACAACAAGAAAGCTGTTATAAAAACAAACAAGTTTATAACAATTATCTTAATTAAAGAATATACTTTATCAATTGTGCTTACATTTTTTATATTTTTCAGTACATCTTTATTTTTGAGAAGATCAATGTACATAAAAATAAAAGTGCCTATTATTAAAAGCGTAATAAATATCATGAAAGTATATGTAAATTCGATTGTATTATTAAATATAAACTTAGGAAATATAGAGTAAAATAGTACAAACACATAAATAAGCATGTATTTTCTATCTAATTTCAACATTGAATACCCCCAAAACAACTATTTGTAATAACAATTAAATTATAGCATCATTCCTATAAAATTTTACTTAATGAATCTATTGTTAATTAATAGTCTCAACATTGTAAAGACAAGTTAATATTTAATCATATTTCACTAATATAATATAAAAATGTTAGATAAAATATGATTTTGAGTTATCTCTGTGACCCAGATATGACCCAACTGGGTCATATAGATTTAAATTTTATAGAATTTTATATAGTTTTACTCGATTTTACAACAAAAAAAGCCCTTTTATGGGCTTAAATGTCATATGGAGCGGATGATGGGATACTACACCAACCACAAATAACATTTTTTATTAAAAATAAGGTAATTTTTAAGACACTTTATGAAATAAAAACAAATAAAAGAAACTAAAGAAAGGGTTTGGTGTTGCACTTTGTTGCACTTTTTTAAAACACTAAATAATCTTTCAGAATTACTCATAAATTATAAATTTCTTAAATGCAACTAATTTTGCAACTTCTATATTTTTAATAGTTTTACCAGAGTATTTCCAAATAAAATTATTATTGTAAACTACTCCATATCCATTACTATATTTGCTTTTCATAATGGTTATTATCTTACCCTCATAGTTAATCACAATATTTCCATTAGGTTTTTCTTGTCCATCAAGTTTTAAAAATTTAACTTTTAAATCATATATTCTATTTTGCTCTTTTTCATTTTCTATAAGTATTTTTGAATCACCCAAAATCTTTTGTGCACAACTATGACATGAATGTACACTTAATATATGCATTGGATGAAAAAAACGATGTGAAATAAACCCTATATTTGTTTCACATATATCACAAATTTTGCCATTAAATTCTGAATAATCATACATACACTCATCGAAAATATTTCGAATATCTGAACAGCCTTTGTATTCATATCCTTCTTCTGGTATTTTATCTGTTAACCAATTTCTCATCTTCTATTTTATGAAATTGTACCATATAACTTTATTGTAATGACAAATAATTCGGTTTTTAAATAATGAACTTGATAAGGTACGAGAATAAATATTGTTTATCAAAAAATCAAATATGTAAAAAACTATACAAATTCCTTTTCAACACGTCCTCAGAGGGATTCTCCATTTTCCTTATTTCTATTGTTTTTCTTTCAAAATCATTCGTTTTTAGCCTCTTTTTTGGGCTTTTTTTCTTTATTTTCTTTATTTTCATAAGATTTTGTTACGATTTTGTTACGATTTCTTTATTGCTAATATTTTAATATTAAAATTAAAATGTATGTAGAAAAGATTGTTTTATGAATTTAAACGAGATTTCTTATTAGTCATATTCAAATTAGGAATCGCAGGTTCGCTTGACAGGAATCGAACCACACACATCAAAGCTTCCCAAACTCTACCATTTCATGCCATTTCGTCCCAAATCTTCCCGCAGCTTCCCATATCAAAACTAGGGGAGGACTAGGGGTTCGAAAAGTTTGATAGACATATTGTTACCTAAGAGTAATATAGTTTTGTTAGTTCTATATAAGGCAACAAATCTATGTATATGGTAACAATAACCATTCATGTTTTCCACCACAGTTCAACTTGTGATTTCAATTTTCTGTTGATTTGATAATACTCCTTCTAAGAATTTCAAACATACATCAAATTGACATTTTTGAGGTTCTAAACATATCGACAACAAATCGGTATTACCATATTTTTTGTTCAGTGTGCACTTAGAATAAATTATTTATAAGTGTCTTTACTTACTTGTCTAGTTATTAATTTGTATTTTTTTATAGAGTTCATAGAATTTTAGTAATTCTATGCCTAGCAAATCGTCAAAATCCCAAGAATCTACAATAAATCTAGGATAACTTGGCATAAATTGATTTAAATCCTTGATAATATTCATTTTTTTCAAATCAATTATTATAGTTTTTAGTTGTTGACTTGATCTCTTATTCAAACCTTTATTTACTAAATCTAATTCGTTTTCAACAATTTGAATTAATTCTAAATACTTATCTCCAAATTCTTTCTCGTTTATCATTTTAATAATGCCTCCAAATTGCTTATGTACCATTGCTTAGCTCCTCCTAAATATTGAGAACCATACTGTAGTTGCGGTGCTGTATTTCCTGTAATCATTTGCGTTCCGCTTTTAACCTGAAATTGTTGTAATCCTGTCATAGTATTAAACTGATTAGGTAATGCTAAGTTATTTCTATTTGTCGTATTTGAAAAAGTTTCAAATAAGTATCTACCTTTTGCTTGAGCATTTCCACCATAAAATCTAATACCATAAGTTGAGTCACCAGCAGTTTCCATTTTTATGGTTCGTACATCAAATGATTCGAGAATCTGCTTTCTATAATCACGTGGAACATTTTGTGACTTGAGAAATTCTGATGCTTCTTTAACTCCTGTATATAAATCATTTTTTGAATTGACCTTATTAGCATTCACATAACTTGAGATATTTGATGCAACATCACTCACAACACTTATTGCTTTATCTATACCCTTGCTTATGTGTGGATAGGTTTTAATAGCGGTTGTAATTGCTGCGAATTTACCTAGTGTTTCACTCTTACTTGCCGCTTCAACAACTGAACCTACTCCAATGGACAAAGCACCAGTTGCTGAAAACTTCGTTAATTGTGTTAGTACACTAGTAGCAAACTTCATTCCACTAGTTGCACCACCCGCAATCGCGCCAAGCCCACTTGCTGAGAATAAAGTAGTTGTCGCTCCTACTAAAAGATATAAATCACTATTTCCTAAGAACAACGTGTCTCTTATTAGATTAAATGACCTGTCTCCACCATGTCCATTTAAACCTAAGCTAAGCTTGTGTATTCCTTCAAAAGCATTTGATAATCCATATAATAAACTACCAACACCAGCGATGCCAACAATTGTTGCGATGATGGGTGCTGCAGTGGCTGCACCCAATATGGTTCCAACACCTACTGCTGCTGTAACGACTCCACCTACAACTGTTTCAATCCCATCAAAAATCGCTTTTCGATTAACATCTTCGTTCTTCCATTGATCAAAAGCAGCTGCTGGATTCAATGTTTGTTCATAGATTTTCTGTTGTTCACGGGTCATGTTCCCTTTGTAATCAACATATCCATTATACGTATTATACGGGTCAGTTTGAATACTCATAGAACTTCGTTTATATTCTGTAACTTGTTGAAAAGTTTCAGGACTAATGTAATTCAACATATAAGACTGATTATTAGGTAATACAGGACTTGATTTAACAACTTGATATTCTAAATCGTCATATAAAAGTGCTTGTGATGCTAGATAAATAGGTCCAGGCAGTAGTGGTGGTGCACTATCAATCTTAGGTGGTCTAATAGTTGGAGCTAAATCATCATACAAAGGTGCACCTGAATTTGTACTTGTAGAGCTTGTTGCCTTTTCATATGAATTTTGAATTGCTTGAGCTGTTTGTGAACCTGTTAAGACAACATCCTCTTCCACAAAGTAATGCCCAGTAGGATCAGAATACTTAAATGGATTGTTTAATGCAAAGATGTATCTGTTTTGTGAGAGCGGTGATCCTGCTTGACCAGTATAGGTATCTTCAGTTAGGAATTGATGAAGTTTGGTACTATAGGTTCTAGCTCTTAGGTATTGTAAATCACTGGTATCATGTACTTCACCTTTGTACCCGACTTCATTAACACTATCAATACTTCCTTCAGTGAGTGCTCCATAAGGGTCATAAGCATAGGATTCACTTCCATGTTGAACAATATTCCCATAAGCATCGCTTAAATAGAAAACACTGTTTTCACTGAGTAATTCATTGCCATAGACAAGGTTTGTAGTAGCTGAGTCTACTTGATAACTTAAGACATTGGTATTGTCTTCAGTGATGTCATTGACATAGTCAACTTGTATACTATCAACAACCTTACTTAATCGATTACCTGCTCCATCATAAATGAAACTTAAGCTACTAGAACCATCGACTACACCTATCAACTTGTTATTTAAGTCATAGGTATAGGTAATACTATGGGTTCCATCATTCTCTTCAATGAGGTTTCCATAATCATCATAACTGTAGTTTGTAGTCACACCTGATGTAATCGAAGTCTCAAGTTGATTGAGATGGTTATAGGTCATGCTGGTGGATTCACTAAAGACGAGATCACCATCATAATAATATTCAGTTAAATGACTCTTATTGCCAAAGATATTGCTTTGATAAGAATAGATTGTCTCTCTGAGTCCTTCTGTTTGATGACTTTAATATTTTTTACCTTCCCTATTATTTGCTTTATAATCACCTGTTAAAGTTACTTCATACATAATTTTACAACTTGAAATATACAGTTCAATGGCAGCTGCTTTACTTATTAGTTTCATCACTTCGTTAACTCAAATTGCTTTAAAACATTCATTCCAGACGCACATTGTGTTTCAAAGGTTTAACCAGACAACCAAGTCAAACTCCTTTTGATTTTGAAAAAATCTTATGTGCAATTTTAACGGCAATATTTGCACCAATTACTAAAAAGTTCATCACTTAAAAAGTCAATCTACCTTTTTCTCGCCATTCATTCAGTACCATTCTTGCTTCAAAACTTGGTGCTTCATTTGGATTCATTTTAGAAATAAATTCTAACTTTTGAACTGCAACTTCTTTTGATTTTTCTAATGCAAGACAATGTGAGGCTGCCCATAATTGAACAGCAAAATTCTGATCATTTAGTAAATTTAATAAAATATTATCACCTAGTTTCTCACTTTGAATCAATTGTTTATATATTTTGGTTAACTTCGAATAACTTTTGTTAGCAGCTTTATAATTTCCATCACGTGATGCATTCCAGTGTAAGACAGCATTATTTCGGTATTCGTCAATTATATTTTTGATATCTTTCATTATTTAAATACCCCGAAATCTATTAGTTTTTGTATTCCAAACTCAAATTGCTTTTCGTAACTTTGTCCAATCAACCAGTTTCTAACTGTTTTCCCTCCTGTAAACACTTGCTTTGAAGAATAGTATCCACTTATGTTTGCATGAGTAGCTTTATCGACAGGGATAAGATTATCTGTGTTTTGGATTAATTGTGTTGCGAAGCCTGACTTTTGTATTTGTGATTGTTCCACGATATGATGCCATTGATTACCCACCCCTGGTGAACCTAAGAATTTTTTAGCATCATTGAAACTATCAAAACCTATACTCGTTGTAGTGTTGCTTTCAAATATAATATTCGCATTAGCAACTTTTTCTTTAAATACACTAATTGCACTAACTGCTTTATCCATGCCCTTGCTAATCTGAGGATATGCAATAGCTGCAGTTATCAAGCCTGTCGCAAAGCCAATTGTCTTACTTCCTGTAACCTCTTCAGCGACTTTTCCTATACCTATTGAAACAGAACCGGTAGCTACTTGTTTAGTTGTATTCATCATAACACTAGAAGCTACAGATGCAAGATTTCCTCCTTCACTTATCGCAGATAAACCCCCAGAAGTAAGTAATGTGCTGACTATTCCAATAGCGTTATATAGACCTTCGTTGTCTTTAAACACAGTATCTCGTAATGGATTAAAGGCTCTTTCACTTCCTTTACCTTGTGTTCCAAGCTTGATTTGATTAATGCCTTCAACGGTATTCGATGTTCCATAAGCAATTGAACCAACAGCAGCAGAAGCCAAAATAATGGCTGGCGCAGCTGTCAATGTAGCCGCTGCGATTCCTGCTAGCGCAATGATTCCAATACCTACACCAACAACACCTGCAATAACATTCAATGTTCCTTTTGCGATTGATGCATGGTTAGCATCGTTTTCAAATTCAATAAGTTTCTCTACAACATTCTTATCTCTTTGGGCTGTAGCTGACTTTGTATTTGATACATTGGTTGGATAAGAATGTAGTAATTGATAATTGTTATAACCAGAATAGGTTGGTCCTGCTTGTGATTGTGCATAAATAGAACCGGAACTTGTTATGACTGGGCTAGTGTAATTTACTGGATTGTAAACTGTATTACTTACAACGTTTGTGGTCGTTGTTGTTGTAACTGGTGTAGTTACTGCGTAATCAAAGGTTGGATTTGCTTTTGCATACGACGTTTGAATCGCTTGAGCTGTTTGTGTTCCTGTTAAGACAACATCCTCTTCCACAAAGTAATGCCCACTAGGATCAGAATACTTAAATGGATTATTCATCGCAAAGAGGTATCTGTTTTGTGAGAGTGGTGATCCTGCTTGACCTGTATAGGTATCTTCACTTAGGAACTGATGAAGTTTGGTACTATAGGTTCTAGCTCTTAGGTATTGTAAATCACTGGTATCATGTACTTCACCTTTGTACCCGACTTCATTAATACTATCAATACTTCCTTGAGTAAGTGATCCATAAGGATCATAAGCATAGGATTCACTTCCATGTTGAACAATATTCCCATAAGCATCGCTTAAATAGAAAACACTGTTTTCACTGAGTAATTCATTGCCATAGACAAGGTTTGTAGTAGCTGAGTCTACTTGATAACTTAAGACATTGGTATTGTCTTCAGTGATGTCATTGACATAGTCAACTTGTATACTATCAACAACCTTACTTAATCGATTACCTGCTCCATCATAAATGAAACTTAAGCTACTAGAACCATCGACTACACCTATCAACTTGTTATTTAAGTCATAGGTATAGGTAATACTATGGGTTCCATCATTCTCTTCAATGAGGTTACCATAATCATCATAACTGTAGTTTGTAGTCACACCTGATGTAATCGAAGTCTCAAGTTGATTGAGATGGTTATAGGTCATGCTGGTGGATTCACTAAAGACGAGATCACCATCATAATAATATTCAGTTAAATGACTCTTATTGCCAAAGATATTACTTTGATAAGAGTAGATTGTCTCTCTTAGTCCTTCTGTTTGATGACTTTGAGTCAATTCACCACGATCATTGTATGTATTATCAATAATCGTTGTTTCACCATTTTGAAGTCTTTCTTCATGAATGACGTTTTGTTGAGTATCATAGGTCAAGATTTGTGAGAAATCTACTATTTGTGTGTCATAGAATGCATCATAATGGCTTGAGACTACACTGATTGTTTTACCTAATTGGTAGCTTGTGACTTTTTGACTACCATCTAAATGGGTTTCTGTAACTGTTTGATTTTGGTTGTCATAAACATAGCTTGTCACATCCACACCATCACTCACAGATGTTAAACGATTCATCACATCATAAGTCTTAGTAACACTGCTTGCATCTGGATAGATGATGCTTGTTTGATTGCCCCATTTATCATAAGTATATTGAACAAGGCTACTACTTGTAGTTGAACGACTGACTTCATTGAAGTTTAAATCCAATTGTACAGTTTCATTAATACGCTCAACTCCACTGATATTGCCTTGTGCATCATAATGAGTGCTTGTATGACCATTTAAATCACTCATTGTCGTGACTCTTCCTAAAGCATCATAGCTGTACGATACACGATCGCAATTCGTTATGGTTTCAAGGGTTCCACTCATAGAGCTGAGTTTTGTTTCAACTTGACTTAAAACACCATTTTCATAGCTGTAAACAACTGACTTGTGACTTTCACTGCTGGATGTTGGAGGGTTATCACTGAAGCTAGCGAGTTTTCCATCAATCAGGTAAGTATAAACTTCATGGCTGGTAAAGAGGTTGAAAGGATCTGTATTCTTAGTTGAATATGTCTTTTCGCTTAATAAACCACTGGCTGTATAAGTCATATTGATTTCGTTTTCTGATGCATAGGTAATTTTGATTTGATTTCCCATTTCATCATAGGCATATTCAACAAGATATCCTTTTGGATCTTGGACAGATTCTAAATCGCCAAATACATTATAGGTATTGGTTGTTAGGGCATAAGATTCAATACTATCAACAACTCTTAATTCTTTTGTTTGAGTGAGTTGATTCATGCCATCATAGACATATTCTGTTTTTTGAGCTAATTGATCATTAGAGGTAAAGATTTCCTTTTTGATCAAATTGCCATTAGTATCATAGGTATAAATGGTGCTTTCACCACTCGTTGTAATGGTTTTGACTAGTTGTCCTAAAGCATTATAAATGGAATTCGTTTCATCCAAATTTGCGTAGATGACTTTTATTGGATGATTGAGTGCATCATAGACATAAGATTCAGTCTTTGTTGTTATATTATCTGAACTTGATTTAGATAAGATATTACCACTTGCATCATAAACAGATGATTCTGTTAGTCCATTTGGATAAACCATTTGAGTAACTCGACTGAGTTTATCATAACTATAGGATGTCGTTAAATCTTGTGTTGAACTTACAAGACTTCCATTTACACTGGTTTCAACTAAAACATCTTTCACACGTTCTTCGATTTTTCGACCAAAGTGATCATAACTATATTCTGTGACAAGACCACTTTGTGTGGTAACAGAGGCCAAATCGCCAAAGCTATTGTATGTTCTTAACTCTAGTGTTTGTGATGCATAAGTATCTGTTGACTCATTGTAGTTTGCATTATCAGATATGCCTACTAAACGTCCATTTTCATCATATTGGTAAGTTTTAATGTAATCATCAGATGAAGAAACTAAATCATCGTTAGAGAAGCTTTCACTTAAGAGTTCACCTGCATGACCATAGTCATTTGTCTTGAAACTGTTGTTTGCATAAGTCTCTTGGATGATTTCACCAAAAGCATTGTATTCAAATTGATTGATGCGATCACTATTGACTAAGGTCGTATCAATTTTCTTTGTTTCTATGAGTAGTTTTGTATCTTGATCATAGGTATTTTGAACCTTAAGACCATTAGGATAATCGATTTGCATGACTTGATGGGCAAAGTTATACACGTAACTTGTTTCATAATTGCGCGCATCAACGTGCTTTACCATATCTCCAAGAATGTCATACATATTTTGCACAACCGTGATTTCTTGAGAATTGGTCAGAGGATTGGTATAAATTGTTTTCTCTTTGATTAAACGATTTAGTAAATCATAGGTATAAATGGTTCTAAGTAATTCATTTTGTTCAGAATCAAAGGTGATTTGCTCTTTAAGTAGGGATTGAGGTCCGTAGGATGATGTGATGACATGCCCTAATGCATCAACTTGACGTGTGATATTGCCATACATATCAACTTCAAAACTTTGGATTTCTCCTAAAGCATTTTCACTTTGAATGATATTACCAAGTGCATCATAAACAAATCGACTGATATTTCCTTCATCATCAATGATTGAAACAAGTTGATTGAGTTCATTATAGTGATATTCAGTCTTATTACCTCGCGCATCAATGCTGATTTCAAGTTGGTTGTTAGCGCTATATGTATTTCTGACAAACTGCCCATCATAACTAATGCTTGCATTAACATTTCCATATGCATCATAACGAATCAATTGATGACGTCCTAATTCATCCATACTATCAACAAGACGGCCAAGATAATCGTATTTTTGACTCGTTACTCTTA
Source organism: Erysipelotrichaceae bacterium (assembly GCA_963663995.1). Lineage (GTDB taxonomy): Bacteria > Bacillota_I > Bacilli_A > Erysipelotrichales > Erysipelotrichaceae > UBA2212. The sequence continues at coordinate 248,179 of OY760660.1, read as the reverse complement.
AGTCAGATGCTTCTGCATTATAAACTTCTGATGAAGTTTTCGCTGTGCTAATCAAACGATGATTGCGATCATAAGTATAAAAGATATGAAGACTGGTAGGTGTTATTTCTTCAATCAACTCATTGAGTTCATTATAAACATAAGTGCTAACAGCCCCACTTTCTGTTTTTTCAATGACATTCCCATTTTCATCATATTGATAAGCGACTTCTAAAATATCTACAGTATTAGGTGCTTTTGTTGTGATGGTTAGAATTCGACCCATTCCATCATATTCAGTCAGCGTTTGTTTACCATAAGGATCAATCTCGGCAATCAAGCGATTGGCTGCATCGTATTCATATTGTGTTGTTGCAGTCGCTTTTTCTAAATTCGCATCTAAAACATCACTCATGCTTCTTAAAAGATTGCCATTGGCATCATAGCTATAGTGAGTTTGATTTCCATAGAGGTCTGTTTCGGATAGTTTATTTCCGACTCCATCATACGTGAATGTTTTTTGTGCGATGGTTCCTAAAACATGATCGACTGTCTTTGTTTCGATAACTTGGTTATTTCGATCATATTGAATGCGTTCTTCATTTCCTAGCGCATCCGTTTTCTTAACGATTTGATTATTAACATAGTCAAAGGTACTTGTATTACCTTCTGCAAGAAAAATTATTAAAGAAATACAATCAAAAATTAATTACGATGTTTTTGAAAATTATAGTAGAGCTTTAATTCCAACTGATATAGCTATCAAAGAGTTAAAAATCAACTTAGATTTTTTAGAAAAAACTGGTGGTCTAGATGTAGATTTGGAAAAGAAAGATGAAGCACATGTTAACTAAAGTTGTAAAGGAAGAAACAAAGCAAATCACAAGAAACGGTTCGTCAATGTGGGGTTATTATTTAGTCTATAAAGATGAAAATAAAAAAACTCATAAAGTAAGAAAAGGGCGCATGAAATGGGGTAAAGATGAAGCAGAAACAGCCTTAGAACTTTTAAAAGAACAGTTACAAAATCCTGAGCAAGTTCTATCAATGTGTTCAAAATCGATTGCTTCAGTGTTTATTGAATATCTAGACAAAAAGGTTGATTTCAAAAAGCATAAAGAAAGAAGTCATTATGACTTATCAACAAAAGCACTAAAACATATTCTTCCTAATTTTTTATTACCAGGAATTGACAAAAACAAACTACACGGATTAAAACTAGAAGATTATAAAAATATCACTAAATCAATAGATAAAATTAAAAAAGAGGATATCGAAGAATGGCGTGATTATTTACAGAGTGCAACATACACGAAATATGCTGGTTCACAAAAAGAAGTAACTTATGGATTATCCAAGAGCACTTTAATAAATATCCAAACACTTTTCAAATCAATTTTCACATATGCAAAAAATCAAGATTATATTGAAGTTAATCCATTTAAATATTTTGAAAAATTCACTATAACTAAAAGTAGTTTTAAAACAAAAGAAAAACTGAAATACCAAATTATCGATAAAGAACAATTCAAACATTTAATGAAAACAATTGAGTGTCATACCAATAAAAATGGTAAGATTAATCAATTGCAAAAACTCCAAGATCTAGCAATCTATTCAATTTTATATACGCTGTCAATGAGAATTGGAGAATGCTTAGTTCTTTTAGTTGAAGACTACGATCCTGAAAAACGCATATTAGATATTAAAAATAATTGGGATAATGTTAACAATTTAATAACAGAAACAAAAACCGAAAATAGTACACGCGAAAAATACGTGGGTGATATTGCTCATCATCATATAATGAACTTAATAAATTATTATAAAGAAAAAGGTATTTATAGTAGTAAATTACCATTATTCTCCAGTTTTACAACCGCTAAACGTAGACAGGGACAAGTCAGACTCAGTCCTACTACTGTAAGAAGATATGAAGAAAAATACTTAAAAGAAGCTGGTTTAGAGCATATGAGATTACACGATTTTCGACATAGTAGTGCATCGACGCTAATAGATGAAGGTTATAATTCAAAAGATGTTGCAGATAGTCTTGGAAATACACAAAGAATGGTAGAAGACATTTATGCACATATGTTTAAAGAAAAAGAAAAGAAAATGCAAAAATCATTTGAGTAATATTACTTGTAAAATAAAGAAGAATATTAGAAATATTCTTCTTTTAATTTTCAATATGAGCGTTGCACTTTCCGTTGCACTTTTTTTTAAGCATAAAAAAACCCTTTATTTAAGGGCTAATTTGACTATTGGAGCGGATGATGGGAATCGAACCCACGTAGTCAGCTTGGAAGGCTGAAGTTCTACCATTGAACTACATCCGCATCACGTATTAAACGCTTATTAATGAGTAATCTAAGAAAATAAATGGTGACCCGTAAAGGATTCGAACCTTCGACCCACTGATTAAAAGTCAGTTGCTCTACCAACTGAGCTAACGGGTCACATTTATGGCTGGGGTACCTGGATTCGAACCAGGGAAATGCCAGAGTCAAAGTCTGGTGCCTTACCGCTTGGCTATACCCCAATTACCTTAAAGAATGGTGGGGGGGGGCGGATTCGAACCGCCGAACTCGGAGAGAATTGAGTTACAGTCAACCGCGTTTAGCCACTTCGCTACCCCCCCAGTTGGGGGCTGTAAGGTAATCTTAATGGTGCCGGCTATAGGACTTGAACCCACAACCTACTGATTACAAATCAGTTGCTCTACCAATTGAGCTAAGCCGGCTTTTTCAAAAAAAATGGTGGAGGCTGAGGGGCTCGAACCCCCGACCCTCTGCTTGTAAGGCAGATGCTCTCCCAGCTGAGCTAAGCCTCCACTAATTGCTTAAGTGCCTTATAAATATACCATAGCGATAAAAGTGCGTCAACATAAAATAGCGCATTTTTAGGCATAATTTTAACTTGGGTTTGTAATGGACTGCATGCTATAATAATCCCATTATGATAAAAGTATTTAACACAAGGGCGTTAAGCCAAAATCAACGTTTCAATCGTGCCTTATTAGTAGGAATTCCAAGCGCTTTAGTTCTAGGGATTGCCTATGGATTTCTTAACAGAATCATTCCTATTCGATTCTCTGTTATCTATTTAGGAATTGGATGGTTAATTGGTGATCTTATTCAAAAAAATGGACGAGGCGTTCAAAAGAAATTTAATATCTTAGCAGCATTATGTGCTATTGCTTCATTTCTTATTGCTGATGCAATGACTTATGTAGGTCTACTATTTGTTTTGTGGCCACAAGTCATCCTATCTTTATTCATATCTTATTTTAGTGGCATATCTGGTATGATTCACCTTCTCTTTATGATTGGTGGTGCATACTTTGCTTATGAACAGGCGACCATTGTATGATCAAACCATATTATCGACAAACGGTTGCTTACATCGATTTAGATGCTTTAGCACACAATATCAAAACACTCTATAACTACCATCAAAATACATTGATTGCGATTATTAAAGCTAATGCCTATGGGCATGGTGATGTCATGTATGCAAAAGAGCTTGAATCTTTAGGTGTCCACTTTTTTGGAGTCGCAACCCTTGATGAAGCTTTAAATCTAAGACTTAAAGGGATTACTTCTAAAATCTTAGTCTTAGGCTATGTCGCTTATGAAGATTTAGATGTAGTGGTACAAAACAAGCTCACCCTATCTGCTTTAAGTTTTCAGTGGATCAAAGGTTTACCAAAAACAAAAGGTCTTAAATGTCATTTAAAAGTAAATACAGGTTTAAACCGCTATGGGATATTTCCCAAAGATGTTCAAATGGCTTTAAATCTCTGTGATGAAAAGAATGTTGAAGTTGAAGGACTATTTACTCACTTTATTTCGAGTGATGAAAAAGAATCTCCATTAACCCCTAAACAGTACCAACTCTTTGTTGATACACTAGAAAGCTTAGATAGAAGCTTTAAATGGATTCATACATCTAACTCGGGAGCAGTCGCAAACTTCCCTACACCGCACTGTAATGCGGTTAGAATCGGATTATCACTCTATGGATATTCAGATTACGATGTAGATTTAAAACCAGTCATGCGTTTAGTGACACAGTTACACGATGTTAAACAAGTTGAGAAAGGTCAACAGATTGGCTATAACGCTACCTATACAACCACAGATGACGAATGGATTGGAACATTAAGTATTGGTTATGCTGATGGTTTCTCTCGTTTCTTTCAAGGAGCTAAATGCTATGTTGAAGGTGAATATTGTGAATTTGTCGGACGTATCAGCATGGACTTATCAGTCATTAAATTAGATAAAGATTATCCTATTGGTACTGAAGTAGAGCTCTTAGGACCACATTTGGACATTCACAAACTAGCTGAACATGTTGGAACAATTCCTTATGAGTTCTTAGTTCAACTCAACGACCGAATACCACGTGTCTATTTAAAAAATAATGAAGTTGTAGCTATCTTAAATGCCCGCTACCCTTCACCTGAAATAATCATAAAAAAATAGTGGAAATTCCACTATTTTTTATCGCCAGAAGCCAGTAAAGTCTTTTTTATCTTCAACCTGAACATCAATCATTTTCTTTAATAAATCAAAGTTGATGTCTTGGTCCCAAGTAATTCTAAATAAATTGCTTGTTGGATTATAATTGGCTTCTTCTAATTCTTTTTGAAATTGTTGAACAACAAAGGGTTCAGGAGAAACAGAAATGTGTTTCTTAGAAGTAGAAAAACCAATGATAAATGTTTCATGATCTGTAAACATTGGTTGATTCCACTTTATCACCTTTTCAAATTGTGGATAGTTCTCATCTATCCAATCAAATATTAAAGCTAGTTTTTCTTGCGCTTGAGGTGTTTGTGTCTCAAGATATGTATCAAATGTTTTTTCCATATTTTTAAGATAAACTTGTCGTTAAAAAAATACAAGTCATGTTATCTGTGCATGCTATTTCGCGACTTTTAAGAGCTGTTCTCCACTTAAACGATATACATTCCATTCATCCATACGTTGTGCCCCTAAAGATAAATAAAAATCAATGCTTGGTTGATTCCAATTCAAACAAGCCCATTCTAAGCGACCACATTCTCTTTCAACAGTTATTTCAGCTAACTTCTTTAATAAAGCTTTACCATAACCTTTTCCCCTATTCTCTTCTAAAACATAGAGATCTTCTAAATAGATCCCACCTTTTCCTAAGAAAGTAGAAAAATTATGGAAGAATAAAGCCATTCCGACTTCTTTATGATTATCTAAAACAAAAAGAACTTCAGCTTTTGATTTATCAAAGATCCATTCTTCTAATAATTCAGGTGTAGCGACTACATCCTCAGTCATTTTTTCATAATCAGCTAACTTTTCAATTAACGTTAAAATAAGCACTGTATCTGCTCGCTCTGCAAATCTAAATTCCATTAAAGGCTCTCCTTGATATATTTGGGTGTCTCTTTATCATGTATTGCTTCATATTCATGAATGCTTAAAATACGATCTTCATTATCAAACTTAATAATCGAAACACCATCAAAATTATATTCTTTATCTTCTTTCGCATGAAAAGTCCAAATGACTGTCATTGTCTTTTGGTCAAATGAAGAAATCATTTCATGAATGTCCCAATTCAAAACGATTTGTTTATTAAACATAAACTTAATCCATTCTTCTACTTGATATAAACCCCGATATTCAGGTCCCATGCATTCAGCATAGTAAACATCTTTCGAAAAGATTTGATTTAATTGCTTAATATCACGATTTAACCAAACATTAAAATAGGCTTTTATTTGTTCTTCTTGTTTTTTAATGGACATCTAAACACCTCACAAATTGATTATTTTTAGTATAGCATCTAACGATGTTTGAATTTATGCTTATGAATTAAATGAAGATTATTCATATCAGAGGATGCATACAAGTCTAAGTCTTGATTCAAACAAAATTCATGTAAGTGTTTCTCTAAGAGCTGATCACTAAACTTTAGATTTACATCTACAAATGGACGATGATGTTTAACATTTGATTTCAATTCATTAAGTTTTGTAAACAAAGCTTCTTCATCTAAACCATAGTCTGTGATCAAATCCTTATTCATTTCAAAAATCAATGTTGCTTTATCCAATAGTATACGTGCTCCATTGATATTATCTGCACGATAATGATAGAGAGCGACTGCCAGCTGAATAAAAGCCATTAGTAAGTGATTCTGTGGATTCCCTAATTCGAACCACCATTCTTCTAAATAATCATGACAGGCGTAATAATCGCGATCTGCATGAAAGTGAGCTAGATAAGCCAGCCATCTTTGATCTATAAAATTCATAAGTAATAGTATACTCAAAGTTCATAAAAAAATGGGACCTAACGCCCCATTTAAACTTTAAGATGTTTATTATTCCCACTCAATGGTGGCTGGTGGTTTAGGAGTAATATCGTAGATAATACGATTAATCCCTCTAACTTCATTGACTATACGTTTAGATACTTTATCTAAAACTTCATAAGGTATCTTTGCATAATCTGCTGTCATTCCATCAATAGAGGAAACAGCTCTTAGACCTAAAGCATAATCATAGGTTCTTTGATCACCCATAACACCCACAGATCTAATATTTGTTAAAACGGTAAAGTACTGCCAAATATCACGTTGAAGTCCTGCATTAACGATTTCTTCATGGAAAATCGCATCACTATAACGGACTAAATCACATTTATCTTTAGTGACTTCTCCGATAATACGAATCGCAAGACCTGGACCTGGGAATGGCTGACGATAAACCATTGCTTCACTTAGTCCCAAAAGTAATCCTAAAGCACGTACTTCATCTTTAAAGAGTTTATTTAATGGTTCAATCAATTTAAATTGAATATCTTTTGGTAAACCACCGACATTGTGATGAGATTTAATCGTTTGAGCTGTTTTAGTACCAGACTCGATAACATCTGTATATAAAGTTCCTTGAGCTAACCATTTAACAGTTGTTAACTTAGAACTTTCTTCTTCAAAGACACGAATAAATTCTGTCCCGATAATTTTACGTTTTTTCTCAGGATCTTCAACACCGGCAAGTTTTCCTAAGAAACGCTCTTCGGCATCAACAACCACTAAGTTTAGACCGAAATGGCCTTCAAACATATCACGAACCATTTGACGCTCATTTAAACGTAATAAGCCATGATCAACAAACATACAGGTTAATTGTGGGCCAATTGCTTTATGTAGTAATGCTGCGACAACAGATGAATCAACACCACCTGATAGGGCACAAAGCACTTGATCTGTACCAACTGTATTTCTAATTTCTTGAACTTGTTGATCAATGAAATCTTCAAGTTTCCAGTTAGCTTCGGCTTTACATACATCAAAGACAAAGTTTGATAACCATTGATTTCCATATTCACTATTTCTTACTTCTGGATGGAATTGTAAACCATAGAATTTTTTATCTTCATTTGAAATAACCGCAATCACATCATGATTGCTTTTCGCATCAATTTTAAAACCTTCAGCAATAGAGGCAACATGATCGCCATGGCTCATCCATACTTTTTGCGTTAAAGGCATGGTATGACTTAAATGGGTTTCATTTAATAAATGAATATCGGCTGGACCATATTCTCTAAGTTTTCCTGGTTCAACTTTCCCACCCTCTAATTGATGCATCATCAATTGCATTCCATAACAAATGCCTAAGATTGGTAAACCTAGATCGTAAATAGCAGGATCAACTGAAAGTGCTCCTTCATCATAAACAGAATTTGGACCGCCAGAAAAAACAATCCCTTTAACATCAGGTGTAATTACTTTTTTAAGATCAACATCGTTAGGAAGCAATTCTGAGAACACTCCCATTTCACGAATTCTTCGTGCAATCAGTTGGTTATACTGAGAACCGAAGTCTAAAACTAAAATTGTATCAGCCACGGTAGTTTGGAGCCTCCTGGATATTTTGAACATCATGTGGATGTGATTCAGCTAAACCAGCATTGGTGATTTTCACAAATTTAGCATCCGTTTTTAAATGAGCAATATCAGCACAACCACAATAACCCATCCCTGATCGTAAGCCACCCATCATTTGATAGACTACATCTGCCATTGGACCTTTATAAGCAACAGTTGCTTCAATGCCTTCTGGTACTAATTTTTTAAGATCTTTTTCACCACCTTGGAAATATCTGTCTGAACTTCCTTTTTGCATGGCGGTAAGTGATCCCATACCCATATAGGTTTTTACTTTTTTACCATAGACTTCAATAATATCGCCAGGTGTTTCTTCTGTACCTGCCAAAAGTCCACCTAACATAACCGCATCAGCCCCTGCTGCGATCGCTTTCACGATATCACCAGATAGTTTAATTCCACCATCTGCAATGACCGCAACATTATGATTTTTCGCATATTCATAAACATCATTAACCGCTGTTAATTGTGGTACACCAACCCCTGAAACAACTCGAGTTGTACAAATAGAACCAGGACCAACACCTACTTTAATAATGGTTGCACCAGCTTCAACTAAAGCTTTTGCAGCATCAGCTGTAACAATATTTCCACCAACGATATCAAGTTCTGGATAAGATGCATGAATTTGTTTAATGGTATCAATAACACCTTTTGAATGACCATGAGCTGAATCAACTGTAATGACATCAACTCCAGCATCTACAAGTGCTTTAACACGTTCCATACTATAAGCATTAACACTGACCGCAGCCCCACAAAGTAAATAACCATTCGCATCAACAGCCGCTTGATCATCCCCTTTAATCGCTTTAACGTTTTTAACCATATTGGCTTGTTGTTCAACACTTAGATTTTTATGAATAAAACTTAAACCACCTGCTTTCGCTAAAGCGATCGCCATTTTTTCTTCGGTTACTGTATCCATGGCAGCGGAAGTAATCGGAATTTTGAGTTGAAGTTTTTCACTTAACTGTGTTTTTAAACAAACATCCTTAGGGACCACGCTAGAGTAGCTTGGGACTAAGAGTAAATCATCAAAGGTATAGCCCTCTTTTAATAACTTACCGTTCATATCATTCATGTGCACGTCCTCCATTTTTATTTTAGATTATAACAAACTCAACCCATCTTTTGTAGGTTTATTTAACATGTTTAAAACTTAATATCGCACAAGCACTGACAGCATTGAGTGCGACTTTAACATCTTGTGGATATTTTATCTCAACACTGATGTCGCTTAAGTCTTTAACCGCTTTTGATAAGCCTCTCATTTCACCGCCAATCGCTAAGATTGATTTATCTGGATAAACAAGTTTTTCATGAGAAATACTTGTCTCATTTCTAAGTGCAGAAACAACTGTAAAACCCATTGTTTTTAATGTTTTAATATCAGCATCTAGATCATTTAATAGAACAATGTCTAAACGATCAAACGCTCCAGCACTACTTTTTAATAGAACAGCTTCAACTTTTGACCAATCTCTTTGATTCAATAAAACAGCTTGTGCCCCTGAGGCATAGGCGGTTCGAATCATTTGACCTAAATTAAAAGGATCTTCAACCCCTTCAATCAAAATCATCCAAACATGTTTTTTGACAGACTCAATACTTTGATATGTTCTTGAACTTGCAAAAGCAATTAAACCACCGTAGGTTTTTGAAGGCGCATAACTTTCTAAAATGTCTTTTGAGACACGTTCAAATTTAACATTAAACTTATGACAAAGATGAATAATATAATTAAGATCCTTTGATTTCTTATCTTCACTAATTAAGACTTTAGATATTTCACGCTTTTGCGATTCTAAAGCAGCTTTGATTGAAATCGCTCCTTCGCATTGAATCATAGAACTTGATCCTTCCTGATAAATGCTTTATCACTAACCTTAAAAGGGACTTTAATCCAAACTATTGACATCGGACTCTTTGCTTCATCAATAGGCTCATGTTCTTCATTCTCTAAACCTTCAAGAATAAAACTTTGAACATCTTTATAAGGTTCTAAGACTTCTAAAACTTCACCTTTAATCACACCGTTCTTAACTTGAACACAAATCCAACCCATTTCTTGTTTAAGAATATCGCCAACGAAACGTTGTAAAACAGCTGTTTTTTGTGAGAGATATAAATGATCACTTACATTAGGTAAATGTGAGTAGAAGCCATCAAAAGTTAATCGACCTTCTGCTTTTTCCATATTCTTTTGAAGTTTAGTCATTAATTCATCATTTAAAGCATTGGATTCAATCGCATCAATGAGTTTACGATAACTGCCGACGACAACGGCTAAGTAATGAGAGGACTTCATACGTCCTTCAATTTTTAAGGAATTTACTTTTAAGCGCACAAAATCTTCAATCCATTTTAAAGTTGATAAATCTTTTGAACCCATAGTAAAAGGATGCTCAGCATCAGAGATGATTTCATCACCCATCTTAAAGTTGTAGTACCAACGACAGGATTGGGCACAACCGCCACGATTGGCATCCCTTAGAGTCATTTGATTACTTAAGGTACAACGACCAGAGTAATTGGTACACATCCCACCATGAATAAAGATTTCAGTATCAATAATTTGCTTTGATTGAATACTTTCAATCATATGAAGATCCAATTCGCGTGCTAAAACGACACGATCAACCCCAACTGATTTATAAAAATCCATCGCTCGTGAATTAGTGATTGATAATTGTGTGCTTAAATGCAATTCATAATTCACTTTTAAATCCATTGCGCGTTTAACAATCGCTAAAGATGCGACAATAATCGCATCGACATTGACGTCATTTAGTGACAGTAAATATTCATCTAATCCTTTTAAATCATCTTCATGAGGTAACATATTTACAGTCACAAAGAGTTTCTTATTTAATTGATGAGCATAATCAACTGCTTCTTTTATTTGTTCAATATCAAAATTACTCGCTTTCGCTCTTAAAGAAAAACGCTTTCCACCAATAAAGACGGCATCTGCACCATAATCAAAAGCCACTTTAGCGCGGACCAAGTCACCCGCTGGTGCGAGAAGTTCTATCATGACTTTTCTCCTTTAAGTAAATTTGTTTTACGATAATAATAAGCCTCACCTAAGAGGTTTTTCTCTTTTATAGTTTCGATATCAATATCTGATTTATAGCCCATCATATCTTCTACCAAGGCAATAAAATCATCATCTTCAATGAATAAAGAATCACAATAGAGATGACTGACATTTGCTTCCTTAAAATAAGGCATTTCCTTTTTAGAATAGGTAATATGTGGCATATAAGTAGAGGTCGCTAAGTGTTCTTCTAAAATTGGCATCCACTCAGGACGCTTTTCTTCCTGCATTAACATGTCAGTACGATTTAAAACCTTATCATCACGTTTGATTTCATTAAAGTAGTTTTGAACAAGTGGTCTTTTTGAAACTGACATCAAGGCATAGCCTAATCCAAAAACATCCACTTTATCTGGATATTTTGAAGCTATTTCACAGATTTCATCCAAAGTTAATTCTTTCGCTAAAACACAACGATCCACATAATTTAAATAGAAACCAATATCCGCTGAACTGGTTAAAATCGTTTCAGGTGCAAAGATTTTCTCACCTCTAAACCCTATTTCATTTAAGATTTCATAAACCGCAAAATCTGCAAATAAAATTCCTTTAGGTTTAAACAAGTCAAAAACCTTCAGTGTTTCTTTAAGGGCTGATAGTTGGGTATCTTCGATATAACCATTAATTTCAATATACCAAGAGGCATCCCCCACTGCTTCAATTAATTCTCTAAATTCATCTAAAGATTGGGTATGGGGATGGTGGTATGAGAAAAATGGTTCAACTAAGACAAAATCTAGATCATATTTTTTTAAAGCGTTAATCACTTTTATCGATTCAGTACGTACAATTGCTCTTGGACGTTTATCATTTATATTTATTTGTTCATTCATTTCACATTCTCACAATAGGCGTTTACATAATATCAATTTAAGCCTTAAATGTAAAAGCAAAATAAAACGCTGAATCACTTCAGCGCATTAGTCTATTTCCCAATAACAGCTAAGACAGAGGCAACATCTTCATCTGGTTTAACTTTTTCAAAGATGGAAACAATCTCACCTTCAGGATTAATCACAAAGGTAGTACGTGAAATACCCCAAACTTTCTTACCATACATATTCTTTTCTTTCCAAACTTGATAACTTTCTAAGACTTGATGATCTTCATCTGCCAAGAGCTCAAAATTTAACTCATATTTAGTTTCAAATTTCTTTTTACCCTTAACATCATCTTTAGAAATCCCAAAGACTTTAATTCCACGACGTTCAAACTCAGACATATTATCGCGATATGAACAAGCTTGGGTGGTACAACCTGGCGTATCATCCTTTGGATAGAAATAGAGGACTAGCCATTGACCTTGATAGTCACTTAAAGATCTTAGTTCTCCATTTTGGTTGGGTAGTGTAAATTCGGGTGCTTTTTGATTAAGTTCTAACATAAAAATTCTCCTTGTTTATTATTGTCTTAAATTTAGCGCTAAAGTGCACGTCATTTGCTTTTTAATAATCGACACTCATAAGGCGCAAATACCATTTTTTCAACCATTATAGAAACATCTGTTTTATTAGAAAGTATACAATCCATGTCAAACCATTCCACTTCACTTTCAAAATTTGCATATTTATCACTTAAGTTAATTAAACAAATAAAACTTGTATCTTTATCATAGCGTTTAATTCCAATTATTTGCTTATGTTGTAGAAGTAAAGCTTCTATTTGTCCAAAGGCAAAAAGTGGGTAAGCTTTATATATTTTGATTAATGCTTTAGTAAAACTAAGGATTGATTGATCATCATTTATCTGCTGATTAACATTGATTTTATCTTTATTAGGATTTACTTTAATCCATGGACAAACCTCACTAAAGCCTGCATACACACTATCATTCCACTGCATCGGTGTACGGGCATGATCTCGTGTCATTTTTTGAATAACAATCTTTGCGATAAAAGCTGGTAAATGCATCATTGATTGAAGCACTTTATAATCATTAATCGCTTCAAAATCACGCCATTCATTTTCTTCAAAATGACAATTACTCATCCCAATTTCCTCCCCTTGATAGATAAAAGGTGCACCTTTTGAGACAAAATTTAACATCAGTAAACACTTTGCGCTCTCATCATGATATTTTCCATCATCACCATATCTTGAGACAGCTCTGGGTTGATCATGATTGGATAAAAAATTACCTAAGAAAAATGCTTTTTCTTGAGAAGCAATTTGCCATTTAAAATAAATCGACTTAAATTCTTTAACAGTCCAGCGATAAAGTTTTCTAAAATCATATTTACCTAAAGGACCACAACCAATTAATGCTAAATCAAAATGAAACATCATATCTAACTCTTTACTTTGTGTACCACTATAAAGAGAAGCTGATTCTGGATTTATCATCACCCCTTCACCCACATAAAGATGATTCTCATCTGCTAAGACATGATCATACATTTCATGTAGATAAGCATGTGTTTTATCAAGGGATACAAGATAGTCTTTCGCAAATTGATAACCCTTCTTTTCTGGATGATAAGAAGGTAGTCCTTCTTTCTTAGAAATAAGATTTATCACATCCATGCGAAAACCTTGAACACCTTTAGCTTGCCAAAATTTGATGACATCATAGATAGCTTGTCTTACTTCTTCATTTTCCCAATTTAAATCTTTTTGTTGAGGGGTAAATAGATTTAAACTATAAATATTCTCTTCTTCTTTTGACCAAGCACTTCCGCCAAAGAGTGATATCCAATTATTAGGCTCTTGTCCCTCTGTTCCTTCTTTAAAGAAATAGTAATCTCTTTTTGAACTACTTGGATCGTTTTTCGCTTCTATATACCAAGGATGTTGATCAGAGGTATGATTAGCGACTAAGTCCATCATAATATCGATGTTTCGCTTCCTTGTTTGACGTAAAAGTTCATCAAAATCATCCATCGTCCCAAACTCTGGATTGATTGAATAATAATCACTTATGTCATAGCCATAGTCATGATTTGGCGATTGGTATAAAGGTGAAATCCATAAGATATCAATTCCTAAATCTTTTAAATAATCGAGTTTTGAGATAATTCCTTGAATATCCCCTATCCCATCTTGATTGGAGTCACAAAAAGAACGGGGCCAGATCTGATAAACAACTGAATGAATTTTATTTTTCAACATATCTAAAACGACCTTTTCTTTTAGTGTATCATAGGATTATGTTAAGCTATCAAACACTCAAAAAAGACTATCCAAGTCTAAATAAAATTATTGCTGTATCAAAAACAAAACCGATTGAAGCCATCCAAGACGCAATTGCGAATGGTTTCACTGACTTTGGCGAAAACAAAGCACAAGAACTCACAGAGAAAGCATCTCTTATCACAAATGTAACTTGGCATTTTATTGGTCATCTACAAAGAAATAAGGTCAAAGAGGTCGTGAAGCATGCGACCTGGATTCATTCAGTAGATTCATCGCGTTTAATTAAAGAAATTGATAAAGAAACGATTAAACAAAATAAAGAAATTAATCTTTTGATTCAAATCAACTTAAGTCATGAAGAACAAAAATCAGGATGTACATTATCAGAACTTCCTCAACTCATTGAAGAAGTACAAAACTGTCAAAATTGTCATTTAAAGGGCTTCATGGTGATTGGACCTAGCTCAGTTGATTTAGATAAAACAAGAACGATATTTAAACAAGCAAATGCACTACTAAAAAGTTATCAAGTTCAATTTCCTGAACTCAGTGAATGTTCCATGGGAATGAGTCAAGATTATCCAATAGCGATTGAAGAAGGCTCGACTATGGTTCGTCTAGGTTCAATCATCTTTGGTCAAAGAACATAAAATCACGAATTATCGTGATTTTTTAATGCGATATTTTAACCATCCACTAAATTCATAGGCAAACTTTACACCTAAGGCAGGACTGATAGCACATAAGCCAATTAAGAACTGTTGGGATAAATCAAATTGAGATGGAAGCCATGATCTTACAAAATAAGCAACTGGCAAATGACTTATAAAATAAATTTTCCATAAACTAAAATCACTTTGGCTCAAAATAAAACTAAGAGTATAAATCCCTAAAAGAAGGATGAGAAGGACCCAGGCTTTATAAGGGTAAGATAGAACCTTTGGACGAAAAAAAGAAATCACCAAGATCACAATAAAATAAATAAACATTAGACTAAACGCATATAAAACAGTATTGATCATAGCTTGTTCATGAAAGCTAAAAACCCTAAATCCAAATTGAATCATCAAAAAGAAGATAAGGTTGATAAATATTTGTAGATGGAAAGTAAAGAGAATCGTTTTTAAAACGTTTTTCATTTTCTTAAATCAGAAACAAAGGCAGCTAAGCGGTTAAGACCTTCATAGAGTTGATCTTCACTTGTCGCATAGGATAAGCGAATATAATGATCGCAATGTTCACCAAAGTAAACGCCTGGAACCATTGCAACTTTATAGTCATAAAGAGCTTTTTCACAGAATGCTTCTGATTTTAATCCAAATTCCTTGATATCAACAAAGAAGTAGAACGCACCTTCTGGTTTAACCACTTTTATTTGATTATTCGCTAAGATTTCTAAAGATTTATCACGACGTGCATGATATAAATCACGCATCCAAGTTGTATCTTGTTTTAAAGCCGTAATAGCCGCATCTTGAATAAATGTAGCAATTCCACTAACCATATAAGGATGGAAAGAACCAATGACTTTCGCGATTGGTTGATCAGCCAAAATATAACCAATACGCCAACCTGTCATTGCATAGGGTTTTGAATAGGATTGCGTAATAATGAGTTGTTCACGAATTTGTGGGTAGTCTCTAAGACTTGGTAAATGATCCACATAAACGAGTTGATTATAAACATCATCACTAATTAAGAATGCTTTAGTTTTCAAAGCATATTCAACAACTAGATCTAAACTTGCTTGATTGTATATAACACCGGTTGGATTATTAGGTGAAGTGATTAAAATCGCTTTTGTTTTTTCACTAACACAAGCTTCTAATTTTTCACGTGTAATTTGAAATTCATCTTGAGTGGTATCTAAACCAACAACTTTTGCGCCAACTCTTTCAATCAGTGGTTGATAAACTAAATACATCGGTTCAGGAATGATAACTTCATCGCCTGCTTCTAAGATTGAAAAAAGAACAGCAGCTAGTGCTTCAGTTGAACCAACCGTCACAATCACTTCATCACTTGAATAAACAGATTTTGGATCTTTACTTTCAAATTCAGAAATAGCTTCTCTTAACTCTTGTACACCTAAACCCACAGGATAATGAGTACGATTATTTTGAAGGGCTAAATTTGCTGCATCCTTTATCGCTTGAACTGTATCAAATTCTGGTTCTCCAACAGTTAAAGATACAGCTCCTTCAATTTTCTTAGCAGCTTGATTGAAGCGACGAATGCCACTTAATTTAATATTTTTGACGACTGGGTTAACGCGATCTAACATGTATTCTCCTTATTCTTCTGGTATCCATCTGAAATGGCCAGTAATGCCTTGCGTATATGATCCATACTCTAAACGATCTTCTTCTCTAATCGGTTGATCGTTATTATGAATGAGATAAGGAATATCATTCTCATTTCGTATATCAGAGAGGATTCCGATGTGTTCAAAATTTCCAAAGACAACAATATCACCTGCTTGCCATTGATCTGTTTTATACACATCCGTTGTTAATTCTAATCCATTTCTTTGAAAGAAGTAAAATAAATTTCTCACTCTTCTAAAATCAATGTTTGGATCGGGTTCAGATGCAAAGGGATAAGCTGATGTATTAGCCTCAATATCAGCATCTACCAAATCTTTTAATACAATACCAGCTTCCATAAAAGCTCGCCAGACAAGGTCAGTACAAGTCCCTTCATTTTCAGGTGGATATCCACCAGCATAGTACCAATTGATATATTCAGGTAAATTCAGCGCATCTTTTCGAGCACCTATCACAATATCATCTATATCAGAAATTCCATTGCCATTTAAATCAGGACCAACATCAATGACCTCTTCAACCTGTTCAATTTCTTCGACTTGCATCGCAAATAAATAAGGCTTTAAAAGAAAGAAACTGATACTTGAAATCACAAGAATAAACAGGCTAAGTGGAATCCATCGTATGCGTCTTCTACGTTTAACATAAACCATGCGTTTATTATACATTATTTTTTTAATTTCACTTCCCTTATCCACATAAAAAAAGTCCTGCATAGGCAAGGACTATTTCATAGATTTAACACTATCCGCAATTACTTGGGCAAACTGATCAATGGCTTCTAAGTTATCATTTTTAACTGTAGAAGTGATTTGTAAAGGTTCACCAACAATTTCGATATTCTTCATTTTTGAAACAATTTCTTGAAGTTCTTTTAAAGCGACACCCCCCCAAGATTGATTAATCACAAAACTGAATTTTCGATTACTTAAATTTAAGCTAACTAACTCATGTAAGAAATTATGAATTAGATGGAAAACACCTGTGTTGTAAGTTGGTGTCGCAATGACTATGTGCGAGTATTTCCAAACATCAGCAATTAAATAAGAAACATCAAATTCACTGACATCATAGATTCTCATTTTACGAACACCTTTTTGTGCAAGTTTTGTTGCGAGTGTATCAACCACAAGTTCTGTGTTGTTGTACATAGTTCCGTAAACTAATAAAACTGAATGAACTTCAGGTATGTTATGTGCCCATTTATCATATTTATCAAGAATAAGCGCTAGTTCAGTGCTTTCTCGATATATTGGTCCATGTACAGAGGCAATCATTTTAATCACATCATTTGATAATTTCCGCATAATCGTTTGCACAGGTAAACCAAATCGGCCAATAATATTCGCATAATAACGACGTGCTTCATCGACATGATTTCTTCGATAATCAATCTCATCGGCAAAAATTGAACCATAATGCGCTCCAAATGTCCCATAAGAATCAGCTGAAAATAAAATATGCTCACTTGTTTCTAAAGTCATCATCACTTCTGGCCAATGAACCATTTGGGCAAAGTAAAAACGAAGCTGATGCTGACCTAAAACGAGTTCATCGAGATCCTTTACTTCATAATATGCATAAGATGCATCAAAATCATAAAATTGAGAAAAGAACTGAAAAGTCTTTTGATTTCCCACAAATTTGCAATTTGGGTAGCGTCTTAAAATGGTCTCAACATTACCGCAATGATCGGGTTCCATATGATTTACGACTAAATAATCTAAATCGCGTCCATTTAAAACATGTTCAACATTGGCAATAAAAAGTTGAGAAATAGATGAATCGACCGTATCAATTAAAGCTGTTTTCTCATCTAAAATAATATAGGCATTATAGGCAATTCCAAACTGTAGTGGAAACATATTTTCAAAACGATGTAGACGTCGATCATTTCCACCAACCCAGTAGACATTTTCTTTTATTTCTTGTGTGTTATACATAATATTCCTTACTTTTCTATTTAATTATACGCCTTGCATTAAAAAAAGCAGAAGGAATCTGCTCTAAGGGTGATTAATGATTTTAGGATCTCTAAATTCAGAGATACGTTTATGATAAGCAGCAATCAAGGCTGTTTCATAAGGAAGTTGTGGATAATTAATCCCTAATTCTTTAAATAAGTTGAGGGTAAAGAAAGGGTTTAAGACAAGAAATGGTCCCACACAATTAGTCCCATAAAAACGATTACGGTGAATCCCTTCAAACTTTGCCCCAACATGATATCCAGTGCCTCTTTCAATATCTAGGAAATGAGGTAGTTTTGTACTAGGATAAATTTGTGCAAACTGAGTTTTAAAGCCAACAATTTCCATATTTTTATATAAGCCTAAAACTAACGAATTATGACGATGCATTAAATCTTCTTTCGTTTTAAAAGAAAAAATATTTAAACCTGTGACAAAGGACCCATCTTCTTTTTCGATGGCTTCACCAAAAATATCTAAAGCATTACCAGTGATCACAAAGTGTACACCCTCATCAATTAAGTTAATGATTCGATCTCTAAAAGGCAATAAACGCTCAATCACTTTCATCTGCATTCTCTCACTCATTGATCCCATGATTATCAAATCAACTTTTGTACTTACAAAACGAGGAGTTTCATTTAAATCAGTCTCGATAAATGTTGCGTCAGCTAAGGCTTTTTTTAAGAGTAAAATATTCCCTTGATCGCCATATAGATTAGCCGCATTACCGTATAGAACTTCTATTTTCATTAAGCCATCTCCTTCTGTATACGATCAAGTAATAAATCTTTTATTTTTAAAGCTTCTGGTTCTGTTTTGGTGCCATATAGAATATAAACATCATCGACTTTAGTAAAATCAACAAACTTATGAGTACTGATTTCATCATGCGCTAAAACAATTGAAGATTCATCAATACCCGCTAAAAGCAAACGAACTTTCGCATCTAAAATACGCCATCCACCGACAATCACTTGTTTAATGTGTGTTTGATTTAAATACTCAAAATCAGCATCGTAGTACCACGCATTATTTTCACTACCCGTATGATGGTCTGAATTTTCATTGATAAAAATAACGGCTGTTTGACGTGTATTTTGACGACGAATATAATCAAAAACACGACTGGCTGCCACTGGGTTTTGATCCTTTGACATCATCACAATGATTTGTTTGCCTTTTAAATTGGATATATTAAAGCGACTTTGGACAACTTTTAATTGTGAGAATGACTTTTGTACTTCTTCAATGCTTAAGCCACTATAAACACATGTTGCAATAGCAGCAACCATATTATAGAAGTCCGTAATATTTTCACCTACTTTAGGGAAAAGATAGACACGCTCACCATATTTTATATGGACTTCTTCATCAATTTTGATAATTGAAAGATCTGGATTTAAATTCGTAAAATTACACACTGGACATATGACTTTACCAATATGATGGTAACGGTTAAAAGTGTAGGTCAATTTATGATCACATTTAGGACAGTAAACGAGATCTTTAATTAAACTATCTTTAATTTGAAATTCATCTTTTTGTGCTTCCATACTAAAGACAAAACGTTCATTATCATGACAAAGATATGAACTAATCGCATCGTCACTATTAACGATGAGTTTTGTTTCTTTTGGAATCGATTGATCTAAGATATCAGCAATAAATTCAACCGATGCATTTCTGCGATAACTATCTCTAAATAGATTGGTAATACATAAATAATCAGGTTTGATATAAGGATATATTTTAGGTGATACCCGCTCATCCACTTCTAATATGAATAAATCAGCTTTAGCTTTATTTCCAAAAAAGTTTGAACCTTTTAACAATGTAGTGATAATACCCTCTTGGATATTTGATCCTAAAGAGTTATGAGCAATCTTCAAATCTGTTTGTTTATAGACATCCAATATTAGATTTGATGTGGTTGTTTTACCATTCGTTCCAGTAATCGCAATAAGCTTTTTAGGTTGTGCTAAATAAGAGAGAAAATCTGGACAAAATTTCAACGCAATATAACCGGGATAATGGGTCCCGTTTCGTTTAAGTATTTTGAGTCCAAATATAGATAATCTCGCTGCCAATAGAGCGATTAAAAATGAGCCATTCTTTTGTTTCATGTTCTTATTATACCTTATAAAAAAACGTGTTGAAGCACGTTTATGGATTAATTTATCTTTGGTAAATTTTCGACAAATTTCAAGAAATCATTCATACTTCCTTGATCATCTGGTGCAATCGCTTTTTCATTTTCGATGATGTGATCATTGACCAAATATGTTTGTAGTCCCACTTTTTTCGCAATCATATCTTCAAAGGTATCATTACCAACCATTAGACAGTCTTCTGCTTTCGCCTTGATATCATTTAAGATTTCTTGATAGAAATGCACTTGTGGTTTGCAGTAATGGTTATTCTCAAAACTTGTCACATAATCAAAATGATCACGTTTTATATTTGTCCAAGCAATTCTTTTATCAATCGCTAATTTAGGAAACATCGGATTTGTTGCGATAACACATCGATAGCCTTTATCTTTCAATAGATTAACTGCATCCACTAATGCTTGATTATCTAATACAGCACTACGCACATGATCAAAAGGACCTTCATAAAAAGCATTGAAACGTGGTTGAAGAATTGCTAATTGTTCTTCACTGATACGTGACCTTAAGGCTTGATAAAAACTTTCTTCATTGGTTAAATCACTAGTATCCAAGACCATCTCTTTTGTACATGCCCAAATTAATCCAACAATTTCCTCAGGAGAATACAAATCTTCAACTTGTTTAGCCATTGCCCCAAAGTAAAGTCTTTCAAATTCTTTATTATTAATTTGTAATAGTGTTCCATCTAAATCAAAGAGTACTGTGTTTATCATAATTATTCCCACCTCATCTATTTCTCATAAAAACTATTGTAGCTTGTTTAGGCTTGATTTGTCATAAAAAATAAAAGATGTCGCTTTCTCAGACAAATTCTATGCTAGAGTTTGAGTATGCAAATATTTATCTTTGAAAACAAAGAAACAGAATATAAACAGAATGCTTCTAAAACTGTTTTACTTCCTTTAGCACTTGAGAATCACTGGGGAACTGTAAGTTATTCAAACACTGGTAAACCCTTAATTGAACATGGATATATCTCTGTTACCCATACAAAAAATATTTTATTGGTCGCCTATGAAAGCTTTCCAATTGGAATCGACTGTGAATTCCCAAGACCCATATCGAAACACTTAATTGATCGCTTACAGCTAAATCCTGATCAGCCTTTAAAAGCTTGGTGTCAGTTAGAGGCTTGGATTAAATTAGACGATAAACCAAGTCATTTAACTGAGAAAATACCAACAGATATCTGTTTTACCTCCATTGATTTAAAAAACACAAGCATCTGTGTTTGTGCAAGTTATCAAGCTATAGAAACGATTGAAATCATTAAAAAAGATTAGAATAATTCTAATCTTTTTAACGCTTTTGCTAATCCATCATCATCGACATCATCGCTAATCATATCAGCCACTGCTTTTAGCTTGTCTGTTGCGTTTCCCATCGCGACACCAATGGCTGCTTTTTTAAGCATGGTAATATCATTATTACCATCACCTATCGCAATTGAATTCTCTTCAATTAGATCAAAGTGATGAATCATAATATCCATTCCGACTGTTTTGTCAGTTCCTTTAATAGAAATTTCACCGCTGTTTTCTCCAAACATTGGGACAACTAAATCAAAGATCTCAAAACGATCTTGATATTCCTTTTTTAAGTCATCAATTGGATGATTTGAACCTAAGAAAGAAATCTTTGTCACATCATTTCTTAGTAGTTTCTCATTTTGCTTCATTACCCCTCTGAAGAGGTTAAAGTGTTCTAAGAAATGTTCACCTTGAACTTTCGCTACTTCATTCGCTAAATCGATTAATTGTTGATCACAATTTGGTGATGCATAAATGCCAGAAATTGCCTCAACATAGTAATTAATTCCATATTTCTCAAAATATTCATAAAGGTGTTGTAGATCATCTAACGTAATATATCGTTCATAAAGAATTTCATCTTTTGCGATAACATAATTGCCTCCACATGCAATTACGCCATCAAAGCCAATTGCCATGATGGGCGGATAGATTTCATCTAATGTACGACCCGTACAAAGAATCACTTTATGTCCATTAGCCTTGACTTTTTTTATCGCTTCTTCGGCTGATTTTGGCACAGCCCCCTTATTTCCAACTAAGGTTCCATCAATGTCTAAAAAGATTGTTTTATGTTGTTTGTCCATGAGATTATTATACATGGATAAACATGATAAACTGACATTAAAAGATATCTTTGAAGGAGAAGTCATATGCGTGTAAAACTTGCCCTCTTAATGCGTGCTACAAGTAATGGTCATATCCATGATCAATTCTTTATTAATCAAGATTACATTAATGCCTTTAATGAAACAGATGCACAGATCATACTTGTCTATCCACAGGATTATGAAAGTTTAGAACTTACTTTGAAAGACTGTCATGCTTTAGTCATTCCCGGTGGAAAAGATGTTGATCCATACTTTTACAATCAAGATAATACTGACTCAGATTGTGAACCCTATGAAGTTGATCAAATGGATATTAATTCCATTGAAATTGCGATGAAACTAAAGATGCCAATATTGGGTATCTGTCGAGGTCTTCAAATCATCAATGTTGCCTTAGGTGGAAGTCTAAAACAAGATATCCCTAATCATTCGATATCTTCAGATACAAATCGTTTGAAAGCTCATATGGTTCATTTTGAGAAAGGCTCAAGTCTTCATGAAATCTTTGGGGCAAGCACTGAAGTGAATTCTTATCATCACCAAGCGATTGATAAATTAGCCACTTCTTTAAATATAGTTGCGCAAAGTGAAGATGGCATCATCGAAGCGATCGAAGCTCAAAATATCTTAGCTGTCCAATGGCATCCTGAACGAATGACAAGTATTGAAAGCACAAGAGCTTTATTTAAATTCTTTGTAGATAGCATTTTATAAGTTATAATTACTACTAAAATAAGGAGATTTTGATATGCGTAGAACCCTCAAAAATGCAAAACGTATTGTCGTAAAAGTAGGCACGACAACTTTAACGCATCCCAATGGCCGAACCCATTTTGAACGCATGGATAAATTAGCCCTTGTCTTATCCGATCTAGTTAACGATGGTAAAGAAGTCGTAGTGGTATCATCAGGTGCTATCGGCGTGGGTGCTGCTAAGCTTAACTGGGAAGAAAGACCACGCAGTGTTCAAGGTAAACAAGTAGCGGCTGCGGTAGGCCAATCTGAACTGATGCATATTTACTCAAAACTTTTTGGTGAATATGGTCATGTTGTTGCGCAAATACTCTTAAATGCCGATGTCTTTAATTCAACCATCCTAAAAAAGAATGTTCAAAATACCTTTGATACTTTACTGAAAGAAGGTGTCATTCCGATTGTTAATGCCAATGACCCCATCGCGACAGAAGAGTTAGAAGGTTCTAAATCGATGGAAAATGATCATTTGTCAGCTTTAGTTGCGAAAACGATTCAAGCCGATCTATTAATATTACTTTCTGATATTGATGGTTTCTATACCGATAATCCAAAGAAAAATCCACAAGCCAAATTAATTGAACTTGTTGAAACTATAAATGACGAAATGATGCTTTATGGCAAAGGAGCTTCATCAAGCTTAGGAACAGGTGGTATGAGTACAAAACTTGAAGCTGCTAAAATCGTTATGAGCGAGGGCATCGATATGATGATCGCCCAAGGAGAAGATCCAAAAGTTCTCTATCAAATCTTTGCTGGAGAAAATATTGGCACCTATTTTAAAGGACATAAAAAATGAGTTATATAACAGATAAAACAAGTAAAGCCCAGAGTGCCGCAAAATCGTTTGCCTTACTCTCAAGTGAAGAAAAAAATTCCTTCCTACAACATTTAGCAAATAACTTACGAAATAAAGTAGATATTATCCTTAAAGCCAATGATATTGATATCGAAGCTGCGAAAGGTCATATCGCAGATAGTTTGTTAGATCGTTTAAAATTAAACGAAAAACGAGTTGAAGCAATGGCACTTGCCTGCGAAGAACTGATTGATCTAACTGATCCAAATGGATTAATCCTTGATGAGTTCACTCGTCCTAATGGATTAGTTATGAAAAAAGTTCAAGTCCCTATTGGGGTAATTGCGATTATTTATGAATCACGTCCTAATGTAACCATTGATGCCGCTAGTTTATGCTTAAAAGCTGGCAATACAGTTGTTTTAAGAGGTGGTAAAGAAGCTATCCATTCTAATCAAGCATTAATCGATATTCTTCATGACTCTCTTAATAAATGTCATTTAGATGAGAATGCTGTACAGTTTATTGATAACCCTGATCGTAGTTTAGCAACAGAATTGATGCAAGATCGCCAACATGTTGATGTCTTGATCCCTCGTGGAAGTGGTAGATTGATTCAAACAGTAGTAGATAACGCTAAGATTCCTGTGCTTGAAACAGGGGTTGGTAATTGCCATATCTATGTTCAAGAAGAAGCTGATTTAGAGATGGCTAAAAATATCTTAATCAACGCTAAATGTTCACGACCAGGTGTTTGTAATGCAGCTGAGAAAGTCTTAGTTGATGCATCCATTGCCAAAGTATTTCTAGAACAAGTTATTCCTGACTTAGAAAAGAATGGAGTGGAACTCAGAGCGGATGAAAAAACATTAAAACTATTCCCAAATTTAATCCCAACAACTGATGAAGACTGGGAAACAGAATACCTCGATTTAATCCTCGCCATTAAAATCACTGAGAATTTTGATGAAGCCATTCAACATATTCAAAAGTTCTCGACCAAACATTCAGAAGCCATTATTTCTAAAAACACAGATTTAGCGAAACGTTTTCAAAAAGAAATTGATGCAGCTGCTGTCTATGTTAATGCCTCCACCAGATTCACGGATGGATCAGAAATGGGATTTGGGGCTGAAATTGGTATTTCTACACAAAAACTACATGCCCGTGGACCAATGGGATTAAACGAATTATGTACCTATAAATATTTGATTGAAGGTACTGGTCAAATACGCTAAAAAAAAACTGCAATCGTGCAGTTTTTTAGTAAGTTGTACTACTATTTGGATCATGAACAATCAAATCAATATGCGTGCCTGTATTTACATACTCATTGTATTTTGATTGATAACAGATTTGACCTTTAACAGGATCTGTAACTGATGTACAGTTTTTATAAGCAACTGAATAAGTTAATTCAGCAGAATTTAGATTTAGGTTATAGAAATAAGAAGTCAATACGGATTCGAGTGAACCCACTTTTGTTTCAATAAATGGTTTACCTAATGAATAATAAACTCTCATTTCAAAGGGTTTAGTAATCGATGCATCAATGCGAACACCTGCATCTTTATCTTGCCAAATATATGACCCATAAGCATTGGTGTTATTGTACATTTCAATCAAATCAACACTGACGTTTTCAAGTAGATTTAATTCAGCAATCATCGAGGCAGCATCAGTCATGTTTTTATCTTTAAAGTCAGGCACATTGACTGATAAACCTTTTGAAACTGATATCGTAATTGAATCATTTTTCGAGACCATTTCTTTGGCAGGAACTGATTGAGATACAATTGTGTCATTCGCTAAAGCTGAATAAACATAATTAATAACTAAATCAACTTCTTTAGAGCTTGCCCATGCTTGTGCAGTCGCAAGACTAGCTTTATCACTCACCCAATTTGGTACTTCAATATTTTTTTCATAAACTTGAGGTCCACGAGAAATATAGACAACAGCGTAATCTTTACGTTGATAAGAACTATTTGTCGTATTAGTATCACTGAAGTTAATACGGATAAATGTGTCCGCACCAATTGTTTCAGAATACTCATAGGATATTCTCATATTGTTAGCTCTAACTTCATCTATCCACATTTGCACATCCATATAACTAGAAGCAGTAAAATCAGGGACAACCAGAATTTCTTCAGGATCAGCTCCCATTGAAACTACAACATTAATGACATCCCCTTTTGAGATTGTACTGCCAGCAACTGGAAGCATTTCAACAACAATATTGTCATTAACCTCAAGTGAATAGACTTCATCAATGGTCAGTATTAAATCATTACGTGCGGCCCAGGTTTGTAGCTCATTCAAAGGTTGATTTACAAAATCAATCACCTTAACTCGATTCATCCAGAAATAACCAAAGACACTTAATGCAACAAGAATAAATCCAGAAACAATAATTAATATCCATTTTGTTCGTTGTTGACTTTTATAGTTTGGATCTTTGAAACTTTCCTCAACAAATTCATGTCTTTGTGGGCTAACTGTTTCCCTTTCAACATTTTTTGAAGTTTTCTTCTTTTTAGGACGTTCACCTTTTTGATCGATGGTCTCTTTATAGTTCTCATCGGTAAACTTATTTAAAAAATCACTCATTGATACTTAAAACTCCTTTATGCAGTAAGTAAGATACATCTGATTCATCAGCAATATGTTTGTTATGGGTAACCATAATGATGCATTTATTGTGGGTATGTGCTAAATTCTTAAAGATTTCAATGATTTCATCTTCTAAGGATTCATCTAAATTACCAGTTGGTTCATCCGCAAGAATGACATCAACATTCGATGCTAAAGCACGCGCAATCGCAACCCTTTGTTGTTCACCACCGGATAATTTATTAACAATTCGGTCAGCTTTTGTTTTTGTGATTCCAATGTAATCCAATAAGTGATAAGCAACCGTTTTACGATCTTTTGGAATTTCGTTTTCAGTAATAGACATTGGAACCATAACATTTTCTAAAGCACTCATATATGGCACTAAGTTATAACTTTGGAATATAATCGCAATCGCATTACGACGATAATGTTCGTGACCTATCGTTTCAATATCTTGATCATTAAAAAGAATTTTCCCAGATTTTGGTGTATCTAGTGCTGATAATAAAGATAATAATGTCGTTTTACCTGAACCAGATTGACCTAAAATGGTATAGAATTTTCCTTTTTCAAATTCAACATCTACATCTTTTAAAATTGTTCGAATATTTTCACCATCTTGATAGTGATAGTTTAATTTTTGGATATTTAAAATTGACATGTTTTTCTCCCCCTACATTAAGATCTTCTTTGGTTTAAGTCGAAGAAGATAAAGCATTGGTGCGATCGTTGATACAAGTACGGTTGATAAACCAACACCATAAAGGACTAGAACATACTCAAGATTAAACTCAACATCGTATGCCGCAATAACATCATCTTGTGAGATATTTCCATAACCATAATTATAAGGTTCAATCCATCCATCATCAGGATTTTCCATACCGACACCCATATCAATCATGCTTTGGGATGTTAGATCAGCAATCATGGTTCCTGAAAACATTGATAAAGTAATGCCTAAGAAAGCAACGATAAAGACTTCAGTGACGATTTGTGAGAGTACTTTCCATTTCGCTTCACCTAAAGACAAGTAAATACCAAACTCATGCTTACGATCACGTAAGAATAAGACAACCACTAAACTTAAAATTAAGATTGTCGCAAAGATCGCAACCCATAAAATCATATTTGATAAAGAACCAATGAAGTTAATAGGGCCAGCCACTGATTCATAGGCATCAGCATCTGCACGCACGCGATAATATTCAGGTAGATACGCTAAGGCATCGACTTTAAAACTCTCAACAGCTTCTGGATCATTCAAAACAAAGACAGGTGCAATATAAACTGTATTATTAATCATCATGTCAGGATAGAGCTCAGCATACATCGCATTTTGCCAATCATTGACTTCTTGGACCGCACCATTAGTGGTATAGATACGATTAAAAACAGTGTAATCAATCCAACGATTGTTATCATCATTGTTTTCTAAATCAACATTAGGTGCATAGATACCAATAACTTCAAACATGAAATCTTGTCTAATTTCTTCATTATCTTGATTCCAAAAACTTTGAGACATGACCATTAAATCCCCTAGATGTAAGTTATTGACTTCCGCAAACTTATCAGAGATTAATGCGAAATGATCACCATTCGCAATTTCTGCTTCTGTAAAAACTCGTCCATCCACTAAATCAGCTTCACCCGTCACAATATCAAGTACTTCAGGGAAATGAACCCCTTTAACATTAAAATAAGCTTCATAATCTTGGACATAACCATTGTTTGGATTATATTCTTTTAAATCATTACCCATTAACCAATTTTCAATATTATAGTCATAATACTTAACTTGACTTAAAGCTCCAATATCTTCAACCATTTCTGGGCTAACCCAGATTAAGTCTTGCCATTGTTCTTCAGTCCAGTCTTGGATTTTTTCATAATCAATTTCAACGGTTGCTTTAGCTCCCAACTGTTGTTTCATTGTTTGTTCAACATTTTCTGATGCTTGCGAAATCGCAATTGATCCCGCCATGACATTACTTAATATAAACACGATTAAAAACAACAATAAACTTTTGTCTAAACGTCGTGTCATACTCAAGAATGCTCGATGTATAAAATTCATATGCCTCCCCATTACACTAATTAAGCGTACAATAATTGTATCACTTTTGTGATACACAAACATAAAAAACAACGATTCTAATATGGAATCGTTGTGATACTACCTAAAATAACCTTTCTTTGTGCACCTGTTGCACTTGGAACATTTGATGCTTTGTGATGTAAGCTTTGATTTCCACAAATCACAAAGGCAATTGCTTCTTTTGAAGCAGATGAATAACCACAATCTTCTTGTGTACAAACAAGTTCAACTTCACAGAGATTTCTTAAATCAGCTAAAATCATTGGATTATATGCACCCCCACCAGCTACAATTAATCGATCAATCTTACCACCGACAGCCTTTAGCGCAACACTTACAGAATACGCTGTAAAGTAAGTAAAGGTACGAATAATATCTTCTGCTTTAAGCAAAGTAAAGTCATTTAATAATGCCTGCACATACTGCGCACCAAACATTTCTCTTCCAGTACTTTTTGGATATGCAATCGATAGATAGGGATGGGCTTTTAATTTATTTAATAAGTCAAGATTTATCTGACCTTTTGCGGCTGTTTCTCCATTTTCATCATAATCTTTATTGAAGAAAATACGCATAGCTTCATCTATCATCATATTAGCAGGACCAGTATCAAAAGCGATTAAATCATCATCTAATACGGTGATATTAGCGATACCCCCTAAATTTAAACAAACTGTTCTTTGTTGTGTTTGCCCATAAAGTATTTGTTCACTAAAAGGAACGAGTGGTGCTCCTTGACCACCAGCTGCCATATCCATCACTCTAAAATTAGATATCACTTGAATTTTAGATTCATAAGCAATCACAGCAGCTTCACCTAATTGTAAAGTTGATGCAAATTCACCTTCATCAGGATGTGGTAAATGATAGATCGTTTGACCATGTGATGCGATAAAGGAAACATCTGAACTTTCTAACTTGTTGTTTTTCAGAATTTCTTTCACTGCTTGTGCAAAAAAATACCCTAGCTCAAAGTTAAGACTACTTAAAGCTCTGGTATTTGTTTGATGATTAGATAATAAACGGAGTAGTTTATCTTTTAAGTCTTTTTGAAATGGAAGCGTTAAAAAATCGATTTGTGTCACCTGTGTATTTTCATCAATACCATTTATTTCACATAGAACAGTGTCCACTCCATCAAGTGAAGTGCCTGACATCAAACCAATCGCTAACATCGCTAACGCCCGCTAATAACATCCACAGGATCAATTAAATTGATATTGTGGGTCAAGGTAAAGGTTAGAACGGTAATCATTAGAGAAAGAAGCAAGAATATCTCAATGATTGAACTGAGTCCAACATGATAAATTTGATAATGATAGAAAGATATAAAAGTATCTTGGAAGTGAACCATAAAGGCAAAGTTTACAATATCTACAAAGATTGGAATCAAGAAGTAAACTAAGCTCATGACAATTAAGCCAACAAAAATTGCTTCTAATCTAAAGATGTGTTCAACATTAGAGATATAATTTCCTATCGCTCTTAAGATCCCAATTTGTTTCTTTCTAAATAAGATTGAAGATGAAATATAGTTTCCTAAGAATACAATCGCTAAATAACCAAGTACAGGCACAATAACCGATATAACTAAAGTTAAGTCATAGCGAGTATAACGATTTAAGTTTTCTTCATAATTAGGTGTAATCGTCATTGTTCCTAAGTTTTTAAGGCTTTGTGTAAAGCTTGCTAAGTCTTCAACCTCAGCAACATAGATACCATATTGTTCAGTTTGACTAACAATATTTTGATCAAAGAAAGATTCGTTTACATAGAATGTATTACCAACTGTATATAAAGCTGTTAATTCATTGCTTAAAAGTGGTGTATCATAAGTCACTATGCCAACAACTTTTAAATCTGATAAACCATCTAATGATATTGAAGTATTTGTATCTATCAAAGCTTGACGACTATCAGCCAAACCAGAATTTATTAACCAGTCTGCTAAATAAGATGAAATAATAACTTCATTTTCATTTTCTGGAACAACACCGACTAAATCTTTAAGTAAAATTGATCCTTCACTGACAGCACTAAATGTTAAGGGAGTTTGATTGATTGTTTCAATCATTGAAGCACTTGGTTCATCGACTAAATCAGTTTGAAATGCATTCGCACCAATGGCTAAATCACCAATCGAAAGAGGGATATCGTTATTTAAGATATATGTTTTATCATAGAGACTTGCATTTGCCTGATTGGCTAAATCAGTTGCGGCAATGACTTTGTCTTCTTCAATAAAATAATCACTTGAACTCAAGTCTTCGCCATTAAACGAGAAGTTAAAGAACAATCCACTTGGCTGTGACTTCGTGAGAAGAACATGTTCTTGATGTGATAAAGTCATCAAATCAGTATTCACATGATCACCAACATAAAGCATTGTATAAACAGCAGATAAGATAGCTACTAAGAAAGCGGTAATAACAGCAGTCACAACCATTCTTAGTTTATTGTTCATAACATTGCCAATACTCATTTTAAAAATGAATTCCCAAGGAAGTTTTGGCTTAACCATCTCAGGTACATCTAAATGATCTTCGTCGGCTACAGGTGCACTATCAGAAACAATTTCTCCATCAGAGATTTCAATAATACGATCTCCATATTTATGGGCATATTCAGAATCGTGTGTTACCACAATAACTAAACTCTCTTTTGAAAGTTCTTTAAATAAGTCAAAGACTTGTTCAGACGTTTCTGAGTCCAAATTACCAGTTGGTTCATCCGCTAAGATGATCGTTGGTTCTTTAACTAAAGCCCGCGCAACCGCAACTCTTTGTTTTTGCCCACCTGATAATTCATCAAGTTCACGATCTTCTAAACCTTCTAAGCCAACACGTTTAAGAACATTCATGATTTTCTCATGATTATCGCCTATTTGGCCAACCATTTGAAGGGCTAATTCAATATTTTTATAAACATTTAATTCATTTAATAAATTATATTCTTGAAAGACAAAACCAACATAGGTATTACGATAGTTTGAACAAGTTGTTTCATCAAAACGATCAAGCTTTTTCTCATTGATATAGATTCTAGATGTATTTGCAGAATCTAAGCCACCTAAAATATTTAAGAAAGTTGATTTACCTGAACCTGATTTCCCTAAAAGAAAGACTAAACCATGACGTGAAAATTGTAGATCAACTCCCTTAATGGCGGTTACTTTGTTTTTAGATTTAGGTTTATACGTTTTATTTATATTTTTAATTTCAATCATCTGATAAACTCCTACTTCTTCAAAATCGCAATCACAGAATTCTTTTTAAGTGTAGATAAAACTAAAAGAATGGTGAAAGTGACAGTAATGATCAATAAAGCCAAAATATTCAATGCTAATTGGATTGGATTTGCAATCAGCAAGTCTAAGGAATCAAAGAATTTAATATTCATATCTAAACAATAGGCTAAACCTAGATAGGTAGAGAATATCCCAGAAACTAGTGTGATAATAATCCCTTCCCAGGCAAAAATTTTAAGAATATCACCTGTATTTGCACCGAGTGCTTTAAAAATTCCGATTTGTTTTTGTCTTTGGGCAATACTTAAAGACAAGAAGACATAGATAACAGAAACAAAGATGACATACATCGCAATTAAAAGCTTCAGAGCACTATCTTGAGATAGATATCCCATAAGGTCTCTTGTCATAAAATCCAGTTCTGCTTGGTTTAAAACATTAAACAACGCTGGATTAGGTTGATGTAAGAAACTTAAATAAGCGCCTAAGAGCACAGAAAACAATAAACTCAATGAAACCACAAAGTTTGTGATTAATAATTGTCCTTTTTTCTTAGATAAAGCATGAACGCCATATTTAACCGAAGCGAAAAATGATAGTTTTGGATGAATTTGAGGATACTCACGATTAGATCTCTTGTCACTGTTTTGACCAATATCTTTTATGATATGACCATCTTTAATGTGAATGATTCGATCACCAAAAACCTCTGCTTCTTCAGGATCATGTGAAACAACAACGACTAAATTATCTTCAGCCACTTTTTTTAGTAAAAGCATGATTTGTTCAGATGTTTTTAAATCTAAATTCCCTGTAGGTTCATCTGCTAAGATAATGGTTGGTTCTTTAATTAAAGCTCGTGCAACTGCAATTCGTTGTTTTTGACCACCAGAGATTTCATTCCCTTTTCGTTTACCATAGCCGCTTAAATCGACAAAGTCTAACATTTTATCAATGCGTTCTTTATCAGCTTTTTGACCTTGAAGTTGTAAAGCTAAACCAACATTTTCATAGACCGAAAATGTCTCAATAATATTAAAATCTTGAAAAACAAAACCAACATGAGCATTACGATAATAATCTAATTCAACTTGATCGTAACCTTCAATATTCTTCCCATTAATTAATACTTCACCACTATCTGCTTTATCCAAACCACCCAAAATATTTAATAAGGTTGATTTACCACTTCCAGATTTACCGAGAATAAAAACAAGACCTGTATCTGGTAGGGTTAAAGAAAAATCAGATAACGCATGTGTTTGTACACCTCTACGACTTGTATAGGTTTTACTAAGACTTTTTAATTCAATCACAAACGCATCTCCTTTTGAAACTCACTATATTATTATAGTTCAATGAAAGCGCAAACATCATGAAATTTCGTACCAAAAATAAAAAACAGTCCGAAGACTGTTTATTTAGCTATTTTGCGAACTTTTACAACACCTTTAATTGCTTCTAAAGTAGCAATTAAAGCATCATCAACGTTTCCTTCGATTTCAAGAACCGTATAAGCCCATTCTTTTCGAGACATATTTTGCATTCCCGCAATATTTATATCATGAGTTCCAAGATCAGTGGTAATTTGTCCCACCATGTTTGGAATATTTTTATGTAGGATAGTTACACGGGCATCAGCATCAACTGGACCACAATCACAATTAGGGAAATTAACTGAATTAGTAATTGTTCCGTACTTGAGATAATCAGAGATCTCATTAGCTGCCATAATCGCACAGTTCACTTCTGATTCAGGAGTACTTGCTCCTAAATGAGGAATCGCAATAACATTCTTCATTTTATAGGTACGCTCTGTTGGGAAGTCTGTAACATAACGATAGACTTTACCAGACTCAAGCGCTTTCTCGATAGCATCATCATCCACAAGTTCAGCTCTGGCTAAATTGATGATACGAATATCTGGTTTAAACATTTTAATGACTTCTTCATTAATTAAATGTCTTGTACTGTCTAAAAGTGGTACGTGTAGTGTTAGATAATCAGCATTCTTATAAATTTCTTCATAAGAATTAGCTTTTTTAACATTACGTGATAAACGCCAAGCTGATTGAACAGAAATATAAGGATCATAACCAAGAACGGTCATCCCTAGTGAACTAGCTGCATTAGCAATTAAGACGCCCACTGCTCCTAGTCCAATAACCCCTAAAGTTTTACCTTTAAGTTCAGGTCCTACAAATTGTTTTTTACCTGTTTCAACAGCTTTCGCAATATCTTCGCTTGCATCTAAACCTTGAACCCAATTAATTGATTCATGAACGCCACGAGAACTTAATAACATAGCAGTTAAGACAAGTTCTTTAACACCATTTGCATTCGCACCAGGTGTATTAAATACGACAATCCCTTGTTCAGCACATTTTTCAAGTGGAATATTATTAACACCCACACCCGCACGTCCAATCGCTAATAAATTCTTATCAAATTCCAAATCATGCATTTTTGCAGAACGAACTAAAATCGCTTGCGCATCCGCATCATCACAGATTTTGAAATCAGCATCTAATTGGTCTAAGCCTTGTTGATCTATTTCATTTAAGGTTTTAACTTTAAACATTAAGCATTCTCCTTTTCAAATTCTTTTAATACGGTAATTAATGCTTCTACACCTTCTTTTGGCATAGCATTGTAAATACTTGTACGTAAACCACCAACTGTACGATAACCTTTAACATTGACTAACCCAGCTTCAGTACATTTTTTAATTAATGCTTTATCTAAATCAGCATTTGCACATTTAAAGGTTATATTCATCCAAGAACGGTCTTCTTTAGCAGCTGTTGTCTCATAGAAGCTTGAACCATCTAAATAGTTATATAAAAGATCTGCTTTATCTTTATTGATTTTCTCGATAGCTTTAACTCCGCCTAAATCTTTAATCCATTCAAGCACTAATCCACACATATAAATTGGAAATGTTGGAGCTGTGTTATAAAGTGAATCTTTATCAGCATGCGTTTTAAATTTTAAAATATCAGCTGTTGCAGCATCGACT
This sequence comes from Erysipelotrichaceae bacterium, assembly GCA_963663995.1. Taxonomy (GTDB): domain Bacteria; phylum Bacillota_I; class Bacilli_A; order Erysipelotrichales; family Erysipelotrichaceae; genus UBA2212. Next base: position 212,872 of record OY760660.1, on the reverse strand, counting down.
TTATCTAAAAGATCTTTTCTAACAATCACAACCGTTAAACCAGCAATACCCATATTTTTTTGTGCACCTGCAAAGATAATGCCATGTTTAGAAACATCCACTTCACGAGATAAAATATCTGAACTCATATCAGCCACCACACATGGATGATTTACCGGTGGAATTGCATTTTCACGTGTTCCAAAAATGGTATTGTTTGAAACATAATGTACATAAGCATAGTCTGAAACATCTTTGTCAGCTACTTTTGGTATATAGGTAAAGTTAGCATCTTCACTACTTGCAAGCACATCTACTTGGCCAACTTCTTTAATTCCTTGATACGCTTTTTTTGCCCAATTACCAGTGATAATAACCGCTGCTTTTTCATTTTTTTTAAGAATATTCAAAGGAATCATATGGAACATCAATGATGCGCCACCTTGCAAAAATAATACAGAATAGTCATCAGGGATATTCATTAATTCCCTAAGGTCTTTTTCAACCTTATAATGGATAGCTTCGTATTCTGATGATCGATGACTCATCTCCATCACCGATTGACCACTGTCACCATGAGATAATAATTCTTTTTGTGCCCGCTCAAGTACCGCTACTGGTAACACGGCAGGTCCTGCTGAAAAATTGTAAACTCTTTGACTCATACAAGCCTCCTTTTGTGAATAACTTAACACGTTATTTACACTATAATATATGACAAAATAAAAGTGGTCAAATGACTTTTTATGAAATCATAGACCACTTGTGAAGATATTTAACAAATACTCGAAACTAAAGACGATAATTGGTATCGTGATAACCGAAAGCAAGGTCGATAATGTAACCGCTTTGACAGCTTGATCTGTTTTTAAATCAAACAGATGCGACAAAATGGCAGTGTTTGCACCAGCAGGAGCTGAGCTAACAATAACAATCGCAGTCTTAGTAAGAATATGTAATTCTGAGCTGCCAGGTAGCCAAACAAAGACAGTGGCTGTAACTAAAGGAATGATTAGTAAGCGCAAGGCAATCATGACATACACTTCATTATCACCAAACATATCTCTCAGTTTAATTTCAGCTAATAAGGTTCCAACCACAAACATCGCCAAAGGTGAATAGGTTGAAGAAATATTATTAATGATACTTAAAACGTTTGATGGGAAAGACATTTGCATAAAATAAACAGCTAAGCCAACAAATATAGCCCAAACAGTTGGTGTTTTTAAGAGTTGTTTAAGTGAAATCATTTTTCGATCTCTTGTTAACATAAAAATCCCAAGTGTCCATACAGAAATAACTTGTAAAGAGAAGAAAGCCAACATGTAAAATAACGCTTCAGATCCTAAAGTATTTAGAATAAGAGGAATCCCAATAAAGCCAGCATTAGAGAAACTGACACCATATTGAAGTGCTGGATTTTTCTTTTCAGTGAAATAAGCAAAAACAAATGTAATGAGAAGTGAAACAGCACCTAACATCAAAGAATATAAAAGCATTTGTGTTTTTTCAGGTGAACTTTCAACCATAAAAGATTTTACAATCACGACCGGTGTAATAATCACAGTCAAAAGTCGAGAAATTTCTTTACTTCCCTCTTTCGATAAAATATTTAGCTTAAAAGCAGCATAACCCACTGCAATCAGTGCAACCATAATTGCAACTTGATTAAAAACAATCATTGATAACATAGGTTTTAGTTTAGCATAGACCATTTCATTTTTTATCGTTTAAAATGAAAAAACGAACCAGTTTTAGTTCGTTTCTATGAAAAGTTTTTTCAAAATCAAATGCTACTTCTTAAGATGTTCTAAGGCTTGTTTGTAACCACCAGTTCCATATTGAATACAACGGTTAACTCTTGAAATTGTGGCAGAACTCATTGATGTTTCATGTTCAATTTGCGCATAAGTATGACCTTCAACCAATAATCGCGCGACTTCAAACCGATCACGCATATCATTAATTTCACTCATCGTACATAAGTCATCAAACAAAGCGTAACATTCATCAATATTTTCAAGTTTTAAAATTGCTTCAAACAATTGATCAAACTTCTTATTTTTTTTAATTGGCATACTTTACCTCTTTAACATATTAAAGTATAACTATCTTCGTTTCACTAATCAAGTTAATTCTAAAGTGCTATGATTAATATTAATGAAACAAAAAATAATCTATTGGTGTTCAAGAGCGATTCGTATAAACGAAAATCCTGCTTTAGAACTTGCCTTTGATTTAGCCATCCAAAACAATTGTTATCTAGAAATACATTTTTTTATTTTGAAGGATTTTAAATATGCCAATCAAAGAAACATGCATTTTTTATTAAGTGGATTACTAGAATTTTCTAATAAACTAAATGCCTATCATATTCCTCTAATATTAAGTAAAGAAAATCCGCTTGATTATTTTAAACAAACAGAAAACATTCATACAGTCGTATGTGAACAAGCAAGTTTAAAAGGGATGAGATCTATCCAAGATAAAGTAAAGGAACTTTCTAAATTAAAAGGTTTCGAATTTTATCGCACGAATACAGCTTGTGTTGTTCCCATCCATTTAACATCTGATAAATGTGAATATGCAGCACGTACCATTCGTCCTAAATTACTAAAACAATACCAGTCTTTTCTAAATCAAAAATCAAGTATTCATCTACTTCAGCAAGAAATAACTGAAAGATTTGATCAAAATCAATTTGCTGAAGTCATAAAAGATTATGACCATAAATTACCGGCAAAAATTACTTGGCTAAAAGCAGGTGAAGATGCTGCATTAAAACAATTGGACGATTTTATAAAAGAGGGCTTAAATCGTTATCACTTACGTAATGATATCAACGCAAAGGCAACATCTTATCTATCTCCTTATCTTCACTTTGGTATGATTTCTCCTCGTACAATTGTTCGAAAAGTGTTAGCGAGTCAAAACGATAATGCTGAAGCTTTTATTGAACAAGTCTTAGTTCGAAGAGAACTAGCAGAAAACTATTGTTTCTATCAAGATCTTTACGATAAATGTGAAGGTGCTTGGTCTTGGGCTCAAAAAACATTACGAGAACATGCCGATGATCCACGCGAAAAAATCTATCGAATCGATGAATTAGAGTTAAGTCAAACTGATGACGAGTTATGGAATGAATGTCAAAGAATGGTCTATGAAACTGGATATCTTCATGGTTACTTACGCATGTATTGGGCTAAACAAGTTTTATATTGGAGCACAGATGCACAAGAAGCCATTGATAAACTCATTTATCTAAATGATACGTACATGTTAGATGGAAGAGATCCAAATGGATATGTTGGAATTATGTGGTCTATTATGGGCGTTCATGATCGACCATGGTTTGAAAAAGAAGTTTTTGGTTATATTCGTACCATGTCAAAAAGCGGAACTTTAAAGAAAAGTAAATTGAAACTTAAAAATGACGAATAACGTCATTTTTAACTACGATAAGCACTCTCATATACAGCATCATCTATCTGCATTAAATCAGGTTTCTTCGACCCAATTTTTTCATTGATCGCATTGAGACCATCCTCAAAAGTAAATTCATTTAAGTATTTCATCAATATGCCAAACGCGGCCATATTTAAAACTTTTGGATTGCCAAAATCTAATGCACATTTAGAAAAATCATAGGGTACATCAACTTGCTGATTTTTAAGAAGTGGTTTAATAGTGAGTGCTTTATGACGAATGATAATCGCATCATCAGCACAAGCAGGTAAGAATTTATCTAAAGCAGGTTGATTCATGGCGACTAAATGGGTTATACCCTTCGCAACAAGTGGAGATGATACTTCATTTTCATCCACAACCACATGACAATTAGCGGTTCCCCCGCGCATTTCTGGACCATAAGAAGGTAGCCAACTGACCGCATAATCTTTTTTCATACCCATTAAGGCGACAAGTTGCCCAATCGTTAAAACACCTTGACCACCAAAACCAGCTGAAACTAACTTGATTGTTTTCATGAGTCGACTCCTTTGTCTTTAAATACACCTAAAGGATAGTAATCTTGCATTGGCCCTTTAATATGTTTTAAAGCATCACTTGGACTCATACCCCAATTGATATTACAGGAAGATAAAACTTCTATCATGCTGAAACCTTTATGATCAATTTGATTTTGAAAGGCTTTTTTGATGGCGATTTTAGCTTTTCTTACACTAACGGGATCAGCCACCATCACTCTTTCAACATAATAAGCCGAAGGAATGGTCGCAATCATTTCTGAAATGCGAATAGGTTCTCCTTGAAGTTGAATGTCTCTTCCCTTTGGTGAGGTCGTTGTGATTTGTTGAGGAAGACTGGTTGGAGCCATTTGTCCACCGGTCATTCCATAAACGGCATTATTCACAAATATAACGGTAATATTTTCGCCACGATGAGCTGCATGAACAATTTCTGCAGTTCCGATGGATGCTAAATCACCATCTCCTTGATAGGTAAAGATGATCGATTCAGGATGAGCTCTTTTAGCCCCTGTCGCAACGGCAGGTGCCCGTCCATGAGCCGCTTGTATCGCATCACAAGCAAAGTACTCATAACTAAAGACTGAACAACCAACAGATGCGATGACGATACTTTTATCAATGATATTTAATTCTTCTAAAACTTCAGCACATAAGCGATGAATAATTCCATGCGTGCAGCCAGGACAATAGGATAAAGCAGTATCAGTTAAGGCTTTTGATTTTTGATAAAGGATAGCCATTATTGAGCTCCTTTCAAATGCTTTTTAACTTCATTAACAATTTCATCAGGTTCAAAAATAACTCCCCCGCTACGTCCATAAAAATAAACAGGACAAGAATTCATAACTGCATGCTCGACATCATATACCATTTGTCCCATCGATAATTCACACACTAAAACAAATTTCTTACCCTTTGCTGCATCTTTTATCGCTTTCTCTGGAAATGGATAGAGTGTTTGTGGACGAAGCAAAGAAACATTTATACCTTCATCTTTTAAACTAGCCATAGCTGCTTTTGAAATGCGTGCAGAACTTCCATAGGCAACAATTAAAACATCACTTACTTGATCACCACTGAGTTCATAGCGAACTTCGTTTTTTTCGATCTCTCGATATTTCTTTTGCAGATGGATATTATGGTTTTCTAGTTTATGTGGATCAAGCAGAACTGAACTTACAATATTTTTAGCACGATTTTCTAAATGTCCATCAGCAAACCATGTCCCTTTTATCGGACCTAATTGATCTTCTTTAATTTCAACAGCTTCCATCATTTGCCCAATCATCGCATCAGCCATAATCATTACGGGATTACGATATTTCTCAGCTATTATAAAAGCTTCTTTAACCATATCTGTTGATTCTTGAACACCATTTGGAGCGAAAACAATGACTTTATAATCGCCATTCCCACCACCACGGGTTGCTTGATGATAATCAGCTTGTGAAGGTAAAATGCCACCTAAGCCAGGACCACCGCGTGAAATGGAAATAATAACGGCAGGTAGCTCTGCGCCTGCACAATAAGAGATTCCTTCTTGTTTTAAGGCAATACCAGGAGAGGAGGAGGATGTCATGACTCGTGCCCCCGTTGCAGCAGCACCATAGACCATATTGATAGCAGCAATTTCACTTTCAGCTTGAACAAAATGACCACCATTATCCCATAGATATTTCGCAATATATTCTATCAGTTCATTTTGAGGGGTGATTGGATAACCAAAGAAACACTCACAACCTGCCGCAATCGCTGCTTTAGCAATCGCTTCATTCCCTTTCATTAAAACCTTTGTCATGATAAATCAATCCTTTCTATGGTAATAATACTGTCAGGACACATGACAACGCAGTTCTGACAAGCAATACAATCATTGGGTTTAATGATCATGGCTGGTGTATAACCAATCGCATTAACTCGGCTTGTATCCAAAGCCAAGATATGAATTGGACAGGCTTCAACACATAAATTGCAGCCTTTACAGCGATTTTCATCAAAGGTTAATTTACCTTTCATAATGTTTCTCCTTTCATCCATTCTTTTCTTAAATAATTATTATCCAAAATAAGTAAAGGGTTCTTTATCCGATCAATACATTGATCGATGAAATCTTTATTAATCATCGTATACTCAATCGGTATATTCTTTAATTTTGCATAAGTTTCAACTTCACTTTGAGCTTGAATAATCATTTCTGCACTTGTTTCATCTAAGACATGGGTGTTGTGAATAAAGCCTGTGATTTTTCGCTTTGTTGTTGTTTCATATAACTCAATCATTTCATCCATTTTTTCAAGTGATGACTCAATACGATTTAGATTTAAAACAAGCCAAAATTCTGCTTTATCAAAATTTTCATCTAAGGATTGTAGTGGTTTTAAACCATTTTCACTGCCTGCACAATCAATGATGATGTGCTCATCACTTAAGAGTGCTTTTTGAAAGGCGAAACTCATCGCTGGTAGATCTTGATTTAAGCCTGATTTTAAATGTGAAGCAATCACATGAATTGATGCTTCTTCTAATTTTTTTTGAAGCTCTCTTGGCCGAAAATATGGATTTAAGATATCAAAATCAGCAATTGTACATGGTCTATTTTTATAAGCCCATTGCACACAAAACTCACTTTTCCCAACCCCATAAGCACCACTCACAATGATTTTTTTAGTCATGAATATAAATTGAATTGATATCTCTCATCATTTCAATACGTCTTTGCGCCATATTATCAGCAACTAAGTAACTTGGAGTATTTGTATCGATAGATTCACGAATAATTTCGCGAACTCGATCATAAATATGATCGATTTGAACCATGGCTGAGTGTTTATTGTAGCCAATTTTTTCTTGATAGACGTTGATTAACCCACCGGCATTGATGACGTAATCTGGCGCATAAATTAAACCTAGTTCGTGTAATTTCGAACCATGTTTTTTAGAGTCCTCTAATTGATTATTGGCTGACCCAGCAATAATTTTACATTTTAGTGTTGTGAGTGATTGATCATTAATACTTGCCCCAAGCGCACAAGGTGCATAAATGTCACATTCAACCGATCTTATTTCATCAGCTGAAACAATCTTAGCTTGATACTTCTTTGCGACCTCTTTGACATTCTCTTCATCAATATCACAAATAACTAACTTAGCCCCTTCTTTATGTAATAACTCACATAAAGCAGAGCCCACATGTCCAACACCTTCAATCGCAACCGTTATACCTTTTAAATTTGAACTTCCTTCAGTTTCTTTTAAACAAGCTTTCATTCCTTTTAAAACACCATAGGCGGTAAAGGGTGAAGGATCACCTGATGTATCAGGTAAACCAACCACGTGATTACTTTCCATTTTTACAAAATGCATATCATCAGGACAAGTTCCAACATCTTCGGCTGTAATAAAGCGTCCGTTTAAGGAATCTAAATATTTACCAAAGGCACGCCAGAAAGCTTCACGCCGTACTGTATCTTTTCTAAGGACTTTAGAATTACCAATAATAACAGCTTTTCCTCCCCCTAAATTTAAACCTGCACAAGCCGCTTTTTTAGTCATACCCCGTGCGAGTCTCATGACATCTAAGACAGCTGCCTCCTCATCTTCATATTCCCAGATTCTGGTTCCACCTAAGGCTGGACCTAAAGCCGTATTATGAATACAAATAATCCCTTTTAAACCTGAATGTCGATCATGAAAATACATTAATTGTTCATAACCATACTTTTCCATATACTCAAATTTGTTCATCGCTTGCTCCCACAAAAAAAGAATGAAGATTTACTCTAAAAAGACTGGGTTACATCGCAACTTTTGTCTTTGATCGTAAAGTCATTCATTCTTTTGCCTAATTCCATTATAGACCTAAAGCTAAAAAACTGTAAGCGTTTTCAGTTATTTATAGATTTTTAAAGACTCTTCTTTATACAGGAAGCGATTTGCTCCTAGAGCTAAAGCACGCATTTCATCTTCCCCAGCAAACACATGAACTGGTGCAATCCAAGAAACTTTTTGACTTAATTCATTTACTAAAACTTCTGAGTATGCTAAACCACCCGTCATTAAAATCGCATCGATATCTTGTCCAAGTACAGTTGCCATTGCCCCTATCTCTTTAGCGATTTGATAAATCATCGCATCAATAAGTTCTTTTGTCTGAGTATCCGTTTCAGCCTTCACTAAAAGAGCTTTCACATCACTTGTCCCACAATGAGAAACCAGACCTCCCTCACCGGCAATCAGTTTAAAAAATTGATGATCATCATAATTTAAATCTTTATAAAGTTGGATTATATTACGCGCACTGAGTCCACCTGAGCGCTCTGCTGACATACAGCCTTCGCCATCTAATGCATTAGTCACATCAATTATTCTTCCATATTGATGTGCACCGACTGAAATACCACCACCTAAATGAACAACAATTAGTTTTAAATCATTCACCGTTTTATTTATTTGTTCTGCATAATCTAAAGCAATCTGTTTTTGATTTAAGGCATGAAATGCACATCTTCTTTGTATGCCTTTAATACCCGTATAGCGAGCTAAAACTTGTAATTCATCGGTTGATGGTGGATTTAGAAATATCGCTTCTTTATGAAATTCTTGAGCCCACTTATAAACGATTAACAAACCAAGATTACTCGCATGACTTGCATAGGTTTCATTGATTAAATCATCTAACATCGATGCCTCAACTGCATAGATACCACTCTCCATTGGTTTCATGAGTGCCCCACGACTGACAAATAAATCAAAAGATTTTAAGCTTTCATTATTTTCACTTAACCATTTTTCAATTTTTTCTTGTCGATAATCTAATTGATCAGCAATGCGTGAAAAAGCCCTTAAATCATCATGTGAGTGACGTAAACTGACATCAAGAACGGATGTCTTATCATGATAAACAGCACATTTAGTTGAGGTAGAACCACAATTGATAATCAATATTTTTTTCATATGTTTAGATAAGAGCTAGGGCTAAACAAATTGAATTAAATTTAGCTTGATCGCTATCTGCTCTAGAGGTTAATACAATCGGGGCTTGAGCACCGGCAATACACGCGGCCACAGATGCATGGGCCAAGAATGAAACAGCTTTATAGAGAATATTGCCAGCTTCAATATCAGGCACAAATAAGACATCCGCAAATCCAGCCCGATCATTTTGTATTCCTTTATGCTTAGCTGCATGAACACTTATTGCATTATCCAAAGCAAAGGGTCCATCCACATGGGCATTAAGCCATGTCATTTCACTTAAACTTTGGGCATCTAAGGTTGCCTCCATTTTAGGATTAACTTTCTCTACCGCCGCTAAACAAGCGATATTGGGTACTTCAACACCAAGTTTATGCATAACTAGAATTGAATTCTCAATAATTTGTCGTTTTTGATCAAGACTTGGCGCAATATTCATTGCCCCATCTGTTATCGCATAAACACGCTCATCACGTTTTAAAGAAAAAAGTGCGACATGTGATAAAACATTGCCTGTTCTTAAGCCCCATTCTTTATTTAAAACAGCTTTAAGTAAGATACTAGTATCCACTAAACCCTTCATTAAGAAATCTGCTTTTTTTTCAGACACAAGTCGAACTGCTTTCTCACAAGCCAAGATATTATCAGCTTCGTCTAAAATACTACACTGTGATAAATCATATTTATATTTATGCGCAAGTGATTCAATCATCACTCTTTCTCCAACCAATGTCGCTTCTATCAATCCTTCATTAATTGCCATAAACACAGCACTTAATACTTCATGATCAGCAGCACAAGCCACAGCTAAACGGGCTTTTTTCTCAAGCTTCATTCTCGGTAATAAATAATCAAACATTTCCATAAAGGGCTCCTATAGATATTTTAAAATTTTTAATGTTTCTTCAAATGATTTCACATCGCCAATAAAGTGATAAGATTTTATCCCTAAACTCTCTGCAGCTTTGATATTGGCATAACTATCATCAATATAAAAACAATCATTAATATTTAATTGATAGTTATGAATGATTGTTTGAAAAAACTGAAGATCAGGTTTTAAACACTTCAAATCACAAGAATAAACAAGATGATCGAAAAGTGAAAAGATTTTTAGATGATGTATATATTTGTGATAGCGCACAGCTGCATTAGAAGCTAATATCAATTGATAACCTTTTTCTTTTAAAGCAGAAACAATCTCAAACATTCCTGTTTTTTCATGCATCCATTCATCCCAAGAATAAAAAATCTTCTTGATATTTTCATGATCTTCTAAGTCAAAATTCTTTAAGAATTCAAACAAAGCTTCATCTTCACTAATGATACCTTTATCTAAATCTAGCCATGCTTGTGTATAAAAAATACCATTTGCGTAGTGACTAATTTTATTGAAATCATCACTAAGTTCTGCGCAAAAGCGATGTGGTGTAAAATCAACTAAGACATTACCCATATCAAATAGAATGGTTTTAATCTCTTTCATTACTTTTATTGTAAAACATGTAAGCGCAAACAAAAAGCGATTTATCACATCGCTTATTGATTTTCCATCATTTTAAGATAGGCTGTAGTTATTTTTTCTTTATAGATTTCTTCTTCAACTAAACCTCTAACCAATCGTTCACTTCTATAGAATAATTGTGGTATACCTTGAACTTGTTTTTGTTTATTCAATTTAAAATCATTTAAACAAGCAACAAGTGTTGAAGAATCATCAATCAATTCTTTAAATTCAGTTTCGCTTATCCCACAGTCTTGAGCAATTTTAAATAAATCATTTTGATCACTTAAGTTATAGCCCTTTTCAAAATAAGCTTGATAAAGTTTTAGGTGAATACTAGCGTCTTTCGTTTTGTTTTCATAGGCTTTCGCAAAGCGATGAGCTAATAATGTATTAGTAGGTTGAACTTTTGAGAAGTTGATCACACAGTTCATCGAATGTGCTTTTTCTTCCAAAGGTCTCATTTGTTGTTTGGCGACTTCAACATCAACTTCATATTTATTCGCAAAAGCTTCATAGGCATTAAGTGTTGTTGTTTTAGGGGCAGATTTATCTAATTGAAAACTCGTATGCTTTATTTCAATTTTTGCATTTAAGTCTTTTAAAACTTTTTGAAGTCTTAGTTCTCCTAAATAACAAAAAGGACAACTATAATCTGATATTATTTCTAGAATCATGTTTTTCTCTTTCTAGCTTGCGCGTAATTTTCATCAAAAGGTTCAATATGGCAAATTACCGAAACATTTTTATCTACATATTGCTTCGCAATAAAATCTTCAATTTTATGAGATAAATCATGTGCCAGTAAAACAGATGTTTGAGGATCAATCACAACATGCATATCGACCATCAAACTATCACTTGTTCCTCTTGATCTTAATTTATGAATCTCTTTTATTTCCTTAAAATTTTCACGTAATAATACTAAATCATCATGGGTTAAGACTTGCTCATCTAATAAGACTGGTGAAACTTCTTTAAACATTTCCCAAGCAGCTTTAAAGATATAAAAAGCAATAAAGAGTGATAAAAGTGGATCAATCCATATCGGAAAACCAAATTGAACCAATACCATACTTGCCATAACCCCAAGGGTAACCACTAAATCATTTTTAGTATGCATGGAGTCAACTTTTAAAATAGTTGCGTTTGTTTTAACCCCAATCGCAAATTCACTTTTATAAACTGCGACATTAACGATAAAAGTAAAAATCATGACCCCAAAACTTAATTGATCAAAACTTAAGTCAACAGGATGAAAAAATTTATCTATCGCATTCATAATAATTTCAAAACCTAAGAACGTTAAGATAATAACAATGATAAAACTGCCTAACATCTCAATTTTTTGATGACCATAAGGATGATCTTCATCTTCTGGTTTGAAGCGAACTTCATAGCTACTAAGCCAATCACATTCCCACTTCCATCAGATATTGAATGGAAACCATCCGCTAAAATAGCAGATGAATGCGTTATCGTCCCAATGATGATTTTAAAAATGGCAACTAAAAGGTTTAAGCCTAATATCGCTGCCAATGTTTTTTGAATGGTAAGGTATCTCTGTTTATTCATTAAAGTATAGTTTAGCCATCGAATAGCCTTTGGTCAACAGATTAGATATAGTCAAGTGGATTACGTGTTGAACCGTTGACTCTTACTTCAAAGTGTAAATGTGAACCCGTACTGAAACCCGTGTTCCCCATTTCACCAATATGATCACCCACTTTAACATTCTGTCCAAGTTTTACAAGGTATGAATCAAGATGTTTATAGATGGTCGTTAAACCACCACCATGATTAATCACAATATAGCGACCATAATAACGATCATAGCCAACAGTGGTGACAACACCATCCGTATAAGCATAGACATTTGTTCCGGTAGGACCAGCAATATCAATCCCATCGTGGAAGGTTCTAACCCCAGTAATTGGATGAATGCGATAGCCATAACTACTGGTGAAGCGGCCATTTGTTACCCCAAAGTTTGAACTAGACACACGAACTAAAGTGCGTTTTGTTCCAACCCGTACAATCGCTTTAGTCGGAGCGACTACTTGTGTCTCTTGGGTTATATAGCGATCTTCTTCATAACCATTAATTTGTTCAACTTCATATGTTACAAACTTACGACCCATTTCCCCTTTTTGGACAACAATTCTTTGTGACACAAAAAGTGAATCATCATAAATATATTCAGTTGGATACAAGACATCTTCGACAACTTTTTCTTCATACCGAACAGATACATCGATCATTGGATTTTCAGGTTCAAATAAAATCTCATCATTTGGCCAGATATGATCTGGATCAATTGAAGGATTATATTTTATAATCTGCGATAAAGTTACATCACTATCTCTTGCGATATTCCAAAGATTATCTCCTTGAACAACGGTATAGATTCGGGCTGACTCTTCTATTTGATTAATGCTTGAATTAAGTTCTTCTAAACTATCTGATGTTCCTTCAGGTATTTTAGTTTCAACGATTTCAATAGCTTGAACTGTGCCCACAATCGCATCAACTCTTTTTAAACTGGTCGCACTTGTATAGGTACTAATATGTTCTTTGAGTAATAATTCCAAATCTTCTTTTGAACTAGATGTTGATAAAACTTGACCATCGACCAATAATTGATAAGCGACTTCTTTTTGTGTCGCATCATAAAAATAGGCTGCTACAAAGCCTAATGGAATACCAATCACACAGAGAATTAGAAATATTATTAAAAACCTAATAGGTTTTTTTAATCGACGATGTTTTCTTTGCTTAACTTCACTCATAATCTTACGGAAAGGATTATATCATTTATCTAAGTTGAGATGTATCAAAACTTGTGTATCATGTAGATAAGGAGCATCACTATGGCAGAAACATTTATTATTTTTAAACCTGATTGTTTTGAAAGACAATTAGAAGCAACTTTATTAAAGGAAATCATCGATCATGGATATCAAATCAAAGAAAGAAAAGAAGTCATTGTTTCAAAAGAAATCATTTTAAAACACTACCAAGAAGTTATTGAGCGTGTTCCTATTCCTGATTTTAAAGATCGAATACTTAACGCTTTTGTCGACAAGAAAGTTTGGATTATGATTTTAAGTTCAAATTCAGATAATACCGTTAATGATTTTAGAGAGTTTTTAGGTAAAACAAATCCGGTTGATGCAGACCCACAAAGTTTACGTGGAAAATATGGAAATGATTCCTATGAAAAAAGTGGTAATGAAAAACGTATGTTAAATAATCTTATACATGCTTCTGATTCATCGGAGAATGCACAAAGAGAAATTAAACTCTGGTTTAATCATTAAATATTTCAATAATAATTCATAAAAAATAAAATTCTTTGAAAAGTTTTGTAAACTTGTTAAAATTATGGAGAACCTATGTTACTAGATCGAATAAAAGAACTAAACAATATTACTTATCAAGAAAAAGCGGTAGTCAATTATTTACTTGACCATCCTCGTGATCTTTTAAGTATGTCAATATCAGATTTAGCTTTAGCTAGCTTTACATCAACATCAACCATCGTTCGTTTATGTAAAAAAGCTGGAACCCGTGGTTTCTCTGACTTTAAGTACACCTATATCTCAGAATACCCACAAATGCTTCAACTCCAAGAAAATAATAATGATTTACCTTTTAGTAAGGAAACAAATATTGATGAAATCATTCATCGATTACCTTCTATTTATGCTAAGACCATTGAAATGACTAAGAGTAATTTAGATCGTTCAACAATTGTCCGTTGCGTTAATATTCTTCAACGAGCACAACATGTTGGAATATATGGTACAGGTGCAAATTTCTCTTTAGCTTTAACTTATCAGTATAAGTTTCAAGAAATTGGTATTAATGCGATTGCCTATAGTTCACCTTTATGGACTCATTTATCCCATTTAAAAACTCACAATATTCCAAGTGCTGCAATTATCCTTTCCGCAACAGGTGAAAATCCATTAATGATTGATGTTGCCCGTCGCTTAAAAGCACTTAATATTCCAAGCATCGCAATTAGTGGATATTCAAATCGAACACTTAATCAACAAGTCACAGAAACAATACGAATTGTTTCTCGAATGAGCCGCTTAGATTATCACAACTTATCAACGTCGATTTCAACCCATTATGTTATGGATGTCTTACAATCAGCATTATTTGTTAAACACTATGATGAGCAAATAACAGCACATCAACAATCCAGTGTGACCAACGAAGATTTAGAAAATGAAAGAACCCCTTGAGGTTCTTTTTAAATATCTTCTCTTTTTAAGCGAGCTTCTCCACGAAGCACGCGATCATAATTCGTAATTTTAAAATTTAGTCGATCTAAAGTTTCTTGCATTTCTTCCATGCGCATTTTTAAACGATCTCTTTCATCAATGAGTATTTGACGTCTTTCTAAAACGGTACTATCACCCTTTTGACTTAAAGAAATATATCGTGCTAATACTTCGATACTTAAACCGGCTTGTCGCATGCATTTTACAAACTCAACATTTGCTAAATCTTGATCTGTATAATCACGTACACCACCAGACGTACGATTCACTTTTGGGATTAATCCAACTTTTTCATAATATCTTAAAGTATCTTGGCTTAAATCATATTTTTCAGCAACATCTTTTATGGTCATATTTATTACCTCAATTATAGTTTAAACCTTGGACCTAAGTCTAAGTCAAGAAATTGGCAAATTTTTTCATAATAAAAGTGTATGATTATTTCATTGTCTATTTAAGGAGTTCTAAAGATGTTTACAAATAAAGACTTAAGAAGAATGATATTTCCGTTATTTGTTGATCAGCTCTTACTCCTCTTAGTTACCTTTTTATCTAATTTAATGATTGCCCAAGCTGGTGCAAATATATTATCTGGTGTTTCACTTGTCGATATGACCAACACCGTTCTTTTCTTTATCTTCATCGCTTTAGCATCAGGTGGTTCTGTGGTTATATCACAATACCTTGGGAATAAAAACAAAGAGTTGGCAGAGCACAGTGCGGCTCAACTTTACAGTTTTAATATCGTTATTTCTTTAACGATATCGATTATACTTATTATCTTTAACAAGCCTTTTATAAATCTACTTTTTGGACAAGCCGAATTAGAAGTCATCAATACAGCCTCTCTCTATTTCTTCTTATCAGCATTCTCATATCCATTCTATTCCCTTTATCAATCAGGTAATGCAATTTTTAGATCTATAGGAAATACTAAAATTCCGATGATTAGCTCAATCATCATGAACTTCATTACTTTTTTTGGAAATGCATTAAGTATTTATGTCTTTCATGCAGGTGTCTTTGGTTTTGGTATCTCAGCCATTTTAGGACGATCAATTGCTTCCCTATTAGTTCTTTATTTATCCTTAAAATCAAATAATCATTTTAATATTGAGATTAAACATATGTTTGAATTTCACAAAGAGATTATTCAAAAGATTGTTAAAATCGCTATCCCAAATAGTGTTGAAAATGGTGCACTAACTTTTGGGAAACTCATTTTAGCAAGTGTTATTGCAGGATTTGGGACAAGTCAAATTGCAGCGAATGGTATCGCTAATTCTATCATTCCAATATCTATCTCATTTAGTCTTGCGACAAACTTAATCATCGTCACCGTAGTTGATCAATGTGTTGGTGCAAATGAATATGAACAAGCACGTTTCTATATTAAAAAGTTATTAAAATGGATGTGGATCGTTAATGCTTTTTTAATCATTATTTTGACAGCTTCTGCACCATTGATTTTAAAACTATATAACCTATCCGAAGAGATTAGTTCAATTACTTTAAATCTCATATACATCCATAATGGCTTTGCTTTATTTGTCTGGCCAATTCCTTTTGGTTTGCCTAATGCTCTACGAGCAGCTGGTGACTCAAAATTCACCATGAACGTATCTGTCTTTGCGATGATTGTCTTCCGTATTGGTTTCACATTCATCTTGTCCTTTATCTTTGGTCTAGAGGTCTATGGTATCTGGATTGCGATGTTGATGGATTGGTTTATTCGTATCATTCTTTATGGAAATCGTTATCTTTCAAACAAGTGGACAAAATATCGTTTAATATAATTAGCCTTTAAAACAAAGTAAAATTCATGATAAAGTAAAGCCATGGAGTCCTTTATGCTTTTAGAAAACACTGTTTCAATTTCAATCTTTGATTATTTAAATAATATCGAATTCTTTTCTAATTCCTTACTTCAATATTGTATGGCCTTAGGGATTATTTTATTAGGTATGTTTTTAAGCATTTTTATTCAAAAAAGTTTAGAAAATTTTCTCGCAAAATCTCAAATAGCAAGTGATAGCGTATTAGGAAAATGGATGAGTACGAGTATGCGCAAGTATACGAAACCTTTTATCTTCTATTTCTCTTTTACAATCGCATTGCAGTCTTTAACAATTCATAACCCTTTAGCCTATTGGTTGAATATTATTGTCTATGCAGTGGGGATTCTACTCTTCTCACAAATTACGACTGCCTTGATATCTTTATTTATCAAAAGAGGTATCAATAAAGGGGATGAAAAAGTTGTTAAACCCTTACGATTCTTAAATGGCTTATTTAAGTTTATTGTTTGGACCATCGCATTACTTATCTTCTTAGATAATATGGGCGTTGAAATTACTACTTTAGCTGCCTCACTTGGAATTGGTGGTATCGCTGTTGCCTTCGGAGCGCAAGCTGTTTTTCAAGATTTATTAGCCTATGTAACAATTGCCTTCGATCAACCTTTTGATGTTGGTGATTACATCGTAGTTGGCGAAGTCAGTGGTACGATTGAATACATTGGCTTAAAAACGACTCGATTAAGATCCCTCTTAGGTGAAATGGTTATTATTCCAAATAAAGTCCTCACTAACGAGAGAATCCATAACTATAAAACACTTAATCGTCGACGTGTTACCTTAAACATTGGTTTAACCTATTCAACAACGAGTGAACAACTTAAAGAAGTTCCTAGTATTATCGAAAACATTATTAAGAATGTTGATGGCGTTGAATTTGATCGATGTCATTTCAATGCCTTCAATGATTCAAGTTTAAACTTTACGACAGTCTATTTTATTTTAGATTCAGATTATAAGATTTTTATGGATATTCAACAAAGGATAAATTTGGAAATTAAACGTATATTCGATGAGAAAGCGTTAAATTTTGCCTTCCCTACACGTTCCATATTTATTGAAAAGTAATTCTAATCTCATAAAAAGGATACAATCACGAGCGCTTGTATCCTTTTTTACATTTTTGTTAGATATAGAGGTTCTTTTTATTGAAGATATAAATCGCAGCTGAATATAAAGCAAACGCAATCACTGTAAATCCAACCATACCAAGATAAACAAATGAATCACCTGCAATCATCTTTTCAGCATCAAATAAGGTATACATGGTTAGATTACTCATCCAACTAAACTTATCTCCAACATTTCCTAACATTTGAATGACTAAGAAAGCAATCGGAACACCTACTCCTATTGTTAGTGACGTTTTTGAATCACTCGCAAAACTCGAACCGAAGAAAACAATAGCACTAATCGCATAAAATTGAATGAGGTTATAGACATTTATTTTAAAATACATCCAGTAATCCATTTGCCCTGGGAACATGAGTTCAGCCACTAGTGAAGTTAAGAGAGTGATTAGTGTAAAGAAAATCGTCACATTCAGAAGGGAGGTAATACATTGCGTCACAATAACTTTCAATCGTGAATTTGGACTAGAAAGAATATATGCCATCGATCCTTTATCAACAAGCGAAGCAACTAACTTATGATTTACTACAATCGTGATAACCATTGGGAATAAATAGACAAGGAAACCATAAATATAGCCAACAATAAAAGTTAAAAGAGTTGATCCAAAGTTATTGAACCCTAATGCATCAATCATTTCTTTTGGCATCAGTTCTAACATATTGTTTAAGGCATCAACCGAGGCTGGATCAAACATACTCATAATAATTAAGTAGTAAAACAACATCACGATGACCATTGAAATAAATAAAGCTCGATTAGTTTTGATATTGTATTTAAGTAGAGATAAGATCATACGTTTGCCCCTTCCCCATAATAAGAAATAAAGATTTGTTCAAGTGATTGCGAAACCGAATCAAAACCATCAAGTTTACAAGCTGAAAGTACTTCCATCATTTCATCTAAATTATTATGCAAAGTTATTTCTAGTAAATTTTCTGCGATTTGTTTAACATCTAATTTTGATTTGAGGATTTTATTAAGTGATGTTTTGTTTTTAGTAGACACAAGATACTGCTTTTGCATTTTCAATTTTAAATCAGCAATATTTTCTGTTGCGACAATGCGACCTTCTTTAATAATCGCAACGCGCTCACAAGTTCTTTCAACTTCTTCAAACATGTGAGAAGACATAAGAATTGTTTTCCCTTTTTCTTTTTGTTGAATAATAAATTCAATAAAGCGTTTTTGCATCAAAGGGTCTAAACCAGAAGTTGGTTCATCTAAAATAACAACTTGAGGATCATCCATAAAAGCTGCAATCAATGCGACTTTTTGTTTCATCCCTTTAGACATTTTCCTTATTTTACGATGTGCTTCAAGTTCAAAAGTTGCGATTAGTTCATTGCGTAACTGTTTATCTTTGTGTCCAGATAAGTCTTGCAGAAAGCTTAAAAACTGAATCCCTGTCATATCATCAAAGAAAGCAATTTCACCAGGTAAATAACCTAAATTCTTTTTAATGATGTGTGCTTGAGTTCTGGTGTCTAAACCATTAATTGAACATATTCCTTTTTCGGCATTAGTAAAACCTAACAATTGACGGATCGTTGTTGTCTTTCCAGCTCCATTTGGACCAAGAAAACCAAAAACCTCTCCATCATGAACTTCAAATGAAACATCAAAGATACCTTTTCCATTTCCATACGTTTTTGTAAGACTTTCTACTTTTATCATAACTTGTCTCCCATATGTTTTATTGTAAACTTGAAATCTCAAAATAACATGATTATAATGAATATGACAAGGTTGTCATATGGCAAAAGATACCTACAAACAATTAGATAATGAAAAAAGAAATCGGATTATGGAAGCTATCATTGAAGAATTCAGTGAATACTCCTTCTCTCAAGCTTCGATTAATCGCATCATCAAGCAAGCACAGATATCGCGTGGTTCTTTTTATCAATATTTCGAAGATAAAGAAGATTGTTATTTAGAAATGATGAAAGTTATCGTTGAAGAAAAAATGGAAGTCTTCAAGGATGTTGTGCAGTTAGATGAAGATGCGACTTTATTTGATCATTATATGCATATGATTTATCAAATTAAAGTTTGGATGCAGAAACGACCTCGTTTTTACAAAATCAGTCTTTTAATGGATTACGATAAAAGTGATTTTATTCAAAAGCTTAGCCAAGATAATCCAAGTCTTCTTGAATATTTCATTCATTTAATTAAGAAAGACCAAGCTCGAGAGATTATAAAGTCAAATGTCGATCCACAACTCTTAAGTGATATATTAGTCGCTATCAATCGTAGTCTCTTACTTGATTACTTTCAAAAAGAAGATTATGAAGGCATGATTCAAAAAACATCAGAAGTTCTAGAACTCATAAAAAATGGAACCTTAGTATCCAAAGGAGAAAACAATGTTTAAAGTTACCGAATTATTCTATAAATATCCTAAAAATGCAGATGATACCATTCGCGGGATTGATTTTGAAATCGCGAAAGGTGAAATCTTTGGTTTTCTTGGCCCTAGTGGTGCTGG
The DNA here is from genome assembly GCA_963663995.1 of Erysipelotrichaceae bacterium. Taxonomy (GTDB): domain Bacteria; phylum Bacillota_I; class Bacilli_A; order Erysipelotrichales; family Erysipelotrichaceae; genus UBA2212. The sequence continues at coordinate 192,650 of OY760660.1, read as the reverse complement.
TAAAACGACCACACAAAAATTGCTTGTCAAACTTTTGAAATATCAAAACGGGAACATTGAGTTTGATGGTAAAAATTTAAAAGAATTTAATGATGCTTTCTATGAAGATATTGGTGTGTGTTTTGAAATGCCAATTTCATTTTCTAAACTAACAGCGATGGAAAACCTAGAGTTCTTTCAAAAACTATATAAAAACCATGCTGATATTCAACCATTAATGGAACGTGTTGGTTTATGGGAAGATCGAAATAAACTTGCAGGTGATTATTCTAAAGGGATGAAAATACGTTTGAATTTAGTTCGTGCCCTACTTAATAAACCAAAAATGCTTTTCTTAGATGAACCCACCAATGGTTTAGATCCAAAAAATGCACGTATCGTAAAAGATATCATTCGTGATTTTGCGAAGGATGGAGGAACTGTCTTCTTAACTTCACATATCATGGCAGATGTTGATGAGTTATGTGATCGCGTTGCCTTCATTGTTGATGGCAAAATCATCGAAGTTGATAGCCCACGAAATCTAAAAATCAAATATGGGCAAAGAACCGTAAAAGTCGAATTTAAGGAAAATGACAAAACTGAAAATAAAGTCTTTGAAATGGATGATATTAAGAAAAAAGAATTTGCTGATTTCTTAAAATCACATGACGTCGAAACCATTCACTCCGGTGAAACCACATTAGAGGAAATCTTTATCCAAGTAACAGGAGTTAAGTTACATGACGAGGCTTAAACACTTAGTCGGTGGTGAATTTAATCGACTGATTAAATACAACTTATTTACTGCTTCTTTTGTGGTTGCCTTAATTTGGGTAGTGGTTGGATACTTTTTAGATAAAGATGAATTTTTATCCTTCCTTCCATTTGTCTTCTTAATGGAAGCTTCAGCAATGACAGCTTTACTGATTGGTGCTGAAATGTTCTTTGAAAAGAAAGAACATACAATCTCAAGTATGCTTATTTCACCCATGCAAGAATCAGAATATATTCTGGCTAAGATATTAGCGAATGTTCTTAACTTATTCATTATGTTTGGAATCATTGGTGCTTCGATGTATTTCTTAAAAGATTTTATCTTTGGTTTTCATTGGTTAGCGATTGCTGTGCTACTCGTCACTGCCTATTATGTATTTATCGGTATTATACTCTCTTATATTTCAAAAGATTTTACCGCTTTACTTTTAAATTACATGTTAATGATGATTGTCTTAGTCTTTCCAACGATGATGGTTCAAGTCGGTCTCTTAGATGCTACTTGGGCTGACTATCTCTATTGGACACCAACAGATGTGACAATGCGATTAATGAATGCATCGATTGCTGATTCGGTTAATATCGTTGATTACTTAATTGATTGTGCATATGTCATTGGATTAAGTTTTGTCATGTATCGCTTCTTAGTCTTACCTTATTTCAAAGACTTTGCGACAAAGGATTTGGGGGTTTAATGTATGATTGCTCGATTAATTAAATTCGAATTCAAAAACGTGATTCGTGATCGCATGACCTTGATGTTTCTCATCTATCCTTTCTTAGTTGGTTTCATTGGAAATGCATTCTTAAATAACAATGATTATGCTGAACAAACTGTTCAAGTTATTGTGATATCACTATCGATTATTTCTGGCGTTGTCTTTGGTGCGATGGGTGGATTTTCTATCATGGATGATCGTGATGATCATGTCTTTACTTCCATTAATATTTCTCCCCTTAATATTCGTTTCTATGTTTGGTTTAAGGTAGCCTTCGTCACCGTACTTGGTTTCTTTTCAAACTTTATCATTTACTACATGATTGATATGAAAATTGATCTTGGACTATATATTCTCTTTACAGCTTTAGCATCTCTTCAAATTCCTATCCACGCCTTTATCATCAATGCACTTGCTTCAAATAAAGTAGAAGGCTTTATGGCGATGAAAGGTTCAGGTTTCTTGATGATATTCCCAATCGTTTCCTTCTTCTTTCTAGATTGGAAACAATGGATTTTCTCATTTGCGCCAGCCTTCTGGGTCTTTAAAGCCTTTCAATATCAACTTGTACAACCAGCAATTGATTTAGGTCTTGTCGAAATGTATTTAAATACCAGTCTTTATCTGATCATTGGCTTTGCCTATAACATCTTACTGACAACACTGCTCTATGGCGTGTTTAAGAAAAAATACTTATAAAGGAGGACAGTATGGACTATCTAGGCTTAATATTCTTTCTATTTGCCGCATTGTATATCGTAGCGTATTTTGTGGAAATCCCCATCTTCTATGAAGGCAATCCAAAAACACGTTGGTTTATTCAAAAGTTAGGCAAAAAAGGTTATAAAATGCTTCTATTAACCTTTGCAGCCATCTTCTTAGTCTTAGCTTTCGTATTTAAATAAGCCATGTTTGAAACATGGCTTTTTTATGTTAAAGTTGTAAGGTATGAAATCCCTACCAGAAAATAAAAAGATTATCCTAGACGCCGATCATTTACGTCGCTCACTTACTCGTATTAGTTTTGAAATCATCGAACAAAATAAAGAATTGGAAAATGTATGTATTGTTGGTATCAAAACACGGGGCATTAGCTTAGCTAAAAGAATTGTTGCTCGTATTCAAGAATTAGAAAATGTCAGATTAAATGTTGGAGAAATTGATATTTCTTATTTCCGTGACGATGATAAAGTAAATAAAAATGCTGAGATTCCACATCTTGATTTTGACATCAAAAATAAGACAGTGATTCTTGTTGATGATGTTCTATACACTGGTCGTACGATACGTGCTGCACTAGATACGCTTATGCACATTTCTCGCCCTCAAAAAATTAAACTAGCCTGTCTAATTGATCGAGGACATCGAGAATTACCGATTCGTCCAGATTATGTGGGTAAAAACATTCCAACTGCGCAAGATGAAAAAATTATTGTTCACCTCAATGAAGATGATGGTGAAGATAATGTTTATCTAATTAAGTAAAAACGATGGTCATCCCATCGTTATTTTTTTAGTAAGTCCTCTATCCAATTTTGAAATAATACAGCCTTAACAGGTTCAATCATATTCCCTTCTTTTTCAACGATATCTTGAATATACCCAAAGCATTCAATTCTTATTTGATAGCTACTTGGTGAGACAGATTGATAGTATTCAACTTGTGTCTTTCTTAATTGATCTTTAATGTCATCGCTATAATCGATTTCTTTATCAAACTCTTTTGTTTTCAGATAAAGTTTTTCTTTCGAAAAAGCAATTTCAATGACCTCGTTATTATGTTTGTATTCAATTCGTCTAATGTGATTCATAAACAAATCAGTACATAAATCATCAAATCGACTATCACAATCAAGGCAATAATACTTCTGCATCAATCCACTTACAGCACATCCACCATGTAGAATTTCACCTTTTTCAATGCGTTTAATCATTGTTTTATCTACAGTTCCATATTCAACAGGCATACAATTTTCTGATCCACAGTTACAACATTTTATTTTCATGTTTATATTTTAACATTGCTTATGACAGTCTTTTCAAGATATGTAAGTATTTAAGTAATCAATTTTATCTAAATTCACATAATTTTATTAATTTTCAAACGAAATTAATTAAAAAAATGATAAACTAATTTCAATAAGGAGTTCTAAAAAATGACAAATTATAATGATCAAACAAACCGTGATAATGTATCCATCATAACTGAAACAATGCATATCACAGGAGACATTGTCTCTGAAAATCTAATCGTTTTAGAAGGTAAAGTAAAAGGAAACATTACAAGCAATGATAATGTAGAAACTTCTGTATCATCTGCCGTTGAAGGTGACATCAAAGCTTCCTCTGCCATGATAAGTGGTGAGGTTAAAGGAAATATTAGTTGTGATGAATCTGTAACGATTGATTTAAACACTACCATTTTAGGTGATATCAGTGCCTATAATATTAAAATTGCTGGTAAAGTTGTTGGAAATGTATCTGCCCGTAATTCAGTTTCCTTAAAAGAAAATGCAGTTATTAAAGGAAATGTATCTTGTGCTCTTGTCTCAATCGACTCTGGTGCAAAAATAGATGGTAATTTCACGATGTTGAATGTTGAAGTGCCTGTCGTTGAAGAAACAGCAGTAGAAACTGAAGAATATAGCGAAGAAGACTAAACATCCCACTAAGGGATGTTTTTTTATCACTTCACTTGAAATTTAAACACCATGGGTCTATTGTATACATATACCCCTTATGGGTATATTGGAGGCCTGTATGAGAACTAAATTAAACATCGATGGATACACTTGTGTATCTTGTCTAAATAGAATTGAATCTGATTTAAAAGCGAAAGGTGTTTTAAAAATCGACTTTGATTATTCCGAAAAAACAGCAGAAGTTAGTTTTAATGAAGAAAAAACAAATCCAGCTGAAATTATAAGAACCATCAAAGCCCTTGGCTATTATGCCTCTATTCGAAAATTCAATATAGATCTATAAAAGAAAGCTGGTGAGACTATGCTTAAAAAAATTTCATTTATCGCTTTAGTGACCTTTATATCAATTATTGGTTTAAGCTTTGTCTTTTTCCCACATTTATATTTTAAAAATAATACTTTATTACCTAGTGATATTAATCCAGATGAACAAAAAGCTTTACCTATTCCTGCTCTTTTAGAAGATTTAAATCCAGCTGATGGGATAAGTGAGTTTGAATTAAATGTTCAAAGTGGTGAAGTAAATTTTATTGATGATTTAATGACATCGACGCTTGGATACAATGGTAATTATCTAGGTCCAGTCATAAAAGTTGATCGCTATGATCAAGTAAACATTACTGTAAACAATCAATTAAGTGATTCAACATCCGTTCACTGGCATGGTTTGGAAGTTGATGGACCAGCAGATGGAGGACCGTACCAAGTCATTCCTGCTAAGACAACGTGGCAACCTAGTTTTGTGGTTGATCAAGTGGCTTCGACGCTTTGGTTTCATCCGCATGTAATGGGCACAACCGCAACTCAGGTCTATCAAGGCTTAGCAGGTTTATTCATTGTTGAAGATGAAAATTCAAAATCTTTAAATTTACCAGATGATTATGGTGTGAATGATATTCCATTAATTCTACAAGATCGAGCTTTTGATCAAAATGGACAATTTATTTATATTAATTCAATGGATGGCGCTATTGGTAATCGTTTGATTGTTAATGGTGTGATTTATCCCTATTTAGATATTGACCAAATGAAAGCTCGTTTTAGACTTGTTAATGGGGCAAATGCCCGTAACTTTAATTTACATTTATCTGATAATAGTAGTTTTATTCAAATTGCTTCAGATGGTGGTTTGCTTGCATCCCCTGTTGAAATGGATAATCTATTTTTAGCCCCTGGAGAAAGAGCTGAAATCATCATTGATTTTTCTAAATACAATGAAGGTGATACTTTACAATTACTCACTGAAGATAAACTACTCATGGATTTCAATATCCAAAAAGATGTTAATGATACAACAGTAATCTCAAATCATTTAGCCGATTTTAAAGAAATCGATTTATCCTTAGTCACCAGAGTAAAAACAGTTGAACTTGATGCGACGGGAATGTTTGTCGCCATTGATGGTGAACAATTTGATCCCCTTCGTCTAGATGATCAAATCCCTCAAAATGAATACCAAATCTGGGAAATCTCTGTTAATTCAGGCATGATGAGTACACCAGGTCATCCATTCCATATTCATTCAACCCAATTTAGAATACTCTCACGTAATGGAAATGCACCAGATGCGAATGAAGCTGGATTAAAAGATACTGTTTATGTTCGTAATGGTGAAGTTGTTAGAATACTTGTTCAGTTTAAGCATAAAGGTATCTTTATGTATCACTGTCACATTCTTGAACATGAAGAAGCTGGAATGATGGCACAACTTGAAGTCTATTAAAAAAGCATGAAATTCATTTCATGCTTTTTGCTTATTTAATACTTTTACCAATATCGTTTCGATAAAAGAGTTGATCAGCTTTAATTTTTTTGACTGCTTTATAAGCATCTTCACGTGCTTCTTTTGCGCTATCCCCAAAACCTAAGACAGAAAGTACACGACCACCTGTATTGCATAATTTCCCATCAATTAAGCTAGTTCCCATATGGTAGACATTTAAGCCCTCTAAACCTTTGATTTCAGCTTTTGTTTCTGTCTTACCAGGATAACCCTTAGACGCTAAGACAACAGCACAAACAGCTTTATCATCGATTTCTACTTTAATGTCTTCTTTATTGAGTGTCGCATGAACGAGTTGATCTAAATTTGTTTTAACTCGAGGTAAAATAACTTCTGTTTCAGGATCACCAAAGCGAGCATTAAACTCAATTGTAAAGATTCCATTAGCTGTTTTCATTAAACCAGCATAGAGAACACCAGTAAATGGTACACCCTCTTTAAGCATAGCTTCAGCCATTGGTTTAACAATCGTATCTAAAGTCATTTGAATGTCTTCTTCAGTGACATTTGGATCAGGACAGAATGCGCCCATCCCACCTGTATTTGGTCCTTCATCATTATCGTATGCACGTTTATGATCTTTTGCGACTGGTAAGGAAATGACTTTATCTTCATGAACAAAATTCATCAGTGAAAATTCTTCACCAATCAAACACTCTTCAATCACACATTGACCGATCGTTTCTTCATTTGGAAATAAATCTAAGATTGCAGCTTTTGCCTCATCATCATTTTGAGCAACAACCACCCCTTTACCTGCCATCAAGCCATCAGCTTTAATGACAATGGGTGCTGGATTATTTCGAAGAACATCAAGGGCTTCTTTTTGATTATGAACCACATGATAACTTGCAGTTGGAATGTTGTAGCGATGCATAAGATCTTTCGCAAATGCTTTTGAGGCTTCAACTTGTGCCGCTTTTTGATTTGGACCAAAAATTACGACATCTTTTTCTAATGCATCGACGATTCCCTTTGATAAAGGCATCTCTGGACCCACAAAAACAAGGCTTATCTTATAATCTTTTATAATCGTTTTTAATTCATCAAAATTAAGTGGGTCTATCTCAAAACATTGAACCACTTCTGCAATACCCGCATTACCAGGACAACAGAATACTTCCTCAACAGTGGATGATTTTAGAAAAGCATCGACCAGCGCATGTTCACGACCACCACTTCCGATGACTAGAACGCGCTCCATTAGTGTTTGAAGTGCCTTTCACCAGTAAAGACCATACAAATACCTAATTCATCACACGCATCGATTGATGCTTGATCTTTAATTGAACCACCCGGTTGAATAATACATGCAATCCCATATTCAGCGGCTAGTCGTACGGTATCATCCATTGGGAAGAAAGCATCAGAAGCTAAAACAGCTCCTTTCGCATTTTCACCGGCTTGATCTAGTGCTAGTTTTGCGGCACCAACACGATTCATTTGACCCGCGCCAATCCCAAAACTTTGAGAACCTTTAACCACTACGATCGCATTTGATTTAACTTGTTTAACGACTTTCTCACCAAAGACACAATCGACTAACCACTCTGGTTTTGCTTGAACTTTAGTTACACAAGAATAGGCTTTTGGATCAGTAATATTCGCATCAAAATCTTGAAGAAGCAAACCACCATTAACTCGCACAGATAAATGTGGAACTGCTCTACCTTCAGTACTGAATTCTAGAACACGAAGATTTTTCTTTTTCGCAAAAATTTCTTTAGCTTCAGTGCTATAGCTTGGTGCTAAGATAACTTCTAAGAAAAGTTCTGTTAGAGAAGTCGCAATTTCGGCACTAACTTCACGATTAAACGCGACAATTCCTCCAAAGATTGATACTGGATCACCTTCATATGCTTTTTTCCAAGCATCATATAAATCAGATGATTCAGCCACACCACATGGATTCATGTGTTTTAATCCCACACAAGCTGGTTTTTCAAAACTTGATAAAAGTTGTAGAGCTGAATTAGCATCTTGAATATTATTGTAGGAAAGTTCTTTCCCTTGAATTTGTGTACTATGTGCTACGCTGTATTTTTCAGCAAATGGAGATTCATAGAAAGCTGCTTGTTGATGAGGGTTTTCACCATATCGTAAAATTTGTTTAAGTTTAAATCCTTCGGTAAATGTTTCAGGATATTTATCGCCATTTTGTTTAGTAAGATAATCAGCAATCATTGAATCATAAGCTGCTGTTTGTCTGAAAACTTTAGCAGCACAACGTTTTCTAAAACCAATCGATGTTTCTTTATTGGAACTAAGTTCTTCAATCAGTTCTGCATAATCACTTGGATCGCAAACAACCGTTACCGCATCATGATTTTTAGCCGCTGATCTTAGCATTGATGGTCCACCAATATCAATATTTTCGATGGCTTCTTCAAAGGTCACATCTGGTTTTGAAATCGTCTCAAAGAATGGATATAGATTAACCACAACATAATCAATTGATTGAATATTATGTTCTTCAACTTGTTGAACATGACTTTCTAAATCACGTCTAAATAGAAGTCCACCATGTACTTTTGGATGCAGTGTTTTTACACGACCATCTAACATTTCAGGGAAATTCGTTACTTCTTCAATACCTAAAACCGGATAACCTGCTTTTTCAATGGCTTTTTTAGTCCCGCCTGTTGAGATAAGTTCAACATCAGCTTCTTTAAATGCCTTTAATAGGGGTTCTAAACCTGACTTATCACTAAGTGAAATTAATGCGCGTTTTTTCATTGTTTGCTCCTCCATAGTTTATTTAATACGCTTGTATAAAACACATGTTCATGTGCATGTAAAGTTTCTTCTATATCATGACGATCTTTATTGAGATCAATATCGAAGGCAAATTGTTCAATAATTTCCCCCGTATCCATCCCTTCATCAACATAGTGAACACTGATGCCCACCCTTGTTTCCTTTTGAATTAAGGCTTGTCCTAACGCATCTTTACCTTTGTATTTAGGTAAGAGTGAAGGATGAATATTAATAATACGTTTTGGATACTTTGTGAGTAAAGTTGACCCAATTAATCGCATATAACCCGCTAAGACAATGTATTCAACTTTCCACTCATTTAAAATCCTTAAGATTTCTGATTCAAAACCTTCTTTTTTTTCAAAATCTTTTGGATTTATATAGATTGCTTGGATCCCTAATCGTTTCGCTCTTTCAAGGGCGAAAGCATTCTTTTTATCAACAATTAAACCCATGCATTCCGCTTTAAGTTCACCGCGATTTATCGCATGAATTAAAGCTTCAAAGTTTGATCCACTACCTGAGGCAAAGATGGCTATTTTGATGGCCATACAATTCCTGGATTTGAAGTGACTTTTCCAATAACGGATGCATGATGTGATCCATTTTCAAAGTGTTTTAATGTTTTCTCAACATCACTTTCATCAACGACAACAATAAAACCAATTCCCATATTGAAAACATGATACATTTCATCTTCTTCAATATGCGCTAAGTTTTGTAGGTAGTTAAAGATTTCAGGAATCTCCCATGTCCCTTTTTGAATACTTAATCCTTGATCATCTTGAAGACATCTTGGCATGTTTTCATAGAAACCGCCACCGGTAATATGGGCACAACCATGAACAGATACTTGATCAAATAAATCAGCGACTTCTTTAACATAAATATTGGTTGGGGTAAGTAACCAATCCGCTAATTTCTTATCACCAACTTGTGTATTCAAATCAATTTGATTATCTTTGAATAAAATTTTACGAACCAAGGAAAAACCATTGGAATGTAAGCCTGAACTAGCTAGTCCAATGATCACATCATTCTCTTTGACGTTTAAGGGTGAAATCAATTGATTACGCTCAGCGACACCTACCGCAAAACCAGCGATGTCATATTCACCTTCTGAATATACATCTGGCATTTCGGCCGTTTCACCACCAATCAGCGCACAGCCAGATAATTCACAACCATCGGCGACGCCTTTAACGATTTGTTCGATTTTTTCCGGATGATTTTCATCAACCGCTAAATAATCCAAAAAGAATAATGGACGTGCTCCTTGCGCTAAGATGTCATTGACACACATCGCAACCGCATCAATCCCAATCGTATCGTGTTTATCTAACATATAAGCAATTTTGAGTTTTGTCCCAACACCATCTGTGCCACTGACTAAAACAGGATCTTTAATTTGATACTTTGCTAAATCAAAGAGGCCACCAAAAGAACCAATATTACTCATTACACCTTTATTAAATGTTCTTTGTACATGTTTTTGTATGCGTCTGACTGATTCATAACCAGCTTCTAAATGCACACCACTCGCATCATAATGTTTACTCATATTTGCTCCTTAGAATTTTCCATCTTTATTCGCATTTTTAATTTTTTGATAGAGATGTGTTGGATAGTCTTTTGTAAAACAAGCCATACATAAACCTCTATTTTCTGTCGCTTTCATGACACCCTCTTTAGACAAGAATGCTAAGGTATCTGCACCCAGAATTTTTCGAAGTTCTTCAACATTATGTTTGGCTGAAATGAGTTCATCATAAGTTGAAGTATCAACACCATAGAAACATGGTGCCACAATTGGTGGTGATGCAATACGCATATGGACTTCAGTTGCGCCCATATCTTTAAGCATCGTCACTAATTGAATAGATGTTGTTCCACGGACAATTGAATCATCAATCAGAATAATTCGTTTCCCTTGAACAACTGATCGTACGGGAGACAATTTCATCTTGACCCCTTTTTCACGCAGTTTTTGAGAAGGCTCAATGAAAGTACGTCCTGAATATTTATTTTTGATTAATCCCATTTCATAAGGGATCCCAGTTTCTTCAGCATAACCACTCGCAGCAGAAAGTGATGAATCAGGAACACCAATGACCATATCAGCATCAACATGTGATTCTTGTGCTAAAATACGACCACTTTCTTTTCTAAAACGATGCACATTTAAACCAACAATATCACTGTCTGGACGAGAGAAATAAATATATTCCATCGCACACATATGATGTCTTAAGTCTTCTGAATAAAACATAGATTCGATTCCTTTATCACTAAAGGTAACGATCTCTCCAGGTTGAACATCTCTTAAGTATTGGGCACCAATCGCATCAAAAGCACAGGTTTCTGAAGCAACCACATAACCATCATCTAAAGTTCCAATTGAGAGCGGTCTTAGACCATGATGATCTCGAACAGCATATAATTTATCTTTGGTGAGAATTAAAAAGGCAAAAGCACCTTCTAAATAGAGCAGTGCTTCTTTAATCGCATCAATCCGATGACCTTTTGCATTTAACATAATTAAATGCGCTAAAATTTCAGTATCAGAGGTACTTTGAAAAATAGAACCTTTATTTTCTAGATTACGTTTAACCCCTTCAGAATTAACAATATTTCCATTATGGCATAGGGCAAAGTCACCTGTACCATGTTTAAAGTGGAATGGTTGTACATTGACATAACCACCACCCCCTTGAGTGGAATAACGGGTATGACCAATTGAATTCTTTCCAGCTAATGATTTTAAAATATCTTCACTAAAAACAGCTCGAACAGCGCCTTCACCTTTATGACTGACAAGTCGAGAACCATCTGAAACAACTATCCCAGCTCCTTCTTGTCCTCGATGTTGTAAAGCATGGAGGCCGTAGTAGCTTAAATTTGAAGCATCTTTGACGTTATAGACACCAAAGACACCACATTCTTCATGCATTTTATCTAAATCAAAAATAGACTCATGTTTAGACATCACATACCTCTTTTAGACGTTTAAGAATTTCTTGGTAAGCATCTTCAACTTTACCTAAGTCTCTTCTGAAACGATCTTTATCTAATTTTTGCATCGTATCTTTATCCCATAAACGGCAAGTATCCGGTGAGATTTCATCTGCAAGAATTACGTTGCCATTAGGAGTACGACCAAATTCAATTTTGAAATCAACTAAAACGATATTCATTTTATCGAATAATTCCTGTAGCGCTTTATTAATTTTCATGGTTAGATCACGAATGGTTTCTAACTCTTCAACTGTACATAATTTCATTGCGAGCGCGTGATCATCATTAATCATTGGATCACCTAACTCATCATTCTTATAACAAAGTTCAAAGATAGGACGATCAATTTTAGTTCCTTCTTCAATTTGAAGACGTTTAGATAATGAACCCGCAACAACATTCCGAACAATGACTTCTAGCGGAATAATTTCTACTTTTTCGCATAGTTGATCAGTATCACTTAAATTTTTGATGAAGTGTGTTGGAATCCACTGTTTTTTAAGATAGTTATAAATATAGGTTGTAATCGCTGTATTTAAAATGCCTTTATTTTGAATGGATGATTTTTTAACACCATTAAAAGCTGTCGCATCATCTTTAAAGTGGATAATAATTTGATTTGGATCTTCAGTTTCAAATAAAACCTTAGCTTTTCCTTCGTATATTTGTTTGCCTTTTTCCATGACCTTAGTCCTCCTTAAAGTAGCGAACACCATTTTCAAATAGTGTATTCATTTGTGCATCAATTGAATTAATGAAACAATGCTTTGCTAAACGCTCTGTATGTCCCATCTTTCCAAGGATACGTCCATCTTCTGAAATTAAAGCTTCAATCGCATAATCTGATCCATTAACGTTATGTTTTGGATCCATTGTGGCCTCATTTTTATCATCCACATATTGATAAGCAATTTGACCTTTTTCTTTTAAACGATCATATGCTTCTTTCGATAAAATCAATCGTCCTTCACCATGTGATACAGGAACTAAATGGCTTAGACCATTTGTTTCATTTTGTAACCAAGGAGATGCATTTGTACTTTGTCTTATCTTAACAATCGTTGAGATATGACGATGAATTTTATTGTGTGCTAACGTCGCATCATGATCAGTCATTTCAACATTTTCACCATATGGTAAATAGCCTGATTTAACTAAAGCTTGGAATCCATTACAGATACCAATCATCAACCCATCTCTTTGTCTTAAGTTTTCAATTGATTCTTTGATGCGTTTGTTCTTAAGGACATTGATAATAAATTTAGCACTACCATCAGGTTCATCTCCACTGGAGAAGCCACCCGCTAAAGCTAAGATTTGTGATGAATCAATTGTTTTAGCGAGCATTTCTAGAGATTCCTCTAAACCTTTCGCATCTAAATTATTAATCAAAACTTGTTTAACATGGGCACCTGCTTTAACAAATGCTTTTTGTGTATCATATTCACAGTTGGTTCCTGGGAATACTGGAATAACCACATTTACTTGTTCAACAACTGGACCTTCATATTTGCGATATGATTTCTCACTAGTAATAGTTTCAACCACTTTAGTATCCGCTTGATGATAGCGTGGATAGAGGAAATCAAGTGCTTGATCATAAGCATTAAAGATTTCTTCAAGTTCAATCAATTCACCATTGATATTGAGGTCTTTATCACTTAAAGTCCCAATTTCTACTAAACCATCCATGATCAATACTTCTTTTGATTCAAGGATAAAACTTGCAGGACGATCAATCATCACATCTAAACTTGTTTTGATATTGGCACCTAGTCCATTACCGAAACACATTTCAGCCATTGCGACTGCTAAACCTTTAGTTGCTAAGTGAGCACTTTGAATATGTTTTCCTTGAATGAGTTCTTGGACAGTTGAATAAACATCTTTAGTTTTCTCAATATCATATGAACCATCTTCAGCTTTTATTGCTTCGACAAGATATAACTTTGATCCAATATTTTTCGCAACATTATCTATAACTTGATTAATAGGTAAATAACTGAAGGCAAAGGAAACAAGGGTTTCCACTACATCAATATCATTGAAAGTCCCTGACATACTGTCTTTGCCACCAATGGCTGGTCGTTTAAATCCATCTTGAACTGAATGAGCTCCCATCAGTGCTAAAACAACTTGTCCCCATTTTTTCGCATCTTTATTTAATCTAGGGAAGTATTCTTGGAAAGAGAAGAAGATATCTTCACTTGATCCACCAATTGAAATAACTTTCGCAATACTTTCTAAGACAGCTGCTTGCGCAGAAATATAAGGATTTATTTCGCTTAACTTTGGAATGAAACCATAGCTTAGAACACTTGCACTTTCACTCTCTTTACTTGGGTGATAAATTTTTTGTAATGATGTATTTGAAGGTGTTGATAATTGTGCTCCACCAAATGGGAAATGAAGGGTCGAAGCACCAATTGATGCATCAAATTGATCAATTAAACCTCTTTGTGAACCAACATTAATATCAGCACATTTATCTAAGAAAGCTTTTTTACTAAAATCATTACTTTCAATGGTTGAATGATAATTGGTATCACATTCAACTTTAACTTTTTGTCGAACACCAGCACTATCAATGAGATCACGTGGTAAATCAACAACCACATCGCCTTTATAGCGCATGATTAGTTTCCCATCATTTTTAACACTCGCAACAATACTTGCTTCAACATTTTCTTTACGTGCTTCTTCCAACATAAATTCAACATCAGCCGCATCGACAACAATTGCCATTCGCTCTTGTGATTCTGAAATAGCGAGTTCTAATGCATTTAAACCTTTGTATTTCGTTGGAACACGATCAAGTTCAATAACGCAATCAGCGAGTTCACCAATCGCTACTGAAACACCACCAGCCCCAAAGTCATTTGATTTCTTAATCTTTTTAGAAACTTCAGGATGTCCAAAGTATCGTTGAAGTTTACGCTCTTCTGGCGCATTCCCTTTTTGAACTTCTGAGCCAGATTGATGAAGTGATTTATTTGTATGAGATTTGGATGAACCGGTTGCTCCACCAATCCCATCACGACCAGTACGTCCACCAATAAGAAGTATGACATCTCCAGCCTCAGGTTGTAGTCGGGTAACTTGATCTTTTATAACAGATCCAACCACAGCCCCACACTCAAAGTGTTTAGCTGCATAGGAATCATGATAAAGTTCTTTAACATAAGTTGTCGCAAGACCTATTTGATTACCATAAGAGGAATAACCTTGGGTTGCTTTTTGGGCAATGATTCTTTGTGGAAGTTTATTTTCTAATGTTTCTTCAATACTTTGCGTGACATCACCACACGCTGATAAACGCATAGCTTGATAAACAAAACTACGCCCACTCAGTGGATCTCTGATAGCTCCCCCAATACAGGTACTTGCACCACCAAAAGGTTCAATTTCAGTTGGATGATTGTGTGTTTCATTTTTAAACATCAGAAGAGTCTTCTCTTTTTGACCATCAAAATCAACATCAAGCTCGATTGAACATGCATTGATTTCATCGGTATCTTCAACTCGAGGGTCTTTAATATAGCGGGCATTGATAGTTGCCATTTCCATTAATGTGATTGGTTTATTTTGACGATTTAATTCAGCTCGCATTTGTTTAAATGATGCGAGTTGTTTATCAACAGCTGTTTTTAATGGACCTTCATCTACTTGAATAGTCTCAAGTTCAGTTTCAAAGGTTGTATGACGACAATGATCTGACCAATAGGTATCTAAGACTTTGAATTCTGTATAACGAATATTACGTTTTAAATTTTCTTTGAAATAGCTTTGCATGAACATGAAGTCTTCAATGTTCATCGCTGCCCCTTCTTCTTTTATAAATGCTTTACATTCTTTTTCTGTCCAATTTAAGAACTTATCTAATTCACCTCTTAAAACCGTTAGTTCTTCATCTTCTTGATCATCAATTTTTTCTCTTGATTCAACCGGATTAATCCAGAAGTGTAGGAACTTTTCTTTTTCATCTTTACTTAATTCGCGATCAAATAAAACAACTTGAAAACTTGTTACAAGCGCTTCACTATCCGTTTTGAGAAGTCGCATACATTGATTTGCACTATCCGCTCTTTGATCATATTGACCAGGTAGAGGTTCTTTTTGTAGGATGGTTCCTTTTGATTCAGGACATTCGTCATATAGATGATCGACTTGTGGTTCAGAAAAAATACTTGCCTTGGCACTTTGCATTTCAGTTTCATCTACATGATGAACATCATATCCATTTAAGAGTCGACATTTCACATCGATTCCAAGTAGTTCTTTACATTGTTTTTCTAAACTTAAAGCTTCTTGATTAAAGCCTTGTTTCTTTTCAACAAACACTAGCATAATTCAGTCTCCCATTTTTCAATACAATCTTGTGGATCATCACAACAAATCGTAATGTGACCCATTTTCCGTCCAAGTCTTAATTCTTTTTTTCCGTAGTTATGGAGATGCATAGGATATGCAGAATCTTTCGCAAAGGATAATGCTTTATCATAGTTATCCCCTAAAACATTGACCATAAGTGTTGGACTCAATAGATGAGGATCAACTTTCTTCTGTGAAGTTATTGCGCGAATATGCGTATCATATTGTGAGAACTCACAACCTTCAATAGAAGCATGATATGAATTGTGTGGTCTAGGGGCAAACTCATTAAAGAGAATTTTGTCTTTTTCAACAAAATACTCAACCACAAAAACACCATAATAATCGAGTGCTTCAACAAGCTTTATCGTATAATCTTGTGCTTCTTTAATAACTTTTTCAGTTAAAGGTGCAGGATTAATACTATAGGCAAGGATGCCTTTTTTGTGGGTGTTTAAACTGACTGGGAAAACACTGCTTCCATCTTTGAAACGGGTCACCGCAATGGAAATTTCGTGATCAAATAGACATTTTCTTTCAGCAATATAGCCACTTTCATGACTAATTTTTACATCATCATTACTTTTAAGATCGACTTGACCTTTACCGTCATAACCCAATCTTCTCGTTTTTAAGATATAGTTTTCTTTATTTTCTATCGCTAAATATTCTTCTTGTGTATCAATAACTAAAAAATCAACCGTTGGAATATTAAGCGTTTTCGCAAAGTTTTTTTCAAGTAATCTATCTTGTGATATTTCAAGGGCTTTAAATCCTTGAGGACACTTAGATAGACTAATGTTTTCCATTAGGGTTGAAATAGGTACATTTTCAAATTCGTAGGTAATCACATCACAGCTCTCATTTAACTTATTAAGAGCAGCAACATCGTTATAGGGTGCACAAATAAACTGACTTGCGAGTGCAGATGCTGGACACGAAGAATCAGGATCTAAGACAAATACTTTAAATCCCATCTCAATTGCTGAACTTGCCATCATCTGACCTAATTGGCCACCACCGATGATTCCTATCTTTATATAATTAAGCGTTTGGCTCATACAAGCTCCATTGCTTCTACTTGTTCAATTAATTCTAATTGATAATCTTTTAGTTTTTTGGCTAAATCTTGATCAGAGACACTCAAGATACGAATAGCTGATAAAACCGCATTTTTTGCCCCAGCTACACCAATCGCCGTTGTCATGACGGGTACCCCAGCTGGCATTTGCACAATGGATAGTAAACTATCTAAACCATTTAATGCTTTACTCTGAATGGGTACACCAATAACTGGTAAGGTCGTTAAAGATGCGATCATTCCTGGTAAATGAGCGGCACCACCAGCTGCTGCAATGATGACTTCAATTCCTTCATCGCGAGCTGCTTTCGCATAAGCCACCATTTTTTCAGGTGTACGATGAGCACTGACCACTTTAGTTTCAAAAGTTACATTAAATTTCTCTAACAATGGTAGAGCTTCTTTAATTGTTTTAAAATCGGAATTAGATCCCATCACTATGGATATGCGCTTATCTGACATGACTTTCTCCTTAAAATAAAAAAGACATTACGTGGATGTCTTTCAAAACAACTAAATCACATGCAAAAAACATGTGGTTTAGTAGTCTCGCTAATGGTAGCGAGGTAGAGACTTGCAGCCCACGTATACTTGCTGCGATTATACAAACCTAAATTGTAAAGAAAGCTTATGCTTCTTTACGCCCCTATTGTACACTATGACCTTAAATTTTGCTTGTGAAAATTAATGTTTTTTATCTTCAAAAATCATCAATAATTAAGAAAGCGTGTTCATTTGTTATGATATTTATTATTTAATTTACTTAAACACTTAAATTTCTAAGAATTCATGCATTTTTATGATTAAAAACGAATTGTTATTATAAATCTTATTAAAGCATTATAATAAGTTTGTAATTTATATGGAAAAAACAGAAATCTTTGATATCCTCATTCAAAATGATTACATTCTTAAACTTATAGATGATCGAAAGATGTTTGATGCGGTCACAGTTTTTGATGTGAATAAAAAGAAAACATATCATTGGATCAAAGAAAATGAGTTCGATATTGTTATTCCTAAAGAGTCATTTATAAACAACGAACCATTTTTCAAAATTGTTTTTAAAAACAGTCATACGATTATGTATGTTGCTTTACCCATCATGCACGAAAATCGAAAAATGATAATCGAACTCATAAAAGATATTACCCAACACGGTTCCTTATACATTGATGATTTTAAAGATGGTACATTTCATGACATGATTGAAGAAATTCAAAATGAAATCTTAAAGGATTCTATAACCGGTGCATATAAGTATCATCATGGTCTTAAAAAACTTGAAGAAAGTATTGTCGAGTCTACAAATCCTTTAACACTAATCTATTTTAGTGTTAATCATATGCTTGAACTCAATGACAAGTTTTCTCAAAAAGCTGGTGATATGATGATTACACAAACGGCTCGTTTACTACAAAACTATTGTGTATCTGAGAAAGACTTTATCACACGTTTGAATGGTCCACGTTTCTTCATGGTTCTTCATAACACAAATAAACAAAGAGCTTATAGTATTGCTAAAGCGATTAATCGTAAAGCCATTCAAAACACCTACTATTACAATAATTCACCCTTAAAACTATCATTGAATATAGGTTATAGTGATCTAAAAAACAAGCAAGTCAAAGCTGAAGATTTAATTGCAGAAGCCAGAGAAAATGTATTAATTAATAACAGTACAACTTTAAGCACTTTCATGATGACAAATTCAAAAAATACTGAAGCCTTAAGAATACTATCAAATCGTGAACATGAAATTGCCCGTTTCTTACTTAATGGTTTAAGTAATTCCGAGATCTCTGAACAATGCTTTATTTCAGAATCAACTGTTAAAAAACATATCTCAAGTATCTACTCAAAACTTAACACCAAATCACGCGCTGAATTTCTATCTCGTTTCAATAATAAAGCCAACTAATTAGCTAGCTTTTTGTATGTTTTCATAAAATTTGAAACGGTTTTCTCTAAATTTTTTTGACCTTCTTTTAAGGCTGTTTCTAAGTCTATGTTATTTGGTGTAATTTGGTAGATATCAATCATCCCACAATCCATAAATTCATCTTTTTCTACGGCAACTTTCCCTGCAAATGCAATAGTTTTAATATTGTGACGCAAAGCACACAGTGACACACCTACAGGAGTTTTACCAAACCGCGTTTGATGATCTATCTTCCCTTCAGCAGTCAACACTAAGTCAACATCTTTTAATTTATTTTCTAAATCAGAATATTTGATTACTAAATCAATTCCTTTTTGAAGTTTAGCATTCATAAAAGCAAATAAAGCAACACCTAAACCACCAGCTGCTCCTCCACCTTTTATGTCTAAGACATTCATTTTTAAATCTTTTTTAATGATTTCAGCGTAATGTTTTAAATATTTATCTAAATTCTCAACCATCTCACAATTAGCACCTTTTTGAGGTCCATAGATGTAGGACGCACCCTCTATTCCACATAAAGTATTACTGACATCACATGCAACATCAATTTGTACATCCTTTAAACGTGAATCTATGTGCTTAATATCAATTTTCTCAACATCCTTCAATGCTTTACCATTCATTTTTAAAACTTGATTATTTTTATCATAAAAACGAACACCCAATGCCTCTAACATACCACTCCCACCATCATTAGTTGCACTTCCACCAATACCAATAAGTAGTTTCTTAACACCTTTATCCAAGGCATCTAATATCAATTCTCCTGTACCATAAGTAGAGGTTAAATAAGGATTACGTTCTTTTGCATCTAGTAACTCTAATCCGCTTGCGGCAGCCATTTCTATGACGGCTGTTTCTTTATCACCTAAAAGACCATACTTGGATTGAATCATTCTATCTAGTGGATCATGCACATTCACATGTACAAATTGTCCATGACTTGAATGAACTAGTGCATCCACAGTCCCTTCACCTCCATCAGCCATCGGAACTTTTATGACTTTAATTTCTGGATATATTTGATGGATGCCTTTTTCCATCGCATCACAAGCTTGTTTGGCAGTCATGCTCTCTTTAAAGGAATCTGGTGCACACAGAATGGTTAAGTTTTTCATAATTCAATTATGCCATAAGAAAACAGACAAATTTAATTGTCCGTTTCTTTTAATCTATAACTTGTTCAATTGAAGTAAAACCATAAACACTAGGAATGCCATACTTAAATGGTTCTTTTTTCATTGCTTCATCACAATTTAGTTGATGATTTTCAATAATAGGTTCATTTAAATATTCTTGAGTCCACATGAGCAAGTCATCAATATGCGGGCACACTAAATTAAGTTCTTGTGCAAACCATTTAGCAATACATAAACCATAAAATACATCATCATAGAAAAAACGATGATGACGATCAAGAACCCAATGATTATTCATTTGGATTACAGGGGTTTTAATTGCACCAAGTGTACTAGAATTTTCAAAGGTTTCTAGAATATTTTGATTAGAGCTAAGGTTTGTTAAATTATCTTGTGTTAAATAATCCATCATCCATTTATAATCGTTATGTTTGAATTCTTTTTTAATCGTTTCTCTAATTGCTGAATAATCTTCATCTAAACCTTTTAATATCTTTGCAGATACATTAGAAAAATCCTTATAAAATAAAGGTACATCTTCTAATTGATTCCAAATTCCTTTTGTCTTTTTATAAAGTCCATACATTCTTGATGTATGAATGATTTGATTATCAACACTTAAAGTTAATGAGATAAAGTGATTTACACATTTAAAACTTCCATGACCAAACCATTGTTCAACAATTGGTGAAAGCAAAATTTCATTTAAAACGTTGAACTCCGATTTCGGATTAACAGCCACTAAATTAACTGGTTTTGCGCCATATACAAGACCTTTTTTACCATATTCTATGGTTCTGCAAATCCAAGGAATTAATCCTATCGCAAAAGAAACGAGATTATCTAATTCATATTTTTCAACAATTTCATTACACATCCAGTTGAATCCACCTTGTCCATAAACAGTTCCAACATAAACTTTCTTATTCTTATTTATAAATGGGGCAATTTTATGTAACATTTCTCGATATGAATTAACAGGCATACATAAGATAATAATATCTGATTGAGGCATGAGGTCATATGGATTAGAAGATATTTTGCTAATTTCACCACTCATGCTTTCTACAAAATCACCATTTGGTTTGATATAGTCAAGTTCAATATTATTTGACCATTTATCAGGCTTTCTAGTTAATAAATTAACTGTCAATTGTGATTTTGACAATAAGGGAATGAGTACATGTGCACTATTACCTCCACCAACAATGGTAATTGTCTTAATCAAGCTTTATTACCAACTAAATGGTTAGAAACTAGATGACCTAAAATTCCTTCAACCGTAGTATCTTGAGAATTTCTACAAAGTTCACATGAACATTCACCATCATAGTTCTTTGGTCCTTCGTAAACACTAAAGTTACCTCTAAAGTTTCTTAAAACTGTTTTATCATTTGTCCTTGAGACTAAATAGTTTGGGATGAGTGGAATTTTACCACCGCCACCAGGGGCATCCACAACAAAGGTTGGGACTGCCATCCCAGATGTGTGTCCTCTCAAACCTTCCATAATTTCTATTCCTTTTGAAATTGGTGTTCTAAAATGCTCTATCCCTTTCGATAAATCACATTGATAAATATAGTAAGGCTTAACTCTAATCATCAACAACTCATGTACAAGTTTTTTCATGATGTTAACACAATCATTTATACCTTTAAGTAAAACTGATTGATTACCTAATGGAATACCACTATTTGCTAACTTTTCACATGCTTCTTTAGATTCAGGGGTCACTTCTTTATAGTGATTAAAATGTGTATTTATATAAAGTGGGTGGTACTTTTTTAACATATCTACTAATTCATCATCTATTCTCTGAGGTAAAACTACTGGCACGCGTGAGCCTATTCGAATAATCTCAAGATGTTCAATCATTCGTAATTTTTTTAATATTGATTCAATTGCATCGGTAGGTAATAATAATGGATCCCCTCCAGATAATATGACATCTC
This sequence comes from Erysipelotrichaceae bacterium, assembly GCA_963663995.1. Lineage (GTDB taxonomy): Bacteria > Bacillota_I > Bacilli_A > Erysipelotrichales > Erysipelotrichaceae > UBA2212. Next base: position 170,430 of record OY760660.1, on the reverse strand, counting down.
GTATTTGCGGATTCTTTTTAATATATTCAATTGCACCATTTATTTGTTGTATAGGTAAGCTATTATCATTTTGTCCTGCAAAACGACGACGCGTACAATGGCGACAATACATACTGCATTTATCGGTTACAAGTAATAAAACACGATCAGGATAACGATGTACTAATCCAGGTACTACCATGTCTTCGTCTTCACCCAATGGATCATCAAAATCACTTGAGTATACTTGAGTTTCATTATTAGTAGGAATTGCTTGCTTACGAATTGGATCATTTTTGTCATTTAGATTCATTAAACTTAAATAATATGGTGTAATAGCCATCCTTAATGGAAAATTAGTAATTTTTTCCTCACTTTTTAAGTTTACATATCCTCTCAATTCATCAAAATCCATTATTCGATTAGAAACTTGCCACTTCCAATCATTCCATTTTTCTTCTGGAACATTCTTAAATAATTCATTTTTAATCTTATTCAAATAATCACTCTCCTTCTAGATTTCATTTACTCTAAAAAAATCAATTATTTATTGAAATACATAAAAAAAAATTAGCCAATCTTTGGTTAAAAAAGCATATATATTAACGCATTTTCAACAATTGCATAAATATTTTTATGCATGAAATCTATACATATGATAACAATTTAACAAGATTTCTACAAATAGCGTCATTTATGCACCATTAATTGTGAGCCAATTTTTGTATCAAATTACGATAAATAAAATGAGTTTTTTTAACCCACATTATTATAATTTCACTAATTTTACTGCAATTTGGGCTGCGATTCTCGTATTTTTAACTGATTTTTATTTTGCATCATATATTATCCATAAATCTTTTATGAATGAACTAATGCTTCGTTTCTTCACTTCCATCAGCCATGGGGAATTTTATTACTTTGATTTATGGAATTATTTGATGGACACTTTTTCCCATCCCTTCACATGTTTCTTAACTGTAAAGCTTTCTTTATTGGAGTCTAGTACACATAGAATTATTAAGTTTTTCATTTGTTTTATTATGAAAAAAGTGTAGATTCCTCCACACTTATTTCATTAAATTTCACCACCATTTGTAGAAGTTACTTTTTGATACCAATAGAATGAATCTTTTTTAAGTCTTTCACCACTACCTTCAAGCTTATTATCTAGTTCAACATAGATGAAACCATAACGTTTTTCCATTTCTGATGAAGAACATGACACTAAGTCAATTGGACCCCAAGGATAATAACCTCTAACATCGACCCCATCTTTAATCGCTTCTTCAATTGCTAAAACATGTTCTCTTAGATAATCGATACGATAATCATCATGAACTTGTCTATCTTCAGTGAGTTGATCATATTGACCAAATCCATTTTCAGTAATATAAAGAGGTACTTGGTAACGATCATAGTATTCGTTTAAAGCGACTCGCATTCCTAACGGGTCAATTGTCCAACCCCAAGGATTTGCTTTAAGGTATGGATTTTTCTTTGTCCCATCATCATTCTTATAACTTTCTTCATCCGTAATCTTTGTATAGTAATAAGAGAATGAACAATAATCTGCTGTATTCTTAAGATCTTCTTTATCTTGATCTGAAATTTCAATATTTAGATTATTATCTTTAAAGAATCGATATGCGTAACCTGGTACAATCCCTCTAAGTAATACATCGCCAAAGAAATATTCCATTTGATTATGCTTCATTGTATAGAACACATCTACAGGCTTAGAACTTGCTGGATATGTTAACCCATGACAAAACATCATCCCAATCTTGTTTTCAGGATCAATTTCATGGGCAAGTTTGGTCACTTTAGCACAAGCAACCATTTCATTCATAACCGCTTGATATTTGGCTTCCATTAAATTATCAACTTTATCTTCTAATACACCTAAATGATTAAATGATTCATGACCTATTAAATTAATTTGGTTTACTGGAATCCAATATTTAACTTTACCTTTGTAGCGTTTAAGTAAGACTTCAGAAAAACGGATAAAGAAATCGATGAGTTTTCGATTAGCCCATCCATCATATTCAGTAGCTAAATATAACGGCATCTCATAGTGAGATATAGTAATAAGTGGTTCCATATCATTCTTAATAATCTCATCAATCAAATCATCATAGAATTTTAAACCTTCTTCATTTGGTTCTAACTCATCACCTTTTGGAAATATACGTGCCCAGTTAATAGACGTTCTAAATGAATTCATCCCTGTTTCACGTAGAAGTTTTAAATCTTCTTTATAGGTGTGATAAAAATCAATCCCTACACGTTTTGGATATCGTGCTGGATCGTTATTTAGATGATATTCAACTTCTTTGGATGTCATCTCTGCATTTGATCTTTTTTCTGGTGGAATATCAGCTTTAAATTCGTTGATATCTGCCATACACAAACCTTTACCACCTTCAAGGTAGCATCCTTCTAGTTGATTGGCTGCAACTGCTCCTCCCCAGAAGAAATCTTTTGGAAATACTGTTTTAATCATAGGTCTCCTTCTTTATAAAGAGGGCTTAAAAGCCCTCATTTTTGTTCTAGTGATTGAATACGTTTTTCATAAGATTCAAATATTACAATCATCTGCTTAGCAATATTAATTTCACTATATATTGTCATTAGTGTATCTTGCGCATGGGTGAATAAAACAGAATATTCTGTTTTTATACCTTGGGCTTCACCTTGAATTGCATCCGTTTGTGTTTGATGGGCAATCCTAATTTCTTCATGCGCTTTCTTCATACATTCTTTTGCTTCTTCAAAATCTTGTTTTGCAATTGCATCGAGAGCATGTTTGACTTGTAAACGAGCATCTCCCGCATGAAGAATGATATTCATTGATTGACTAATCATTTCATCTGACATAACGGACCTCCAAATATATGTTCTAAGCTTCTACTGTTTCTTCTTCAATTAATTGTTTTTCATAAACTTTGAAGAATGGGAACCATATTGCAGAAGCTAAAGCAACATTTATTACCCATAAAAGCATACCACCAATTGCAGCACCCGTGGTAATCCAAGTCGCAATAGGCATTGGTACATACCACATTTCAAATAACATTGTAGGAATAGGTGCTATTGGAATAATTTTTGTAAATAGCCAAGTAGATAATGGCAATACAATCCCAATAATCCACATTGGAACCATCATAATAGGATTCCATACAATAGCACCAAAGATGACTGGTTCATTAATGTTGAAAATTGCAGCTGGCAAAGAAGCAGCACCTAACGCTTTTAAACGTTTACTTTTTGATTTAATGAGCATTAATACAAGTGGGAATGTACATCCAATACCACCCCACCATAAATAAGCTGAATAAATCGTAGTATCTGTTACTAAATTAAGAGCACTACCATCCAAGTTCGCAGTAATTGCTGCAAGTAATGCTGGGGTAAAAACAGGTGTAAGTACCCAAGATGAAATACCCATTGAATAGATAAATGTATAGATAAACATCATCAACATAAATCCAAATGGTGATTCAATAATGTTCGCTACAGGAGCGAAAATCGCTGAAATTATATTAAATAAATCAATACCTAAAATGAAAACCAACACCCACATCGTAACAACAACAATACCCACTGGTAACATTGCATCAAACCAAGCTCTGACAAAATCAGGAATTGCAGATTCTTCTTTAAAGAAAGAGAATTTTCCAAATGATGTAAATACAAATCCAACAAATATACCGACGATAATGGCAACAAACATTCCTCCTGCGCCAAAACCACTTGTATTAAATGCTAAACCTACTTCAGTCTCAACTGGATCCAAAACCATTAAGAAGGCAATTAATGAAGACATCCCAGCATTAATACGACTTCTCCTTAGTTTTTTCTTCTCCATTAAGTTAAATGGAATTAAGAATGAGATGATTACTGAAATCATTCCCATCGTCCAACCAAATGGAGTCCAGAAATTTGGCCAATTTGGAATAAAATCACCAAGAATTGCCAACATAACAAATAACGAACCCAAGAAAATCAATGGTAATATTTGCATAACAGATTCTTTGATTGTAACAATCCAAACAATTTGATTAATTTTTGTCATTGTTGGAGCAAATTTTTTGTTCAACCAATCCATAAACTTGTTCATAGTTTTCTCCTTTTATAAACAGCTAATTAAATGATCAATTGCTCGATCACCATCAAGGGTTGCATAATATTCACCCTTCATAAGAATAACTTTGACATCATTATCCCCAACTAGTTCTTTAGCATCTTCAACTAAATAAGCAAGATGAGGCCCCACCATTAAGACATCAATATCCTCGATGTAATTTTCAATCTCTGACTCACTTCGTGCAGTGACAGATACATCTAGTCCTTTGGCTTTTGCAGCCTTTCTCATATTTGCAGCCATGAATCCACTACTAGCACCAGATCCACATACCAACAAAATTCGAATTTTATCCATAAAACACTTCCTTTCAGAGTTGCGCAGCTCTTTAGTGATTACATTGTGCAAGATTTTTAAATTGAAAACAAACAGAAATTTGCCGATTAAGAATGCAAAATATTATTTGCACAATGTAGTGTGCAAAACTCTAATTTTTGAATTTATGAATTTTGTTATAATGACTTTAATTGCAATTTATGAATCCAAAACTCCTTAAACTTTTAAACCTTTTGATTGACTCAAATGGTTGGATGACAGCTAGTCAAATATCCAACTCTCTTTCGATTTCAGTAAGAACAGTCAAAAATTACATAAATGAAATCAATTCTTTTAGTGAAGATTGTATTACGTCTTCTAACAGTGGATATAAAATTAATAATGAAAAAGCTCAGCAATTATTAAAAGAATTTGATAATAAGATTTATCAAGGTTCTGATGAACGAATTAATTTTTTAATTTCTAGAATTATAAGAACAAAAGAACCGATAAATGTTTATGACATAAGTGAAGAACTCTACGTTAGTGTATCCACTATAAAATCCGATTTTACTAAATTAAAGACAAAACTTGATAAATTCAACTTAACACTGGCAAATAGCCAAGATTTCTTAAGTATCAACGGTTTAGAAAAAAATAAGAGAAAAATACTTAGTTCACTCTTATACGAAGAATCTAATGAGTCAATTATTGTACTATCGTCGATACAAAATGCTTTTCCGAATGTTGATGTTCAATTTTTAAAAACTTGTATAAATGAAGTTTTCCAAGAATCAAAAATATATGTAAATGATTTTGCAATGATTACACTAATCATGCATATTGCAATTGCAATTCATCGTATTCAAAATCATGCAGATAACATAAGTATTACGACCAATATAGATAATCAATTAAAAAATATTCATAGCGTAGCAATAAAACTGGTTCGAATAATTGAAGGTAAATATCATATTAAGTTTTCTGTTGGTGAAATTAATAACTTAACTATTTTAATTTATTCTTCTACAACAGTCTTGGACTATAAGAATATATCTTCAGATAGCTTAGAAGATATTATTGGTAAAGAAACTGTTGATCTAGTAAAAAACTTAATAAAAGATTTAGGTGCTTACTATATGTTGGACTTTAATGACCGTGACTTCTTAACTCGTTTTTCACTTCATATTAAAAATCTTCTTATCCGTAGTCATAATAATCAATACTCAAAAAATCCAATGACAGAAACGATAAGACGTAGTTGCCCACTTCTATATGACACATCAGTCGTTATGGCTAGTAAATTGAATGAACTAACTGGCGTAAATATTAATGAAGATGAAATTGCATTTATTGCATTTCATATAGGTGGAGCAATCGAAACTCAAAAAACCAGTGAAGACCAACTTCGCTGTGTTCTGTTTTGTCCAACTTATTATGATACAAGCACAAAATTAAAAGATAATATTTCCAGATATTTTAGTGAACAATTAAATCTAGTTACTATAATGACAGAAGAAAATGAATTAAAAAAATTAATGAATGTTGATTTAATTTTAACTACCATACCTTTAAGCCAAAATGCATATTCAGCAACTGTACAAAACATTTCATTATTCCTAAAGCAAAAAGATATTGATGCAATTTTCAAACGTATTAATTTGATAAAAAAAGAAAAGAAAAAAATACAATTTTTACGCCATTTACAAAAAATGTTAGATCCTGACTTATTTGCAAGAAATATAGAATTTAAATCTGAATTTGAAGCTATCGACTATATGGTTGAAAAATTAATTGAAAAAGATTATGTTAATAATCATTTTAAAACCGAAATATTAGAACGTGAGTCGATGTCTTCAACTTCTTTCAATAACTTAGCCATTCCACATTCAATGAAAATGAATGCATATAAAACAGGCATGTTTATTATCATTAACGATAAACCTACATCATGGGGTTTAAATAAAGTTAACTTAATTATGATGTTGGTTATTAATAAATTTGATCGGTCATTATTTAATGAGGTTTATGAAAACTTAACAATGATTCTAACAGAACCAGAAGCCATGAACCGTGTTTTACATGCAAAAAATTATGATGAATTTATAAATATTTTGGTTCAAAGCTTATAAAAACAGATTAGATTGATATGATTTTTTTAACATTTTGTTAATTCAACGGCAATTTGGGCTGCGACTCTCGCATTATTGAAGACAAGTTGTTTATTTGCGACAACACTCTTACCTTCAGTCAATTCATGAATACGCGCTAATAAGAAAGGTGTGGTTGCTTTGCCTTTAACGCCTTGTTCAACTGACTCCTTTAAAGCTTGTTCTGTAATAGTACTAATAAATTTATAATCCATTTCATACTCTTTTGGGATTGGATTAGATATAACCATGCCACCTCTTAAATTAAGTTTAATTTTTGTATCAATGATTCTTGCGATATCTTTAGCTAAATCAACTTGTTGATCCACTTTAAAGCCAGATTGGCGTGTATAGAATCCACCCAAATCTTCTGTTTGATAACCTAGAATTGGTACACCATTCGTTTCTAAGTATTCTTTTGTTAAACCAATATCTAAAATAGATTTTGCACCGGCACAAACAACCGCAACTGATGTATTCGCTAACTCTTCTAAATCAGCTGAGATATCCATCGTTTCTTGAGCATTTCGATGTACCCCACCAATACCACCTGTCGCAAATACTTTAATTCCTGCCATTTCAGCAAACATCATCGTTGTCGCAACAGTCGTTGCACCATCTTTTCCTAAAGCAATAAGTACAGGTACATCACGACGTGAAGCTTTTGGAATATCTCGATTAACTGCGAGGTATTCAATTTGATCTTCAGTTAATCCCACTTTAATGCGTCCGCCAATCATCGCAATGGTTGCTGGTATAGCCCCCATTTTACGAATATTTGCTTCTGATTCTAAAGCACATTCTTTATTTTCTGGATATGGAAACCCATGAGAGATAATGGTTGATTCAAGTGCCACCACTGCTTTACCTGATGCAAGTGCTTCACTTACATCTTTTGATACATCCATAAATTCATTAAATTGTTTCATCATCGTTTCTCCTTATGATTTTATTTCTTTTAAGTTCTTTTCAACATTTTCAATACTTACAAGTGGGCTTACTGTCTCTTCACTCATCAATGCAATCTCTGCTAAAGCACTGGCAAACTCACAGGTTTCTTTAAGTTTATAGCCATGAAGACGACTATAGATAATACCTGCCATAAAGGCATCGCCTGCCCCAGTTTCATTAACAATATCTAATGATCTTGCTGCTTGATAATAGAATTGATTTCGATCTCTCGCAAAGACACCATCTTTACCTAATGTAATAAAGACTGATTGAATTCCGATATTCATAAAATAATCTGAAGCCTTAACCAAGTCTTGCATATTTTTAATGGGCATGTCGGATAAATATTCGCATTCTAATCGATTCATCTTAATGGTATGAAAAGATGATATCAAATGTTTAACATGCTCAGCTTTTCCAACTGAGACAGGATCTAAATATAAATCTACATCTGTGAAGTTTGCTGTGATATATTCTAAACTATTTTTTGAAAGTCCCGTATCAACCATGACAAGTTGAGCACGTTTAATTAATGCTGATTTTTGATTTAAAACCGTATTAGGCAACTTATCCAGTGTAGTCATATCAGACAAAGCAAGTTCCATTGAACCTTCTTTATTCATAATAGCCATATAGATTGATGATATTTCACCTTTCATTGAATACGCATGTCTCATATCAATTCCATAGGATATGCATTGATCAAGTAAATGGCGACCATAAACATCATCACCAATGGTTGTTATAAACTTAACATCAGTTTGCAGTCTGGCTAAGTTCTCAGATACATTACGCCCTACTCCCCCTAAACATATTTTGATATGACCAGGATTTGAATCCTTGGGAATAATGGTATCACTTGAAAAACCAAGAATATCAGTATTAGCTGCGCCAATAACCATGACATAGTCTTTTGGGTTTAAGACATAGCCACGACCAGCAATATATCCTTTTTTAGATAAATTATTGATATGTACTGAAACAGACGATCGTGTCATCTTCAATCGTTTGGCTAAATCATTTTGTGAGATTTGTGGATTCTTCTCTATTATTGCGAGAAGTTCCTTTTCTTTTTCTGTCATATTAGTATTTGCTTACTTTATTAGTATATGCTTATTATAAATGTAAATCAATCAAAAAAACACAGAATCATCTGTGTTTAATCTTGATAAGTCCAACCTTCATCATTGTGATATATCATTTGTTTACTCATGCCTCCATCAACAATGAGTGTTTGTCCGGTGATAAACTTCGCTTTACGACTCGCTAGATATTCTACGGCATCAACAATATCTCTTGCTTCGCCAACAAGATGTGTTGGATGTTGCTTAATATCTTCTCTACTTAATTCACTATGATGTGTGTTAATCCAGCCAGGCGCAATCGCATTCACTCTAACTTTTGGACCTAGACTATTGGCTAAAGCAATGGTTAAAGAATTAAGAGCACCTTTAGCTGAGGCATAAGCTTCATTATTTTTTTGTGTTTGAAATGCTCGAGTCGATACGATATTAATCATTGATGATGGATTAGACATTTTATCCTTTAATAAGGATATTAAATGATATGGTGTCACAACCCCTACTTCGAGCGCACTTCTAAAACCATCTAAATCAAGTTGATCAAGTATACCTGAATGATATTCCATCGCATTATGAACAATGATATCTACGCTTTGTACTTCACTCAAGATGTATTCAACAAACATCTCACGCTCTTTTTCGCTTTTGACATCGCCAATAAACTCATGTAAACCCTCTATTGATGATGGATTCTTGTCTATTCCAAAGACTTCAAAGTCATTTTCTACATATCTTTGGGCAACGGCTTTTCCAATACCAGAAGCTGTTCCTGTTATTACAATTACTTTTTTCATATTGTCTCCCCTTTTTATAAATCTACTTGAGTTAGATTTTCTAGTATCAAATCATTATAGAGTTCATCAATTTCTTCTATTGTATGAAACGAATTCATAATGATATGGGTACAAGTCTCTTTATGATTTTTTCCATTAAAACTAGACAGATGATATTTTTTTCTAAACGTTTCTGAAGGTTTAGATATCACGAAGATATTTGATTGACTGTCTCTGAAATATGGTATATTCCCTGCGATTAATAAAGATTCAAAATAAATGACATTCTTGATAAACAGATCATCTTCACTTCGTTTTAAGACTTCTTTGATTTTTTGAGTTGCTGAAAAAATTGAAAATGTACGTGAACCAGAAATGGTTGTATCATGATGACCAATATAATCGATATAAGATCCAGATGACTTAACTTTTGAAAGAACAACAGAATTAATATCTGCGATACCAAATAACTTATGAAAACTAATCGATATCGAATCTGCCCCAAGTTCATCTAAACTTTTAATCACCGGTGCATCTTTTTGATTAAGTGCTAAGCCTCCATAAAATGCTGCATCAACATGGCAATAATAATCAATCTGTCTAAGTTTTAATCGACGTGTGATTTCTTGAATATTATCCAATGATCCAAGTCGCGTTGTTCCCCAAGTCAATAAGAGGATTGGAACTTGATTTCTTCCCACTAATTCATCTATTTTCGACATTAAATTATCTATTGATATGCTCTCACTTGGTCCGTCAACTGTATCAATGACAGAGTATTCAACGAGTGCTCTTTCACCAAGGCTAATCGCTTTTAATACACTATAATGTGCTGCTTTTGAAAACAACAAATGACCGTTTTGATATTTTGTAAATCCTTGTTTAATTGCCCACCAATTACTCTCTGAGCCGCCACTACTTATATAACCCCAAGATGTTTGAGGATCCATATGATAGCGTTCAAAGAAAAGTTGAAGTAGTTCTTGTTCATATGCTTTTCCATCAAAGCTGTTATCACCACGCTCAAAAGGATCACCTGCGTTATTCATGTAATAAAGTTCAGTTTCTAATAGTCTTAATTTCTTAACCATTTCAGAATCTTGACTTAAGTTACCAGGATACCCAAAAAAATGTTTTCGCTCATTCTTTATCTTTTCAACAAAAGCTTTAGCACTATCATAAAATGCTTGATCTTCACTATCAAACTTATTCATAGATTTATTGTGACATAAATTTCATAAGTTTATAAGACTTATGGATAAACAAGTGTAAAATGAACTTAGCGATTTATTGAAAGGAACATAATGAAAACAATTCAAATCAAAAATTCAAATCTAGAGGTTTCACAATTAACACTTGGATGTATGCGTATTGCCTCTAAAACAGTTGAAGAAGTCGAAATCTTAGTCAAAGAAGCTCTCAATTGCGGTATTAATTTCTTTGATCACGCCGATATTTATGGTCGAGGAAAATCTGAAGAACTTTTTGGCGAAGTCTTAAAACGTAATCCAGAACTTAGAGAAAAGATGATTATCCAAACCAAATGTGGAATCATCCCTGGAAAAATGTATGATTCTTCGAAAGAACATATCTTAAAAAGTGTTGAAGATTCTTTAGAAAGATTACATACAAGCTATATCGATGTCTTACTTATCCATCGTCCAGATGCCTTAGCTGATCCACTTGAAATGGCTGATGCTTTTAATGAATTATATGAAAAGGGACTCGTTAAAAACTTTGGAGTTTCCAACTACTCTGCAGCCCAAATTGCACTACTTCAAAAATATGTAAAATTCCCTCTTCTCTTTAACCAAATACAAGCATCAATTGTTCACTCTGGTATCTTTGATACAGGCATATTCATGAATACAATTGATAAGAATATTCAAGATCGTGATGGTAGTGTTCTTGATTACTGTCGCTTAAATGATATTACTTTGCAGGCATGGAGCCCTATTCAAGCTAGTTGGGCTGAAGGAACCTTTATTAATCATAAAGATTATAAAAAACTAAATGATGTTTTAGATCGTTTAGCAAAAAAATATGATGCCGATAAAGCAGCAATAGCGATTGCCTTCTTACTTAGACACCCTGCTAATATGCAAGTCATCTTAGGTACAACTTCTATTGAACATTTAAAGGAAAGTTGCCAAGCTACAAAGTTTTCAATCACTCGTGAAGAGTGGTATGAACTCTACTTAGCACAAGGTAAACCATTACCTTAATCAAGTAAAAAAGCGAAATTTCGCTTTTTTATTTATTCATTAATATTTCCATATCCTCATTTGAAATCACAAAATCAACTTTTGCGTTTGATTCAATGTGATTTCTTTTACTTGATTTTGGTAAAGTTACACACCCCAGTTGTGTCGTATAACGGATACATAGTTGAGCTACACTCACATTGTACTTTTCTGCCATTTTTTGTAAGTCTAAATCATTTAAGCATTCACCATGACCAATCGGGGAATATGCTTCTACGATTATTTCATTTTTTTGACAAAAATTAATGAGTTCAATTGGTGTATTTCCAACATGTACTTCAATTTGATTGACCATTGGTTTTATAAAAGCATTAACTTGAATATTTTGAATATCTTCAATTGTGAAATTTGAAACACCAAGTGCTTTTATTTCACCTCTTTCATAGGCTTCTTCCATGGCTTTCCAAACAGCTAGATTTTCCTTAAAATAACGATTTTTAGATCCTTTATCGTCCCAAGGTTGTGGCCAATGAATTAACATTAAATCAATATAATCAACCTGTAGTTTCTTTAGCGATTCTTGAATTGATTCTTTGGCTTCTTCATATGTTTTATAACGAGCTCTTATTTTTGTGGTGATATAGATTGATTCTCTATTTACGCCACTTTTAAGAATGCCTAAGCCAACGCCTTCTTCATTTTTATAATTCTGTGCTGTATCTATATGACGATAACCAATTTCAATTGCTGTACTTACAGCTTGTGCAGCTTCTTCATTCTCTATCATCCATGTCCCAAAACCAATTTGTGGTATCCACTTATGATTTAATAATTCTAATTTCTTATTTAACATAATTGCTCCTTATTTAATTTCAGTTTAAACAAACATCTTTATACTTTCATCATAAACGCATAGAAAGTCATTTGATACACAAAGATGAATACATCATTTATACTGTACTTGACGTTTATCGTCATTTAGGAGATTTGAATGATTAATTTTTTACAGAACTATAGTCCTGTCATGCAAGCATTATTTGCCACATTATTTACGTGGGGCGTGACTGCACTTGGGGCAGGTTTAGTATTCTTCTTTAGAACTATCAATAAAACTTTATTAAACGGGATGTTAGGATTTGCGGCTGGTGTTATGATTGCGGCAAGTTTTTGGTCCTTATTAAATCCAGCAATTGACATGGCTGAAGAATTAGGTCAAAATCCATGGTTGATGGCTGCAGGTGGTTTCTTAGCGGGTGGTGCATTTCTTTATATAGTTGATGCACTTCTACCCCATCTTCACCAAGGTTTAGATACCTCACAGGCTGAAGGTCCAAAAACCAATTGGCAAAGGTCAGTATTACTGGTCTTAGCGATTACACTTCATAATATTCCTGAGGGTTTAGCAGTGGGTGTTGCTTTTGGTGCAGTCGGTGCAAGTTTAGGTACATCCGCAACTTTAGCTGGTGCCATCGCCCTTGCGATTGGGATTGGACTACAAAATTTTCCTGAAGGTGCTGCTGTTTCTGTTCCACTTAGACGTGAAGGTTTCTCAAGAACAAAAGCTTTCATTTATGGACAAGCTTCTGGTATTGTTGAACCGATAGCCGGCGTTATTGGTGCTTATGCCGTATTACAAATGCAAGGCTTCTTACCTTTCGCCCTCGCTTTTGCGGCTGGTGCAATGATTTATGTTGTCGTTGAGGAATTGATTCCTGAAGCCCAACGAGAAGAAGGTGGTTCCAAAACCGATATCGCAACCATTGGCGTCATGCTTGGTTTTGCGATTATGATGATTTTAGACGTAGCTTTAGGATAAAACATTTAAAAAAGCAATGAGTCATTTGATTCATTGCTTTTATTTTCTACTATTGCTTAGCACAATAAACTTTTTAATGTCTAGTACCTTTGAATATTCTTGAAAGGTTATGAATTGTATTCAGCCTTAATCCAGTCAATAATTTCTTTTCTAGAATTATCAACTTGACTTCCTTTTAGTGATAATCCCTTTTTAATCATTGCATTGGGACATATTTTTTTAATGTCATTTAGACTATTTCCTAAACCACTTCCTTCATTTGTACATAAAGGTAAGATTGTTTTATTAGAGAAGTCTAAACTTTCTAAGAAAGTCCATAAGGGCATTGGCATGGTGTTATACCAATTTGGATATGCAATGATGATGGTGTCATACTTATCGATTGAATCTAAATGATGTCGAAGTTTAGGTCGTATGTCTTGATTAAACTCTACCCCTGCTTCTGTCATACATAGATTATAATCATCTTCATAATCATGCATTCTTTCAACACGAAAGATATCTGCATTAAATTCATCTTCAATATATTCAGCACATTTTTCAGTGTTTCCAGTATCTAAACTGATAATACTGCCTTTGTAGTAATTACGTCCAGGTTTAGAAAAATAGACGACTAAAATTTTATTTTCCATATGTTTTTTCCTTTAAATATATTTTACCTTTTTTAAGTGACAAATAAAAACGAAACTATCTCTTGACTTGGAGTAAGCTCCAAGGTATATAGTGGACTTACGGAGGTATATTATGAAATACGTAAAATTAGGAAATTCTGGATTAGAAGTATCCCCTATTTGTCTTGGGACTATGGGTATGGGTGATATAAACGCTGGTTGGCAACATAAATGGGTTATTGATTATGAAGCCAGTAAAACAGTCATTAAACATGCCTTTGATGCAGGTATCAACTTTATCGATACTGCAAATATTTATTCCTTAGGTACAAGTGAAGAATTTGTAGGTCGTGCTTTAAAAGAATTAGGTATAAGAGATAAAGTCGTATTAGCGACTAAAGTCTTTATGCCCATGAGAGAAGAAACAAATACATATGGCCTTTCAAGAAAAGCTATCATGTATGAAGTAGAACAAAGTCTCAAACGTTTACAAACTGACTACATTGATCTTTATATTATTCACCGTTGGGATTATACAACTCCTATTGAAGAAACAATGAAAGCTCTGCACGATTTAGTTGAATCAGGTAAAGTTCGTTATATTGGCGCATCAGCGATGTATGCTTGGCAATTTCAAAAAGCCCAAAATATTGCTGAAAAGAATGGTTGGACAAAATTCATCTCAATGCAAAACCATCACAATCTAATGTATCGTGAAGAAGAAAGAGAAATGGATGCCTACTGTCTTGATAGTGGTGTTGCGACAACACCTTATTCGCCACTCGCGTCTGGTCGTTTAGTTAAAACTAAAGATGAAACATCTGCACGTTTAGAATCAGATAAAACACAAGAAAGTAAATATGGAAAAATGATGGAAGCTGATCAAGTTATTATTGATCGCGTTGCAGAAATCGCTGAGAAAAAAGCAGTTAAGAAAGCACAGATTGCACTCGCTTGGTTATGGACTAAAAAACCAGTTGTTGCCCCAATCGTGGGTGCTACTAAACTATCCCATATTGATGATGCGGTAGCAGCATTAGATGTTGTTCTAAGTCAAGAGGAAATTGACTATCTAGAAGAAACTTATATTCCACATCCTATCATGGGACAAATTACATCTAAATAAGCATTAGAAAAGACGATTAATTCGTCTTTTTTAAATCATTGAGTCGTCGAACCAGTTTGAGTGTCTGATTGTGGAAAAGTTCCTTCAGGTGCTGTTGGTCTTTCACCATCAAAGCCATCTAAAGCCACTCCCCTTTCAGGACGATTACCCTCTTTATCGATAAAGTCATGGTTTTGTTCAGTTTCTACAAATGCTTCAACATCAGCATCATCAACTATCCATTCACTTGTTTCAGTTAGCGCTAATGTATTTACACTTGTCTTATCATTATTTATATATGCATTAATTTCATCCAAGTTTGTTAATCCTAAAAAGATTAAACTAACAGTGATAAATGTTCCAAAGACGATTAAAATTTTTTTCATTTGATTCTCCTTAACTGCACTTAAGCATGAAGAAAGTATAAAATGTAAATGTGACAGGAATGTGGCACCAATATGATAAAGATATGAACGTATTTTTGTAGAATATGAAAATTTATGAAAATTCTTAGAAACAAAACTGTATTTTTTACATTTTATGGTATAATTCTAACAATCAAATTAAGGAATGATACAACTGATGAAGACACTTGAAGAAGCACGCATTCAAATAGATATCATTGATCGAGAAATGGCTCGATTATTTGAAGAGCGAATGCAAGTGGTTGAAGATGTCGTAGCCTACAAAATGGCACACAATATTCAGGTCCTAGATTCATCACGCGAACAACAAGTCATTGATAAAAATAAGGCTTATATTCATCGTGCTGAATTTGAGCCTTTTTATGTTGATTTCATCACTCATTTAATGAGTTTATCTCGTCAGCACCAACATCAATTATCCGCTAAAGAAATTATTGGTTTCCAAGGCGTTGAAGGTGCTTTCTCTCATATCGCTTTAAATCGTTTATTTAAAGATCAACAAACTAAGTCATATAAAACATTTGAAGAAGTTGTTTTAGCTGTCATCAATGATGAAGTAGAAAAAGCAGTCTTACCATTTGAAAACTCATATACTGGTGAAGTGGGTGAAGTATTAGACTTACTTTTTAAATATGATGTCATGATTAGTGATATTTATGATTTGAAAATCGATCAAAATTTATTAGCTGTAAAAGGCACAGATATTAAAGATATCAAACAAGTTTACTCACATGAACAAGCTTTGAATCAATCTAAACATTTCTTAAGCATGTATCCTTTTGAACTCGTCCCATACCCAAACACAGCTCTTGCGGCAAAGTTTGTCAGTGATACTCAAGATAAATCAAAAGCTGCTGTTGCTTCTTTAGAAACAGCAGAATTATATGGATTAGATGTTTTAGTTAAAAACATCAACACAAGTGAAGATAATACAACTCGTTTTATTGTGATTTCTAAAAATGGAACTAACAATGGAAACCGTATGTCTTTCATCTTTACCACTGATCACAATACCGGTTCTTTAGCGAAAGTAATCAATGCGATTAGTGAACATGGCTTTAATATGGAAAATATTAAGTCACGTGCAATTCATAACCAACCTTGGAAATATTATTTTTACGTTGAAGTAGAAGGAAGTCGTCAAAACGATGAAGCTTTTGCATTGTTTGAAGACTTAAGCCGATATTGCCAAGACTTTAGATATCTAGGCTCTTATACGAAGCAGGAAAATTAACATGAAACTAAACATCAACTTATCACACAGCACTTACGATATTCTTATCGAACCGGGTTGTTTAAACAATGTTTCTCGTTATGTTAATTTAAAGAGAAACATTTTTATTATCACCGACACTGGTGTACCTAGCCAATATTTAGATACACTTCTTTCACAATGTAATAGCGCACATGTTGAAATCGTTCAATCAGGTGAGGGTGCGAAGAGTTTTGAAGTCTATGAAAAATTACTAAGAAAATTACTTGAATTAAAATTTACCCGTAAAGATTTAATTATTGCTTTAGGGGGTGGCGTTATTGGTGATTTATCCGGTTTTGTCGCATCCAGTTATATGCGTGGTATCGACTTTATTTCAATCCCAACGACTTCCCTTTCGCAAATTGATAGTAGTATCGGTGGAAAAGTTGCGATTAATCTAGATAAGGTAAAAAATATTGTTGGAGCGTTCTATCACCCTAAGATGGTTTTCATCGATACAGATACTTTAAAAACCTTACCAAAGCGTCACTTTACGGCTGGTTTAGTCGAAGCCTTAAAAGCGGGTTTAATCTACGATAAAGAATTATTTGAGTTATTTGAAAAAGAAGATTATTTAGATCATTTAGAAGAAATCATCACGGCTGCTTTAAAAGTTAAAAAAGAAGTGGTTCAAATTGATGAGAAAGAACAAAACCTTCGTAAAATCCTCAACTTTGGTCACACGATTGGTCATGCGATTGAAAGTTATTATGGTTTGAAAGATCTCTATCATGGTGAATGTGTTGCGATTGGTATGTTAGCGATGATTGAAAATAAAAATCTTAAACAAAGAGTACTCAATGTTTACGAAAAAATGGGTTTAAAAACTTATGTTGATTTTGATTCAGAAAAGATCTATCAATTAATGTTGAAAGATAAAAAAGCTGAACAAAACTCGATTACCATTGTCTGTGTTGAAGACTGTGGTAAAGCAGAGTTAAAACAAATAGAATTTGAAGCATTAAAAATCTATATTAATAGATTAGTGGAGGCAGATCATGAAAAGTAGTTTCGGAAATAACTTACATATTTCATTATTTGGAGAATCTCATTCAGATGCGATTGGGGTTGTGATTGATGGTTTAGCACCAGGATTAGAACTAGATTTAGACCTCATTCGCACAAAACTTAATTTACGCAAACCAAAAGGTAAAATTTCTACACAACGTCATGAAGCTGATGAATTTAAGTTTCTCAGTGGTTACTTCAATGGTTATACCACCGGTACACCTTTAAGTTTAATCATTGAAAATAAGAGTCAACATTCTAAAGATTATGAGAAAACAAAAGATCTCATGCGTCCTTCGCATGCCGACTATACCGCATCTGTTAAATATGAAGGCTTTCAAGACTATCGAGGTGGTGGACACTTCTCAGGTCGAATAACTGCCCCCATTGTTGCGGCAGGTGCCATTTGTACACAAATATTAGAAGCTAAAGGGATCTTAATTGGTACCCATATTTCTCAATTAGCAAATATCAGTGATGCAGTATTCGCAAGCGATGAAAAAGTTTTAGCGAAACAACTTATTGATTTATCTACTAAATACTTCCCTACCATCAGTCTTGAAAAAGAAAATGAGATGGTTTCAAAAATTGAAGAAATGCAAGCACAAGGTGACTCTATTGGTGGCATCTTAGAATCAGTTGTCTTAAATATGCCAGCTGGAATTGGTGAACCATTCTTCAATTCAATCGAAAGCAAACTAGCACAACTCATCTACTCTATTCCTGCCATTAAAGGTGTGGAATTTGGCTCAGGTTTTGATTTAGTGAATATGCAAGGTTCTACTTCAAATGATGCTTTCTACTATGATCACGATGTCGTTAAGACAAAAACCAATCATATGGGTGGCATCAATGGTGGAATATCTAATGGAATGCCTATTGTTATGCGTTGTGTGGTTAAACCAACCGCATCCATTTATAAGAAACAAGACACCGTTAATATCAAAACACATGAAAATGAAGAACTACAAATTGTTGGACGTCATGATCCAGCGATTATCCACAGAGCACGTATCGTTGTCGATAGTATGATTGCGATTGCTTTAGTTGATTTATTTGTCGAACGTTATGGTTACATGTGGATGACACAAAAATAAAAAAAGGAGGACATATGGCAAAATATGGATTAATTGGTGAGAAACTATCCCATAGTTTTTCAAAAGGTATACACGAACAATTTGGTTATTACACTTATGATCTTTTGCCAATGTCAAAGGAAGAGTTAGATCATTTTTTAACTGAAAAGAGTTTCGACGCAGTTAATGTGACGATACCTTATAAACAAACCGTGATACCTTATTGTGATGAATGTGATGAATCTGTTACAAAAATAGGAGCAGCTAATACGCTTGTTAATAGAGATGGAAAATTAATCGCCTATAATACGGATTATTATGGTTTTATCTATTCACTCAAAATGAATGATATTTCATTAAAAAATAAAGTTGTCATGATTTTAGGGACAGGTGGTACTTCTAAAACAATCCAAGCAGTATGTGCAAGTTTAGAATCCAAAAAAATTTATATTGTTTCTAGAACTGCAAAAGATCAATTTATTGATTATGAAACAGCGATAAAACAAAGTGATATTGAAGTCATCATTAATGCAACACCAAGTGGAATGTATCCTCATAATGAAGATTGTCCGATTGATATTGCGCATTATAAAAATTTAGAAGCAGTTGTGGATGTGATCTATAATCCATTAAAAACAAATTTAATACTGGATGCTGAAAAACACGGTATTAAAACTGCTAATGGTCTACTCATGTTAGTGGCTCAAGCAAAATTTGCAGCAGATAAATTTTTAGATAAAGTTTTAGATGATAATCTGATCATGCCTATCTATCAAAATTTACTCAAAGATTATCAAAATATTGTTTTGATTGGGATGCCAAGTTCTGGTAAATCAACAATTGGTCAAGCCTTAAGTGAAATCTATCATAAACAATTTATAGATATCGATGAAGTGATTGAAAGCAATGCCCAAAAAAGCATTCCTGAACTATTTAGTGAACATGGAGAACCTTACTTTAGATCGCTCGAGCATGAAGCGGTTCTAAGTACAGCAAAAACGACAAACTTAGTGATCGCAACAGGTGGAGGTTCAATCCTCAATCCTGCTAATGTTCGAGCACTTCAACAAAATGGCATTCTCTTCTTTATCGATCGTGATCTTGAACAACTTGAAACACGTGGACACCGTCCGCTTTCAAAAGATTTAGATGCTTTAAGACAAATGCATCAAAAGAGATATCCATTATATATACAGGCAGCTCATATCACCGTTTCCAATAACAATGATATTGAGAGTGCCATCAGTCAAATCAAGGAGAAGTTTGATGAAATTTTTAGTCATTAATGGTCCTAACTTAAATATGTTAGGTATTCGTGAGCCAGAAATATATGGACACACGACTTATCAAGATTTAGAAAACTATATCCAAAACGTTGCGAAAGACTTTGATTTCGAAGTCGAGATTTATCAAAGTAACCATGAAGGTGCTTTGATTGACCGTATTCAAGCAGCTTATCAAAAGTTTGATGGGATTGTGATTAACCCTGCTGCTTATACCCATACATCCGTTGGCATCTTAGATGCTTTAAAAGCGGTTGCGATACCGACGGTTGAAGTTCATTTATCGGATATTTCTCAACGTGAATCATTTAGACAAATATCTTATGCAGGTTTAGCTTGCATAAAAACAATTGCTGGTAAAGGCATTGAAGGTTATAAATTAGCCTTAGAATTCTTAATTGAAACTTTAGAAAAGAGATAAAAAATTATGATTATATCCATGAAAAAAGGAACGCCAAAAATAGAAGTCGAAAAAATGGCGGAGTACTGTGAAGGTTTAGGTTTACACACACAAATTATTTTTGGTGAAAACCAAAGTATTATTGGCTTAATTGGTGATACAACTGTTATTGATCCAAACAATATTATGGCTCATCACAATGTTGAAAATGTTCAACGTGTTTCTGCCCCTTATAAAAAGGCCAATCGTTTATTCCATCCTGAAGATACAGTGGTAGACGTCGCTGGTGTTAAAATCGGTGGAAATGAAAAGATCGTCATTATGGGTGGTCCTTGTTCCATTGAAACTAAAGCTAATACAATTAGTATTGCGAAAGAAGTTAAAGATGCAGGGGCTGATATGTTACGTGGTGGCGCTTATAAACCTCGTACATCCCCTTATTCATTCCAAGGCAATGGTAAAGTAGGATTAGATTGGATGAATGAAGCTAAATCGATCACAAAAATGCCAATTGTCAGTGAACTTATGTCGATTGATAAACTCGATGAGTTTGTTGAAAATGTAGATCTAATTCAAATTGGTGCTCGTAATATGCAAAACTTTGATTTACTCAAAGCGGTTGGTAGAACACAAAAACCAATACTTTTAAAACGTGGTTTCTCGAACACCATAGAAGAATGGATTATGTCAGCTGAGTATATTATGGCTAATGGCAACCCAAATGTAATCTTATGTGAACGTGGGATACGTACCTTTGAAAAGTACACACGAAACACTTTAGATTTGAGTGTTGTGCCGATTATTAAAGAACGCACACATTTACCAATTGTGATTGATCCATCCCATGCGACTGGTTATCGAAGATTAGTTGAACCGATTGCTTTAGCGGCGATTGCTGCTGGTTGTGATGGTTTAATTATTGAAGTTCATGAAGATCCTGAAAACGCATGGTCTGATGGTGAACAAACAGTAACCCCTGAAATGTTTAAAGACATTATTGTAAAAGGAAGAAAAATTGCTGAAGTTATTGGCAGAAAAATGTAAATAGAGGAAAAAATTATGATTATATCAATGAAAAAAGGATGTCCACAATCTGAGATTCAGAAGATGGAAGAATTTATTAGAAGTAAAGGCTGTGAAGTTCATTTATCACAAGGTAAAGACTATACCATTCTAGGTTTAGTGGGTGATACAACGGCGATTGATCCAAATTCAATCTTAGCGCATCATTGGGTCGATGAAGTACGTCGTATTTCAGCCCCTTATAAGAAAGCAAACCGTCTTTTTCATCCAGAAGATACGGTTGTTGACGTAGCTGGTGTAAAAGTTGGAGGTAAAGAGAAGATTGTCATCATTGGTGGTCCATGTTCAATTGAAACTCATGATAATACCATTTCTATTGCAGACAAAGTAAAAGCTGCGGGTGGTAATATGTTGCGTGGTGGTGCTTATAAACCTCGTACATCGCCTTACTCATTTCAAGGCAATGGAAAAATTGGTTTAGATTGGATGAATGAAGCTAAAGGTAAAACACATTTACCAGTTGTTTCAGAACTTATGAGTGTAGATAAATTAGATGAATTTGTTGAAAATGTTGATTTAATTCAAATTGGTGCACGTAATATGCAAAACTTTGATTTACTTAAAGCGGTTGGTAAAACAAAGAAACCAATACTTTTAAAACGTGGATTTTCAAACACGATTGAAGAATGGATTATGTCTGCTGAGTACATTATGTCTGAAGGTAACCCTAATGTTATTTTATGTGAGCGTGGTATTCGTACCTTTGAAAAATACACACGTAATACTCTAGATTTAAGTGTTGTGCCTATTATTAAAGCTCGTACTCACTTACCTATTATTATTGACCCATCCCATGCGACTGGTTATAGAGATTTAGTTGAACCAATTGCTTTAGCAGCTATTGCCGCTGGTTGTGATGGTTTAATTATTGAAGTGCACGAAGATCCTGAAAATGCATGGTCAGATGGTGAACAAACTGTGACGCCACAAATGTTTGAAGATATCATCACTAAAGGAAAACAAATCGCCAAAGTTATTGGCCGGGATATGTAATGCAAGCATTGATCAATCCATCAACAGCACATGGATCAGTCATCATCCCACCATCTAAAAGTATTGCTCATCGAGCGATTATTTGTGCTTGTATTGCCAACGGTCGTAGTATCGTTCATAACATCGATACATCTGATGACATGCATGCGACCATTTCCGCGATGGAAAGTATTGGCGCAAAGATTGTTAGAGATGGTAAAACCCTTACGATTGATGGTGTAAATAATCAAATAAAACTTAAAGATAAAGAAATTGATTGTATTGAATCTGGATCTACCTTGCGTTTTTTGATACCACTTTTTTCACTTGCTAATGAGAAAGTAACTTTTATCGGACGTAATCGTTTACTTCATCGTCCACAAAGTATTTATGAAAAACTCTTTAGCGAAAGAAATATCCCTTTTTCTCATACAACTGAAAGAATAAGTGTTGATGGTGCAATAAGCGCTGGAGAATATCATATTGATGGTGATGTCAGTTCACAATTTATTACTGGTTTACTTTTCACATTACCTTTACTAAAAGAAGATTCTATTATTAAAATTAAGCCTCCTTTTGAATCTAAGTCCTATGTTGATTTAACTCTCCAAACTTTAGCTGATTTTGGAGTTGAATTAAAATTCACAGATGATTTAACTCTATTTATAAAAGGCAATCAAAACTATCAAGCAAGAAAGTATAGTGTTGAAGGCGACTTTTCACAGTTTGCTTTCTTTGCAGCACTTGCCTCAATCAAAGGTGACTTAGATATCCTAGGCATGCGTCATGATTCACTTCAAGGGGATAAAGAAATCTTAGATATCTTAAAAAGAATGGGTGCAAACATACGTGAAATTGAAAATGGCTATCATATTCAAACATCCAAACTAAGTGCGACTGAAATTGATTTAAGCAATTGTCCTGACTTAGGACCAATCTTAACGGTGATTGCGGCTTTTGCTGAAGGTAAAACACATATCATTAATGCCTCACGCCTTAGATTAAAAGAATCTGATCGTATTGCTTCTATGCAAGAAGAATTAAATAAATTTTCTATTAATGTTGAAGCACGTGATGATGAAATGTTTATCACCGGTTCATCTAACTTAAAATGTACACAAGAATTGTCAGGTCATACAGATCACCGTATTGCGATGGCCTTAACCATCGCAAGTACATGTTCTAATTCTTCCACTATTATTAATGGGTCAGAATGTGTCAATAAGTCCTACCCTGCTTTCTTTGATGATTGTCAAAAAGTAAATATTTCGCTTACACTAAAAGAAGAGAATTAATATGAAAACAAATCAAAGTATTCTGATTGTCGGTTTAGGTTTAATAGGTGGATCTTATGCTCTAGCACTTAAGAAGCATGGATTCACACTTTTAGCGATGGACATCTCTCAAGAATCCCTTGATTATGCTCTTTCACATCAAATTATTGATAAAGGTTCTAAAGATGATATTCAACTTATAAAAGAAGCAGATATCATTATTTCTGCTTTATATCCAATGGCTATGATTGAGTGGATTAAAGAAAATCAAAAACACTTTAAATCAAATATCTATATAACTGATGTCAGTGGCGTTAAACAAAATGTCGTTGATGTCATTCAATCGTTTTTAAGAGATGATCTTGAATTCATTTCTGCCCATCCAATGGCAGGAAAAGAAGTCAATGGTGTTCAAAACAGTGATGAAACTATCTTCTTAAAAGCAAATTATATTGTGACTCCTACTGCTAAAAACAGCCAAGCAGGGATTGAATTCGCTAAAGAATTAGGTCGACTCATTGGCTTTGCACGTATTGTTGAATTATCAATTAAAGAACACGATAAAATGATTGGTTTTGTTTCTCAACTCACCCATGTTATCGCTGTAACTTTAATGAATACATCAGATAATACCCATTTAAAAGAATATACCGGTGATTCATTTAGAGACTTAACACGAATCGCTAAAATTAATGAGAACTTATGGTCAGAATTATTTTTATTAAACAAAGATTTTCTCATCCAAGAGATTGAGGAATTTGAAGCTGAACTTGATCACTTTAAACAAACTTTGATTGATGATGATTCTGAAGAAATGAAACGACTCTTTATTCAATCATCTCAACGTAGAAAAGAGTTTGATAAGTAAAACACCTTATTCACATTACATGTTGATGAGTAAGGTGTTTTTTCATTTAATCATCTTTGTCAGCTGTTTCAAACATGTTGAGTATCATCGGTAATGCTTTTTCAGGCAAACGCATCATCTCAGTAAATTGTTTGATTGAACTTTGAATGACAATATCAGGATCTGATGTTCTAGAAAACGCTAGTTTTAAATCTAATTCAAACTGAACATAGAGCTTTTCAGGCATCATTTCACGAATTAATCTTATTTGAGCTTCTTGTTTAGATGTTAGTTCGATACCAATATCAACTTTCATGTCTTCTTTTCTTAGTGCTCTTTGAGCTAAAAGTTGTTCTAAAGTCATATCTTCACTGATGTTTAATCCTAAACGTTGATATTGTTCAAGAGGTGCATCATTTTCCTTCATTGCATCTTTTAGTTTATTTAAAAAATGAAGCTCAAGTTTTAGATCATCGAGCGGTTTTATTTGCTCATAGTCTTCATCAATATTGAATAACTTATGTCCATAACGATATGGATTCATAAAAGATCCAGTTGGAATCTTTAATAAAGGCAGTCCACTTGTAAAGTTAAAGGCTTCTTGAAGGGTTGTTTTTTGAAGATTACGGATCTCAACAAAGCCACGCATTCGTGTAGGCATTAAAGTATATTCAAATAATGGTTCATTTTTAGGACGAATTGGTCCTCGCATATAGACATAATGACCATCAGTGATATTCACTTGCATACCAAACATACCAAAAAGTGCATCTTCTACTTTATGCTCTTTATTAATTACTTTTCCTTGGACTACTTTAGGTATGTCTAAGTTAAAAAAATCAAGTAACGTTGGGGCAATATCAATACTACGACTTAAATCATTTGAAAATGAATCATTTTCTGTGCGAGGGTCATAAATGACAAATGGTAGATGTGCCACTTCGTTATACATCGGTTGGATATTTTTACCATACCATTCATGTTCACCCATTAAGAAACCATGATCTGTATTAACAATAAGGAGTGTATCTTTCCATAAATCATATTCATCAAATTTATCTAAAACTTTGCCCAAATAAGTATCACACATGGTGATTAAAGCAGCATAGCGTTTAATCACATGTTCTTGTTGCTCAGGTGTTTCAGTTGTAATCGGTGAATAAGGTGGCCAATCAAAAACGTCCCCTACATAATGATCTTCATATAAGTCTAAATATTTTTGTGGAACAAAAAAAGGTTCATGAGGGTCAAAACATTCAATTTGTAGAAACCATGAGTCATTTTGATTAAATTGATCAATAAACTCACATCCAGCTAATACTGTTCTAACAGAAGACATTTCAAATTCTGAAGTTTGTCTTGTTCTATTTGCATAATTATGTTTGAGTGACTCACCCTTTTTATTGGTCGATGCTTGAGTAGGAATATCAATGATACTTGGATCTAAAGTTGGAACCCAACGATCCCCTTCTTGGCCTCTATAAGCTTCCCATGTATTAAAACGATTATGATAGGTTGCTCCCCCATCTTCAAAATAATGAGAATGATCTGTGATTAGATGAGTATACACACCTTTTTTCTTGAGTGTCTCAATGACTGAAAAATCAAAAGGTTCTAAAGGTCCCCATGATCGATGTAAAAAGTTATAACGACCGGTATGGAGTTCTCTTCGTGCAGGTATACAAGGCAATGAACCTGCAAAGAAACGATTATGGACGGTGGCTTTCCGTGCCAAACGTTCAAAATTGGGAGTCTGTACCCAATCATTTCCATAAATTGATAAAAATCTACGACTTAAAGTGTCAAACATTACTTGTACAGCTTTCAAAGTGCCTCCTAGGTTCTAACCTTTTGAATACAGACTAATAAATAATCCATATTCAAAATTAAAAACATAAGTAAGGATAGAGAATCATTCTCTATCCTTTAATTAATTTAGTCTAATCTTCTTTTATTGCTTCATTTGCTTCTTCAATGAGCAATTGATTGTCATATTTTTTAAGGAATGGTAAGTAGATTAATACTGAACCAGCAACAATGACAATCCAGAGAATAACTGCCTTCCAATCACCAGTTGTTAAGAAAGATGTAATAAAACCTGGCGCAAAATTTGGTGTAGAGAAAATAGGTCTTCCAACAATTCCAATGCTCATTGTAAAGTAAGCTAAACCTACAGAGTATGCAAAGGCTACAATATGTGGAATAAATAGGATTGGATTTAATACAAAAGGTGTACCAAATAAAATTGGTTCAGAGATCATAAAGAATGAAGGAACAATACCTAATCGAGCAACCGCTTTTAAACGTTCTGAACGAGCAATGATTAACATCGCAATTGCTGCAGGTAGCATACCAATTTGGAACAGGATGAAACCACCTGCAAATACATGAGGAATAGCTGCGCCAGCTGCATAAGCTGTTAAGTTTTCTGTTGTATTAACCAAAACAATAGGCATTAATACCGCAAAGATAACTGAAGTTCCATGAATTCCAAAGAACCATAATACACGAGAGAATGCAAAGAGAAGTACGACTGCCCAGAATGTATCAGCAGCTTTTAAGATTGGTGTAAATAAGGCGAATACGAGTTGTGGAAACATCATTCCAACAGATGAGAATATAATTCTAATTAATACAAAGACAAGTATGACAACTAAATTTTGAAAAAGTGATGCGAATGGTTGTGAAACCATTGGAGGAACAGCTTCAGGTAATTTAATTTCTAAGAAGCTCTTTTCTTTAAATATTCTTAACATTTCAACAACTAGGATGGAAACAATAATTGCGGTAAAGATACCTTGACCACCTAAGAAATTCAACGTCATCCCCATTGCGGCATATGGATTGGTTGGATCAAATGAAGAAACATTAACAGATAGAATTAAGAAGGACAATAATCCCATAACAATTGGATTTAAACTATTCATCTTATAATGGCTAGCTAGCGCAAAGAGCGCACCAATTAATACATAAACTGCAAGGAAATCCATGGTTAAGGAATAACCTACTTGTAACCAGGACATGTTTGCTTGTGACCAAGCTAACCATGCTAATCCAAACCCACTCGTTGTAGTTGCAGGAAATGGTGGAGTTTTTAATAAAGCGAATATACCGCCAGCAATGGTAATACCAATAACTGACATAAATCCTTTTTGTAAGGATGAAATATACGGATGATTTGTAACGTCGGATATAACTTGTAAAATTTTATCTTTCATAGTCTTCTTTTTTCCTTTCCCAGATTTATAATCTAGTTTGGCTTTTATATAAACTTCATCACCACGGAGCAAGCCATAATCCGCGGGATCAATAACTCGAATAAATTTTCCCAACTGGCCAAATTGAGCTTTAATTTTTTCAAGTTTATGACTAATTTGTGGTCCTAGAAGAATGACATCGAATCGGTCGATGAGTTCATCTAGATTGCCAACTGGATGAGCTTCAATAAGGGGTTCTTCTCCAATTGACTTGGCATATTTTTTCATACGAGTCACAAGAAGGCTGGTTGATAACCCACCTGCACATAGAAGTAAAATTCTCATTTTGCCTCCTTTTGACTAATAATTTCAATAAATTCCTTTAGATTTAATGCATTTAAAGCATCTTGAATATTGTCTAAAGATAATACTCTTTCAATCATTTGATAAAGATTTTGAAGATCTTCTTTTTCATTAATCGCATTTAATAAGATTAAACTAACTTTCTTACCTTCATGAATGAGTGGTTCATCAAGTACAGCCACCGCGATGACCGTTTTACGACTTCTATTTTCTGCCGCATGAGGTATCGCTATCCCGTTATCCATAATCGTTGAAAAGGTTTTTTCTCTCTCCAGGATAAGTTCATAATATTCATCTTCATCTTCGATATAATCAAATGTTTTAAGATGTCTAACTAATAAACGTACAATCGCGAGATATGAATTGTTTTCTGCCTGAGCTTTGAAATATAAACGTTCATCGAATAATTCGGAAAACCGATCATGGTTTTTCATTTCTGTTGAATAAAAGTTGATGTATCTTTTTAGATGAGCTAAATCATCTCTAAAGAGTAATGGATTTACAACAATAACTGGAATCGATTGATAAGAATTGAGTGGGCTAGTACTCACGACTAAATCACAATCAAAACCATTCGTTTCTATTGCCTTTTCATATTGATAAATTGAATAAGTATGCTTTAAGACAATTTTATTTGTAAAGAAGTGAATCAGTTTAGTCGCGAGTAATCGTGTTGGACCTTGTCCAAGATTTGAAACCAGGATGAGCTCACTAGGTTCAATCAAAATCTCTAGGGCCGATGCGACATGTAGAGCGATATATGAAATTTCTGAATCATTCATCATGAGCCTTTTCTCGTTTTTAACTAAGTTATAAAACAAGAGAGAGATTTCTGTAGCAAGTGGGAATTTTTTTTTAATATCATCCTTTAAAGGATTATATTCAAACTCATTTAATTCTAAGCGATAGAACAATGAACGAATATGTACATAAAGAAAGTGTTTTAAACTTTCATTTTCCTTTAAATCAATGCCATAAGCATGTTCAACTTTTTCTAAGAACAAATTAATGAGTTGAATAATTTCTTTATTGTCCTGTTGAACCATTTCAGATGATACCAGTGATAATGAATCACAGAAGCCTCGTATTGTATTCACTTCATCTTCAGTCCAAGTGATTCCCAAAGTTTTTTCAGTTTGATGGATTACATCATTAACCCACTTTAATGAATTAAATTGAAACTTGAAAGAGAGTGGGTAATGTTGTTTTCTTAAATAAGAAAACATAAGAAACATCATTAAATAAACAACTTCTTTGTCTGCTAAATACACTTCATGTTCTTCAATAATCGAAATCAAAGTTTGGTAAATACTGACTGTTTTTTTCACAAAATCTATCTGTGGTTCAAAAACTTCTAAACTTTGTATTAATGGATTCATTCGATCTTGATTTCTAACTATCCAACTAGCTGCTCTTTTTCGAATCTCAAACTCATAACCTGTTAATTGAATACCTTCAACATCACTAACAATCAAATTTTCAGCTAAACCTTCTGATAAAGATTCATTGAGTCTATTCACATCTGTGTTAATGGTTGTCTTAGTAACATACAAGATATCCGATAAGACTTGCATGGATTGTTTACCATGAAGAAGTAAATCAATGAGGATAAAAGTCATTCGCTCACTGGGTGTTTGTGGAAGAATATTTTTCTTTTGATTAGATTTGAAATCTTCAATGATTTTTTTAAAGAATTCTTTTTCTAAAGATTGAATATAGTATCCTTTGGGATTCATTGCCTTTATAGATATATTTTGATCTTTTATCATCGATTGAATAGAATCTATATCTGTTCTTATCGTTCGTGAAGATACACCTAGGTTTTTTGCTAATTGTGACCCTGTAATAGGTTGATCGCTCATAATTAACAATTCTATGAGTGCAATTTGTCTTTTTTGATACATGTTTCTTCTTCCTGAATCCATTTTAATTCATCCTTTCAATTGTTAAAATTAACTATTTTTCCCTTTAACCTAGGAAATTATCTTATTCACAATTAATCGTAGACCTCAATTTATGAATTTAAAAGACATTACTAAAATATAGTCCTAAAATGTTGTGCTATTTTAAACCAAAATAATAAAAAAATTATTATATTTGATTAACTATCACATTAAAACTTCATCTTTAGACAATTAATGGATAATATTTAAGAAAATAATTAAAAAAATCGTTTTTCTACCAATCTAAAAAATTTTGATTAAAATGGTTGGATTAAAAATATATTTAACCTGAAACTCAAATTTTGATCTAATATGTGAAATTGCATTTAATCAATAGCTCTGCAGAGCTATTTTTAATGATGTTTAATGTACTTTTTCAAAATATGTCAATATTGAATCAATCATCTCAAATTTTATTTTCCAAGAATCAAATGAAATTAAAAATATACTTTGTTAGTTATATGTTGTAGTTAGAGTTGAGGTAATAATCCATTTCTTTTATTCTCATTCGAGTTAAATTATTTTCGATAAATTCTTTTTTAATTTCGAATTGAAACCCTTTCAAAATTGTAACAAAGTAAAAGAATGGATGTAATTCATTTTGTCTTTCACAAACTGAAAACTCTGACATATCAATGATTTTTCTGAAATAATCGTAAAAATTCTGAAAAATTGTTTTGATACAATTATTATGCAGTGAGAATCGTATTAGTGAACTATATTATATGTTGTTAAATAATGTAATATTAGTCTAGGATTTGAACCCCATGTATTATTGGAGATAAATTTCGTTACTTTTTCAAGTCTAATAATTAAAAGAACTCAAGTTCCTTTTAATCGATATGAATAGATGTATGGTTTTCACCCATTGAATTAATCATTGTTTGTAAATAAGTATCTAAATCAAGTTCTGGATCAACATTTAACCATAACTGATAGGCTTCACTGTCTTTATATGCCCTGATGACTTCACTCACATCTCCAGCAAAATAAGCACTATTTAAACGAGATTTTAAATCAGACATGAGTGATATTTCTTCTTCTGTAAAAACAGCTTTACTTCTTAATCGACGACTTGATC
This sequence comes from Erysipelotrichaceae bacterium, assembly GCA_963663995.1. GTDB lineage: Bacteria > Bacillota_I > Bacilli_A > Erysipelotrichales > Erysipelotrichaceae > UBA2212. The sequence continues at coordinate 139,147 of OY760660.1, read as the reverse complement.
TCTCGAAATTTGATAGGTAAAAGAAATGTGAAGAGAAAGTTTCATAATCCAACAAGATTTCATCCGTGCTATCATTCTTTTTTGCCCAAGCGCTAATATCTAAAGTTTCTCTTTGATAATCAAAACCAGAATCGTTTGAATACTGCATTAAACCATATTGAAATGGTGGCATCATTAATGACCCACTCGCAATATCGGTAATCAATGTCCCATTGATCTTTAGTTGTGCAATATTTTGAATATGAATATGTCCACTAAAGACAAAATTAAGATTATTATCACTGAATAGATCATAAAGTTCATAACGTTCATTAATTGAGTAATTATCAAAGTTAGCGTTATGTTTCAGTAGATTATGATGCATAACAGTTAAGATTCGAGCTCCATTTTCATTAGCGATGTCAGAACAGTTTTTAATCCATTCTTGAGTCTCTTTAGAAATACTTCCTTTTGCATAAGGCAAACCATACTCACCAGAATTTTGATAAATATTACTATCAACCATAAGTAAATAGAGATTATTATTAATCTTTTGAAAATAGCTTAATGAGTAAGGATCTTTAGAAATAGCATTTTCATATCCAAAAGCTTGATAAATGATTGAAAATTCATAGGCTGAAATACTCTCAACAATTTCTGCTTTATCTCCTATATAAGATGCGGCATATTTTATTTGAACATCGTGATTTCCAGGAATTACAAATACTTCTGTATCTGCCTCGTCTTCAATCTTTTGAAGAAGTTTAGCGAAATTAATGTGACTTATCTTCTCCCCATTTTGAGTTAAATCACCACTTAAAATTAAAATATCTGGGTTTCGTTTGATGACTTCATCGACAAAAGCTAAATTGATATCATCATTATATTGAAGAAGACGCCCATCTGTATTTTCACCTTGTTTTTGAAAAGCTAAACCATCATCAAAAAGAGATTGGTCAAAATAATGTGTGTCACTCGCAATCATAATACTAAGATCATCATTAAATAGTTTGGTATCAGTTGTCGCTTTTGTTTCACATGCTGATAATCCTAACATGCTTACAATGACTATAAGTATTTTAAGTGAATTCATGGTTCTATCTTAACGACATGTTAGGTGAATCACAAGGAAAGTTATCATAATTTAAAAAAGATATAAAGTTTTTAGATTAACTTTATATCTTTATACTCTTTATTAATGAAATACGGCTTTACCACGTTTATACTCTTCAGAAGAATATAATTTACAATCTTGAACAATATCGTCAATTTCTGCCATATGTTGATAAATGACCTCAAACATATCAGCTGATATCTTTGGTGCAATTTCACCACGAATAATATTGAAGGCTTTCTCAATTGGTAAGCCAATACGATATGGTCGATCTTCAAGCAAGGCTGTAATGACATCGGAGAAAGCTAAAATCTTTGTACCAGTATGAACATCTTGACCATGAATGGCATGTGGATAGCCAGTTCCTTCTATATTTTCATGATGGTTACTTGCCCAATCAACAATATCTTTAAACCATTCAGAATCTTGAAGTTCTAGTAGAATTTTTTCGGTAAAATAAGGGTGTAATTTTATCATTTGAAATTCTTCATCTGATAATCGTCCTGGTTTTTCGATAATACCAGGGTCAATGCCAATTTTCCCAATATCGTGGAAATAACCAGCAATCTTTAGTTTCTTGCAGTCTTCATCACTCCAACCAAAATAAGTACCAATGGTTGCGGCTAATTGAGCTACCGTATATGAATGAGATGCTGTAAATTGCGATCTAAAGTCAACAATTTTAGACATTGTTAAGGCAAACTCTAAAATTAAATCAAAACTCATTTCAACATCGAAATTAAAATCAAGTTCTTTAAAGAGTTGTTCAATACTCATATTGTTCATATCAATCCAAAATATGTCTGATCGTGCTGCAGCGATAAATGCATCATATACATCTGGGTGAAATAAAATGCCTACTTTTTCTTGAATATGAGAAATAACTTTATCTTTTTGACTGAGTATAAATTGATCAGGACTAATCATGACATCTACCCTATCCGCTAAATAAATAATATAGCAGGCAAATGGAACTTCACCTTCAGGCATAGATAATGATTTGTCGTACTTAATATGATGATGCTTAATAATTTGTGCTATCCCTTTAAAAACATCAAAGGTTTGAAGCATACTATAACCCATAACACAGTGTGGTTCAGGGTTATCAACATCCTCTTTAATCAACATATCTCTTTCTTGTACTGACAGTGCTCCTATATCATGGAGGGATGCTGCAATCACAAGATTCAATAGATCTTCGTTCGATAAATTGAGCTTCTTTCCAATATGATAGGATGCGACTGCTACTCGACGATGATGCGATTTTAAAAGATAATTAAAACTATCAATCGCTTTAATCATCGGAACTGCTAATTCCTTAAGGGTAAACTTTTCCATAACAAGTCTCCTTTGTATGATATTAAATGTAACTTACTACACACTAACTATAAACCTGTATTTATAAAACTTATAGACTCAAAAACGAATTTATAGCTATTAATAAGGTTTTATTTACGTTTTTTTATATATTATTTAAGTAATGATTTTTGATTAAAATATTGTACTAAAAAGAATAATAAAAATTAGTTGATGTTTTGATATTGTTATAATCTAACTTTTTTTCTTATGATATAATCAAAATATATGATAACGGTTTCACATTTATTTAAGACGTATCATACAGCGAGTGGCGTTACAGTTGAAGCGCTCAAGGATATCAATCTAACCTTTCCCAATAAAGGATTGGTTTTTATTTTGGGGAAAAGTGGAAGTGGTAAAAGTACTCTACTTAATTGTTTGGGTACTTTAGATAATCCTAGCCAAGGTGAGATTCACATTAATCATTTAAATTATGCTCATAGTAGTGATACTGAAAAAGCTCGATTAAGAAATCAAGTCATTGGTTTTGTTTTCCAAGATTTCAATATCATTGATGCCTATACAGTTGAAATGAATTTAGCCTTCGTTTTAGAACTTCAAGGTTTAAAAGTTGATATCGATAAAATTGATTCTCTTCTTGAAACGGTTGGTTTAAAAGAACATAAAAATCACTTAGGATCAGAACTTTCTGGTGGTCAAAAACAACGTTTAGCTATCGCACGTGCTCTCATAAAAGATCCAGAACTCATCCTAGCCGATGAACCAACTGGTAATTTAGATACAAAAACAGCACAAAGTATTTTAGTTCTATTAAAGGAAATCTCTAAAACAAAATTAGTTATTGTTGTGACCCACGATCCAGAAGAAGCAAATGAATTTGGAGATCGTTTGTTAACTATAAAAGATGGTGTTGTCATGCAAGACATTATAAAAAATGATTATAATTATGAATCAAAAGATCAAATTCTAACGAATAAAAAATTAAGTATCATCTCAGCTTTTAAATATGCTATAAGACAAATTAGATATCGGATTGGTCAAAATTTAATGACAACAGTTATTTTATCAATTAGTCTTGTTCTACTGTTTCTTTTACAATCCTATCTTCAATTCATATTAAATCCAACAGTCTTTACCAGTAGTCTTTTCACAACTATTCAACTTGAAAGTATTTCTGTAAACCTGCAACGTTATCTAAGCCTAGAAAACACACAGTGGGTTCATTTGATTCTCATCTTAATTTTAATTTCAGTATCCTATGTAACTCAAGCTGCTTCAATAGATGAAAGAATTAAAGAGTTCTCTATTTATAAAGCTATTGGTGCTCGTTTCATGGATATTTGGATTTTAGTTGTATGGGAGTCATTTTTAATAAATTTTATTTCATTAGCAATCGGACTATTGGGATCATTTATGTACACAGTTAACTTAAATCATCACTTCTTTTTAGATGAATTCATCTTTAGGATAAACATCCAAAATCTTATTTTAGTGATTGCAGCACTTTTTATTGGGACAAGTCTTTTGAGTGCAAGTTTACTGTGGATACGTTTTAAGAAGTTTCCACTTATGACGGTGTTAAAGGGTGATTAAATGATTGAAATAAAAAATGCCTCAAAAATCTATCAATCACGTAATGCCCAACCATTAAAAGCATTAGATAAAGTTAATCTTAAGTTTGGTTCAAAAGGTTTAGTTTTCATTCATGGTAAAAGTGGATCAGGAAAAACGACCTTACTGTCAATTATTGGTGGATTAGATAATGCGAATAGTTCAAAAATATTATTTGATGATATTGAATTAAAGCGATTTAATGATGAACATTTATCGCGCTATCGTAATCAGTATATCGGTTTCATTTTTCAAGCTTATCACTTAATCGCTGACTATACAGTCTATGAAAATATTGCCCTCCCATTAAGATTACAAAAAAAAGCTTATACCGAAGAAATGATTTTAAAAGTTTTAAGTGATGTCGAATTATATGGTCTAGAACATCGTAAAATATCAGAACTTTCTGGTGGTCAAAAACAAAGAGTTGCGATAGCCAGAGCTTTAATTAAGGATCCTGCCATTTTATGTGCAGATGAGCCAACCGGTAATTTAGATTCTGAAACATCCATCGCAATTTTTAATTTATTGAAGAAATTCTCAAAAGATCGTTTAGTTTTAGTTGTTTCTCATGACACTGAATATGCGCATCAATTTGCAGATCGAATCATTGAACTAGCTGATGGCAAAGTAATCGATGATAGTGGTCAAACCTATGGTGATGATTCACTTTATCAAACCTACACAAAAGCTGCAAAACTACCTTTATCCTTAACCTTTAAATTAGGAATTGGAAATCTTATCCATAATAAAGTACGTATTGCTGTAAGTGCTATTATCGTTTCCTTTTTAGTTGCCATACTTAGTTCCATCTATACATCTCTTTATGCGACAAGTGAAATGAATGCTAGAATCATTGAGGCAAGTCAACAAGATCAAATCTTAATCACTGAAACATTTAATTTACGCTCTTTACAATTCTACGATCCCTCTAAAATAATTGAAGACAAACACATCAATTTACTTGTTCGTGCTGAATTGAACAACATTGCAAATAAACATGATGCATCCTTTTATCCAAGAACTCATATACTGATGGATGAGCAGTTATTAGAAATTTCTGATATTGAACATGACACAATTACCCAACATGATTGGATGATTAATATTAATGAAGAAAATTTAAATAAGATAGATCAAGCTGTTTTAAGTTTTACAAGTGCTAAAATTTTGGAAAATACTCGTTCTAATCTTATCGGACGTCTTCCTCAAACAAGTGATGAAATCGTTATCTCAAGTCAATTATTAGATTTAATAATGCCTGATCATAAAGATTTAAATGACTTTATTCAAGCTGAAAATATTATAAACATTAAAGGCTTAAATCAATTTAAAATCGTTGGCATTCTTGTTGAAAAAGTTGTTTTAATGTCAGGCGAAAATATCTCAATATTGAGTAATATCCCACTCATTTATACCTCAAATGATTTCAACTTAAATCAAACAATTGAGCGTGTAACACAAACTTATGGGATCCGCTTTAGTGATAAAACAGACGTTGAATCACTGCTTGCCGATTTAGAAACTGTCGACAAAATCAATATTCTTCCGGCTAGTGATGATCGAATCAATGTTTATACACGTTATCAATTAACATTATTAATGGGTATGTTAGTACCTTTAATGGGATATATCGCACTCATTTTCTTGGGTTACAGTATTTCTCATTCAATTGCTTATCGAAGAAAAACGATCGGGATTTTAAGAAGTCTAGGTTTAGGAATGCGCCAAATACAAAAAATCTTCTGGATAGAAGCCATTGTTTTAGGTTTAATGATTTTATCTTTAGTTATTGTAATGGTTCCATCTATGATAGATATCTTAAATTTTGCCATAAAGATGCATTTTATAGATAGTCATATCTTTTATACAAATATCAACTTATTTTCATTTGGAATCAATCACATCATAGAAGTCTTCTTTATATTAATGGCTGTCTTTTTAACGCTTGTCTTTACATTGACCCATCATATTAATTTATTAGATCCAGCTGAAGTTATACGAGGAAGATAATTATTGTTTCCAAGAATAATATTCTTTATCTTTTTCCAAACTAATTTCTTCTTCTTTTTCAGTTTTATGTAAAGCAAATTTTTCAAATTCATAAAGTGCTTTAAACGTTTCTACATTAATGTGAGAGCGTGAGTTTTCGTTTGTCACTATAATTTTACTTTCTAGTAAGATAAAGTAAAAATATGGTTGATTAATCGTTTTAACGATTTCCCCTTGCTTCATATAAATCAGTGCTTCATCAATATAAAAGGATTGCATACCACTATTTATACCATAAACACAAAAAAACACCCAATCATTGACTGGATGTTTTTAAATATAAGTGAATTAACCTTTATTTACATCATGGATAACAACATATTTGTCAGTCCATGAACTAATGATGTCTGTTGCGGTTTGTGCACCTAGACCTGCTGCAACAGTGAACATGCTTGATGCGCCAGTAGCTACACCAGTTACATATTTACCTTCAGCGATACTTCCACTCTCAGATCCTTCAATCATCCAAGTGTTAGGTTTAGTCGCACGTTTGTTTGGAACAATGTTTGCTCCTAATCCGTCGATTTCAATTGTTGCCATACCTGTAGCAAATACTACGATAGCTGCATCATATTCAACTTCTTCAGTACTTACTTTGAATGCACCAGCACTACCAGATACAGCTTTAACTGTTCCATCGACAACTTCAATATTTGGATAGCTAGTAGCTCTTTCACGTAGACCAGCTAATAGTTCAACACCTTTAGCACCTTTTTCAACACCAGCAGCATTGAATAATTGAGCAGCTTTTAAATGTGATTTACCAGCATCTACTACTAATACTTTTTTATCAGCTACAAATTCTAATTTTTCTGCACCTGAACCTAGAGTGATTGCTGCAGATAAACCTGAAGCACCACCACCAATAATAACGACATCATACTTTGACATTTTTTATTTCTCCTATTTGATTAAATATCTTTTTAACTACATGTGTTCGATTATAAATGAATCTTAATATATGTGCATTTAATATGCTCTATCTTTTTAATTTAATCGTTTTCAATTAAACTTAGTGATACTTTATGGCGTTCAAGATCAATATTTATAACAGTTACACTAACAATATCCCCAACTGAAACAACATCATAAGGTGATTGAATACGCTCTTTACTAAGTTTTGATATATGAACGAGTCCATCATTCTTTAAGCCAATGTCAACGAAGGCTCCAAAGTCTGTTACATTACGCACCGTTCCTTCAAGTTTCATCCCTGTACTTAAGTCTTCTAACTTAACGATATCTTTATGCAAGAGTGGCCCATCAAATGAATCACGATAATCTCTAAAGGGATTAGATAGGATTTGTAGAATATCACTCACTGTATAAACATCAGAATTTAAACGTGAAGCAATCGATGCAATATCTTCTTGATTAATATTTATGCTTGCTTGAGTTACTAATGAATCAATTTTTAAATCTTTCATCAGTTGAAGTGTTAAATCGTAACTTTCAGGATGAATTGCTGTGGCATCTAGTTCATTCTTAGCTTTAGCAATCCGTAAGAAACCAGCTGCTTGAGTAAACGCTTTATCACCTAAACCTTTTACTTTATTTAATTCTTTTCTCGATTTAAATAAACCATGATCGTTTCTATAATCAACAATTGATTGAGCAACTTTTTTATTTAATCCAGAAATATGTTGAAGTAAATCAGGACTAGCTGTATTCACATCAACCCCAATTCGATTTACTGTTTTGGTAATCGCAAAATCTAAACGTTCTTGAAGTCTTGATGGAGCCAAATCATGTTGATATTGGCCAACCCCAATCGATTTAGGATCAATTTTAATCAGTTCTGATAATGGATCAAGTAAACGTCTAGCGATGGATACAGCTGATCTTTCTTCAACTTGTAAATCTGGAAATTCTGCGCGTGCAACATCACCTGCACTATAGACTGATGCGCCAGCTTCAGATACGATTGCATATTGAGCATTGATATCTTGATTATCTTTCAAGATATCAGCAATAAACATTTCAGATTCTCGTGATGCTGTTCCATTACCAATCGCAATTAAATTAATTTTATATTTCTTAAGAAGCTCAATTGTTTTCTTTTTCGCTTCTTCAACTTTATTCACAGGTTGATGTGGATAGATTTTATCAATGTGAAGTAGTTTTCCTGTTTGATCAATTACAGCTAGTTTACAGCCTGTTCTATAAGCCGGATCTAAACCGAGTATCAAAGCATCTTTCATCGGTGTTTGTAAGAGTAGGTGTTCTAAATTTGATGAGAAAACATCAATTGATTTTTCTTGTGCATTCTCAGTTAAGTTTGATCGACATTCTCTTTCAAGGGATGGATAGACTAAACGCTTTAAACCATCATTAACCGCATCTTCAATTAAATCATTAACAATACACTCTCTCTTACGGGTTAATTGATTAAATGCATATCTTGCAAAACGTTCTTTATTGTAGTCTAAAGAAACATCTAAGATTTTTTCTTTTTCACCACGGTTAATGGCCATAATTCGATGAGGTGCAATCGATGAAACTCTTTCTTTATAGTCATAATAAACTTTGTACTTTTTATCACTATCTTCTGCATTCTTTTTAAGTTTAGTAAGACAGCGTGATTCTGTGAAAATCATTTCTCTAATCAGATCTCTAAGTTTCGCATCATCACTGACTTTTTCAGCAATAATATCTTTTGCTCCTTGAAGTGCTTCTTCGATGCTTTCTACTTTATCACTTAGATATTTCTTTGCTTCTACTTCAACAGATCCATAGGTAGGACAAGTTAATATCCAATCTGCTAAAGGTTCTAGTCCTTTTGCGATGGCATCAGTTGCCCTTGTTTTCTTCTTTTGTTTGTATGGTCGATAGATATCTTCAACCTGCGCTAAAGTCACACATCCATCAATCTGTGCTATGAGTTCTTCTGTTAATTTACCTTGTGCTTCAATTAAACGTTTAACATCTTCTTTACGTTCTAATAAATTCTTTTGGTAACGATATTGTTCATCAATATAACGGATTTGTTCTTCATCTAGATTCTTAGTTATCTCTTTACGATATCGAGCAATAAAGGGAATGGTATTTCCCTCTTCTAATAAGTTAAGTGTGTTTTTAACTTGGCTCGCTGAAATTTTCAGTTTAGCGGCAATAATATCAATTAAATGTTCCATAAATTCCTCTTCTAATGTGGACTTATATTTTACCATTTCACATGAGAGTCTACGCTTCGAAAACGTTAAAAAAAGATAAGATTTACACCTATCCATGTCATTCATCTATATATTGTAAGATTGTTTAATATATCTTTACATCAAAGTGATCATATGGTTCAGCTTGAAACAATTCACTTACATTAAAAGAATCTATTACACCCGGATGACTACTTTGAATATCTTCAATAAATTGATTCAAATGTAATACTGTCCCTTGGGCAATACATTCAACATCACCATTACTTAGATTTTGAACTGTCCCATTAATTTGATTACTTTCAGCCGTATGACTAATAAAATAGCGCATACCCACACCTTGGACAAATCCACTTAGAACAATTTTCTTTGTTTGTATTGTTTGACTCATTCTATGTTTATTATAGTTTAGTCACCTCAATCTTCAAAACAAAAAAACAAGCACTATATGCTTGTTTAAATAATTAGTTTCTTAGATCAACAATATTGCTTAGTGTTTTCACAAAACCAGCCAGTGTTTCTAAATCAATTTCTACATTGTCTTCACAGTTTAATTGATCAAATAAGCCTTCAATACTCATGTCCATAATATCTGTCCAAAATTTTTCTTTATTAGAAACAGCAATGAAAGCATCAAAAGCATCTGGATCAAAAACAGATCCGACATGTTCTTCAATCAAATTAGATATACGATCTTTTTGAGTCAAGATATACATGTTTGGGGGCAATGTGTGTATCTATACGATGAGCTAAGTGAACAATATAGACTTCCTTTATTAAAGTCTTCAATGTGTTCACCTTCAAAATAATGTGCATGGTGATAGCGGATGATTTGAGCAATCGCTTCAAATGGTTTGAAAGATGACAACATCTCATATCCCAATAAGCAATGTGCTTCTGATTGTGAATCATCTTCACTCATGACGACATCTCTCTCTTCTAAAGATAGAACACCAACATCATGAATTGAGGTCGCAATAACAACATCTCTGAGTTCTTTATTGGATAAGTTCATTTCTTTACCAATAAAATAAGCTGCAACTGCACTTCTACGTTGATGTTCTTCAACGTATTCATTAATCTTCGCTACGATTTTCACTAATAAAACAGTTAAATCTTTAAATGTTGTCTTCTCCATAATTCTCCTTTGTTAATTTTTTATCAATTAAAATAACTATCTTTATTATACATTAAATTCAACTTATTTAAACCAATACATTTAACTTGTTATATCAATATTTTTATTTATGAATATTTATAATCTTAGCTATATTTAATTAGTTTTTATAGTAATTGTTTATTTTATAAATGTTTTAAATGTTATTACTAAACCCTTTTTAATTATCATATTACTTGAAATTTCCATTCATAAAGGTTTGAATATGTATCTACAAGGCTCGAGTATATTTGAATAATTTATTTGTTAGTCTTGTAAATTAGAGAAATGGAGATTTTATGACATCCTTTGTACCCTGGATTTATTATGGGGTTTAGGGAGGGGCTTGAAGCCTTTTTAGTGGTTTCAATTATTTTGCAGTATCTTTCACATATTCAAAAGAATGAATATAAAAAGTTTTTCTTTTATGGGGCTGTTTCCGGTGTCTTTTCATCAATACTAATTGGTGCAACACTTTATTATGTATCGTCATTCATACAAAAAACGGATGAAGTATCAAAACTTTGGGAAAGTGGAACTAGTTTAATTGCTTTGGTACTTATCACGACTTTTATTTACTGGATGATGAAACACTCAAAAACGATGGTTGAGGATATTCATAAACAAGTAGACACACGTTTTTTCTCATATTGGATTAATTAGCCTTGCCTTTATCATGGTGACGCGTGAAGGTGCTGAAATTGCCATCTTTAGCTTTGCTGGACAATATACATTACTCTCAATTATTGCTGGGGTTGGTTTAGCCAGTGTTCTCGCATTACTAATCTATAAATCACTGATAAAAGTTAACTTAAGAACACTCTTTAATTTGACTCTAGTATACCTAATCCTACAAGCGGGTTTCTTATTTGGTTACGCTATTCATGAAGGTTTATCTGCATTAAAAGCACTTAATTTATTAAACCCTGATAGTTGGTTACTGATAAAAGCATTTGATTTATCTAGTACTGTTTTAAATCACAAAGAAGGTTTAGTTGGATTACCATTATTTGTAGTATTTGGATGGTATTCAAAACCAGAATGGATTCAATTCATACTACTACAGTATGGGTATATCACAAGTCTATTTCTAATCTGGAAAAGAAAAAAATTCTAATATGTAGATAGAAGAACTAAATACTTGGATGAATATCACGTATTTAGTTCTTTTTTTGATAATCTACAAGATAAACAGTATGCTATATTCATAAATAAAAATAGGGAGAAATTAACTATTAAAAATCAAGAGAGAAAACAAAAAAACAATAAAAGATGAATAAACGGATGATGAAAAGAACTCAAGTGAGCACAAATTGAAAAAATGAGTGAATTGATTAGAAAAATGCTAGCCCATTTTATTTAAGTCAAAATCACAATGATGAGTTTCTAAATGATAGATGATCCGAACTAAACGTTTGGCGACATGTGAAAGTGCCACACACGATGATGCTTACCTTCATCCCGTTTCTTCTTATAGTAGTCATAGAGAATGGGGTTATAGATGAGTAGAGTGTTACAACACATTCATTAATGATTGTCTTAAGTAAGGTGAGCCATGTTTGACCATATAACCTGTTGATTCACTGATTCCAGATTGATGGCGCGATGGTTCAAGACCAGCATACGCCAAAAGTTGATCAGGTGAAGAAAAGCGTTCTACACCACCAAATTCTGAGAAGATAGTGGCAGCTGAAAATAAACCAATACCCTTAATGGTATGGATATGAGAAAACTCTTCAGTAATGTAGGATTCAACCTCATTTACTTGTTTATCCAAAAAGTGGTAAGCCAGTAAGTGTTGATTCAATTGAAAGACAAGGATGGGATCCTCTTCACCTATCGTATTCTTAGCTAAGTCTTTAAGTTCACAGAAACGAGCATAAGATAACGTTCTCTTTAAAGTAGAAAGTCATCTTATGATAAGACTCTAGATTCATTCGCGAAAGCTTTGAAGGTGATGAGTAGTTGTCTAAGAGATATAAACAAGTCTTAGATTTAAGTGAATGCTTGAAAAAGGGCTTAAACTCAGGGAATAAGCGATCCAACATATTGGTCATATAAACCAATTGAACAGATCTTAGTTTAATCAAATCATCACGATGACGTGTTAATGATTTCAGGTGATTGATGTGATAGGATTTGTTTGGATAGGGTTTGTATTCCACAGTAGATAAGTAGAAAGCGATTTGTTTGGCATCTACTTTATCGGTTTTGGTTTTTCGAAGGGTGCTAGCCTTCGAGAACCGTTTGACAAGAAGCGGATTGAATTCCATAAAGGACAATTCATTCTTATCAAGAAAAAACTTGAGATTCATTGCGTAATGACTCGTTGACTCAAACCCTATCCTTTTTTCTTGAGTTGAGTCTAAAGACAAAAGAATCTCTAAAAGTTGTGTGAATCCACTTCGATTGTTTGAAAACGAAAAGGAATCACGGATGACTTCACCATGATGATTCATGATGAAACAGTCATGTTTGTGTTTGGCAATATCGATGCCAATCCAGTAGGTCATAAAAACACCTCCTTGTGTTGTCTGCACTGTTGTTTAACCCACAAGCGTTCTCTTCATGTCATTTCGTGCTTTATCAAACATCTAAGTGTTCATCTACTCTATCAACATTAAAAAAAGAACTGTGGTAAGAATTTCTCCTAAACAGTCAAAGCTGTATTGAAATGAAACAAATCCACAGTGCAACTTAAGCATATCGTATTGGCCTAACGATATCCCTTAAAAATAAATTAGGCTAGGAAAGGAATTTATCGATTTACTAACCTAAATCGATAATACGATATAAATGAAATTCAATTTTTCCCATAATAACTTAAGCTCATTTGATTTAGATAAGAGCATTGCATTCTATAAAGAAAATCTTGGATTAACTGAAGTTAAACGAAAGTCAGCAGCTGATGGAAGTTTTTATACTTGTCTTTTTAAGTGATGGTGAATCAAAACATCAACTTGAACTAACTTGGTTCAGAGATTGGGAAAAACCCTATAATCTAGGTGATAATGAAATCCATCTCTGTTTTGAAGTTGATGATTACGATGCAGCGTATGCATTTCACAAAAAGAACAATGTCATCTGTTATGAAAATGTTGAGATGGGACTATACTTTATTGAAGATCCTGATGGCTTCTGGTTAGAAATCGTTCGTAAAAAGGATAAATAATGACATCCGTTAAGATATGGTATCTCTATCACAGTAGTTTTGCCCTTCAAATTGAAGATGTCTTTCTAATTTTCGATTATTTTAATGACAGCCCTGTATCAAATAAACGTAGCATATATAACGGTGTGATTAATCCCGTCGAAATAAAAGATTTAAAAGTCTTTGTTTTTTCTAGCCATCGACACCACGATCACTTTAATCCACTCATCTTTAAGTGGCGAGAAACAATAAAAAACATCACTTATATCTTTTCATCTGATATCAAAACAAATACTTCATCAGATGTTCACTTCCTTGAGCCCAATGTAGATAAACAAATCGATGAGCTAAGAGTACGTACCTTTCAATCCAATGATGAAGGTATTGCCTTTCATATTAGTCTAAAAAACAACAATGTCTTTTTTGCAGGAGATCTAAATTGGTGGAAATGGGAAGATGAAGATCAAGAGTGGATTGATGGAATTGAAGAAATCTATTTTAAGGAAATGGATAAATTAAAAGCAATACCTGTCGATATTGCCTTTTTACCCGTTGATCCAAGACTTGAGAAAAATTACGCTTTAAACCTTGACTACTTCAGTAAAAAAATCCATCCCGAAAGCATTATATTCCCAATGCACTTTGCTGATAAATGGCAGTATGAGCAGTGGTTAACTAGAGATGGATACGACCAAAATCCAAAGATCAAGTTGATACATCATCGTGGAGAAAAATTTGAGATATAGATTTTTTTATCCTACGATTTCTCATCTAGTTTCAAACTTAGGTAATAAATAGTTAATAAATATAAACTAATACTAATTGTTACTAAAATAAATGGGTAAAGTGAAATTGAAATATTATCAAGAACTAAGCCCATCAAAGGTGTTAGTGCACCAAAACCTAAATAACCAATCATCATTTGAAGACTCATAATTCGACTCACTTTTTGTCGATTAAAATTCTTAGAATTCAAATGCATCATATTTGGATAAATTGGTCCTGAACCAAAACCAATTAAGAATACAAATAAGTAGATTACATAAAGATTATTAAGCTTTAAGATTAGGAGTACTGCACCTAATAAAATAAATAGTTCACCAACTTTAATTAATGATGTTGGCTTCACATGATTTGAAATAAAACCACTTGTAAAACGCCCAATAGTTAGTGCTAAAAAATAAACCATAGTCGCTAAAGCGGATTGTGACAAACTAAAATTCTTTACAAGATGAACATAACTGGCAATGAAAATACTCATAAATGATTCTATATGAACATAAAACATAAAAATTAAAATACTAGGAATAACACCTTTAGTGAAGAAAACTTCTTTAATGGAAATTTTCCCATGATACTCCTCTTGATGTTTTTGATCTTCATTAAACCAAAATGGAAAAGTAATTAAAACTAATAAAGCGATGACTAATAAGATGATACCCACCGTCAAATAGCCTATACGCCAGGTATTGTATTCCAAAGCCTTTGCCATGATTAAAGGACCTGTTGTAACCCCTATTCCATAGAATCCATGTAAAAAACTCATATGACTCGCTTTATAGTGTATTGATACATAATGATTTAATGATAGATCTATTGCGCCTGCACCAAACCCAAGTGGTATCGTTAATAATACTAATAGTACAAAATTTGATACATTACTAATCGTAATTATGGCTGTACCTGCCAACAATATGCTGAAAAAAACAATCATTTTTGTTTGAAAAAACGATAATAGTTTTGGCGAGAAAAATGTTGATGTAAGCGTGAGAATATAAGTTGTTGCGGTTATAAAACCAATTGTGCTGAGTTTCTGACCTAAATCTATTCTCATCAAATTCCAAGATGAACCTAATAAAGCATCTGGCAAACCTAAAGAGATGAAAGCAATATATATAATAATTAATACAATTAAATTCTTTCGTTTACTTTGACTCATAGAATACCTTCTAGCTATAACTTATGATGAATAGCTTTCATCTTTTCGAAACTACAATAAGTTTCAAAACCTAAACTTTTAAGCATCTTCATGACTTTTTCAATATTTGAACCCAAATGTTCTTTTTTATGTGAATCACTACCAATGGTAATGATATTTCCACCTAATTCCTTATATAACTTAAGAATATCTGTAGACGGCATTAAATCATCTAAATTATATCTAAATGAAGACGTATTGACTTCAATCCCCTTTCCATCTTTTATCACTTGTTTGAGTATTTCAGTCACAATGGGTTTAATTTTTTCAAAAGGATACTTTCCTACTTTGTCATAACGTCGAATCATATCTAAATGGCCAAGTACTGAATAATCTTTAAATGTTTTGATTACTTTCAAAAATTCATGATAATAGCCAAAATTATATTCATCTTGTGTTTTGTCTTCTTGATATTCATAAGTCCAAAATTCTTTGTTGTCGACTTGATGAATAGACAAAATTATAAAATCAAAATCATTTGAATTAAATAATGTTTGAAATTGCTTGATGGTATGTTTTTGTATCCCAAACTCAAAACCTTTTCTAAGTGAAATTTGATTTTGATATTTTTTTGATAGTTCATCAAAAACTTTGTAGAAATTAGGATAGTCTACATTTGCAAATTTTTTGCCATTTAAAATTTTCACATTTGGATCATTAAACTCAAGTTTTACGCCATAATCAATATGATCTGTAAAACAAAGTTCATCTATGCCTAATATAATTGCATCTTTAACGACTTCTTCAATTGGATAGATAGAATCATCACTAAATTCTGTATGTACATGAAAGTCTTTCATTTTATAATCCTCAATAAATATTCTAGCTTATTTAATTGAAACATATTTTTCACTTTTTAAGTCAATTACCATGTGTTTTGATAATCTTTTTTCAAAACTTTGTAGTTTATGCACAAAAGAAAAAATTATTGTTAAAATTTGTAAGATAAAGGAGATCTTATGAATTTAAAAGCAATTATATTAGATATTGATGGCACCTTATATACATCTAAAAAGAATATTAGTCCGCGCACACTAGAAGCATTACTACAAGCTCAAGATAACGGAGTTAAATTAATTTTAGCTTCTGGGCGTCCTGCAAGAGGTATGGTAGATGTTGCGAAACAATTAAAAATGGACGAACATGATGGACTTCTTGTTTCATACAATGGAGCGGCTGTCTATGATTGTCAAACTAACGAACTCTTATTTAATCAAGCAATGACTGTAGAAGAAGTTAAAGCAGTATTAGAGCACTTAAAGAAATTCGACGTTATACCAATGATTGCCAAGGATGACACAATGTATGTCAATAATGTTTATAACAATAAAATTAGCCATAAAGGTAATGACATAAACATTATTGAATATGAATCACGTGGTGGGAAATATTTATTGTGTGAAAAAAATGATTTAGCTGCATTTGCTGATTTTGAATTGAATAAAATTTTAATAGCTGGTGATCCTGACTATTTAGCTAAAAATTTTGAAGCAATAAGAAAACCATTTGAAAACGAATTAAGTTCAATGTTTACAGCTGCTTTCTATTATGAATTCACTGCTAATGGAATTGATAAAGGAAATGCCCTGCATGCTGTATTAACACCTATGGGAATAAATGCAGAAGATTGTATTGCATTTGGTGATGGTCAAAATGACTTATCTATTATCAAGTTTGCTGGCCACGGGGTTGCGATGGAAAATGCCGTTGAAGAATTAAAAAAAGTGGCACAAGAAATTACTAGCTCTAACGATGAAGATGGTATCGCCAAGGTCATCGAAAGATATTTGTAGGTTATACGACTAAAAAACTATCGAAAGATAGTTTTTTAGTCCAATTTTGAATTTATTCTTTTATAGTTTTCTAATTTAAACTTAAGATTTTCGTCATAATTTAGATTAAATAGACTTGTATAAAGGATATCGAAAATATAAAGCAACGATTGCCGAGTAACAAAGGATGAAATTTTATTGTAATGATCCTCTAAAGATGGAATTGTAATATTATATTTTGCATGTTTAGACCAATTATTTTCAGAAGATCCAATGAGTAAAAAATCTTGATTCTTCTCCCTTAAAATATCAATAACTTCTTGACTTGTTTTACCTCTTCCACCAAACGACATTATGATTGAAAAGTGTGATTCATTGCTGTTTGCGGCAGATAATCTTTGAAAATAATTCTCTTCAGGTACATTTACATATTTCCCAATTTCGCTCATTTGAAATTGAAAATTCTTAGCAAAATGAATATTCGATGAAGAAGTATAAATATTAATCATACTAGATTCATTCATGCGGTTTACAATTTCGACCAAAGAATCAGCATCAAAAAGAAACATTGTTTCTTCAATCGTTTTACTTTCAAGTTGCTTTAAAGAACTGATAATTTCTTGAATCGTATCTGATTCATCAACTGGGAAATTATAATCCAATTTATTAGTATCAAAACCTGATTCTTGCAAGGAAGACAATAACTCAATTTTAAATTCATTGATCCCATTTAACTTTAATTTATCAACTAAACGATAAATGGTTGAGACAGAAACAAACGCCTCAACCGCAATATCTTTTCGCTTTAGCTTTAAAAAATAATCGATATCTTTCAAAATGAAATCTACTAATGTTTGTTCATTTGGTGTTAAATGTTTAAGTTGTTTCATCTTAGAAATAATATTCATAGAATTATTATACCTTGGGAAACTCGATTAGACTATTTAGCATTTTATAAAGTCGTTTCATTTTTTTAGAATAAATTCTTCACCTGGTGCAAGAATGTGAATTCTATTTGGGTTAACAACTTTATCTAATAAATCTTGTGGATCAGCATTGAATGGTGTCATTGTAGGCGCATCAACACAACCCCAATGACATAACAGTAATGCGGAATTCGAATAGGTGTTCGCTAATTTGATCGCGTTATCAAAACCAATGTGCCAACTACTATCTGAAAAATCAAAGAAAATAACATCAGGTTCAGGCATATGCAATTGTTCTTCTAATAATCTTGAATCCCCAATTGCCCATATGCTTCCATCAGGAGTATCAATCCAATATCCACAATAATCTTCAAAGGCATATTGTCTTCCATATTTTGGATAATCATTTTTCCAAGCATGATCAGCAGTGGTTAATTTGATAGAAATATCATTTACTTTAAAAACGTCATTAATGGTATGTTTAATTGAATCTAAGCCATGTTGTTTCATTAAATCAGCCACATAGTTAGGTGCATGGTATGCTTTGCATTTGTCCTTCAAATCTAAACAAGTGGGTACACTATAATGATCATTATCATCATGGGTAATCAAAATAGCGTCTAATACCGGTACCTCTTCTGTTAATATAGGCATTTCATAAAGAAGTGGCATATCAAAGTCTCTAAGAACGGGATCTAACATAATCGTAGTTCCACGTGAGTTGATGAATTCACCAGCACCGCCTAGCCAGTAAATTGATGTTCCATTGGTTTTATAAAATGACTCTTCTGAGATTTTAATCGTGTCAGAAACTTGAGCTTGTTTTGAATCAGTATATTTCATTGAAATTCTCCATTTTTAAAACTATATCATTTAGAGTTAACTCCTAGCAAACATTGAAATAAAACCTCAATTTCTTGAATAACTTCTTTTATCGCATTTTTCTGTTCCTTAATTACTAATAATAACTCCTTTTGATTCGCACATGGCTCATAAGTATATTGTATGTCGCAAAAAGCTTTTTCCTGACTTGTCACGATACAACTGTATCCATTCTCATGATAAAGAAAAGTTGCTAAATAAAATGCATTTTAGGGAACATCACAATAGGTATATACACCAAATGGTGTCTCATACTTTTTTCTTCTACGCTTGTTATAAGTTGCTGAAGTAAATTGATAAACTGCTTCAGGAATCAATCCATGATGCGATAATGAAATTCAAATGATAAATAGGAAGGTCCGTATATAAGAGAGGCTAAATAATGTCCTGGTGTTGTTTTATCTGTTTCATAGTAACCACAAATAATTGGTGTTAATTCCCCCTTGCCTACTAATATCGATATTCTAGATGTTATATCTGAATATCTTTAATTCTTGCTTTAACATTGATACAGTTTTTATCTTATTTTCTCCATTTAACTGAATAACACTCTTTTATATTGTGAATATTAAATAACTATCTACCCGTAGAACGGGTAGTTTTAGTTTCGCCCTATAAGGGCATCTTGCTTACAGTACCTCTAAAGAGGTAATAAAGACTGACAACCGTTTTCTCTTACTTACTATCCCTTAAAGGGATCTATGTATTCTCTCTTTGTCATGTTGTCTCTTAATTTGTCTTCTGTTTCCTGGTTTCGAATGTAATCTTGAACCGTTTTTTCATTCAGTCCTACTGTGCTTACATAGTATCCCTTCGCCCTGAAGTTTCGGTTTCCTTGTTTGTATTTCAAACTCGCATGTCGATCACAGATCATCAAGGTACTTTTACCTTTCGTGTAGCCTATAAATCCAGAAACACTCAACTTCGGTGGAATCTTCAAAAGCATATGGATATGGTCGGCACATGCATGTGCCTCTAATATTTCAACGTCTTTCATTTCACAAAGTCGTCTCAATATTCGTCCTATATCTTCTCTTAACTTCCCATAAATTATCTTCCGTCTGTACTTTGGGATGAATACGACGTGAACCTTACAATTCCATCTTGTATGTGATAAACTGTTTTCGCTTGAGCTCAAGTTGCCCTCCTTTGGTCATTAGTTTGGTTGTCAGCCTTTCTAATTTGTCCAAAGTGGGCTTTTTTTTCTGTTACCACTCTAGAAGTCTCTTTTCACACACGCATAGCATGTGGTTTTAAATAAGATTCTATATAAAAACAACGATTTCTCGTTGTCTTTAGTCGATATCTAACTGCTTCTATTATGTAACTAACTAAAAGTATCCGTAACTATATTTGAATTTCAGGACAATTTTGGGCCAATACACTAAATACTATTTTTAATTAATATCTACTTTTCGGGGTTCATTTCACTAACAAGTACTTTTATTTATTTTACAAACTTCATCAGCAAGTTTTAAAACTTCACTGTCATGTGTCACAATGATAATTGTTTTACCCATATTTTTTAAATCTGAAAGCAAGTCTAATATCACTTCTTTATTCATATCATCTAAATTACCTGTTGGCTCATCACACAAGATTAACTCGCATGGTTTAATTAACAATCTAGCGAAAGCAATACGTTGTTGCTCACCGCCAGAACATTGATAAATATATTTTTCTTCATAACCTTTTAAGCCAACTTTACTGAGTGTTTCATTTATAAGTTGTTTTTTATTTTTAGATTTAACATTTTTAAGTGCTAAATCTAAATTTTCATTAACAGTCATATGATCAACTAAAGCAAAATTTTGAAACAAATATGCGATTTTATTTCTTAGTAATCTTTCTGCTATTTTCGAATACGGTTTAATATTAACTTGACCAAATATTTTAATTTGACCACTATCGGGTAAATCTAATAGCCCAATCATATTTAACAAGGTACTTTTACCACTTCCGGATTCACCTTTTATAACTAGGCATTTACCTTTAGAAATTGACAAGTTAAAATCCTTAAAAACGGTTTGATCTTTAAACTTTTTATTTATATTCGTACACTCAATCAATATTTCATTCATAACTGTCTCCTAACTTAACCATTTTTTAAAATTCTTTTTGTTTATAAACAAGTAGAATTTTATGGCACATATTTCCATTAACACAAGAATCACAAGTAGGCTAAAACTAATCCAATCTAAATTCCCTTTATACCAGAAGTAGATCAAACCACTTACATAGATAATTGAATTTAAATGTAAAAAAGATGAAAATGTTTGGAAGTCACTATAGCCTAAATTCTTTTTAATCACGATAAGCTTTAAATTTGTGTAAAGGTATATAATCAGCATCAAAATGAAAAAGCTAACAATAATTCCAAAGGATAATATTGCTTGTACACCATTCTCTAAAAGTACTGATGTGTTATATGTGATTTCTCGAAAGACACTTGGCTCATTGGACTTTGTCACTAACATTGTATTTATAGAGTTTGAATTGATTACAGAGTCTATTATCGATGTACTACCTTTATATTCTTCAAGAATAAAACATGGGTAAGTAATTTTAGGGCCAGTATACTCATTTGCAACTTCTGTTACAAATAACAATGTATTATCATTGTTATTTTCAACTGAAAAATAGAAAAATAAATCTGGAATTTTATCTAATATAACAATCTCATCTGTTAGATACGGTGGTGGAACAAATCTTTCATATTGGCTTATTTCATTTTCTAACAGCTTAGGAATAAAAATGACTCCATGATTATTTAAATTGTAAGCACTTAGATTATTTGAAATACTTGGTAAATATCTATCAACATAAGCTTTATTAACAGAAATAATATTGACCATATGATTTCTATTATCAACATAAGTTTCAGGATAATGAATACAATATAACTCAATATTTTCTTCGATGAATTTATCAGCGATGTTTGTCGATATTTGTTTCCAGTCTGAAATAATCAACTCTTCCATGGATCCAGAAATATAAGAAATTTTAGATAATTCATCTTTATTAATTTGATAAAAAAGAAATGATTCAGTGGAAGAAATAAATTCATGGTATATATCAATATAAGATGACAATAATACTGCCACTAATAAGAATTTTAGAATGAGTCCACCATATAATAATTTTTGATCGACAGTTCTGGTTTTAATAGACTCAACAACTTTTAAACGTTGTATAAAAAATATTGATAAAGTAAATATTAAAAGCACCATTATAACAAAACTAAACATTATAAACAGTTGCATTTGATAGTAAAGTAAATTATAAAAATCAAATTTACCAATAACAAAATAATCAAAAAACAACAAACCAAAAACAAATGTAAAAACCAGTGTGACAGAAAATAAACTAAATAATCTTAATGATATTTGAAACGACGAATGACCTAAGAGTTTACTAATTGCAATCAATCTTTCTTGTTTTTTGATAATGACTAGCATCGAAATCATAATCAGTAGAAATACAAAAACTAATGACAAAACAACATAGTTACTTATACTCTTTTGCCAAGTAAAATCTAATTCACCAGTTGTTCCCTCTCTTATCTCATATGTAATCTCTAATTCAGGATAATAGCTTGATAATTCATGAATTGCACTATCGACATTACTACTTCCATAAAGGGATCTTACTTCAATTCTTGAATCTAACGAAATATCAGAAGATTTAACTTGATCAAACGAATAAAATTCGAAATTTTGAATATGAGTAGGAAATCCTCCAACTGAATAGATTTTTCCATATTCACCATCACTAAAACTATTCAATGATAATTCCCTATCATCAAGTTTGATTAAATTATTATTAGTTCGTGGTACTTTATTAAGCAAAAGAAATTCAACATATTCTTGAGTTCCATAATAATAGAAAGTATTAGATTCATCATCTACCCAACCAGTTGAAATCAGTAAATCATTACTTATCGCAACTTCCATGATGTGATTAATCAGTTGGTTTCGATCAACACTATCATAGTCCTTAATAATTAAATTGCACTTAAAAATACTGTCATCTTTTACATCGCTTATTTGTGTTAGATTATAATCATTAACAGCAATTGCAGTAAAATAAGACAATAATATAGATAAAATGAAAACAAATAAAACTGTCAGCTTTTTCATCAATAATTATTTATTCAAAGATATTAATTCATCAATTGAAAGCGATTGAAATCTTGCATATGGATAAGCTGACGAAACGTGATAATGAGCTTGCCAAGACATATCTGCTTCAACTTGAACAACATATGTATAAGCTGAAGGAGAAGAACAGACTGGATACGGAACTTCAGAATATTGAAGGTAAGTATTTGAACAAGTTATATATCCACTTGGATTATATAAAGTTGCGGTAGTCGTATGTCTAACATTAGAACCTAGATCTACCATCCCTTTTACCATATAATGATATGTGTAACCTACAGTTCCTGTATCTGCTTTTGTATTTAACAAATCCAATCCAAAAAAACATATGATGAATGTAAACAATAAAACTAAATAATTATTTTTTTTCATAAAAAGTCCCACCTTTTCTACATGATATCACTATCAAAAATAAACGTCTACCCACGATAAGTGTGATAATTTTTATTCAGTTTCATCCATAAAAATTGATTTAAGTCTAAGATCTAATCCATTTTCAATAATCCATAATTCACTATAAGAATTCATGAATATTTTATTTTCTATATTTAATCTTTATTTATCAAATATCATAAAAGTAGTAGATTAAAAAACAACGATCTCTCGTTGTTTACAGTCGATAATTAACTGAAAGTTACTGAATCTTACTGAAAATCACTGGTGCCCGAGGACGGACTCGAACCGTCATGCCTTGCGGCGGTGGATTTTGAGTCCACTGCGTCTACCGATTTCACCACTCGGGCGTGTGCTTTATAATCTTATTATATGTAAGATAAAAGGTCAATCTTACTTGACCTTTTATCTAGATTTTCTTTTTAAAACTGCATTCATCCAATCAGGAATATAAGGTGATGTACAACCTTTAGATACTTTCATATCTTTATACAACCCCCATTTCTCTCCTAAAGATAAACAACGCTCAGTAAATTTACTATTTCTAACACCAACTTCAACTACACATCGATTCATTGCATACTGTACCAATTCATCCCTTTTTAGGATTGTTTTATCAATCGCTAATAATAGTTGATCAAGTTGCTTTTCATCATATTTCTTTGTAATTACATTCGCTATTGCAGCATTCCATGCTGAGCGTACTAACTTTAAATCCTTTTCATGCTTCCACAAATCTAATACATCAATTCTTGGATAAATGGATTCAAAGATTGTTAATGTTAATTCATCTAAAAGAGTAATTGAATCCGTTGAATCAACTAATCTTTTTATATCAGCTATTTCAAATAGATCCGCATCAAAGAGTTCTATTGCTAAGATACGAGCTTCATAAATATTAGAATCCCATAACTTTAAAGCAAGTTCATGATTTTGTTTGAGTTCTTTAGCAAGCTTTCGAATAATACCTTTCTGAACGCCTAAAATCTCTTCCTTAATACCTTGCCGTTGATAAATTTTTATAACAGATTCTTTTGATTGCGTTTTTAATTGTTCAATAATTTCTTCTAACATATCTATACGCTATCATAATTAAAAACTGAAGTGTTGAAGGACACTTCAAAATAAGTAATAAAAGATGACAATGACTGTCTTTTTCGATATAATAACAAAGCGCTGGAGGATTGGCCGAGCGGTTTAAGGCACCATCTTGGAAAGGTGGCGAAGTGCAAGCTTCCGTGAGTTCGAATCTCATGTCCTCCGCCAGATAGTAAAATTAACCCTTTTTGAGATTTTTCTAAAAGGGTTTTTATTTTAAACAATTATGTTTAATGATATTGTTGGATTATAAAACAACAAGATGTTTAATATGAATATTTAAATAGTATAAAAGAGGCTATATGAAAAAAGAAACACTGCAATATATTGAAAAGTATCAATTAGAAATCCACCCTGAAGGTGGGTATTTTAAAGAGACTTTAAAAGCAGAGGAAATGATCGATTTAGTTGGTAGAGAAACAAGACCCCTTTATACCTCTATCCTTTTCTTCTTATATGGCAATGAAGTATCTCATTTCCTTAAGTTACAATCTGATGAAATATGGATTCATCAAAAAGGAGATCCTTTGGATGTAGTTTGTATTCACACAGATGGAAAACTTGAGATAATACATTTGGGCTTTGCAGAAAATTGTGTCCAACAGGCTGTGGTTAAAGCAGGAGCCATCTTTGGATCTTTTGTGCCTAATAAAGGAAATAGTTTAGTCGCATGCATTGTTAGCCCTGGATTTCTTTATAATGAATTCGAACTTTATAAGAAAGATCAATTAAGAAAGCTATATCCACAACATTATATATGGATAGAAAGACTAGGTTTATAGAATATTTTGATAGAATATTAACTATATATACCTAATATAGGTATAAGGAATTTATATCAAACCGACTAATCATTTTAATCCAGTCAATTTAATTATGAGCTTATCTGCAACCCTGGAACTTTCTAATCCTGGGATTTTAAAACATCACTTAGGTGTTGCATATATTTCTCAAGTGATTGCTGTAGAATTGAAGTTATCAAATAAGCAAATTACTAATTTAGTATTTGCGGTTTTAATTCATGATATAGGTGCAGCCATTCATTGGAATGAAAAACAACAAATCATCATCGATGATAATGATGATTTCATTTTTGAACATGCTCAAGAAGGTTATAAAATTCTAAAAGAATCTACTTTCTTTAGTCAACTAGCAGAAATTGTAAGATCACATCGTAATCGATTTAGCGGATTAAACCAAAATGGTTTAGTGGGTGAAAATATTCCACTAGAAAGTCGAATCATTTATCTTGCTGATCGTATAGATTTGATGATAAATCAAGAATTACCTATCGAAAATCAAGTAAACGAAATTCAGAAGTCACTAGACAGTAGTGATCACTTTGATCCACAATTAGTTCAGTAATTTAAAAACATCGCAAAAAACAAGACATTTTGGGAATGTTTAAGCCATATATCAGATAATGATCAATTCTTAATCGATTTAAGCGCTAACAATCAAATGTCTTATAATTTAGCTGATTTAATTTCGATTGCGTCAACCTATTCCAAATTAGTTGATGCAAAGTCTACCTTTACAGCTCGACACTCAGAAAATGTCGCAAATGTTGCTGAGTATCTCGCAAAATGTTTAGGGTATTCTGAAGAAGACACTGCCTATTTTTATTTAGCTGGCTTACTCCATGATTTAGGAAAACTAGTTGTCCCAAATGAAATCATTGATAAAGAAGGACCACTCAGTGAAGAAGAATATGACTTAATCAAGAAACATTCTTATTATTCTAAAATGGTCATTGAAAAAGTGGATGGATTTGAAGAAATCGCTAATTGGTTAGGTGAACATCATGAACGACTAGATGGTAGTGGCTATCTAGATCATTTAAATGCTGATCAAATCAGTAATCAATCTCGTATAATTCAAATCTCAGATGTCTTTAGCGCTCTATCAGAACATAGACCTTATCGTATCTCCCTAGACAATGAAGAGGTCATTTCAAAAATGTGCTTGATGGTTGAAGAAAATCAATTGGATAAAACACTGATGAAAGAATTAATTGAGCATGTTGAACATCTTAGAAATCTCATAGATGTCAGACTTAAAGATGCTGAAAATATGAATAATGAGTTTTATTTTGATAGTTAATTGCTTTATGATAAAAGATATTGAAAAATATCTTTTTTTTGGAGGAAGACCATGAAAATATTACACATTGGTAAAAAAGGTAATATTGATCGTTTCTCAAATCCACACGACATTATCAGCGAACTTGAAATCGTTGACTGTGAAAATGGCTTGAGTGATGACGAATATTTAAAAGATGGACAAGATGCAGACTTCATTATTGTTGATGCCATGTCTAAAGTCAGTGCAAATCTAATACAACAAATGACACATCTTAAAATGATTCATTCTGAGGGAGTTGGTTATAACTTCATTGATTTAGAAGCTGCCAGTGATAAAGGTGTTTATGTTTGTAATTGTAAAGGCATGAATGCAATGGCTGTCGCTGAACAAACACTATTATTAATGTTAGGCGTACTCAAAGATGTGGCAGCTGGGGATCAATCTGTACGTAATGCTAGTCAAATTATCACTAAAGAGAAATATATGAAAAATGCTAATCTATTTGAATTAGCTGATTTCAAAATTGGTTTATATGGCTTTGGTGATATCGCAAAAAGTACTGCTCAATTATTAAATGCATTTGGAGCTGATGTCTGTTATTATTCACATCATCAAGCGGATTCAGAAGTTGAAGAGCGTTATAATGTTCAATATTTACCACTTGATGAACTCTTAAAAGACTGTGATTTCATTTCACTCCATATTCCGGTTAACGACCAAACACGAAACAGTATAAATAAAGATTTCTTCAGCAAAATGAAAGATGGTTCGTACTTGATTAATACAGCTCGTGGCGAACTCGTTAATAGTATCGATTTAATTCAAGCACTCAAATCAGGCAAAATTAAGATGGCAGGTTTAGATTGTATTGCTGATGAACCAGTCCAAAAAGATAATTGTTTAATTACAGATTTAGAAATTAAGGATAAAATACTCTTTAGTCCCCATATTGGTGGAATTACAGCTTCTAGTTTCAAAAGAGGTTATGCGATGATATGGTCAAATATTAGAAAAATGATCAATCGTGAAGAACCCGATCATATCGTAAATAGATAAAGGAAAAATAAACAATGATAAATCAAGACTACAAAAAATTATTAGGTGGCAAATCCGTTATTCGTGAACAATTTGAGTTCGCCATAGAGTTAGCATCAGAAATCGGTGCAGAAAATGTCTTTAACTATTCACTGGGTAACCCTTCTGTTCCAACGCATGATAAATTCACTCAAACATTAATTGAACTATTAAAAAATGAAGATCCTGTTAGTATTCATGGATATTCACCCTCTTTAGGAATTACAAGTGTTCGCACAAAAGTCGCTTTAAGTTTAAACAAACGCTTCGACATGAACTATGAAACAAAACACATCTTCATGACCAATGGAGCTGCTTCATCAATGGCGCATTCACTTCGTGCTGTCACAAAAGCTGGTGATGAAGTCATTACCTTTGCCCCTTACTTCCCTGAATATGCTCAATATGTTGGCAAAACAGGTGCAATCTTAAAAATTGTTGAAGCAAATACCAGTGACTTTCAAATAAACTTTGACGCCTTTAAAGCATTACTTAATCCCAAAGTTAACGCCGTTATTATCAATACTCCAAATAATCCATCGGGGATAGCCTATTCTAAAGAAACGATCTTTGAATTATGTCAAATTCTTAAAGAGAAAGAAAAAGAATATGGACATGAAATTTTCATCATTAGTGATGAACCTTACCGTGAAATATTATTTGAAGGAAATGAAGCTGTTTATCCAAGTCATTTCTATGACAATACATTATCTTGTTATTCATTTTCTAAGAGTTTAAGTTTACCTGGAGAGCGTATTGGCTATATTGCGGTTAATCCAAAAGCTATTGATAGCGATGTTCTAGTTGCGATGTTTGGACAAATCAGTCGTGGCATTGGTCATAACTGTCCTGCCTCAGCCATTCAATTAGCGATTGCTGAAGTCTTAGATAAAACATCTGATTTAAGCATTTATGAAACCAATATGAATCTTATCTATGAGAAATTAATTGAACTTGGTTTTGAAGTTGTAAAACCAGGTGGTACCTTCTATATTCTTCCCAAAGCCTTAGAAGATGATGCCAATGCTTTTTGTATGAAAGCTCGGAAATATAATTTGATCTTAGTTCCATCGGATAGTTTTGGGGTAAATGGTTATTTTAGAATGGCTTACTGCGTCGATACTGAAAAAGTTTTAAAAAGTTTAAGTGCTCTTGAATCGTTTGTGAAAAATGAATATCCAGAAAAATAACCAAATCTATCTATATAAAAATATTAAAATCATGTTTTTAAGCATGATTTTTTTATTTAAAGATTAATTGGTTTATATTAATTTGTAGAGGTAAATACTATGGCTATGAATAAACCCTATTTAGTAAGAGATAATATCTATTGTTTTGAACATTTAATGAGTGCTGGCTTAGTTAGAAGTTTTTTAATGATTGGAAAAGATAAAGCAATTCTTATTGATACAGGATTGGGCAGAGATGACTTAAAACAAGCTGTTGAAGAAATAACCAATCTTCCAATCGAAGTTATTTATACACACTCTGATGGAGATCATGTCGGTGGTGTACATCAATTCGATATTAGTTATATGCATCCGCTTGAAATTCAACATTATTTAAAACGTTTTGAAAATCCTGTCAAGATGATTGAAATAAAAGAACATGATATGGTAGATATAGCTGACTATCACTTTGAAGTGATCCTTATCCCTGGTCATACCCCTGGTAGTATTGCTTTATATGAAAAAAGCAAACACTTTATGATTGGTGGAGATAGCTTACAGGTTGGTCCTGTCTTTATGTTTGGAGATGGTAGAGATCTAAAAGATTATTTAAATAGTTTAAAGAAAGTACAATACTTGAGTGACTTAGACGTAATATATGCTTCACATAATGACCTAGAATTTAAACCAAGTATGATTCAAGAACTCATAGAAGCTGTTGAAAAACTCTTAAAGAATGATCTTGAGGGCTTACCTGAGGAAAGATTTGAATATAAAGTAAAGAAATACGTATACAAAAACATTTCACTATACGTACAATAAATAGATCAAGAAACTATGCAAATAGTTTCTTTTTATATCTATTTAATATGAAATTAAAAGAACTCGTGAATTTATCAATTAATTTTATATATTTAATGTATTTCTTATTTATTTTCATATCTTTTTAATATATATTTCAACTTTATAGATATAATCAAACTTTTCAAAGCGTTTTCAGTAATTATTTTTCATATTTTTACACTTTTTTTCATTTTTACTATTGCGTTAGTTATAGGTGTTTGCTATATTGCTAACAATTCATAACGGATACTTTACAAAGGGTTATGAAAACAATCAAAGGAGGATGATTATGGATAAGATTACAAAAGTAGATATCATTACTCGCCCAAGCAAAATTGAAGCACTAAAAGAGGCGTTGAATGCTATCGGTATTACAGGTATGACATTCACTAATGTTCTTGGCTGTGGACTTCAAAAAGGTAAAACTGAGTACTACAGAGGATCTGAGTACAGTATTGATTTACTACCTAAGTCACGTGTAGAAATCGTTGTGTGTGAAGTACCCGTTCAAAAAGTTGTTGATACAGCTTTAGAAGTATTAAGAACAGGTGAAATTGGAGATGGCAAAATCTTCATCTACCCTGTTGAGAACGTAATCAAAGTACGTACTGGAGAGGAAGGCGTTAAAGCGCTTTAAAAAGGTGAAAAACAATGGAAGATATTAGTTTCGTATTAGATACTATATGGGTTCTTATTGCAGCAGCTTTAGTCTTCTTTATGCAAGCTGGCTTTGCGATGGTAGAAACAGGCTTCACAAGAGCTAAAAATGCAGGGAATATTATTATGAAGAACTTAATGGACTTCGCAGTTGGTTCAATTATGTTCTGGGTAGTTGGTTATAGCATTATGTATGGTGCTGACCAAATGGGATTATTTGGATTCTCAGGATTCTTATTCTATGATGATTACACATCATTGATTTTCCAAACAGTCTTCGCAGCTACTGCGGCTACAATCGTTTCTGGTGCTATGGCAGAACGTACAAAATTCATTTCTTACTTAATGTATAGCTTCGTTATCACAACATTTGTTTACCCTATTTCAGGTCACTGGATCTGGGGTGGCGGTTTCTTATCAACACTTGAAATCGCTGGCGCTTCTGGCTTCATTGATTTCGCTGGTTCAACAGCTGTTCACTCAGTTGGTGGTTGGACTGCATTAATTGGGGCAATGATTCTTGGTCCTCGTCTTGGCAAATATACTAAAGACGGTAAATCAAATGCGATTCCAGGTCACTCATTAACACT
The DNA here is from genome assembly GCA_963663995.1 of Erysipelotrichaceae bacterium. Lineage (GTDB taxonomy): Bacteria > Bacillota_I > Bacilli_A > Erysipelotrichales > Erysipelotrichaceae > UBA2212. The sequence continues at coordinate 107,985 of OY760660.1, read as the reverse complement.
TGGTGCACTTGGTGTATTCATCCTTTGGTTTGGATGGTTTGGATTCAACCCTGGTTCACAACTTGCTGCTTCAAGTGCAGCAGATGCTGAAGCAATTAGCTTAATCTTTGTTACAACTAATCTTGCAGCTGCAATTGGTGCAATCGCAGCGATGATTGTTTCTTGGGTACAATTTGGTAAACCAGATGTATCTATGTCTTTAAATGGTGCCTTAGCAGGTCTTGTTGGTATTACTGCTGGTTGTGCTGCTGTTGATCCAATCGGTGCATTCTTCATTGGTGGTATCTCTGGTGTTGTCGTTGTCTTCTCTATCGAAATTATTGATAAAGTCTTCAAAATTGATGACCCAGTAGGTGCTTCATCTGTGCATGGTGTTGTAGGTGCTGTTGGTACTCTATTAGTTGGTTTCTTCGCAGTTGATGGTGGTCTATTCTACGGTGGTGGATTTGGACAATTAGCTATCCAAGCTGTTGGTGTTCTATCTGTAGGTGCATGGGCTATTGGTACTGCATTTGTCACATTCAAATTAGTTGATTTAGTATTAGGTCTTCGCGTTAGTGAAGCAGAAGAAATTGCTGGTCTTGATATTGAAGAACACGGTTCAACTGCATATGCTGACTTCGAAATGAAGAGCTTCTCAGTTAAATAATAATTTAATTAAAAACGTTGATTTCAATAATCAGCGTTTTTTTAAGCCTATTCTTATTTCGTAAAATATTTAACATACTTTTCAAAGTCATCTAAGATTTGATAGGTAAATATATTCTTGAAATTACTTTCTTTAAAGGTATAAAAGCGATTTCCTATTTCGTGCATCTTAGCTTCTTCAACTTCTTCCAACATCATTTCATTCATTTGTTTGAAGGCTTCATTCAATTCGTCATCTAATTCCAAGGACTTATGATGTTCAATAAGACAATCTTTAAAACGATTAACTTCATGATATAAATTCTCAATCGGCTCAAAGATATGATCTTTAAGAAACTTATTCTCATTCATTTTTATGAAATCAATTTCTTCAAGCGCTAGTTCAAGTTCGATGATATCAATATTTGATATTCCGATTAGTAATTCACATTGTATTTTCAAGTCTACATCATTTGAGTATTTATTGATTACATTCATCGTCTTTATTAATAATGTGTAGAAATGTTTTAAAGCTTTCTTTCGTTCCATAAAATAATTAGATAAAGAAATAATTGTAATGATCAAAGATGAAGATGTTAAACCAATAAATAGTTGAGTCAAGAAAAGATTTTGTGATTGATCATTTAAGCTAGCCAAAAACAAACTCATGCAACTGACAAATAAAGCTAGTATAAAACTGATTTTCTGAATTCTCATACAGTTTTTCCTCTATCTTTATCATACTCCAAAAAAAGTCGATAAAAAAACTCTCTAATGAGAGTCTGATTCTAAATAGAATTGCCAAGTTGTATGATACTTATCAACTAATGCGCCATATAGAGGGCTAAAGAAGGTCGGACCTAAGTCCATAATAATTTTAGCCTCATCATTTAATCGTGAAAACCATCGACGCAAATCCTCTTCACTTTTTGAAGCAATTAATAAAGTAATATGTGAACCAAATTCAGCAGGTTCATTTGGCATTGTATCCGAAAACATTAACTGTTGATCATTTACGATTAATAATCCATGTGAAATCCAATCTTTATGACTTGGATCGGACTCTGGAAAATCTTCAAAGGTCATTAGTTGTGGTGCTTCAGCATCGAAGACATCACGATAAAAATTAATGACATCTCTTGCATTTCCATTGTAGTTAAAATATATGTTAATCATATAAACTCCTTATTGATCGCAATATTTCTTAAAATTATTTAAGATGGATTGCCATCCTTCTCTTTGCATTTCAGCTGGATTTTCAGTTTCTGGATCAAATATTTCAATAACTTTAACGCCATTGGCTTCTTCAATCAGTTTTACATCAACAACTCTTTTGTCTTCTAATACATAAGAATATGAATCATATTCTTTAACGGAAGTATATTCACCTTCAAAATCAAATCCAAAGGAACCATCTTTAGCTTCCATCCGCGATTTCATTTTTCCACCAACACGCATATCATTCTCTGCCCATGGACATTGCCAATCATCACTAGCGAAATTCCATCCGATAATGTGTTTTGGATTTATTAGTTTATCCCATACAGTTCTTAAGTCTTTTTCAACAAAAACAGATATTTCAATTTTTTCCATATTAATCTCTTCTTTAGGCATATTATTATCCTTTTATTACTTAAAATCTATTAAAGTGATTATGATGATGAAAAAATTTGCCACAATTATAGATGTGATAGATGTTTGCTTGTTTTTAAACTATAATGACACAATTGAACGACAATTAATTAGGAGTATTTCATGAAAAAATCAATGAAGATCTATTTTATCGTATTAGCTTTAACTGCCTTTGGTATTGCTTTAACCAACGATATCTTTTCGAATTATTTTAAAGAAGTCTATCAAGTCACTGCACTGCAAAGAGGGATGATTGAAATCCCACGTGAATCGCCAGGTATGTTATTGATTGTCGTTGTCGCAAGTTTATCCTTTTTAAGTGATATAAAGATATCTATCATTGCCCAAATATTGTCAATTATCGGGATAACTGCTTTAGGTTTCTTCACGCCTAGTTTCTCGATTATGTTGATCTTTGTCTTTATCAATTCTTTAGGTATGCACTTATTTATGCCGATGCAAGATTCAATCGGAATATCTTTAGCAGAACCAGATAAAATTGGAAAAAGAATGGGGCAATACAAAGGTATTACAACCTTTTTCCAAATGCTGGGCATGTCTTTAGTTTTCATTGGCTTTAGATCTGGTTTCTTTTCATTTAATTCAGAGATCAAATGGGTATTCTTACTTTCGGCTATTTTCTTCATTGTTGTTGTGATTACCTTAGTTATTTTAAATAAAGAAATGCATGGTGATGGTTCACATCCAAAGAAAACACGTTTTATCTTTAGAAAAGAATATAAATATTACTACACCTTAGTCATTATGTTTGGTGTTCAAAAACAAATGATGATGGTCTATGGACCATGGGTTATTATTGAACTACTTGCTAAGAAAACAGATACAATTGCCCTCTTAGCGATGGCTGGATTATTTGCAGGAATATTCTTTATTCCAGCCCTTGGGCGATGGATTGATCGCTTTGGCGTAAAAAAGATGCTATATGCAGATGCTATATCTTTTATCGCTGTTTATTTTGCCTATGGATTTTTAAGCGGTGGTTATTATAATGGTACTTTAGCCCTAACAGGAATCCCAGTCCTGCTTGCTTATATTCTATTTGTTGCTGATCGTATGTCAGCGCAAATGGGAATTATCCGTACCGTTTATCTTAGAAAAATTGCAGTAGATACAAGCGATATCACACCTACCTTATCCCTTGGAATTAGTTTAGATCATGTTATGAGCATTAGTTTTGCTGTCATCGGTGGTTTTGTCTGGCAAACTTATGGACCTCAATATATCTTTTATCTTGTTGGAACACTTTCTTTCATAAACCTCTTTGTCGCAATCAAAATAAATGATCCAGAAAAATCAATCTAAAAGCCAGCTCATTTGTTTTTATCTAATAAACTGTCTTATCATTAAATTATGATAGCTAAGACAGTTTTTTTAATACTTACTACGCTAGCTTGTATTTTATTTTTAAGCTTAATGCCACAAGCCAATGAAATAACTTTTTCGCTTGTAGATAAACAATATGCTCAATTGATAAATCACTATCCAATCAAGGAAGAAACTGATCCCGTTATCATTGTCATTGATCCTGGTCATTCAACTCAATTCAATTATGATCAAGAACCAGTTGCTCCAGGTGTAGATATCACAAAACGTAAATATGGGGTTGGTACTGCTGGCAATATCACAGGTGTAATGGAGCGTGATATCAACTTAAATGTTTCATTTATCTTAAAAGATTTACTTCTAGATCATGACTATATTGTCTATATGACCCGCGATGATCACTTAGATATGTTAGGAAATATTGAAAGAGTCAATATCGCAAATTATGTTAATGCAGATTTAATGATACGTATTCACTGTGATTCATCCAATTATATAAGCTATGATGGAGCATCTGTTTTATATCCAGCCCCAATGTATTATGCTGTTGATATTGCAAAGACAAGCAAAGACTATGGCAACATTATTCTAGATACTTTAATTAGTGAAATTGGGATGGATCGATTTGGATCATATGAAAGAGATGATCAAACTGGCTTCAACTTTTCAAAAATTCCAAATATTGTTATTGAAATGGGATTTTTATCTAATCCAGCAGAAGAACAACTACTTATTCAAGAATCTTATCAAGATCGCTTAGCCCACGCTTTATTTAAAGGCATAGAAAACATCTTTAATCCAAAATAAAATCTATCATGAAGATAGATTTTTTAGACTTTAACCATTGTTTCTTGAACTTCTTTTAATAGATTTAATGATGATGCAGCATTTAGGGTTACACTCTTATCATTTAATAAAGTACCACTGTGATATGGAAATTCAACCACACCGCCTACTTCTTCCAATATAATTTGACCGGCTGCATAATCCCATAAATTTAAACGATTATTGAGATAGACATCATGTGTTCCAGCTGCAATACGACATAGACTCAAAGCCGCTGAACCAATGCATCGATGCGCAAAAGCTTGTTCATTTAGTTTTTCTAAATCTAATTGATGTTTATTTTTATAAAAATAAACGGTATTTAAGTTAACATCAATAACTGCCTCATTTAAGATTTTATCTCTTAATTGAGGAAGTAATTCACCATTTAAATAAGCACCTTTGCATTTTTCTGCGATATACATATCATTTTCTTTAATATCATAAACAATCCCAAATAATGGTTTTAAGTTTTCATAGTAAGCAATAGAAATGCAATAGTTGGCATGTTGTCTAACAAAATTTTTAGTTCCATCAATGGGATCAATGATCCACAATTGATCACTGAGTTCTAATTGACCTTCTTCTTCTGCTAAAAAGGTCGTATCAGGATATTCATTTTCCAGTGTTTTGATTAAATCTTTTTGAACAAGTATATCTACATCTGTCACAATGTCATCAAACTTTGACTTCGTGCTAATTTCTTTAATAGGATATTGAAGTAATTTTTCTCGTATTTTGGGTAAATACTGTTTTAAGAAGTCTATTTTTTTATTCATGTTTCTATTATAACAAAGAAAAAGCAAGTCAAAAGGCTGGCTTACTGGAAACTTATTTTATATTTTTTCAGGAGTAAAATAATATATTTTCCATTAAAATATAAAATCAAAGGATACTTGTAAGTACATTTGCGGTTTCTTTTCTTTGAAATAGATTAAAGCTAGGTTAAAATAGAAATGTTACTATGAAATTTAATTTTGCAGAGTTTTTAGACAACATACGCTTAGTCATCAAAGCGTTCAATCCTAAGAACCAAAAACAATCCAAAAACAAAAAAATTGATGACAAAAAAACCGTTGATAAGCATTTTTTAATCTACGTCAAAGAATTCTTATTGGTTCTTATGGCAATCGCATTAATTGGTCTATTTATTGGGATCAGTTATATTCAATCAGTCGTCAATGAGGCACCTGAATTAATGGCTAATGACTTCATTGAACAGGACTCAACAAAAGTATTTGATAAAGACGGAAACTTAGTCGCTGATATTGGCACGCAAATCATCGAGAACATTCATTTTGATGACTTACCACAAATCACCATTGACGCTTTTGTCGCAGTTGAAGACTCACGTTTCTTTGAACATGAAGGCTTTGATGTACCACGTTTCACAAAAGCTATCTTAGAAAATTTAAAAACTTTATCTTTCTCACAAGGTGGATCCACCTTTACCATGCAATTAGTGAAAGGAACTTACTTTGAAACAGAAGAAAGTTTAGCAGCTCGATCTGGTTTAGATGGAGTTAATCGTAAGATACAAGAAATTGCTTTAGCCCTAGAAGCTGAAAAAATTGTTGAAAAAGAACGCATCTTAGAAATGTATCTAAATCGTATTAACTTTGGGGTACCACTAAATCGTCGCGGTATACAAACAGCGTCGCAATTCTACTTTGGGAAAGATGTTAGTGAACTAGGCTTAGTCGAAAGCGCGATGTTAGCGGGTGTTATTAATGCACCAAATGCGTATAATCCTATTAAGAATTTAGATCTTGCGACCCAAAGAACGCATATTGTTTTAGATTTAATGGAATATCATGGTTATATTACAGAAGAAGAAAATAAACTTGCTAAGTCCGTTCGTATTGAAAATTTAATCACAGGCACTTTGCAAAGTAAAAACAGTGATGAAACTACCACAACAACACATCCCTATCAAGCTTATGTTGATGAAGTCATTCAAGAAACTTTAGCCTTAACAGGAAAAGATCCAGCTTTAGTTTCAATGAAGATTTATACATCGTTGGATACTAACCTACAATCACATATTGAAGCAATAGAAAATGGTCAAGTGGATGAAGTCGAATGGCCAAATGAAATCATCCAGACTGGAATGATTACCATGAACCAGAGAACAGGTGAGATTTTAGCGATTGGTGGCGGACGTTTCTATGAAGGTGAACGTTTGTTTAATCGTGCCACTGATATGATTCGACAACCCGGTTCTAGTGCGAAACTCATTCTAACTTATCCGTTAGCCTTTGAATATTTAGGTTGGTCAACACAACATATTCTTTATGATAGACCTATCATTTATACCGGAACAGATGTCGTCATCCGAAATTGGGATGATAAGTATCGTGGTCCTGTAAGTATTGCCTATGCGATAGGAAATTCACTCAACATTCCTGCTATTGAAACCATGGGTGCTGTTGCTCGAGAAATTTCTAATCTTGAAGTTGTCGCATATTTAAATTCAATTGGTTTTTCGCGCGTGAATACTGAAAACTTTGACTTAGGTTATGGAATTGGTGGTTCAACCTTTAAAGCATCACCAATGGAAATGGCTGGTGCCTATTCAGCCATGTTGAATCAAGGATTATATACAACCCCGCATACGATTACTAAAATTGAGTTTAATGATGGTTCAGATCCAATAGAACCAAGTTATGAAAGTACTGAAGTACTCTCTGCTCAAGCCGCTTTTATTACGGCTATGATGATGGAACAAGATGTTAGTGGTCCATATGGTAACTTCATGCAAGTCTTAAGAGCTCCCTATCAAGTTTATGCGAAAACAGGTACCTCAGATTGGGGCGATACTGGTTTAGAATACGGGATTCCTCAAGGTGCCGCAAAAGATAAATGGATGATTGCTGGAACAAGCGAAATCGTCACAGCTGTATGGGTTGGTTATGATCAAGCAGTGGCTGATCAAATCTCGTACTTAGATCGTGCTCAAATAAACCTCAACTTACCAGGTCACATCAATAATTCAATATTAGATTTCTATTATGCTGATGGTGATTATCCAAGTGCAGTAAGTCGACCAAATAATGTCGTTGATATCACACATGTACAGGGCGTATATCCATATGTACCACCAACCGAAGCAACCGCCTCACAAGCAGTAACTGGTTATCTTAAATCAGACTTTGTGCCAAATCCATTTACCCCACTTACTGTCCCTGTGGCTTTCTCTACCAGTTTTGGTTTCTATAATGGGCAATCCATGACTGGAAATGTTAGAGGATATGATCCTTATAGTAATTATGTTTATTACGCTGTCGTAGAATATCCAACACATGGTGAACTTCAATTTGATGGAAATACAGGTAACTTCACCTATATTCATTGGGGTGATGGTCAATCTGATCGATTCACTTTCAAAGCAAGCTATTCTGAACCTGTTGAAGTAATATTAAACATGTTGCCAGAAAAAGAATAAAGGAATGATATCAATCATTCTTTTTCTTAACCAATGATATTAGATATAGACTTACAGTGATTGCGATCATCAAAAGCATGACTTTTAAATAGATGTTGTGAACCATCACTATACTAATGGGAATTGAAATCCATAATAGCGTTAAGGCTTTGATCAGATTACTTTGACTAATGCGTTTCTCAAGCATAAATTGAGAAATTGTTTCACCAAATTGCGGATGCATGATCAGTTTTTGATATGCCTTATCCGATGATTTTAAATAGGATGTCGCACTAAGCATTAAAAATGGTGTCGTTGGTAAGAGTGGTAAAACTAAGCCAAGCATAGCTAAAGCAAAACTCAAATGACCCATACCCAACCATAATCTTCTTGTCATCATAAACTAGCTAAGCGTTTTTCACCCTCTAAACTTCTAATTTCATTAATTGCTTGTGTTACTTCTAAAGTACCTAAGAAAGTACCTTTCTCATCTCTCACTGCAAAGTAGCGAATATAGACAAATTGACCTTTAAAGTTAATCCAGAAATCTTCATTATCCTTACGTCCAGATCTTAGATCCTCTACGATTTTCATAACGATATCAACAGATTGTGGGGGATGACATAAATCAATGGGTCGACCAATTACTGAGAAAGGACGATCAAAGATTCTTTCTTTTCCTTGGCTGACCCATTTAACTGTATTATCTGCACCAACGAATGTCATATCTACTGGAATTGTATTAAAAATCGCATTAATTTCAGTGGTATTCAATGCCCCCATAGTCATAGCAATGACGTCTGGATCAATGTTTTTATCAATTGTTTCAGCTTGATATTCTGTCAATGAAATATCACCTAAACTGATTGCAATTTCTTTAAATTGATCAGCACTTAACTTCTCTCTTAACATTGGGAATAAAACACGATCTTCTTTTGTGACCATATCTCTAGCTTGGCTCATCGATTCTTTAAATGTTTTGATTTCAGCTTTAATATTTTTAGCTTCACTAACTTGTTTTTTTGCTTTTTTGAGTGCTTTTCGAATCTTATTATCGACACCCCACATAACTTTAGAAATAACGAAGTCACCTGATTTTTCTAAATATGGAAATAAAATATTTTCTTTCTTAGCATAATGTTTCTCTAAAAAATCTAATTCATCTAAGAATGCTAACATTTGAACTCTTAAAGTCTTTTCATCACGAGCATCATTAATTAGCATCGCTTCATCTAAAATATCAGCAAGTTTTTGATTCTCTTCTTCAAAAGATGTTAATGGATTAATCGTTAACTCATCTGAGTGTAAATCTTGAACAGAACCTTGAAAGAGTGATGCATGGACATCACACAAGTTTTGGATCTCTTCGACACTTACCCCTTCTTGAACAAGGTTAAATTCCATTTGCGCAATTTCAGCCCCTGTTACATAGGCAAATTCCTTTTTAAATTCAGCTTCTACTATATCTTTATCTTCACCATTATGAAGTCTAAAAATAAAAGATTTTAATCGGTTTTGACGATCTCTTGATACATTGTTAATAAATTCACTCATTTTATAATCTCCCTGTCTTACTTTCATAGAGTAACAATTCAAGTAAAAATAAAATGTGATTTACATCACATTTTATAGAGTAATATTTGTTTTCTTTTCTCAAGTTTAATTTTTTTCTGTTTTTCTAAACTCTTAAGCGTTCGATTAATACTTTCCCGCGACGTTCCAAGTCGCATTGCTAAATCTTCTTGTGAATATGGGAGTGTCATAGATACCGTCGTTCCATTATCTTTTCCAAAGTCTTTGGCTAATTCCCACAAAAATTGTTGCAGTCGATCAATCAATAATTCAGTACTATGATTGGTTAGTTCTTTTTCTAAACTTTGAATACGATCATTCATCTCGGCTAATAGATTAAAACCTAAATCCGGATATTCATAAATAAGTTTCTTAAGGGTTTCTAAGGATAATTTACATAAGGTTGAATCTTCCATCGCTTCAACTGTATAACTCATCTCTTGTTTTTCAAACAACGCTTCTTGACCAAAGAATTGGCCAGTATTAAAAGTATATAGTAAATGAGCTCGACCTTCTTCATTGACCGTATAAGCTTTAAAACGTCCACTAGTTGCGATACAAAAGCTATCACTCTCATCGCCTTGGTTAATGACGATATCACCTCTCTTAAAAGAGTATCTTTGAATGAGTGATGTGATTAACTCACTTTGTTGATGTGTCAGTCTTCTAAATAAATGTATTTGTGATATACAAATTGGTGCTTTGCACATCTGACAGTTTAGGTTTTCATTTAACATGTTTCCATTATACAAAAAAACTGTGATAAATATCACAGTTATGATTTACATAATAATTGATTAGCTTTAGATGTGCTCTCTAGACCAGAAACTTTTTCATAGAATTCAGAACAATTGAGTTCTTTTTTTAAAGCTTGTAATTGCATCGCTTCAGCATCCTCTGCATAATCAAATGAGAGAACTGAATGAATGGCATTAACTAATGCATCGGTCTTTAAATCATTTTCTATACATTCGACTAAAGGTCGAATAAATCGATCTTGTCGAGAGAGTTTACGCATTGGTGATCTTCCAACACGAACCACTTCATCAATAATGGCTGGGTTTTTAAAACGTTTAATTGTTTTTTCGATATAAGCAGCGTGTTCATTTGCATCAAATCCATGTTTCTTAACCATCAATGCACCGGTTTCAGATAAAACTGCTTTAACATGTTCTTCAATATCTTTATCAGAAATTGCTTCTAGAATTGTTGTGTATCCTTTTGCATAGGCGGCATAAGCACATGATGCATGACCAGTATTTACAGTAAAGAGTTTACGTTCAATATAGGCTTCCAAATTCTCAACAAAGTGAGCTCCCTTAATCGGTAAATCCCCTTTGATTTGTGTTTGATCGATAACCCATTCATAGAATGGTTCAACTTTAACCCATAAAACATCATCATTTTTTTGGTTAGGAACAATGCGATCAACTGCTGAGTTTGGAAATCCGACATAAGTTGATACAAATTTTTGTTCAGCTTCAGTTAATTGATCCCATAATGCATTCTTAATTTGATCAGACCCACCAATGGTATTTTCGCAAGCCACAATATTTAGAAACTTCGTGTTGTTTGTCTCTACTTTTTTCTTTAATACAGGCACTAATGTTTTCGCAATAATAGGTAAGACATTAGGTCCCACTGCTGTTGTGACAAGATTTGCTTCAGATAAGGTTTGAAATAATTCTTGTGAATCCTTCAGCGAATGAAGTGCACTAACACCACTCACTTCAATCACATTTGAAATATCTGACATTTCTTCAACACTATAAGAATTACGACGTTTAAGTTCATCAATTAAAACATCAGAAACATCAGCAAAGCATAAATCAAAGTTAGATTGACGTAAGAGTAAACCAATAAAGCCACGGCCAATATTACCCGCCCCAAAATGTACAGCTTTCATTAGTCTTCATCCTCCTCAGCCGTTAGAATTTCATAGATGTAGTCGACATCTTGTTCTGCGATTACTTTTTCAACTTCATCCATGTCACCAAAAACACCAGCCACATTCGCTAAAATTTGAACATGTTCTTCACCAAGTCCAGCTAAACCAATAACGATGTTGACTTCATTTCCATGCCAATCAATCGCTTGCGGATAAATATGAACAACAATCCCACTTTTAAGAATATTTTTCTTATAATCATATTCACCATGTGGTAAAGCAATTTTATTCCCCATAAAGACGGATAGACTATGATCTCTTTCGTACATACCTTCAAGGTATTTCTCTTCAACATAGCCACTGTTAATAAGATCTCTTCCTACTTTTTCAATTGCTTCGTCACTCGTACAAGCTTCGCAATTAACTTTGATATTTGATTTTAATAAAATGCTGCTTTGGTTTAAGTTTTCCATTTTTTCTACAACCTTTCTGAATTCCTCTCGATTCACAAAATCATTAATGGCCCAAATTGTTTTATTGGGATATTTATGTTTAATCATCTCTTCAAAGTGATGATGAGTCACTATGATATCTGCATCATCCAATTTTTCATTGGTTGATCGATTTCCAACTTCTGCTTCAATAACACTATTTTTAAGATATTTTTTGAGATAACTTGCACCCAGTGCACTTGAGCCCATCCCACCATCACACACAACGTAAACATTTAATTTTTTCATATCTGTTTTCGCATCCAATCTTTATATACATTCTCTAATATTCGAACGACCTCTGTTTTAATTTCATCTTTTGTCTTTTGTTGTAAGGCCATAAGATAATCCTCATCCTCAATCATGGCGGCACTTAATTGTGAAATCCAACGATTTAATTCCATCACCGCAGTAGAAGGAACAAGTAATAAGAGAATTGTTTTTATATCTTTCTTTGGATAAACTTTGAACGCTTCATCTTTTGATCGAAATACTAACATAACTGCTTGATCAACTGCTGCTGAACGGGCATGTAATAAAACTATTTTCTCTTCATCTAAGATGACATCGCCAATGTCTTCGCGTCTGTTTAAATCGTGAATAATCAATTTTTGTTTAACCTCTTGATTCGATACTTTTTCACTGATAGTTTGAATCAAGTCGTTTTTTGATAAATCATGATCTATTCGATAAATATCAATATGATTAATGAGGGCATCAATTTGCGCTGTCATTTCTGCAATCAAAGATAATTTGGTATGCCAGGAAACTTCTTCCTTGGATTCCTCTTCAATAATCTTATGAATCGATATTTGATTAATTAATGATTGAATCTTGTCTATGTCTTCATTTGATAGTAGTGGATTAACATGGATGAGTGGAATATCTGTTTGAACACTATCCATGGTGGAAACAATAAAATCGAACTGATCACTCTCTAAAGCTTTTTTGTCTAATTGCGAGCGTGCTTCCACTTTAATTGAATCTTTAAAATGACTTTTTAAACGGGAAGCTAATAAGGATGAAATCCCAATTCCAGATGCACAAACGACCGCAACTTTTAAACTCGTTCGTTTTTCATTCTGTTTTAAACGCTCTATAGCTGCCCCAAAGTGCATAGCAATAAAACCTATTTCATCTTCATTAAGTTGATCAAACTGTGGATGTTTGATGTTCTTTACACTTTCTTTAGCGAATTTAAAGACATCAGGATATTGTTGTTTGATTTGCATGAGTAATGGATTTCTAATTTCCATCTTATATTTAACACGTGTTAACGCTGGTCTTAAGTGGGTCAATAAACCATTGACTAATAAATCATCATCATTGAGTTTTCGATTCGTTACTTTTTCAAATTCATAAATTAATCGCATGATTAAATGTTGAAGCACAGCTAATGATAATTCAGGATCTTCAACATCTGATATTTCACTCTCTACATGAAGTAAACGTGCCCCTTTAAGATGCATCGATATATAAGCAATTTCCTCTTCAGGGAAATCTAAATTAAATTCATCTTCAAAATATTCACTTAAATCTTTCGCTCTTTCAAACATTGGATCATTTTTAAGTTTAAGCAAGAGTTCTCTATCCATTTGAATTCCATCATGATTAAACATTCTTTCTATCGCAATGGTTAAATGAAGAATTAAGCCGACATAAGCGTTTTGCGCTAAACGATTGACCCAGAAGAAATCATTTTCCTTTAAGACATGAATAACTTCCCATAAAACATCTTTATTTAGAATTTGAAGAATAGAATCAGGACCTTGGTTCTCAAAATAAGATTCGATATCAAAAGGAGATTGTGTATTCAGTAAAGCTGAAAATTTGCTTTCTTCAGAGTGATTATAAATAAAATCACGAATCGCTTTTCGCTTTGATTCTTCATCGCCTTCTAAACTTAAATTAAGACCAGGTTTGCGCATTAAGCTTAAGTTATATTTATGTAGGATTGGTTCTAAAGCATTAATATCATGACTAATTGTAGCCTCTGAAACAGCAAATTGATTAGCATAAACAATAAACTTATCAAGTTGTTGATTCTTTAATAACTCAGCCAATAAAACCGTTTGACGATCTTCTCGAGAAAAATCAGACTGCGATAAACCAATCTCTAAAAGCTGTCTTTTAAAAACATTTAAACTTTCAGTATTTGCTTCTAATTTAATACCTAAACCTGTTTTTGAAATTAATTGAACACCATAAGGCTCAATGAAAGTATCAATATCTTTCAGTTCACGAAATAAAGTACGTTTACTGATTTTTAGTTGATCAGCCAATTGATTAACTGTTATAAAGTCATCCCGATCACTCAAGATACCTAACGCTTGAATGACGCGACTGCTTAGTAGTTGTAAAGAATGTGTTCTCATCTTAAATTCATTATAAAACTTATCTATTCATTATTGATAGTGTCAAAATTTAATTGTGACGCGAAAGATAGTGCCAAAAGTAAAAAGAGGCCAAAGCCTCTTTCATTATTAATCTTTTAGTAAATCTGCAACGATTTGATCGTATTCAGGAGCACCTACAAAACTTGTGATTTCAACCACTGGAGTATTTGGGTGTTCTTTACGAGCACGACCAGCAAGGGATGAATGTGTGACAATCATATCAGCGTCACTAGGAACATCCTCGATGGCTTTGTGAACAACTTTGATGTCTAAACCAGCTTTTTGAATTTTTTTCTTTAGCGTGGTTGCGCCCATAGCGCTAGATCCCATACCTGCATCACACGCAAAACAGATTTTCTTAATGTCGCTCATAATTTTTCTCCTTAACCTTTGTTTGCTTTACTTTCAGCTTTAGCAGCGTCTAAATCTTCACTACCACCTACAAATTTGTAGATTACAGAAGCAACGAAGAATGAAACTGCAGTAGAAGTAGCGATACCAATCCATACTTTAATCATATCACCAGAAGCCATTGCTGATAAAGCAAAGATTGAACCAGGTGATGGAGGAGCAACTAGACCAGCATTTAGTAATACAAATGAGAATACACCTGTCATACCACCAGCGATAACTGCGCCAAGTAATAATGGTTGTGCCAATACATATGGGAAATAAATTTCATGAATACCACCTAAGAAGTGGATAATGATTGCTGAAGGAGCATTGTCTTTCATTGCGCCTCTAGCAAATAATGTAGCAGCTAATAATACACCTAATCCAGGACCAGGGTTAGTTTCAATGAGGAAGAATATTGATTTTCCAATTTCAGCAGATTGAGCTAAACCTAATGGTGATAATACACCGTGGTTAATAGCGTTATTTAAGAATAAGATTTTAGCAGGTTCAACAACGATTGAAACAAGTGGTAATAAACCAGCACTAACTAATGCATCAGCACCACTACCGAAAATTGATGAAACTGTAGATACGAATGGACCAATGATCCATAAACCTAAGAATGACATTAGGATGGCAACACCACCAGCAGTGAAGTTAGCAATTAACATTTCGAAACCAGCAGGAGCTTTATCTTCTAAAGCATCATCAACGAGTTTCATAACATAACCAGCAGCAGGACCCATAACCATCGCACCCATGAATTGAGGGATGTCAGAACCAACAACGACACCTAATGTTGCGAACATACCAACAACAGCACCACGTTGTCCGCCAACCATCCGACCACCAGTGTAACCGATCAAGAATGGTAATACTTGTAATATACCAGGACCGACTAAAGCAGATAGTGTTTCGTTTGGTGTCCAGCCTGTAGGGATAACAAATGCAGTAATTAAACCCCATGCGACGAAAGCTGGTAAGTTTGGCATGACCATGCCAGATAAGAAACGGCCAAAACTTTGAACTTTCTCTTTCATAATAACCTCCTTTTTGGTTAATAGAGAACAGATGACGTATCATCTACACCTACAGTATAGAATCCCTTGATAGGCCTTACAAGGAAACACAACATAAGCTTGTCAATAAAAAATAGTGCCAAAAATTAAATGGCACTAAGCGTTATGTGAAGATTTATATCCTTTTATGGCTTCGATAATGCCACAAATTAAGGTAGAAGTGACAGCTGTAATGATAAAACGCTGAATATGATTCATTGAATAAGCGACTGAAGAAAAGGCAAACATGATCAAATAGAAGATCAACATATGAGAGAAATAGATGTTTGAAGCCATAATTCTAAGATGTTTATAGATCGCTCGTTCCTTTAAATCAATTTTTAAAAGCATATGAAACATAAAAAACATGGTTGGAATTAAAGAAAAGTAATAGTTATAATCAATTGGGTCTTTTGGATAAATCACAAATACTAACTCAAAAATCATTAATATTAAACTCAAGATAAAACCAATCAAAGATATTTTTAAACTTAAGACTTTAGTATCTTTAAGATAAACACCTAAACTGATAAAAAATAAAGCAAAGAATAATCCATTACGTGATGTGATGAATAGATTTAGGTAAGCATGTTGAATAGGATAGAAAAATGAACTTGGTGATATCCAACCACTATAAGCATCAGCAAAGACACCGATTGTAAATAAAACAAATGAAATGATTAAGATCGTTTCGATTTTGAATTTCTTTTTTAACAAATATAAAAGGAATAGAGCAAGTGCAGAATGTGGTAAATACCATAAATGAATAACGGTTCCTTGAAAGAAAAATTCTTTGATAAAAATTAATAAATCTTCTAAGAAAGATCTTTGATTGAAAACATAGATAAAGATAACAACAGGACTATAAGCTAAAGACCACTTTAAATAAAGTTTGATGTAGTGTTTAATAGTGGGAATAATTTTATCTAAATGCAGAAAATATCCCGCACAGACTAAATAAAAAGGTACGGCTAAACGCGATAGTCCATGAGAGATGATTAAATCGCTCATTTCACTTACATCAATAAACGGTCTAAAATGAATAACTAAAACAAAAAAAGCTAAGATAAATCGGCTTATATCAATGCTTGGAATCGCTTTCTTCATATCTTTATTATATATAGAGAAAGAAAATTAGGGAAAGAGCTTTTCTTTCATTGACTTTAGTGGGTAAAAATGGTATTTTTGGAAAAACTGAATCAACCACAGATATAAGAGGTTGCGAGTGATCATTAGTTCTAAACAGAATGAGGGGTCATCGCCGAAGCGTCTTGTGCGATGCTGGGGGTATGTTGAATAAACATATCACTGTTTAGAATTATTGTGCCCTACAATATTTCTAAGTGTGCTTATATCTAACTACTGGTTAAGGGCAAAAGGAAACACGCAGCCACTCGACCTTTTGTCAGGTGGTTTTTATTTTTTAAGGAAGAAAATATGCAAACTCGTGTTCTCAAATTTGGCGGATCATCCGTCGCAACTGTTGAAAAAATTCAAGCTTTAGCTTTACGCATTCAAAAGCGTCAAGCTGAAGGTTTTAAACTTGTTATAGTGGTTTCAGCGATGGGTAAATCAACCAATGGTTTAATCGATCTCGCTAATCAAATTTCGACGTCACCTAAAAAGCGTGAAATGGATATGTTGTTGTCGACCGGTGAGCAAGTCACTGTTTCACTTATGACCATGGCATTGGATGAATTAGGGGTGGATGCGATTGGTTTAACCGGTGCACAAGCTGGTATCTTAACCCATGGGTTACATACTAAAAATAAAATTAATTCGATTGATCCTAAACGTATCGTTGAACAACTTGACCAAAACAAGGTCGTTGTGGTGGCTGGTTTTCAAGGCATCAATGAATTAGGTGATATTACAACTTTAGGTCGAGGTGGATCTGACACCAGTGCTGTAGCCTTAGCGGCTGCGATTGGCTGTGATGTTGAGATTTATACTGATGTTAGTGGAATATATGGGATAGATCCACGGATTTTTCCACAAGCCAAACAAATACTCGAAATATCCTATGATGAAATGAAAGAAATGGCTTTCTTGGGTGCCAAAATTATGGAGCCTCGATCCATTGAAATTGGTCAACGTTATGGAGTCAATATCTATGTAGGCAGTGCCCATTCAGATGAAGTAGGTACTTGGATTAAGGAGAAAAGCAATATGGAACAAAAAAGTGTAACTGGCGTAACTGCCATTGATGATGTTGTATTAGTCAGTGTTGAAGCAAAAGTTAATAAAGGACAAGTCAGTGCTCATCTTTTTAAACTATTAGCTGAGAATGAAGTTAATGTTGACGTAATTACTCAAAGTATTACCACTGATCACTTTTTAAGTATTTCCTTTACGATATCTAAAAATGATCAAGTTTCGGTCGAAAAAATATTAAATAGTCTAAAAAATGAAGATAATCAAATTGAATACAATTTGGATACAGATAACGTTAAAGTTTCAATCGTTGGTGAAGGTATGCGCACACAAAGTGGGGTTGCCGCTAATGTCTTTGATTTATTCCTACAAGAAGGTATTGAATTCAAACTTGTTTCTACCTCAGAAATCAGCATTAGCTATACCATGGATAAATCCTTTAAAGAAAAAGCAATGATAGCCCTCGCTCAGGATTTTAAATTATGAGATGTGCAAAGTATCATGGTTTAGGGAATGACTTCATCTTAGTCACATCAAAACCAGATCATCCAGAACGTTTTGCGAAAGAAGTTTGTGATCGTCACTTTGGAATTGGGGCCGATGGCTTAATGTGGGTTGAATCATCAGATCATGCTGATATTAAAATGAAATATTTAAATTCTGATGGAAGTCCTGCCAAAATGTGTGGTAATGGTTTACGTTGTTTCACACGCTTTGTCCTCGATGAAAAAATTTTAAGTCAAAACACATTTTGTGTTGAAACAGATGCTGGCGATATCCAAGTAACATTTGATGAAGATAGTAAATGGATAGAATTAGGATTAATGTTGCCAAGATCCTTAAATGATACCGAGACATTATGTCCTGGTGATTTAATTAAGTGGAATTATGAAAAGTTTCATTTAGACATTCATACCCTGCACTTGGGAACATTACATGCGGTGGTCTTTGTCGAAGATTATGAAAACATTGATAGATTAGGACCCATCATCACCAGTGATGCTTGTTTCCCACAAGATATTAATGTGAACTTTGTTAAAGTTCATTCAAAAGAAAAAATAGAAGTTAGAACACATGAAAGAGGCGCTGGTTGGACACTTGCTTGTGGAACTGGCATTAGTGCTAGTGCTTATGTGGCGATAAAAGAAAACTTAGTACATGAAGAAGTCTTGGTATTGGCTCCAGGTGGAACATGCAAAGTCTTAGTCACAGATAAGAACGTTTATTTAAATGGACCTGCAGTTAAAATTGCAGAGATAGAAATTGGAGGATAGAGGATGTTATTTAAAGGATCTGGCGTTGCGATCGTTACACCATTTACAGAAAATGGAGTTGATCTTGAAAAATTAAAAGAACTTGTTGAATGGCACATTCAAGAAGGAACAAAAGCCTTAATTGTTTTAGGCACCACTGGTGAAAATGCGACCATGACTGAAGATGAAAAAATCTTAGTGTGGAAAACTGTTGCTGAAATAGCTGCAGGGCGTATTGTTCTTATTGCCAATACTGGTGATAACTGTACAGCTGACTCCATTGAACGCTCATTAAAAATCAAGGGATTTGGCTATGATGGAATATTACTTGTTGTCCCTTATTACAATAAACCTCAACAACGTGGTTTAATTGCACACTTCACAACAATTGTTGATACAGTCGAAATGCCAGCCATTATATATAATGTACCTGGACGTACAAGTTTAAACATGGAAGCAGAAACCATTTTAGCTTGTGCTCAAAATAAATGGATTGTAGGTGTCAAAGAAGCTAGTCATAATGATGATCAAATCAAAGAAATTATTGAAAAAGCACCGGCAGACTTTGGTGTCTATTGTGGAAATGATGACCAAAACCAAGATTGTTTAGAGTGGGGTGCTGATGGCATCATTTCAGTCACAGCTAATGTTGTCCCAAATCTTTTAGCTCAACAATGTGACTTAGCCTTAGCAGGAAATCTAAAAGAAGCTAATAAGATTCATCAACGTTTATTAACACTTCATAAAACGCTCTTTATTGAGACAAACCCAGTGGGAGTAAAAGTTGCCTTAAATGCGATGGGCAAAAATGTTGGAGTCACGAGGCTTCCATTAGTTGATATGGAAGAAGATAATAGAAAGAGTCTTGTCTGCGTTCTAAAAGGACAAGGACTTGTAGAGGTGTGTGAATGAAATTCTGTATTATAGGTAGTAATGGCCACATGGGCCAAATCGTTAGACGTGTTGGAAACGAAAAAGGTTATGAAATGGTCGGCATTGACCAAATTAACTGCGAACTCAATTTTAGTTCAGATTTTGATGGAGATGCGATCATTGATTTCTCAACTGCGAGTATTATGGATAAAACCATCGACTTTGCGCTTAGAAACAAAACGCCTTTATTGATTGCCGTAACCGGTTATGATGAAAGAATTGTAGAAAGATTAGCTGATGCATCAAAAGAAATTCCTGTTTTTGTTTCAGCCAACTATTCTTTAGGCATACATCGCTTAAAGAAATTAATTAAGTATGCACAAGAAATCAGTGATAATGTTGATATTGAGATTATTGATATCCACCATAATCGTAAAAAAGATGCACCATCAGGGACAGCTAAAGAATTAGCGACGACCTTAGGTGGAAATATTCCAACATCATCTTTACGTCTAGGAACAGTTGTTGGCGATCATAGCGTGATCTTTGCTTATGATCAAGAAAGAATTGAGATTACTCATAAAGCACAAAGTAGAGAAGTCTTTGCCTATGGCGCCTTAGATGCGGCTGTTTTCTTAGCTTCTCAAAAACCTGGACTTTATGGCATGGATGACTTATTTAAAGGAGAATAGAAAATGAATTTTACAGATCCATATGAAATAGCAGCTTTTATTAAGAAAGCTGAAAAACAAACACCAATTACCTTGACGATACAAGGTAAGTTTAGTGATGATGATTTCAAAGGTATTAATGCTTTTGGAACAGACAGTTTCAGAATTGTTTATGCGAATGTTGATGTTGTTGACAAACTTTTGGCTGACTTAGCTGATAAAATAACAGCTCAACACATTGCCTATGATCGTCGTAACTCAGCCATTCCCCTCTTAGATACTCGCAACATTGATGCACGTATTGAACCAGGTTCATTTATCAGAGAACATGTTGTGATTGAAAAATCAGCAGTTATTATGATGGGTGCTGTTATTAATATCGGCGCTTATATTGGCGAAGGTACGATGATTGATATGGGCGCTGTTGTCGGTGCTCGTGGAACGATTGGTAAATATTGCCACATTGGGGCTGGAGCCGTGGTTGCGGGTGTTTTAGAACCACCAAGCAAAACACCAGTTATCGTTGAAGATCACGCTTTAGTTGGTGCAAATGCAGTTATTTTAGAAGGTGTTAAAGTCGGTCATCATGCCGTCGTTGCGGCTGGAGCTATTGTCACAACAGATGTTGAACCTTACGCTGTTGTCGCTGGATCACCTGCAAAATTCATTAAATGGTCTGACGAAAAAACAAAAGCAAAAACGGAGATTCTCCAGGACTTACGCTAATGAATCGTCTAGATTTCTTAAAGACACATCGCCAAGCCTTACATCAAATTCCTGAGTTAGGTTTAGAATGTGAACTCACCGCAACTTATCTAGAAAAACAATTACACAGTTTTGGCTACACTACAAAACGTTATGCGAAAACAGCTGTGATTGCGTTTAAACAAGGCAAAGTGAATCAAGCGATTGCTTTTAGATCAGATACGGATGCTTTACCTATTAAGGAAGCAACATCACATAATTTCAAATCTAAACATCAAGGACATATGCACGCTTGTGGACATGATGCTCATATGAGCATGGTTCTACGATTAGCTTATGAACTCAAAGATGAAGATTTAGAAAAATCCATCCTTTTCGTTTTTCAGCCAGGTGAAGAAGGACCAGGTGGTGCTCGTATTTTGGTTCAAGAAGGATTGTTTGAAGACTACAATGTAGAAGCCATCTTTGGATTACATGTATATTATGGTGTTGAAAGTGGGAAAATCGGTTTAGTTAATGGACCAATGTTGGCATCATCTGATGAGGTGCTTATTGAAGTCACTGGGAAAAGTGCTCATGCGGCTGCACCACATGATGGCATTGATGCGATCCTTGCGAGTACCCATTTAATCCAAGCTTATCAATCAATTGTTTCGAGAACTTTAAATCCTTTAGATACTTGTGTCTTAACCATTGGCACGATTGAAGGTGGAGAAGCTCAAAATATCTTAGCAGGTCAGGTTAAAATGACCGGTACGATACGCGCATTTACTGAAGATGTGTTTGAATTAGCTGAAAGACGTGTTTCTGAAATCAATGAAGGTATTGAAAAAAGCTTTGGTGTAAAAGTAAAAGCTCAACTTAATCGAACTTATCCACCCGTCAATAATCCACAAGATTTATTTGATAAGGTTAAAGCAAGTTTAAATGAAGATGACTACGTTATCCTTCAACCGATGATGTTTGCGGAAGACTTTAGTTTCTACCAAGAAGCCATTCCTGGATTCTTTGCGATGTTAGGAATCAATGGCTATGGCTCAGGTCAATATCCACTACATCATGCACAATTTGATTTAGATGAGAGATCCCTGGAAACAGGTGTTGAATACTACAAGAAAATCGTAGATACATTTGCTAGATAAGAGACAGTACACAAGTATTGTCTTTTTTTTGAGTGTCATACATGCATTGTTTAAAAAGTTCTTTATAATAAACATACAGGAGAATTTTATATGTCAGATAAAAAAGTACTAATTCGCTCAGAAGTTCCAGAAAATCTAACGTGGAACTTGAGCCCTATGTTTAAAGATGATGATGCTTTTGAAGCTTCTTTCAAAGATGTTGAAGCACTCGTTATCAATTTCGCAAAACACGAAAAAACCCTAACTAAGAATGCCGATGCCCTCTTCAATGCTTTAGAAGATCGTAATACGCTACTCATGAAGATTGAAAATCTTTATGTCTATTCGCATTTGAAAAGTGATCAAGATACAGCTAATGCAACCTATCAAGCCTTAAATGCGCGTGCAATGTCACTTTATTCTAAAGTAGCCGCTGCCCTATCTTTCATGGATACTTCTTTGCTTAAAGCGAAAGAAGAAGTCATTCGTGCTTATTTAGAAGATGATCGCTTAAGTATCTATGAAACAGAATTCAATCACTTATTTGAACGTCGTGCTCATATTTTAAGTGATAAAGAAGAAAAATTATTAGCTTTAGCTTCCGATGTCTTTGGGGCATCATCAAATACCTTTGGTGTTTTAAATAACGCTGATTTAACTTTTAAATCAGTTATTGATGAGAAAGGTGAAGAACTTGAACTTTCTCATGGTCGTTATGGCTTATATCTTGAAAGTAGTGATCGAAATATTCGTAAACAAGCGTTTGAAAACATGTATGAAAGTTTTAAATCACATGCGAATACTTTTGCTTCTACACTTTCTCATAACGTTAAGTTACATAACTTTAATGCGAGTGTTAGAAATTTCAAATCAGCACGTGAAGCAGCTCTATTCTCTAATCATATTCCTGAGGCTGTATATGATGCCTTAGTTTCCGCTGTAAACGCCGAATTACCCGCATTACATAAATGGGTTAGTCTACGTAAAAAAGCGCTTAAATTAGATGAAATCACCATGTATGACCTTTATGTCCCAATGGTTTCCGATTTAGATCTAGAATTTACGTATGATCAATCTAAAGACATCATCTTAAAAGCATTTGAACCTTTAGGTGAAGATTACTTAAAGGGTATTAGAGAAGCATTTGACTCAAGATGGATTGATGTCATGGAAAACAAAGGTAAACGTTCAGGTGCTTACTCAAGTGGTTGTTATACAAGTAATCCCTACGTGCTCTTAAACTGGCAAGACAACTTAGATAACTTATATACACTTGCTCATGAACTAGGTCATTCCATGCATTCATATTACACACGTAAGAACCAACCGTTTATCTATGGTGATTACTCAATCTTTGTCGCAGAAGTAGCCTCTACTACTAATGAAAACTTATTAACAGCTTACCTATTAAAAATAAACGATGATCCTAAAGTAAAAGCTTATTTACTTAATCATTATTGTGATGGCGTTAAAGGAACCGTTTATCGTCAAACTCAATTTGCAGAATTTGAACACCTTATTCACCAACTTGATCAAGAAGGTACAGCATTAACTAATGAACTTTTATCTGAAAAGTATGATGAAATGAATCGTCGATACTATGGTGAAGAAGTTGTTTATGGTGATGAAATCAAATATGAATGGGCCCGTATTCCCCACTTCTATTACAATTATTATGTCTATCAATATGCGACTGGTTTCTCAGCTGCTTCTACCTTAAGTGAAAAAATCTTAAGTGAAGGTCAACATGCTGTTGATAACTATATCTCATTCTTAAAATCTGGATCATCCTTAAAACCCATTGAAGCACTTAAAGTTGCTGGTGTTGATATGTCAAAAGATGAAGCCATTAAAAAAGCATTGAGATTATTCTCTCAACGCTTAGATGAACTAGAAACTTTATTAGCGGTATAAAAGTAAAACTTCATCTAAAGTTAAACCTGTATCATAAACCATTAAAGCTAAGTCTGGACCAACATATCGAAAGTGCCACTCTTCAGCTGAATAGCCCGTATAGATGGAGTTCTCTTCAGTGTAACGCTGAATGAATCCATAGATATGGGCATTTTCTTTGAGCCACTCATAAGCTTTAGTATTCGCAAAGTAAACAATATCTTCACTAGTGCTTTTGAAATCTACAGCCAAACCAGCTTGATGTTCAGAATGACCCGGTCGGGCAGAATAAGTATCTACAATTTCTTGGCTTTGTTTTTCTAAATAAGCATTATAGATGCGTTCTTGTTTCGAATAAGCACGATAAGTGTTAGAAATACTAAAATCAAAACCTAAGTTAGCCATAACTGAGCACATTTCACTTAAAGCAAGTGCTGCTTCTTTTTCCATCATAAAACCAAGATAGCTATCATATAAATTAGGCACATAATCTTTTGGTAATTGGTAATATTTATTGACTAATATTTCAATAGGATTTGATGTATCCGCCATTTCAATATGCGTATATAGTTCATAATCACGATTACTATTTACTAAGCGAAGCACTGTCATTAGATCTAAATCTGGATGCATTTGCTGATAAGCTAAATATCTATCAAAACGATTTATCACAAAATAGTCGTGATGAATTAAATCATGATAAACACTTAAGTTTTCATGACTTAAATAAAAGTCAATGTATTCATCACTTAAACTAAAAATCTCATCACTTTCAGTTTCACTGTAAGCTAATTCTCTTAGATGCTTATAATCCGTGCTTGTCACTATTTTTTTAATATCTGAGTAATAGTCAAAAGACAGAATTAATGCATAGTCATCAGCCGATAAACTTTGATGAAAATCTTTTATTTCTGCATAGCTATAACCTTTTTCACTTAGTTCACTATAAGATGGATAAACACTGTTTAAAACCATCGTTTTAAAGGGTGAAAAGTAAAGTAAAACGGAAACTAATATCGTAAGACAAAAAACAACTAAAGTTTTTTTCACACAACATGTCCTTTTAAATCAAAACCTTCAACTTCATCAATCATGACATCAACAAAATCACCAATTTTGTGTGTTTTATCACTGGTAAACAAGAGTTCACCATCGACATCATCGGGTGCCATGGCATAGGTTCTACCATGATAGATATGTGATTTTGATTCACGTGCTTCAATCAAAGTTTTATACACTTTTCCGATTTGTTTTTGCATAAGTTTATCTGAAATAAGAGATTGAACTTGCATCAATCGATGAAGACGATCTTCTTTAACTTCTTGAGGAACATCATCTTCCATTTCATAAGCAACGGTATCGTCTTCTGGTGAATAGGTAAATGCACCTAATCGATCAAACTCATTTTCTTCAACAAAGCTTAAAAGACTTTGAAATTGTTCTTCTGTTTCACCAGGAAAGCCAACAATAACGGTTGTTCGCAAAACGGCATTTTCAAATTCTTTACGTATCCGTTTTATCGCATCAGCATTATCTGTTGAACTACCTTTTCGACGCATATTTTTTAGTAGAGTATCATCAGCATGTTGAATAGGAATATCAAAGTACGGTAATACCTTTGGTAAACGCTTCATCCCCTCTAATAAGCTTGGTGTCATCGCATTAGGATATAAGTAAAGAAGTCTTATCCAAACAATGTCATCGATATCATTTATTTTTTCTAATAGCTCAACCAGTTGATTTGCCCCTTTTTCTTCGCCAAAACGTGAAGTGTCTTGGGCAATTAATACGATTTCTTTAACCCCATCATCAGCTAACTTTTGTGCTTGTAAAACTAAATCATCAATGGGATATGAATCCATTCCACCACGAATAAGTGGAATCGCACAATAACTACAACGATTTGAACAACCCTCAGCTATCTTTAAATACGCTGAATGCTTTAGCGTTGAAACTAAACGTTCATGTTTCCCATAAACCACTTTAGACTGCACACCTAAAAGTGGATCTAATAATTCGCCAATATGTGGATAATCTTGAATACGGATAAAGGCATCCACTTCAGGTAATGATTCTTTAAGTTCATCATAGTAACGTTGCACAAGACATCCCGTAACAATTAATGACTTTGCATTTTTTTCTTTATACTTTGAAACATCTAAAATAGTATCGATGCTTTCCTTTTTGGCTGGTTCTATAAAACCACAAGTATTCACCACTAAAACATCGGCCAAACTTAAATCTGTGACCACTGTATGATCATTGGATTTAAACCAGCCGAGTATGTTTTCTGAATCAACTAAATTTTTACTACATCCTAAAGAGACTAAACCTATTTTCAAATGACTACTCCTCTTTTCGCAAATAAAGATAAAATCTCAGTTGCGCTCATTGGACAATGTGTTTGTCCTACTTTCGTTTTTTCATCTTTTCGTCCAAAATCACTACCACATGTAATCAGTAAACCTCTTTTTAAGGCAAAGGATACATAAAATGCATTTTGTATTTCTGAATGATAAGGACTATAACATTCTAACCCATCTAAGCCTAAATGTACGAGTTGACTTAATACACTTGTATCTTCATGAATAGATAATCCTGGATGAGCCAGGACTGCAACCCCATGAGCACTATGTATTGCATTCAAGGCATCATAATAATTAGCACTATAGCTTTCAACATAGGCTTTTTTACCATGACTTAAATATTTCTTCACAAAACTACTTTCAAAAGAAAAATAGCGTGATGCATTAGATTTAAATGCTTTAATTTCTTTATGATCTTTTAATTCTTTTTTAGACAAAATATATCGAGCAACACAAATTGGTGTAATGCTATCTTCTTTGGCAAAATTCCTTAATTCTTCTAAACTCAAATTAAATTGATAAAGTTCATTTAATCGATTTATCATTTTAGGAATCGTCTCAAGATAACTTTGTTTCATCTTTTTTTCGTGTTGTTCAAACCAAGGATAATTAATATCAATTCCATAAGCTAAGAGTTGAAATTCTAATCCATTATGATTTACTGAAATTTGAGTTGCCGTAAACCATTTAATCTGCGAATAATTCTCATATTGTAAAACTTCACGATTAGCTTGAATACTATCTTCATCAGCAATTGCAGCCACTGTTAAACCAGCTTCTTCAGCTTTTTTAAATAGATCTAAAACACTATATTCACCATTTATGGAATAAATAGAATGCAAATGTAAATCAATACTCATACTGATCTCCTTACCGGAAGTTTATAAGCACGTTTACTTGACTTCCGCTTCCCCAAATATGGTAGATACATAAATAGCCAAACAATAAACAATAATCCTAAAACAACAAAGATATAGCCTGGACTTCCAACCCAATCCGCAAATAGCACAAGTGGACTACCTGGTGATGGGTAAGCTAAGAAAAAGAAATTTGTATTTAAAAGTCCATTAAGATAATAAATAGGTATTAACACAATAATTAAACCCATAAAGACAGCTGGTAAATGACGTGGATTTGGTTTAAGTTCTCCACTTATCAGCAACATCAAGACAAAACTTAATAAAAAGCCGTGTTGAGTAAAGCTATGAATTGTTTGAAAATGCCAAAATGGAAAATTGACCCAATCCGCAAAAGTTAAAGCCATGACTGCTCCAATTAAGCCTAAAGCATATAAACTTTCCTTAAGATACTTATTTTTTGTAAATGCATAGCCAAAGATCAAAAACTCGGATAAACCACAGAGATGTAAAGGTAATAATTCCCAAGAAAAGCGTCCCATTTGAACATAAGCTAAGAATCGTAATAATTCATAAAATAATATAAATAATGAGAAATTTCGCTTAAATGATGATTTTTTACGACCTGCTAAATTACGGTAAAAAAAAGAAATCAATAGTGCCATTACTAACATGGCTAAAGCATAAAGAATATGGGTTGTACTAAACAATCCAATCGCTATTTCTGATGGAATTCCACTGGCATCAGCGAAAAAATAATTGAATGTAAATGCACTCATATGTCTATTTTATAGATAAATGATAGACAATGCAAAAAAAAAGCGCTTTCGCGCTTTTAGTCTAAATCTGTACCTTGAGATGCAATTACTTTTTTATACCAGAAGAATGAATCTTTACGGCTACGATCAAGTGTTCCATTTCCTTGATCATCACGATCTACATAGATAAATCCGTAACGTTTTTTCATTTCACCTGTACCAGCAGATACAAGGTCAATACAGCCCCATACAGTATAAGCAATGAGATCTACACCATCTTGAAGTGCTTCAGCCATAGTCTTAATGTGTTCACGAAGATAAGCAATACGATAATCATCATGGATGGAACCATCTGCTTCAACTTTATCAACTGCACCTAAACCATTTTCAACAATCATGAGTGGAATTTGATAACGATCATAGAGTTCATTTAAGAACCAACGTAAACCTTTCGCATCAATTCCCCAACCCCAATCAGAAGCTTTAATATAAGGATTTGGAACACCAAAGAACATGTTACCAGTAAGTTGGCTTAATACTTCAGGATCAGTTGCGGTAGTACCTGTTGCATAGTAACTAAACGTATACATATCCACAGTACCTGCTTTAAGAATTTCAGCATCGCCTTCTTCCATTTTGATGTTAATGTTGTTTTCTTTGAAGTAACGTTTTGCAAAACCTGGATATTCTCCACGAACCATAACATCACCACACATGTAGTTTCCGATTTGCATTTTTTGTTGGTTCGCTAAAACATCATCAGGATTACATGTATAAGGATAAGAAACTGTACCTGCAATCATATTACCAACCATGATATTTGGATCGATTTCATGTGCTTTAACAACTGTTAAAGCAGACGCTAAGAATTGGTGATGTAAAGCTTGGAAACGTAGATTAACGTGTTCATTGCTTTCAACATGATCGCCACCAAACATAAGGTTAGATTCAGGCACAATACCAGCACCCATTAAGCCACCCGCATCCATCATCGTTAGAATGTTAATTTCATTAAAAGTTAACCAATATTTAACTAAACCTTTGTATTCTCTCATAATCGTTTCTGAGTAACGTGTAAAGAAACCAATAACTTTACGATCGACCCAACCATTGTATTTACGAGTTAATCCAAATGGTGTTTCATAGTGTGACATTGTCACTAGTGGTTCAATCCCATGTTTCTTACAAGCTTCAAAAACTTTACGATAGTGATCTAAACCGGCTTGATTTGGTGTTTCTTCATCCCCATTTGGGAAAATACGAGCCCAGTTAAGAGATATACGATACATTTTGAAACCCATTTCGCCAAACAAAGCGATATCTTCTTCAAAACGATTATAGTGATCAATCGCTGTGTGTGATGGGAAATAATCTTTATCGGTGATTTCATATTTGAACTCACGTGGTTTTGTGTGTGATCCTGCCATTAAGTGATCAGATGAATTATCTAACTTACCATCTTGTAAATAAGCACCTTCACATTGGTTAGCAGCTGTTGCGCCACCCCAGAAAAATTCTTTAGGAAATTTATAGGACATAGTGTGTCTCCTTTTCACGTGCATAATAGCACTTTCTAAGTTTCGATTTGTGCCAAAATTATCAAAAAAAGTGAAAATTTGTATCAATTTTCACTTAGGTAATTTCTTGAACAATATGAAAGTCATCATCTAACCACAATCCGATAACTTTCACTTGTGGATACCATTGTTTAACTTTCTTTACTGATTGTATGAGATGTTTCTTTTGGAGATCATCTGGCTCATGAATCCCCGCACAATCAGTATGACCAACCAAGGCGATAATGTCTGATTTATGAACATCAACCGAAATCGCAACCCTAAACTTTAAATCGCGAATTAAGCTTCCAGTGATCCTGGTTGCGATGATTTTAACAGGTCCTGCTAAAGTAATTGTATCGACATAATCAACGTTATATTTTTCTTTAATATATTGATGGATTGCAGGTTGTACCCGACCGTCCATGCAGTTTATGGCTGTTCCAAATAGTTTCATAGGACTATCATATAAAAAAAACAAAAAAAAATCATCCCTTAGGATGTTTTTCTTAATGGTGGCTCCGGCCAGAATCGAACTGGCGACACACGGATTTTCAGTCCGTTGCTCTACCGACTGAGCTACAGAGCCATTGGTTGCGGGAGAAGGATTTGAACCAACGACCTCCGGGTTATGAGCCCGACGAGCTACCAGACTGCTCTATCCCGCGATATGTATATAATCTATGCTATATATTCAACGACCTCTATTGTAATAGAAAATCATGTTTGAATCAAATTCTGGCGGAGGAAGTGGGATTCGAACCCACGCATGCTCTCACATCTGCTAGTTTTCAAGACTAGTCCCTTAAACCGCTTGGGTATTCCTCCGTTTTAAAGTGGTGGACCCTGTAGGACTCGAACCTACGACCTGCCGGTTATGAGCCGGTAGCTCTAACCAACTGAGCTAAGGGTCCGACAATTGGTAGCGGGAGTGAGACTCGAACTCACGACCGACCGGGTATGAACCGATTGCTCTAGCCAACTGAGCTACCCCGCCATCAATATTAATACTGGTCGGGATGACAGGATTTGAACCTGCGACCCCTTGATCCCAAATCAAGTGCACTACCAAGCTGTGCTACATCCCGAAAAATAAAATGGCGCGCCTAGCAGGAGTCGAACCCACAACCTTCTGATCCGTAGTCAGACGCTCTATCCAATTGAGCTATAGGCGCATACAACCGCTATACGTATCCTTAAAATAAAATAATAGGCTGGTGGGGATGGTGGGACTTGAACCCACACGATGTTGCCATCAACGGATTTTAAGTCCGTTGCGTCTGCCTATTCCGCCACATCCCCAGCTGGAGGTTCCTGTCGGATTTGAACCGACGATCACAGAGTTGCAGTCTATTGCCTTACCACTTGGCTAAGGAACCGTTCTAACGGTGCTTTTCTATTATAGCAAAGAGATAAAAAAATGCAATAAAAAAAACGGATAAATCCGTTTTCTTTTTACTCAGCTTTTACGCGTGTCCATTTATCCGCTAAGATTGATTTTAAAGCGTCATCATAGACATAGACTTCATCATTTGAATTGTCCATACGAGGAGTATAAGCTGGGTTTAAATAATAATCGCCACCATCACTTGTAACAGCTCTGTATGCTTCGATTACCGGTGATGTATAACCAACATAAATTGTATTCTTTTCAGCAACATCATTCTCTAACATAAAGTTAATCCAAGCATGAGCTAATTCTACATTTTCAGCATCACTAGGAATAACCATATTATCCAACCATACATTTGTACCTTCAGCAGGAACAAAGAAACCCATGTTTTCATTTTGACTTAGGATATAAGCAGCATCTCCAGAGAAATCAACCGCGATATCTTTTTGTTCATTAATCATAGAATCAATAATGGTTTCATCAATATAAATAGGACGAGTTGTTTGATCAACTGTTTTTAACCATTCAAAAGCAGCTTCAATTTCAGCGTCATCGGTGGTATTAACAGAATAACCTAAAGCTTTTTCAGCTAACATGAAGGCATCACGAGCTGAATCATAAATATAAATTTGATCGGTATACTTTGTATTTAATAATACGTTCCATCCTTCAGCTTCTAAATCCGCAATATCTACATTGTTTTTATTGTAGATAATGCCAATGTTGCCCCAAAAATAAGGAACTGAATAAACATTGTTTGGATCGAAAGGACGATTAAGGAGATCTGGGAAGATATTTTCTAAGTTTGGAATTAAACTTAAGTCCAAAGCTTGTACCTTTTCTTCTTTGATTAAGCGCTCAACCATATGGTCCGTCGGAATCAAAATATCGTAGGTCTCACCACCTTCTAATTTGGTGTACATGAGTTCGTTGCTGTCATAGGTTTCATAAATAACCTCAGCATTGTATAAATCTTCAAATTCGGTGATCATATCAGGATCGATATATTCACCCCAGTTATAAACTTTTAAAACTTGTTTGTCGCTAGATGTTGAACATCCGCTTAGTACCAGGCTGAAAACCGCTACGGTTAACAACAATTTTTTCATAGATCTCCTTTTAATTTGTTTCTATTGGGCTTTAACTTTAACCCATAGATCACTGGTTTTTAATTTTAATGCTTCGTCATAAACGAAGACTTCATCAAGTGAATAATCCATACGCACTTCGTAAGCGACATTGCCTTCATAATCATTCGCAATCATGTCTTCATAGACATCGCTTCTTACCGTTGTATAGCCCACTTCTAAGGTATTCGCAACCATAGCTTCTTCACTCATCATAAAGCGAATCCACTCATTAGCTAAGCTTGGATTAGGTGCATCTGCAGGGATAACCATCGAATCAACCCAAATGTTTGTCCCTTCAGTTGGTGCAAAATAAGCCATGTTTTCATTTTCATCTAAGATATATGCTGCATCACCTGAGTAAACAACCGCTAAAGCTTTGTTTCCAGCAATCATGTTGTCAATTACATCATCTGTTACATAAACAGGACTCATTGTTGAATTAAGTTCAGTTAACCATTCAAATGCTGCATTAAGTTCATCATCATTTGATGTATTGGTTGAGTAACCTAGTGCTTTTAAAGCCACCATGAAGGCATCACGCTCTGAATCATAAAAGTAAAGATTACCTGCATATTTCTCATTTTTTAAAACATTCCAGCCTTCTGTTTCAACATCAACACTATCGACCAAGGTTGTGTCATAGATTAAGCCGACATTGCCCCAGAAATAAGGAACAGAGTATTCATTTTGAGGATCATAATCTAGACCTAATACAAAGTCTAAATCACTTTCTAATCCTGTCATTGTTTCTTCTTCGAGTTTTTGTAGTAAACCTTCCTCGATAAGTCTTTGAACCATGTAATCACTTGGATAAAGCACATCATAACTTTCTCCACTTAATAATTTTGTATACATGGATTCGTTGGAGTCGAATTCTTCGTAAATAACATTGACGTTATACGTATCTTCGAATTCAGCGGTTAAGCTTTCATCAATGTAGACTCCCCAGTTAAACACTTTAAGTGTTTCTGTTTCTTCTGCGCTTGAGCAAGCTGCTAAACTTACCAATAATGTTAATGCTACAAATAATTTTTTCATTCCATCACCTTTGATTGACCTTTCTTTAGAATGGGGTATAAATTTACGATCAATAAGATTACGGTGATAATGACCACCAGTATGGTTGAAAGTGCATTGATCGTAGGATTGATTCGTTTGCTCATAGTATAGACAAGTATGGAGATATTCTTAACCCCATTACCCGTAACAAAATACGAAATCACAAAGTCATCAAATGACATCGTAAACGCAATGAGTGCACCCGAAATAATACCTGGCATAATCAGCGGAACGATAACTTTTACTAGCGCACTTAATGGTTTACAACCTAAATCAAGTGCTGCTTCGGCTAAATCAGGATCCAAACGTCTTAAACGTGGTAAGACCGTTAGAATCACATAAGGTGTACTAAACGCAATATGCGCAATCAACATCGTGATATAGCCTTTATCAATGTTAAGAGTGGTATAAAGTAACATCAAACCAATCGCTGTGACAATATCTGGATTTAAAATCGGTAGATTGTTCACATTGAGGATGAGTTCTTTCACCAAACGTTTTGATTTAGACACACCTATGGCAGTTAATGTACCAACAACTGTTGAAACAAGTGTTGATAACAAAGCTATACTGAAGGTCGTAGTAACAGCCTTCATCATCTCTCTTGAATCAAAGAGTTCTTGATACCACATGAAGGAAAAACCAGTCCAGTGCGTCAAAGATCTCGAATCATTAAAAGAGAACACCATCAAACTAAGAATTGGGAGATAGAAGAAAATCAACATCACCGCAATTAATACAAAGGTCAAACCCCAGTGTTTTTTGACACCTACCATGAGCGACCTCCATCTGTTGCTACCACATCGGAAGCATCTTTATCTATTTTACGTGTCAGTACCATACCACCCATAATGATCATCGCCATGATTAGTGATATCGCAGACCCAAAATTCCATTCACCAACAGTGATAAATTGATTTTCAATCAAATTACCAATCAACATGTATTGACCACCCCCTAAGAATTTAGGAATAACAAAGGTCGATACAGCTGGTAAGAAAACAAGCGTAATCCCAGATATAACACCAGGAATAGATAAAGGTAAGACAACTCGTCTAAAGGTTTGAAAACGATTCGCTCCTAAATCATAAGAAGCTTGAATCAAAGCTTTATCAAGTTTAGCTAAGACCGTATAGATTTGAAGAATCATAAACGGTAGAAAGTTATAGACCATCCCTAAGATAACCGCAAAATCGGTATACATCATATTCACTGTTGGAAGACCTAAGTATTCAAGTAATGAATTAATCAACCCATTATCACTAAGGATAGATATCCATGCATACGTTCTTACCAACATATTGATCCACATTGGTAAAGTAATCAAAAGAATAAATAAGTTTTGATATCGCTCACCCATATTCGCAATGACATAAGCAATTGGATAACCAACTAGAATTGAAATAATCGTAGTAATAAGTGCAATCTGCAATGATTTTAATAAGACTTTAATAAAAACTGGGTCGAAGAATCGGATGAAATTGTTCAAAGTGAATTGAACAGTCATAACCGAGTTACCTCCTTCCGTCACTGCATAAAGAAGGATAAGCAACATCGGCACAACAATAAAGAGTGACATCCAAACTAAATAAGGACGTGTAAGTTGTGCAAAATTCTTCATCAATAAGTCCCCAATTTGTACATAATATGTATATCTTCAGGGAAGAAATGTAAACCTACCTCTGCATCGACTTCACTTTTATCCGTTGTATGAACAATCCATTCACGATCTTGAGTTTTTACCACAATCTCAAAATGTACGCCTTTGAATAATATTGATTGAACTCGTCCAATCATCTTGCCCATTTCTGGTTTTACAATATCAATATCTTCTGGTCGAATCACCACATCAACTTCTTCATTCTCATTGAAACCATAATCTACACATTCAAATTGTGTATTACAGAATTCAACTTTATAATCTTCAACCATCACCGCATCAACAATATTTGATTCACCAATAAAATTAGCAACAAATCGATTCTCTGGTTCATTATAGATATCAGTAGGTGATCCAATTTGTTGAATTTCACCGTTATTTAAAACGACTATTTTATCTGACATGGTCAAAGCTTCTTCTTGATCATGAGTGACATAAATAAAGGTAATGCCAACTTCTTTTTGAATTTTCTTTAATTCTAATTGCATCTCTTTACGAAGTTTTAAATCTAATGCCCCTAAAGGTTCATCAAGAAGTAATACCATTGGTTCATTAACTAAAGCTCTTGCAATCGCAACACGTTGTTGTTGACCACCTGATAATAATGTAACTGGTCGATCTCCAAATCCACTTAAACCAACCATCTTTAACATACGTTCTACTTTTTGTTTAATAATATCTTTATCAAGTTTTTTAATTCTTAAGCCAAACGCAACATTATCAAAAACATTCATATGTGGAAATAATGCATATCTTTGAAAAACAGTATTAATTTCACGTTTATAAGGAGGAACATTTGAAATCTCAATATCCCCAAAATAAACTTCACCTTCGCTTTGTTCAACAAAACCACCTAATATACGTAATAGAGTTGTTTTACCGCAACCTGAAGGTCCTAGTAATGTGACAAATTCATTTTCATCAATACTTAGATTAATGCCTTTTAAAACCAGTTGGTCATCAAAGGTTTTTACAATGTTTTTAAATTCAATGAGTTTACGCATATCTCTCTCCTAAAATGTTGGTGGGGTACAAATCCATAATACTTTCGCTGGACTGTTGGTGTTGTTTACTAGTGTATGACTATAAGAGCCTTTTAAATAGAATGTCTGACCTTTTTTTATAATATGTTTTTTCTTACCATTGACTAATGTTATCTTGCCATTTAAAACATAGCCGAATTCCTCACCATTATGTGGCACTAATGTTTGAGATGAGCTATGTGCATCAATCTCTAACATGATTGGTTCCATATCATTTTTCTGTGCATTTGGCACGATATATTCAATCCTGTATCCATCTCGTTGATCAATAAAATAATCATTTTGAGTAAACACAATCTTATCGTTTTTTTCTTCTGAGAAAAACTGCGCTAAATC
Organism: Erysipelotrichaceae bacterium; assembly: GCA_963663995.1. GTDB lineage: Bacteria > Bacillota_I > Bacilli_A > Erysipelotrichales > Erysipelotrichaceae > UBA2212. The sequence continues at coordinate 71,504 of OY760660.1, read as the reverse complement.
CATCCCCAAAGCTTCGGTAATATCACTTAGTGTTTGAATAGATGGTGCCGTTAAATCTCTTTCTAACTGAGATAAAAAACCCTTTGACAGTTCTGTACGTGATGCCAGTTCTTCAAGGGTGAGTTCGTTCTGTATACGAAAACGTTTAATGCGTTGGCCGATATCCATAAGCTTACTCCTCTTGTTTAGTTTTACTAAACTTTTTGTTTATAAAACAAACAAAAATAATTATAAACAAACGTCAAAAAAATGCAATACATTAACAATCATTTTTACTAAAAATATATAACAATTTAACTTATTATTTTTTATTCCTTTAATTCATACAAATAAAACATGTGAATTAAATAAAAAAGAACAAAACCAAATGATTTTGTTCTCTTAAAATTAATAATTATTAATGAATTATAGACCGCGTTGAATAAATTTTTCCAACATTGGTTTTGATTGGAAACCAACTACTTGACCCACATTTTCACCATCTTTAAATAACATCAATGTTGGGATAGACATAATTGAAAACTTCATTGCGAGATCATTTTCTTGATCAACGTCAACAGTGATGATTTTAACTTTGCCTTCATATTCACTTGAAAGTTGTTCTAAGACAGGTGCAATCATCTTACATGGTCCACACCATTCAGCTGAGAAATCAACTAAGACTGTTCCCTTTTTAACAATTTCATTAAATTCTTTTTCTGTAACTTGTTTCATATTAATATATTCTCCTTGTTCGCATCAACTTTAACAATATCTTAAACGATTTTCATCTATTTTGCTCATCAAACACAAATTTTTGTATCGCTTTCGCTACACCGTCTTCTTTATTGCTCACGGTTGTATAGTTCGCTAACGACTTAATTCGATCAGATGCATTCCCCATCGCTACGCTATTTTTGAAATAAGAAAGCATGGTCGCATCATTTTCACTATCTCCTAAAACCAAAACCTCATCATCTTGAATTCCTTCAAGTTCCATCAATTTCTTGATCCCAACTAATTTGGTAATTCCTTTAGGCGAAATATCTAGCCAATTATCTGAGACACGCATAATTTCAAGTTTTCCTTTAAAGATTTCCCTTAAAGCATCTGTGGATTTATCCAACTCGTGTTTGAAATGGGTAAAACCAATTTTATCGTAATCATGAATAAGATCTTCAGCATCATTGATGATTTTAACTTTTTGTGTTTTTAAGAAACCAAATAATGCAAAGACATGAATACGTCTTAAGATAAAACTGAAATACGGCAATATTCTGATCAATGCTAAATAAATATCACGATAAACTTTGAGTTTCTCAGGTGAGAAGAAAGCTAACCCAGCTTCTCCATCCATAACCATTTGTAAATCATGAGCTTTCGCAAAGCGAAACGCTGCTCGCGCATCTTCAACAGAAATAAGCCCCGTGACTTCTTCTGTATCTTCCTTAACATTAATAAAACGTTGACCATTATTTAAAATCATATAGCCACCATATTCTTCTAACTTAAGTTGTTTAATAAATTGGTGGGTACTATCAAAACCACGACCAGTCGCAATTGAAAATTTTACACCACTCTTTTGTGCTTTAATAACCATTTCACGATTAGCATCTGATAAGGTTTTAAATTTTTTAAGTAGTGTTCCATCTAAATCAGAAATAATTAGTTTAATCATTTAATAATGATGCCGCCTCTTCATCAAGTAAGACAACTACATCAGCATGATTTTGTAGTGCTGAACATGGGAAAACTTCATTTGCTACACCTTTAATCATTTGATAAACGGCTTGAGCTTTATTTTCACCTGTCGCAATCACTAATATTTCACGTGCTCTTAAAATATCTTTGATACCCATCGTAATTGCATAGGTTGGCACTTCATCTAATGAATTGAAGTGCCGTGCATTATCCGTGCGTGTTTGTTTTTTCAAACGAACAACATGGGTCGTAGAATCAAACAATGTTCCAGGTTCATTAAAACCAATATGACCATTTGAACCCAAACTTAAGATTTGTAAATCTTGAGGATTCTTAGCACACAGTGCTTCATAATCAGCACAAACATTTTCCATTTGATCTGTACCACTAGGAATATGAATGTTTTCTTTCGCAATATCTACATGTTTGAAGAATTTATCATTCATATAGAAATTAAAACTCTGTGGATGATTAGCTTCTAAGCCTACATATTCATCTAAATTAAAAGTTGTCACATGAGCAAAAGATTGTCCATTTTTATAAGCTTCAACGAGCTTAGCATACATCCCTTCAGGGGTTGAACCAGTTGGTAAACCTAAAACAACTTTGTCTCTTTTCAACATAGATAAAACAATCTCACTTGCTTTTTCAGATACTTCTTGAACATTTTTTAAGACATGAATTTTAAACATAAATTATTTCTCCTTTACACCAGCCACTAAATTATGGGTAGTTGTATAAATCCGATTTGGTTTTAGAATGAGTGTTCCTTCACGATCTTTGAAATCACAATCGACTTCACTAAAATCACTGTGACCATGCCATGGTTCAATGCATAAAAATGGTGCTTCTGGTTTTTTCCAGAATGCGAGATATTTATATCCCATGATACTTACCTTCATTGTATCGTCGCCATCTTCTAATACAACATAGGGGGATGCGACATTTTCTAAGAATAAGGTTGGTGTAGTTTTAAAAAATTCATCACTAAATTCTAAGCAGTTAGTTTGCATATTTAAAATGGATTTAGGTAAATCTTTTTCTTGGTTTGGGAAAAGCACAAACTGTTTACCATCAACACCATTACTAGATGTCATAAAAGCGGGATGTAAACCAAAAGAGAATGGCATATCTTTATTTGATAAATTTTCAATGGTATAACGAATATCTAAACTCGTTTCATGTAAATCATAACGAACACTTAGTTTAAATTCAAAAGGATATTGTTTAAGTGTTTTTGCATCAGATTCAAGACAGAGTTCACAAGAAAGATCACTTTCATGAACTGTCTTAAAAAAAGCTCTTCTCGCAAAGCCATGATTTCCCATTTCATAAATTTCATTATTAATTCTTATCTTTTTATCGTAGGTAGAACCAACAATCGGGAAAAGTATTGGATTATGTTGGTCCCAAAACTTTGGATCACCATCCCACATCCACTCTTTTTGACTAAGCTTATTAATAAAGTGATGGATTTCCGCCCCATTATTTGATATTTCTACTTTACAAACTTCATTTTCTAAAATCATTTGATCTCCTTTAATTTAGATGAATAAGGCACTCTTAATTTAATACCTTTTTCAACCACTGAAATATTTAAATCTCTTACTACACTTGATTCACCATCACGTTGGATATGTACTTCATTATCACAAATAATTTTTAAAGTTTTTGCTTTATAAAAACGAACAATATCTAAGTCTAAGTGAGTTCCTTTTTGGTATTTTGGTAAAGCCTCTAAAATTTTTGCTAAATTGGCATTTTGAATAATACAAATATTTAAGTAACCATCTTGCATATCCGCCATTGGTGTCGGTGTGAATCCACCACCATAATCTGTTCCATTCATGACAGCAATGAGTAAGAGTTCTTCTTTAATTGTTTGACCATCGATATCAATCACCATTTTATAAGCTTTACGACTCACGATATTTTTAAAAACAGCTAACATATACACGAATTTATTAGGAATCCATTTATTTCTCGAAATCTGATTTGCATCAAAGGCAACATCAGCATCAAAACCCATTGATAAAGCTTCAACAAATCCACCATGATTACTCATCCCACCATCAACATAGGTCTCTTTACCTTCAATCGTTGCTACTAAGATATCTTTTAGTTTGACTTCTTTAGCATTAATCATCCTAAAAAAATCATTACCCGTTCCAACAGGAATTACACCTAAAGCGATTCCCGGAGCTAAACCATTATAAACTTCATTAATGGTTCCATCCCCACCACAGGCATATATCGTCACATCATCACTGTTATGATATTGGGCTGCAAGTTCAGTTGCATGTTTAGGATATTGAGTTAAATGAATCGTATAATCATGTGGTCGTTTTTTAAAATAGTACTCGATATTTGGAATTAAATCGAGTGCATCTTGATGACCTGAGATTGGATTAATGATAAATATATGCTTCATATCTACACATATCATAACCTATAAAGAAGCATTTATCGCATAAAAAAAGTCGTTATTTCTAACGACTTAAGCAATGATAGTACCAAATGCTGAGCCAACAATACCTGCTGCATTCGCTTCATCTGTATCAATATGCATAGCAGCTGCGAATTTTTCACTGACACGAATAACTGTATCACCAAAACTTGTTGTACGATCATCCGTCTCAACTAATACTGAAACAACTTGACCATTTTCAACATTGAATTTTTTTGCATCTTCAGGTGTTAAGTGAATATGACGTTTAGCAGCAATTAAACCCTCTTTTAATTCAACTTCACCTTTGGGACCAACTAGTTTAATACCATAAGATCCTTCAATTTTACCTGACTCACGAATAAGCGCTTTTGCCCCTAAAGTACGTGCATCTGTTAAACTGACTTCGACTTGCGAAAAGTTACGACAAGGACCGAGAATAATAACATTGTTCATTGAGCTTTTTGGGCCAACAATGCTTACTCTTTCTTCACAAGCATATTGTCCAGGTTGTGATAAATCTTTTTTAGGGGTTAATTCATACCCTTTTCCAAATAAAACTTCTAAATCTTCTTGGCTCACATGAACGTGTCTTGCGGACACTTCAACGAGTACTTTATTTTCTTCCATGACTTCACCTCATTTTTTCCGATATTTATTATACACCACAAGTAAAAATGCTTTCAATGAAAGCAAGTGTTTCTTTCTTGCATTAAGTAACTTTTTCCTTATAATAATGACTAGGAGGAATTTAAATTTATGCCTTTAGTATCAACCAAAGAAATGTTTGAAAAAGCATACAAAGGTGGTTATGCCATCGGAGCATTCAATGTTAACAACATGGAAATTGTCCAAGCTATCGTTGAAGCAGCTAACGAACTAAAATCACCTGTTATTTTACAAGCATCAAAAGGTGCTCGTAATTACGCTCACCCAGTATACCTACGCAAGCTTGTTGAAGCTGCTGTAGAAACAAGTGATATTCCTATTGCTCTACACTTAGACCACGGGGATACATTTGAACTCTGTAAAGAATGTATCGATGCTGGTTTTACATCAGTTATGATCGATGGTTCACATCTTCCTTACGAAGAAAACGTCGCTTTAACAAAGAAAGTTGTTGAATATGCTCACGCTCACGGTGTTACTGTTGAAGGTGAACTTGGCCAATTAGCTGGAGTTGAAGATGAAGTTAATGTTGAACACCACTCATACACACAACCTGAACAAGTTGTTGACTTTGTAACACGTACTGGCTGTGATTCATTAGCAATCGCTATTGGAACAAGCCACGGTGCATTCAAATTCAAACCTGGTACAAAACCACAACTTCGTTTCGATATCTTAGAAGAAGTTTCAAAACAACTTCCTAACTTCCCAATCGTTCTTCATGGAGCATCTAGCGTTATTCCTGAATACGTTCAAATGATCAATGAATTCGGTGGAAATTTACAAGATGCGATTGGTATTCCTGAAGATATGTTAAGACAAGCTGCAACTTCTGCAGTATGTAAAATTAACATTGACTCAGACTTACGTTTAGCATTCACAGCTGGTGTACGTGAAGTATTCACAAAAACACCTGGTGAATTCGATCCACGTAAATATCTTGGTCAATCACGTAAATACCTAAAAGATTTAGTTGGTAAAAAAATTAAAAATGTTTTAGGTTCAGACGGTAAAGCTGAATAATTAAAAAAAGGGAGTTTAACTCCCTTTCATCTATATGACACATATTATTGAAAATGAAAATCAGGTGACAGAACTTGCATCTGCAAATCCTGTACATATCCTTTATTTCACTACACCAACATGCAGTGTATGTAAATCTGTTTTCCCACAGTTAGAAGCTTTATTAGAAAATTATGATTTCCCTATCCTTAAGATAGATGCTTCAAAACTAGAAAACATGGCTGGACAACATATCGTCTTTACCGTACCAACGATCCTTGTTATGCATGAAGGAAAAGAAGTTCTAAGAGAAAGTCGATTCATCGATTTTTCAAAAATAGAAAGAATCTTAGATTTACTAAAAGACTAAAAGAAAGATTGGAAATTTCCTAACGGCTTCCGTTATGAGGTGCAAAACAACAAAATCGCAGTGCAAATCGCATTTGATTTAGCAGAATATTATAAACATGATTTAACCCTTTTCAATAAGGGTTTTTTCATTTTAGTATATAAAATAACATATATAATCGCATACCAAATAACACACTATAAAAAAATGGAATTGTTCAATTCCAAAGTTTTTAATCGATTTCTTTGTATGCTTTTTTATATGCTATTTACTATGCGATTTAGTGTGCGATTTAGTGTGCGATTTTTATTCACATTGTAATGATAAAGTTCCATAATGAGATTAACTATGGGGAAATGATTATGAACTTCATAAAACCAAAATCACCAAAACAGAAGTTAACGTTAAATCTACTGAAGAAAATAATATATATAATAATGTTAACTTAAATTAATGAAGGTTTAAGTGATTCGTACTCATCTTTAGTCATGGAAAACTTAATTAATTCATCTTCAATTTCGTATCTGAAGCCTAATTTCTCAAACAATCTCTTTGAAGGCTCTCTTGTTATAGGAATATCATCAATAATTTTATCTAAACCAAAATCTTGAAATGCGATTTTCATTAGAAGTAATAATCCTTCTCTTCCATACCCCATTCCTCTATATCTACTATCTATAATAATATTTATCATATGAGCATCTTCAGACTCAACATATCTTAATGCTATTTCACCTACAAATTCATTATTAACCGAAAGATAAGAATAAAATCTCATTGGTTCATTTAAAACCCAATCAGCATACCATTTCTCCCATTTTTCTTTTGGAAAATCAATACAGCCTGTATCATTATCGTATTCAGGTATACCTAATTTATAGCCTTTATTATATGACATAGTATCAGGATTACAAAGTAAATTCATTCTATATTCCAACTCTTCGCATTTGGGTTTATATACGTTCATAAATTTCTCTTACCTCCCTTTAAAGTATCATGTTTTTATAACCATTTATGTCAGCAACGGAAATAAAAGTTTATTTGTCATTAATAATGATATCGCAAAACTCTTACAAATATAAAAAGAATATTTTACGTGAATCAGGTATTTATATAATGTCAACTCTAGGGATGTTAGAAAAAGATGTCTTTCTAAAAATTTACTTTGCATAAAAAAAACAGTGAAAATTCTTGTGTGAAATCACTGTTTTTTCTAATGCTTTTTTATTTGCTATTTTAGGTGCGATTTCGTCGTTTTGCACCTTAGAACGGAAGCCGTTAGAAATTTCCAATCTTTTTTATTGAGACTCTAATTCGTCTGCATATTCATTTTTAGACCAACGTTCTAATTGCTCAGCTGTCGCAAGGACTGTATGGGTTTCATTAATTTGATGAATAACACCAGCATTATAAGTTTGTGGAACAACATCACGTTTATAAACAACCCGCTTGCGTATCTTTTCACTATCAGGATCAGGATGAGGAATTGCTGATAACAAGGAAACAGTATAAGGATGTATCGGATTCTCATAAATATCTTCAACATTACCCATTTCAACAATGTGTCCTAAATGCATAACTGCAACGCGATCTGAGATGTAGCGAACCATACTTAAATCATGGGCAATAAACATATAAGTTAAGTTCAATTCTTTTTGAAGTTGTTTCATCAAATTAATAACTTGCGCTTGAATCGAAACATCAAGAGCTGAAATAATTTCATCAGCAATGATAAACTTCGGTTTTAAAATTAAAGCTCTCGCAATCCCAATACGTTGTCTTTGTCCACCAGAGAACTGATGAGGAAAGCGATTGAGATGATCTTCGAGAAGACCCACACTCTTTAAGACTTCTAAAACTTTTTGTCTTCGATCTTCAGCATTTTCACTAAGATTGAAAATATCTAAACCAAAAGCAATTGAATCAATGACTTTTTTACGTGGATTAAGCGAAGCCATTGGATCTTGATAAATCATTTGCATATTCTTTCGTAAGAAATGTTCAGTCTCTTGGTCTAATTTTCCATGAATATCTTTACCCAAGAAATTAACCGTTCCACTATTCGCATCGTAGATTCGAATAAGACTACGTCCTAAAGTCGTTTTTCCACTCCCAGATTCACCAACAACTGAGAACGTTTCTCCTTCATAGATTTGAAAAGTAACATTATCAACAGCACGAATCGTAAGTTTACGGTCAATCTTAAAGAATTGATTCAAGTTTTTAACATCTAATAATACTTTTCTATCACTCATGATTTTGTTGATCCTTTCTTATGATAACCATCTATTCTCTTTTGAAGAATGTCAGGCATCTTAACCTTAGGAGCATCAGGGTGTAATAACCACGTTGCTGCATAGTGAGTATCACTCACCTTAAACATCGGAGGTTGCTCTTCGAAATCAATTTTCATCGCATAAGCAGAACGATAAGCAAAAGCATCACCAATCGGTGGGTTGAATAAATTTGGTGGAGTCCCTGGAATCGATAATATTTCTGAACCTTTATCACTTAATGAAGGAATACTTGAAAGTAATCCCCAAGTATATGGATGACGAGGGTCATAATATATTTCATTCGCCAAACCTTCTTCAACAATCTTACCTGCATACATAACTGCGACTCTATCCGCAACATTTGCGACAACCCCTAAATCATGGGTAATAAAGATGATAGAAATACCTGTTTTCTCTTGAATGTCTTTGATCAGTTCAAGAATTTGAGATTGAATTGTGACATCTAATGCGGTAGTTGGTTCATCAGCAATCAAGATATCTGGTTCACAAGCTAAGGCAATCGCAATTACAACTCTTTGTCTCATACCACCTGATAATTGGTGAGGATATTGTTTAATTCTCTTTTCAGGATGATCAATCCCAACTAAATCAAGTAAATTTAATGTACGATCAAAAGCTTCTTTTTTATTAGAAACAATTTTATGTTCTAACATACTTTCCATAACTTGTTTACCAATTGTCATTGTTGGATCAAGTGAAGTCATTGGATCTTGAAAGATGATGGCTATGCGATTCCCACGAATATTTTTTTGAAGATAATCTTTTCCACAACTCAATAAATCAACATTTTCTTCTTCATTGAATTTGAAAATAATTTCCCCATTTTCTACGATTCCATTACTATCTATTAAACCTAATATTGTTTTTGTAGTAACTGATTTACCTGAACCAGATTCTCCCACAATGGCTAAAGTTTCACCTTTGTTTAAATGAAAACTCACATCACGAATGACGTGGTTCATGCCTTCGTTTAATTGAAAGGATAAGGTTAAATTTTTAACTTCTAATAATTTTTCCATTTTAAAATCCTTTCATTTTAGGGTCAAAGGCATCCCTTAAACCATCCGCAACTAAATTAAAACTCAACATTAGAATTGATAGTACGATAACCGGGAAGATTACCATGTGCGGATAAATGAGCATACTTTGATAACCTGTCGAGATTAACACACCTAGTGAAGCTAATGGTGGTTGTAATCCTAAACCAATAAACGCTAAGAAACTTTCATAGAAAATCGCATTAGGAATTGAAAACATTGTCATGATGATAATTTGACCAATAATATTTGGAAGTATTTCCCGTAAAATAATCATCATATGATTTGCCCCTAAAGTCTTAGCAGCAAGAATGTATTCCATTTCTTTGATCTTTAAGACTTGAGATCGAACAACACGAGATTGTGATATCCAACCAGTAATCATCAATGCAAAAATAATTGATATCAAACCTGGTTTTAAAACAATCATCAATAAAATAACGACGACTAAGTTTGGTATACCTGCAATAATTTCAATGACACGTTGAATGATTAAATCGACTTTTCCACCAAAATAGCCAGATACTAAACCAACTGTTATGCCAATAAAAACGTCAATAATAACAGCCACAAAAGCAACCATAAAAGAAATACGGGTACCATACCAAACACGTGACCACAGATCACGACCTAAACCATCAGCACCAAACCAATAATAAACATCATCAAAGCCTTTTTTGACATACATATCTACTCCACGCCACATTCCATCAAAAACACCTAAGTTTTCTAAACCAGGAATTCTAGGTGGTAAGTTAATATGATCGGTGATAATTTCGTTATAAGTATGTGGGGTAATAAAAGGACCAAAAATAGCTAAGATTAAAATGATACTAATCGCATAGAAACCAATAACTGCGCCTTTATTTGCTACAAAACGGTGATAAGCATCTTTAAAGAAACCCACATCTGTACTTAACATTTCTTGTTCTTCAACAAGAAGATTTTCGACTTTTTCAAATCGTGCTTTTGATAGACTCATCTTATCCTCCCTTCGCTACACGAATTCGTGGATCAATGATGCCATAGGCAATATCAACAAACAAATTCATCCCAATATAAAGGGCACTATAGATAAAAGCAATCATCATAATGACATTGTAATCATTGGTTAAAATACCATTGACTAACATACTACCAATACCAGGAACAGCATATACTTTTTCAACCACTAATGAACCCGTTAAAAGATTAACAGTCAATGGTCCTAAAATAGTCACAACAGAAATTAAAGCATTTCTTAAGCCATGTTTATAAATAACTTTAAACTTCGATACCCCTTTTGCTTCTACCAATTTAATATAATCAGAACCTAATACTTCAATTAATTCAGTTCTTAAAAAACGAGTTGTTTGCGCCATAATAAACATACTAAGTGCAATCGTAGGTAATATCGATGATCCAATTGGATCTTTATGATTAAAGATAATATCAAAGATTTGAATTTTAAATCCTAAAAAGTAACTCAAAGTTAAAGCAAAAACATAAGATGGAATACTAACCCCTAAAATAGCCAAAATAGTTGCGCCAGTATCAATCCAACTATTACGATTAGACGCAGATAATACTCCAAGAAGAATCCCGTTGGTAACACCCAGTACCATTGCTTGTAAACCAATGCGTACAGAGATCCCTAAGCGAGGTAAAACAATATCACCTACATTCCAATTCTTTTGAATGGCCATTGATATCCCAAAATCAAACTTTGTCACAACATTTGAATAATATACCCAAAGTCGTGTCCAAAATGGTTTATCTAAACCATATTTAGCATTCATTATGATAAGTTGTTGAGGAGTAAGCTTTTCATCATTAAATGGTGTTCCCGGCATAAATTGTAAAAGCAGGAACAATACAAACAAGATGATAGCCAAGGTCACAACAGCCCAGAAAATTCGTTTACTAATGTACTTAAACATATGACTCCTTTCGAAAATAAAATAGGGACCTGTTCGCAGGTCCCTATCGCATCAACTATCGATTATTCGATAACAGTGTTGCGGTAATCAGTCATACCAACTTGATGGTATTCAATACCAGAAACGTTTGGTTTAATAATCATCGCGCCACCTGTTTGCCACATAGGTACGACCACAGCAGCATCTAAAGCAACAGCTTCAGCTTCGATAAGAGCATCCCAACGAGCTTCTAAATCAGTAGCTAATGAGCCACCAGGCATTGCGCTTTCAATTAACGCATTGTATGTAGCATCATCATATGATGAGAAGTTCCATGTATTTCCTACATAGAGTAAATCGAATAAGTATGTAAGTGGATCAGCATAGTCTGGACCCCAACGAGTCATACCAACTTCGAAGTCACCTGTTTTCATACGATCTAAACGATCTTTTTTAGTGGTTGTTGTAATGTTTACAGTAACACCAGATAAGTTCTTTTCAACTTCAGATTTGAAGTATTCAGGAGCCCCAGGAGCAAGACCTGTATCACCAGAATCACCAACTAATAAATCAAATTCAACAGTGTCTGTACCAAGTTCAGCTTTAGCAGCTTCCCAATAGGCAGCCGCTTTTTCAACATCATAACCGAAGTAAGCAGGTGCATCTGTACGGAAATCATTACCAGTAGGACCAGCAACTAATTTAATTGGAACAAAACCAGTAGCAGTTACAGAACCATCATTTAGTTTGTCATCAACTAAGAAGTCACGATCAAATGACCAAGCAATCGCTAAACGGAAATTTTCGTTTGTCATTGCTGCATTGTCACTGTTTTGGTTGAATGGTAGATACCAAACATAACCTTTTAAGATTTGATAATAATCTTCTGAGCCTAAATAAGTTTCAACTAAGTCACCTGTCATAGCAGCAACATCTAAGTTACCTTGTTCATATTCAAGTGATAAAGTTTGAGCTTCAGCAATAACATGCCATTCAACACCGTCAATCGCAACATTAGCTGCACCAACAAATGTTTCATTCTTTTCAGTCACTAATAAACTACCTTGTACCCATTCTGTTAAAACGAATGGACCATTTGATAATAATGAATCAGGTCCAGTAGCATAAGCGCTGCCTTGTTCGGTAACAAAGGCTTCGTTTAATGGTAAGAATGATGGGAAAGTCATTAATTTCAAGAAATAAGGAACAGAAGTATCCAATGTAATTTTTAAAGTAGTATCATCAACTGCTTCAATACCTAATTGGTCTGTACCTAAATCACCAGAAATAATTTCAGTCGCATTAAGAATGTGAGCTGTTTGCAACATAATTGAATATTCAGCAGCTGTTGCAGGATCTGCTAAACGTCTCCAAGCGAATACATAGTCACTAGCAGTAACAGTGTCACCGTTTGACCATACAGCATTTGGATCAAGATTGAAGATATATTCTGTTCCATCGTCAGAGACTGTCCAGTCAAGTGCGTTTGCCGCAGCGACGTTATCGTTGGCATCATAACGAACTAAACCTTCTTGGAATGCATTAATAACTTCAAATGAGAAACCGTCAGTAGCGATGCTTGAGTCTAGACTTAAAACATCACCAGGAGCGGCAACTCGTAAAACCATCGCAGTTTCTTCAGCAGGTGTATCAGATGATGAACATCCAACAAGTGCCAAAGCTACTGCTAATACAACTAATAAAGCTTTGAGTTTCTTCATAAAAAAAATCCCTCCGTACTAAAATTATATGCTTCTGAAAATACAAGTCAATGAAAAAAAGTATCTATTTTCACAATTTTTTCACATTTCTTTCATATTTTTTTAATATTGCATAAGAAAAGTGAGTCATTGACTCACTTATATTCTTTATGTATGAATATATATTATTTAAGTATATTATTCTTGAACCACAAAACGTCCGTCAAGCTTAGCACCTGATTCAATGCTAATACTGCTTGCGTATAAATCACCTTTAATAACAGCACTTGATGTTAAGCGTACTGTATTTTCAGCTTTGATTTCACCATTTACTTTTCCAGAAATGACTAAGTCTTTAGCTTTAACATCACCTTCAATCACTGTTTCTTCATCAATTACGATTCTTTCATCAACTGTTACATTTCCTTTAACAGTTCCACCAACAAACTCAGCAGATAAGGCACTTAAGTTTCCTTCAACAGTACCACCATTTTTCGATTCAAATGAATCTTTACAATTTACATTACCAATGATTTTACCTGAAATAACTAAACTCGTTTCTATTTCGATATCACCCGTGATAACCATTGACGCGCTAATGACAGCAGTTGTATCTGATGTATAGCTTGATTGTTTTGTATTATAACTCATACTTACTTTCTCCTCTTTGACCTTTTTGACAGGTTCATTCACAATATTCACATCTTCGTCTATAACTTGTTTTTTAAACATTCCCCAGAATCCAGAAGTTTTTTCAGTATCTTCTTGTTCTTCTTCAAGAAGTACATCTTCATCTTTGACTTCTACTACATCAACCATTTCTGGTTCAGCTTCAAGTTCTTCAACGACTTCTTCAACGCCTACATCTTCAATGATTTCTTGTTTTTCTTCTTTAACGTCTTCTTCGCTAATGACATCTTCAATCTCATCATTTATCTGTAAATCACCTCCAATTTCATCGTTTTCAACTTCATCAAAAGTGATTGGATGATCGTCAGCTGAACGCAAAATATCTTCAATTTTACGTTTTGACTGGTGTTTGACCTTTTTCATAGTTCAATTCCCCTTTTCTTATAATTTTGATTCTAGACCAATAAACTAATTTATGCTTAATTTTCATTATACAAGAGGGTATATTTATGTCAAGAAGTCTAAATTAATATCAAATATATTATTAATAGTATTTTAATATAGCTATTTTAAACTAAAATGCTCTGTTTTATGGATAATTCATAAAAAAGACTATTCATTGAATAGTCTAAGTTTGAAAATAATGGGGCGATTGACGGGGCTCGAACCCGCGAATGTCGGAACCACAACCCGATGCGTTAACCAGCTTCGCCACAACCGCCATTTATTTTGCACCATCGGCGCACTTAGTATATTAGCGTATTGGAGCTATCTTGTAAAGGGGTTTGCGAGCTTTTTATTATAGAGTTCTATCAAACCATCATTGAGTAAGAATGGTTCAAATTCATACTCGGGAAATGCATCTTTTATTACATTAGATAAACCACCTGTTAAAACCTTTACACAGTCCTGATTAAACTCTTTTTCAATGCGTTGACAGATACCAGTAATGGAGTCAATAGTTGAATACATAAGCCCAGCTTGCATACAAGCAATAGTATCTCGTCCAAGTAATTGTTTTGGAAATTCTAAAGGAATTTCAGGAAGATGAGGAATAAATGCATTCATCGCATTTTGTGCAACCTTCAAACCAGGCAGCAATAATCCACTATTAAATTCACCTTTTGAATTTATAGCAGTAATCTTTGTAGCACTACCCATATCAATCACAATACAAGGTTGATCAAAGTGGTTTAGAGCACCATAAGTTGTCGCAATTAAATCAGCTCCAAGCTCATTTGCTTGATCTAAATGAACTACGAGTTCTGGGACCATTCCCATACTTAACAAATGACCATCTAAATTTAATTCAGCTTGAAAAGCTTTCATGGCATCCTCTGTAATTGAAGGAACAACACAACTCATAATAAAATCATCTATTTCATAAGCTATTTTAATTGGTTTTAAGATTTGATTAACGATTTTAGGATAATCACCCTTATGTTCCTTTTTAATAGTATCTAAACGGATGTCATAGAGTCTATTTTGATCTTTATCATAAAGAACACAAACTATATTTGAATTACCAATATCTACTGTTAATATCATTTCAATCACCTGCTTGTTATATTTTACAACATCACATAAAAATAGGATAGGTTTTTACCTATCCTAAAGGACGTGAAAGAAGGCGTATTTCAGATTTCATCTCTAAGTTAATATGTGCTAAATGTACAGGATATTCAACAACCACCCAATATCGTGATGGATAAAGATTGTGGGGTGATAGATGTAGGGTGCAATTATTACACGTTATTGAGTTTGAGTCGATAATCGCTTGTACACTTGCATCATATCTATTTTGATGTTCAATGATTGATAAAGTATTTTCTGCTAAAGATCGAGCTTGAGTGTTTATGAGCTGAACTTCAACATAATCCATACCCATCAAAATAAACATCATTCCAAAAAACAAAACTAAAGTTGCCTCAAATGCACCTTTCATTAACTCAAGGTGGTCATGTTAGCCCACTGTCCTTCAAGTGTCGATTGCATGGTTGTTTTAAATCCTTCAGAAAACAAAATCATGCCAGTCGCGATAACAGTCACCACGATAACCAAACCATACTCTTCAAAAAATGCTTTCATTTTGAGTTACCTCCTTTCAAAAAATGATGTCGCAACACTAACCATTGCGCTAAGAAAGACAATTGTGACTCCAAAGAGAGGTAAAATGCCCCACCACTGATATAGAGTTAATGATTGTTCTTTCGATTGAATGCGTGATTGTCTCAACCATTTAGAGGTTGAAGTAATCATTCGATTAAACTGTCGATTGACATCTGAGATTCCAATTGTTTGATAGCGATATAGCCATTTCATTGCTCTTTGTATTTCAGGCAAATCATACTGACTCATACATTCAATGTATGCATTCAAATTCATAGGATTCTCTAATAATCTTTTATGCAATAAAACGATATCTTCCTTAAATAAATTTGGAACTTGATCTAATGATGCTTCAATTGCTTTAGTCACAGTATTGTTTTGTAGTAATACCTGTAGTTGTCTTAGATAGATGGGAAACTGATAACGGATATGCCTAATTCGTTTATTAACTTTAAATTTAATTTTGTAGTATTCAATTTTATATAAGACGATTAAACTTAAAACATTCAATATAAACAAAAGAACATCATCACTCACGATAAGCATTGGAATCAATAAAAATCTTGCTTGAGATAATTGTTTATATCGTTTTCGATGAATTTTATCAATATTATACTCAGTTAATATTTCACAATATAAATCTAATTTTTTCTCTCTTAAACCAAAAAGTAGTGCTGAGATTTCTTTATCTTTATAAACCCACACTGCAATCACAAGTGTACAAGCTATGATTCTTTCCATATCAGCTCCTGTTTGTCCATCCATGGTGTTGATAAAGCTTTATGTGCCATCAATAGTGTTAATATGATTAATACTAAAAACCCAAAAACTGTCATGTGATAGAAATCTAATGCTTCTATTGCGCGTGTTTGAAATAACATAGAATGACTAAAGTAAGCAATTCCTAAAGCCATTAACGCTAAAAACTCAATTCGCCTTTTTGTTGCTAGTTGTGTTTGTTTAAAGGTATAGGTATCTTCTATCCAATCTTCTAAATCATCCTGAATGATTTCTAATCCTTCGGCATAGGATGAAGCCCCAAATTCCTCAACTGCCAACATTAAATGAACTAAATTACCGACAATAAAATGTGGATAGGAGTCAATAAATTTTTGCGCATGCTCTTTTGGATAGCCACCTTTTTCAAGCGCTGATATCCATGAGTTGATTGTTTTTAAGAGTTGATTCTGACTGACATCTTTACATTCAATTAAACTTGAATATATTTTCGGATGTTGTTTAAAAGCTGCGACGAATTGTTGAAGAAAATCAGTTAATTCAAAGAATGCTTTTTCTTCTTTTTGATATAAGTATTGGTAACGCATAAAACTTGGACTTAGAAATAGTGTTAAACAAAATAAAGCGATTAAATATTCGATCTCTAATCCAAACAAAACAGAGAACAGTAAAGCGATAAATAATTCAAGCAGGATGCGTAGTATTTGTGCTTTTGACAGATTTCCTAGATTTTGTCTTTGTTTTTGAAGAAACAATATTATCTTTGTTGGCATCATAGATACACTCCTTAATGCATTTGTAGTTTTCATCAATTCGATAATTAATGACTTCACGAATACGACGAACGATTCCATTTTTTGAGACACATATATCAATATGTATTCCAATATCTAAAGTATCGTGAATCAATGTATTTAAACTTTGATTAGTAAGTTCCGATCCTGGCATCATCACCATCATGCGAAAAGGTATGGCATAAGCACTTTCAGCATGAATAGTAGAGATGAGTTTAGTGCCTGTTGAAACACTTTGTAGTAAATGAATAATCTCTTTTCCTCTGACTTCTGAAATACATATCCAATTAGGTCTTTGCCGTAATGAACTTTTAATTGCTTGTTCATAATCAAAGTTTTCTTTAATTTTGATCATCACATTATCCTTATGGGGATGAATATCACCATACCTTAGTTCTAAAGTATCTTCAATCGTAATAACTCTTTCACTTGGCGGAATAAACTCCATTAAATATTTAACAAGTTCTGTCTTACCAGAACCTGGTAAACCTGAAACCATAATGTTTTTAGCTGTTTTAATGGCTGATTGCAAATATTCTATAACCCACTTAGGGGCATATGTTTTAATTCCTGTAACGGGGTCATGCAAGCGACAAATCGAAGGTGTTTTTCTAATTGATAAGGAAATGCCTCCCCTAGCAATAGAGGGATGAAGTAAACTAATCCGTAATTCTTTCGTTTCGGCTTCAATAACAGGTGATTGATTATTGAAAGGTAAATTAACAAGATTCGCAATTTTATAGACCAGTTGTTGCATAAACTCGTGGGCTTTAAAATCATCAATTGCATAGCGACCTTTAGAGAGATGGTCAATCCACAATTGTTTTCCATTGTAGTTAATATCAGTGATCATTGGATCTTCAATATACTTTTGAAGTAAACCAAAATTTAACTCATGAAGCATTTAAAACCATCCAAAGTTCTGTACTTTCATGAACAAAACTTTCTTCTTCACTAACTAAGTAACTACTTGCACTCAGGCTTATATCACCCATAGCTTCAAGTTTAGTGAGCAGTGGTAATATGTTACGATCAACAGCCAACAAAATAACCTTTGGTAAATTATCATTTTGTGTATCGACATCATCCCCGTTTTTATCTTTAAGTCCGACAATTCGAACAGATGAGATAAATCGATCAACAACCGTATTATCACGTAGTTTAATCGCCCCATAAATATCAACTTTCTGTTGAATCACATAGCTATTTCCAGCCGTCGTTAATAAACTAGCATCTAAAGCAAAAAGCGCTTGATCTTCTTTTAAAAGTAAACTTGGTTGATCAATACTCTCATCCAAGTCTTCAATTGTAGAAGTATGTATCATTGAATTTGACGGTATAAATCCATCAATCACAACATACTTCCCAACCACATCATCAATGTCAATGACATTAAATGAAGAGACATAATGTGATGGCATTTGTATAATTTTTACGTCTTCATCCTCGATTATTTGTCGAGCCTTTAAATGATGTGTACTAACAACCACATCAACAAGTTCTAATTGTGTTTGTATATAAATGTAACTTAATGCAAAACATAAGAACGCAAAGACTAATGAACTACTTAAAATAATCAAACTTTTTTTCTTTGTCATGAATCTACCTCGATTAAACTTTCTTCAAAGCGATAATGCATATCATCACTTAAATAATGTGGCGTCACAGTAATAGCGACACGTAGAGCAATAGGATCTGCAATAAAACTAATGATTTCTACTTCATAGCTTTCATTAATCGGTTTTCTAAGACTCAATGCTTCATATAAATATGATTCAACTAAAGCTTCACGATCATTGATTTCTGCTTCAGCTAAAAGATGAGCACTTTCTTGTAGTGATTGTTTAAGAATAGTCATTGAATTGATTCGCATGTGTTCTAAAGAAATCAGTAACATTAAACCTGCTGATATTCCCATTAAAACAACATAGAATGCACTAGCTTGCATAACGCCCTTCATAATTGCCTACTATTGTTATTTGCACAAAATACAAAAAGTCCAAAAAAAAGTCCTATTTCTAGGACTAAGTTAATATATTATGCGTTTGTTTCAGGATCTTCGCCTGTTTCCATGAAAGTGGAAATACGTGTGCGTTGAGCTTCAGTTGATGGTTTGCATTGAGCAGGACCGCTTGCTTCACCATTGACTAAACCTTCTGCCATACCTTGGCAGCCAGGGAAACCACAAGCGCCACAGTTTAAGCCAGGTAGCATAGCAATAATCGTTTCAACACGAGTATCGACTTCTACATATAGAACTTTTCCTGCAACAGCAAGTAATAAACCTAAGGAAGCACCTAAAACTGTCATCATTAACACTGCATTGATCATAGTTGATTCTCCTTATTGATTAACGGTTTGATTGAGCATGAGCCGACTGAACAAGATGCACAATTGGCATCAGCTACTTCGCAACCTTCAGGCACAGCTGTCTTTTGATTTAAATAATAAACCAAAGCATATACAGCTCCAAGTCCTGCGAATAGTAGTACGGCTTCCATATTAGACTAAACCTGCAAAACTTGTGAAAATAGCTGCCATAATTGCCATTACAACTAAAGCAATTGGATTACCCATAAAAGCTTTAGGAGTAGGTGCACCGTCTAAACGTTCACGAATTGTTGAGAAGATATAGAGAATCATCATAAAACCGATAGGTGATCCTAATGAGAAGACTAACATTTCTGAAAAACTTAATTTGTCAGTAATGTTAACAAGTGCAACATAGAGAACAGCACAGTTTGTTGTGATTAATGGAAGATAAATCCCTAATGCTTTATATAAAATAGGTGAGAACTTCTTAATAATCATTTCAACAAATTGAACAAAAGCTGCAATGACTGCAATAAAGACAATTAAATCCATATATTCAAGTCCAAAGCGAACTAGAATTTGATAATAAATAGCATAAGTAATAATTGAACTACCAAAGATAACAAAGGTAACTGCTGCACCCATACCAATCGCTGAGCTTGTTTTTCTACTTACACCCATAACTGGGCACATACCTAAGAATTTTGACAATACAACGTTATTAATGAGGATTGATCCTACAAATAAGGCAATAAGTTCATTCATTATGCTGGATCTCCTTTCTTAGCATCAGAAGCGCTACGAATAGCTGCTACACCTGCTGCTAGAAATGCAAAGGTTAAGAACGCACCGATTGATTGATTAAAGATTGGAATGGTATAAGCACTAGGAATAACTGTAAATTCGAAGATTGTTGCGCCAGAGAATGGATTACTTAAACTTAAGCCTCCAGAAGATAAGAACTGACGAACAGTTGCGATTGCAATTAAACTTAATGTATAGGCAAGACCCATATTTAAACCATCTAACATAGATGCGAAAATACCATTTTTAGAAGCAAATGCTTCAGCACGACCAAGAATAATACAGTTAACAACAATCAATGGAACAAAGACACCTAAGGCTGCATCAAGTGCAGGTGCATATGCTTTCATGAGAAGTTCAACTGACTTAACTAAAGTCGCAACAATTACGATATAAACAGGAATACGGATTTCATCTGGGGTAATCTTACGTAATGCAGATACCAAGACATTGGATATTGTTAGAACGATAATAACCGCTACACCCATCCCAACCGCATTATTTAAGTTGTTTGAAATCGCAAGTGCGGAACATAAACCAAGGTATAAACCGAAGACAGGGTTTTCTTTGAGTAAATTTAAACCATAATTAGCTAATTGTTTCATAAACCCTCCTTATTTCAAACTTTCTAGAACATCACTCGCATGAGCAAGTCCTGTGGTTATAGCTGATGATGAAATCGTTGCACCAGCGATCGTATCAAAACTACCACTGATTGTATTACCAATGATTGAATTTGCGAATTCTGGATCACCAACTTTTGATCCTAATCCTGGTGTGTCATTAACAGATGTAACAACAAATCCAACAACTTCACCCTCTAGATTAACACCAACTAAATACTCAATTGGGTTAGCATAACCTTGAACTTTTACGTTGAAGGCATAACCAGCACCAACTGCTTCATAAACATTTTGTACTGCACCACTTTCATCTGTGAAATCAATTTCTTTGAATTCATCAGTTGATGGGTAAATTTCTTGAAGAGAAGCTTTAACAGTAGCTATTTTTCTTTCTTCAATAATTGGACTTGTCATTCCATTTACAAAAGAAAGAGCTGCACCAGCTATCGCTGACACAATCGCTAAGAATAAGGTTAAATGTAGAATTTTTTTCATTTTCTATAGCCCCCCTTACTGTTCCAATGCCGCAATGACTGTGGCAAGTGCTCTTACAGCAGACTCAGAAGAGAATGTTGCACCAGTAACAACATCAATCGTACCGTCTGTACGTGTTAGATCGTAATCAGTGAATTGATCAAAGAAGATAGCTGCATCTGTTTTATCTCCAACTTTATATGTATCGTTGTATTGAATATAACCCGCACTTACAACAGTATTGGTATCTGTATCTACAACGATTTCAAATTGATTTGGTTTTGGATCTTCAGCATATTCGCTTTCAAGAACTTCATAGCCTGGAGAATTTACAACAAATGTAATTAGATGACCATTTTCAGTTTGAGATACAATCTCAGAACTTGTAGTTGAGTAATCTAAGACCGATACTGAATGACCTAAAACAACAATAATCTCATGTTCTTGTGCTTCTTCTGCTTTTGGCTCGATATAATCAATCATTGAAGCAAAGACTAATACAACCGCAAGCGATGCTGCAAATACGCCCGCAACTTTTGCGATATTTTTCTTGAGATTAACATAACTTTGACCATCTGTTAGTTGATCTAACATTGGTGAAAGCATATTCATAAATAATATAGAACGAATCATGCCTTCAGGTAAGTTTGCTTTAACACGCATTAGGACAACTAAGAAAGCTACACCAATAGAGAAAATCAAACGACCTGAGATAGATGTTGGTGAAGTGACTGGGTCAGTTAACATAAAGATAGCCCCAAACATAACACCACCGGTTACCAAGTGATAAACAGGATACCAAAGTCCCATTCCATGCCATAAAGCGATGGCAGAAGCAAAGACAAATAATGACACTAAGAAAGCAGCTGGTGCTCTCCAGTCAATAATGCCACGAACAGATAAATAAATACCAACCGCTAAGATAAGGAGTGAATTAGTTTCTCCAATTGCGCCCACATATCCACCAGTTACTAGTCCCCATAGACCACCAAATTGTTCTAAGTAGCTTGCAACTGCGGCTGGATCATTAATAACCCAACCTAGTGCTTCCATAACTGTATTAGGTGTAGCGCCTGTTACAACATCAGGGAAACCTGAGAAGACTAAACCACCAAATGATAGAACAACAAATGCACGTCCTACCCCAGCTGGGTTAAAAATATTAAAACCAAATCCACCAAAGAGTAATTTACCGACTAAAATCGCAACAAATGTACCAACAATAACCACATAAACTGGTTTATTGATCCCCATCATTCCGACGAAAAGTAAAGCTGTTACCCATGGGAAAGAATTAAGAACATATTTAATTGGTTTTTTCTTAAAAGCAATAGCCCAAACCATTTCAGTTCCAACTGCAACAACAACAGCTGTTACAATCATTGCTAAAGCATGAATACCATAATCTGCCCCTAAATGAGCAAAATAGAAATAAACGTTATAACCTAGGACCACTAAGATACCTAAAGTTAATTCAAACATAATACGTTGCGTACTGAGTGGAGCACGATAGTTAGGTGATACCCTAAAATTAAATTTCATAGTTTTCTCCTCCTATCGCTTTCTTAGTAATAACGCACGTTTCGCACGTCTCACACCTTCAGTAACATCAATTTTTGAAGGACATACATATGAACATAGTCCACATTCAATACATTGATCAGCAGCTAATTTCACAATAAGATCTAAATCTTTTGCGCTTTCTGCGTTATTAATACGAACTGGTAATAAACCTGCTGGACAAGCATCATTACAACGACCGCAGCGTAAACATTCCATCGCTTCAATAGGTTCATGTTTAACAATTGTCATGGCATTTGAATAAGTATGAACAACAATCGCATCAGTTGTCATTGTGCGCCCCATCATTGGACCACCAGCAATTAATAAAACTGATTCAGAAGAATAACCACCTAGTGCATTAACGATATCACTAACTGGTGTACCATAAGGTACTTTAACGTTTGCGTTTTTCTTTAAACCATCACCTGAAAAAGTAACTAACTTTTCAGTGACGCCCATACCATTTAAAAGTGCATTCGCAAATACAATGGCAGTCGTGATGTTATTGACAATAATACCAATTTCACCTGGTAAACGATTGTAACGTTTTTTTGCATACTCATAAACAAGAGTACGTTCCCAACCCATTGGATAAACATCTGGCGCACCAAAGATTTCTACTTCTGAATGGCTCTTAAACATTTCTCTTAATTCAGCCATTAATTCTTTTTTATATTTCTTTACCGCAATTACCGCTTTATTTGCACCACTCATTTTTAAGAGAGCTAAAACACCGGTATATACGAGATCTTTATAATCATGCATTAAACGATCATCAGCTGTAATATATGGTTCACACTCTACTCCATTAATTAATAAAGTATGAATTCCATCTACTTTTGAATATTTAACGTAAGTTGGAAAACCAGCGCCTCCCATCCCTACTATTCCTGCATTCTTCATAAACTCAACTAATTCTTCACGTGTAGCACGTGAGTAATCTAGTGGTTTAAAAGATTGAACAGCAGTATATTTTTTATCGTCAGTAATCACTAAATGCTCAATTGGTTTTAACGCCGCATGCATCATTTTTTTAGTGGTACCAACTGTACCTGAAACAGGTGCAAAGATAGGGACTTCAAAACGTCCTCCCCATTTGCCCAAATATTGTCCTAATTCTACTTTATCGCCCTCTTTAACAGCAGCTTCAAAAGTATAACCAGCACCATTATCTAATGGTACATAGACTTCTGATTTGGGTTTAACTTGCACGATATCAGTGTACGCAGTTAACTTCTTATGGCCTTCTAAATGTTGTCTTCCAGGCCCTGTCATAAACGACATACAATCACTCTAACCCTTTCCTAATAACAGTCAAAAAAACATGACTCTTCAAGTTACTTGTCCATTATATCACAAATAATTTCACAAGTTTAGAACTATTATCATATGCTATAATGCACTCATGATTAGAACAAAATTAACCTTATTTCTCGCAATTTTACTCTTATTAAGCAGTTGTGAAAGCACTCCAAGTCGCTATGCGAAAATCGCATTAGATGTCGGTTTTAAAGATATTGCGGTTACCTTAATTGCGTATACAAAAGATGAAAATACCTATAATGATTATTTCGATCAGTTAAGTAGTGAATTTACTCGATTGGGTCATCTATATGATAAATATACGGCAATTAAAGGAATCACAAACTTATATGCAATCAACAATACTGCCGGTCACGGTCCTGTTGTTGTTGATCAAGACTTGATTGATTTATTCTTAGCTGCACAAATGTGGACTGACGATACATGGAATACATTTAACCCTAGTATTGGAGCAGTCCTTAATATATGGCACGCTTATCGTGAAGAAGGAAAACTCCTTAATCAAAATGAACCAAGCGAATATGGATTTATTCCTAGTATTGATGAATTATCAGCCGCCGACTTATGCAGTGGTTGGGATAAGATCATCGTTAATGATGCTGATAACACTATTGAAATCATTGAAGCTTGTACACAAGTTGACGTCGGTGGAATCGGTAAAGGCTTTGCGGCTGATATCATTGCAGCACAGTTAAAGGATGCAGGGATGGACATTGCCATCATCAATATTGGTGATTCATCTATCTTAACCATTGGCACTAAACCTGATGGTTCTGAATGGGGAGTTGGTATTACTGCTCCTACTCGTCCTACATTGATTGGTGCAAATACGATTGATACTCTTTATTTCCCAGCTGATATTTCAATATCAACGTCTGGTGATAATCAAAATTATTACATGGCTGAAGATGGGAACTATTATCACCACATTATTGATCCAAGTACACTTTATCCCGTTGTAACAAATCTACATGCAGTCACAGTTGTAACAGATTTAAAAGCGGGAGATGCGGAAGCATTATCAAAAGCGTTCTTTATTCTAGATTATGATAGAGCAATGGAATACTATGCCGAAATTCAAGCAAAGTATCCGAATAATTACTTTGGTGTTTTATGGGTTTATGAAGAAGGTTTAGCTCCGGCAAATGCAAGTAATGTCATTGATTCAGAAGGCTTTAGTTTAGTCCATACAGATAACCTAATCGAACATTCACGTTTATATCGATAAGACATATAAAAAGATATCGTCATTGAATAAACTGTACCCTATAGAGTAGACACGATAAAAAAGTGTTACCCTTGAACTTGTAAAGGAAAATTAGACAAGTTTAAAAAACAATTAGAACCCTAAGTCATGTTTATATTGAATTGGGGTTTTATATTGTAAGGTATATGCAGGACGTTCATGATTAAAATGATGAATATATTCTTTAATTGTTTGATAAACATCATTTGAACGAGAGATATTAAAATCTATATACAATTCATCTTTCATCCATCCATTAAGTGCTTCATTGACTGGATTATCCGTAGGTGTACCTGAGCGATTCATCGAACGAATAATGTTATAATTTGAAAGAGCTTGATTGAAAGCTTTACTGGAGTAGACTGACCCTTGATCTGTGTGAAGGATGATGGGGTATTCTATTCCTTTTATTTGCTTTAAATATTGGGATAAACAATCATAATAAGGTTTAATATCACCTTTTTGAGATGACATGGATTGAGCGATAATTTCATTATTGAACGTATCGATAAACAATGTGAGTTCATATGCTTTCCCTCGATTACGAATCTGAGTCATGTCTGATACGACAATCTCATAAGGTTTTGAGGCATTCCAATGCCCAGCCACTTCATTTTTGTAAATGACATGCTCATCACCAACTTTTCGATATCTATACTTTCTCGCACTTGATTTTAAACCCAACTGTTTCATACATTTATGAACCAAGTGATCAGAGAACACAAACTCTGTTTGATTACGTAATTCATAGGCTACTCGATGATAACCATAAGTCTTATGTTTTTGATGTATTTGCGTAATATATGGTATTAACTTCATTCGATATTGGATGTATTGATTAGGTCTATCTTTGCGCTCTAACCATTTGTAGTACCCTGATCGATTCAATCCCATTTCTTTAAGTAATTGAGTAATTGAATATTTATCTTTTAATCCATCAGCTATTTGATAGTCTTGCCGGATAGTGTAACGTATTCCTTCTGTGAACCAACTCCTTTCACGGTGTATCCTTTTTTTAAGCGTTCAATTTCAATGTCTCGTTTCATAAGCTCAAGTTTTAAACGTTCAACTTCAGTTAAATTTTTACTTGTATACAGGGCTGAATAAGGGTTGCCTTTGCCCTTGTGAATGGTTCTAAGACCTTCAATTCCATTCTCTCGATAATGTCTTATCCAGTTTCTGATGACGGAATGACTAATGTTTAATTCCGATTCTAAGCGAGGTAGTGAAACTCTATCTTCTAAATAACGATTAATTACTTCAATCATAAATTCTAATTCGTATTTTCTGTTCTTCCCACCTTTTGGTCTTCCTCTCATATAACCTCCTTTTCTTTAGGTATAAGAAAAAAGTAGACTTTATTCAAGAAAATGGTTTTTTCTTGTGTCTACTTTTACTTTACTACTTCACCCTATAGGGTTTTTAAATATAATAAAGAAAATGAGGAAAAGTTATGAGTAAAGTCCGATTTTCAGAAGAACAGATTAAACGATTGAAAGATAATCCGTATATAGAAAATATTAGTGAAAAGTCGATAACTTACACGATGGCTTTTAGAGAGAAATCAGTTGATTTGTATCAGAGAGGATATAGTTCTAGACAGATTTTCGAAGATGCAGGATTAAGTGTTAAAGATTTAGGAATGAATCGTATCCGTTTGTCGTTAGAGCGTTGGCGAAAGATGAGTAAACGCGATGAAGGGTTTAAAGACACGCGAAAAGGA
The DNA here is from genome assembly GCA_963663995.1 of Erysipelotrichaceae bacterium. Classification (GTDB taxonomy): domain Bacteria; phylum Bacillota_I; class Bacilli_A; order Erysipelotrichales; family Erysipelotrichaceae; genus UBA2212. The sequence goes on along the minus strand of OY760660.1, from coordinate 44,086 downwards.
AGTTCAGGTCGTTCAAGACAAAAGCCAAGAACACTAGAAGAAGAACTTAAGTATTTGAAAGATCGAAATGAATACTTAGAACAGGAGAATGAATTCTTAAAAAAGCTCGACGCACTGGAAAGGAGTGTGAGATACAACTTAGCGCACAAGAAAAATACGAAATAATTTTTAACCTTAATTCAAAACGTAAAAATCGTTTAGATATAAATTATATGTGTACAATCGCACAAGTATCCAGATCAGGTTATTACGCCTTTATCAAACGCAAACGAAGCCTTAATTTTAAAGACATTCAAGATGAGATTGATTTTGCCTACATCAAAGAAGCCTTCAACTATCGTGGCTATGATAAGGGTGCACGACCCATTAAGATGTATCTTCAAGATAAACATAATAGGTGTATGAATCTTAAGAAAATACGAAGATTAATGCGTAAATACGGCTTAGTGTGTGAGATTAGACAAGCAAATCCATATCGACAAATGATGAGAGATATGGCAACTAACGATATATCAGTCAATCGAGTTAATCGACAATTCAAACAAGGGGTTGCGCGTAAAATACTTCTCACAGATATTACGTATATTACTTATGGTTCTCATAAGCGAGCTTATTTATCTGTCATCAAAGATGCCTCTAGTAATAAGATATTATCTTATAGGGTATCAGAATCCTTAGATGTCTCGTTTGTATTAAAGACCGTTCAAGGGCTTATTGAAACACAAATGGGTGATTTAAATCTAAAGGTTCTCATTCACTCAGATCAAGGTTCACATTATACATCAAGAGCCTTTAAACAAGTCTTAGATGAACTAGGAATTGAAAGTTCAATGTCGAGACGTGGAAATTGTTTAGATAATGCAGCTCAAGAAAGTTTCTTTGGGCACATGAAAGATGAAGTAAAATTTAAGCATTATAAGACCTATATTGAATGTGTTGAAGCGATTATGGACTATATCAACTACTATAATTATGATCGCCCACAATGGGGGTTACATCGTATGACACCTCATAAATATGAAAGTTACTTAGATCGTTCAGATGATATTCCATTATTATTACCTGTTCTCTATCATCAGCCAGTAATATACCTATAATTCAATCGTTTCTCTTAAACATATTTTTATTATGATCAAACGAAAAAGGAACATATTTTCTATTCAGAAATTCTGTTCCTTTTATCTAATTCTCTAAAGTCCTTTTTTTAAGTGTCCTTGACAAAGGGGACAGTTCAGAAGAACGATATCTTTTTTTAATGCTTTATTTATTTTTTACCTAAGAGTCTAAACATATTCTTTTTATAAACTTCAACACCTGGTTGATTGAATGGGTTAACACCTATTAGGTATACAGACATTCCACATGAGATGAAGAAGAATTGAGCCATATAACCAAAGTTCTTCGCATCCATTTTATCGATTGTTAACATAATATTTGGAATACCACCTTCATCATGATGTGCTTCCAATGTACCAAGCATAGCATTCTTATTAACTTCATCTAATGTTTTACCTGCTAAATAATTCATTCCATCAAGATCTTCAGAATCGGCTGGGAATTTCATATCTAAAGTTGGTTCTTTAACTAAGAGTAATGTTTCAAATAAGAGTTTTGTTCCTTCTTGAACCATTTGTCCCATTGAGTGTAAATCCGTTGAGAAATTAACAGATGCTGGGAATAAACCTTTTTCTTCTTTACCTTCAGATTCTCCATAGAGTTGTTTCCACCACTCCGCTACCATCGTAAGTTGAGTTTCATAAGAAACGAGAAGTTCAGTTGTTTTACCCACTTTATCTTCCATATAACGACGAGCAACAGCATAGGCATATGCATCATTTTCAGAAATAACACTTGAAGTATAAGCTTTAGCTGCTTCTTGAGCACCTTCCATCATGGCATCAATATCAATACCCGCGACCGCAATTGGTAATAAACCAACTGAAGTTAGAACTGAATAACGACCACCAACATCATCAGGAATGGTTAAAGTCACATAGCCTTTTGAATCAGCTTGTGCTTTTAAAGTTCCACGTGCTTTATCAGTTGTCGCAATAATACGAGCTGTCGCTTCTGCTTCACCATATTTTTCTACTAAGAATTGTTTTACTAATCTGAACGCCATCGCTGTTTCAGTGGTTGTTCCAGATTTAGAAATAACATTAACCATTACATTACGATCTTTAATACGATCGAGAACTTGCATAATATAAGTTGATGAGAATGTATTTCCTAAGAATAAAACTTCAACTTTATTTTCTTTTGGAAAAATACCATTAATCATTTCAATCGCAGCACGTGAACCTAAATAGGATCCACCAATACCACAGACTATAAAAGTATCTGCTTTAGCGCGAACATCTTTCGCAATTTTTTTAACTAATTCAAATTCATCTTTATCATAATCAAATGGTAAAGTGGTCCAACCTAAGAAATCTGAACCTAAACCTGTTTTCTCAGTTAGATTAACATGATACTTATTAACTTCTTTTTGATAGCTTTCTAGAACCTTAGGATCTAAAGCATTCGTAAAATCTACTTTAATCATTTTTCAATCTCCTTGTGTGCAGTTTCAATCCATGCGTCTAAGTTTTCTCTGAGTGATTCAAACCCAATCGCATTCTTTAATTTAGGAATTCGCTTATGACGTGGCCGACTCTTTCGTGAGTTTCTCAGGGCTTTTAGTGATAAACGCAAATGATGTGACTTCGTATCAACATCAAGAATTTTAAGTTTTAGCTTATCTCCCACTTTTACAAAATGGTTAATATCCTTCACATATCCTTCTGATATTTCAGAAATATGAATCAAACCACTTGTATCTTTATCAACCTGTACAAAAGCACCGTATGCTTGAATACCAGTTATTTCACCTTCAACGATTTGACCACTTTGATACATCATTAACACTCCTAAGTACTTCGATATTATAGCACAGGCTTTTTTGAATTATGTGCTATAATTTTTAAACGTAAGGATAAGGTTATGCTCGGAAATTACTACCCATTTTGGGCTGCATTTGTAGCCAATCAAGTTGCTCAAATCTTAAAACCAGTTTTAAAATATATCATGACAAGAGAGTGGGACGTCTCCCTTATTTTTGAAAGCGGTGGATTCCCATCCTCACACACTGCTTTAGTATCTGCTTTAGTGATCTCAGTTGGTTTACATGATAATTTTGATTCGACCATCTTTGCGGTTGTTTTATCCTTTTCAATGATTGTCATTTATGATGCAGCCAATGTACGATTCTATGCAGGACGTAATATACAGATCACTCAACAATTAATAAGAGATATTCAAGAATTAACCCAAATAAAACTTGATGATCCAATCTATTTATTAAAGGTAAAAGAAGTTTTAGGACATAAATGGACAGAAGTTTTGGGCGGAATAGTTGTCGGATTGAGTGTTGGTGGGTTAATGTATTTCTTGAGGTAGCAATATGGATAATACTATGGAAAAACAAGTTATAGAAGTTTTAGCTAAAATTCGTCCTTATATCCAAAGAGATGGTGGCGATTTAGAATATGTCAAAACAGAAGAAGATGGAACAGTTTATGTCAGAGTTCTTGGCGCATGTGTTGGATGTGGTGCCATTGACACTACATATAAGTTAGGCGTTGAAGCCTTACTTATTGAAGAAGTTCCTGGCGTTAAAGAAGTCATTGTAATGGAGTAGAATTGATGCTCCATCATATTGAAATAAATGTTTCAAATTTAAAACAGTCATTTGATTTTTATCAATGGCTTTTTTCTTATTTAAATTATTCCTTATATCAAAATTGGGAAAAAGGTTTTAGTTTTAAAAAGGATACAAGTTATATCGTCTTTGTCCAAACTGAAAAAAAATATCTTGATACGAAGTATCATCGCAAACATACAGGTTTAAATCATTTAGCTTTTCTATGTGAGATAGAAACAATTCATAGATTACATCAAGCAGCAATCGATAAAGGCATAAAATGTTTATATGAAGATCGATATCCCTATGCTGATGGTCCTGATCATATCGCTTTATTCATTGAAGATGATGATCGTATTAAATTAGAGTTCAGAAATAAATAAAAAGTTGGAAATTATCCAACTTTTTATTTGCTTAATATTTACCCTTACCTACATGACCAGCAAGTTCTGCCATTGATTTACGTTTGAACATCACTGCTGCTTCTTTAGCTTCTTTGAAAATCTTGACACAACCAGGATCTAAATTATCTTCGATACCACAGTCAGCAATACTTTCAACTTCTCTCATTAAATCAATGAGTTTAGCATGTAAATCATTTGTCTTTTGGCTGCGTGTGACTTTACCTGCTTCTTCCTCACTTAATTCAACAAATTTTTCTTTAGGGGCACCGCACTTAGGACATTTTTCACCCATTGCGTCCGCTTCATGAATTAAGCCACAAACTGTACATTTTACTAGCATATTTTCAATACCTCTTTTCTAATTTGAGTATATCACGATTGAAACTTTGAAAAAAAGTCATTTTTTGTATCCTTAATATATTAAAGGAAATTTAATTTTTCAATTTTAATCATTATTTCAATTTTTTTCATTTATTTTCAGAAAGAAAATCAAGTTTTCCTTTACTTTTCTTAAATTTATCATAAAATAATCATAAGTTTGGAGGAAAAAAACGATGTCACATCCATTTGATGAATTTGGGATTTACCAGTTTGGTGAGTCCAATATGCAAGAAAGTCTACCGTCTCCAGTATTTAAAGCTTGGAAAACTGCGGTAGCAAAAGAACAACCATTAGACCGTACTACAGCTGATGCAATTGCGCACGCGATGAAAGTATGGGCAATTAGCCACGGTGCAACTCATTTTACTCACTGGTTCCAACCATTAACAGGTTCAACTGCTGAAAAACATGATGCATTTGTATCTCGTGAAGATGGTAAACCAGTTGCCCACTTTAGTGGCAAAACATTAATTAAAGGTGAAACAGATGGTTCATCTTTCCCAAGTGGAGGCTTACGTGCAACATTCGAAGCACGTGGTTATACCTACTGGGATATTAGCTCACCAGCATTTATCCGTGAGAAAGTATTATGCATTCCATCAATCTTCGTTTCATATACAGGCGAACCACTCGACCAAAAAGCACCATTACTCAGAGCTCTTGATGTAATGAGTGAACAAGCAACACGTGTTGTTAATGCTTTAGGTGATAAACAAGTTAAGACTGTCAAAATGATGATGGGTCTTGAACAAGAATATTTCTTAATTGATTACGATTATTTCACAGCTCGTGAAGACTTATTATTAGCTGGACGTACTTTAATGGGTACACCTGCTCCTAAAGGTCAAGAGTTTGATGATCACTATTTCGGATCAATCGAAACAAAAATCCAAGAATACATGAATGATGTTAATGAAGAATTATGGCGTTTAGGTATCTATGCTTTCGTTGAACATAACGAAGTTGCTCCTGCACAATTCGAAATTTCATCTATCTATGATGAAGCAAACGTTGCTGTCGATCAAAACCAAATTATGATGGACGTCTTACGTAAAACTGCTAAGAAACATGACTTAGCTTGCTTATTACACGAAAAACCATTTGCTACAATCAATGGTTCTGGTAAACACAATAACTGGTCATTAAGTACTGACGATGGTCAAAACTTATTAGAACCAGGTGAAAAACCAAGTGAAAACGTACGTTTCTTAACATTTGTTGCGGCATGTATCAAAGCGATTGATAAACACCCAGAAATTTTACGTTTAGCTGCATCTTCTGCAGGTAACGATCACCGTCTAGGTGCTAACGAAGCTCCTCCAGCAATTATCTCAGTTTACATGGGTGAAATCATTGAACACATCCTATTAAGCTTAGTTGATAAAAACCGTGCTGAAATTGAAATTGGTTCAACAACTTCAACTGTCTTAAGTAACCTATCTTACTTACCAAAAGACAACACAGACCGTAACCGTACTTCACCATTTGCTTTCACAGGAAACAAATTTGAATTCCGTATGTTAGGTTCAAGCGTATCTGGATCACTCAGTGCAACAGTTATTTCAACAATCTTAGCTGAAACACTAAAAGAAATTGCTGATCGTTTAGAACCAATCAAATATCTACAAGATGTTCGTGAAGAAGCATTAAAAATCGTTACTGAAATTATTGCTGAACACGGTCGCGTACTCTTCTCAGGCGACGGCTATGCTGATGCATGGGTTGCTGAAGCTGAAAAACGTGGACTACCAAACATTAAATCTTTCGTAGAATCTGTTGAATACTTAAATGCTGATCGTTCAGTTAAACTCTTCGAAAGCAACGGTATCTTCAATAAAGCTGAACTTGATGCTCGTGCAGAAGTTCTCTATGAAATCTATGCTAAAACAATGCAAGTTGAAGCAAAAACAATGTTACGTATGACTGAAAAAGTTATCGTTCCAGCAGCACTTGATTACTTAGGTGTACTTGCTTCAATGAAAGGCATCAAACTTGCTGATAAGAAATTTGCTGCTTTAGAAGCAACATTAGATAAGATTGAAGTTAAAGTTGAAGCAGTTAAGAAAGTGCTTGCTGATTTAACTGCAGATCATAATTTAAAATCAGAATCTGTTAAACACCGTACAGTCCTACTACCAGCTCTTGATGATTTAAGAATTGATGTAGACATGGTTGAAGAACTTCTTCCTGAAGATGCATATCCAATTCCTACATACACTGATATGTGGTGGAGACAAGACTAATTAAGTCAAACTAAAAGAACCTTCGGGTTCTTTTTTATGATGCTTAGTGATTAAAAAAAGAGCCTAAGGCTCTTTATGTTCAGTCATTTCATTTTCAGCTAAACGAATATCCATACTCCGTTGTAGAAGTAAATAAAGAACGGCAAAGATTGGAACACCTAAGAACATGCCAGCTACACCAAAGTATCCGCCACCCACAATAATCGCAAAGAAAACCCAAATACCCGGAAGTCCCATTGAATCACCTAAAACAAGTGGAGATAAAATGGATCCTTCAATTTGTTGAAGAATTAAAACAATTGCTAAGAACCAGACGGCTTGCATTGGATCTTGAAGCAAGAGAATGATTACGCCAAAAGCACCACCAATAAATGGTCCAAAGAATGGAATCATATTGGTTACCCCAAAAATCGTAGATAAAAAGACTGGGAATGGAATATCAATAATTAACATCGTGATATACATACCAATACCTAAAATAACTGAGTTAAACGCTTTACCCAAAATAAAACGATGCAACATAAAGCTGGTTAGATTTAATAAAGCATTAATATCTTCACCCACTTTTGCACCAAAATAAGCATTTACAAAGCGTTGAAGTTGATGGGTAAAACCTTCTTCATCTAAAAGAATATAAATCGCAATAACAATAGCTAATATTCCGTTAAAGATCCCTTTAGAAATACTAATCGAGAAATCAACAATATTAGGCACATAATCTCTTAGTAATGTAACAATTCGTTGAACTAAATCAGAAGACGAATTTAAGAAGTTAAGAATAATCGTTTGATCAGGTATAAAGTCCGCTAACCATGGTGCAATGTATTGATTAAAACTTTCTAAATAATCAGGGAAACTATTCGAAATATTTGCAATCGAACCAACAAATTGTGGAAGTAAAACGGAAATAAATAAAACAATGATTTCAATGACGACAACTAGTGTCATTAACACAGAAATAATATGTTTTGTTTTTTGTTTCATCTTTAAAATTGACAAAGCTCTAAATTCAAACCAATGAACAAGAGGACTTATGAGAAAAGCAATGAAACTACCGTAAACAAAAGGTGAAATAATCCCAAAAAAAGTAGCGATGACTCCTTTAAATGTTTCAAAATTCAAAAAAGTGAAGTAAACAGTAATTAAGACGATTCCTGCAAAAATAATCGATAATGCACTTTTAATAACTGGCATTTCTTTCCAATTTCTCATGTTTACTCTCCTTTTTCTAAAATTCTTTGTATTTGTGCTTTAATCATATCATTTTCTAGATAAGACATTTGACTTTCTCTAAAGTCATAGCCAAATGCAGCTCTTGATAATGCAATGATAGGTGGAAATTGTATGCGTTTAAAAATAGCTAAATGGAAAGCTCTCATAAACCATCTTAAATCAGCTATAAAGGTTTTCGCATCATCTAAACCATAGGCACGCATAATATCTGCCACTTCACTCTTTTCCCATGCACATGACTCATAGAAATCTAATACATCATGCATACTGTGTGATGGATATTGCATGAGATATTGAACTAAAAAGTCATGATAGCCCCATTTCATTGGATCAATTTGGGCATCTTTTAATTCAGCTGAAGGAGCTAGTTTAAACACATATTTATGATGAATTAGTTCGGGAATGAGTTCACGTGGAATAATTTCATCAGCATATACTTCATTTATTTCTTTAGCTAGTTCAAAAATTTGGACTTTAGTTAAATCTCCAATCGGACTTAATGCACCAATTGTGTCGCCATATAACGTCGCATAACCTAAGGCTAACTCCACTTTATTTCCATTATTACAAATGACACCTGATTTTAAAGACGCAAAACTTGAAAGTAAATGCCCTCTTAAACGCGCTTGGATATTTTCAGCATTTAATCCATGATCAACTGTCTCAAAACCATAGTCATTTAAAGTATCATGTGTGCTCTTTACTAAATCTTCAATGCTGCCTTGAGCATAAGAAATACCTAATTTCTTTGCTAAATGTTTGGCAGCATTCTTAGTTTGTAAACTATTATATTTACTCGCCATATTGTAGCCAAAAACACGCTCTTGACCTAAAGCCATAACCAATAGTGCTGCATTAACAGATGAATCAATACCCCCAGATAAACCAATGACCCAATTACGTTTTCCTAGAATTTCTTCATCAAAGGCTTTAATACCAGAAATAAGTCCTTTGAGAAGTTTATATTTTGTTTTTTGGACATTTTCATTTTGATCAAGTTCAATGATTTTCAATTCTTCTTTAAAAGCATCATTACATGCACTCATCACTGAACCATCTTTACCAAACAAAGTAGATCCACCATCAAATAACATTAGGTTCTTACCGTTGTTTTGAGCCCCAACAACGTTCACATAACAAAGTGGAACCATTTTATCCTTATGGTTAGAAACGTGCTCTAGGATGCGTTTATTGCGTGAATTCTCTTTATTTAATGTCCAGGGTGAGCTTGAGATATTCACTATGAAATCAACACCCTTTTTAATATAAATCGAAGTTGGATCTAAACGATAGTCCAAACTCCATAAATCTTCACAAACTTCTAAACCAATCCGTCTACCTTTAAAAATAAAAGGTTCAATTAAAGCTGTTTCATCACTTCCATGTTCTAAAGAAACATCTATCCCACTTTTAAAATAACGTGAATCATCAAAAATACGATAATCAGGTAAGCCATGTTTAACATAGATACCATCATGCCAATTATGTTGTGCTTTTACCCATTGTCCTTCATAGGCAAAAAACGCTTGATTACGCCGTTCATATCTTCCATCACGATTCTTATAATCAAAATCAACGCCAAGATTACCCCAAATAACGCCAATACCTTGTGAATAATCCTTAATCACTTCATTCGCATTAATAATTTCTTCCACAAAACCTTTTTGGAGGTATTTATCAGAGATAAGATAACCACTGATGCACATTTCTGGAAAAACAATTAATTCAGCTTTACTTTCACGTGCCTGATCAATCATACGTTTCATTGTTTTTATATTGTCATCAATATAACCTGCTTTAGTGCGCATTTGCGCCATTGCGATTCTCATATTTTTCTACCCATTACCCATGTATCTATCGTTTGATAACCTAAATCATGATAAAGCTTACCTGCATTTGGATTATCATAAAAAAGACAAGGTATTAATCCTTCTTTTAACGCCCAATCTGTAATCGCAGAGACAACATCGCGCGCATAACCTCTTTGTCGATAGTCTTTCAAGGTATAAACACCGACAATCATGATGCCTACATTACTGCGCGCCGTTGCGCTTGCACTAGCGACAATTTTACCATCTTCATAAATTACAAAATTAGCTTTATCATTTTCAGATAATTCTCGTTTTAAATCTTCAATTTTCTCTTCACGAGGACGTGAATCGCCACTAAATTCTTCGATACTTAATAAACCATCGATAATACCTTCAGCATCAGCTGCTGTGGCTTTTATGGCATTTGTGATTTTACCTTTTAATTGTTTACACTCACAAAGATAGGTATCTCTTTGACTGATTTTATCTTGAATATATTTGGGTAATTTTTCAATATGTGATCGCACTGAACTAACTAATTCAGTTTTAGGATCTTCAATTAAAGCTAATACGCCTGCTTCATCTACAACACAATCATTAACATAAAAAACTAAACTATTACGATAGCGTAGATAAATGCCATGTATCCCATTTTCATCTTCATCAACATAGACATCCTGAAAATCATTTCTCATCCCATAGCTTAAAATATCACCGGTCACAAAAAGTGAACGTGAAGGATCGTCTTTTAAAATACTTAATACTTTTTCTTTATACTCATTATTTACGTGTTTAATCATAGTTCTATTATAAAAGAGAATATCTTTAATTCAAAAAGAAACTAGCCATTGGCTAGCCTCTTGATTTGAAGAATCCTGGGATATCACTTTCATCATCCTTTAGCGATGAATGTGCATCTTTCTCTAAACTTTCTGATACATTTTTCGCATCACTAATTGGTTTATAAGATCTATGTTCTTGCGGTAGATCAAAGCCTGTCGCAATAACTGTTACGATGATCTTATCTTCTAACGTTTCATTAATCGCAACCCCAAAGATAATATCGATTTCTTCACCCGCAGCTTCACGAATAAAGCCAACAGCATCATCCGCATCAAATAGCGTAATGCTTTCACCACCCGTAATATTTACGATTGCTTTACGAGCCCCATGAATTTGCGCTTCAAGTAAAGGTGAAGTAATCGCACGTGCAGCTGCTTCTTGTGCTTTATTGTCACCTTGCGCTAAGCCGATACCAATTAAAGCAGAACCTTGACCACGCATAACATTACGTACGTCAGCAAAATCTAAGTTAATCATCGCTGGCACAGCAATTAAGTCAGTAATGGTTTGTACACCTTGACGTAATACATTATCAGCTTCTCTAAACGCTTCGACAAAAGGAATACGGCCAATCACTTCTAAAAGTTGATTATTGGAAACAATAATTAAGGAATCAACGTTTTCACGTAGTTCTTCTAAACCACGTAAAGCTTGATCCATCCGTTTACGTCCTTCAAAACTAAATGGTTTTGTGACAATTCCAATCGTTAAGATGTCATTCTCTCTTGCGATTTTCGCAAAAAGTGGTGCAGCACCTGTTCCAGTACCCCCACCAAGACCGGCAGTAAGGAATACCATATCAGCACCCTTCATCGCTTCACGAATTGAATCTTCACTTTCTTGAGCTGCTTTTAATCCTACTTCAGGATCAGCTCCAGCCCCTAAACCTTTGGTCGTTTCTTCGCCCAAAATTAATTTGTTTTTAGCTTTTGAAATATTTAAAACTTGAAGGTCTGTGTTCACGACATAGAACTCTACACCTTGAACATCTTCTTCAACCATACGGTTAACCGCATTACATCCGGCACCACCGATACCGAATACTTTAATTTTAGCAACTTGATTGTACGTTAATTCACTCATACAACTCTCCTTTACCCTCTTCTTTCAAATAACCCTTTAAATTTTCCAGAAAGGGTATCTTCATGTATATCGTTTTTACTCATAACTAAATTTTCATAATCAATCATACTAATCGCTGGATCGAAATCCCTTAAACGACTTTGATCTTTTAAGACATAGAATAAACCAGCCACAGTACTCATTGCGCTATAACGAATGCCTAAAGTTTCGGGAATATAATGTTCAACCTCTATTCCAAGTTGTTTACTTAAAACTGTGACCAAACCATTAATTTCAGCCGATTCACCATAAAGAATCATTTTAGTTTCACCATGTTCAATGATGGGTGCAATAGCTTTATGAATACTTTCAATCCAAAGACTTAAATCATCCTTTAAGATTTCATAAATATCATTTTCACTTAAAGTATGGGTTTGTTTATCACTAGACCACAAATAGACTGGTGTATCTGGATAATGATCTAAACCAAAACGTACATTGTAATGCATTAAGCGATCAGCGACATCAATAGGTAAATGTGCTTGCTCAGATAGTTTAGCAATCATTTGATGCATCCCTAAATCCAAAACTTCACTACTACTCATTTTCCCTTGGGCAAATAAAGCTAAGCTAGAAGATTGTCTTTCAATCTTTAAAGCGACAATGTGATGTTCTAAGGATTTCTCAAATAAAGAAGCTTCTTTACCAAAAGCATAAGAATCTAATGAAATTTCAGAGATCTCTAAACCGGCTTTTTCAACGGTTTGTGCATAACGATAAACTAAGTCACGATCGGCACAGAGTAAATCAACACTAACATTGATTGAATCGCAGTATTCATTGATAGGTAATCTTCTTAAAGTGATTCCATTAACCACTGATTTTGTTATAAAAGCATTAATAAGTTCTTGATGAGCTGGAATATCTGCATGATATGCTTCTTTCATAATCGCTTTAATATCATTCAAAGTAACTTGCTCATTTATTTTGCGTTCAATATGTTTAACATAACGAGAAGCATTTAAAGTGGGGAGCGCTAAAATAACTCTTTTTAAATCAACCCCTAAGGTATCCTTAACATGTTTTTTAGCGGCATTAATCGCATCAACAACAGACTGTTGATCAGCAATATACGTACCTAAAACACCCGAACATGCAACTCTTTCTACTTTTAAAATATTGAGTCTAGTATTGTAAAATTGGCCAATCGCCAAACGGATTTCATGGTCCGCAATTTCTAATGCTGCATGGACGTTTTGGTCGTTCATTTCACCCTCACTCTCAATTGAGATAATTATAACATAGCAAGTTTTTATTTATGACTTAAAGTGTACTTATAACCCTTGCATTCAATGGTTAAACATGCTATTATTCATAAGCACTTTATAAAACCTTTGAAAGGGGGTCTTCTACATGTCAAGAGTTTGTGCCGTTAGTGGTAAAGGCGCCTTATCAGGCAATAAGCGTTCTCACTCCTTACAATCATCACGTCGTAAGTGGAATGTGAACCTACAAAAAGTTAGAGTTATGGTTGATGGCAAACCAGTTCGCATCCGCGTATCTGCTCGTGCTTTAAAAACACTCAAAGCTCAACAAAACGGATAAAAACGGAAATGATTCCGTTTTTTTTTATCTATTTTTACATTTTATGATTAAGCATTTCCCTGCATGAATCGTTAATCGTGCATAATCACTAATCCATGCATTACTAAGCGTTAAAGTATTATCTATATCAATGTCTTTTTTTGAAAGAGGATACTCACAATCCTCTATTGATATTTGTGCTTTCTTAAACGAAAAGATTGAGAAAACATCATAATTTCCTTTTTCAATAAGATGTTCTCCAACAGACAATGAATACAGTTCTTGAATTGCATCAATGAATTTGACTTGTGGATATTTAAGCGCTAATAAGAAATTGATATGTTGATGATCAGTACGTCCACCTAGTCCACCATAAACATTTATGTTTTGATAGCCTTTTTGGACAAGATAATCAACAGCTAATTCACTATCACTAAAATCTTTATGGGAAGAATATGTTTCTATCGATAAAGCTTTTTCTTTTATTCGTTTTAAGTCAGCCGCACTAATCGAATCAAAATCGCCAAGCGCACACTGTAAAGGTAAGTTCTTATCAATAATGGCTAATGTCCCAGTTTCACAACCGAAACAATCTCCTTCTGCCTTAAAATCAACATTTTTTAATACGAGTGTGGCTAAATGTTCCATAAAGAATTTACAGCTTCTTCAATGTTTTTATTAAAAATATAGGACCCCGCTACTAAACAATCCGAACCAGCTTCAACAACGAGTTTGGCGGTTGCCTCATTGATTCCACCATCAACTTCTAAAATCGTTGATAAACCTTGACTGTCTATCTCTTCACGAATAGAGCGAATTTTGTCTAATGATTCTGGCATAAAACTTTGACCACCAAAGCCTGGTTCAACCGACATCACTAAAACTAAATCTATCTCTTTCAAATAAGGCCATAAGCTTTCAACCGGTGTTTTTGGTTTAATTGATAAGCCTACTTTACGACCTTTAGCTTTGATGGTTTTAATTAATGTATCGACATCATCTGTGGCTTCAATATGAAACGTAATTAAATCAGCTCCTGCATCAATAAATATCGGTGCATAGGTATGTGGATCAGACACCATAATATGGACATCTAAAAAGAGTGGACTGGCTTTACGAATCTGTGATACAAACGCTGGTCCAAAACTCAAATTAGGGACAAAATGTCCATCCATAATATCAATATGTAACCATTTGGCTTTAGAAGCTTCAATTTCTTCTAATTGTTTTTTAGTTTGAGTTAAATCCATTGAAAGAAGTGATGGTGCAATAATCATTAGTATTTCTCCTTAATTGATTGAATGAGCGTATAAACCTCGGTGTAATGTTGATAGCGTTCACTGGGAATCAAATGCTCACTTACAGCTTTTTTAACAGCACATTTTGGTTCATGTATATGTTGGCAGTTACGATAGAAACATTGATCTCTATATGCATCAAATTCTATAACACAACGCTCTAAATTCTCAAGTTCAATACTAGAAAATTCAAGAGCTGAAAAGCCAGGTGTATCCGCTAACCAGCCTTCAAAGACATCATATAGTTCAACATGACGCGTTGTATGTTTACCGCGACCTAACGCTTTCGATATTTCTTGTGTCTTTAAAACAAAGTCAGGATTCATACGATTAAGTAAACTACTCTTACCAACACCTGATTGACCAGATAAAACTGATATCTTATCTTTAACCACTTCTTTGAGGGGTTCTAAATCATGTGTTTTAGACATATATACAACTTTTAAACCACTTTTTTCATAGTCTTTTAAATCTTGATATAAAGGATCAGAATCATCCACTAAATCAAGTTTAGTGATCACTAGAACGGGTGTAATACCTTCATTACGTATTAACCATATAAAACGATCAATTAATTGAGTTGAGAAATCAGGTTTACGCGCACTCATCACAATTAAAGCTTGATCAACATTCGCAATCACAGGTCGTTTTAATTGATTATGACGTTTTAAAACTTTCGTGATCATCACTTGATCATCCTTGATCATGTAATGAACTTTATCACCAACGATAGGAGACTTCCCCTTTTTAAGTTTGCCTTCAGGAAGCGCAACAAAACGCTCATGTTCTGGGGTTAATAAAGTATAACGATTAGAGATATGTTTAATGACTAAAGCTTCATTCATTAGTAAAAACTCAAAGTGATAAAGTTATCACTACCTTGGGTGTAATAGGTTAAAGGTTCAGGATTAATATCGACGACAACGCCATAGACTAAATTGGCCTTTTCAGAATCACTCATACCATCCGTTGAGAGTTGGACCATTTCAACACTTGCTCCTAGTGCTTCAAGTTGTCCTTGAGCACTGGCGACATTTAAACCTATGATTTGTGGAATTAAGAATTCAGCTGGCGCTGCCACGATAAATTTTATTTCGTAAGCTCTTTGCGGATCTAGATGCATTCCTGGAGCAAGTAACTCTTGATTGATAATTGTACCTGTTTCAACATCACTGACAGCTTGACGTTCAATTTTAATATTGATTTTAGTATCAGCGAGTAACGAAGTCACTTCGTCAATGCTTAAGCCAACATAGTTTTCGACTAACACATAGATTCCTTCACTAACGGTAATGGTTAAAGTTGAACCACGATCTACTTCAGTATTTAAAGCAGGTGATACTTTTGTGATTAAACCTTTTTCAGTCGATTCAGTTAATTCATAGCGGACCCGAGCAACACTTAATCCACTATTAACTAAAGCTTCTTCTGCTTCATCAACCGTCATATTAATTAAGTCTGGGACAACAACTGTCGGTGATAAAGATTCAAAAAATCCACCGAAACTTAACAATAAAACAGTGATCACAATCGATCCACCAATCACAATCATTCCCATAAGTGACTTATAGAAAGGTTGTTTTTCTTCAATTCCAAATACGGGATCCATTTGAATGGTTTCATCGTTTTCATTTTTAAGTTGTAAAACAAGTTTCGACACATTTTTCTTTTTATCAGATAAACACTCTCTTAAATCATTTAACATTTCTTGGGCATTCAAATAACGTAAACGTTTATTCTTAGCCGTTGCTTTAATCACAATATTTTCAATCGATTGCGGTAATGATGCATTAAAATCACGCACACTAGGAATATCATCTTTTAGATGTTTCATCGCAATTTGCACAGCTTGTTCACCATGATGCGGAACTTGACCGGTTAAAAGTTCATAGAATGTAATTCCTAAAGCATAGATATCCGATTGAAAACTTGCACTTTCTCCACGCGCCAGTTCTGGCGCTAAATAATGAACAGAACCTAAAACGGTATCAGCTTGAGTTAACTGTAAAGTATCAGCAACTGTCGCAATCCCGAAATCAGCCATTTTAACCGTTCCATCGTCCTTAACGATCACATTTTGAGGTTTGATATCACGATGAATAATATTCTTCTCATGTGCCTCAATAACCGCCGAAATAAGCTGATCCATAATTGAAATCGCTTCATGTTTTTCCATTGCCCCACGTTGAGCAATTAATTGTTTTAAAGTTTTACCTTTAACATATTCCATAACGATGTAGTGATGACCTTCATCTTCACCAACATCATAGATTTCAACAATGTTAGGATGATTCAAACTAGAAGCAGAATTAGCTTCTCTTTGAAAACGTAAGAGTGAAACAGGATCTAAAGCCATTGAAGAGCGTAAAAGTTTAATGGCGACTTCGCGATTTAAAAGCGAGTCAAAAGCGAGGTAGACATCTGCCATTCCACCTTCACCTAATTTTTTAACTAAGTTATAACGATTCGCAAAGATCTCTTTCATGCTTGATCCTCACGCATTAAGGCAATCGCAATATTATCGTAACCACCTAAATGAATCGCTGCTTTTTCCAAACGTTTACTAATTTGTTTAACAGGTCCACCTTGATTAATGAGTGCTTCAATTTGTGTATCATCTAACATGCCTGAAACCCCATCCGAACACAATAAAATAATTTCAGTTTTTAAATCGACTTCAAAACAATCAATCAACATATTTTCCATCACACCTAAAACATTAGTTAATACAGATCGTTGTGGATGACGTTTTGCTTCTTCGATTGTGATTTTACCTTCTTTAATCCATTGATTTACTAAAGAATGATCTTCACTGACTTGTTGTAATTTTTGATGTTCAAGGACATAGGCTCGTGAATCCCCAACATTGGCAATACAAATACTCTCATTTGAGATAAGCGCAAAAACAGCGGTAGTACCCATCCCATTTAAGTTTGGATTTTCATAAGATTTATTTAAAACAAAAAGATTAGCTTTATTTAAAACATTTGTTGACCAAGTTTTTAAAGTTTCAAAGTCACTTGTTAGCGGAGGATTATTTTCAAATTCTGCTTGAATACAATCAACGCATAATTTTGAAGCGACTTCACCCGCATTAGCACCACCCATTCCATCACACACTATCATTAAATCAAAATCATTTGAATGTAAAATAGACACTTGATCTTGGTTTTTAACACGAACAGAGCCAATATTTAAAGCTGAGGCAAACTGTCTCATAGCTTACCCTCTGCTTTCGCTCTAAGTTGACCACAAGCTGCATCAATATCACTGCCTAATTCTTGACGAAGCGTACATTTCACCCCAAAACGGGTCAATTGATCATAAAAACGCATAGCATCTTTAAAATTAACCGCTTTAAAACCATGTTCATCAACAGCATTATAAGGAATGAGATTAACATAAGCATTCATTCCTCTGACTAACTGCGCTAATTCTTTAGCATGTTTCTCTTGGTCATTAATGCCATTCAACAAAATGTATTCAAAGGTAATACGACGATTATTTTCGACACTATAATCCTTTAATGCTTCCATTAATTCAACTAAAGGATAGGCATGATTAATCGGCATTAATTTTGATCGTAGTTCATCGTTTGGGGCATGCAAAGAAATCGCTAAATTGTATTGGTATTTCCCTTGCGAAAACTCTTTGATTTTAGGTACAATACCGCAAGTCGAAACCGTTAAATGACGGGCCCCTATTTCTAATCCATTTGTTTCATTTAAAATATTTAAGAAACGAATCACGTTATCGTAATTATCAAAAGGTTCGCCAGTGCCCATAATCACACAGTGACTAACTCTTTCATCACTTTGATCAAGTTCTTTTTGAACAGCTAGAATTTGCGCCACCATTTCACCCGCGCTTAAATCACGATTTTTCTTGAGCAAACCAGAAGCGCAAAAAGTACAGCCCATATTACAACCAACTTGTGAAGTCACACAAACTGATTTGCCATAATCATGATGCATTAAGACTGTTTCAACCAAAAAGCCATCGGTTAGTTCAAAAAGATACTTAACTGTTCCATCACTAGAAACTTGTCGAGTATGTAATTTAATTGTTTCAAGTTGATAATCTTTTTCCAAATCTTCAATAAAGGATTTGGAGATATCACTCATCTCTTCTAGTGAGTTTACTCTCTTTTTATAAATCCACTTAAAAATCTGTTTAGCACGATAGGCTTTTGAGCCTTTTTCGATAACTAAGTTTTCAAGTTCTTTCAAGGTATAATTGTAGATTGATTTTTTCATCATTGATATTCTACCACAGCACTATGATAGTCTTTTAAGTTTTGCCATATAAAAGCCATCACTGTTGTAGTCTTGTGGAAAAACAGTTCTTTCTTCAATACAGCTGTAATTTTGGTATTTACTTAGAAAATGTTGTATTTGATGTTCATTTTCTTTTTTGTTCAGAGTACAGGTCGAGTAGATAAGAGTCCCACCAACTTTACATAAATTCTGTACGCCATCTAAGATTGCTCTTTGTAAGCCTTCAATTTCATCTAATTGATTGGGACTAATTCTTAGTTTGATATCTGCTTTTCTTCGCAGGACTCCCAAGCCCGTACAAGGTACATCAGCTAAGATTAAATCATACTCACGCTCTTGTAATTCTTTATCTAAAAAACGAGCATCAAAACATTTTGTATCGACAATATTTATGCCTAAATGTTCCATTAGTTCATCGACAAGTTTTGCTCGTACAGGATGTAACTCAACCGCCGTAATATGCCCTTTATTTTCCATACTTATTGCTAAACCTGCTGTTTTTGAGCCTGGAGCACTACAGACATCAAGCACATTCATACCGGCTTTCGCCTGCGCAAATTCAGCGACATAAGCTGATGATTCATCTTGAATATACAGTTCACCTTTTGCGACATAAGCTGAATGAACTAAATTATCTGAGGACAAAACTGAATAACTTGATAGTTGACTTGCTTCTATTGTTTCATCTTTTAGTAGTTCTTCTTTAGTAATTTTTAACGTATTAATGCGTGCACTCATATGGGCTGGATTGAGTAAAGCTCTCGCAATCTCTTGCGCTTTATCTTTTCCATAATGAGCGATCCATAATCGATAAATCCATGTCGGTAAAGCATGGTTTAAGGCAAATGTATCAAACTCATCTTCACCTTTTAGATGTTGATGTGGATCCTTTTGAACTTTCCGTAAGACGGCATTGACCATACCCGCCGCATACGGGGCATGACTATGACACCATTTAACAGCTTCATCAACAACCGCATAATCAGGTAAACGATCAAAATAGCGAAGTTGTGCACAGGCGACATCCAACAATATTGCGACCGATGATTTAGGTTGTTTATGGGTGTATTGAGACCATAAAGCTCTTAAAGTTCGATGGTGTTGAAGACTTGTGTAGACCAACGCTGTACATAAAGCCTGATCTTTTAATTCCAGTTCTTGTAATCTTTTTTTCAAACTTAAATTTGCATAGTCATGTTTTAAAATAACATCACTGACAATTTCATGTGTTAAATCACGTGCATTCATTAGAGTAGACTCCTTGGGTTAACGTCGATGACGACATCAACACTCTGCTTAATCGGCATTTCCGGTAATAAGCGTTTAATATTCTCACGCATTAAATCTAAATCTTTTCCTTTTAGAATAATTCGTGCTCGATAACGATTCTGTAATTTCCCCAAATCAGAAGGTCCCAATACTTTTATGCTTGCATCAAATTGATCTTTAATCATATAGAGTGGATTAAATATATCCGTTTGTGATAGTGAACTTAAAGTAATATTGATTAAATAACTGTAAGGAGGATTGTTTCCTTGGTGTCGATATTGCATCTCATGACTAAAGAAAGCTTCATAATCATGTGCTTTAGCATATTTTAGAGCGTAATGATCAAGTAAGCGTGTTTGCACAAAGACTTCACCATGATGTGATAGTCGACCCGCTCTTCCTGCTGATTGTACTAAGAGTGAAAAAGCATCTTCAACACTTCGATAGTCCACACCTAATAAGGATTGATCAATTTCTAAGATAATGGCCAAACTAACCTTTGGCATATCTAATCCTTTCGCAATCATTTGAGTCCCTAATAAAATATCTGCTTCTCCTTTTTCAAAAGCTGACAGGATTTTTTCGTGGGCATTCTTGCGACTAGTACTATCACGATCCATTCTTAATACATTACATGTTGGAAATAATTGATGTAGTTCCTCTTCTACCTTTTGTGTCCCAAGTCCCAACATTCGCATATGGTTTGATCCACAACTTGGACAGGTATAATCGAGTTCTTTTTCATAACCACAACTGTGACACTTTAATTTATGATCAGCTTTATGAACATGAAGTAAACGATCGCAATTAGGACATTCAACACTTTTTTGGCAAGATGAGCATTGAAGAATAGGTGTATAGCCACGACGATTTATTAAAAGCAAAATTTGTTCATGATCGTTAAGTCTTTTCTGAATCGCATTGATAATTTCTTGACTTAGAATTTGTTTCTGAAAACGTTTTGGTGAAACAAAATGCATTTTAGGTAGTGAACCAGAGACACGATGTGGCATTCTCACCAATTCATAGTTCCCTTTTATCGCTCGCGCAAATGTTTCAAAAGCAGGTGTTGCGCTCCCTAAAACTAAATGTGCCTCGTGTGTTTCAGCTCTTTTAATAGCGATATCTCTAGTGTGATAGCGTGGATGAGATTCTTGTTTATAAGAAGAGTCATGCTCTTCATCGATAACGATTAAAGCTAAATCCGTAAAAGGTAAAAAGACGGCTGAGCGAGTTCCCACAACAATCGTTCTTTCCCCGTCTCTAACTCGTTTATATTGAAGATATCTCTCAGTATCATTGAGATGTGAATGATAGACAATCACATCTTGACCAAAGCGTTTTTGAACACGATCAACCATTTGTGGAGTTAGACCAATTTCTGGAACTAATATTAAAGCTTGTTTATTTTGATCAATCGCTTCTTGAGCTAATTGTAGATAAACTTCTGTTTTTCCAGAGCCTGTTTTCCCAAATAAACAAACGACTTTTTCAGAGTGTCTAATTTGATCTAAAGCACTGACTTGATCAGGGCTTAGATTGTAGTGATTAAGTTTGATATCCTTTTCTTCATGTTTGTAAGAAACTTCACTTTCAAAGCGTTCACAATAGCCATTTTTAATCAGTGTATCAATCGCTGAGCCAAAGTCTTTTTTAAGTTGCGTATAAGATGTTTCGCGATCAAAAGAATCCCATACTTCTTTTTGTTTAGGGGTGAGTTTAAAAGGTTCTGTAAGTTTACGTACCCATAGATTTTGTTTAATTTTATTTTCACTTGTGCGAATATTTTTAAGTTTTGGCAACATCGCCTGAAAACAACTAATGGTTGGTGCTAAACTTTCTTTCGATAACCAAACAGCTAAATCAAGCAGTTCATCGTTTAAGACAGCTTCATCATCAATGATTTCAATAACTTCTTTTAATTCATAGTCTAAAACATCTTCTGGATTATGGTCTTCAGTATCAACCACTATCCCAACGATAATTTGATTCCCAAAGGGGACTTTAACGCGCATTCCCCTTACACAACGACTATCTGCTAAATAGGTATAGCGTTGATTGAGTCGTAAGGTGCGGTGTTCTAAAAAGGTGTGGACTCGATGTATCATAAGTTAAAAAAATTATACCATGATAAAAAATGGAATAGCATTCGCTATTCCATATGACTTTTAATAATTTTTGAGATAATTTCGGCAGCTTCTTCTGGGACATCGTTAGTCACAACATATTTATATTGGCCTAAGAGTTCCATTTCTTTCTTCGCTTTCGCTAAACGCTTTTGGACAATGACTTCATCTTCAGTACGTCTTCCACGAATACGTTTTTCAAGTTCTTGCATGCTTGGTGGAACAAGGAATATCGTAAGGGCATCTTCAACTTTTGCTTTGACTTGTGAGGCACCTTGTACTTCTATTTCCAAAAGAACATTTTTCCCTTGATTACGTAAGTCTTCAACCGCATGGGTTGGCGTTCCATAATAATTCCCCACAAATTCAGCGTATTCTAATAGCTCATCTTTATCGACCGCTTCTAAGAATGTTTTCTTATCGACAAAGAAATAATCTTTTCCATCTACTTCACCTTCACGCTTAGTTCTAGTGGTCATTGAAACGGAAAAAGCAATGTTGAGTTCTGGATTGCTAGCGAAATGTGAACGTACTGTTCCCTTGCCCACACCGCTAGGTCCACTTAGTATAATTAATAAGCCCTTTTTCATGCATAACCTCACTTTAATTTATTATTCTACACACTCATTAGTCTCTGGTCAATTATGATATAATTCAAACACTATGGCAGTCGATGGATTAATCCTAAATCACGCAGTACAAGAAATAAGTCATGCCCTTCCAATGAAGATTCAAAGGATCATGCACATCTCTGAAAATGAGCTTGTTTTTATCGTGCGATCACAAAAAGAAAAACTACAATTATTGATTTCTACACACTCCGTTCACAATCGAATTCAATTTAGTGGACGTGATTTAGTTGCGGCAAGTGAACCCAGTTCATTTGTCATGTTACTGAGAAAGCATTTAGACTCTGCTATCATTCATCACATAGAACAAATACGTTTAGATCGTGTAGTAAAGTTATCCATTCAAAAAAGAGATGATTTAGGAGATATCCATAATTATCTTCTTTATGTTGAACTAATGGGTAAATATGCCAACGTGATTTTAGTGGATGAGAATAACAAAATTGTTGATGCTCTAAAACGTATTCCCCCCTATGAAAATATCAAGCGTACCATCCAAAGTGGTGCAAATTATGAAGATGTATTAGATCGAGAGAAACTCAATCCCTTTGAATTAACGACCATTAATCTAGCTGAAAATTTAACTCAAACAATTGATGGAATATCACCCTTACTTGAAAAAGAAATTCGTTATCGGATCTTAAATGGTCAAATTTTCAAAGATATTATGACTGAACTTAAAAATTCTAAAGAGCTTTTCCTACATCCACGCGCTGATGATTTCTTAGCCCATTTGATCGAATTAAAACATACCGAAACACCCGCTACTGTGTATCCATTTATGGAAGCTTATGATCGCTTATATGAAGAAAAAGAAAATTTGGAACGCATTAAACAACATACAGGTGATCTAACTAAATATGTTAATCGTGAAAGCAAGCGTAATGAAAAGAAAATCCCCAAGTTACTCGATAGTCTACAAGAAGCTAAAGATGCTTTAAAGTGGAAAGAAATGGCTGATTATATTCTTGCTTACGGTGTGCATCTAAGATCAGGTGAAAAACAATTAGAAGTCGAAGATTTCGAAACAAGTGAAAAAAGAATCATTCCTTTAGATCCTAAATTCGATGGTAAAACAAACGCAAAACGTTATTACCAAAAATATCATAAAGGCCGTAAAGGAGTCGCTTACATCGAAGAACAAATCGAGAAGACGAAGGCAGAAGTTGAATACTTTAATACTTTAGCTGAGCAATTATCAATCGCCTCAGTCGCTGATGCGATTGAAATAAAAGAAGAATTGATGAATTTAGGCTATATACCAATGAAAAAAGCTAAGAAGTCAAAGAAACAATCTTTAGCTTATATCCATATCCTCAGTGATGAAAACAAGCACATTTATCTTGGGAAAAACAATCTACAAAATGATGCGATTACTTTCAAACTCGCCCATAAAAAAGATTTATGGTTTCATGCAAAGGATTATCATGGTGCTCACGTTATTCTTGCGAGTGATGATGCTGATGAAAAACATATTCGTTTATGTGCCCAACTCGCTAGTTATTATTCAAAAGCACGAAATTCGTCTTCAGTAGAAGTTCAATATACGCCAATTTCTCAACTCAAAAAAATCCCTGGCGCAAAAGCAGGGATGGTTCAAGTTGGACAATATAAGACAATCTTTATCGATCCAGATGAATCATATATTTTAGATTATATTCAAAGTCACAAAGTATAAGTGCTTTGTTTACGTATTTGTTTATAATCAGGACAATATTTTTCAACAATTGCCCAAAACTTCTGTGAATGATTCATTTCAAAAGTATGGGCTAATTCATGAATACAGACATAACGAATAAATTCAATTGGACGCTCAATCAACTTTGTTGATAAAGAGATGTCCTTTTTTGAATTACAGCGTCCCCAACTTGCTTTTAAGACTCTTAGATTCACTGAGCGAATGGTCGCATTCATACGTTTTGATTCTTCAGCTAATATCGGTAATATTAAATCAAAAGCCATTTTGTCTTTCACTTTAGCATAAGCTGATACTTCACTTAAACGATTGCTTTTATAAATATCTAAATGGTTTACATTTAATGAATAATCAAGATGACTTGCAGGATGATACGTTATGTTTACTTCACGTCCTAAAATCATATTTTTTTGATTAACTTCATTTAAAGTGACTTGTGTTTGATAAGTTTTAATCAACCATTTTTTCTTCTCTATACAATAAGATTTTAATTGTTCATCGCTGACAAAATATGGAATATTTATATAACATGTCGTCCCCTCATATTTAAAACGAACACTTTTACGGTTTTGTCGTTTAACAGAAACAGGGATTTGGATTTCTTCAAACGGCAAGAATTTCATTTTATTCTCCGCTTTGTAGAATGATTGAGGTTGAATGACCTAAGAAAGAACGTCCATCTGTGCATCTCACTTGCAACATATCTGATTCTGAATAGTCTTTCCATGAATCCACTTCACAACGAATCGTTTCATCACCTACATTGATATAGGCTAGATCATACTTCCAGGTTGTATCAATCACTTGTAGATTACAACCACTTAAAAAAACTAAACTCAAAATACTAATCACAATTAATTTCTTCATCTTGATTCTCCTTTTTACGTTTGAGTATATGTTGATGACGATCACTTAAGTAAATTATCCCACCGATTAATAATACAAGGTGAAAGGTTGAAAAACGCCATAAAATCATGGTTGATGCGGCAGCTGCTTTGCCAATAACCGTTGAGAAAGATAAAACAAAAACAGATTCAGTTGCGCCAGATGCTCCTGGCAGTGGTACAAAGGTATTTGCCATATGAACAAAACCGGCCAAGGCAATCAAATGAAAAACTTGATTGAAACTAAATTCAATGCCTGTAATATAGGCAATCATGATTGGAGCGGAGAAGAATAAACTTAATCGCACTATATTTAAACCAAAGAGTTTCCATAACATATCATGTGACTCATGAACCGCAAACATCGCTTCATGGAAGTGCTCTATCGATTCGTAGTATTGTTCAATCCATTCTTCTTTATTTTTAATAAAAGGTAAATCCGTAATTTTTTGAATTACCCATGCACCTGTTTTTTTCGCAAACTGTGGATACTTAACCATTAAACCTAAAACGAGAATAATTAATAAGTTAATGAATACACCTAAACCAAAAACAAAGGTGATTGTCGCATGTTGGAAATATTGGTACTGTGCTAAAAATAAAATAAGTGTTAAAACAACTAAAGCGATGGAATACATAAAATAATCCATCCAAATTAAACCAGCTCCTTGAAAGGTTGTTAAACCATGACGTTTATAAGTTGATATTTGTACGACTTGTCCACCGGTAGAACTTGGTGTGATCCCTTGCATAAAACCACCCACAAAGGCATTGGTGACACCTTTTTTATATGAATAGTCAGGATCAATTTGACGAGCCATCAACATAAGAATATAGCCCCATACTAAATACTGTAATATCCCATAGAACATAATTAAAAAGAGTCGACCTAAACTGATGCTCATCAATGTTTTTAAGGCGATTTCATATGAATCATATAAGGCAATCACTAAACCAAAGGCGGTCAGTGATACGATTACCAAGACATTAAACCAAAGACTTTGGCTAAGTTTTTTCATAAATTTAGTCTACCATACTAGTCTGAAAACAAATGTTATATTTATACTTCTTCAATATGAATAACTCCATCTAATCCTTCCATTAACTTAACGACATCCAAGTGTTTCCACTTTTCTGGAAGTTTAATGGTTAAAAGAACTAAATGACGATTACCGACTTCATTTAAGATTTCAATCTCACTAATTGTGATTCCTTTAGATCTTAAACTCTTTAAGATTGTCCCAACCGATGTTTCATCATTAAATTCTACATAAAGATCCATGATAAGTGAAGTATGGTGAAGATAGTTATCATACCTTGCGAATACATGAGTAATCATATAGACCATAAAAATAGAAATTAAAGCAGCACTATAAAATCCAGCACCAATCGCAATCCCTAAAGCCGCTGAAAACCATAACCCAGCCGCCGTCGTTAAACCCTTAATTTGTGAGCGACCTGTTACCATAATCGTACCAGCCCCTAAAAAACCAACACCACTAATAACCTGTGCTGCTAAACGAGAGACATCAGTATTATAACCACCTTCTATCACGAGAAACTCTCCTGTCAACATTACAAGCGTTGCCCCCATCGCTACAAAAGCATGCGTTTTGATGCCTGCTGGTCTTTTCTTTTTAACTCGTTCTGCACCAATCACTGCCCCAAAAACAGCTGACAATGCGATACGAAAAAAGATGCTGAAAAAATAGGTGAAATTAAAATTTAAAAATTGTTCCATAATGTTAAATTCCTTAAATCTATCTTAGCACTAAAAAGCACAAAGCCTAAGCTTTGTGCTAGTTCATACGATTCTTAACCTTAACAACATAATCCCCATCTTCAAAATCAACAATTAAACTTGATTCTTCATTTGGGCTTTCGGCCAGAATATATGTCGCAATCTTTGTTTCAATTGCTCTTTGAATATGACGTTTCATTGGTCTAGCTCCATAGGTAGGATCAGAACCTTCCTCTAAAATTTCTTTCTTAGCACTTTGAGTTACTTCAAGATCATAATGTTGGTTTTGAAGTCGTTTACGTAAATCATTGATGAACTTATCAGCAATTTGTGAAAGGACATGTTGATCCAAGGCATTGAATACAATAATTTCATCAATACGATTAATCAATTCTGGTTTAAACGTTCTTCTCACTTCAGCATCATAAAGTTGTTGTTTACGAATTGGATCATTTTCAAATGCGTATTGTGACGCTAAGTTAGAAGTCATAATGACGATTGTATTCGTGAAATCAACTGTCAGCCCTTGATTATCCGTAATCCGTCCATCTTCAAGTATTTGAAGAAGAATATTAAAGACATCTGGATGAGCTTTTTCAATTTCATCTAATAATACAATCGAATAAGGTTTACGTCTTATAGACTCTGTTAATTGTCCACCTTCTTCATAGCCGACATATCCTGGAGGCGCACCAATTAAGCGTGAGACTGAGTGTTTCTCCATGTATTCTGACATATCGATACGAACAATTTTCTTTTCATCATCAAAGAGTTGTTCAGCTAAAGCTTTTGCGACTTCAGTTTTACCAACCCCTGTAGGTCCTAAGAATAAGAAAGAACCGATTGGACGATGTTCATCCTGAATATGTGCTTTTGAGCGGATAATGGCATGTGAAACAAGATTTATCGCTTCATCTTGCCCAATCACTCTTTGTTTTAAAACTTTACCTAGATTTAAGAGTTTTTCTCTTTGCGTAGACATCAGTTTATTAACATCAATGTGGGTCCATCTAGAAACAATCTTCGCCACTAATTCTTCATCAACAATTTCTTGAATCATGGCTTCGCTTTGATCTTTATCAGATGACGCTTTAATTTTAGCTTCTAAATTTGGGATGGTTTCATATTGAAGACGAGCTGCCTCTTCATAATGAGCATTATTAGTCGCTTCTTCTAAATCTAATTTAGCTCGCTCGAGTTTTTCTTTATCTTCTTTGACTAAATCTAAAGCTTTCTTTTCTTCTTGCCACTTTAGATTCAAGACTTCTCTTTCTTCTTTGAAATTCGCTAAATCTTTACGAAGTTCTTCAAGACGATCTAAAGTTCTTTGATCACTTTCTTTTTTAAGAGCTGTTTCTTCAATTTCAAGTTGTAGAATTTTTCGATTTAAATCATCAAGTTCTTGAGGCATAGAATCCATTTCGACACGAATCGTCGCACAGGCTTCATCAATCAAATCAATTGCTTTATCAGGAAGAAAACGATCAGTAATATAACGATTGGACAGAGTAGCCGCCGCAATAATCGCTTCGTCTAAAATACGGACACCATGGTGGGCTTCATAACGCTCTTTTATCCCACGAAGAATAGAAATTGTATCTTCAACACTTGGTTCATCAACTAGGATTCGTTGAAAGCGTCTTTCTAGGGCTGCATCTTTTTCAATATACTTTTTATATTCATTAAGTGTGGTTGCACCTATACATCTGAGTTCACCACGAGCTAACATCGGCTTTAAAAGATTAGCCGCATCCATAGCCCCTTCTGTTTTCCCAGCACCCACTAGATTATGAAGTTCATCAATAAAGAGGATGACTTGTCCTTCTTTTGATTTCACTTCATTTAAAACAGCTTTTAAACGCTCTTCAAATTCACCACGATATTTCGCACCGGCAATCAACGCCCCCATATCAAGTTCAATCAGTTCTTTTTCTTTTAAGCCAAATGGAACATCGCCTTTGTGAATACGCCAAGCTAGACCTTCAACAACGGCTGTTTTACCAACCCCAGGAGGACCGATCAAAACAGGGTTATTCTTGGTTTTACGGGAGAGTATTTCAATCACACGTCGAATTTCATCATCTCGACCAATGATGGGATCAATCTTTCCAGCTCGAACATCATCAACCAGATTTCTTCCGTATTTACTGAGGGCTTCTAATTGATTTTCTTGATCAGCTCGCGTTACTTTTTGACCTTGAAAAGCTGAATTAATTGCTGTATTTATTTTGTTTTTATCAAGTTTAAATGTCTTCAATATTTGATTAGACAAAGCACTGTTATTTGACAAGATCGCTTTAAATAAAGAGAGCGCACTTAAAAGCGTTTCATTCTCTTTCTTCATTTGTGCGAGAGCTTTGAAGAAACTATCATTTAATTCTTTTGAGATAGCCGGCTGACTATCAATATTTTCGCTTACAGCTTGTTTATCGAGTGCTTCTAAAACGAGTCGATCAAATTGATTAGCATCGACTTCAAGTCTAATTAGAACGCTGTCTAAAAGACCATCTTGACGCATGGCTTGAATCACTTGAGCACAGGATACTTCAGGATGATTAGCCGCAAACGAGTTTTGAACTGCAACTGACAAGATTTCTTGTAGTTTTTGGGTAAATTGGTTCATACTCATAGGGATAAAACCTCCTATATGTTTTTTTTATCGTTTAAAATCTTTCATGAAACGATCATAGCTAGAATTCTTTCCTTGAAGATCTTTGAGTTTCTTATAGAGATCTTTTTCTTCTCGAGAAAGTTTATCACTCACTTCGACTTTAACCTCTACGTATTGATCGCCACTATTATTAGAGTTAAGTTCTTTAACTCCTTTACCTTTTAATCTAAATTGTGTTCCACTTTGGGTACCTGAAGGAATCGATAACTCGACATCACCACTAACGGTTGGGATATCAATTTTGCATCCCATTGTCGCATCAATTGCGCTAATTGGGATAGAGATATAGATATTACTTCCTTTACGTTCAAAGAATTTATGACGTCTTACATTGAGTTCAATGTATAGGTCACCATTGGGACCCCCATTTGAACCTTTCTCGCCTTTACCAGGAACACGTAATTGTTGGCCAGATTGAATACCAGCAGGAATTTTAATATCGACTGAAACATGTTTATGTTCATAGCCAGAGCCATGGCAAACTTTACATTTATTTTTAATTCTTTTACCTGTCCCATTACAATCTGGACAGATACTTTGTGATTGGAAAACACCAAAAGGTGTTCTTTGTTGGGTTAAGACTTGACCTTGACCATGACAAGTAGGACAAGAAGAAATATCGCTTTTTGTAGCAGCACCAGAACCCATACATTCATTACATTGTTCATCAACATCTATACTAATGGTTTCCATTTTGCCAAAAACAGCATCCATGAATTCCACTTGCATACGCATCAAACGATCTTCACCTTTACGCGGTGATGTACTACGCGCACTTTGACGGGATGAACCACCAAATCCACCTCCAAAGAAGGATCCAAAAATGTCATTTAAATCATCAAAACCTTGGCCATTAAAACCATCAGCTCCACCAAAACCATTTGCACCATCCATACCGGCATGTCCAAAGCGATCATAACTGGCACGTTTAGTCGCATCACTTAAAACTTCATAGGCCTCTTGTACCTCTTTAAATTTTACGTCTGCGCCTTTTTCTTTATTAATATCTGGATGAAACTTTTTTGCGAGAGAACGGTAAGCTTTTTTAATATCCGCCTCTGAGGCATCTTTTTGGATGCCCAATACTTCATAATAATCTCTTTTGTTCGCCATAAAGGGCCTCCGTCTATCAAGACCTAAACCTAGGTTTATCGCCTAGGTTTAAGTAAATCTTATTCTTTTTCAGTAAAATCTGCATCGACAACATTTTCATCTTGAGGAGCTTCTTCGTTTGTTGCCCCTTCAGCGTCACCTTGTTGATACATTTGTTGAGCCATTGCTTGAGCAGCTTGTTCAAGCGCTGTCACTTTTTCTCTTAAACTTTCGATATCATTATCATTTAAAGCTGTTTGAAGTTCATCACGTAGTTTTTCAACTTCGGCTTTTTGAGCATCGTCAACTTTTGCTTGAGTATCTTCTAATGATGTATTGATTTGATGAATGAGTTGTTCAGCTTTATTTTTGAGTTCAGCTTCTTCTTTACGTTTTTCATCGTCATCTTTATGCGCTTCAGCATCTTTTACCATACGTTCGATTTCTTCATCACTTAAACCACTTGAATTTGAAATTGTAATGGATTGTTTTTTATTTGTTCCTTTATCTAATGCAGATACGTGAACAATACCGTTAACGTCAATATCGAATGTAACTTCGATTTGTGGAATACCACGACGTGCTGGGGCAATACCATCTAATTTAAATAAACCCAATGATTTATTGTCAGCCGCCATCGGTCTTTCACCTTGAAGCACATTAATATCAACCGCTGGTTGATTGTCAGCCGCAGTTGAGAAGACTTGTGATTTTGATGTAGGAATGGTTGTATTACGTTCGATTAAACGAGTCATAACACCACCCATTGTTTCGATCCCTAGTGATAAAGGTGTAACATCTAATAAAAGAACGTCTTTAACATCACCGGAGATAACAGCCCCTTGAATGGCTGCACCAATCGCAACAACTTCATCAGGGTTAACTGATTTATTTGGTTCTTTACCAAGTTCTTGACGAACAAGTTCTTGAACTGCTGGCATACGTGTCATCCCACCAACTAATAATACTTGGTGAATATCATTTTTAGTTAAGCCAGAATCTTTTAAAGCATTACGGACAGGTGTTACACAACGTTCAATCAATTTTTTCGTCATGTTTTCAAAATTCGCACGCGTTAATGTTTGTTCAATATGTAATGGACCATCCGCTCCTGCAGAGATGAATGGTAAGCTAATTTGTGAACTTACTGTTGAAGATAAGTCTTTCTTTGCTTTTTCAGCCGCTTCTTTTAGACGTTGTAGAGCCATTTTATCTTTTGATAAATCAACGCCACTTTCTTTTTTGAAAGTTTCAATGAGCCAATCAACGATGACTTGGTCAAAGTCATCACCACCTAAGTGGTTATCCCCTGACGTTGATAAAACTTCGAATGTTCCATCAGCCAATTCTAGGATAGATACGTCAAATGTACCGCCGCCTAAGTCAAAGACTAATACTTTTTGTTCTTTATCAGTTTTATCAATACCAAATGCTAAAGCCGCTGCAGTTGGTTCATTGATGATACGTTCTACATCTAAACCAGCAATTTTACCAGCATCTTTAGTTGCTTGACGTTGGGCATCATTGAAGTATGCAGGTACAGTGATAACAGCCTTAGTGACTTTTTCACCTAAATAACCTTCTGCATAAGATTTGATGTAAGACAAGATCATAGCTGAAACTTCTTCAGGCGAATAATCTTTACCTTCTAATGTTACTTTTTCAGATGTACCCATTTTACGTTTGATTGAGTACACTGTTTCTTTGTTGGTAACGATTTGACGTTTTGCCGCATCCCCAACAATTCTTTCACCATTTTTAAATGCTACGACAGATGGTGTTGTACGGTTACCTTCTGGGTTGACGATAACAGTTGATTCACCATTCTCCATAACAGATACACAGGAATTGGTTGTTCCTAAGTCGATTCCAATAATTTTACTCATAGTTTTTTCCTCCGTAGTTTTATTCACTAACTTTGACTAAAGCTGGTCTTAATAAACGATCCTTTAAGACATAACCTTTTTGTAATACTTCAATAACTGTATTTGCTTCAACGCCTTCAACCACTTCAGCCATGAGGGCTTGATGGAAGTTTCCGTCAAAGTGTTTGTTTAAAGCATCTATTTCTTCAACCCCTTCTTTTTTAAGAGAAGACATTAATTGGTTGTAAGTCATAATAATACCTTTTGCTAAAGGAGATTCTTTATCCTCAATAGCCGCAATCGATCTTTCTAAGTTATCAATCGCTGGTAAGATATCTACCGCAAAACTTTGTATGCGATATTTTTTCATATTCTCATGTTCAGCTTGATTACGCTTCTTAATATTTTGCGCATCAGCATAAGCTTTGAAATAATCGTTTTTTAAAGCAACTTTCTCAGCTTCAAGAATTTGAATACTTTCTTCTAATTCTTTTATTTTATCTTTATGTTTATGTTTTTTCTTATGTTCATCATGATGTTCTTCAACATCTTCAACAAGCTCAGGTTCAATAACTTCTACTTCTTCAGCTGTTGATTCTTGAGTTTTCTTTTCTTCACTCATCACTCTCTCCTTTTCCATAGATTTTCTCTATCGCTCGACTCATAAACTCCATCAAGGAGACAATTCGATCATATTCCATGCGATTTGGTCCAACGATCATCAATTGACCACTCTCTTCTTCATTTAATCTAAAGTTAGAGGTGACCACAGCCATATCATCTTTCCAAACAACTGAAGCATGATCACTATGGGTAAGTTTCAAAGCATGTTGATCTGCTCCAAAATCTTTCCATACACTTGAATTTTCAAGCATCGACATCAACTCTTTTAATTTAGAAACATCGGTAAATTCAGGTTGATCAAACAAATTATTTGCCCCACTTAAATAGAAATTTTGATTTGCAAATTTAAGGAAAGCATTGAAGAAAGCTTGGAAGACTTGTTCATATTGCTGAACAGATTGTGCCAATATCGGTTTGATAAGTGGCAAGACATCTGGAATCTCATTGAGTTTAACGCCGATTAAACGATCATTGAGAATGCTACAACAATTATTCAATTCTTCAACTGAAATTTCTTCATCAAAGGTAAATAATTTATTTTCTGAATGCCCAGTATTGGTAATAAAGACTGCGACTGCTTGGTTATGATCTAAAGGAAATAAATTAATGTGTTGAAGTGTTTGAGAATCTCCCTCAGGTCCTAAAACCATTGAGGTAAGATTAGTCATTTGCGATAAGATATCACAGGAACGACGTATCACTTCTTCTATTTTTATCTCACGATCATTAAATACCGTATTTAAAACGAGTTCTAACTTATTATCATGTTTTTCTTCCATCAGGTTTTCAACATAATAACGATAGCCTTGTGCGGATGGTACACGTCCACTTGAAGTATGGGTTTTTTCAATATAACCCGCCTCTTCAATGGCGACCATTTCGCTTCTAACTAGCGCTGATGAATAAGGTAAGTTAAACTTTTCAACTAAGCTTTTTGAACCAACTGGTTCGGCATTTGAAATGAAAGATTCTACGATTGCTTTTAAGATTGCAACTTGACGTTCACTTAACATATTCACGCACCTCCTAGCACTCACTAAACACGTCTGCTACAAGTATAGCATACCATTTAGCACTGTCAACCACTCAGTGCTAAATTATTATAAAGTACAAAAAAAAGACGCCTATTGCGCCTTGTATTTCTCTTTGATCATTGCTTCTACTTCGTTAGGTACAAAGCGAGATAAATCCCCATCATTGACTGCTATGGACTTAACAACCGATGATGAAAGAAATGAATATTTTGGAGTTGTGAGTAAGAAAACCGTTTCAATATCCGGTGCTAACACTTGATTAGCTGTTGCTTGTTGAAGTTCATATTCATAATCCATAACCGCTCTTATTCCACGAATCAGAGCAGCTGCTCCAATTTTACGAGCATATTCTACGGTTAAACCTTCAGCAGCAGAAACTTTAACATTCTTAAATTTCTTTGTACATACTTCTAACATTTTAATTCTTTCTTCAACCGTAAAGAAAGCGGCAGACTTAGTCGGATTATGCATAATAACCACTTCTAATTCATCTGCTAATTTACTGGCTCTTTCAATAACATCTAAATGTCCAAAAGTGACAGGATCAAAACTACCTGGATATAACGCTTTTTTCATACAATTACTCTCCTTATATAATTTAGAACGACCGTTCCATAGCGAACTGATTTTTCGATGGAATAGTTCTCATCAACTTCACTTATCTCTTGATTTTCTTCAACAATTATTAAAGTATCATCTTTACAGATTGGAATGAGTGCTTTTAAAAGTTTATCAATCTTAATCTTATTATAAGGTGGATCACAGTAAATCACATCATACTTAAATCCTTTATTTTTAAAATATCGACAAGCTTGAAAAGCATCCATATGATAAATAGAACTATTCTTAGCAAAATCTAAATCATTTACATTTTCTTTGATGACTCTAATCGCAGCTTGAGACCCATCAACAAAATCACAGTAATCAGCTCCTCGCGATAATGCTTCACAACCGATATTTCCACTCCCAGAAAACAAATCTAAAAATCTCGCAGATTCAATTTTATTAGAAATAGAAGAAAAACAAGCCTCTTTTACTTTATCTAAAGTTGGTCGAGTATTTTGATTATCCAGTGTTTTTAAACGACGTGATTTACGTGTTCCGGCAATGATTCTCATATCAAAACTTCTTACTTTCTTCTACTATCGCATATTGAGCCATCCCTAATGCCATCATCATAGAAATCGTACTAGATCCACCTGCTGATAATAGTAATAACGGTACCCCTGTTAACGGAATTAAACCCGTTACACCACCAACATTTAAGATAAAATGCATCATTAAATATAGTAGTACGCCAAAAATAATCATTTGGTTTTTTTCATTAGAAGTATTAAAGCTATGTTTAAGTAAGCGATAGAAAATGACAAAATACATCCCAAATATCGATAGAATTCCAAAATAACCCATCTCTTCACCAACAACCGCTAAAATATAATCTGTTTTAGCGGCTGGTAAATAACCATATTTTTGTAGTCCATTCCCAAAGCCTACGCCAAACCATCCACCACGAACCATCGCTACTAAACCATTGATCAATTGATATCCAGAGCCATAGACATCAATAAAAGGATTTACTGCTACTTTAAAACGATTAAGCATGTATCCTTGTAGAATACCATTTGACTCAATCCAATTTAAACCTGCTTCAGTCAGAAGCATTGGAATAGCTAATACAGCTATAAAGATTAAGATAATAAGATATCGTTGTGATTTTCTAAGTTTTTTATGCCCTGCTAATAGAAAGGTTCCAAAGCCCACAATCGCAATGACTACCCCACTTCCTAAATCCTTTTGTAAGAAAACAACAATAAATAGTGAAGTGAGTAAAAACATCAGTGGCATTTGAATGATGTCAAAAAATTCTTTTTTACGCGTTTTTAAATCTCCTAAATAAACTACATTCACTGCAATGATCACAAGTTTTGTAAACTCTGATGGTTGAATGGTTGCTCCACCAGGTAAATCAATCCAAGCTAAAGCTCCATTTCGTGCAGTTCCAAACAATGGAATGATCAAAAGAACGATTGTACCTATCATAATTGGAAGAATCCAATTCTTAAGTTTTTTAAGATCGATATATTTAGCTAAAACGAAATATCCAAGATAACCAATAAACACATAAAAGAATTGTTTAGCCCCTTGTTTCATTAATTCAAAATAGACAACATTAGTAGACATCGATGCCGAAACAGACATTAAAATACCTGCTAATGCAAGCAAGATCATACTAGAATGTATCCATATATCTCTTCCTTTAGGAAGTCTTAAAGAGAATTGATTCTTTTTCACTTCTTGTATTGTATCAAATTCAAATCTTTTATCATCATAGATGCCATAAAAATGTAAATTAAGGTTAGTATTTAAACTCAACGCAATGAAATTAGAAGAATAGTTAATTTAGTTAAAAAACGAGTGATATTCAGTCTTGGATATCACTTTTTGTTTAAAAAGACTATAATAAGGGTACTTATTAAGGTCTTTTGACCATAACGAAAAGAACTTGAAATTGTGATTATTTCAAGTTAATCGCAATATGAACCGTTAAGATCTTAAAGGCAATTAAAGATTACTTCTTTAGTTTAATCTTTGAAGGTTGGACTTCAAAGACTTGAATGAATTCACTAGGCTGAAAGTGAAATCGTTCAGTGAATGCCTGAAAAGGCGTTTTCCCAGCCAAGCTTTTGCGCTTCTGGGAGTTGATGTGGGAGAATAGCTCGTTGATTTCGTCTTGTGAAACAAAATCAAAGCTTTCTCCTTTTTTTATGACATAACGAATAAGTGAATGATTACGTTCACAACCACCTTTCTGAAATGATGAGTAGGGATCACAGTAGAAGATGCGTGTAAGTATTTCACCTTCATCAGTCATCTCTAATTGTGGTAATGATTGAAACTCTCCACCATTATCTGAGAGTATACAATCAAAGAATAAATGGTTTGATGTATAGAGTGTTTGAATCAAATCGGCTAAAGCATTATTGACTGAAGTCGCTGATTTGTAAACGATGTATCCCCATTGAAACCTCGAAATAGGCTCGAAACAAGTCAGTAAACACTTCTTATCCGTTTTCTTACCAATGACGGTATCGACTTGAAGTGTGACTCTTGAGTTTGAATGATTATAATCTCTAAAGTCCTGATAGGTACGATTCACTAAAAACTCAACATTAATGCGGTGTCTAGAGACTCTATTAGATGTTTTAGAGTTAGGAAAGCGTACAGTTCGTGGTAAATCAATGTTTCGACATTGAAGGTATTGTTTATCAATATAACGTCTTAAAGTTGATTCAGAAACACTAATTCTTTCATCACTTTGAAGGATATGAAAAAGTGATTGATGATTAATAACTCGCTCACTGACTGAGTCATCCAGTTCTTTCAGTTTCTTCGTTGTGATTCGCGGATGACTTCTCGAATCCTTCATTATATAGAACGCTTTCTTATCCGCTTCATAAGCATCGTATTCAAAGATATCTTTACTGCAGCGTGATTTATGTGTGCACACATTACAGACATAAGGAAACTTTTGAAGTTTAGGACAAGGTTCTGGTTGTCCCTTCATAAATCTTCGCTGTTTAGAACCTCGATTAATCCCGTTTCATTTTAACTCTCTATACACAGTAGATTCACTACACTTCAAATCAAAGGCTAATGATTTAAGACTTGTATCACGATTGTGTTCAATCTGATAATGAATGATAACTCGATCTCGTGTGGTTAAATGTTTTCCCATAAGAAAACAACTCCTTTCTTTTCAAATCCTCAAGATCTTAACGTATTTTTATTATAATTTTCTTTTTCTAGGTAAACGCAATAACTTATTGCGTTTAAAATGACGTGTTACAAAAATGTAAATTAATGTACAATTGATTTAAAGTAGTTTATACTTAGCGCAGTTATTATTTGTGGCAAAAACAAATCATTCATAGCCAAAAAAACCTTTTGACTTTGAACTCAAACTTTTTTAAAGAGGAAATATGAATAGAATTACTTACGATACCATTATTAAAGATCCTGCTGATGTATTAAGAAAAAAAGCAGAACCCATTAAAATCCCACTCACCCAAAAAGATTTAGCACTTGCGAAAAGAATGCTTAGATATGTCCATGATTCACGCGATGATGATAAGGCAGAAGAATATAATTTAAAACCAGCTGTTGGAATAGCTGCCCCACAAATTGGTGAACTTAAGCAAATCATTTGTGTCATGGCTGAGGATGAAGAAGACAATTGGCATGAGTATTTACTCGCTAATCCAAAGATTGTTTCTCACTCCGTTCAAGAAGCTGCTCTTTCAACGGGTGAAGGCTGTTTATCCATTGAAGATGTTCACGAAGGTTATGTTTTTAGACCGGCACGCATTCGTGTAAAAGCCTATGACATTCTAAAAGAAGAAGAAGTTGATTTTAGAGTAAGTGGATTTATATCCGTTGTATTACAACATGAATTAGACCATTTAAAAGGTGTTTTATTCTATGATCATATTAATGTAGAGAACCCTTGGTTGAAAAAAGAAAATGCCATTATTTTAGGAGAAAGTGAAGAAGTCGAAAATGTATAACGAAGACATTGCCCTGATTGAACAAAAAACATATAATCGTGCTACTGATACCTTAGTCTACGCCTTAGGCGGATTAGGTGAAGTTGGTAAAAACATGTATTGTTTAGAACACCTTGATGAAATAATTATCATCGATTGCGGTGTTCGTTTCCCAGAAGAATTTTTACTAGGAGTGGATTATGTCATTAATGACTATTCTTACCTTCAACGTAATCAACATAAAATTAAAGCTTTAATCATTACCCATGGCCATGAAGACCATATTGGTGGTATTCCTTTCTTAATTAAAAAAGTACGTGTACCAAAGATTTATGCGCCAACTTTTGCGGCGGCTTTGATTCGTAAAAAAGTTGAAGAAAGACGTTTAAGAGATGTCCCTCGTATCGAAATTATTGATGATAATTCAAGTGTTCAAACTGAACATTTCAGAATTGGATTTTTTGAAACAACTCACTCAATTCCTGATAGTTTAGGGGTTCTAATCAACACTCCAAATGGGCGTGTAGTTCATACCGGTGACTTCAAATTTGACTTAACACCTGTTGGAGCTAATGCTGACTATCAAAAAATGGCTTATATTGGTCAAACAGGTGTCACTTTACTTTTAAGTGATTCCACCAATTCATCAGTTACTGGTTTCTCAATTTCTGAGAAAAAAGTGGCAGATTCAATTATGGAAATCACCCGTAAAACACATGGTCGTATGATTGTCGCAACCTTTGCCTCTAATCTATATCGTGTAAAACAAATTATTGAAGCAGCTGTTGCGAATGGTCGAAAAGTTTGTGTTATTGGCCGTTCTATGGAAAACGTTGTCAAAATTGGTTTAGAGTATGGTCATTTAAAATTTAAAACGGATGACTTTGTTGAAGCCAATAAATTAAATACAGTACCTGCTAATAAATTATTAATTATAGCGACAGGCTCACAAGGTGAACCTTTAGCCGCTTTATCAAGAATTGCGAATGGTACCCATAAATTCATTAATGTACATCCTGGTGATACTGTTATCTTCTCATCATCTCCTATTCCTGGTAATGCACAATCTGTTAATGGAGTCGTCAATCAACTCTTTAGAGCTGGGGCAAATGTTTTAACCAACACTGCTCTATCAGACTTACACACAACCGGACATGCATCACAGGAAGAACAAAAACTGATGTTGCAACTGATTAAACCTAAATTCTTTATGCCTATGCATGGAGAATATAAGATGTTGAAAACACATGCCAAGACAGGTCATGAAGTTGGTATCCCTGAAGAAAATATCTTCATTGTTGCTAATGGTGATCCAGTCGTTATTCGAAATGGTGAAGTCTTCCTATCAGATTATCGAATTCAGACGGATGATATTTATGTTGATGGCAACGATGCTTCTGGTTTAAGCACATCCGTTATTAAAGATCGTAAGATTTTATCTGATAATGGAATGGTTTCAGTCGTTGTATCGATTGATTCTCGCGCAAACAAGATTTTAGTTAAACCTAATATTGTTTCAAGAGGTTTTGTCTTTATTAAAGAAAACCAAACCTTACTTAAGGAAGCTGAAATAATTGTCTATGAAGCTTTAAAGAAAAAGATGGCTCAAAAAACCACCTTTGGAGAATTAAAGAATACAATTCGTGGATCTCTTGAACCTTTCCTTTATCAAAAAACAAGACGTAACCCTTTAGTTATTCCAGTTATTTTGAATTCTAAAGAAGCCCAAGTCAAAACAAAGAACGCCTAGTGCGTTCTTTTTAATGTTTAAGATCTATACCACCTAAGACAACTGCATAACGTATTTCTATTGTTTTTGACGCATTTGCATCATTTTCAATAAAATTATCGCATGACCCCAATATTGGTGTACCACTGATAATATATCGATAACCTCTAGGTAGGATTAAATCACAGCCAGCCATAATACAGTTCACATCAATATAGGCAATCTCATCTTGAAGTTCGATATCTCTAAAATCGATTTCTGCATGCCCCAAAATCGCATTGACAGTGACTTGCTTAAATGATTTATTTACAATTCTCTCATTTCGGCCACTTAAGATTGCATTATACTCACGTTGATTTGATTCATGGAAAGTCTTGTATTCAGAACGATTCTTATATTCCGTATAATTTGCTTTGTTTTCATACTCTTCTTTATATTCTCGATGTTGACTCTTATTTGTTAATAGTGCTAAACCAACAATAATTAATATGACTGGAAAGAGTAAATCGGAAACATCGATATGTAAGAGATAACCAAATTGTTTCGCTAAGAAAATGGATCCAACTAAAATCAAAATGACAGAGAGTAAAGTATTTTTATTCTTGCCTGCTAAACCAGATAAACCCAATAGAATTAGGAAGCTTGGCCATAAGTAATCAATTAAATGATTGATTGGTAGAATATTTAAATTATCTACAAGTGCCAAAGAACCAGCTAGTATTAACAAAATCGCAAACATTTTTTTCATTATCTTATACCTCAGTTACTGTTATAGTACTTAAATCTTAAAGCTTTAAAGTATAATAGTGAAGATGAAAAAATCTTTATTAATTATTCTCTTATTAATCTTCATTCCACTCATTAGTGGTTTAGCTTTATATAACGATGCCAGTAATCTTTCTCTAACAAGATTAGCAATTAAAAGAATCGATCTAACTGATTCAAAAATTCCAAAGAGTTTAGATGGAATTAAGATTATTTACTTTTCTGATTTACATTTATTTGCTAATGATAATAATGCTTTCATTGCTGAAGTCTTTGATGCGATTGAAAATGAAGAAGCTGACATTCTCCTATTTGGTGGTGACTTTGTCGATGCATCTCATGCAGGTGTAAGTGATGAACAAATTGCATTTTTGGATGATCAACTCAATAAACTTAATCCTAAACTTGGTTTCTTTGCTGTCTTAGGACAAGATGATGCTTATCATAGTGATCTAATTGAGACAGTATATTTAAAGCACAATATTGAGATTCTTGAAAATAAGGCTGTCTTAATTCGTAATGATTCAAGCTTAGGTATTCAAATATTCGGCTACCATGGATTAGAAACAAGTTTAGAAAGTTTGGATACTAATGTGTATACACTGTGTTTCATGTATGATCCTGAATGGATTACAAATTTTAGAAATCAAGAAGTTGATTATATTCTTGCCGCAAAAACACATGGTGGTCAGCTTAACTTACCATTCTTAAAAGCAAGTTATTCAAGAGCAGATGGAAACTATATCTCTGGTACTCATACGGTTAATGGTATTGATATGTTAATTAGTAATGGGATATCTACGGTTGAATATCAAGCGCGATTATTCAGAGATCCAAGCATATATGTCTTTACCCTAAGACAAGAATAAATATTGAATAAATCACAAAAAAGAGGCTGTAACGAAATAGAATAGTGAATATCCATGGTATGGATGAAAACGAAACTAGAGGCGTTACAGCTTCTTTTTTTGTTTAATCTGATGGTTTTGATATTTTTTTGGATTAAATTTAGAAAACTAGACGACTTAAAAAGAACTTTTAAGGTTTTATAACTATTT
Organism: Erysipelotrichaceae bacterium; assembly: GCA_963663995.1. GTDB lineage: Bacteria > Bacillota_I > Bacilli_A > Erysipelotrichales > Erysipelotrichaceae > UBA2212. The sequence continues at coordinate 1,541 of OY760660.1, read as the reverse complement.
AATTGAGTTTATGTCTTAGTTTTCTTGAATGATATTTCATTAAGTTATAGCCAATACAGAGGCAATATAACTCGTTATCCACATTTTCTTTACCACGACGTGTAAATCTTTGTTTTCCCCAGTTATATTTAAGGATTCCAAAGGTTGATTCTGATTGTGCAGATCGATTCATTCTTAATTGTATCCCTCGCTCACTATCTAAGTTTTCTTTAGCGATGGACTGTAGTTCTAAGAGAACAGGATTAATACTCAACTGTCGATTAGCTTCACTTTTCTTACAGTCTTTAGCTAAAGGACAGTCTGTACAATCAATACACTGATAATGATGAATCAATTTAGGATATAAACCTTTTTCATCTAAATGAGAATCGACGTAGTTAAAGGATTTCCCTTCAGGACAGATAAAGGATCCATCTTCTTGTCTCATGGATTTAGATTGAAATTTTTGTTTCTTCTTAACTCCATGTTTTTCCTGTTCATAAAGACTATATTTTTGAAAGAGTTCCATACCGCGTGTCACACAATAGAGATAATTATCATAACTTCCATAGCCTGCATCTGCGACGGGTGTCTTAGGATAATGACCATAAGCTTTCTTATACGCTTCTAGAAAAGGGATAAAGGTTTTCGTGTCTGTTGGGTTAGGATAAGTTTTAGCCATCATGATATATTCATCACTGACCCCTAGCTGCACATTATAGCCAGGTTTAAAGATGCCTGTTCGCATATAATAGTCTTCTTTCATATGCATAAAGGTCGCATCATGATCAGTTTTAGAGTAACTGTTTCGATCTCCACAGATTTGTAGATGAATCTCATATTCGATTAACTTGTTTTGATAATCTCTAATTGTTTCATAAGCTTTTTGTAAAGGATGTTTAGGATGTCCTTTACCACTGACAAACTCAATCTTTTTAAGTAAACAGTCATTGTATAAAGCCATCTTGAATTCACTTAAATCATCAGCGTGATAACTAGACTTTGTTTCTAATGAATAAGTTTTATAAAAAGCACTAATCTTTTCAAATAACTTCTTTTGGTTCTTCAACACTGCTTTCTTCCAAACAAAACTATTCTTCGTCGCATTCGCTTCAAACTTCGTTCCATCGATATAGAGAACACTGGTATCTATGTGATCTTTACGAATAAGCACTTTATTAATTTCATAAAACAAATCTTCAAATCGCCCTTTAAGTCTTTCCTTCATCAAGCGATAAAAAGTCATATGACTCGGGCGTATCCCTTTTGATAACCAGATAAATCGAATATCTGTTTTACAGGCTGATTCAATCTTTCTTAGACTCGTTATCTGATTCATATAAGCAAACAATAAAAGCTTAATCAATGTGATCTCTTCATAATCATGGCGACCTTTTGTATATCTCTTAACGAACACTTTAAGATTAATTTCATCCATGATTTGATTAAAACTCATCACTGGATCATTTGTTTCAATTAAAATTCCACAATCAAGTGGCAAAACGACTTGGGTTGAGCTATAATCACTAGTGTTCGGGTAGTGGTTTAGCTCATGACGAATA